>REGQ01000007.1 GCA_004134985.1 Paenibacillaceae bacterium | reverse complement strand
GTTTTCAAAGAACAAAATCTTGCTCATTTACTCTTTCCTCATCGCCCGTTTCTCTCAGCGGCGACTTTTATAATATATCACAGGTTACTATCTTAATGCAAGCTTTTTTTTAAAGTTTTTTTTCGAAGTGTTTATCAGCTTGCTTTCATTTAGCACCGCCCCAGTGGAGCGAATGTTAATTTACCACATATTACTTCTAGTCGTCAATACCTTTGTCAAAAAAAATTGAAATATACCGAAAAACCTCTTATTACAGAGCAGATCTGCTACTCTCAGTGATGCATTTTGGCCGCTTAACTATTGATGGCGTTAAACGGCATTGTACATTAAACATTGCTTGCCTTCATATTTCTCAATTAAATCCAGCGTTCACTTTGCATTGCAATCTCACTATCTTACCTTTAATGCATATCGGGACAATTCTTTAGGCGAGGCAATTCGTGCATACATTCTGAATATTATTTTGTAGCGTCTTGTAATAGCATGTTTAATTTCGCCTTCCATCCTTGCATCCTGAAGATGCAATAACATTTCATCCATCTCTCTGCGCAATACGTAATCCAATTCCCTGCATTCCTTGTCATTAAATAAAAATCCAAGCATATCCGATTGCCGGACCTCCTTTGACAATGCACATTAAAGCAACATTCAGTACTGACCGACAAGTGTACACCGACATCCTCTTCATCCCGATGAAGTTGGTTTCATTCCGCAGGCAGCACAAGAGTAGCCCTCCAACAGCACTTATAGAAAAAAGCAGCGTACGCTCTACTGCGCTAACCGCCGCTTTATTGTTATGCTCAAATATTGGAATTTTTATTACAACGATTTATTTGCCGAGCAGCCACACAGTCAATGTGCTCTCGATCACTGCCGCTGCCAGTAGCGAGACAATTAATATAACTGTAATCGGTACGGAGCGTATCGCCAGCTTCTCATATTCCAGACCGATGCCTGGAACCTGTCTTACCAGGTTGGCAATTCCTCGAAATCCAAGTGTCCCGAATTTAAGTCCATATGCACATGCCACAATCAATGCCGGAATTTCAATAATGCCGTGAGGCAAAATTCCTTTGACAATGATAAGAAACAAATTTTCGCCACTTGTATGAATCATATTGAACAAATAGCCCATCACCATGCCATTCACAAAAATAAACAGTATGGGAATAATGCCGAACAGTGCGCCTAAATACATTACCACAATGCATTTAATCACATTGTTGAAAAAGATAATAAAAAACATCGTAAGCTGCGGGTTCGAACTGGCATCTGCCGTTTTGACAAACTGCTCCAGTCCGCTGAGCTGCGAGTTCAGAAACGCTTCCAACTGTTCATTAGAAGCCCCTACAAACATTCCAGCCAGCAGCAGTATTAGGGCGATCACGAAATAACTTCGCATTTCCACAAAATGATTTCCTATTGCACGCCATGAGAACATATCCGTTTCCTTTCTTCGCCTGTCTCTTTTTTTGAAACAATAATTAACGCATAACTCCTTCGTACGAGCATACATTGATATTAAACAAGCCCCAAACGAGAGGAGAGCCTGCAAAAATGAACGTTTTTTATGTGATTAACGGTCGGCGGGTTAAACGGTACTTTCTGGTTCTGGTTGGATTGCTCTTCACTGCCGGCATCGTGTATGCCGAGAAAGACAATATTTCGGTGTTTGCTCCGCCGCAGACAGCAGCAATTTACAGTGTGCCCACAGACAAGAAAGTTGTTGCCCTTACTTTTGACATCAGTTGGGGGGAGAAAAGAGCCGAACCTATTCTCGAGGTGCTTAAAGAAAAAGGGGTCACTAACGTTACCTTCTTCCTGTCAGCCCCCTGGAGCCAGGCTCATCCGGATATCGTCAAAAAAATTGTGGATGCCGGATATGAAGTGGGCAGCCACGGGCATAAACACGATAACTACAGCAAGCTGAGCGATGAAGAAATTCGCCAGCAAATTCAAACCGCCCATTCGATTCTGGGGGACGTAACAGGAAAAAGCCCCAATCTGATTCGTCTGCCTAATGGAGATTTTGACAAGCGGGTACTACGAATAGCGGATGAATTGAATTATAAAGTTATTCAGTGGGATACCGATTCCTTCGACTGGACGAACCCTGGACCCGACAAAATTGTTAACCGTGTCGTCAGCAAAGCACATCCTGGAGATATCATCCTGATGCATGCGAGCGATTCCTGTGAACAAACGCACGAAGCGTTGCCGGTAATTATCGATAAGCTCCGTGATGATGGATATGACTTTGCGACGGTATCTCAATTAATCGAGCAGACCGAAGTGAAGGGTCAGACCGTCCGTGACAAATCCTCCTCCGTCCTCTCCAACAGCTTGCCCAAAGAATTTTAAATAACGGTTATCAAGCGACCGGTTTCGCCTCTCTGGCGGAATCGGTTGCTGCAGGTTTGACGAGCCGGTGCAGCATTAAAATCTGGTATGCATTGCATGCGAACAACGGGACAAACATAAATACGATTGCATTGATATTGTTTTCACCGTTCAGCGCAGGCCATGCCTCCAATATGGTAACGAACACCAAAAGAAACAATGTCGGAACCATCGCGCTTCTATTGGTCTGCTGCACTTTGATGTTTGTGACGATAATCGCCGCGGCCGCGAGCAGCAGTGGGAGCAGCCAGAAAGCAACATTAGACAACTCAGCCCGGTTTTGAAAAAGCAGATATCCAAGTGCAATCAGGGCAAATAAAGAAGTATAGGCCTGCAACGCGTTCCATAAATATTTCTTACGGAAAATACTGAGCGCAATATAACTTAATGTCAAATAAGCGAAAAAGCCCATCTGACTGAATGCCCCGATCATCGTGCCCACAAGCGCCATCATGGCCGCATTGAAGCCCGCCGCTTCCAACCCCATAAACCCAAACGATTTATCGGTCCACTGCATTATCGAACCTGTAATCGCGGTAACCACCGCCCCAACCGCCATACAGCTCCAAAACAGAAAAAACCATTTCCTGATATTCACGCTGTTCTTACCTCCTTCTATATGCCCTTTATTTTACCACTTTCACAACAAAAAGCTACGTAATCTCCATGATAATCCCGTGAACAATGAGCATAATAACTGCATGAATGCATAACGGCTGCCCGTTTTTCTATTTTATTATTGTTACCGGGCACTCGTCTACAGAAGGGAGACAAGTGGATCATGCGAAACAGATCGCCATTGCTGGCGCTTATCGTCCTGCTGACCACTATACTGACAAGCTGCGGTGCAGAACCATCTGGTTCCAATCAGCAAATCAGCTATAAGGATATGAAGTCGATGGTCATCGATATTTTAAAAACGGAAGATGCGCAAAAAGCGCTGCAGGAGTCCGCTATTCAATCAACCGATGGCACAGGCAACAAAATGGGCTTGCTGTCGGTGCAGGATCATGAGCAGGTTCGGCTGGCTGTCAAGGAAGTGCTTGTATCTCCAGATTATAACAAGGTCATTGAGAAATTAATGACCGACCAGCGATTTGCAGGCGAATTCGCCAAAGTCGTCAATAAACAGAACAAACAAATTCACAAGGATTTAATGAAGGACCCGTCTTATCAGAAGGATTTGATTGGTGTCATGAAAAATCCGGAGATGGATCGCATGATTCTGGATGTTCTACAGAGCACGCAGTATCGGCAGCAGGTAATGACAATTATGCAGGAAGGGCTGCAAAGCCCGCTTGTTCGTCTGGAAATGCTGGAGCTGATGAAGAAGGCAGTTAAGGAAGAATTACTGCCCAAGCCAGATGAGAAAGTCAAGAAAGAAAACGAAGGGCAAGGGGATCAAGGCGGAGGTCAAGGTGAGGACGACCAAGGCGGCGATGAGGAAGATGGAAATTCAGGCGACAGTCAAAAATAAAACAAGGAGGCCGATCCCGATGGATGGCCTCCTTGTTTTATTTGCAGCGCTTCTATACCTCACTATTGATGTTGAGCGATCAACTTGTCGGCAATTTCCAGATAAATCTGGCCTGTCGGTGTATCCGCCTTATAGATCGACGGTGAAAAATCCGGTTCGGACGGATGATTGTCAGGCGCGCCGACTGGAATTTGCGCGAGCAGTTCAGCATTAAGCGACTCAGCCAGTCTGCCGCCACCGCCTCTGCCAAAAATATAATCGCGCTCACCGCATTTGCTGCATTCATAATAGGACATATTTTCGATTACGCCAATGATGTCATGTTCTGTCTTGATCGCCATTGCCCCGGCGCGCGCCGCAACAAAAGCTGCGGTAGCATGCGGCGTCGTAACGATAATCTCCTGGCTCTGAGGAATAATTTGATGCACATCAAGCGCGATATCCCCGGTTCCAGGCGGAAGATCAAGCAGCAGATAGTCCAACTCTCCCCACTCGATCTCCATGAAGAAGTTCCGCAGCATCTTGCCAAGCATTGGTCCACGCCATACGACCGGGCTGTTGTCCTCAACGAAGAATCCCATCGACATGACGCGTACGCCATGCTTTTCAATGGGAATTACCCGCTCGTTCACAACTTCCGGACGTTCCTCGATTCCCATCATATCAGGCACGCTAAAACCGTAAATGTCGGCATCAATAATGCCGACGCGCTTGCCTTTGCGCGCCAGCGCGACCGCCAAATTGACGGTTACCGTCGATTTGCCTACGCCGCCTTTGCCGCTGGCGATGGCAATAAACCGCACCGCGCTGTCTTCACTCAGCAGCGGATGCGATTCCAGACCAGCCCCGTGCCCACGCACGGGCTGGTCGCTCGCTGCGGCCCCGCTCGTCCCTTGAGCGGGGGCGCCGGAAGCCGCGCCAGCAGGCGCGGAAGCTGCGGCTGCGGCTGGCGCTGCCGCAGTCTCCGGCGAGCGCTCCGCCGCTGGCAAGGCCCGAAACCGGAAATGGACGGTTTCGGCCCCCAGGCGCAGGAGCGCCTCGCGCAGCGCGGTTTCCAGCGGCGGCTCTGCCTCGCCGCTGGCAGTCAGGACGGTCATGGATACTTGACCATCCCGCACGACGCAGTCGCGGATTTGCATGGCATCCGCGCCATTATCGCTTTGCTCTACAATAGACATGACGGTTTCAATAGCTATTTCACGCGTCAACATTTGTTATCTCACACACCCCTCGTGATCATAAACCGATAAGCATGATGCTTTAATGATAATCATGTCAGCATAGTGCCTAATAATCCCCATTATAACACACACGGCCCTGAGCTTATAACATCCGCGAGGCTTCATTGTGAAATAAGCTTCAAGTTTTCTCCAACCAAAGTTGCGGTAAACCGCGTCCCCTCCGCGGCCGCTCCTTTGTTACAGCACCGCTTCCGCCTTTGCACCGACCCGCTTCCCGAATTGCTCGAAAACCCACTCGTCATTGTACACCGTATCCAGATAACGTTCGCCGCGGTCGTGCACAATGACAACACATACCGCGCCTGGCTTCATTTCGCTCGTCAATCGCTTGGCCGCGCTGATCACGCCGCCGGATGAAGGACCGGCCATCAGTGCTTCCTCATTCAGCAATTGGCGGCAGCCTGCGACCATTTCCCAGTCGGACACATGAATAACCCGATCTGCTGGCTGTTCCCGGGCGAACGGAGGCACAATGCCGGCACCCAGCCCGGGAAAGCGGCGCACGCTGCTGCTGTCACTGCCAAAAATCGCACTCCCTTCGGCATCGACAGCTACAATTTGGGTCGGCATCCCAAAATCCTGCACATAGTCGCGGCACCCTTTCAGTGTTCCGCATGTGCTCGCCCCTCCAATAACATAATCGATCCGGTCCAGTTGTGCGGCAATTTCGGCCATTGTCGTGTCGTAGTGCGAACGGTAATTATTAGGATTGGCATATTGATTGGGCCAGTAGCTTCCCGGGATATGCTGCAGCAGCTCCTGAACGCGCTGTATACGGGCAGGCAGAAACTCGCCTGTTGCCGCATCAGGCTGCTCAACCAGGTCAACTTCGGCCCCGTATGCCCGAAGCAACCGGATATGTTGGCTAGTCGTTCTTGTATCGAGCACACAAATAAATCGCATATTCAAATAGCGGCAGATCGCAGCAAGTGAAATGGCCATGTTGCCTGAGCTGGATTCGACCACGACGGAATGCGGACCGATCTTTCCTTCATCCCAGGCTTTGCGGATCATGTGCAGCGCAGGGCGGTCCTTCGCGCTCCCCCCTGGGTTCAACAGTTCCAACTTCCCGTAGACGCGTATTCCCTGAGATTCATCGAACAGCTTGCCAAGCCTCACGAGTGGCGTATTGCCAATGACCGACAACAAATTCGCTTCTTCCATCATCATCCGACCTTTGTCTCGTTAGTAATAAATCTTTTTCGTCTTCACCTTGCCGCGCTCCAGTTCTTCCCCATCCGCTACGGCTTCGACCTCGATGCCGCGAATAAGCTTATTTCTGATCATCATGCCGATTTCAGGGATTTGCTCTTCTACCGCCTTGCGAATCATCTGTGTCGTCTGTGGGTCAAGCTGCTTGCTTTGAATACGGATATGCAGCGCATTGTCGATCAGTTGTACCCGGAAATCCGCCTGCTCCAGATGGGCATAAATAACCGTTTCAATGTCATACAGACTGATTTTTTCCCCATGCTTTAGCTCACGTCCTACCCGCTTGACTAGGCAGTCGAAACATTGAATAACGTTTCCGTTAACCACTTCGTTGCGCAGTCCGCGCACCACATCATAGGTAACATAACGAATACCGGGGAAATACGTCCTTACAAAAGAGGTCAGCACGAGAATCGACTCCTCTTCCCCAAGCGGCTCCAGCCGTTCATCCAATTGCTCTGTCCCGATTCCTTCCGCATAAAGCCCGTCAGCGATAACATAGCAGCCCCGCTCATGATCATAGGATGCGATCGTTCCGATCTCGATGGAGCCGTACGTATCAATTATTGCTTCCGGTGCAAGTTCAAGCTTAGCAGCCATTCGCTGCTGCCATGCTTGCGATGCTGTCTCCCCGACCAAAATTACTTTGCGCAACCGCTGAAAAAGACCATCGTCTACTCTGGTCGCCAATTGATCCAATATCGACGGCATCGTATATAATAGCTCAGGCTGAAAAGCTGCAAGTCGCTCCGCATGATACGCAAGCGGCTGGTCGAAGGGGATCGACTCTCTCTCCAGTCCCAGCCTCCTGAAGATTTCAATCGCCGTATCCGCCGCGTGCCCCGTTCCCATGTCCGCAACTGCCCTGGCAATTGCATCCTCTGCGATCAACTTGCCGAATAGCGCTGTTTTGATGGCTACATACTGCTCCTCATCCTGATCTGAATAGCTAATCGACTTGCGGATGCCGGAACCTGTGCCTGAAGTTCGATATACGCTGGCATCGGATGCCGCGGGAGATTTGTAATAATGCTCTTCGAGCAAATTTGCTGTTATCAATGGCAGCGGGCTATCGCTTCGGACGGCGCCTTCCGAATGCCCCGTCGCTGCCCTTGCTGCCCTTAACTCAGTCGGAATGTCTCCTGTCTCTTTTATGGATTTCTCTTCTCTGGATTTCTCTTTTTTGGATGTCTCCTGCTCTCTTGTCCGTTCCAGCAAATCAGCATACCAGGTAAACAACTGCTCTGCCTGCTTCTTCTGTTCTTGTACTTCACGCGCTATGCTTGACTGCCATACTGCAAGCAAGCGCTCTGTTTCGGTCGTCGTAGCCGCCGGGTCTGCTGCCACATCGTTCAACTTCCCCGCCTTTTCCTGTTCCATTTGCGTGTCATCCACTTGCACTTCCGCTTCCGCCCTTCCCTTTGTCATCCTCTTCAATGCACCTCCAACAATTTGCTGCCGCAACGGGTCGCATACTAAACAATATGCCCGCCCATTTCCATTGGTTCTGCCCATTCCTGTATTGAATTGGGGCAACCGGGGGCAAATCTCCATAAGCTGTACTATCTGCAATTATTTTTTAATCCAATTCAAAATGGAGGAGACGATGAGAAAACAGCGAAGATATATTTCCAACAAATGGACGAAAACCGTCGCGCTGCAAATGAACCCACAGCTTCGAAGCTATATTCCTGAAACAAGGAAAATGAATCGTGACAGCTTGCTCGCCATGCTCCAGATTCACGGTATGGTCTACGTCAAACCCAGCTGCGGCTCCTTGGGTGAAGGAGTTATGCGCGTACAAAAGCTGCAAGCTGACCCGCCAGCAGAGATGAATCGCTCCCGGCAAGGACGCTGGCGTTTTCAGACCGGCACCACAGTACGGGCATTTGCCAGCTATCAGCACATGTATGAGGCGATTAGCAAATATACGCGCGGCCGCTCCTATTTGGTACAGCAAGGCATTCGGATGCTGAAGCATCAAGGCCGGCCTTTTGATCTGCGCGTTATGGTACAGACCAATCCAGCCGGAGTATGGGAAGTTACTGGCATTGCCGCCCGAATTGCCCATCGGGGCAAGGTTGTCACTAACGGCAGCCAAGGGGGAACGATTCATGAACTGGACGAATTAGAGCCGTTCAAAGCAGCGCCAGAGTTTATCGAACGGCTGCAGGCAGCATTGCAGGAAATCGGTCTGCGGTCAGCCAGGCAGATGAGAAGATCTTACCCAGCCATTCGTGAAGTGGGGCTTGATATCGCACTCAGTAGCGATTTTAAGCCATGGATATTAGAACTGAATACTAAGCCGGACCCTCGTCCCTTTACGATGCTTAAAGACAAGCAACCGCTGAATACGATCATTGCCTATGGCAAAGCTTTGGGCAGAACCTATAATCTGCGAGCGACCAAAGCGCGCGCCGGATATCTGGAGAAACTGCCCCAAACGAGCAGCAACCCTGCTGCAGAGCGCAATACTGTCCCCGATCTGCAAAGCAGGCAGCCTTCCGTGAGCGCCACTGAGGGGAGCCAATACGCTGCCAATGACTGTTTAATTGCCGATGACGTCAGCCCGGCAGACCGTTAAGCTGAACGCCGGCCTGGCGCCAGTTTGCCGGACACTGCTAGCGAAGGCATCACCGCTTTCCCGGAACGATCGGAAGCAGCTTCCGGCTGCTGCGCACGGTCTCCGGCATGGTGCAGCACACTCCCCGGCTGTGGTTGGACAGCTGTCAGAGGTAAACCTGTCGGGGGCTGAGTGCAGTCCGCCGCTTGGCCTTCGCTGCACTTTAAGCGCCTGGCTTCAGCTGCCCCTTCTCCCCAGAGGTGAAGCGCAGCACACCCTGATAAATTGATGCGGCGACTTTGCGTTGGTATTCCGCATCGCCAAGCCGCTTTGCTTCCCCCGGGTTGGACAGGAAACCTACTTCCACAAGGGCGCTTGGAATCTGGTCTAGCGATTTAAGCAAATACACCGTATCTGCACGGTTAGCCAGCCGATTCGTATTTTCCAGGTTGCGTTTGATTTCCTCCTGAATCAGTACAGCGAGTGATTCGTTGTGGGGATTGCTTGGATAGTAGAACGTCTGGGCTCCCGACCACTTCGTCTGGGGAATGCTGTTCATATGAATACTGATGACCAAATCTGCCTTCTTGTCTTTAATCAGCTTCACGCGGGTCAATAAGTCCTCTGTTTTACGGCGACTGTAGCCTTTGGTATCCTGGTCAGCCAGATCATAGTCGCCCTCACGAGTCAGATAAACCAGACTTCCTGCTTCCTGGAGATAATCTCTCAGATGAAGGGCGATCGCAAGATTCAGATCTTTTTCGATCAGTCCCTGCTTGCTGGTAGCCCCGCCATCGACGCCCCCGTGACCGGCATCAATAACGATAACTTTGCCTGAGAGCGGCATCGTCCAGTATGACCATGTGCGAGATGCGGGCATTTCCTGTGTCAAGAGAACAAACGTGAGCGCCACCATAGCCAGACCTAACCCAATTCGCAGCATGCCTTTGTAGCTCATCCATATTACGATACGATTCCTTTTCCGCCGGCGCATAGCAAAAAACCACCTCGATCCCCAGCGATATATGAACTCCTGTACTGTGTACAACTGTTTCTCTTTGTTGAAGAAACAGTCTGCAGCCACAGCCTACGGACTCTTTATCACTATATGGGACGAGACGGTTCATTATGCAAAGCAAGCCGGAAGACGGCCTATGAAACAGCGATGCTGTTGATTGTTCCGTTATTGTTGCACAGTATGCTCAGCCATGCCTTCGATCAGAATCTTCGCGACTTCCGGTCTTGAAAACTCTGGAGGCGGACATTGGCCATCGCGCAGCAGCGCGCGTACTTTCGTGCCTGAAAGCGTAAGATGATGCGCTTTGTCATGCGGACAGGTTTTGCTGGAAGCCATGTTGCCGCATTTGGTGCAGAAAAAGCTGTGTTCAAAATAAAGCGGTGTAATACCCAGCTCTTCAGCGGTAAACGAACGCAGTAGATCCTGAGCCTCGTAGGTACCGTAATAATCGCCCACACCTGCATGATCGCGCCCTACGATAAAATGGGTGCATCCATAGTTTTTACGTACAATCGCATGAAAAATAGCTTCCCGTGGTCCTGCATAGCGCATTGCAGCCGGGAATACCCCCAGAAATACGCGATCTTCCGGATAGTAGTTCTCCAGCAGCGCTACATAACTGCGCATCCGCACATTTGCTGGCACATCATCCGATTTTGTTTCGCCCACAAGCGGGTTCAGGAACAGTGCATCGACAACTTCCATGGCGCATTTCTGAATATATTCATGAGCGCGGTGAACCGGGTTTCTCGTCTGGAAGCCGACAACTGTCCGCCATCCCTTCTCAGCGAACAAGCGGCGGGTTTCACTCGGATCATAATAATATTCTTCAAAACGCTCTGGCTTCGGACGGTTTAAAACAGTAATGGAGCCCCCCACATAAGTGGAAGGACGGGAATACAGCTTCGCAACCCCAGGATGCTCCAGATCGTCGGTTTTGAAAATGTTGACCGCTTCACGTTTTTGATCCACTTGGTAGATGCTCTCAACAATGATTGTGCCATAAATGACATTATCCTCGCCAACCAACGCTGCCTTTACGCCAACTTCCAGTTTGGCTGCTTCGACTTCTTCCACCGCAAGAGTAACCGGGATGCTCCACACCGTGCCATCAGACAGCCGCATGGACTCAACAACCGAGTTATAATCCTGCTCATTCAAAAAACCGGTTAACGGAGAAAATGCGCCAACACCAATCAAGTCAAGATCCGATATCGCCCACGCGCTAACGTTAATCGATTGCAACTGCTTAGCCTCAGCCAAAAGAAGCTCACGTTCCTCGCCCTCAGCTACTCTGTTTACCAGAACACCGCCATGCGGCTGAATAATGCTCATGCTGCAAATAACCTCCCCATTGTTTTTGCTTTATTTGTGCAAACCGCACTCTGTTTTTTCGTTTCCAGCCCAACGTCCAGCACGCGGATCTTCTCCAGGCATAACTTGACGTGTACAGTGCTCACAACCGATACTCGGATAATAGTTGTCATGCAGCGGGTTATAAATGATGTCATTATCACGAATATATTTCCATACATCTTCCGATGTCCAATGCGCAATTGGATTAAATTTAATAAGACCAAATTTTACATCATACTCAATTTTCTTCGAATTGGCACGGGTCGGCGCCTGATCGCGACGAATGCCGGTAATCCAGGCATCATAATGCGAAAGGATTTCCGTAAGCGGCTGAACTTTACGAATGCTGCAGCATTGGTTCGGGTCGCTCTTCCACAACTCATCACCATACTGTTCTGCCTGCTGTTCCGGTGTAATTAACGTGCGAGCTTCCACAAACTTCAAATTATACTTTTCAACCATCCGGTCACGCGTCTCATACGTTTCTTTGAAATGAAAATCGGTGTCAAGATAAAAAATATCTGTCTCTGGACTAATTTTTTGCAGCATATCGACGAGTACTACATCCTCAGCACCAAAGCTGCAGGCAAATGTAATATTCGGAAATGTCTCGACCGCATATTGCAGAATTGCTTCCGGGGAAGCATGCTCAAGCTCTTCAGCCTTCTGCTTGACCAATGCCTCTTTTTCAAACAAATTCATGCCATTGTCCTCCTTTTTAAATCCCAAGTAATTTTGTCTGCTTTCTTAAGTATACGACTTTCATCCAAAATGATCAAATGTTTTTTTGGCTCAAAACCAAACTCAGATTTCGACGACAGGCGGGCGTGCTGCTGCGGGGCTGCAGGGTACTTCAATCGCCATTCCAAGCCGGATTTCTTATCTCTATTTTTCAAAAGGTTGAAATACAGCTTTAAAAAGCAATCATTTCGTTCTTTCAGCAACCCTCTGCATCCTCAGCATCCCTCTACAACCCCCTGCATTCCTCTACAACCCCTGCATCCCTCGGCTCCCCTTCCCGCAGGAGACAAGCACTGATTTTTAAGTAAAGCTTTAAATTGTTGTATTTCTTACAACAATAACGCCTAATTATTGCTATTTCATAAAAAATGTTGCATAAAGCACAACAATTTTAGGGAAATGACAGATTATGAACTAAATTCTTGCAGAAAATACAACAATTTTAGGGGCACAACCCCAAAATTAGTACTTGAGAAAATAAAACAAGGTTAAAAGTGGAAATACAGCTGCTATTCCTTTATTGTTGAGCGTTCGACCCAACAACAATAAAGATTGATAGATGCAGACGCATGATATCAATGACCTGGCGCTCATATGGCAAGATCGACCTTAGCAACTAAAGTTGAGTCAATTGGGTCTCAAACTAAAAAATCAGTGGTTAACTATAGAGGACAGAAGCAGACGCAGAGGTGAAGGTAGAGGTAGCTTTTAGCAGAGGAATGCAGCTTCTATAGCATATCGCGCAGGCGATGGACTGGCGAGGAAAAAGGGTTGTGGAAGCGTCAAAAGGAAGGAACAACACGCGCGCCGCGGTAATCGGCTGCCGCCATAAAGCTGGAAAGGCGGTCGAGGCTGCCGGCAGTACTAATCCGATCTTTACGACCGAGGCGCTGGCGTGTCTATGAAGGGATGAGGCTGCTCTATCCCTTGCATTGCGGGAATCCGATGATCTTTGAGCTCGGAAACGTTCTTTACCCGGCGAATGTAGAGCTTGATACGGAGCGCTACGTTGCTTTTGGAGGTGTGAAGTTCTGGCTCCATACCAAAACCAAATACCGTGTGTCCTTCTAAACTGACCTACCAATGGCGGGTCTTATATTTTGACCGTCATTCTGATCGCCTGAATCTGATCGCCAAATCCATGTTGGTGACGAATGCAAAAAGCCACCGTCATTGGCGGTTCCGAATTCACCTACAATTAAAGTGGCTGATGACACCTTTCTTGTTGGCATGTGGTTGTTCGACACTTCCATGATACCAAACAAGTGAGGTCTTTTTGTCAATACTTGTATTGAATTCTTCTTACGCCCTCAAGGATTTAAGTCGATTTTCTAGGTGCGAAAGTTGAGTAATTTTTCTTTCAATTCCAATATCTCCTGTCGTCTATAAGTGGAATAAAGAAAATCTAATTCCTGCAATATGCTTTCTCGAAAGGGGGCATCCTCTACATGCAAAAACAACTGCTTGTATTTGTCCGTGAGATGGTTGATGAAGGAGACCTGATGAAGGCTCAACCTGTCTTTAATGATTTCATAAATCCTCACAAACAGCTCATACGCTTTTTCTCTTGCATGTACAAACATTCTCGGCACAAAGTCGATCGGCATACGGAACAACAAAATATCAATGATAGCTTTGTCTTTCCCCACTGCATACAAGAGTTCCGTTATTTGCACAGCAACCTCAGGGTCATCATACGTCTCTTTGATCAAAAAATACTCATTAAAGAACTGCCATAAATGTTCCAGTTGTCTGTTCTTCCATTTAAAAGCTATACTTGCTGCTTCCATTTCATTCACCAATATTTTAAATAGACGGCTTTCCCGTTCCTTTATCATGCTGAGTTTTGAAATAATGTGATGAACCAGCTTTTGATTTTGAGACATGTTATATTTCAAAGCTATATTTCGCACCGTGTTAGTCTCATCTTCTATCTGTTTGAAGCCCTGTTCTAAATCGGTATTATAGAAAATATTATGTTCTTTCAAAAATTTAATCCGCTGAACCATTATTTTTTTATGCTCCCAGAGAACACGCAAAGGTCGAAGATCCAGCACTTGCCGCTTGCTAGAGTATAAAAGCATGGTTATCTTATCATAAACTTCAATTCCGTATGTACGATACATGGGACTAGCGATTATACTTGTTCTTTTCGACGTATTGCGGGAAAACAAATAATCGCGCGACAATTCCAACATATTGTTTAAATCGAGTTGATAGCTATAATGTCGGTTACACTTGATCGCGCTTGCTTTTAACGTCATTTCGTTACTGTCGTATTGTTCCGTTGCGAAACCTTGTATTACGTCGCCGATAGGTATCCACCAGCTCGCATATACTCCTCGCTCATTGTAAGCGGATATATAAACTTGCCCCTTGACCTCATCATAGCCACGGATAAGCAAATCATGAACCTGGTTAATTTCGTGATAATATGATGTTCCTGATACATAATATTTGTTCAGAAAAATATGAATATAGTGTTCTCTGTCGACATAGTTTTTGATCCATTCAAATATATCTATTTTGTGCTGCATGATGAGAAGTTTATCAATTTGCACATAATCCAGCCACGGGTAAAATTTCAAATCATCTGCCTTATAGAAATGAACCTCTCTGTCACCCTCGCTTGTATATAACTGAATGAAGTTACTATACATCCATGGCCTTGCATCATCACTGCTCAGTGAAATGGAAAGGAAATAAGAAGCGTTCTGATAGCTTGTAATTGGCGACTTATCAAGAGGCAATATCTTTTGAGACATATTCAAACCCCACAAATTAGTATTTACTGTAATATTATATTATCCCGTATTTCTCAGCAGAACAATACGAGAGTTATAAACTTTACTGTGTATTATTGTCCAAATTACTAGCGCATTGAGCGCATTAACTACTTGGTTTAAGTGGTCAAGACACTATTGTACGGGTCTGCCGTGGTTTTTCAGCTCGTTCAGCACGCTGAGCCAGAACGTGGCGGACTCGTTCTCGCCGATCCAGATGCCCAAAAACACCCTTGTTGCCGTCCAAATCAATGCCAATGTCCATGTGCGCGGCCTTGTTCACGATAGCACCATCTTGTTTTACCTTGAAATGGATGGCATCGAGAAAGACAACCGCATAGACGTTTTGCAGCGGCCGATTCTGCCACTCTTTGACCAGCGGCTTAAACTTGACGGTTGCGGAACCTCAATTTCCTGCTCGCCATACTCGCTGGTGATCTACTTGTGGCTCTTGCATTGCGTGAATTCGTCGTCGTTTTCTCCGATGTTTCATGCTTGGCATAACCCAGATGGGTGTCCATCTCCACCTCCAGCACTTCCTTAATCGTCTCGGCGAACAGATTTTTGAACGCGTCCTGTGCATCTTTTGCTGTCACCAGTTTGTTCTCTTTAATAAAATCTCGCAGTTGCTGCTTCGTCCATAATCCCATTGTGTTCTCCAAATTAATAACCATAATTTCAAACAATCGTTTGAACACTTCATAAGGTACATCTGCGGCTTTCTTGGAGAATGTCGAATAGTTCACGGACGGCAATCCGCAAGTGCTGCTTTGTCCGAATCAGTACAGCAACTTCCCACTCCCCTGCCGCAGCATTTGTTAAAAATTGAACCAGGGTGTATACCGTGAATTTCTTCCCTGTGTCGTGATATCGTTGGTGTGGTAACTATCGATTCTTCTAAAGGCAAGGCCTCTTTTCAATTTCCTGTCCCTGTTATTGGATAATCAACAGGCCTGGAGTCGGTACTTAGGAAATGCTCAAATAATTTTTTATATTTGTCACTGGTCCTTAAAAGCTCGGTATGTGTCCCTGATGCAATTAGGCACCCATTATCCATTAGTATAATCCTATCGAAATTCATAGCTGTAGATAGCCTGTGTGTAATCATGATTAAGGAGTGATCTTTCCGTAATTCAAGTATGTGCTTGATAATAAACTCTTCAGTTTGTACGTCTAAAGCCGAAGTAGCCTCATCAAGTACAACAATCGAGTGATTACCTATAAAAGCACGCGCTAAAGTTATCCGTTGTCTCTGGCCGCCTGATAACTTTGATCCGCGCTCGCCTACTCGAAAGTTATATTGATCAGGTAGATCTAATATAAATGGATGCGCATTAGCCATATTAGCAGCATATTGTATTTGGTCATTCGTCGCGTTAAGTTCACCATATTGAATATTTTGATATATGCTATCATCAAATAAAAAGTAATCTTGTGGTACGTAAGATGTATACGGGTTAATTCCCTCTACCATAGTCGCTTCTTTATTTTCTGGATATAACCAGACTTCTCCTTCTGTTGGGTGATATAATCCCAACAGAACCTTCAATAATGTACTCTTTCCAGATCCACTTTCCCCAATGATCGCAACACGTTCGCCAGGCTTTATTTTTAGATTCACATCAATTAGCACCTTTTTACTATCATTGTATGAAAAGCTAACATTCTTGAATTCAATAGCAACAGGCACTTGCTCAACCTTATTCTTTATTACGAAACGATCCTTGGTTATATTCAAAAAATCATAGATCCTAACAACAGCAGCCAAAGATCTCTGTAGGTTAGACCATAAGTGTCCCATGTTTGAGAATGGAGTAATAAGTGACTGCGAAAGGACTATAAAAGCAAAAAGGTCGCCCACTCTTAGATCACCATTTGCTACAAAGAAACAACCTATCGCAAATATCATTATTTGAGAACAATAACTTATACCAATTGATATTGCTTGTAATACTCCACTGACTCTAGCTTCCTTGAATTGCGTGTTCAGTACGTCCTCACTTTTATGGATATACTTATTGGATATTTCGTGTTCTAACCTTAATACTTTTGTAATCATATGGCCGGATAATGCCTCTTGTAATTGCTGCGTTAATTTAGCTAAGTTATTTTGAATGGCTACGCCGTTGTTTCGAATAGTCTGACCGAACATCTTACTAACGAGTAATATTAAAGGCCCTAAAGTTAGCGCTATTAAAGACATTGGAAGATGAATAAAAGAGAGATAAACAAAAGCCACAATTCCTGAAACCGGTAAGATTACAAATTGAATTATATTATGTCCTAAAACTCCATCTAATTGTTCGGTATCTTGTTGTATTCTTGACTGGATTTCACCACTATGGTTCGAATCGAAAAAACTCATAGGAAATTCAATCATATGATTAAACATTTTTATTCGAATATCATTTTTAACCAAACTTGTCGTTTTAGCTACATAAAAAGTATTAATATAGTTTGTTAACATCATGACTATGATAATAGAAATACCCAGTACAAGAAATAATACTAATCCATCGTTCGTACCACCCAAAAGGTTATTTGTCATATTTTGAAAAAACCAAGCTATGGCTAAATTTAATAACATCCCTATTCCAATACAGAAGAACAAAATTGTGTATTCACGCTTATATTTTTTCAAATATGGGAATAAGAAGACGAGATATCTTCTTGTTTGCATGAAAAGCCTCCTTTATGTTATTATCTAGAAATTTATCCACAACACTATAAAGTTCTAATTACCCGGCTTAGCCTAAGTATCAATTTAGGGAAATCTACCGAAATCCCCTCCTCGGAGGTTAATGTCGCCGCTTCAAATACTCTAACTTCAAACGCGCAAACAATTATTGCATCTTTCACAAGAGTGTCAATGTTTCGTTGAACTGATGGTTTTCTCCACATTTGTTTATTCATGCTGGGAACCAATATAACCGGACAACTTGCGTTAAGTACCGCTGCAGTCAAAAGGTTATCAGAATGGCCATTTGCGATCTTGGCAATAGAATTAGCAGAAGCACAAAGAATCAGAAATACGTCAGCCCATAGTGGTAAATTGACGTGAGGTACGGAAAGACCTTCTGAAAACATCGAATCGTATACTTCACAATGTGTGATTGTTTTGAGTAGTGTGACATTAATAAAATTCTTAGCATCATCAGTTACTATTATTTTTATGTTCTTGCAAACTGTCGACTTTAGATGCCAAATCTGCCTATAAAAATCAATAGATTCAACAGTCCCAGTACATCCTACCAATAAATTCCCATTATTATAAAAATCCTCACGTCTCATCACTATAATCCTACCTATCGTTTAAGATGTAGTTATGATAATGTGTGAATAATTTGCTCATACAATCTTTCCATCTCATCATTAATCCCAAGTATAAAGACAGGTAATGAGGCCATTTCTTGCAGTCCAATTCTATATTCATCTAACTGATGTTTGGAAGGTTTCGTTAGCTGATATAGATTATTTGTGGTTATTTTCTTAATAACTGGGTAAATAACTAAGGACAAAACGTTGGCTCTACTTAGTGATTGGATTGCATTGATCGTTTTTAAAACATTGTGATAATCATCGTCTACATTTACACAGAGAATCGCAATATCCGGATTGGTAGCCATCAAGAATTCTATTTGTTTAAACGTATAGAAGGCGGTATTTGTGGTAAGTTCAGGTATCGTACTACTTTGGCTTCCAACTAAAATAATATCAACTTGTTTTCTTTCAATTCTCATCAACTTGTCATTAATAACTTGCAACGCTTCATGCCTTGAAACAGAGAGGTTCGAATTATATCCCATTGGATACATTTCATCGAAACCAAATAATAAAGATGATGGCTCCGTACCCAACTGTCCAACCTCATATCCATTTGCTTTAAATACTGATCGTAACACCAATTGCAGTGTAAATTTACCTTGCATGGAAGATGTACCAAATATACCCAAAACAGGTGTTGATAATTCACACAACTTTCCAAATCTATGTGCTGGCAATTGATTTTTATCAACAGTGGGAAAAAACACATTACAATTATTAGACCTAGCTTCTTGAATTAACACATCATAATTAAGTAATGGGTCAAATGCATATAAATTTTTCCCATATTTAATACATTTTTTCAGTATTTCCTGATTTATATCTTTCTTCATTTTCTTTGAGAGTTCCACGGTGTGACCTAAAATAACAGTATCAAATTGCGCCTCCCAGTCTAAGGAGTCTATATTTTCAATTACGAAGTCTTTATCAACCTTAGTACCAATTATTTCTGATACAAGTTTACCAACTTGACCTGAATATTTGACATGCAATACTTTTGTTACATTGAAACTTAACAAATCGTGAAATTTTATCATGTTACTCATCTCTTTGTTGAATGGAAATGCTATGGCTTTTCTTAATTCAAAACCAAACGAATTATCAACAACACTTTGCGATTTCTCATAAACCTTTATAGCGTGTATTTTTAAATAGGTCATTATTTCATTAAATGTGTAACTATTACGTTCATGCAAGTAATTTAAAACAAGTCCACTAATTACTGCTGTTGAAAAACTACTACCTTCTACATATTGAAATGACGAACTAATATTTGCCAATTTTTGACGTCCGCTTCTTCCAATAATATTTACGAAATCGCTTTCGACATAATCAAATTCATCATCATTTTTATAATCCATTCCCATTTCAACCCCAATCACTTCTTTGAAGCTTGCTGGGTAAGAAAGAGATCCATCACTATGAAAAGCAGATATTAGAATTATGTTATCGTTGTGTAGTTCTTTACAAATCTGTTGTAGATCGTGCAGCCTTGTACATATGGTTAGACCGGCACTAATATTAATGACGTTACACTCAATATTTTCTTTAATAAACTCCAATGCTCGAAGTAGAATATTTTCGTCTACTTCCCGATCTTGTTGAAAAATTTTGATTATAAATACTGAAGCCCATGGACAAATGGTAATAATTTTATGTGTTATCGCAGTACCGTGTCCTATTTCATCTTGTATGTTAGTGCCAACATATATTTTGTCGTCGCGATTATATATATTTACTCCAAAAAAAGCCTTGTCGCCAAACAGCTCATGTTTAATATCAACACCAGTATCAATTATTACTATGTCGGCTTTAAACGGTTTGGATATTTTTTCCGTAATCATATTCTCTCCTCAAACTTTGATAACTCGTCGGAATTATATAAAAATTATCGGGGTTAAATGTAACATCTACATTAATTAACGGGTGGACCCTTTGATAAACTCTTGGCTCATGTTCGCCTCCAGTAACGAGCATTATTTTTTTGGAGTCCACATGATGATCGGCGATGAACACATGATTATCATAATAACTCTCAAAATAATAAAGGTATTTATGTATAGAGCTAACGTAACTCGATGCCTCAACATTTTTATAGTTTAATAAGGTTTCATAGCAATTTAGAGGCACATTATTTAGCAAAACATGCTGATTATACGCTGCGTCAAATAATGCCCACTTGCCCGATGAAGGCAGAAACGCTTCTACAACCGCATGTGTCGCTCCACCAATAAGTTTCTCCATAGCCTTTTTATGCAAAAAAACAATTCTAGATACTATTCCGATTGAATTGATCAATCCGTTTAAAACAATGGCAAACTCTATGCATCTAAAACCTATTTTTTTTATTTTTGCTTCTCTTATTATGTTATCAGGATCCATAAGCGTACTCTCATATCCAGCTGGTGTATAAAACAACTTATGATGGGCCCAATCACATAGTGACTTCACTTTACTGAAGTCATCAGAGTGAGTGTGGATCAATTCTTCTAATCCGTATTCCCTCTTTAGGTTGACGAGATAATCATGATCGCTTTCAATATATGTAAACATCGTTCACCCCCATTTTCTTTATTATAAACCTAGCAAGGTCACCGTTAACTCGAAAAACTACGACTTATTGTTTAACTAACCAAGCTAGGATTTCTCAACTTTTCGGTTAATGAAGGCATCGAAGGAGTCCGCTAAGAAACGAATTGTATCATGGAAAAAGGTTTACTTCTTCAGCGAACTGACGTACTGTTCGCATTGTGGAACAGCTCTAATGAGCGTAGTTGTCAATTGGACCTACCACTGCACATTTTTTGGGGATGTGCTTATCATACTGTATCAACGCTGTGTCGACATGAGCGACCTGAACACGACACAATTGTATGAACGATATCTCACATTGCTTATTTCAGCGGCCATTCTCTCTACCAGGAATCTTAAAAATAGCAGCTCTGAAGAATTGAAACAACTCTTGAAACCGGTGCGTGCGTTGGATTTCCCTGTCTTCAGCCGATAAAGTGAGAGTAATAGGACCCTGGTTAAATGGTACCATGAATTTGAAGGTAATTACCTTCTATAAAAAATTCATTTATAGAAGGTAATTCTTCATTCAACTTTAGCAATTCCCGCTGCAATTTTCATTTGTACCGATATATGCGAGTGTTACAACCAAATTCTTTGACTTTACAAAATTGATTTTTTTCAGCTTTTGTTTCATTTAACTCACTTCCTTTCATTCAACTTTAGCAATTCCCGCTGCAATTTTCATTTGTACCTATTACTGCGAGTGTTACAACCAAATTCTTCGACTTAACAAAATTGATTTTTTTCAGCTTTTGTTTCATTTAACTCACCTCCTTTCATTCAAGCTGAATTACTACACCTGCATTGCCTAATTGCCTTTCTCTAATTCTTGATCTATCAAATTAACAAGTTTATCAGTTGTCAACACGTCGACATTAAGCAAATCTTCTGGCACACTTACATTAAAATTCTCTTCTATTTCTATTATTAATGTAACGAAATCTAATGAATCTAACTGGCTATTTAACTCTTCCTCTGGATTGATACCGAACTGGTCATAAATTTTAAGTAAATTGATTTTCGTATCCATATTAACCACCTTTAAACTGTTTCGAATTGATACTCTACATATGTTTTAATATTGCTTTTTTGAGGTGGACATGGACTCTTTGAAGTCTGGATTCTACTGAGAGGACAAGTTGCACCTTGGCATGATGGTCTAAAAAAGCACTTTTGACAATTTGAATCACTTTCTTCATGTCCAGTGACCCATAACTTTAAGCGTTCTTCATTTATTGTCATAGAACCGTCGTCATTTAACTGCCCTATTTGATTCTCTTCCATATTAAATGCCACTGTACACTTATAAACAATTCCATCTGATCCGATTACAAAGTTGTTTTTCTTCGCAGCGTAGCATACGCTTTCTCCGGGATATATGACATTTGTAAATGGTCTGAAATCTAAACCTTTCTTGATGTTTTCTCCTATCTGAGGCAGTAAATCTTCTAATGTACATAAATTCATATTTTTTACTGAATCGCCGCCCCAGTCACCTACAGTTTTCCAAAAGAAATTAAATCTTTTATCATTAGAGAAATTAGTAGCTAAGAAACCTGAAAACGTATCTAGGGAATCAAGCATTCCAGCAGAAATATTCGATCTCACATTTATCAGAAAACTACTTGAAGTTATATTGTCCTTTATAGCTTTGAGATTTCGAAAAATCTTTTCAAAGCTACCTTGTCCGCCAAATAATACTCTTTGAGAATCATGAAATTCTTTAGCTCCGTCTAATGAAATTTGATATTTAACAACTCTTAATTTTTGCAATTTTCTAAACATATCTAAGTTAAGTAAGTAACCATTCGTCGTCATACTTGCCGTATAACGAACTTTATTCTTTCGGCAAATATTGATGACTCTTTCTGATATTGCCTCTATTACGGGATACGCTGTTAGTGGTTCTCCGCCAAACCACTCAAAATGAATACTGTCATAATTCGATATGTTTTTCGCAACATATTCCACCACAGCGTTTCGCACATTTTCAGTCATCCAGTTCTTCTCAAATGACTCATAACAATACTTACATCTAAAATTGCAGTTCTCTGTAGGCAAGAGGATAAGTGTTAACGTTCTATGTGCGTTTATTGTATTTCTATGTAATTCACTCGCGACTTCATACTCGTCAGTTTGTTCATCAATTATAAACTTCTGTGATATAAAAAAATCCTTGTCCAGTTCACTGCTCAGTGAGGATTGAGGTTCTCTTAATAATTTTGCAACGCGCGCGGCTGAAGTCGAACCGATTTTAGTTTTATTACCGGTAAGCGTATTAAATATCAATAAATTACCTTCTTTATCGTAGACTTCAACATTAAATTTTGAAGATTTTAGTTTTTTTGACATAATAACCTCCAATTTTTTCTTATATTTCATTTATTCAGGATAGAATGCCAGCTTTGTAGCTGGTGAAGTGACGATGTTGGTAAGCCTTTCAGCAAGCAATTGTTGGCCTTTAAATACGCCTTTGCTCGCGGCGAGAAGCACTGATGAACCGTATTACGCACCTCTTGTACACTCTCATTACGTAACCGTGTACGTGGAAACGATCGGCGATCGGGATAGCCGATCGAAAACACTCCCGAATCCAGGTGCGGTAAGCTTGGGTCAAATCCATCATGACCGCTTTGTCATTGAGTATGCGAAATTGGGGATGCTCACAGGCATACGCGCGTAAATCCTCCAGTTTGCGTCTGGGTAGGAGATCCAGCATGGTCTCTCCTTTCAGGTTGTGAATGCCGGTATTGTAGGTATGACCTTTTCTGATCGCGAAGTCATCAATGCCGAGCACCAAATCGTTGGTCTCGTGCGCTTCTTCCCATGCTGATCGGTAAGCTGCTGACAAATCATTGGCACAGCCTGGTTATGCATATTCTGCACGTGCTAACCGGCGCTTGCTGCATCCGGGCGCTATGAGTAGCCGTTGTAACGAGTACTTGTTCCACGACGCGTGAACGAAACAGATGGCTGTAACCCTGTTTAGGATCAACAAAATCATATGCCCAACCAAACCCAATTTCACAATTCACGCAGTACATGCGGATGCTCGATACGAACAAGTAGGTTTTCTTCTAAAATACAGCCAGATACCGGATCCCGCATTTCATTATACCCTTTACGGATGACCGCTTGCTCCGACTTGCAGCAGGGACAATCTTGCTTATGACCGACAGGCAAAGCTTCAATATGAAGCTCGTCGTGACCGATGAACAGGATTTGGCTAATCGTAAGTTCTGATATAGTGGGCATTTCATTAATATACTGGATTGCCATCTGTGGGAGGGGACTTACAACTTTACAGGATCAGCAGAGGATTTTCCATTTTTATCCTCCGGCTACTTCGTCAAGCACTGGTTTCTGTTTTGAGCCATAATTTAATGGAAAAGTTTTGATTTTGAAACTCATCCCTTTATCCCCTGGATTTTGATTTTGAAACTCATCCTTTTATCCCCTGGATTTTGGTTTTCAAAATCTTGTAAAAATCCAATTCGTGGTAAATATTCACTTTTTTATAATACTATAGGGAGTGAATACTTTAATATAAGATAATCTTGTCTTTTACCGTTAATTATTAAATAACTCAACTTTCGCAGAGCCAAAGTTAGCTCAACAGTACGTGTAGCCTAGGTTTGAAGTCAATTGGGTTGTTGGCTTGACGAAAATAGAAAAACACCGCTTCGTTTGGTAAAGTGAAGGTGATTAGCAATCACTACCACACAGAAGAGGTGTCTACTCTATGATAGACCAGAAAACGTCACTTGATCAACTGCCAAACGAAATTAAACCGGCTTTTCAGGGACTAATGGTACTCAAACACTTGCGTGGCGCGGGTTTTAACAAGAAATTTGGCTTTACGTGCGCTTACTTATTCCGCCTTGTGTTTGTTCTTTTCACCAGAAGAACTGGTTCCGTCTCTTGGAAAGCAAGAAAGGAGAAAGGTTTCCCGGTAAAAACACGGTCTATCGTTTCTTAAATCATAGCGGCTATGCCTGGCGGCTGTTTTTGTTGTCGCTCAGCGGTGAAACGATCGCTCGGATGGAACCGTTGACCTCGTCCAACCGGGAGAGAGCCTTTATCTTCGACGATTCCATGTTTGAACGCAACCGCAGCAAGGCTGTGGAGATGCTGGCACGCTTTAAAGATCATGCCACAGGCGCTTTCTACAAAGGCTTCCGCATATTGAAAATGGGCTGGTCGGACGGCCATTCGTTTGTCCCCATAGACGTTGGGCTGCTCAGTTCAGCAAAGTCCGGAATCACAGGAATGACAGGCGGGATCGACAAACGAAGCCACGGCTATAAACGTCGGCAAGAAGCGTTTCGTTCGGCTCCACATGTGATCTCAGCCATGTTGGATCGTGCGCTACAAGCCGGGATCTCGGCCTCGTACGCTTTGATGGATAACTGGTTTACGCATGCGCCGCTCATCCAAGAAGTCCTCCGCCGCGGGCTGCATGTGATCGGCATGGTAAAGAACGACAACAAGTGCTATCTCATGAACGGACAGCGACTCAGCCTGAGGGAGTTGTACGCCGCCGCACCACGCGTGGAGGGGAAAAACCGGAACATTCTACGTTTGATTCAAACCGACCTCGCCCCGGGAATCCCGGTCGTGATAGTGTTTGTTCGTCGTCATCGTTCCAAAAAAAACGCCGAATGGCTGGCCATCCTTTCGACCGATCTAGCCCTGACCGCCCAAGAGATCATCCGGATCTACTGGATGCGTTGGGATATCGAGGTGTTCTTTAAGTGTGCGAAATCGCTGCTGCTCCTGCAAAAAGAGTTCCAGGGCCGCTCGTACGACTTGCTTGTTAGCCACACTACCATTGTGTTCTCGCGTTATATTCTACTGGCTTGGCAGCATCGGCAAAGCACGGACGCTCGCTCGTTTGGCGGTTTGGTTTATTTGCTGTGCGACGAAGTCGGCACGCTCGACTGGACATTGGCCCTGCAGCAACCTGGTCGATTTAGTCCATGAAGTCGCCGCCAAAGCCGGGAAGAAACTTTCGGCTCTGATTCAGCGTCAACTCCAGCAATGGATTGCTGCTTTGCCCAGTTACATCAAGGCTTATTTACCGATTTCATGCTGCGAAAATTGAGTTAAATAAAAACTCGGAGTATATTATATGAGTGGTAAATCCTGTCTAAAAACGTCGAGGTTTAAGCGGTGGCCGAGGCAAAGCGGTAAGGTTTGTGGAAAATGCCTACGTCAAGGGAACGTCCAGCGCCAAGGAAGCGAGCGCTAACCAGGCTTATCCGTCGGTCGCTTCGCAGGAGACGGTCGTCGCGCTGACGTATCTGAAGCAAACCCGCGGTATGGGGCTGATCGTCGAGGAGTCCTGCGCCGGAAAAACGTATGCGCTGCGCGACTTCAGCCAATCGCTGAGCAAAACGCCTTTTCATGAGAATGGGGAAGCGTTCGCTCTGACGTCAAAAACAGCCGCCTCCAGGCGTTCGATCAGCCTAAACCAACCGATCACCCTGATCAAGAAACTCCGCAGTGAGGCGACCAGCGAGCCCCTAGTGAGCTTTGAGCCACCAGGGAACCAGTTAATTTTTGCCGCGCAGATGGAACAGCGCCTCGGCCACTCTGACATCAAAATGACCATGACATCAATACGCATGTTGCGACAGCGGTCAAGGAAAATACGTCGGAGCGCTTTGAAAAATTCATGGAGTTGTGACCTCATCAATATGTTCACCCAAGGTCAAATAAAAAGAATATGTCCAGAATATGGTCAACGCGCCCGTTCAGACAAAAAACAAAACCCCTGACCAATAGGCCAGGGGCTGAATATCCTTGATACACAAGGGATATTAACGTTTCGAGAATTGTGGTGCACGACGAGCTGCTTTAAGACCATACTTTTTACGCTCTTTCATACGCGGATCACGAGTCAGGAATCCAGCGCGTTTCAACGCAGGACGGAACTCAGGATCAGCTTTAAGCAGCGCACGGGAAATGCCATGACGAATCGCGCCAGCTTGGCCAGTTGTACCGCCACCATGTGCCAATACGAGAATATCGTAGTTCGACAAAGTATCAGTAAGCGCCAACGGCTGTTTAACGATTAATTTCAACGTCTCGTGACCGAAATATTCATTTAAGTCGCGTTTATTAATAATGATTCGTCCTTCACCCGGGATAAGACGCACGCGTGCGACCGAGTGTTTACGACGACCCGTTCCATAGTATTGCACTTGAGCCATGAAACTGTCCTCCCTTTTCTTTATCCGCGAAGTTCGTAAACTTCAGGATTCTGTGCTTGATGTGGATGTTCCGATCCGGCATAAACTTTCAATTTCAATTTCATTTTGTTGCCCAAACGGTTCTTTGGCAGCATGCCGTGAACAGCTTGCTCCAGAACACGTTCTGGTTTAGTAGCGATCATTTCCTTAGCAGGTGTAGCTTTCAAGCCGCCTGAATACATGGAATGACGATAGTAAATCTTGTTTTGAAGCTTGTTGCCAGTCAGTACAATTTTCTCCGCGTTGATGATAATGACAAAGTCACCTGTGTCAACATGCGGTGTAAATTGCGGTTTGTGTTTGCCGCGAATGAGCGTTGCCGCCTCGCTTGCCAAACGACCGAGCGTTTTGCCTTCTGCATCGATAATGTGCCATTTGCGCTCAACTTCATTCGGCTTGGCCATATACGTGGTACGCATGGATGATCCTCCTTCGTTCATTGGAACAATTTTGCTTATTTATTCGTTCGAAACGTTCATATCATTAGTTGAATTGTTAAATGAATTGTAGCAATTGTCGGCTTACTTAGTCGGGGCTGTGGGATAGCCACTAAGAAAGCACAAGTTATATTTTACTATAAATACGGGCGAAGAGCAAGTCAATTTTTAACGACAGTCATCCGTTCCCCAAGGAAATTTATACCTTGGCCGCATATTCTACGCGCATCAACGTCAACCCATGTGCCATTGCCTTTGGGCCGGCCAAAGAGCGGTCGCGCGCGGCGAGAATATTCGGTATATCAGATGCTGCTGCCTTGCCTTCCCCAATTCGCATCAATGTCCCCATAATGACGCGCACCATGTTGTACAAAAAACCATTGCCTGTAAAATAAGTGTGCAGTACCCCGTCTTCTTCAACCGCATACGCTTCATAGATGGTTCTTACATGACTCTTCTTGGTGGAGCGAATCGATGTGAAAGAGGTAAAGTCGTGCTCCCCTATTAAATAGGTCAACGCTTCCCGCATGGGTTCAATCATCAGCGGGCTGTAATGATGGAATTCGTAACGTCTTCTGAATACATCCGGCGTTGGCCCAAGACGAATGGAATAGCGATACGTCTTGCGAATGGCCGCGCGTCGCGCATGGAAGGCAAGCGGAACCTCTTCCGCATGACGTATGATGATATCATCAGGCAGCCAGGTGTTCATCGCCAGCGCCCAGCGCTCCACCGGTATCGGGGAAGCGGTATGGAAGTGAAAAACTTGTCCATAGGCATGAACGCCCGCATCTGTACGGCCAGAGCCATGTATCTTGACCTGTTCCCCCGTCAGCTTGCCTATCGCCCGCTCAACCTCATCCTGAACCGTTCTCCCCGCCGGCTGTGTCTGAAAACCGTAGTAAGCCGTACCGTCATAGCTGACAGTCATGCAGATATTGCGAATCATCCGTTCTCCCTCAACTCCTGAATTCAAGAAGAAAAAAAAGGTGGCCCTTGGGTCCACCCTTCTAGTCCGGTCATCTACGCACGATCAACCAATTCCAAATAAACCATAGGTGCCGCGTCGCCACGACGTGGACCCAGCTTCAGAATCCGCGTGTATCCGCCCGCACGTTCCGAGTAACGGGTGGCCAGATCAGAGAACAGTTTTTGAATTGCATCTTGCTCACCGTCCAAAGTTTCACGACGTACGAATGCAGCTACCTGACGACGAGCATGAAGATCACCGCGTTTTGCCAGTGTAATCAACTTTTCCGCCACAGGGCGCAGTTCTTTCGCCTTTGCCTCCGTAGTTTGGATGCGTTCATATAAGAACAGGTCAGTTACCAGGTCACGAAACAAAGCTTTCCGTGCGCTGGAATCACGCCCCAACTTTTGGTATGCCATTGATTTTCCCTCCTTCTAAACCACTAGAATCTATAAGCACATTCCATTTTCTAAGCTAGTCTTCCATACGCAGGCCAAGACCCAGCTCTTCGAGTTTCTCCTGAACTTCTTCCAAAGACTTGCGGCCCAAGTTGCGGACTTTCATCATGTCTTCTTCCGTTTTCGTGATCAACTCTTGCACGGTATTAATGCCTGCCCGTTTCAGACAGTTGTAAGAACGTACTGAGAGATCCAGTTCTTCAATCGTCATCTCAAGTACTTTTTCTTTCTTGTCTTCCTCTTTTTCGACCATAATTTCAGCGTCTTTCGCCTCGTCAGTCAAGCCGACGAACAGATCCAGATGCTCAGTCAAAATTTTGGCGCCAAGACTTACTGCTTCTTCTGGGCGGATGCTTCCATCCGTCCATACTTCAAGCGTCAATTTGTCATAGTTTGTCACCTGACCGACGCGCGTGTTTTCAATACTGTAATTTACACGGGTTATTGGCGTGTAGATTGAATCTACTGGAATAACGCCAATGGGCTGGTCTTCCCGCTTGTTGCGATCCGCCTGTACGTAGCCACGGCCGCGGTTTGCAAATATACGCATATGAAGCCGTGCGCCGGGGGCCAAGGTGGCGATGTGAAGATCGGGGTTGAGAATTTCGACATCGCTGTCTGCGCGAATGTCTCCGGCCGTAATGTTACCTTCGCCCTCCGCATCAATTTCCAACACTTTCTCTTCGTCGGAATGAATTTTCAACGAAAGACCTTTCAGGTTCAGAATGATCTCGGTCACATCCTCAATCACTCCGGCTATCGTCGAAAACTCATGAAGTACTCCGTCAATTTGCACCGAGGTGACAGCCGCGCCTGGCAGAGATGACAACAGGATTCTGCGCAGCGAGTTTCCCAGTGTCGTGCCATAACCGCGTTCGAGCGGTTCAACAATGAATCGCCCGTATGTGCCTTCTTCATTCAATTCTACGGTTTCAATCTTCGGCTTTTCGATCTCAATCACTAATATAACCCTCCTTCAAAACGTCGCTCCGTTCCATACCGTTCTGCAATCAAACCATGTAGTATGCCTAACCTTCACAACCATTATTCACAAGTTGTTGAAATTTGATACCACATTCAGTTGAACTATACGCGGCGACGTTTAGGTGGGCGGCATCCGTTATGCGGGACTGGCGTAACATCCTTAATCAAGTTAACTTCAAGGCCTGCTGCCTGAAGCGAACGGATAGCAGCCTCACGGCCCGCGCCTGGACCTTTAACCATAACTTCAACGACTTTCATACCGTGCTCCATTGCCGCTTTAGCTGCTGATTCAGCTGCCATTTGCGCGGCAAACGGCGTGCTTTTCCGTGAGCCTTTGTAGCCCAGGTTACCTGCGCTAGCCCATGAAATTGCATTGCCGTGGGGATCAGTAATCGTAACGATTGTATTGTTAAACGTCGAGCGGATATGCGCAACGCCAGTTTCGATATTTTTACGGTCGCGACGTTTCGTGCGTACCGCTTTTTTCGGTTTTGCCATTTCGGTTATCCCCCCTTATTATTTCCGCTTGTTCGCTACAGTCCGACGAGGACCTTTACGAGTGCGGGCATTGGTTTTCGTACGTTGACCGCGAACGGGCAACCCACGACGGTGACGGATACCGCGATAGCAGCCGATCTCAGTCAACCTTTTAATATTTAACGAAATTTCCCGACGCAAGTCTCCTTCTACTTTGACCGATTTATCGATCGTTTCACGCAGACGGCTAACTTCGTCCTCCGTTAAATCGCGAACACGGGTTTGCTCATCGATTCCTGTCGTTGCAATAATTTTTTGGGCAGTTGTTGTACCAATCCCAAAAATGTACGTCAGGGCGATTCCTACGCGTTTATCCCGCGGCAAGTCTACACCAGCTATACGTGCCATATTCCGTTATCCCTCCTTCTTATCCTTGTTTTTGTTTGTGTTTAGGATTTTCACAAATCACCATAACATTGCCTTTGCGGCGAATAACTTTGCATTTCTCGCAGATCGGCTTTACAGAAGGTCTAACCTTCATTGTGATTACCTCCCGAATACTTCGTGGCAGATCCTCTTATTAATGGACCTACTTTCGATAAGTGATACGACCTTTAGTCAAATCATAAGGCGACAACTGTATAACCACTTTGTCCCCGGTGAGAATACGAATAAAATGCATTCTAAGCTTGCCGGAAACATGGGCAAGAATCTGATGTCCGTTCTCCAGTTCCACCTTGAAAACAGCGTTGGGTAGCGGCTCGATTACCGTACCTTCAACCTCAATCACATCTTCTTTAGCCACAGTCATTCTCCTTTCCATTCCTATACTTCTGAACCGCATAGCGCAGCTTGCCATTAGTCACTCTACCGGTGTCCTGGATGCTGCTTGCTACTTCGCTGCTGATTTCCGCCTGCAATTCCAGGTGTAGAAGATTCTTTCGTTTCGGTTCATCAAACCTTCGTTTATTTCCGTCGGCGATGAGCGCGAACCGCTCTTCAACCAGGCCGACGATGACGGCATAGCCCCCACCATCCTTGCCGCGCAGTATCTTGACGATTTGGCCGATCTGAGGAGTGCCGATTTCCATTCCAGCGCCTCCTAAGAAGTCGTGCGGGTTAGTATCTCATAACCATCGGCGGTAACTGCTACAGTATGCTCAAAATGCGCGCACCATGTACCGTCTTCTGTTACAACTGTCCAGTTGTCCGCCAGTGTGCGAACATAGCGTTCACCGATCACAACCATCGGTTCAATCGCAAGTACCATGCCCTGCTTTAAGCGCGGGCCACGGCCTGCAATGCCATAGTTTGGAATTTGCGGTTCTTCATGAAGTTCCGCGCCAATTCCATGTCCGACATATTCGCGAACAATCGAGAATCCAGCTTCTTCTACCACTTGCTGAATCGCATGCGAGACGGTAAACAAACGGGTATCCGGTTTGACTTGTTCCAATCCGGCATACAACGACTGTTCCGTCACTTCAAGCAGGCGTCGGTTATCCTCGGAAATTTGACCAACCCCATACGTCCAGGCTGAATCTCCGTGATAGCCTTTGAATTGGGCGCCGATATCAATACTGATGATATCACCTTCGTTCAGCTTCCGGGAACCCGGAATGCCATGAACCAATTCATTATTTACAGAAGCACAAATGCTGGCAGGAAATTGATTGTAGCCTTTGAAGGAAGGCACTGCTCCCTGACTACGAATATAGGTTTCAGCAATTCGATCGAGCTCTCTTGTTGTAACTCCAGGCACAACGGCTTGCGCCATGAGCTTGTGCGTTTCCGCTACAATTCGTCCAGCCTCTCTCATGAATCCTAATTCCGCTTCAGATTTGCATATGATCATTCTACCGAACCCCGCAGACAGGATACGATTTCCGAAGTAACCGTGTCGATTTCCTTCTCGCCGTCAACTTCCCGAAGCAATTGTTTGCCCGAGTAGTAGGCCAGCAAAGGAGCTGTCTTGGAAATATACTCATCGAGACGCGTCCCGACTTTCTCTTCTGTGTCATCCGGACGTTGGTAAAGCTCGCCTCCGTCCTTATCACACACACCCTCCTCTTTAGGCGGGTTGAAGAGCACGTGATAAGTCGCACCGCAGACTCTGCAGATCCGACGGCCCGTCAAACGGGCAAGCAGCAGACTGCGGTCCACTTTCAAATTAACAACATGATCGATCCGGCGATCCATTTCTGCCAGCATAGCATCCAGTGCCTCGGCTTGCGCCAAAGTACGAGGGAAACCATCAAGCAGAAAACCGTTCGCGCAATCGTCAAGTTTCAAACGGTCACGCACGATGCCGTTGGTGACATCGTCAGGAACGAGCAAACCTTTGTTAACATACTCGTTAGCTTTCACTCCGAGTGGTGTTCCTTGCTTGATTGCCAGACGAAATGCATCACCTGTTGAAATGTGAGGAATCCCGAACTCTGTGACAATCCGCTCAGCTTGCGTTCCTTTGCCGGCCCCTGGAGGACCCATAAATAGGATGTTCATTTTGGTGTTCCTCACTTTAAACACAATAGGTCCAGGCGGGCTAACGAAATCTCCGGCTTACGCCGGCACTTCGTAGTTACCCGCTCAAAAACCTGGTTGTTATTTATTGATAAACCCTTTGTAATGGCGTTTAATCAACTGGCTCTCGATTTGTTTCATCGTATCAAGGGCAACACCAACCACGATCAGCAGTGATGTTCCTCCAAGCTGGATGGACTGTGGCAAACCTGCCAATTTCCCGAAAACAACAGGAATAATCGAGATCAATGCCAGAAACAGTGCGCCGGAGAGCGTAATCCGGGACATCACGCGAGTGATGTAAGTAGATGTCGGCTTGCCGGGACGAATTCCTGGAATATAGCCACCATTCTTTTTCATTTGGTCAGCCATTTGCGTCGGGTTAATCTGCACGAATGTGTAGAAGAACGTAAACCCGATAATCAGAAGCACGTACAATACCAAGCCAAGCGGCTTGTCATAACTCATGTTCTGAATAACCCACTGCGCCCAAGTTGTATTTGCCCAGAACTGAGCAATCGTAACAGGGAACATCAACAGTGAAATCGCAAAGATTACCGGGATAACGCCGGCGCCATTCACTTTAAGTGGAATATGCGTCGACTGCCCACCGTACATTTTGCGTCCAACAACCCGTTTAGCATATTGAACAGGAATTTTGCGAATCCCTTGCTGTACGAAAATTACACCAACAATCATAACAATTACCGCTGCAATAATCAGAACAAGCTTGACAATGTTCAGGAACAACTGATCCGTGTCAAGCAGAAGCTCGGCATACAGCGTGCGGGCATGGCCAGGAAGACCGGCAATGATCCCTGCAAAGATGATAACGGAGATACCGTTCCCGATGCCGCGCTCAGTGATCTGCTCACCAAGCCACATCAGGAATGCCGTACCTGCAGCAAGCACAATGGCGATCATTGTGTAAGTTGCTACGTTAGCATTCAATACAAACTCCTGTGCATATTGACGATTAAAACCAATCGCCGTTGCATAACCTTGAATCAACGCAAGTACAATGGTGCCATACCGAGTAATCTGAGCTAACTTGCGCTTACCTACTTCGCCTTCTTTCGCCCATTCGGCGAATTTTGGGATGACATCCATCGTTAGCAACTGCACGATAATGGATGCGGTAATATACGGGAAAATGTTAAGCGCAAAAATCGAGAATTGGAATAAAGCACCGCCCGAGAAAGTGTTCATCAGGCCGAACAAGTCCACTCCGGATTCATTAATTTGCTCAAATACAGATTTATCAATATTCGGCACCGGAATAAAGGAGCCAATCCGATAGATGAGCAAGATGAACAGCGTGAACAATATTCTCGAGCGCAAGTCAGCCACTTTCCAAATATTGGACATCGTCTTGAACAATTAGATCACCTCGGTTTGACCGCCGGCAGCTTGAATCTTTTCTACCGCAGATTGTGAGAACTTGTTAGCTTTAACAGTTAGTTGAACCTTGATTTCACCATCACCCAAGATTTTAATACCATCAAGCGGTTTTTTGATGATACCTTGCTCCAGTAGAACATCAGGAGTTACTTCAGTCCCTGCTGCAAAGCTGTTCAACTCGTCAATGTTCACAATCGCATACTCTTTGCGGAACGGGTTATTGAAACCGCGTTTAGGCAAACGACGATACAACGGGTTTTGTCCGCCCTCAAATCCAGGACGAACGCCACCGCCGGAACGCGCGTTTTGACCTTTATGACCGCGACCTGCTGTTTTGCCGTTACCGGTAGCGATACCGCGGCCTTTGCGTTTACGGACTTGCTTGGAGCCTGGAGCCGGTGTTAGCTCATGTATTTTCATCGTTCGTTGCACCTCCTTAATCTTAAATGAAAACCAGGCCGATCATTGCCTTATGGCGAATAGCCTTATACTTCTTCAACTTTTACCAAGTGACTCACTTGATTTACCATACCGCGAATTGCTTCATTGTCGCTTTGGACTACGGAATGGTTAATTTTTTTCAGGCCTAGCGCTTGAACGGTTGCCCGTTGTTTCTCGTTACGGCCAATCAAACTGCGAACGAGGGTGATTTGCAATTTTGCCATTGTATTCCCCTCCTTAACCTAGTAGCTCTTGAACGGTTTTTCCACGCAATTTGGCAACATCTTCCGCACGCTTCAAACGGGAAAGACCTTCCAATGTTGCATTAACCATGTTGATGGAGTTGGAAGAACCAAGAGATTTTGTAAGAATGTCGCCTACCCCTGCAAGCTCAAGCACAGCACGCACAGGTCCTCCCGCAATAACTCCAGTACCTTCGGAAGCTGGTTTCAACAGTACTTCACCAGCGCCAAAGTGACCAAGTACAAGGTGAGGGATCGTTGTTCCTACGAGTGGAACGTGGATCAGGTTTTTCTTGGCATCATCGATGCCTTTGCGAATCGCGTCCGGTACTTCGCCTGCTTTACCAATTCCTGCTCCAACCCAGCCCTTGCCGTCACCGACAACAACCAGTGCGCTGAAGCTGAAACGGCGTCCGCCTTTGACAACCTTGGAAACACGATTGATCTGAACAACTTTTTCAGTTAGTTCTAACGTATTTGGATCTACACGCAAGTTCGTTATACCTCCTTATAAGTGAATTCCGTTTAGAATTCAAGACCTGCTTCGCGAGCAGCGTCAGCCAATGCTTGAATTCTGCCGTGATACAGATAGCCGCCGCGGTCAAAAACAACTTTGGCTACGCCTTTTGCTTTTGCACGTTCTGCGATCAACGTTCCAACTTGACGTGCTGCTTCAACATTCCCGCCATTGCCGCCAAAGCTTTTATCTTGGGTAGATGCTGATGCAAGCGTTACGCCTTGTACATCGTCAATCAATTGCACATAAATATGTTTTGCCGAACGGAAAACCGACAGACGCGGACGTGCAGTCGTTCCGTTGATTTTTTTACGGACACGCAGGTGCCGTTTCAATCTGGCTTTATTTTTATCGCCTTTGTTTATCATCTGGGGTACACTCCCTTCTTCTGCTTTACACCGATATAAGCGTTAAGCGGCTCCTGCTAACAGGACGCTTACTTCTTCTTACCGGCTTTACCTTCCTTGCGAAGGATGCGTTCGCCTTCATACTTGATACCTTTGCCTTTATACGGCTCAGGCTCACGTACGGAGCGGATATTTGCTGCAGTAGCGCCGACAAGTTCTTTGTCGATGCCCTTAACGATGATTTTTGTGTTAGAAGGAACTTCAAACTCAATACCGCTTGCAGGGACGATTTCAACCGGGTGGGAGTAGCCGACGTTAAGAACGACTTTATCACCAGTTTTGTTTGCACGGTATCCAACGCCGACGAGTTCCAGCGATTTTGAGAAGCCTTCTGTCACACCGTTAACCATGTTGGCAACAACGCTGCGCGTTGTACCATGCAGGGAGCGGTGTAATTTATTGTCTGAAGGACGCTCGATTGTGATATCACTCTCTCCAAGGACAACTTTCATGTCTTTGTGAAGTTCACGGGAAAGCGAGCCTTTTGGACCTTTAACAGTAATCAATGTGTTATCCAGCGTGATGTTAACGCCTGTAGGCAGCTGGATCGGTTTGCGACCAATACGGGACATTCTTACACCTCCAATCGTTGTGAAGACTAATTACCAAACGTAGCAGACGACCTCGCCGCCAGCTTTTCCTTGACGAGCTTCTTTATCAGTCATGATGCCTTTGGACGTGGAAATAATTGCAATTCCCAATCCACCAAGCACCCGGGGAACTTCTGTGCTTTTCGTATAAACGCGAAGACCAGGCTTGCTTATACGTTTCAAACCAGTGATTACACGCTCATTGTTTGCACCGTACTTCAGGAAAATACGAATAATCCCCTGTTTGTTGTCCTCGATATATTCGGCATCGCGGATAAAACCCTCACGTTTCAAGATCTCAGCGATTTGTCTCTTCACGTTCGAAGCAGGCATTTCGACTTTCTCATGACGTACAACATTCGCATTACGAATGCGGGTCAACATATCTGCAATCGGATCAGACATAACCATTCTTGTAAACCTCCTTCCCGAACTCGGCTAATTACCAGCTTGCTTTTTTAACGCCAGGAATCTGGCCTTTGTATGCTAATTCACGGAAACAAATCCGGCAAATTTTAAACTTTTGCAAAACAGAATGCGGACGGCCACAACGCTCGCAGCGTGTATAGGCGCGCACTTTGAACTTTGGCGTGCGCTGCTGCTTAACTTTCATCGAAGTTTTTGCCACTGGGTATTACACCTCCTGCAAGTGGATTACTTCGCAAACGGCATGCCCAATTGGGTAAGCAGTTCGCGAGATTCTTCGTCCGTTTTTGCCGTCGTGACGATGACGACGTCCATACCGCGAATTTTGTCGACTTGGTCGTACTCAATTTCCGGGAAGATCAACTGCTCTTTCAGGCCAAGCGTGTAGTTTCCGCGGCCATCAAACGCTTTGTTGGAGATACCACGGAAGTCACGTACGCGCGGAAGCGCAATATTGAACAATTTGTCGAGGAAGTAGTACATGCGCTCACCGCGCAATGTTACTTTAACCCCGATAGGCATATTTTCACGAAGTTTGAAACCAGCGATTGATTTCTTAGCGCGTGTTACAACTGGCTTTTGACCAGCGATTTTACGCAATTCCTCAACAGCAGCATCCAAAACTTTGGAGTTCGAAACCGCTTCGCCAACCCCCATGTTGATAACAACTTTTTCAATCTTAGGGACTTGCATAACGGTTGTATAGTTGAATTTCTGCATCAAAGCAGGCGTAATCTCGTTCAGAAAACGATCTTTCATTCTAACAGCCATGATTTATGGTCCTCCTTTCCGTCACATCGTGTTAGTCGATAACTGCGCCGGATTTTGCAACCCGAACTTTTTTGCCGTTATCTTGCACTTTGTATCCGACGCGTGTCGGTTTGTTTGTTTTAGGATCGATCAGCATAACGTTCGATACGTGGATCGGCGCTTCCTGCTCAACGATACCGCCTTGCTGGTTTTGCTGGGATGGACGCGTATGTTTTTTGACCATATTAACACCTTCAACAAGTACGCGGTTTTCACGAGGATAAGCGGCGATAACGCGGCCCTTCTTGCCTTTATCCTTGCCCGTAATTACGATGATATTGTCATCCTTTTTTACGTGCAGCTTGTTGTTATGGCTCTCAAGCACTTTTTTCAGCCTTGGCATTGATTACACCTCCTGCTCACTTTAAGCTCTCAGGCTATTTCACACCCTGGATCAGCATCTTTCAGCTGCATCCGTGCGGGTAATGGCGAATTAGATAACTTCCGGTGCAAGCGAAACGATTTTCATAAAGTCACTGTCGCGAAGTTCGCGGGCAACTGGTCCGAAAATACGTGTTCCACGCGGGCTCTTATCGTCTTTAACAACAACAGCTGCGTTCTCATCAAATGAGATGTATGAACCGTCTTTACGACGTACCGAACTTCTTGTACGAACGATAACTGCTCTTACAACATCACCCTTTTTGACAACGCCACCGGGTGTTGCTTGTTTGACAGAGCACACGATCAGATCACCGATGTGAGCGGATTTACGTCCTGTACCACCCAACACACGGATACACATCAGTTCTTTAGCGCCGGAGTTGTCAGCAACTCTCAAACGGGAAAATGGTTGAATCATCTTAACGTCCTCCTTTCGGAAAAATGCACATTAGAACGCGAATCCGTTCCGTACATGAAATGCTCACGTTCCTAACTTACAAATTACAAGACAACCGCTACTTCTACGACTTCAACAAGTCTCCAGCGTTTGTCCTTGGAAAGCGGACGAGTTTCCATGATTTTCACGGTGTCACCGATTTTAGCTTGGTTATTCTCGTCATGCGCTTTGAACTTTTTCGTATACTTAATCCGTTTGTGGTACAAGTCGTGCTTTTTATAGGTTTCGATCGCTACTACGATCGTTTTATCCATTTTGTCACTGATTACTTTCCCCACTTGAACTTTACGGGCGTTACGTTCGCTCATGTTCTTCCTCCTTCCAGGCAGTTAGCGAATATCGTAAAATATTAGCTGCTGATTCCGAGTTCTCTTTCACGCAATACGGTTTTGGCACGAGCTATTTCTTTCCGCACGTCACGAATCCGTGTTGGATTGTCAAGTTGACCGGTAGCCAACTGAAAACGGAGGTTGAACAACTCTTCTTTGAAGCCAGCAACTTTTTGCTCAATCTCAGCAGTGGTCAGGTTGCGAATTTCACTAGCTTTCATTTGCTTCACCACCCACTTCTTCGCGTTTCACAAACTTCGTTTTGATCGGGAGTTTGTGGGATGCGAGGCGCATTGCTTCACGAGCGATCTCTTCAGATACGCCAGCAAGCTCGAACAAGATTTTGCCCGGCTTAACGACCGCTACCCATTTCTCCACATTACCTTTACCGCTACCCATCCGAACCTCAAGCGGCTTTTGTGTAATCGGCTTGGCAGGGAAAATTTTAATCCATACTTTACCGCCACGGCGGATATAACGAGTCATGGCGATACGAGCCGCCTCAATTTGACGGTTTGTAATCCAAGCTGGTTCAACAGCCTGCAAACCGTATTCGCCAAAAGCAACTTCCGTTCCACCTTTGGCACGGCCTTTCAAGTGACCGCGTTGTTCTTTGCGGTGTTTGACGCGTTTAGGCACCAACATGATTAGTTGCCTCCTTCCTGGGGAGCTTTCTTCTTCGTTGGAAGGATTTCACCACGGTAGATCCAAACTTTCACGCCGATACGACCATAAGTCGTGTGCGCTTCTGCTGTTCCGTAGTCAATATCGGCACGCAGCGTATGCAGCGGAACCGTTCCTTCGCTATAACCTTCCGTACGAGCAATCTCAGCGCCGCCGAGGCGACCGCTAACCGATGTTTTAATTCCTTTAGCGCCTGCGCGCATCGAGCGTTGAATAGCTTGTTTCAATGCACGACGGAACGAAGTCCGGCGCTCAAGCTGTTGGGCAATGCTCTCAGCTACAAGAATCGCATCAAGATCGGCTTGTTTGATTTCAGAGATGTTGATATGAACTTTCTTGCCGTTCGTAATTTTGGACAGTTCCGTACGCAGGTTTTCTACTTCGGAACCACCTTTACCAATAACCATTCCTGGTTTAGCGGTATGAATCGAAACGTTGACACGGTTGGCCGCACGTTCAATTTCAATGCGGGATACTGCCGCATCTTTCAGCTTTTTCTTCAGATACTCACGGATTCTTACGTCTTCCAACAGAAGATCGCCAAAATCTTTACCGGCGTACCATTTGGATTCCCAATCGCGGATAATTCCAACACGAAGTCCTACTGGATTTACCTTTTGACCCACAGTTTCCCCTCCTTATTTTTCGGCTACCACCAAAGTAATGTGGCTCGTTCTTTTATTAATCCGGCTAGCGCGGCCCATCGCGCGTGGACGGAAACGTTTCATCGTTGGTCCCTGGTTAACGAACACTTGAGAGATGACCAATTTATTAACGTCCAATTGATAGTTATGCTCGGCATTCGCAATCGCGGAATTAAGAAGCTTTTCTACGATTGGGGAAGCTGCTTTAGGCGTATGACGCAAAATTGCAATCGCATCGCCTACTCGCTTGCCGCGGATCAAATCCACAACGAGTTGCGCCTTGCGAGGGGCAATTCGGATAAAATTGACGCTGGCTTTAGCTTGCTGCATGGTTGAACCTCCTCTCGGAAACAGTTAACTCAGACAAATTATTATCTTCTGCCTGTTTTCTTATCATCGGCTGCGTGGCCTTTGTACGTACGTGTTGGTGCAAACTCACCAAGTTTGTGTCCAACCATATCCTCCGTCACATAAACCGGCACATGCTTGCGACCATCATAAACGGCGAAAGTATGCCCGATGAACTGTGGGAAAATCGTGGAGCGACGCGACCAAGTTTTTACTACAACTTTCTTCTCGGACTCGTTCAGTTCTTCGACTTTTTTAAGCAGATAGCCATCGATAAACGGCCCTTTTTTCAAACTGCGACCCATAGGTATTCCTCCTTCCGCGAACATGGCGCGAACCGCAAGTTCGCGCGGCAGATGTCAGGCTTATTATTTCGTACGGCCACGTACAATGTACTGGCTCGATGCTTTTTTCTTTTTGCGTGTTTTGTAACCAAGGGTTGGTTTGCCCCATGGAGACATTGGAGATTTCCGTCCGATTGGCGCACGGCCTTCACCACCACCGTGTGGGTGATCGTTCGGGTTCATTACTACCCCACGAACTTCAGGACGCTTGCCCAGCCAACGTGAACGACCGGCTTTACCGATTTTCACAAGCTCATGGTCACCGTTGCCTACCGATCCGATCGTTGCGCGGCAAACTTTAAGGATGCGGCGAACTTCACCAGAGGACAAACGAATGGTAACATAAGTTTCTTCTTTACCAAGCAGTTGTGCTTCTGTACCAGCTGCACGAACCATTTGGCCGCCTTTGCCTGGTTTCATCTCAATGTTGTGGATAACTGTACCCACTGGGATGTTTTCCAAAGGCAATGCGTTTCCTACTTTAATGTCCGCGCCTGCTCCAGACATGATTTGATCGCCGACTTTCAATCCTTTAGGAGCGATGATGTAACGTTTCTCTCCGTCAGCATAATGGATCAAAGCAATGTTCGAGGTCCGGTTCGGATCGTATTCGATCGTAGCAACATTACCGACGATTCCGTCTTTGTTGCGCTTGAAGTCAATAATCCGGTATTTACGTTTATGTCCACCGCCATGATGGCGAACCGTAATTTTACCTTGATTGTTGCGGCCAGCTTTTTTAAATAGCGGCGCAAGAAGCGATTTCTCCGGTGTGCTTGTCGTAATCTCTTCAAATGTCGAGACGGACATTGCACGGCGGGCCGGGGAAGTCGGTTTATACTTCTTGATTGGCACTTCGATTCCCTCCTTACTTGTCTTGTAGCCCTAGATTAAACCGTTTCGAAAAACTCAAGTTCGTTGCTTTCTGCACTAAGCTGTACAATGGCTTTCTTCCACTCGGAAGTATATCCGGAATGGCGGCCTTGACGCTTCGGCTTGCTTGCAACACGCATTGTGTTTACGCTGGTTACTTTTACTTTGAAAATTTCTTCAACAGCTTGTTTGATCGCTGTTTTGTTCGCGCGAATGTCCACTTCGAACACATAGCGTTTAGTAGCCATGTAATCGCTCGTACGTTCGGTAATTACCGGGCGCTTGATAATATCTCGAGCGTTCTTCATTACGCAAGCACCTCCTGTACTTTCTCGACTGCTTCCTTCGTAATAATCAATTTGTCGTGTACCATAACATCCAGAACATTGATGCCATCTGCAGCGACAAACTTGACTCCAGGAATATTGCGCGCCGACAATGCGACGTTATCTTCATAGCTGCCTGTAACGACAAGCGCTTTGCGATCCACCTTCAAATTGCTCAAAATTCCAGCGAATTCTTTGGTTTTTGGAGTTGCAAGTGCAAGTTGATCAAGCACGATGATTTCGTTGTCCAGCACTTTGGAAGAAAGCGCTGATCTGATTGCCAGACGGCGAACCTTCTTAGGCAATTTAAATCCGTAGGAGCGTGGTGTTGGTCCGAAAACCGTACCGCCGCCAACCCATTGTGGCGAACGCGTGCTGCCCTGACGAGCGCGTCCTGTTCCTTTTTGTTTCCAAGGTTTGCGACCACCGCCGCGAACTTCAGAACGTCCTTTTGTCTTATGCGTACCTTGGCGTTGTGCCGCTTGTTGAAGCACAACTGCGCTGTGCAATACGTGAACGTGCGGTTGAATACCGAACACACTCTCAGACAGTTCAACTTCTCCGACTTGCGAGCCGCTCACATTATATACTGCTACTTTTGGCATTGCATGTTCCTCCTTTCTTTAAAGGTTATTTCCTTGTTGTTGATTTTACTTTAACAAAGCTGTTCTTCGGTCCAGGAATCGATCCTTTAACGAGCAGAACGTTGCGCTCTGTATCTACACGTACAACTTCCAGGTTTTGAATCGTGATTGTATCATGACCCATGTGTCCTGGCAGGCGTTTGCCTTTTGGTACACGGTTCGCCTGGATAGAACCCATCGAACCTGGTCCGCGGTGATAGCGGGAACCGTGAGACATTGGCCCAGTGCTTTGTCCCCAACGTTTGATAACACCTGCAAAACCTTTACCTTTAGAAGTTCCTGTTACGTCAACAAATTCGCCTTCAGCGAACAAGTCGGCTTTCACTTCTGCGCCAACTTCGTACTCGCTAGCATTAATGCCGCGAATTTCACGAACGTAGCGCTTAGGCGCTGTATTGGCTTTTTTGGCATGACCGATTTCCGGTTTGATTGAACGCGACTCTTTCTTATCGGCAAAACCGAGTTGGATCGATTCGTAGCCATCGTTCTCCAGGTCTTTCTTCTGCAGAACCACGCAAGGACCTGCTTCGATAACCGTTACTGGAATCACAATGCCCTCAGCTGTAAAAACTTGCGTCATTCCAAGCTTTCTTCCTAAGATACCTTTCATGTTGACACCTCATTTCCTTTCCTATTCCGTTATGCTGGAATTACAATTTAATTTCGATATCTACACCGGACGGCAGGTCCAAGCGCATCAATGCATCAACCGTTTGCGGCGTTGGGTTTACAATGTCGATCAAACGCTTATGTGTGCGCATCTCGAATTGTTCCCTGGAATCCTTGTACTTGTGTACCGCACGCAAAATGGTGATGATTTGCTTTTCCGTTGGAAGCGGAATCGGCCCGGAAACGCCTGCCCCGGAACGTTTTGCAGTTTCAACAATTTTCTCTGCGGATTGGTCAAGAATTCTGTGATCGTAAGCTTTCAAACGAATACGAATCTTTTGCTTTGCCATATAAGTCCCTCCTTCTATCGCCCAATTTATATCGGACATACTCCGTGAGAAAACCCGACTACCTTCCCCATGGCAAAGGGGCCGGGTGTGTCGGCAACCTCTCACATCAACGCACAGTCACAGACCAACGTTCACCATTATACAAAAAAGATAGGCCAATTGCAAGAAAAAGATGAATATTTTTTAGACAAGTTAAAAATCGGCGCTAAATAAGGTTAAACAAGTACTTTAGAGGGTTGTATAGAACCTGCAACTCCTCTATGCCGCCCACATTGAACGTCAGACAGGCCATGCGTCATTAGCAGCGAAATTGCATCATTAGTATAATAGAGACCCGCAGATTGGCTGCGTGGCGCTCTGGGCAGTCAAGGCGCATCTATTGAAGGCGTGCGAGCCAATTAGACTATGTTTTAGCAAAAACAATAAAGCTCCTGCCATAGGCAGGAGCTTTATGATGTTCATTGCAGCCTGAAGGCCGCAATAAATTATTTTTGGATGGAAGCAACCGCGCCCGCACCAACTGTACGTCCGCCTTCACGGATGGAGAAGCGAGTTCCTTCTTCAATCGCGATTGGAGCGATCAGTTCAACAGTAACGGTGATGTTATCACCAGGCATTACCATCTCAGTGCCTTCTGGCAGGTTGATGATACCTGTTACGTCTGTTGTACGGAAGTAGAACTGTGGACGGTAACCAGTGAAAAATGGTTTGTGACGTCCGCCCTCTTCTTTAGTCAGAACGTAGATTTGTGCAGTAAAGTTCGTGTGTGGTTTAACGGAACCTGGCTTAGCAAGTACTTGACCACGCTCGATGTCTTTACGCTCAACACCACGAAGCAATGCGCCGACATTGTCGCCCGCTTGTGCGGAATCAAGCAATTTACGGAACATTTCAACGCCTGTGCAAACGGATTTGCGGGACTCTTCTTGCAGACCGATGATTTCAACTTCATCACCGATTTTAACAACTCCACGCTCGATACGGCCAGTTGCAACTGTACCACGGCCTGTGATTGTGAAGACATCCTCTACTGGCATCAGGAAAGGCTTGGAAACGTCACGCTCAGGAGTTGGGATGTAAGTGTCAACGTGCTCAAACAGCTCAACAACTTTGTCAGCCCACTCGCCATCAGTGTTCGACAATGCTTCACGAGCAGAACCACGAACGATTGGAGTATCGTCGCCTGGGAAATCATATTCGCTCAACAGATCGCGAACTTCCATCTCAACCAGTTCCAACAACTCTTCGTCTTCAACCATGTCGCATTTGTTCAAGAATACAACGATGTAAGGTACGCCTACTTGACGGGACAACAGGATGTGCTCACGAGTTTGCGGCATTGGGCCGTCAGCTGCGGATACAACCAGGATCGCTCCGTCCATTTGTGCAGCGCCGGTGATCATGTTTTTAACATAGTCGGCGTGACCAGGACAGTCAACGTGTGCATAGTGACGATTAGGTGTTTCGTACTCAACGTGGGAAGTCGAGATTGTGATCCCGCGCTCACGCTCTTCCGGAGCCTTATCGATTTGATCAAATGCGACAGCCGCGCCGCCGTATCTTTTGGAAAGAACGGTTGTGATGGCAGCAGTCAGAGTAGTTTTACCATGGTCGACGTGACCGATAGTACCGATATTTACGTGCGGTTTGTTACGCTCAAATTTAGCCTTAGCCATTGAACTTAATCCTCCTTATTAATCAAAAAATGATATGTTATGGTCCTATTGCGGCACCTTGCGAACAAGGCTTGCAACAGGCCGGGTACTTAATTATGCTATTAACCAGCAGTTAACAGGTCTTACTCGCCTTTGTGCTTGGAAACAATCTCTTCGGAGATCGACTTCGGAACTTCCTCATAGTGAGAAATTTCCATTGCGAACACACCGCGTCCTTGTGTTCCCGAGCGAAGTGTAGTTGAGTAGCCGAACATTTCTGCAAGAGGTACCTTAGCACGGATAATTTGAGCGCCGGAACGTGTGTCTGTACCTTCGATACGACCACGACGGGAGCTCAGCATTCCCATAACATCACCAAAGTATTCTTCAGGAACCGTTACTTCAACTTTCATCACTGGCTCAAGCAATACAGGCTTACATTTGTCTTTGGCAGCTTTAAGCGCCATTGAACCGGCAATTTTAAACGCCATCTCCGAGGAGTCGACATCATGGTAAGAACCGTCAACAATTGTAGCTTTGATATCAACGAGCGGGAAGCCGGCGATAACACCATTCTTCATCGACTCTTCAATACCAGCTTGAACAGCAGGGATGTACTCACGAGGTACTACGCCACCAACGATTTTGTTTTCGAACTCAAAGCCTTTACCGGCTTCTTGCGGTGAAAACTCAACCCAACAGTGACCATACTGACCGCGTCCGCCAGACTGACGAACAAATTTCCCTTCGACTTTTGCTGGAATAGTAAAGGTTTCGCGATAAGCAACTTGCGGCTTACCAACGTTCGTTTCAACCTTAAATTCGCGACGCATACGGTCAACGATGATCTCAAGGTGAAGCTCACCCATACCAGCAATAATAGTTTGTCCTGTTTCCTCATCCGTGTAAGCCCGGAAAGTCGGATCTTCCTCGGAAAGTTTGGAAAGGGCAACACCCATTTTGTCTTGGTCGGCTTTTGTCTTCGGCTCAATGGCGATTTCAATAACCGGATCCGGGAAATCCATTGATTCCAGAATAACAGGATGCTTCTCATCACACAACGTGTCGCCAGTGACGGTGTCCTTCAAGCCTACGGCAGCTGCGATATCGCCAGCATGTACTTCGGCGATTTCTTGACGGCTGTTCGCATGCATTTGGAGGATACGCCCAATGCGCTCACGTTTGCCCTTCGTAGCATTCAGCACGTATGAACCGGATTGAATCGTACCGGAATATACGCGGAAGAAAGTCAATCTTCCTACGAATGGATCTGTCATAATTTTAAAGGCTAGGGATGAGAACGGCTCTTCGTCACTCGATTTACGAATAACTTCAGAACCATCATCCAGAAGACCTTTAATATCAGGAACATCGATTGGCGCTGGAAGGTAGTCAACAACTGCATCCAATACCATTTGGATACCTTTGTTACGGTAAGAAGAACCGCACACAACCGGGAAGATCTTAACTTCAACAACACCTTTGCGGAGTGCAGCTTTAAGCTCAGGAATAGTGATCTCTTCACCTTCAAGATACTTCAAAGTAAGCTCTTCATCAAGTTCTGCAACTTTCTCTACCAGTTCCAAGCGGAGTTCTTCCACTTGCGCTTTGTACTCTTCAGGAATTTCGATCTTCTCAGGGTCTTTGCCCAGATCATCAATAAATCTGTAGCCAACACGCTCAACAAGGTCGATCATACCTTTGAAATCATTCTCGGCGCCCATTGGCAGCTGAATAGCTACCGCATTGGCTCGCAAACGGTCACGCATGCTTTTAATAACATTGAGATAGTCTGCGCCGATAATGTCCATTTTGTTAACGTAAGCGATCCGCGGTACGCCATAACGGTCAGCTTGACGCCATACTGTTTCTGACTGCGGCTCTACGCCTTCTTTTGCACTGAAAACCCCAACAGCCCCGTCCAATACTCGCAGGGAACGCTCAACTTCAACAGTGAAGTCAACGTGACCCGGGGTGTCGATAATATTGATGCGATGTCCATTCCATTGAGCGGTAGTAGCAGCGGAAGTAATCGTAATTCCGCGCTCCTGCTCCTGCTCCATCCAGTCCATCGTAGCGGCGCCATCATGCACTTCGCCGATTTTGTGGGTACGGCCCGTGTAGAACAAAATACGTTCAGTCGTGGTCGTTTTCCCGGCATCAATATGCGCCATGATCCCGATGTTGCGCGTATTTTTCAAGGAGAACTCTCTTGCCATAAATAATGTCTCCCTCCGTATTTAAATCCTACCAGCGGTAATGAGCATACGCTTTGTTCGCTTCTGCCATTTTGTGAGTATCTTCACGTTTTTTTACTGAAGCACCAGTGTTGTTCGACGCGTCGATAATCTCGGCAGCCAAACGTTCTTCCATCGTTTTCTCACCGCGGTTACGTGAATAGTTCACGAGCCAACGGAGACCAAGCGCTGTCCGACGTTCAGGTTTAACCTCGATCGGTACTTGATAGTTAGATCCACCTACACGGCGGGCTTTAACTTCAAGCACAGGCATGATGTTCTTGATGGCAGCCTCGAAAACTTCCATCGGTTCTTTCTCGGTACGCTGTTGAACCAATTTGAAAGCATCATAAAGAATTGTCTGGGCAACACCGCGTTTACCGTCAATCATAATACGATTAATGAGACGAGTTACCAGTTTGCTGTTATACAGCGGGTCAGGAAGCACATCGCGCTTCGTTACAGGACCTTTGCGTGGCATGAGGTAATCCCCCTTTCTCTAATATTTATTAACGAGTCATTTCTATTGAATGTTCAGCTTACTTTTTAACTTTAGGACGCTTCGTACCGTATTTGGAACGAGCTTGCATCCGGTTGTTAACGCCTGCTGTATCCAATGCGCCGCGAACGATATGATAACGTACACCCGGCAAGTCTTTAACCCGGCCTCCACGTACCAATACCACGCTGTGCTCTTGCAGGTTGTGTCCGATTCCTCCAATATAGGCTGTTACCTCTACACGGTTTGTCAGACGCACCCTTGCGTATTTACGCAATGCTGAGTTCGGTTTCTTCGGTGTCATTGTTCCTACACGTGTACATACGCCACGTTTTTGAGGAGCGCTAAGGTCGTTCTCAACACGCTTAAGTGCATTGAAGCTTTTTTGAAGAGCTGGCGATTTCGATTTTACAACTTTAGCCTGACGGCCTTTCCGAACCAGTTGGTTAATAGTTGGCATGTTGCTACCCCCTTCCTTCATTCATCCAAAACTGTTTTACTTTTTAAGCCCACAGATCCAGGCGGTTCATAAAGGAACAAATAAAAATTCTGTCAATCAGACTTACGACTGACAAAATAACAAATTCCTTATTATCATCAGAGATCAATGCAGCTATCAAGTAATTGTCAGCTTCATTCAACTCTTAGAATCCGTATCTTCAGGCACACTACGACATAATAGCATCCAATAGGCTGCAATGTCAAGTTTTTTCGCAACCCTTTTATCTAGATTGCATTGCAGCAGCTGTAATAAAAAGAAGGGATGCCGGCGTTATACCAAAATCACTGTTTACCGGCATCCCATGCTGCTTATATCAGAAAGTTAGATCAGGATTCGACCTGAACCGCCTCAAGATCCTGCTCTTGCAGCACCTGATCTTCTTCATCAAAACCTGCAAATTTAATGCTGCGATAACGATTCATACCTGTACCGGCAGGAATCAGCTTACCGATGATAACATTCTCTTTGAGACCAAGCAACTGATCGACTTTTCCTTTGATCGCTGCATCAGTCAAGACACGTGTTGTCTCCTGGAAAGAAGCCGCGGACAAGAAGGAGTCGGTTTCGAGCGACGCTTTCGTAATCCCGAGCAGTACCGGCTTGGCAACCGCCGGCTCATTGTCAGAGAAAATCGCTTCACGGTTCGCTGCTTCGTATTCATGAATATCAACGAAGGCGCCCGGCAGCAATGTTGTGCCTCCGGCATCGACAATTCGGATTTTGCGAAGCATCTGCTTGATCATAACTTCAACGTGCTTGTCGTTGATTTCTACACCCTGGTTACGGTATACGCGCTGAACTTCTTGCAGAATGTAGTTCTGTACACCACGAATACCCTTGATGCGCAGCATATCCTTCGGATCGATCGATCCATCGGTAAGCTCGTCGCCTGCTTCGATATGCTGACCGAGCGTCACCCGGATACGGGAACCGTAAGTGACAGAGTACACCTTGGATTCCGCTTCACCTTGGACTTCAATCTCACGACGGTCCTTCGCTTCGCGAATTTCCTTGATGACACCATCAAGTTCGGAAATAATCGCTTGCCCCTTCGGATTACGCGCCTCGAACAGCTCTTGAATACGCGGCAAACCTTGGGTGATGTCATCTCCGGCTACACCGCCGGTATGGAACGTCCGCATTGTCAGCTGGGTTCCTGGCTCACCGATCGATTGAGCTGCGATAATACCAACTGCTTCACCGATTTCAACATGCTTGCCAGTAGCCAAGTTGCGGCCATAACAAATTTTACAAACGCCATGACGCGCACGACAGCTCAGCACAGAACGAATTTGCAGTTTTTCGACATTGGCATCAATAATCGCATCCGCCTTGTTCGAATTAATCAGTTCATTGCGATTGACAATGACTTCGCCTGTCTGTGGATGACGCACAGTTTCGAAGGAGTAGCGTCCTTCAATACGGTCATAGAGGTCCTCGATTACTTCTTTACCGTCCTGAATTTTACTAACCATGAAGCCTTTATCTGTTCCACAGTCATCTTCACGAACAATTACATCCTGAGCAACGTCAACAAGACGACGGGTCAAATACCCGGAATCCGCGGTACGAAGTGCCGTATCCGCCAAACCTTTCCGCGCGCCGTGAGTGGAAATAAAGTATTCCAATACGGTCAATCCCTCGCGGAAGTTCGATTTGATTGGGAGCTCGATAATCCGACCTGACGGGTTCGCCATCAGTCCCCGCATTCCACCCAATTGCGTGATCTGCGATTTATTACCCCGTGCCTTGGAATCTACCATGAGCATGATGGAGTTATAGCGATCCATCGATTTCATGAGAATTTCCGTAATTTCATCCTTCGCCTTGCTCCAGATGCCGATTACACGGTCATAACGCTCTTCATTGGTAATCAAGCCGCGACGGTATTGATTGGTAACCACTCTGACCTTTTCTTCCGATCTAACGAGCAGTTCAACCTTTTCCTCAGGAACGGTAACGTCCGAAACCGCGATTGTGATACCTGCTTTGGTGGAATACGTAAAGCCGAGCTGCTTGATTTCATCCAGAATAACCGACGTTTTGGTAGTATGGTATTGGCGGAAGCACTCTGCGATAATAAGCCCGAGATACTCTTTTCCTACCGCGCCAGCCGTTTCCAAGTCATGCAGAAACTTCTGTAAATCGGTGCCTTTTTTGGAAATAAAATATTTATCCGGCGTTCCATTCAACAAATTCGACTTGGTCGCTTCATTGATGTACGGGAACGAATCCGGGAAAATTTCATTGAATATTACTTTGCCGACCGTCGTAACGAGCAGTGAATTCTGCTGCTGCTCCGTAAAGGTTTGCTTGTTCAGCACCTTGACCGGAATAACGATACGCGCATGCAGCGATACGATTCCGCGCTGGTATGCAGAGATCGCCTCATTGACCGTGGCAAACACGGAACCTGCACCTTTCGCCTCGACATTGTCCATCGTCAAGTAGAAGCTTCCAAGTACCATATCCTGGGACGGCGTTACAACCGGCTTACCATCCTTAGGGTTAAGAATATTGCCGGAGGCCAGCATAAGCAATCTTGCTTCTGCCTGCGCTTCTGCGGATAACGGTACGTGAACGGCCATTTGGTCTCCGTCGAAGTCGGCATTGTAGGCCGTACATACGAGCGGATGCAATTTGATTGCGCGTCCTTCTACGAGAATTGGCTCAAATGCCTGGATTCCCAAACGGTGAAGCGTAGGGGCACGGTTAAGCAATACCGGATGCTCCTTGATGACTTCCTCAAGCACATCCCATACTTCAGGACTAACCCGTTCTACTTTGCGCTTCGCGCTCTTGATGTTATGAGCAAGCCCTTTGTTGACAAGCTCCTTCATGACGAACGGCTTGAACAATTCAAGTGCCATTTCTTTAGGCAAACCGCATTGGTACATTTTCAGGCTTGGTCCTACTACGATAACCGAACGACCGGAATAGTCAACCCGTTTACCGAGCAAGTTTTGCCGGAAACGTCCTTGTTTACCTTTCAGCATGTGGCTCAGCGATTTGAGCGGGCGATTGCCCGGTCCGGTAACAGGACGGCCGCGGCGGCCGTTATCGATCAGCGCATCAACGGCTTCCTGAAGCATCCGCTTCTCATTCTGAACGATAATGTCTGGCGCGCCCAGATCAAGCAGACGCTTCAAACGGTTGTTCCGGTTAATTACCCGACGGTACAAGTCGTTCAAGTCGGATGTAGCGAAACGTCCGCCGTCGAGTTGAACCATTGGGCGAAGCTCAGGTGGAATGACCGGCAGCACATCAAGAATCATCCATTCCGGCTCATTGCCGGAGTTGCGGAATGCCTCGATAACCTCAAGTCGCTTGATCGCACGGTTACGACGCTGCCCTTGAGCAGAGCGCAATTCTTCCTTCAGCACTTCCAGTTCACGTTCAACATCGATATCCTGCAAGAGACGTTTTACAGCTTCAGCGCCCATGCCAGCCTGAAAGCCATAGCCGTACTTCTCACGGTAACTGCGATATTCCTTCTCCGAAAGCAATTGCTTCTTCTCAAGCGGTGTATCGCCTGGATCAGTTACAACGTAAGAAGCGAAATAAATAATCTCTTCCAGCGAGCGGGGCGACATGTCAAGCGCAAGCCCCATCCGGCTTGGAATGCCTTTGAAGTACCAGATATGGGAGACCGGAGCGGCCAGTTCAATATGCCCCATCCGTTCACGACGCACCTTGGCGCGCGTTACCTCAACACCGCAACGGTCACATACAACGCCCTTGTAACGAACGCGCTTGTACTTTCCGCAGTGACATTCCCAGTCTTTCGTCGGTCCAAAGATTTTCTCGCAGAACAGCCCTTCTTTCTCCGGCTTCAACGTTCGGTAATTGATTGTCTCCGGCTTTTTCACCTCGCCGCGGGACCATGAACGAATCTTGTCCGGGGAGGCCAGGCCGATTTTCATATACTCAAAGTTGTTAACGTCCAACAAGGAGCAACCCTCCTTAAATCTGTATCCATTCGTCCGGCAACACGCGGTTATCCCGACTGTTAGATCGGGATAACCTGCTGTTCTCCATATGAATGGTTAATGCTTCCAAGCGCCTACTCTACGCCGACTTCCGTGCCTTCGAGGTTCAGGTTGAGCTTGTCGCCCGCGCCGTCATCTTCGTCATCCATTTCTCTCATTTCGATCTCTTCTTCATTCTCGCTCAAGATCTTAACGTCCATTCCCAAACTTTGCAGCTCTTTGATCAGAACTTTGAATGATTCAGGAACACCCGGCTCCGGCACATTCTCGCCCTTCACAATCGACTCATAAGTTTTCACGCGGCCAACCACGTCATCGGACTTGACGGTAAGAATTTCTTGCAGCGTATATGCTGCGCCGTAGGCCTCGAGCGCCCAAACCTCCATCTCCCCGAAACGCTGTCCGCCGAATTGCGCTTTTCCGCCGAGCGGCTGCTGTGTTACGAGTGAGTAAGGTCCTGTGGAACGAGCATGAATTTTATCATCGACCATGTGCGCCAGTTTGATCATATACATGACCCCAACCGTAACTTCACGTTCGAACGATTCACCGGTTCTTCCGTCATACAGCACGGTTTTACCATTGCGTTGCATACCTGCCTCTTCCATGCTGTCGAACACATCGAACTCGCTCGCACCATCGAATACCGGTGTTGCAGCATGAATGCCAAGATGTTTGCACGCCATCCCCAAATGGACTTCGAGCACCTGTCCGATGTTCATCCGTGATGGAACGCCGAGCGGGTTAAGCACGACTTCAACAGGCGTGCCGTCCGGGAGGAAAGGCATATCTTCTTCCGGAAGAATACGTGCGATGACACCCTTGTTGCCGTGGCGTCCCGCCATTTTGTCGCCTTCCGAGATTTTACGTTTTTGAGCGATATAAGCACGTACCAACTGGTTTACACCAGGAGGCAGCTCGTCGCCGTTCTCTCTTGTGAACACCTTGACATCGACGACAATACCGTCTGTTCCGTGAGGAACGCGCAGCGAGGTATCACGCACTTCACGCGCTTTTTCGCCGAAAATCGCATGGAGCAGACGTTCTTCTGCAGTCAGTTCTGTTACACCTTTAGGCGTTACTTTACCAACGAGAATATCCCCTGCGCCGATCTCTGCGCCAACACGGATAATACCGCGCTCATCAAGGTTCTTGAGCGCTTCTTCACCCACGTTAGGAATGTCGCGTGTAATTTCTTCTGGTCCAAGCTTAGTATCACGCGCTTCGGACTCATATTCTTCAATATGAATTGAAGTGTATACATCTTCTTTAACCAGCTTTTCACTCAGCAGGATCGCATCCTCATAGTTGTAGCCTTCCCATGTCATGAAAGCTACGACCACATTGCGGCCCAGCGCCAATTCGCCCATCTCTGTCGAAGGTCCGTCAGCAAGAATCATGCCTTTGCGAACAACTTCACCCTTGCGGATAATCGGACGCTGGTTAATGCAAGTCCCTTGGTTGGAACGCATAAATTTATGAAGCTTATGTTTAATCAGGTCGCCTGTTACCTGTTTACCGTCAATGGTCTCCACACGGCGAACCCAGATTTCGTTAGCTGTAACCCGTTCAGCGATCCCGTCATGCTTGGAAACGATACAAACACCAGAATCCTTCGCTGACTTATGCTCCATACCCGTACCGACAAGCGGCGCTTTAGGAATTAAAAGCGGAACGGCTTGCCGTTGCATGTTGGAACCCATTAGCGCACGGTTGGAGTCATCGTTCTCAAGGAACGGAATGAGCGCCGTCGCTACGGATACAACCTGCTTCGGTGAAACGTCCATATAGTCAACCCGTTCGCTCGGCATGGTCAGGATGTTATCAGCCTGCTTGTTATACCGTACGATAACACTTTCGTCGGAAAACTTGCCGTCGCCGCCAAGCCTTGCATTCGCTTGGGCAATAACGTAGTTGTCTTCCTCATCGGCTGTCAAATACGAAATTTGCTCCGTTACGATTCCTGTCCGCGGATCTACCCAGCGGTAAGGCGCCTCGATGAAGCCATATTCATTAATCCTTGCAAAAGTGGACAAGGAGTTGATCAACCCGATGTTAGGTCCCTCAGGCGTCTCAATCGGGCACATACGTCCATAGTGAGAGTTATGAACGTCACGGACTTCAAAGCCCGCGCGTTCCCGAGTCAAACCACCCGGTCCAAGCGCTGAAAGACGACGCTTATGCGTCAGTTCAGCCAACGGATTCGTCTGGTCCATAAACTGGGAGAGCTGTGAACTTCCGAAAAACTCCTTGATGGATGCAATAACCGGACGTATGTTAATCAGCGCCTGTGGCGTGATCGCATTCGCATCCTGGATTGACATCCGCTCGCGCACAACCCGTTCCATCCGGGAAAGACCAATCCGGAACTGGTTTTGCAGCAATTCACCTACGGAACGCAAACGACGGTTCCCCAAGTGGTCAATATCATCCGTACTGCCTACGCCATGCAGCAAATTGATGAAATAATTGATGGACGAAATAATGTCCGCCGGCGTAATATGTTTAACAGCTTTATCAATCAGGCCATTGGAAATGACCTTGATAATTTTGCCGTCTTCAATCGGTGAGAATACACTGACCGTTTGTAGTGGAATACTACTTTCATCCATCACGCCGCCTGCGACATGATAGGTTTTGAAAGCAACATTTTTCTCCAGCAAAGGCAGAATTTCATCAAGCAGACGACGATCGATCATCTGGCCGCTTTCCGCCAAAATTTCTCCCGTACTCGGATCGATCAATGTTTCTGCAAGACGCTGGTTGAACAAGCGGTTTTTAATATGAAGCTTTTTATTGATCTTGTAACGACCTACATTGGCAAGGTCATAACGCTTCGGATCAAAGAAACGTGCAACCAGCAAGCTCTTGGCATTGTCAAGAGTCGGCGGCTCGCCCGGACGAAGGCGCTCATAGATTTCAATCAGCGCTTTTTCCGTAGAATCTGTGTTGTCCTTGTCAAGCGTATTGCGAATGTATTCGTCATGCCCAAGCAAATCCAGAATTTCCGCATCGGTGCCGAAACCAAGTGAACGCAGCAATACCGTCACCGGAATTTTGCGGGTACGGTCAATGCGGACATAAATAATATCCTTGGCGTCCGTCTCCAGCTCAAGCCATGCTCCCCGGTTAGGAATTACAGTTGCCGTGTACGTTTTCTTGCCGTTCTTATCGACCTTCGTGCTGAAGTAAACACTGGGTGAGCGTACCAATTGGCTGACGATAACCCGTTCCGCCCCATTAATAATGAACGTCCCGGTTTCGGTCATTAGCGGGAAGTCTCCCATGAAAACTTCCTGTTCCTTTACTTCTCCGGTCTCTTTGTTGATGAGCCGTACCTTAACGCGTAATGGAGCAGCATACGTGACGTCACGCTCTTTCGATTCGTCAACCGAATATTTCGGCTCGCCCAAGCTGTAATCGATGAACTCCAGAGACAAATTGCCTGTGAAATCCTGAATCGGTGAAATATCCTGGAACAATTCCAACAAATCGCGTTCAAGAAATTTTTCATACGATTTCTGTTGAATTTCAATCAGATTTGGTACCTCGAGAACTTCGTTAATGCGAGCGTAACTTCTACGCATGCGTCGGCCATACTGAACAAGTTGTCCTGCCAACTTAACCTCACCCCTCATGTCTGCTTCAACGCCTACGCGACAAGCACTTGGCTAAATTAAAGCGTAACTGAAATAAATAAAAGCCCTTATCGAAGAATTTCGAAAAAAGAGCATGTTCCTGGCGGTCAGTGTGACGAAATTTCAAAAACTCCTCGAAATATATGTCAGCATAGTAACAATAGGCTATACTAGCATATATTTCGCAGCAAAATGATGCTCGCACCGCCAAACGACAGCAAAAGCCGTTTTTGCTAGTATCATGTAATTTTGCCCAAAATTTAAACATTATACGTCAAACGTCATTTTTCTATGCATTATTCACAAAAAAATAACACTTGACATTTTAATCAACTAAAGAGATTTAACCCATTTTTAATACTGACATTTTACAATAATACCATAGTCAGATAACCAAGTCAATTAATTTTCACAATTTGGTGGATTTAGTTTATATTGATTTGGTTGCCTTGAAAATACGATAGCCTTTGTCTTTCGTTACCTCAACAACATCGCCGAGTACAGCTTCCAGCTTTTCCCTGGCTGAAGGCGCTCCTTGTTTCTTCTGAATAACGACCCACATCGTACCACCCGGCTTCAGAAGCGCAGCCCCTTCTTCAAAAATCTGATGCACAACCGCCTTGCCAGCCCGAATCGGCGGGTTCGTAATTAGCACATCAAATTGCCGTCCCTGCACAGCTTCGAATAAATCACTTTGTATAATCTCAATATTGCCGATCCCGTTCATTTTCGCATTCTCACGCGCCAGTTCGACAGCTCTTTCATTAATGTCGATTAAAGTCGCCTTGCCTGCGGGGGCCAGTCTGGCCGCGGTTATACCGATCGGACCATAGCCGCATCCGACATCTAGCACACGGGCATTATCGGGCAGTTCAAGCGCTTCGATCAAAACACGGCTCCCGTAATCGACACCCGATTTGGCAAACACGCCTGCATCAGTGATAAATTTAAGAGAATGTCCTCTCAGCTTCGCTTCAAAAGTACGGCGGTCATTCGCGGCTGCAGGTGTCTTTGAGTAGTAATGTTCCAACGCCATCCCCCTGCCTTCTACATAACATAATTTCCGGCCCAAGCATCTATTTCATCTGCTCTCGATTTGAAATACAAAGCAAGTATAGGAACGATGCCTATACTTGCTTTGTATTTTAAAGCAAACCCCTCAGAGCAAGCTCTAAGGGGTTGTCTGTTGAACTGTTCTTACTTCACTTCTACAGCTGCGCCAGCTTCTTCAAGCTTAGCTTTGACTGCTTCAGCATCTTCTTTAGATACTTTTTCTTTGATTGGTTTAGGAGCGCCATCAACCAGGTCTTTTGCTTCTTTCAGACCAAGGCCAGTGATTTCACGAACAGCTTTGATAACGTTGATTTTGGAAGCGCCAGCGTTGTTCAGGATTACGTCGAACTCGCTTTGCTCTTCTACTTCTGCAGCTCCGCCGCCAGCTACAACTGCAACTGGTGCAGCAGCTGTTACGCCGAATTCCTCTTCGATTGCTTTAACAAGATCATTCAGTTCAAGAACGTTCATGCCTTTGATGGCTTCAAGAATTTGCTCTTTACTCATGGTTAAACCTCCATAGAATGTAGTTTTTATACGGCTCTTAGCCGATTAAGCTTGTTGCTCTTGTTTTTCCGATACTGCTTTAACTGCAAGCGCGAAGTTGCGCACAGGCGCTTGAAGCACGCTGAGGAGCATGGACAGCAAGCCATCGCGGGATGGAAGGTCAGCAAGTGCTTTAATCTGTTCCACACCAACAACTTGGCCTTCTACTACGCCGCCTTTAACTTTGAGCGCTTCGTTCTTTTTCGCGAATGTGCTCAAAATTTTAGCAGGCGATACAACGTCATCCTTTGCGAAAGCAATCGCAGTCGGTCCAGCCAGCACGTCATTCAATTCCGAAAGCTCGGCATTGACTGTAGCGCGACGAACCAGCGAGTTTTTCAACACTTGGAATTCTACGCCAGCTTCGCGAAGCTGTTTGCGCAGTTCAGTCACTTGTGCCACGTTCAAACCGCGGTAGTCAGCGACGACTGTACATACACTGCCGCGCAATTTTTCCGCAATTTCATTGACTTCAAGTTGTTTGCCTTCGATAATTTTTGCGTTTGCCAAATTCTACACCTCCTGTTAAATGTTAAAACCCCGATAAACGAAGCTTCCCGTTTCAGTGCATGAGAAAAGCCTCCGCAACCGAGCGAAGGCCATGAATTGTCCATTCCTCCAAGTGCTATGTAATAACACAGCCTCGGCGCAACAAACATTATATCATAACACCTCGGTAGGAAATTAAGTCCAATGGACACCTACTGTCTACGGTATGCATATTCGAATGTGAGGTCGGTCCTCTTAGCGATAAACTGCCGCGTTCACACGGGCACTTGGACCCATCGTGGAGGAAACCGCAATATTTTTCAAGTAAACGCCTTTGGCAGCAGCTGGTTTAGCGCGAACCAATGCATCGATCAACGTCCGAAGATTCTCATTGAGTTTGTCTTCTTCAAACGACGCTTTACCGATAGGCGCGTGAATTTGTCCTTGACGATCAAGACGATATTCAATCTTACCAGCCTTGATTTCTTGAACAGCTTTGGATACGTCGAAAGTTACCGTGCCGGCTTTAGGGTTTGGCATCAAACCTTTACCACCGAGAATACGGCCAAGCTTACCGACTTCAGCCATCATGTCTGGCGTAGCCACACATACGTCAAAGTCAAACCAACCTTGTTGAATTTTGTTGATCATGTCTGAATCGCCGACATAATCTGCGCCAGCCGCTTCCGCTTCTTTGGCTTTTTCACCTTTAGCGAAAACAAGGACGCGTTTTGTTTTACCAGTACCATGCGGGAGTACAACGACACCGCGCACTGCTTGGTCTTGTTTCTTAGGATCTACGCCAAGACGAATCGCTACTTCAACCGTTTCGTCAAACTTGGCAGTTGCTGCTTTTTTCACCAGACTGATTGCTTCTGCTGATTCGTAGACTTTCTCGCTGTCAATAATCTTAACAGCTTCTTGGTATTTCTTGCCATGTTTAGCCATTGTATAGCCTCCTAATTGTGGTATAACGGAAAATCCTCCTTGCGGATGGTCCTCCCACGCTGCGGAAATACTCCGCATGCCAGACAATCATAACGGAAATAAAGGCAATTATTCCGTGATTGTTACGCCCATACTGCGCGCTGTACCTTCAACCATTCTCATAGCTGCTTCAACTGAAGCCGCGTTAAGATCCGGCATTTTTTGTTCAGCGATTTCACGCACTTTCGCACGGGAAACAGATGCTACTTTCTTTTTGTTTGGTTCTCCAGAACCTTTCGAGATTCCAGCAGCGACACGGAGCAGTACTGCTGCCGGCGGCGTTTTTGTCTCAAATGTAAAGGAACGGTCTTCAAACACAGAAATAACAACCGGTATAATCAGCCCCGCTTGATCGGCTGTACGAGCGTTGAACTCTTTACAGAATGCCATGATGTTAACACCAGCTTGACCCAAGGCAGGACCGATCGGCGGAGCCGGGTTCGCTTTACCTGCAGGTACTTGCAGTTTAACAAGTTTAATGACCTTCTTTGCCATATTGCACACCTCCTTCTCCTACTATATGACAAATGGGAAAGAGGCAATCCCTCCCACTGACGCAGAACGATGAAAGCGCGCTGCGACTCTCGGAAAACCAGATATTATTATATCTTCTCCACTTGAGTATAATCAAGCTCAACTGGGGTCTCCCTGCCAAACATGTTAACATGAACCTTCAGCTTGCTTTTGTCGAGAAGAATCTCTTCGATCGAACCGACAAAATTCGCAAAAGGCCCTTCTTTGACCCGAACTGTTTCTTTCAGATCGAATTCCATTTTCGGTTTCGGCTCTTCCATTCCCATGTGCTTCAAGATTTGTTCAACTTCATCAGGAAGCAATGCTGTTGGTTTAGAGCCCGACCCTGTAGAGCCGACGAAACCTGTTACTCCAGGTGTGTTGCGAACAACGTACCACGAATCATCGGTTTGAACCATTTCCACAAGAACATAGCCCGGATAAACTTTACGCATGACGGTTTTCTTCTTGCCGTCTTTGTTTACCAGTTCTTCTTCCATAGGAACAAGGACACGGAAAATCTTATCTTCCATCCCCATTGATTCAACACGCTTTTCAAGATTCGCTTTTACCTTGTTCTCATAACCTGAGTAAGTATGAACGACATACCATCTCTTTTCCATAACAAGCCACCTTTGGACCCTTCTTAAACAATCAGTTCGACCAATTCGGAAATCCCGATGTCAAGAAGCCAGAAGTAAATCGTCGTAAGCACGATCGTCACAAGCACGACGAGCGTATAACTTGTCAACTCTTTACGGTTCGGCCAGCGAACTTTTTTAAGTTCTGCCCAGCTGTCGGCAAAGAAGGCAAACGTCGAAGCGAGGCTTTGCTTCATCCTACCAACAAATGCCACGTTCACACCTCCAATTAACTATCGAGTTTCGCGATGAGGAGTATGCTCGTTACAAAACTTGCAGTACTTCTTCATCTCGATGCGGTCGGGGTGATTCCTTTTGTTCTTGTCTGTCGTGTAATTTCTTTGTTTGCAGCTTGTGCAAGCCAAAGTAACAATAACCCGCATTGAAGTACACCTCCATGACTAACCTACTAAGTGCCCTAACACTTGTGCTAACGATTATAGTGAATCGGATCACCGATCCAAAATTCCCGCTTATAAAATCCGCATATTTCAGGCTACCTAAAATACTTTATCATAAGCAAATTTTCATGTCAAGGAGAAACAACTCCTCCGTATCTTAGTCGGAGGGGGCATTATTTCCCATTGAGCATAAACATCTGCACAAGTGATTCACGGTGAAGGCATACCGTCATGCCAACCATTATCGCCCGAATCACGCCGATTTAAACCAGATGCGCGATCAGCCTGCTATCCTGTCGTAAGATCCCGCACTTCAAGATATCGCTCCAGCTTCCGCTTTACACGCTGCAGGGCATTATCTATCGACTTCACATGCCGGTCTAGATCGACTGCGATTTCCTGATAGGATCGCCCGTCCAGATACAGCATAAGAACCTGGCGTTCCAGATCACTCAGAATTTCAGACATCTTGTCTTCCAGTCCAATGAATTCTTCCTGGTTGATAATCAGTTCTTCTGGGTCGGATACGCGCGACCCGCAAATAACGTCCAGCAATGTGCGGTCAGAGTCTTCGTCATAGATAGGCTTGTCCAAAGATACATAAGAATTGAGAGGAATATGCTTCTGTCTAGTGGCGGTCTTAATAGCGGTAATGATCTGTCTTGTGATGCACAATTCGGCAAATGCCTTAAAAGAGGCAAGCTTGTCCCCTTTAAAATCCCGAATGGATTTATAGAGACCTATCATGCCTTCCTGAACTATATCTTCGCGGTCTGCTCCAATGAGGAAATAGGAGCGTGCTTTGGCGCGTACAAAGTTTTTGTATTTATTAATCAAATACTCCAACGCTTCACCATTGCCTTCGCGGACCGCTTCAACGACATCTTCATCCGTTATGCCGTCATATTCGTGTATGCTCAAATCTTTGAGGTCGATACTCACGAACTATCCCTCCGGCCTGCAAAGCATGCATTGCGCGCAATTTTCCAACAATCGTCAACAAACATAGAACAAGTATACATTATGTAACTTGAAATCGTCAATAAGCCCGGAATTGGTTAGTCCTTCCCCCGCCGCAAACGCTCCAGCCTGCTGCGCACATCAAGACTTAGAATCCCGTCAAGCGGGTTTTTCTTTTGTATCTGATCCGAACTGACCGTCTTGTTGATTTGCTTGCGGTTTTGGCCGATATCAATCAGCAGCTCCCTGGCCGAAATACGCAGCGCGCCTTTGCCGAAAGCGACATGCTGCTCCACCATGTCCGATGTGGCGACATGGATATTGCGCCCCCTCCGGGTTAGTTGCACGACAAGCCGCTCAATGCACTCATCCGCAGTTTCCTTTTCTTTTGTATAGACTACTGTAATTTTATATTGCCGGAATGTGGCGCCAAGGCCTGGAACCCTGTATGCATCGAAAATGACGTACACCTGCAATCCGGTAAATCCCTGGTAGTCGGCCAGCATATCCAGGAGGCGATCGCGCGCCTCTTCCAATCCTGTCTCTTTCAGCCGCGCAAGCTCCGGCCATGCCCCGATGATGTTGTAGCCGTCTACCAGAAGCACATCTGATTGCCGGTTCATCCCTCTAACCGCCCTGGTTTAATACGCCGGTTCCATGCTTCCCTGCAGATGCCGCGGCGCTGCCCGCACGCTGCCTTACCACTTCATACATCAGCACGCCAGCAGCGACCGATGCATTCAGGGAATTCAGTTTGCCCAGCATCGGCAGCTTGATCAGGAAGTCACATTTCTCTTTGATCAGTCGGCCCATGCCTTTGCTTTCATTGCCGATTACGATGCCAAGCGGCATATTGAAATCCGCGGAATAAACATCCTGCGCCGTGCCCACATCCGCGCCGGCAATCCAGATGCCTTCGGTTTTCAATTGTTCAATTAACTGGGCAAGGTTGGTAACCCGCGCAACAAGCACATGTTCCATTGCGCCTGCCGATGTCTTCGATACGGTTGCTGTCAACGAAGCGGATCTTCTTTTGGGCAGTATGACGCCATGCACGCCGGTACATTCCGCTGTCCGGAGAATCGAGCCCAGGTTGTGCGGGTCCTCTATCTCATCAAGCAGCAGCAAAAACGGCTCTTCTCCCTTGCTCCGGGCAAGCGCGATCATATCTTCAACCTCGGCGTAACGATAGGCAGCTACCTGCGCGACCACGCCTTGATGCTGCACGCCCGCAGCCATCTGATCCAGCTTCCTCTTGTCGGCATTTTGCACGACGATCCCCAGTTTCTTCGCCTCGATAATGATCGGTGCCGTGACACTTTTCTGGGCCGTCTCGGCTATCCAGATTTTGTTGATTTCCCTTCCAGAGCGAAGCGCCTCCAGAACAGGGTGTTTGCCAACGATAAACTCCTCTTGCTTCTCTTGTTCTGACATGTCATCCCTCCTAAAAGTATCATTCGGTATCCTTGCAATTTCCATCCGTTTATCCGTTAGTTTGAGGAGACGGATTCATTCACGGCATATGCCAGCAGTTGCTGAAGCCGCTCGCTGCGCTGCAGCAAATATAAATAGCCGACCAAACACTCCAGCGCTGTTGCATGCCGGTAATCCTCAGGGTCCGCATTTTTGGGCGGGGTCCCGGACTTCGCATTGCGGCCGCGGCGTACGACATCCGCCTCCTCCTCTGAAAGCAGCGGCTGCCAACGTCTCAGCAGCGCGCACTGGGCTTTGGCGGAGACCAGAGAAGTCGCCTGCTGATGCAGGTGATGCAGCCGAAGATTCGGCTGCGAAATCAAATATTGCCGGACGAGCAGTTCAAATACAGCGTCCCCTATATAAGCCAGCACAACCGGAGGCAGCTGGGACGGCGCCTTCGCCGGCTGATGAAACCATAGCCCTGCCGGCGCGCCCGCCGCTACCATTTCTTGAAATTGCGTCTCATCCGCTTCCCTCTCCAACAATGCACCCCCTCGGTTAATTCCAGAAACTGAAGCTTCCGGACGAACATCTCATTTATTTGCGACGCCAGCGCAATCCCTGCGGCGTATCTTCAAGCACAATTCCCTTGCTGGACAGCAGATCGCGAATTTCATCGGCGCGCGCCCAGTTTTTCGCTTGACGGACAGCTGTCCGCTCCTCAATCAGCCGTTCTACCTCTTCATCCTGCAGCCCGTCATCAATCGATTGGGAAGGCAGCAGTCCGAGCACCTCATCCATCTCGTAGAGCAGGCCAAGCAGTGCCTGAAGGTCTTCAGCGGCGGCAACCTCGCGCTGCAAATAATAATTGGACGCACTCACCAATTCGAACAATGCGGTGATCGCATCAGGCGTGTTGAAGTCATCCCCCATCTTCGCATGGTACTGACTGCGAATGGCTGCCAGACGGTTGTTCAGTTCAGAATCGGCCGCTTCCTGACGCCAGGCTGCTGGCTCATTAGGCACTGCCGCATCTGTGCCGAGCGATTCCAGCCGATGACGTAAATTAGCTTCGCAATTGCTGATGCGATCCACGCTGTTCTCCGCCTGCGCCACCGTCTCGTCACTGAAATTAAGCGGACTGCGGTAATGGGCCGCCAGCATGAAGTACCGCACAGCGCGGGAGCGAACCCGCTCCAGCAAATCCTTGACTGTAATGCCGTTGCCAAGCGATTTGGACATTTTCTCATTATTGATATGGATGTAGCCGTTGTGCATCCAGTAATTGGCTAATGGATGGCCGGTTAGCGACTCCGATTGGGCAACCTCGCATTCATGATGCGGAAATTGCAGGTCATGCCCTCCGCCATGAATATCCAGCGTATCGCCAAGGTAGGTGCGCGCCATTGCCGAGCATTCGATATGCCAGCCTGGCCGTCCAGGCCCCCAGGGACTTTCCCAATATATTTCACCAGGCTTGGCGCCTTTCCACAGCACAAAATCCTGCACGCTTTGTTTGCGCTCGCCTACCTCAATTCGAATGCCATGCTGCAGCTCATCAAGATTTTGATGGGACAGCTTGCCATACTCCTCGAATTTCTCCGTACGGAAGTAAACATCCCCTTCGCTGGGATACGCATAGCCTTGTTCCACCAGTTCAGCGACAAAGGCAATGATATCGTCCATATGCTCGGTAACGCGCGGATTTTTAGTCGCCTTGTGCACCCCGAGCCGGCTGATATCCTCATTGAAAGCTGTAATATAGCGCTCGGCTACCGCCGGCACAGTCATTCCGAGCTGTTCGGCCTTGCGAATCAGCTTGTCGTCCACATCGGTGAAGTTCACGATATAGTTGACATGATATCCCTGCGACTCCAAATATCTTCGGACCACGTCGAAGAAAATGATTGGCCGCGCATTTCCGATATGAATGTAATCGTATACGGTTGGTCCGCATACGTACATTTTGACCTCGCCTGGTTGCTGCGGCACGAATTCCCGCTGGCTGCGTGTCAGTGTATCATAAATGCTAACTGTCATTGTTCTCTCTGCCTCCATTGGCTTTCAACTTATCCAGCTCTGTTTTCAATTGCATAATCTCACTCTCCAGCATACGAAACCTGTCAATAATCGGATCGGGCATCTGCCCATGGTCCAGCCGGTCGCTTACCCGCTTGCCATTCGACTTCACAACTCTCCCCGGAATTCCGACCACTGTACTGCAGGCTGGCACTTCGCGCAGCACAACCGAATTAGCGCCGACATTGGAATCATCGCCAATTTTGAACGATCCAAGCACTTTCGCCCCGGAAGCAACAACAACACGATTGCCAATTGTCGGATGCCGTTTCCCTTTCTCCTTGCCAGTTCCACCCAATGTCACGCCTTGATAAATGACGACATCATCTCCGATTTCGCAAGTTTCTCCAATTACTACACCCATTCCATGGTCAATAAACAGCCGCTGTCCAATAACCGCCCCAGGATGAATCTCGATTCCCGTACAAAAACGGCTGAGCTGTGAAATGATGCGGGCAGCCGTATACCATCGGCGCTTATACAATGCGTGAGCAATGCGATGCGCCCAGATGGCATGCAGCCCGGAATAGGTCATAATAATCTCGATTGTCCCCCGTGCTGCCGGATCATTGTCTGACACTGCTTGAATATCCGACTTTATCTGGCGAAACATTGGGCTTGCTCCTCTCTGAAAGAAAATCCCGAGTCAGATAACCCCCCACTGCAATACGATCGTTCCAGCCCTCTAAATTGCAAAAAAGTCCCTGCAGCCAATGGCTGCAGAGACGTATAGAACGCGGTTCCACTCTGCTTGGGCGCGTATCCTGCTATATTCTCCGTCCACTCGCGCGGCGAAAAACAAACATTGACGATACGATCCCATCTTGGAGCTCTTAACGCGAGCATCACGTTGCCGCCTACCCCTCAGCAGTGAACAAACGCCTGTAACTGGCGGTTTATAATGCCATCTGCTTCGGATCGGAGCACGGCTCCCAGGTGCAATTTCCGCAGGGCGGGACTGAACAACTTCCACCATGGCAATGCCGTTTCCATCCCGAATTCGGGTAAACTGGGCTCATGCCGGTTGTCCTCTCTGAGAATCCCATTGCCAAACGTACTTCTCCTGTTCATTGCCTTTACTCTTGAATGACTTCAGTATACTCTTTTGCTATTTGGTTGACAAGGTGAGACGGCGCCTGGCCCGATCGCTTTGCAACAGGGGATGCTCATCCCTGCAGGCTAGAGAGCGCCGCTTTCTTCTCCCGAGGATCGGGAGCTAAGTGTTGCCCAGCCGGGCTTGCAGCCTGCTGATCACCTTGTCCCGTCCGAGCAGTCCAATCGTGCGGTTCAAGTCCGAACCGTGTGTCTGGCCGGTTACAGCCGCGCGAATCGGCATGAACAATTGCTTGCCCTTAAAACTGGTTTCTTTCTGCACCTCTTTAATAATCGCCTTAATATCATCTGCGCCGAATGATGCAGCTGATGAAGCGCGCTCGAGAAATGCCTGCAGCACGGCGGGAACCTGTTCCTCGCCCAGCACTGCCGCGGCCTCCTCCTCATCACTCACTTCTGGAGCGAAGAAAAGGGCTGTTACCGGAATGATCTCTGCCGCGTATTGCAGCTTCTCCCGGTGCAGATCGACAAGCTCAGTGACCCACTGCTGCTGTTCGTCGCTCAGCACGGCAGGCAGTCCCGCTTTCTGAAGATGCGGCAGACATAAAGCGACAACTTGGCCAAGATCCGCATTTTTAAGATAAGCATTGTTCATCCAGGCGAGCTTCTGCGTATCGAATACGGCAGGGCTCTTGCTCAGCCGGTCCGCATCGAACACGTCAATCAGCTCCGCCCTGGTAAAGATCTCCTGCTCGCCCTCCGGCGACCAGCCGAGCAGCGTTATGAAGTTGAACAGCGCTTCCGGCAAATAGCCAAGATGATCGTACTGCTCAATGAACTGAACAATGGACTCGTCGCGCTTGCTCAGCTTCTTGCGTTGTTCGTTAACAATCAGCGTCATATGGGCAAATACAGGCGGTTCCCAGCCGAACGCCTCATAAATCATCAGTTGGCGAGGCGTATTGGAGATATGATCTTCTCCGCGCAGCACATGGCTGATCCGCATTAAATAATCATCGATAACGACTGCAAAATTATAAGTAGGAATACCGTCCTTCTTCACAATGACAAAGTCGCCGGTACCTTCCGATTCAAAGCTGATTGCGCCTTTGACCATATCGTCGAAAGCATAAGTTCTGCCCTCCGGCACCCGGAAGCGAATGCTCGGCAGCCTGCCTTCCGCCTCATAGACGGCGCATTGCTCTGGCGTCAGATCGCGGTGCCGCCCCGAATAGCGCGGCATTTCCCCGCGCGCCATCTGCTCTTCACGCTCCTGCTCCAGCTCTTGTTCCGTACAGTAGCACCGGTAAGCCTGGCCGTTCTGAAGCAGCCGCTCATAATATTCACGATATATGTCCAGACGTTCCGTCTGGCGGTAAGGTCCGTAGCCTCCGCCGATATCGATGCTTTCATCCCAATCGATGCCAAGCCACTTCAAATAGTTCAACTGATTTTCTTCCCCGCCGGCAACATTGCGCTTTACATCCGTATCCTCGATACGCACAATAAATTTGCCGCCATGACGACGGGCGAACAAATAATTAAACAATGCCGTTCTGGCATTGCCAATATGCAAGTGCCCTGTCGGAGAAGGCGCATACCGCACACGAACTTCTTGTGTCATTACAATCTCAACCTTTCTTCCGCGCTGCCGCTTACGGCCGCTTCGTTCCCTGTTTGTTCCCCATCATAGCACATCCTGAATTAGGCAGACAACCGATTGTGCAGCGATTCCTTCGCCCCGCCCTGTAAAACCGAGCCACTCGGTCGTCGTCGCTTTCACGTTCACCTGAGAGACATCCGCTTCGAGCGCCTCGGCAATGATATCAACCATTTGCGGAATGTGAGGCGCCATTTTGGGCTGCTGCGCAATAATCGTGCAATCGATGTTGCCAAGCTTGTAGCCCCGCTCCCTGATCAGGCCCCATACCTGCTTCAGCAGCAGCAGGCTGTCAGCATCCTTAAACGCTTGGTCTGTATCGGGAAAATGCTTGCCGATATCCCCCAGTGCCAATGCGCCTAGCACAGCATCTGTAACAGTGTGCAAAAGCACGTCGGCATCGGAGTGCCCTAGCAGCCCTTTCTCATAAGGGATGGTGACACCGCCAATAATACATGGGCGGCCCTCCGCCAACTGATGCACATCAAATCCTTGTCCAACACGAATCATTACGGCACTCTCCTCTTCCTTCACATTAATTCAATTCGCGCCCAAGCCAAAACTCTGCCAGCGGCAAATCCTCAGGCGTCGTTATCTTCAGGTTCGTATATTCTCCCTCCGCCACCACGACAGGCACGCCGATTCGCTCTACCGCCATCGCATCGTCAGTGCCGACAAAGCCGTCTGCAAGCGCCCGCTCATGCGCCTCCAGCAGCAGTGCACGGCGAAAAGCCTGCGGCGTCTGGATTGCCCACAAGCTACTTCGATCCGGAGTCGCAACGATTACGCCGGACTCATCAACCTGTTTGATTGTATCTTTCACAGGGACAGCAAGCACTGCCGCACCCGACTGGAGCGCGGCACTGCAGCATCGCTGAACCGCTTTGCTAGTTACCAGCGGCCTTACGCCATCATGGATCATGACCCATTCACAGTCAAGCGACTGCAAACCGATATATACGGAATCCTGACGCTCAGCTCCGCCTGCGACCACCGCTTTAAGCTTGCTCAGGCTGTACTGCTGAACCCACGCCTCACAGCGTTCTACATCTTCCTGGCTCACCACGAGCACAATTTCCGCTATTGCATCCATGTTCTCAAAGCGTTCCAGCGTATGAACGATAACCGGCTTGTCCTGCAAGTGCAGAAACTGCTTGCGCTCTGCGGTGCCCATCCTTGTTCCCCGTCCAGCGGCCACGATGACCGCGCCCCACTTATGTGTCATTTCCTTTACCTACCTCGCTATGCAACCGCATGAACTTGATCTGACTGCATTCTATTGCAGTTCACCCTATCATACAATGTCGCCGCGCGATAAAAAAGACCCATTTTCGTTATCTGCCGTTTCCCTCTCTGCTACTGCGCTCTTTCCAGCAGTTTCGGCTTGGCGAAAATCATCCGTCCTGCCGAAGTTTGCAGCACACTGGTAACGAGCACTTCCATCGTGGTGCCAATATACTCTCTGCCGCCCTCAACAACGATCATCGTCCCGTCGTCAAGGTAGGCGACGCCTTGCCCATGCTCTTTGCCGTCCTTGATAACCTGCACAATAATCTCTTCCCCGGGAAGCACGACAGGCTTGACCGCATTGGCCAAATCATTAATGTTAAGCACGGATACACCCTGCAGTTCGCAAACTTTGTTCAAGTTGAAGTCATTGGTTACCACTTTGCCGCCAAGTGCTTTGGCAAGCTTCACCAGCTTGCTGTCCACCTCGCCAATCTCCTCGAAATCCCCTTCGTAAATCAATACCCGCACGTCTAGTTCCTTCTGGATTTTATTAAGAATATCAAGACCTCTCCGACCGCGGTTGCGTTTCAACAGATCTGAAGAGTCGGCGATGTGCTGCAATTCTTCCAGAACGAATTCGGGAATAACGAGCGTGCCCTCGATAAAGCCGGTTTTGCAAATATCTGCTATCCGTCCATCAATAATCACACTTGTATCCAGTATCTTATGTTCTTCAAAAAAACTTTTCTCCTGCGGCTGCTCAGGAACTGTCCTGGTTTGGAACAAACGCTCGAACCCGTGCGCCAGTTCCTCCCTTTTCATCCACCCGATTCGCAATCCAGCATAGCCAAGCACGGCCATGACGATTACTGGAAGCAACTGCAGCGGTCCCTTAAGACCTTGCATCACCGGATACAGCAAAGCGGCGGCCGCCAATCCGCCCAGCAATCCCGCTCCGGCAGACATTAAATCCTGTACGGGAAGCTCCACTGCCCGATCAGTGACACCCTTCATTCGCTGAATCAGCACGCCTGACAACATTGTCGCCGCAATAAGTCCGCAAAGAGCGCCAATCCCAACCGATGTGTAGTAGGCCCCTGTATAGCGCATCATACCGTAAGCATGCTCCGACCAAGCTGTACCGCCTTGCATTAAACTATTAAGTTCTGAACCAAACATTGCGCCAATGATTAAACCAAACCCTTGAATAATTCTTCTTAGCATATTACATTCACCTCCATTACAATTATGTTCCAATTTTTTGAAGTTTAATCGTAGGGAGGAAGGAATAAAAAAGAAGAGTTATCCTGCGGCCCAAGCTTTCGGCTGCCGAAGATAACTCTTTGTTCTTGAATGCAGTTATTTCGCTTTTTTCACATCTAATTTAATGTCATCGAAATAAAGTGTTGTCAGACCTTCAAACCCGGAATCAGATCCGATCAGAATGAAAATTTCCCCTTTTGCATTCGATGTCACCTTCGTACTATGCTGAAAATCAACGCGCTGATAACCTTCCTTGCCCGCGTCAGGCTTGGCAGCATCGCCGATCACCTTTGCATCGCTCCCGCCTTCCCCTTGATTGCCGATATCGACATTCATTCTGTAGTACTTCTCCCCTGCACTATCGGTCGGAACTGCGAGCGGCTCCTTCGCTACAATTCCCGCTTTGATATAGACAGATTCCGCAGGAGCCCCACCAATACCGACCATTCCGCTCTCAGCGTCGGTATACATTGCAAAATTCAGCTTCACGTCATAAGAGGTATTCGGAGCAAAGCCTTCAACCTTGCGGGAGAGGAACATAAATAAATCATTTCGATTATGTCCCGACAGTTTAAGCGCGTAATTGGTTGTGTTGCCTTGTACGGGCAGAAGCTCTCGTGCATACTCCAGGTTATAGATGCTTTCTTCATAATTGACCGGCAGATCGGCGAAATTGCCTTCCCAGCCCTCCTTATCCTTGTCAAAAGAATAATGGAACAGGGTGCGATGTCCGCTACCCGGCTTTTGGGAGAGCGTGACGGAGCGGGTGGCTGCGTTCCAATCCAGCTTGACCCCCATAAGGAAGGCCAGACTTCTGGCTGGCACGAACAAACCTCCCGTTTCCCGGCGCACACTTTCAGGAAGCTTGACCCGCTCTCCCTTGCCATTGACCGCTAAGTTGGAATGAGCGGTAAACTTTATTGCGCCAAAGGAATCGCCTGACAGCGTAACCGTCTGCGCTGCCTGATTCCACTTGACGTCGGCACCCAGCGATTCGGCCGCCGCCCGTACTGGAAGCATCGAAGTTCCGTTTAGCGCATAAGGAGCTGTCTTTAATATATGCTTGCCTGAATGATTCACATAAGTGTCGTTATTCAGTTTGAATGTAACCGGATTGCTGCTTTCCACTGCCTCTGAAACCGGTACATTGCTTAGTGACACTGCTGTCGCCAGGATTAGACTGGATAGAGCAAGTTTTTTACGTAACATTTTTAAAGCACCTTCCTTCACATGATGTATACCCTAGACGAAAGTTGAATTTAAAAGGTTACTATCTTTTGAAAAATTTGCCCAAGAGGACTATAATGAAATGGAAACAGAATAATGGAACGAGGTGGAAACGATGAGCGTCCCCACGCTGGAGCAATTTCAGCATCAGGTTTCCGAATTGCTGCTTCGGCATCGCAGTCTTCTTGACGTAATGTCCAAACACGGGCAGGCGGGGGCATCTGTCAACCGTGCTGTCGCAAAGGCTGTAACGGAATGCGGATGTATCGGCTTGCATGCCCGCAGGCAGGAATTCACAGACAATCTGGAGCTTGAACAGGCCAAATCGCAATTTGAGAATCATATGGAAGGCCAGCTTTGCGAGCATTGCAGAGATGTCCTGCAAGCTGAGCTTGGCAAAAGCTTGTTTTATATGTCCGCGTTATGCAACCTGCTTCAAATCAGCATGGATGATGTCGTCGCCCACGAATCTGAGAAATGCGCTACACTAGGAATATTTAACCTGACATAGAAAGTAATGATTTGCACGCAAAAAAAACCTTATGCTCCCTGAATGCATTCATTCAGAACATAAGGTTTTTTGTTTCAGAAACTCAAGCGCTATGCTCGCTTTCTTTTTTGTCGTCTGCAGTTTCAGAACCGCGCCGTTTGCGGGATTTACGCCCGGTAAGACGACGGCTAACGTTTTTTTTTAGGCCATACAGCGCATAAATCACAAGTGGCACGAAAATAATTTTCGACAGATGCTCGCTGAAAATGAGACCCAAGCCTACTGCAATGACAACGACAACCGGAATCACCCAAATGGAACCCCGCGGGATGCCGACTTTCTTGAAATTCGGGTATTTGATATTGCTGACCATCAAATAGGAAAGCACGACTGTGCTAGCAAGGAGCACGGCAACTGGAATATCTTCATAAAACAACGCCAGCGTGCTGAGCACTCCGCCAGCTGCAGGAATAGGCAAGCCGATGAAATAGCCGGGCGTTCCGGAAATAACGTTGAAACGGGCAAGCCGAAGCGCGCCGCAAATCGGGAACAACGCTGTAACGATCCATGCCGCCGCAGGCATCATCTCCTGAAAAGCGACCACGTACATAATAAATGCGGGTGCGACACCGAACGAAATAACATCGGACAATGAATCCAGTTCCTTGCCGAACTCGCTCTGTGCATTGAGCGCACGCGCTACCCGTCCGTCCAAACCATCAAGAAGCATGGCGATAATAACCATAATTGCCGCTAAATCAGGGCGTTCATTAAACACAAGTATAATGGCGACAATGCCAAGAAAAAGATTTCCCACCGTAATAAGATTCGGTATAGACTTCGTAATCATCTGTTCCACCTCATCTATACTATGCCCTCACTTCGTATGCTTTAAGCAATACAAGCCGTCACTAAACTTGGCAGTGACGACAAAAGGAAAAACATAGCAGCATTATAACATTGTATGGGATTTAAATTTGTCTGTCAATGAATACCTGATCTTGAATACGCTTCAAACCCTCTTTGATTGCCCGCGCGCGAACTTCGCCGATGCCGTCCACTTCATCAAGCTGCCCCATTGTCGCTTCAACAATATTATTCAGATTATGGAAACGCTCAACCAGATTATGCATAATCGCCAGCGGCAAGCGCGGAATTTTGTTAAGTAGTCGGTATCCGCGCGGCTGAATGGCTTCATCTGCAATCGTGCTCGTATAAGGAAAACCTAACAGCCGAATAATGTGGTGAACGTCCAGCAATTCTTCAGAATTGGTCTTTTTGAGGTTCGCGCGGATTTCGCGGATTTTTTCATCATGGTTGTCTCTGGCGTAATCCTTCAGTAAAAACCAGGCATCTTCCTCGACACCGCCGACCAATTCATCCATTTGCATAATAATAAGCCGGCCTTCTGTCCCCAGCTCATTTACGTATCGCTTGATTTCCGTTTTGATACGCAGCACCATCTCAACCCGCTGCATGACACTGACAACTTCCTGCAGTGTAATCAGGTTTTCAAACTCCGAAGCGGCAAGATTGGTCAGCGCCTGACTGAGCACAGCCTTGTATTTCTCCAGTGTCTGAATGGCCTGATTCGCCTTGGTCAGGATGACGCCCATTTCTTTAAGCGAATAACGCAAATAGCCTTGATACAGCGTAATGACATTACGCCGCTGTGAGATTGACACTACCAGCTTGCCTGTCTGCTTGGCTACCCGTTCTGCGGTCCGGTGGCGAATTCCCGTCTCACTGGAAGAGATTGAGCTATCGGGGATCAGTTGTGTATTTGCATATAGAATCCGGCGCAAATCTTCGCTTAGAATGATCGCTCCGTCCATTTTGGCCAATTCATATAGATAGTTCGGCGAGAAATCACAGTTTATTGAAAACCCGCCATCCACAACTTCCATCACTTCTTGACTGTAGCCAACGACAATCAATGCTCCTGTCTTGGCGCGCAGCACATTTTCTACACCTTCGCGAAAGGCCGTACCCGGTGCAATCATCTGCAGCAATTGATTCGTTCTTTCTTGCTCGCTCAGTTCTTTCATCTGTTAGGTAACCCCCCTCTATCCAAGCGCAGCCTTAAGCGCTTCTGACACGGTGTTCACACCGATAATATGAAGTCCGTCCGGCGCCTTCCAGCCTTTAAGACTTTTCTCAGGCATAATAATTCGTTTGAATCCAAGCTTCTCCGCTTCCTTCACCCGCTGTTCCGCTCGCGATACGGCCCGCACTTCTCCCGTCAATCCAATCTCTCCGAAAATAACATCTTCCGCACGAGTTGGAACGTCCCGAAAACTGGATGCCAGACTGACCGCGGCGGCAAGATCAACTGCGGGCTCATCAAGCTTCACGCCCCCAGCAACATTCAAATAAGCATCCTGATTTTGCAGAAACATCCCCATACGCTTCTCCAGCACTGCGATAATAAGCGCCATCCGATTGTGATCGATGCCGGTTGACATTCGGCGGGGCGATGGAAAGTTCGTCGGCGCAACCAGCGCCTGCAATTCCACCAGCACCGGGCGTGTTCCTTCCATGCTCGCTACGACGGTTGAACCGGACAAACCGATGGGCCGCTCTGACAGAAAAAGCTCGGAAGGGTTCAACACTTCCCTCAGTCCGGCTTCTCCCATTTCGAAAATACCAATTTCATTGGTCGATCCAAACCGGTTTTTGACCGCGCGAAGCAGCCGGTAGGTGTGATGCCGCTCACCTTCGAAATAAAGCACACAATCCACCATATGCTCCAGCAGGCGCGGACCGGCGATTGCGCCTTCTTTCGTTACATGGCCGACCAATACGGTTGCAATACCGCTGACTTTGGCAATCCGCATGAAATGGGCGGTACATTCCCTCACCTGGGCGACACTGCCAGGAGCAGACTGGACGCTTGGCTCATACACCGTCTGAATCGAATCAATGACCAAAAAGTCCGGACTGACAGTTTCGATGGCCTCGCGAATGCGCTCCATATCCGTTTCACACAACACAAACAGCTTATCAGTAAGCGCTCCGAGCCGATCCGCCCGCAAGCGTGTCTGACGAATCGATTCCTCACCGGAAATATACAGAACCGTAAGCCCTTGGGCTGACAGAGAATGCGAAGTCTGCAGCAGAAGCGTGGATTTGCCGATCCCTGGATCTCCTCCAACCAGAATGAGCGATCCTGGAACAACGCCGCCGCCCAGCACCCGATTCAACTCGCCAATTTGCGTTTCAATTCTTGGTTCCTGACTACGTTCTATGTTTATGATTGCAATCGGCTTTTCTTTCGTCTGAATAAGCGGCGAACCGATTCCATGTGCCTTTACCTGGGTTTCCTTTTCCTCTACCATTGTGTTCCATGCGCCGCATCCCGGACATTTGCCAAGCCATTTGGGGGCTTCCGTGCCGCATTCGGTGCAGGCAAATTTTATTTTAACTTTAGCCATTTCCGGCTCCTTTACAATCCATTCAAGATGGTTTTTCCTTCTTAAGTATTGTACACCAATTTCATTCGTACGCACTACAGGTCCTTTGTCCGATTCACCAGCTTGCCAGCCGGTTTGATTAGACAAAATAACCGTCATTCAGCCGGTTTTCCAGCTCCCTCGATATGCTGATTGATTTTCTTCACATCGACCGGGGGGCGCGGATCATCGTTGAGCTTGTATTTTTGTTTCAACGCGGTTATGCGCGATAATTTTTTATTGAGCATAGCATCGGTAATAACGCCGTCTTCAACCGCAGCACGAAGGGCTGAAATTACCTTATCCTGCTTGGCGGCATCATGTCCGATCAACACAATATCTGCGCCTGCAACAATCGATTGTACCGCTGCATCCCCAATATCCCGATCGCCCACAATTGCCCCCATTGTCAAGTCATCGGTAATCACGACGCCGTCAAACTTCAGCTCATTGCGCAGCAAATCTGTAATAACAGCCGGTGACAATGACGCCGGATGTTCGGCATCAAGCTCCGGAATCATCAAATGGGCAATCATTATCACTTCCGCCCCTTCAGCAATAGCGTTCTTGAAAGGTACCAGTTCCACTGTATCCAATCTGTCCCGGGTATGCTTCAGCACGGGCAAGCTAATATGTGAATCGACCGATGTGTCGCCATGCCCTGGAAAATGCTTGATAACCGGAACGACACCCGTTACCTGCATAGATGTCATCAACGTTATGCCATGCTTGCTCACCAGTTCTGCGGTGCGGCCGAACGAGCGACTGCCAATCACCGGATTGTCCGGGTTGCTGTCAATATCCAGCACGGGCGCATAGTCCATATTGAAGCCAAAAGCATCCAGCGCCTGTCCTGTTGCCTTGCCGATTTGCTTCGTTAACTCTATATCGTCTAATTTGCCGATTTGTCTGCTGGATGGCAGTTTAACGATTGGCTTAGGCAGCCTGCTGACCTTCCCGCCCTCTTCATCGACACTCATCCATAGCGGCAGCGGATTGGCCTTGTTCGCTGCCTTCAAGTCATTGATCAAAGCGGATGCTTGCTCCACAGACTTCAAATTTCGATTATATAAAATAAACCCGCCAACCTGATCATCTTCTATTCTATCCTTGTCCTGTTTACTTAGTGACTCCCCGTCGACTCCGACAATGACGAGCTGTCCGATTTTCTCCTGCCGATCAAGCGAGGCAGCAAGATCGTCACCAGCTTCTTCCTCTGCTCCTTCTTGAGCGCCATTGTCCGGCCCGGAAGTTTCCGGTTGTGAATTGTCCGGGTCAGGCTCAATGTTCTCTTCATGATCCACATCATGATCTGTCACTTCCCCATTGCCAGGGCCGGCGATATTCGATTCCCCTTGTTCAACAGAAGAAGAAAAACTGCCTCGAAATGATAGAAACAGCGCGACGATGACGATAATAACACCACCATAAATTACCGCTTTACGCATGCCTTAACCTCCCATTTGTCTGTGCTTGCCCGACAACCGTTTTGTTATTTTATCACACTTTTATTTTTTTATGGCATAAGGGGCTGTTTGGACAAGCATATTAAGGTGTAAGTTATTAGCATAAATAGAACTAGCTGATAGCAAGCAGCATTATATGTGCTGCATGTCAGAAATAACCGGCGGATGGCCGCCGGTTATTTCAAATTCTGAAGCTCATCAGCACACAGAACATTATTCATTTGGGGGTGTATATACGATGATGAAAGTCATTACGTTTAAAAGAAAATCAGTTCCTGTATTTTTCCGTTCGGACAACACGCAATATTATGACCAACTGAACGCGAAACTTGCCGAGATGTCCAACAATTTTGATTTTCGCAAACGCTGGAAAAGAATTAAATCAGTTGAAGTAATTCGCGACGTCGCCATTTTTCAATATAATGACGGCACAAGGCTTTATCTGGAAGTTTCCTGACCGGCTTCCAATAGCGCAGTCTGCTTAACCACGCCAACGGCTGGCGCCTTGCTGCTTGCCAATCTTCTTGCGCTGAATAAATGGAACAGATTCGTTCGCTGCGGAGGCGATGCATGACGGTCCGCCAACACATCCGGAGCGAGAATAACACCCAACTGATGATGTTCTCCCTCAAATCTGGCCCGCTGCATGAACTTGCTCTCCCCTTCACTGTTCAGCACTTCAAGCTTGCAAAAGGCTGAGTTCATTGTAAGCCCTTGATAGAGATCTTCCTTGGTTCGTACACGGAGTCCGTTCGCTTTATGCAAAATCTCACCCGCCGAAATGCCCAATTCATCTGCTGGGGAACCCGGCACAACCGCAAGCACGCGGAGTCCGCGCTCATCGTGAACAAAGAACGGGCTTTGCTTCCGCTCACGGCTCGTTCCGAGCCATACCAGTGCCTCATGTCCGAGCAGCGCTCCAAGCGCTGCAACGAGCAGCAGTGGCGTCCACAGCTTAGCGAGTACAGCAACTCCCGCAAGCAACAGACTGTAGCTTAACAGACTGTCTGCCGTCTTGTGCGCTCTTGTGCGCGGCAGCATCGATCCTGTGACTTCACTAACGCCGATAACGACTGGCAAGGCGGCAATTGTCCAGCCGGCAGCCCACAGTCCGCCATCGAACAGCGGCAGCCAGCTAACGGGCATCGCCACTTGAATCCCCGCAGATTCCGGCATAGCGGGCATTAGCACGAATAGCGTTACCGGCCAAAACGCTTGCAATTGGTAAACGCCGATCAGTCTGCCGCGCTTGCCGGCCAGCAACAGCGGCCTGGAAAGTTTGGGGCCTTGCATCCGCAACAGCAGCGCCTCGGCCAGATGGAGCAAAGCGACCAGCAGGAGCAAGTTCACAATGTCCAGACTCGCCAGCGATTTAAGCAAGGCCGCAAGCCACGGCTGGGCTGCATCAGCTTGATACCAGCCAAGCGACCACTGCAGCACGCCCAGCACGCCGACCGCATAAGCAAAGCACAGATAACGGATGCGAAACAGAATCAACACGCCTGTCGCGCCCCAAATCCACAGAACAGCCGCTGGCGTAATGAAGATGCCAATCAGGGCCGCCGCAAGTGAAACCGACAGACCTGCAACAATTCCGGTAACAATCCCGGGTAACACCAATGACGGCCAATCATAAATCCGCACATGAAACAATCTTCGTTCCACTCGCTCATGACGCCAATAGAGCAACGCAATCAACAATATTGCAATATAATAAAATGGTTGTGCGAACAGCTGCAATGCCGCTTCGCCCAGTTGTTTCGAAATATCAATCATAACCTCCAAAAAAATCCACCTCTTCTCCTCCTGCATCCCATCTTAAAAAAAATAGAAGGCTGAAACAACGGCCGCAAAGCACCGCGTTCAACCTCCTATTAATTCGACGCGCCCGCAATAAATCCTGCTCACCGAGAGCTATTTGGCACCCAAGCGCTTCTTAACATCGCTTACGGCAGCCGCAAGCTGCTTGTCATTGTTTTCATCGCGTACCCAGGTAATAATTTGTTCTTCCAGCTTGGCTGCTGTGTTTTTATCCACCTTGCCGGTTTCCGTCAATCCTGCGTCATGCTGAAATTCCTTAACTGCCTTGAGAGTACCTGCGCTGTAGTAGCCGTCCGTACGATCCAGCTTGTAACCGAGTCCGGCAAGCATCAACTGCATACTCCGCACCTCATCGCCCAACATTTCCGGTTGCAGCGTTTCGGATTTGGAGAGCCGCGGCGCACTGTAGAATTCCGGCGGAAGCACTTCAAGGTCGGGTTTAATCCCGGTGGTATGAATCCAGTTCCCATCCGGTGTTAGCCACTTGGCAATCGTCATTTTGACCAGGCTGCCATCTTTCAGCACTTTGTTGTAGCTGACTTGTACCGTGCCCTTACCAAATGTTGTTTCCCCGATCAGATTGGCTCCTGCTTTCTCCTTCAACGCTCCGGCAAGCACCTCAGATGCACTCGCGCTGCCCTTGTTAATGAGGACGCTAATCGGGTAATTTTTGCCTGTCCCTTTGGATAATGTCTTGTCGACTTCCCCATTGCGGTCTTCAACCTGAACAATCGGTTCGCCTGCCTTAATGAACGGCTGCGCAACACCGATGACAACCGGCAAGACACCGCCCGGGTTGTTCCTGACATCGATAATCAGGCCTTTCATTCCCTGCTTCTCCAACTTTTCCAGCTCTGCTGTAAACCGCTCGCCGGTATTCATCGAAAACTGGCGGATTTCGATTTTACCGATTTTGTCTGGCAGCATGGATGCATATACCGTCTCTACATCGATATCATCGCGAGTCAACACCAACTGGACGGGAGCCGAAACTCCGACACGGGAAATTTGCAGCTTCGCCTTCGTTCCTTTTGGACCGCGGATTTTGGCTACCGCTTCGTTTAACTGGAGCCCGTCCAGCGATTCGCCATTCACGGACAGCAACACATCTTTGGGTAATAAGCCAGCCCGTTCTGCTGGTGAGTCCCGAATAGGGGCAACCACCGTAATTTTCCCATTTTCCATCGCTACTTCAGCACCAATACCTGTGAATGAGCCTTCAATGGATTCGGAAAACTGATCGGCAACCTTTTTCTCCATATAGGTTGAATAAGGGTCCCCCAGCGCACCAAGCATACCGTTGATTGCACCGTCGATCAGATTGGCCCGGTCTACTTTCTCCAAGTACTTCGTTTCGATTAATGATAATACAGTATCGATCTTCTCCGATTCATCTTTGGCAAGCCCGCCCTGGGAACCGTTCTGTGCGGATACCAGTCCCGAACGGCTGCTGAATTTACCCATGACCGATGGGTCAACTGCCGTCAAGGTAACAAGCACCGATGCTGTCATCGTGAGCAAAATAAATACGATTACTGTGCGGCCCTTGAACTTCATTACTGCTCTCACCACCCTCAAAACATAAATAGCCTCTGCTAGTATATGACAAGTTTACGGATTTTATTTAAGATAGCTGTGCGGATTCACCGGCTTCTCATTAATTCGCACCTCAAAATGCAAATGAGGCCCGGTTGATCTTCCGGTATTGCCCACCTCCGCAATTTTCTGGCCGCGCTTGACTTGATCCCCGCTGGAAACAAGCAGCCCGCCGTTGCGGATGTGCGCATACAACGTCCACATGCCGCCGCCATGATCAATGATGATCGTATTGCCATATCCACTTGTTTTCTGCGCGACAATGACCACACCAGACTCCGCGGCATAAATCGCTGAACCTTGCGGAGCGGCAAAATCCATCCCATTATGCATCTTACCCTTTTTCCCGGTAATCGGATCAACGCGCGCGCCAAATGGCGAACTTGTTCTTGCCGCTCCGATTGGCCGAAGCAGCTTGCCGCCACCGTCATAATAGGTTTCGATCCGGTTCTTTTCCTTCTGCAGATCCGAAGACCGCTTCGCCAAGGCAATTAGAAGCTTCTCCTGCTCCTCGGAAATCCCTTGCAGTTCAACCATCTGCTGATCAAATTTGGCAAGCATCAATTCTTTCTCTTCCTCTTTCTTGCTCAGCAATTCATGATAGTCGCCCAGCCTGCCATATAAATCAGTTACCTCAGCAAGCTTCTCTTCAATCTCCAGCTTCTTCGCTATGATTAATTCTTTATCACGTTGGTGGTCAGCCAATATTTCCGTATCCTGCTTCATAACCGTCTGAAGGGTATCGAACCGGTCCAGAAAATCGGAGAAACTGGTTGAACTAAGCAGCACATCCAAATAAGACACGGAGCCGTTCGTGTACATTAGACGAATTCTTTGTTGAAGAAGCTTATCCCGCGTTTCGATACGCAGCTCCGCTTCTTCCAGACTTTGTCCCGCTTCGATCAGTTCAGTCTCTGTCTGCTCCAACCTGCTGCTGACACTCTGCATATTAATAATAACATTGTCGATCTGATCCAAAATATCGTTAATAGACTGCGCAGTTTCTTGCTTCTGCGTCTCTACAATTTGCATTTCTTCCTCTGCCTGCTGCTTGTTTTCCTCTGCCAGCTTCATATCCTCTTTCAACTCCGCAAGCTTGCGGTCGATTTCTTTCGCTGTTGAAGCTGCCTGTCCGCCGATGGGCTGATAGACGAGGACAGTTGCCAGTATAATCACAAACACGGCGAGTAATTTCTTCACCTGATCGATCACCTACACTTTCAAGTACTTTCGAACAGAAATCGTACTTCCCCAAATGCCAATTAACGTTCCAATACTGATCAGCAGCGCCGCAAGCGGAATTGCCGCCTCTTCAAACTGGACCAGACGAATCATCATCAGCCCGAGCTGAAACTCCGACACTTGCAGCAGTTGATAATAACCAACCAGGAGCACGACGGTCGTAATGACAGAGCCGACGACACCAATGATGGCACCTTCAATAAAAAACGGCCAGCGAATAAAATTATTCGTTGCGCCAACAAGCTTCATAATTCCAATTTCGCGGCGCCGCGAAATGATGGTCATTTTGATTGTATTGGCGATCAGAAACATAGCCGTTACTGCCAGACCAGCAACGATTACCAGTCCGATGTTGCGCACGGCAGTCGTCACTTTAAACAATGTTTCCACCGTACCTTGTCCATACTTCACACTGTTGATTGGCATCAGGCCATCCTGTTCATTGATGGACTCAATAACTTTGGCGACATAGCTGATCGTCTTAGGATCATTCACCTCAACTGTGAAAGAGTCGGGAATCGGGTTGTTATCCAGATCGTAGCCGTCCAATATTTCTTTACCGCTCTCTCCGAAATTAGTGCGCATAATTTCGAAGCCTTCCTCTTTGGAAATAAAGCGGATCTTCTTCACTTCAGGAATATCGCCAATTTTCGTTTGCAGTTCCTTGATTTTGGCCTCGTCCGTTTCCAACTGCATATAGACGCGAATCGCAACGGTTCCTTCTACTTCGTCGAACAAATGATTAACATTTAGCGCAAGCAGTACGAACACGCCAAGTATAAATAGAGAAATACACATGGAACTGATTGAGGCAAACGACATCCAGCCGTTGCGAATAACATCCTTGCACCCTTCCCGGACGTGACGAAGAAATGTGCTAAATTTCATAGCCGTATTCCCCTCTCGCCTCATCACGGGCAATCAGCCCATTCTCGATTGCTATAACCCGCTTGCGCTGTCGGTTGACGATTTCCCGGTTATGCGTTGCCATTACAATTGTCGTGCCGCGAAAATTAATTTCCTCAAGCAAGTTCATAATGCCCCAGGACGTCTCCGGGTCCAAATTCCCTGTAGGCTCATCCGCGACAATAACTGCCGGGTTGTTCACAATCGCTCTGGCAATGGCAATCCGCTGTTGTTCCCCGCCAGAGAGCTGTGCCGGCAGACTGCCATGCTTGGTCTGCAAGCCGACTAATTCAAGCACTTCCATCGTTCTGCGCTTGATCACTTTCTGAGGCGCTTCAATTACCTCCATGGCAAACGCGACATTCTCGTACGCGCTCAGTTTTGGAAGCAGACGAAAATCTTGAAAAATAACGCCGATATTTCGACGCACAAACGGAATTTTCCGCAGTTTAAGCTTGCCAATATTAAAATCGTTTACCGAAATCTGTCCTTTAGTAGGGACTTCCTCCCGATAAATCAGCTTCATGAAAGTTGATTTACCTGCACCGGAGGGTCCGACCACATAGACGAACTCATTGCGATCAATCTTTACGGAAATGCCACGCAATGCGTGGGTCCCGTCGGCGTAGGTCTTCCATATATCTTGCATTTCAATCACAATATCACATCCTGTAGATAGTCAGCTTATTAATATTCGACAAGAAGCAGCGAATTCCTTTTCTAAACCAATGATTCGACAGGATTCTAATAATTTTAATGTTAAGTTGGCGCCTGATTTTTTCCAATTATTATGGAAGATTCCGGGCTTGTTCAGCATAGAATGAGTTACTGCAGAATAGGTTTAATAAAATGAGGTGAGCCAATGAAAAAGCTGCATATCGGCATGATCATTACATGTTTTGTGCTCCTCTGCGCCACCACCTGCTGGGGGCTGCTCTATTCATATGTCTCGCAAAAAACAATACCGGGGCAATTGAAAATAGGCTTTTCATCCATCGAGGGGCTGCGGCTGGAGGATGCTCTGGCGCATTTGGAGAAGGAATGGGACAACTTCGAACATCAGTCAATTATCGTTAATCTTAAAGAACACAATGATGGTGCACAAGGAACGCGCGGCGGCAGTGAACATGAATGGACATTGGAGCGGCTTGGCTACAAGATTGAGCGTCAACCGATTCGCGACAAGCTGCTGCAGCTTGAGGAAGGGTCGCTGCTGGAACGGGCCAAATACCGATTTTCTTTCCCGGACCGGCTGGAATTGCATATCCAGTCTGATAAGAAGCGGTTCAGTCAGCAAGTTCAACAACATTGGGGATGGATCGAGGATAGCAAGCCTGTCAGTGCAGAACGGCGTATTTCCGACAATGACCGCGTGACCTATAAGGAGCATAGCGTCGCATACCGCCTTAATTTTGAGTCACTTTTTCAGCAGGTTAGCGAGTGGGTTTCTTCTATTAAAGAAGGTTACAAAACACCTGACTTTGAGTTGACGCTGCGTGTTCTTCAGCCGGAGGTCACGCTGGAGAACCTGAAGGCGGAAGGCATCGAGCGAAAAATTGTCTCTTATACGACCGACTTCAGTACAAGCGGCCAAGGACGTGCGCATAATGTGACATCAACAGCCAGAACACTTCATAACTGGGTGCTGCTGCCTGATGAAATTTTCGATTACCGCAAGGTCATTCATGCCACTGATGAGCATTACGGCTTCCGCGAAGCCCCGGTTATTCTCAATGGCGAGCTTGTCCCGGGAATTGGCGGCGGAATCTGTCAGGTTTCAAGCACATTGTACAATGCCGCGCTGCTTGTAGGCTTGGAAATCGTCGAACGCCGCAACCATTCGCTCCCGGTATCCTATCTTCCCAAAGGGCGCGATGCCACCTTCTCTGATGGCTATATCAATTTTCGATTCCGCAATACAACGGGCAAACATCTGTTGATCCGAACGGAAGTAGAGGGATACAAGCTGACCGTCAAACTGTTCGGGACCATACCGGAGGAGATTCATTATCGGATAGAAACAGAATTGGTGCGCACAATCGAGCCGCCAGTCAACGAGGTCATACAAAAATCAGGGAAACGCGGGACACGAAAAGTTGTGCAGCCAGGCAAGCCCGGTTATGTTGTTGACGTATACAGCGTTGAGGAACGTTCCGGCAAAGAGGTCGGCAGACAGAGAATTTCCCGCGACACGTATCGTCCACAGCCGACGATCATTGCTGTCACCGATCCCGATTCGCCCGCCAGCGGCACCCGTACAGATAGCGACTCGCATCCAGATGACGGACGTGCAAGCACAGACAATAGCGCTTCCGGCGGCAATACCGGCGCGAAGAACTTCTCTGACAGTCATCCGCTGCTCGAGGACGGGCTGCGCCTGATTGACAACTAGCCCCTGCCAAGCAGCGGCTAGTTCCTTTTTACGGCGCAGCGGGACCTGCCCCTGTTCGCGTGCGCGGCGGACTCGCGCCGGTTCGCAGCGCCGCGGGACTCGTTTTCCCTTTGGAAAGCGAGTGTGGCCTGCCTCTGTTCGCAAACGCGGCGGGCCGCGTGGCGTGAGTCATTTCCTGCGAAAATGCAAGATTTTTTGCCTGTATTCGCTGTCTCTTCACCAAAAACTGTAAAAGTGCAGAATTTTTCTCAATACAGCCATAAATCGCACCTTTCTAAAGAAAAATCCTGCATAATCGCAGTAATCCACCCTTTAACCCCACTCTACATGACAAAATCCTGCATAATCGCAGTATTTCCTCCTGAAGGAACCCTCCCCACCCATCGACGCCTGCAAGAGAGCTCTGTGCACAAAAAAAATAAGCCAATTCGACTACTGACGAATTGGCTTTCAATTAATTGATGCGCATTGCTCCCTTTCTCATTCAGCAGATGGATCGGCTGTTCATCTTCGCATACTTAATGATCGATTCATACTGCAGCTTGGCAATTCTCCGCTGTGATAGAGGGAGCTGCTCGTTTTTCACAATTTCAGCCAGCCTTTTGAGCTCCTGCATTTCGTCCGAGGTTACTTTCACCGTTATTCGTTGCAATGCTGCGCTCACTCCTTATTCATCAATTTTATCCGCAACAGGCGGCGTTTCCGGGTAGCGAACAGGCGTGAGTTCGGCTTTGCCCACCTCCTCAGGGACGGTATCGGCTAATTCTTTGTTCTGTTTTGCTTTCAAATACGACAAACCCGCGTACCCTGCCAATAAAGAGCTGCTGATAACAGCAAAAGCACTGTCCGTATTGGCAAGCGCAAGTGCCGTTTTTGCTAAAATCCCCGTTCCAACCGCAATTAGCAAATCGCCTAAAAAGCCGAGATCAAAAAATACCTTTTTTGCGGCATTATGTCTGTTTCTGTATCCGATGAGAAATAAGATAAAGGCTCCGCCTCGCTGTAAAGCTCCTGGCATTTTGTTAGGCGAACCTTCCCATTGCTGCTCTTCATCATATTCTATGACGAACTTGGGAAGTTCGATAATCCCATTTTTCACAAAATGACCGATTAACCCTCCAATTAGGCTCATGGCGATCGGCAATCCGAACACCTGTATAAATTCCTGAATACTTGTTATCTGCTCCACCGCTATCACCCTTCGCAAATAACATACATGGAATAGATTTTATGAGCCGCTTGTTGAAAAAAGAACCGGAAGGAGCAGAAGCGAACGGTGAGCCTTGCGGAGTTTTTGAAGCGGTAGCAGCTTGTTCCATAGACCTATTAAGAACAGTACGCGGAGCCAATGTCCGCGTACTGTGGCATAATGCGTTATTTGTTATCAATAGCGATGCTCTGTCCCAACGTTGCCTTAATGGGGCTGGGGCTATCCTACTGCGTAAACTGTTGCCCCCTGCTCCCTGTTTTTTCTGTATACCCTATCTCCGCTAACACGGCCAAACGGCAACAAGCTGGCAATTGCAGGCACAGCAGTACTTGGGCTTTGCTGCCCCCTCTACTTCAGCAACCTGAGATAGGGTATACAAGTAAAACACACTACTGCCCCTTGGGAGAACCAACATGGGTTCCCGCCCATTATGGCTAGCTTAGTTGTCCTAGCTGCACGATCTACAGCAGTTGCAGCATGTTGTAGATTGCCTGCGCCGCCTCCATTATTTTCCGTTGACGGCTGCAACGGGATGTAATCGGCTGTCGTCGTCGCCATCCCCCTGAGCATGATTGCTCAGGCCGGAACCGCTGTACGCAATGAAAACAAGGTCAGAGCCTCCCCTCTTTCAGGGAAACTCTGACCTTGTTGTTTTTCAAGACTACTCAATTTCTTCCGCATCCGCCGGTTCACGATCCGGTAACTGGTTCACGTAACTGTCTGATAGATGCAGCAGTTCAAGCGCACGGTTGTACTCTCCTTCAGATGCGCCCGCACCATGCACACCGCCCTCTCCGGCCAGCGGATACTGTGTGCCGTCCTCGTAGCCGCTGCCGGGCATGAATAGCGACTTCTCGCTAACGAATGATCCTGTCGGCAAGTAATAGCGCTGCGGCAGCATATTGTAGGTCTGATTAATGATATCCTGACCAAAATGCAGATGACCATCCAGAGAAATGCCCATCAGGTTGGCAATCGTCGGCAGCACATCGATTTGGCCGCCGATCTGCTCGAAAGTCGCCGGATAGGTGACGCCCTCTGCAATAATGCCAAGGGGGATATTGATCATATCCGTATAATCATACTCATGACCATAGATTTCAGCCATCAGTTCCTTATCCTGACGATCCAGGGAGTAAATCGGCAGTCCCAAGTGGTCACCATAGACAACAATAATGCTGTCCTCCCACACGCCGTTTGCCTTCAACTCGTCAATAAACTGTCCCAACGCATAATCGGCATAATTTTGCGATTGAATATAGTTGCCGACGAAAGTGCCCTGGAACCGTTCCGGGAGCGTCATCTTGTATTTCTCTTCCGGAAGCGTAAACGGATGATGCGCTGACATGGAAATGACTTGCGAATAGAATGGTCCGGATTGATTCATTTCACTTAGCTGATGCGCGGTTTTGGCATAGAGAATTTCATCGGAAGAACCGAAAAACAACAAATCGTCAGCTCCGAAATACTCCTGATCATAATAACGGTCAAATCCTAACGCCTGATACATTTCGCTTCGATTCCAAAACTCCACTGTATTCGTATGGAAGGTTGCCGTATCATACCCTTGCGCCTTCATCACTTTGGGCAGACTTGGCAGCTCTTTGCCAGCATACACGCTTGAAGCAGCGCCGCGCGGCGGAATATAGAAGGAAGTATTCACCACAAATTCAGCGTCCGAAGTATTGCCCTGTCCGACTTGCTGATAAAAATTGTTGAAATAAAAATTTTCCCCAAGCAGCTTGTTCATATTCGGTGTCACTTCTTGACCGTCCAGCTTCAGGCCGACAAGAAAATTTTGGAATGACTCCATTTGCAGTACAATGAGATTTTTGCCTTTTGCCGCTCCGGCAAAGTTAGGCTCCACTTGTTTGGTTCCTTTAAGGCGATCAATTTTTTGCTGCGTAATTTCGTCCATATCCGTTAGTTCAATCGTCTCGTCAGCAAACAGCACATAAGCTTCATAATTCAGAATGCCCATATCTTCCGCCTTCTTAAGCTCATTCATGCTGGCGCGGTTAGGCATAATATTGGCGAAGCAAAGCACGATCGACAGAACAAACAGCACCATCACTACACCGCGTTTTTCTTTCCTGGCGAGAAAGCCGCCCCACAGGCTAAGTTTCCTTCGGCCAAGCAGCATCAAACTAATTATGAAAATATCGGTGAAAATAAGCAGATAGTGGGGCGACAGCAGTGTAACGACACTGTTGCGAACCGCCTTCACTTGGTTAACCTGTTCAAGGGCATGATAAGTTACCATAACGCCATAATACTTGTAGTACATTATCGCTGCGAAAAATATACCGGTCACTAACAAATTTACACTAAGGTAATACAAAATTTTACGCTTCTTGCCGAACCATTCAATTAGACAAAATAAAATCCACACAAACGGAATTTCAGTCAAGAGTGGCGACCAAGTCAATTTATTGCCAAAAATAACGAAGTAGACCAAGCAGCTCTTCAGCAAGAGCACAATCGAAAAAAACACAAAAGGCTTCGTATGGAGCGCCTTTAGCGAGCCTGACAAACTCACCCAAATCCCCTTCCTTTCAAGACGAAACAGGCCGATCCGCTGCATGATCGTCCCTGCTTTTCTTCTGCTTCTTTCTCATCCGTCCGGCAGACAAACTTCTGCCGCGCTTTGCCCCCGACACATTGCCAGAGGAATAGAGTTAATTATGCTACTCCCTTTACAAATTGTCAAAAGAGTCGAAAGACGTATCGACTGATTTTTGGCGAAATATGCTCGAATCACGGGGCTTGACGGGCAAGGATGAGATTTCACTCATTTTTATTCCGTTCTGCTCATCCTTACGCCGTCACGCAATTTTTCCCGCTGCTCACAATTTAATTATGGGCCTCCAACTGGTCGATGTAACTATCAGAAAACTTTAATAACTGCAGCGCCCGCTCATATTCATCTACAGTAACGTCACCATCAACAGGCTCCGAATCGCCCAGCGAATAGACCTCGCCATCCTCATAACCACTGCCCGGCACGAAGACCGCCTGATCGGTAATCAGTGAACCGGACGGCAAGTAATAGCGCTGCGGCAGCAGATTGGACGTATGATTCAACAGATCCTGTCCGAAGAAAATCCGATCTTGCATCGATAGACCAAGTAAGTTTGCCGCGGTAGGGAAAATGTCGATCTGGCCGCCAGTATGCGGCATAACTACCTGCTCGGTTACCCCTGGAATGGTTGCGACAAGTGGAATGTTGAGCATATCCGAATAGGAGTACTCCCTACCGAGAATTTGTTCAAGCAGTTTCTTATCCGTCGGGTCCAGAGAATACATTGGCAGACCGAGATGGTCCCCATAAATCATGATGAGACTGTTGTCCCACACGCCATTTTGTTTGAGCGCATCAATGAACTGTCCCAGCGCTTTGTCCGCATAATGCTGAGCGGTAAGGTAATCGCCGAGAAAGGTATTGTGGTATTCATCCGGCAGCTCAATACTGATTTTGTCTTCCGGCAATTTGAACGGGTGATGAGCAGTCATGGCGATAACATGGGAATAAAACGGCTTTCCTTCTGCCTGCAATCTTCCCAGTTCCTCTGCCGTGCGGCGATAGAGCACCTCATCGGAAGGACCGAATGAAACTATATCATCACTGCCGAAAAACTCCTTGTCATAGTAACGGTCGAAACCGATCGCCTGGTACAGCTCGTTTCGACTCCAAAATTTCACATCATTTGTATGGAACGTTCCTGTAAAATAACCCGATTCCTGCAGCAGCTTGGGCAGACTGGGCAGCGCCTTGCCGCCATAGATTTGCGAAGCGGCCCCCCGCGGGGGGATGTAGAAAGAAGTGTTCACCACATATTCGGCATCCGACGTATTGCCCTGGCCTACCTGTTGATAGAAATGAGGAAAGAACAGACTTTCACCCAGCAGCGCGTTCATGACCGGCGTCACTTCCTTGCCGTCCAATTCCAATCCAAGCAGCAGACGCTGGAAGGCTTCCATTTGAATAATGATCAAATTCCGTCCTTCGGCCGCTCCCCACATCTGGGGATCGTCTACGACCGCATTTCCCTTGAGCTCGCGGATCGCTTCAGCCGTAATCGCTTGCATCGGCTCCGGCTCTTCTTTCTTGTCTCCCAAAATCATATAGGCTTCATAATTTAGCAGTCCCATATTCGACGCCTGCGTCAGCTCGTTCATGCTTGCCCGATGCGGCCAAATATTAGCAAAGCAAAATGTCAGCAAAACCAGAAATGCGGCGGCGACAACTTTGCGGCTCGCCTTGCCCGCGATGCGCTTCCGCCAGTGCTTCATGGACTTCCCTGCAAAAAACCAGATGCTAAGGACAATAATGTCAATGAATATGAGCATGTATTGTGGATCTATCAATGAAAATACGCTGTCTTTGACTTCTCCTACCTGATTGACTTGCCGCAAGGCGTGATAGGTGACGATCACCCCATAATATTTGTAATACATAATCGCCGCGAAAAAGACCGTCGTCAGCAGCAAATTAACGATCATATACAATAACAGTTTTCTCCGCGCAGTGAAATATTCGATCAGGCAAAACAACAGCCAGACCGATATAATATCCGTCACCAGCGGCTTCCAGGGCGAACTTTCATTAAAAAGCACAAACCAGGTTAAATAGATTTTAAAGATCATAATGCAAGAGAAAATAAAAAACGGCTTCGTCCACAAACGGTCAAAAAAACCGCGCGGCAAAACGCTCATCTCACGACTTCCTTCCCGCAAGCGCCAAGGCACTTCATTTTTCTTTAGTTCTGTATTTTAACATTTCAAGGAAGTGAATGCCACCCTCCTCGCCCTATGCCTGTTCCACGAGGAGAGCAGCCGCTCATCTTCACCTTGATTGTCCGCTCTCCTCGGAAGCTTGCTTGGGATGCTGCTTCAGCCATGCGAGCATGTCATCAATTGTGTTCACCGGTACAATATTAAGGCGAGTCGAGCCAAGTCTTGCATCCGCATACTGGCTCTCGGGGACGAAGAACACATCCGCACCGGCCCGATAAGCGGTGAAGGCCTTCTGGCGGATGCCGCCGATCCGTCCTACGGTGCCATCCGCCTGAATGGTGCCCGTTGCCACGACCTTGTTGCCATAGGTGACGCCGCCGGGCGTCAACTGGTCAACCAGCGTCAGCGCAAGCACCGCGCCATGCGATGGGCCCCCCTCGTGAGCGACATAAGACCGGAAGGAAACATGCCGCGGCAGGTCCAGCCGCAGATCGTCCGTCACCTGAATGCCGACAGCCGGCCGCGCAGCATCCTCCGGATGCTGTACCGTCTTGATGGCTACTTCCAGCTCACTGCTGCCGCGCCTTATCGTCATGAGCACTTCTTCCCCTTGCGTCACTTTCCGCATGCGATCGGTGAGGGTAAGCGTCGAGGACACTTCCTGACCGTTCACGCCGATGATTACATCGCCTGGGCGCAGCACTCTGTAAGCCGGCCCATTGATTTCCACATTCAGCACCTGAGCGCCGTGCGAGGTTGCCCCTTGTCCAATTCCAGCCGTATGAAATGCGACTGCGCTGCCCAGTTCGTCCGCTTCCGCCTTCATGTTGCGCACCAGACTTTCGTAGGAGCCAAGCGACATCCCAAGCCGTTCAATGGGACGGAAAGTATAATTGGGAAATAGACGTGCATATAACCAGTCTGCCGGAAAAGCCGGGCGGTCAAACACCAGCACGCCGGATATTTCCCCACGGACTTCTCCTCCCTCCACCGTCGCATAATGGTTCATGTTGACTGTCAGGCCGGGGTAGGTGACCAGATTAGATGTCGGCCAAAATAAAAACGCAGCGGCGCTAACCGAAACGATCAGGCCGCTAATGCCTCGCCATGGCCACCTGCTCCCTTGTCTTCGCTCGGTAAGCGCAATATCTAGCACAGCCAGCAGCCAGCAGCCGAGTAGAAGCCCTCCGAAACTAATCAGCAGCGGCAAGGACAGATCTTTCCATGCGGTGATGCGAATCAGCACCACTGCGGATGCGGCCGCCAGCATAATAATGAACAGCCTGAGCAGCACTTCGCTGAAAAAACAGGCACCGCGCTGACCGGTGTAGAAGCGCGACCGCCCCGCGGCCCTGTTACGCTGGCTGCGCGTCTCCACAATGCCCCGCAATGCCGACCAGCTCCACAAGAACGGAGTAAGCAGCAGGAGCAGCATAATAATATCTAGCATATCGATCCAATAGAACGTCCCGCCGATCCGAAGCGGGTCCGGTAGCCATACCAATTCACCAAGAACACTAAGGACAATGGCAACCGCCATCCCGTATCCGTATCCACGCTGCCAGCGAGCCATCTACTCACGCCCTCTCAAGTGAATAATCATATACATGTACCCTTGCCGCGATCATCGTAAACGCTTTTCTTGCTCTATCATACCATCTGCACGCCACTGCAAGCGAGCAACCGCCCTTCTGTTCCCGCCTTTCCCGCAAACCATACAAGTTCATTAAAAATAGGTTTATTTTGTGCGCTATTCATGCTACAATGTAAGCGCTGACATTAAATTTGAAATTTAATGAAGGGGGAGCTTTAACGATGAGTACTGTATTGAAAACAAGAAATGTGTATGAGGACTTTGACATTCAGACCGATATTTTGTTTTTCAATGTTGGTGCACCCGGGTTGATCAGTTTCCATGGCAGAAACTATAATATTAAAAAGAGAATCGCTGCCGGCGAATTCAGCAAGCTGATTGCCAATCCCGGATTTATGCAGATTAAACCTGACTGCTACGTAAATCTGGACAAAATCCTCTCTATTGAAAACGATCACATCTATTTTGGACTAAAGCATGATCTGTCCAAAGCCATCCCCGTCTCCAAGCGCAAACAGCAGATCATCAAAGAAATTATGGCAGCCCGCAAACCGTAACGAATAAGCGAGGGCTTCAAACTTTCTCATCTTGCAACTTGACTTATTGACTGACCGCTGCCGCGGAGGAGGCAGCGGTTTTCGTCATGTCTTCCATCCATGTAAGCTTACACCTCTTTGTTTACTCACAGTCAAACGCACATGGAACATCGGATAACAACGGTAAAGGCTTTCATCCCTAATTAGTGTTACAATACAAGCGTAAACGGATTCACCTTTACAGGGTGAATCGCTCATTTCGCGAGGAAATACAAGATGGTTTATAACAAAACAATATCACTACGGTCAACAGCAATTAAGAAGCGCTGCTATTTTATACCCGATGGAAGGATGATAACGTATGGCGAAAGTCAGAATCGGCGTAGTCGGACTTGGCAACATGGGAACTTTGCATGTACAGTATTTGATTAAGGGTGAAGTAGAGGGAGCCGTATTAGCGGCTGTTTCCGATCCGCGGCCAGAGCGGCTTGCATGGGCGGAATCCGAGCTTGGAAACGATGTTCTTCGTTTCACAGATACGACCGAAATGTTCAGTTCGGGAGCAATCGACGGGGTGCTGATTTGCACGCCGCATTACAGCCATCCCGAGCAAGCAATCGAAGCATTTAAACATGGTCTGCATGTACTGATTGAGAAGCCGGCAGGCGTCTATACCGCACAGGTTCGGGAAATGAATGAAGCGGCGGCAGCAAGCGATCGTGTCTTCGGCATTATGTACAACCAGCGTACGAACCCGCTCTACGCTAAACTTCGCGATCTCATCTCTTCAGGGGAACTTGGCGAAATTCGGCGGACGAACTGGATTATTACAAGCTGGTACCGCTCACAGAGCTACTACGACTCCGGCGGCTGGCGCGCAACCTGGGCTGGCGAAGGCGGCGGCGTGCTGATCAATCAGGACCCTCACCAGCTTGACCTGTGGCAGTGGACAACCGGCTTGATGCCGACGCGCATGCGTGCGTTTTGCTCTTTCGGCAAACATCGCAACATCGAAGTCGAAAATGACGTAACCGCTTATGTGGAATATGAAAATGGCGCAACCGGCCTGTTCGTTACATCCACTTTTGAAACACCGGGCACAAACCGGTTTGAAATATCAGGCGACCGCGGCAAAATTGTTGTTGAAGACGATAAGCTGACTTTCTGGCGGCTGCGTGTGCCTGAGTCTGAATTCAACAGCAACTTCACAGGCGGTTTCGGCCAGCCTGAGTGCTGGAAATGCGATGTCCCTGTCCATGGTGGCGGATCGCAGCACCTGGGAATTACACGCGACTGGACGCAAGCGATTCTGAATGGCACACCACTGCTCGCTCCGGGAGAAGAGGGAATCAAAGGACTTTCCTTGTCCAATGCGATGCTTCTGTCAACCTGGACCGACGACTGGGTACAATTCCCGCTTAATGAAGACTTGTTCTATAGCAAACTGCAGGAGCAAATCGCCAAGTCTAATACGAACAAAGTAGCTGGCGAATACCAGACGCTTAATGCCAAAGGAACCCACTGAATGGAGGCTGCATAGATGAGCAAACAGGACGGAATGAATTATGCGCCGCAGGGCAAGCCTCGCCCCGTTGTTGAGCGCGGGGAATTTACATTTGCTGCGATGGCGCTTGATCACGGGCATGTGTACGGCATGTGCAACGGTCTGATCGAAGCGGGCGGCACGCTCAAATGGGTCTACGATCCGGACCCCGCCAAAGTCCGCAGCTTCTGCGACACTTATCCAGGCGTCGCCGTTGCCGCTTCTGAGCAGGAGATATTGCAGGACCCGGAAGTGCGGCTCGTAGCCGCCGCCGCAGTGCCATCTGACCGCGGGCCGCTCGGGGTAAAAGTGATGCGGCATGGCAAAGATTATTTCACGGACAAAACACCTTTTACGACGCTTGACCAGTTGGCTGAAGCGCGGGCGGCTGCACAGGCTACGGGACGGAAGTATGCGGTTTACTATAGTGAACGGCTCCACGTCGAGAGCGCCGTGTTTGCTGGACAGCTCGTGCATGATGGAGCAATCGGACGCGTCGTGCAAGTGCTTGGGCTCGGACCTCACCGTCTCAATGCCCCTTCTCGTCCTGACTGGTTTTTCCAAAAAGCCAAATACGGCGGCATTCTGTGTGATATCGGCAGCCATCAGATTGAGCAATTTCTTTATTTTACCGGCAGCAACGATGCAAAGGTGCTGCATAGCAAAGTAGCGAATTACAATAACAAGAACTACCCTGAGCTGGAGGATTTCGGAGATGCCACCTTGCTCGGCAGCAGCGGGGCTTCCCATTACTTCCGGGTTGACTGGCTTACCCCAAGCGGATTATCTACCTGGGGAGACGGCCGCACACTGCTGATGGGTACCGAAGGCTATATCGAACTGCGCAAATATGTTGATATTGCACGCGGCGAAGGCAATCAAGTGTACCTGGTAAATGGCGAAGGCGAGCATCGCATCGATGTTTCGGGCAAGGTTGGCTTCCCTTACTTCGGCGAGTTGATTCTCGATTCAATGAACCGTACGGAAAATGCGATGACACAGGAGCATGCCTTCAAAGCGGCCGAACTGTGCCTGCTTGCACAGGACCAAGCAATACGAGTTGAATAACAGCCAATTCATGATTATGCCGCGCGCTGCCTCCTAATTTATTTAGAGGCAGTTCGCTGCATGATGGAACAAGAACCCGGTTGATGTCAATATGCGGACGAACCGCAGATCAAGGGAGGACATGCTCGATGAAACTTTCCGTATTTACAGTAGCAACGCCGGATTTAACGCCCGAAGCACTATGCGCAGCCGCCAAAAGCGCTGGCATCGATGGTGTGGAATGGCGCTATAAAGAGACGCCTGCCAGCTTGGCGAATGAGCCCTATTCATTCTGGGGGAACAATTTAGCCACTATTGCCCCATCTGCCGGTACAGCCGGGTTGGAGCCATTTAAGCGCGCAGCAGCCGAGCATGGCATTGCCGCCATCGGGGTTACCCCTTATCTTACGGTCGGTGATCTGGAAGCGACGGAGCAAGTGCTGGAAGCTGCGCGTCATCTTGGCGCCTCCATGATCCGTCTGGGCGTTCCGGCGTATGACCGAAGCCGTCATTATAATGACTTGCTTGAAGCAGGAAGAAACTACTTGCAAGGAGCAAGCCTGTTATGCAGACAGTATGGCATCAAGGGACTGGTGGAACTGCATCACGGCACCATTGCTGCCAGCCCGTCAGCAGGACTGCGGCTTATAGAAGGCTTCGACCCAGAAACGGTTGGCGTTCTGTATGATCCAGGGAATATGATCCACGAAGGATTCGAAAACTACCGGATGGGCATGGAACTGCTCGGCCCTTACCTCGCGCATGTTCATGTCAAAAACGCCGGATGGTTTCCTGCTGCAGGCAGCGATCAAGCACCCGGCACTGACAGCGATACAAAGTGGCAGGCCAAATGGGTTGGGATTCGTGGCGGTATCGTGCCATGGCCCCAAGTGATAGCCGACCTGAAAGCGGTAGGCTACAAGGGTTTCCTTGGCGTGGAGGATTTCAGCGGGGAATTGGATTCTGCAGCAATGCTTCACAGCTTTGCCGATTACATGAGAGAGCTGCTCCACAGGGGAGAATAACAGGTTGAAGCAGCAACCGTTTCTGCTGCCGACCGCCTTTGACCGCAAAGGGATGATCGATTATACCTACAGGTCTGATGCCCCGATTACACCTGTATTGCACTCGCATTCCTATTATGAGGTCTACTATTTCCATGAAGGACGCTGCAACTACCTGATTGGCGATAAAATATATGTACTGGCTCCAGGAGACCTGATCATTATGTACGGGATGACTCTGCATTGCGCCAAAGTCGATCCTTCCGTTCCTTATATACGCTCCATTGTGCATTTTGAGCCTGACGCGCTTCGGCCGTTTCTGACGCCGCCCCATACGATTAACGTACTTCAGCCGTTCGAAGAACTGAAAAATCATCGGCTGCGGCTCCGCGGCGAAGTGAAGGAAGAAGCCGAACGTATTTTGGCCTTTATGCATTTGCAGCAGCAACGCCAGGACCGAATTGGCGACAACCGCATGCGGCTCGCCTTTGCGGATTTGCTTTACTTTGTATATGAGCAGTGTCTGCAGCCATTGCGAAGCCGACCGGAATTTCCTTCGGACAAGGAACAGACTGTGCAGGAGATGATTTCCTATCTGGAAAATCACTATGCCGATGACTTGAGCCTGGAGACACTGCAGCAGCACATTCATCTCAGCAAAACCTATTTGGCCAAAATTTTCAAGGAAGTCACCGGCGTCACGATCTTCGAGTTCGTCTACCGCCGCCGCATCAATCAGGCACGCATTTTATTTTTGCTTGATTCGCAGCTCTCGGTTACCGAGGTCGGATTCCGCGTCGGATTTAAGCATCTGGCCCATTTCAGCCGAATGTTCAAACGGCTCATCGGCATTACTCCGGAGCAGTACCGTAAACAAACGAAGCAAGCGGACCCTGGCATTGCCTCGCGGCAGCAGGATCCGAATTGAACAGGATGGAGGATTCATCATGCAGCTTTTTGATTTGACAGGCAAGACGGCGATTGTGATCGGCGGGAGCTCGACCCTTGGGGGCGCCATGGCTGAAGCACTGGCCGCTCATGGCGCGAATGTCGCTATAACGGCGCGCAGCGCTGACCGTGCCGAAGGGGTTCTGTCCCGCATTGCACAGGCCGGCGGCCAAGCCCGCGCATTTGAGGTGGAGGCGACGAGCAAATCCGATCTTGAGCAGCTGCTGCAAGGCGTCCTGGACTGGACTGGCAGCGCAGACATACTGCTGCACTGCCCTGGCCGCAACAGCGCCACACCGTTCTTCGACATTACCGAAGAAGAATGGGACGGCATTATGGATGTGAATGCCAAGAGCGTGATGCTGGCCTCCCAAGTATTCGGGAAACAGATGATCGCCCAGGGAAGCGGCAGCATCATCCATATTTCATCCGTGTCATCCGGACCGGCACTATCCCGCGTCTTCACTTATTCCGCTTCCAAAGCAGCGGTCAATAATATGACCCAGTTCCTTGCACGGGAATTCGCAGGCTCCAATGTACGCGTCAATGCCATTATTCCCGGCTTCTTTCCGGCCGAGCAGAATCGTGCTATTCTGTCTGAAGAGCGAGTTGCGTCCATTTTGGGCCATACGCCAATGAACCGCTTCGGAAGCCCTGAAGAACTGCAGGGCGCGGTTATCTACTTGGCCTCGGAGCGTGCCTCGGGATATGTAACCGGGTCCCTGCTGCGGGTGGATGGCGGCTTCGGCGCAATGACGATCTAGCAGCTCTCTGGCAGAGAACGGACAGAAATCTGAGTACAAGACAACCGTAACGACTTCGTCGCCCTGCGGCTGTGCAGCGTTTGTTTCGCTAGGAATATGCTCGGTTACAATGGTCACCCTTATAAATGCTTACATTTCAATGAAACCTACTGGAGAGGATGACAAACAATGAAATTAACCTTTCGCTGGTATGGCGCACAAGATCCTGTCAAGCTGGAATACATCAGACAAATTCCCGGCATGAAAGGCATCGTATCCGCCATTTACGACATACCTGTCGGTGAAGAATGGCCGCTGTCCAAAATTGAGGCGCTAAAAAAGGAAGTCGAAGCCCATTCGCTTGAATTGAGCGTCATTGAGAGCGTACCCGTACATGAAGCTATCAAAATCGGCCTGCCTGAGCGAGACAAATATATAGAGAATTATAAGCGTACGCTTCATAATTTGGGCAAAGCCGGCATCAACATCGTCTGCTACAATTTTATGCCGGTGTTCGACTGGACCCGTTCCAAGCTTGATCATGAGCTCCCGGACGGATCGACTGCACTTATTTATGAAGAAGAAATTGTCCAACAAATGAATCCTCTCACTGGAGAGCTTAAATTGCCAGGTTGGGATACCAGCTACAAGGACGGCGAATTAGCCACTTTATTTGATCATTATGCCGGCATAAGCACCGAGAAACTGTGGGAAAACCTGACGTATTTCATAAAAGCGATTATGCCCGCTGCCGAAGAGGCTGGCGTTCGCATGGCCATCCACCCGGATGATCCGCCATGGCCAATCTTTGGACTGCCGCGCATCATTACGGACGGCGATGCTCTTGAGAGACTGCTGAAGATCTATGACAGTCCATCCAATGGACTGTGTCTGTGCAGCGGGTCGCTCGGCGCTAATCCGGCGAACGACTTCCCCGCTCTTGTGCGCCGTTTCGGCAAGCAAAGCCGTGTCAACTTTGTGCATGCGCGCAATGTGAAGATTACCGGCGAGAAATCGTTTGAGGAATCGGCTCATCTATCCACTGACGGTTCACTTGATATGGCCGAAATCATTCGCGCCCTTCGTGACTTCAATTACGATGGTCCAATCCGTCCTGACCATGGGCGCATGATTTGGGGCGAAACCGGAAGACCGGGATATGGCCTGTACGACCGCGCATTGGGCGCTGTTTACTTGAACGGAATGTGGGAAATGGTCACAAAGGAACGGGAACGTTCCTTGCAAAACCAATAGTTTCAGGCGAGCCTGAGTGTGTGCGTGTCCGTATGCTTGTCCGTATGCTTGTCCGTATGCGCGTCACGTGTTCGTGGGCGTATCCGTATGCGTGTCACGTGTTCGTGTGCGTATCCCCGTATGCGTGTCACGTGTGCGTGTCCGTGAGCGTGGTCCCATATGCGTGTGTGTATGAGTCTCCGTTTGCGTGCCCCCACCCCCATGCTGCTCCACCCGTCTCCAGAACCGAGCTGTCAATCGACAGCTCGGTTCTTTTTGTTGGACCAGACCAATTGAAGCGCCAGAATAGGATCACACCGGGACGAGTATCGCAATATCAGCGATTTAACCAGTGTGAGTTTTGACCCCTTCCGTCATAATCAAAAACATAAATAACGTTTCGGTCATTATTTTGATTGAATCATTCATTATGATCGTTTATACTGAACTCATACAACAACCTTACGGACGGCAGCCTCCAATCAACAACGCCAACACAAGGCGCCTGTCAATTTCCATTTTCATCCACATATCATAGCAGGGAGCGTGTTATTGCATGAAAGTTCACGGTTCATTGACTTACCCTGAAATTTCCTCGCAGCATGAAGCCATTCGCCAAACACTGGAGCAATTGGCGGTACAGCAGGAATGGGTCGACAGCTATTTGAAGAATGATAAGTATGACGAAATTATTTTTATCGGATCAGGCTCATCTTACTACCAGGCATTAACGATGGCGGCAACTTATCGCAAGTGGACCGGAAAGAGAGCTTCCGCACATCCTTCTTGTGATCTGTTCTTGTTTCACGAAGCGACGGTTACAAGTTCAGGCAGTTCTCTTATAGTCGGCGTATCCCGTTCCGGGGAATCCAGCGAAGTATTGCTGGCGATCGAATCCGTAGCCGGGCTGCCTAACTTCGATGTCTGCGGCATTACTTGCCATGAGAGCAGCCGGCTTGCCAAGCTTGCCGATTGCCTCTACTCTCCGCTAGGCAAGGAGGAAAGCACGGTCATGACCCGCTCGCTCAGCAGCATGACCTTTCTGATGCAAGCGGCGATCGCGCAGGCCTCCGGCAACGAGCAGTTGCTCGCTGAACTTCAGCAGACCGCAGCGCTGAGCGAGCGCAATGTGGCTGAGGCGGATAGCTTCATCTCGTCCTTTGTGACCAAACATGATTTGCAGAAAGTGATCTACCTTGGCATGGGCGCTTATTATGGCCTCGCACTGGAAGCCTGTTTGAAGGTTAAGGAAATGGCCTATATCTGGACAGAAAGCTTCAACACACTGGAATTCCGTCACGGTCCCAAATCCATCGTCGAGCCCGGCACGCTTGTATGTTTGCTCGTTTCCGAACATGCGCGTTCCTATGAATTGAAAGTTGCTGAAGAAATGAAAGCCTATGGCGCAACAGTTCTGTTGATTGTCGCCGCCGCTGGTGAAGATACGGCGTTTGCCGATGCGGTCTATGAAGTCGGCGGCACCTCACTGTCCGATGAAGCGCGCGCTGTTCTGTATCTCCCGCCGCTGCAGTACTTTGGCTACTACACGGCTCTGAAACGTCAAGTCGATCCAGATCATCCGCGCAATTTGACCCAAGTCGTTATCATTTAAACATTATTTAAACCACCTACCGAGGTGATAGGCAAATGGAAAAAACAATGTCCAAGGGCGACCAGCGGCGCGCTGCCATCGTTGAACAGATGAAGGCGCGCGGAGAAGTCACCATTCAAGAAGTAATGGAGCAATACGGATGCTCGGAAGCGACAGCGCGACGGGACTTGAACCTGCTTGCCCTGTCTGGGGGCATTATCCGAACAATTGGCGGTGCGTATTATGAGGGCGCAGGCAGCACCTACGAAAGCTCCTTTAATGAGAAGAAGCATTTATTGCTGCCGGAGAAAAAGTCGATTGCACAACTGGCTGCTTCCCTTGTCCGTGAAGGCGATGTGATCGGCCTGACCGGTGGAACAACCACCTATCTCATTGCAAGAGAACTGAAAGCATTCCGCAACATTACGGTTGTTACCAATGCTGTCAATATCGCGATGGAGCTTGCGGAAAGCGAAGATATTCAGACGGTGCTGACCGGCGGAGTAATGCGCAGCAAAAGCTATGAATTATGCGGTCCGCTGGCCGAATCCATTATAGAGAAGCTCAATATTGGCAAAATGTTTACTGGTATTGACGGCATTTCATCTACGCATGGACTAACGACGTATTCCGAGCTGGAAGCGAGAATCGGGCAGTTGATGATCGCCCGTGCGCGTCAAGTGATTGCAGTGTTTGATCATACCAAGCTGGGTGTGTCTTCCTTGTTCACCATGGCCCCACTCTCTGCCGTACATGCCTGCATTACGGACAGGTCTGTCGATGCGGAATACGAGCGTGAGTTCGACCGGCTTGGAATGGAGATGCACTATGCGGAACAGGAAGTTTCCAAAGCTCCCAATAAGGGAAGCGGCAATACTCCGTCCGAAAATGGCGGTGGACAGCCTTGACAGCATGGATTGGCATCGATATCGGGGGAACCAATATCGTCTGCGGCGTCATTGATGCCCAAGGCACCCTGCTTCACAAAATAAAACAGCCTACCGAAGCTGACCAAGGGTTCGAGCATGTCCTCGCCAAAATTGGCGAACTTGTCAGACTAACGACAGCGGCAGCTGGCTCGACACAGGCCGAATTGGGTGGAATCGGGATCGGGACCCCAGGTCTTGTGGATCCGGATGCGGGCATTTCACTGCTGTCTAGCAACCTCAAGTGGGAAAACATCCCGCTTGCGGCCAGAGTAGCTGCGCTTACCGGACTACCGGTAGCTGTAGACAATGATGTCAGAATGTATATTTATGGCGAAGCTACCCAAGGGAGCGGACGCGGTGAACGCCATGTGCTCGGCGTTACGGTCGGTACCGGTCTGGCCTCTGCACTCATTGTGGATGGCAAACCGTATTACGGCGGTGGATTTATGGCGGGTGAACTCGGCCACATCCAGTTCCCCGAGCTGCCTTACTTATGCGGATGCGGGGGAACCGGTTGTCTTGAGACAGCCGTATCGGCTACCGGCATGGTCCGCCAAACGCGGGATAAACTGCGGGCGGGGCAACCTAGTCAGCTTTCCCGGTGGGCAACCACCCTTGACGGCCAGCCCGGGTTGACTGCTGCACACATCAGTCAAGCGTATGATGAGGGCGATGCGGTCGCCCGGGAAGTATTCCAGTTCACTGCGCATATGCTCGCCAGAGGACTGGCTGATGCTATTGCGATTCTCAGCCCCGATGTCGTCGTCATCGGCGGCGGTGTTGCCCAAGCAGGCGAACGATTGCTGGCGCCGCTGCGAGCAGAGCTTGAACGCCTTCTGCTGCCCCACTACTGGCGGCGCATTCGCATCGTTGCTGCCGAACTGCTTGACGATGCGGGTGTAATCGGAAGCGCCATGCAAGCCAAAGCCAAATACGGCGCGCATTAGCAGCACCTTGAACCAACTGCGGGCGCAACTGTGCGCCTGCCGAGCTTCATTGTTTCCCATCGGGTCATACAACTTCACTACTTGGAGGATTCCTTATGAGTCTAACGTCTTCTACGCCATTCCTGCAGCATGCTCGCGCAAACAACTATTGCGTTGGCGCTTTTAATGTTCATACACTGGAGATGCTGCAAGCTGTTGTCGAAGCTGCGGCAGAGACAGAGTCACCGCTTATTTTGCAATCAACTGTCGGCACCGTCAAGCATTTGGGTCCGGAGTATATAGCGGCGGCCGCGCAAACAGCTGCCAAACTGCATAATATCCCCATCGCTCTTCATTTGGACCATTGTACCGATTTTGCATTAATTGTCCGCTGTATCCGTGCAGGCTACACTTCCGTTATGATCGACGCATCCCAGTCACCGTTTGAGGAAAACGTTCAACAAACGCTCAAAGTGGTTGAAGTTGCTAATGCCGCTGGGGTCAATGTTGAAGCCGAACTCGGTAAGGTTGGCGGCGTAGAGGATGATATTGTCGTCGGGGAAGAGGACGCATCGCTCGCCGACCCTGAGGAGTGCCGGCTGTTTGTTGAACAGACCGGGGTTCATACACTGGCGCCAGCCATTGGCACCGCCCACGGTATTTATAAAGGGGATCCAAATATCGACTTTGAGCGCATCGGGCAAATCGCTGCCAAAGTTTCCGTACCGCTCGTACTGCATGGCGGTTCAGGCATACCGGATGAACAGGTCCGCCGCTGCATCGATCTTGGCATGAGCAAGATGAATGTTGCTACTGAACTGCGCATTGCTTTCTCCAATGCGATCAAAGCTGTTTTCAATGCTAACCCGGACGAAAATGACCCTCGCAAATATATGATTCCTGCCAAGGATGCGTTGCGGAAGCTGGCGATTGAGAAGATGACACTCTGCGGATCAATCGGCCGCGCCAAGTCGGCTTTGTAAAGCAGGAGTGCCAATGATTACAACGATTACGCTGAACGCCGCCATTGACAAAACCTATTATTTGGAGTCATTCAAACCCGGACAGACGAACCGTGTTGCTGACAGTTATGCCGTACCTGGCGGAAAAGGCATCAACGTTGCGCGCGTTGCCCATACGTTGGGCCAGCAAGTAACAGCTTCCGGTTTCGTAGGAGGCAAAAACGGGGAGTTTATCATTCAGGAGCTTAACCGCGGCGGCATCACAAATGACTTCGTCACGCTTGCCGAAGGCGAATCGCGTTTATGTCTGAATGTACTGGCCAGAGACTCCGGGCAGTACACTGAAATACTAGAGTCTGGCCCGGTCGTGACCACTGAGGACGTAGCTTCCCTTAAACAAACGGTAGCCAGACTCGCTGCCCGCTCATCCGTCGTCACTCTTTCAGGCAGCCTTCCCAAAGGCGTTCCAGTGTCCATCTATCGTGAATTAATTGAAATCGTGAAGGGACAGGGCGCAAAAGCGTTTCTCGACACGAGCGGCGCTGCGCTCTCCGATGCGGTTACCGCCAAGCCTGCATTCATCAAACCGAATGAAGATGAGATTGAAACGCTGCTCGGCCAGCGCTTGACGAACGAACAGCAGCTGCTTCCTGCCATTAAGCAATTGATGGAAACCGGCATTGGCTGCGTCGTTGTAACAATGGGCGAACACGGAGCTGTCGCCGGCTTTGAAGGACGATGCTATCGCATCCAGGCGCCGGTCATTACAGCCGTCAATCCGGTCGGCTGCGGGGATTCGTTCGTAGCTGGCATGGCGGTAGGTGTTCATAACGGGTGGCCGTGGGAGGAGCAGCTGCGCTATGCCACCGCAACGGCAAGCGCGAATGCGCTGACGCCGATGGCAGGGACTGTGCGCCCCGCCGATCTTGAGCGGCTACTGCCGCAAGTTACTGTTCATGCGTTGTAATGCCGCACGCGGCATAGTAATGCACACACGAATGCACACGCGGCATAGCACATAACCGTCGCATCGTTGTTCTCTATTACATCAAACAGTATTGAAATGGCTTGCTGCTTCACTCCCTCACAAAGGGCACCGCAGCAAGCCATTTTATTTCCTGTATGCAGCAGGCAGCATTGCTGTTCATGTATGCGGCATGCAGCATTGCTGTTCCCGTATGCAGCAAGCAGCATTTCTGTTCCCGTACGCAGCAAGCAGCCTTGCTGTTTCTGTATGCGGCAGGCAACATTGCTGTCTACGTGAGTACGCATTGCCCTGCTTATGATAAAGGATTGACGCGAACTGCGGCCTGTTTGCCGCTGAGCTGAATACCGCTTTCCTTGGCGCCGACGCCTGCCAAAGCCGTAAGCATTCGTTCCAGCAATTCCTTCGCTGCAGGACCTTCATTGCCTTTGATCCGCACAACCAGTTGAACCGCATCTCCTCCGTCCAGCAATTTCGAAATTTGCCGTTGCTTGGTTTCAAAGTCATGCTGCTCAATGTTTGCCGACAGTCGAATTTCTTTCAGTTTGCCTATGCGCGCCTCGCCTTCGGATTTTCGCTTGTCCTGCTGCTTCGTCTGGTTGGCCATCCCCTTGGGTACCAGCTTGCATGGAGGCGGACTGCTCATTAGAGACAGACATAGCAAATCTGCATGATGCCGTTTGGCCAGTGCAAGCGCATCTTCTCGGGACATCACCCCTAGAGACTCCCCTTGAAGACCCGTTACTTCCAATTCAGATGCTTTTATTTTTTCGTTTAACATTAACTCCAAGCCCCCTCATATGCGATCTTTTCAGTACCAGCTCCCAGCGCGCGGTGGGGCGATACAGGTTGGCAGTCAACCACAACTGTGGTGTCGGGACAAACATCGTTATTCAAGTCGTCATAAATGTTAGTATAACTGGATATAATAGTAACAGGCTGTCCTGGCTAATGTTTGGATCATATCCACTGATCATCATTGGCATAACCATGATACCATGGTATAATAGTTATATCGGAGTTGTGAACAACCCTTACAAGAACGGAGCTGGCCGTGAGGCCGGTTCCTTTTCACTGTAACAGCACCACATTAGATAAATGGAGGGATTGTTATGTACTATTCCAAAAAGAATGTCGAACCGACTCCCGAGGAACAAACCGCGGTGTGGACCTGCAGCGATGACAGCTGCGGCTGTTGGATGAGGGATAATTTTTCCTTCCAATCCGAACCTTCCTGCCCGATGTGCAGCTCAACGATGACGCAAGGGTCGAGACTGCTGCCTGTATTGAAGAAATAACTTACACATGATAACGAAAAGATAGGAGCTGTTCTCAAGGCTGCGTGCGCACCTTTGGGAACAGCTCCCTTTTTATATGCTGCACCGTTGGCATGCAAGCTGATTTAAGGCACTGCCGCTGCTACTCGCCTTCCAGCCGCTTCATAAATTCCTCTGCCGCGCTGTAGCCCTGCTGCCGCAAATACCAGTTGTTCGCCGCCACTTCAATTAGACCGGCCACATCTCGCCCAGGCTGCAGCTGTATTTCGATATGTGGAATCTCAACATCCATATAGGTTGACATTTTGGGTTCCACATCAAGCTCATTATGCAGAGCGTTAGCTTCCCACTTCGTCAATTCAATATCGAGTGCGATTCTCGTTTCTTCCTGAAACGCTCTGCGTCCATAAAGACGCGCTACATTGATCAAACCGATGCTCCGCAGCGCCAGAAACTCCTTCGTCGACTCATTATGCGTACCCAAAATTGTCCGTGGACTGATTTTCTTCATCACTACAATATCGTCTGCTACAAGTCGGTGTCCGCGGCGAATCAGTGTATGTGCCGTTTCGCTTTTGCCTACGCCGGATTTGCCCCGCAGCAAAATTCCAATGCCCGATACATTGACGCAGACACCATGAATGCTAATTTGCTGTGCCAGAGCCTGTACCAGATAAGAATCGAGCCTCCCGATAAATTCTGAGGTAGGGGCTGTTGTCCTCAGGAGAGGAATACCTTCCTGATCGCAATACTTCGTAAGGTATTTCAAACCATCCTGATTTTGCGTAACGACAAAACAAGGCGGGTGATACTTAACGATATTGCCAATTCTTAAATTCCGCTCCTCTTCCGACAGTTTGTGCAAATAATTTATTTCTTTCCTACCGAGTATTTGTACATGCTCCTGTGCGAAAAATTCAAAATACCCCACAAACTCCAGCCCCGGACGATACGGTCTCGACTTCGTGATGGGCCGGTTCAACTGTGTTGAGCCAGCCAGCACTTCCAACGCAAACCGGTCAGCCATGTCTTGCACTGTAATCGATTTCAACGCTTGCCCGCTCCCTCCGAGTAATAAAATAATAACTTGACTGAATCCATTCTACACCAGCGCACGTTTCCCTTCAAGAATTGTTAGAGTTCAACTACAGAAGTAAGCACCTGACGCTCATTTCCCTTCCATTGAGAAGCCTCCCTAAATATGCGAACTAACGGAAGGCAGGGAAAAGCCCGCTCATGCCTGCTCCCACCAACTCTATTTCCCTCCATTCCAGTTCCATCAACTTGTCCTTCCTTCTCTGTTCCCGTTCCTCTATCTGTTCCCGCCAAATCCACTGCATAGGGGGAACGACTGCGCAGATACTCACATAGTTCTTGAACCTCACAGCCACAGCTTGCTTCCGCTGTAACACATACTGCTTTATAGACTCCAGGAACTGCTTGGCATTGAATGCTTCCCCTTCTTCTTCTTTTTCTTCTTGAGGCTGATAGTGGTCCTCTGCGCTCTCAGGCGTTGTGCCATAGGGTGATGTGGAGTCGCATTTCCCCTTATAAAATTGCAGCGCTAATCGAATCTTACGTAACATTAATGCGGCAGTCTTGGTGGAGACAGCTACAATACGAGCCAGAGCACGCACAGTAATATAAGGCTGCTCTGCATAATGTACAATAGCGTAAAACCAAGTGCGGAAAGGGAGCCTTGTCTTATGGAGAATCGTTCCGGTAGTTAAGGATACCTGATATCGGCATTTCTGATTCGCACACTGCGTGACGTCATTCTTTGAAAGCAGCCAGCCCATCGCACCATTGCAGCGTGGACAACAAAACCCCATCTCCCAGCGATGGATATACCAAAAATCCTGACATGCGGTTTCATTTGGAAAGACTTCATCAAAAGTTCTCACGCTACACGGCAAATCAAACAGCATCGGAACGCACCTTCCTCCCATAAGAAGATACTTTCATTATACCAAACAAATGTTCTTATTTCAACGTAATTTTAGTCAATAACCTAGTAAGCAGCGCATTGTCGCCACAGCACCAATCGTAGCACGGGCTGTCTGTATGTTAATTTTGCATGTATACCCTATCTCAGCTTGCAGTCAATAACAGGACAATTTCTCAAATCCCGTATTGTGCATGAAAATATAGGCTGTTTACTGTTTCGACGGGTTGGCTGAGATAGGGTATACAATAAAAACAGAACATCTCCCCCCTCCCCTCGCTGGCATCATCAATTCTCTATCAAAACACTTCACGTCCGCCATTAATGGAATTTCAATAAAAAAACCACGCGTACCACATATTTCACACTTGCAGCATGCTGTAAGGTTTACTATGACGCCGCCGTTACGTATACTTATAGGTATGGGGATTTCCCGCAAAAAAGGCAGAGGTGACAAACATGGAAGATTTGAAACAAGCCTACAAATTGCTCGGACTTTCAGAAAACGCATCCAAAGAAGAAGTTGAGAAAAAATACTTGATGCTGCTTCGCCAGTCCAAATCGCAAGAAAGGCAAGGAACCGGTACAACAGGGGAGTCCAGCGGATTCGATAAGGTCAATCGCGCCTACAAGTTGATTCTCAATCACGAGAATGAAACTGCAGTTGCCGAAATTAACAAACAGCAATATGGAAAATACAAAAATATGGCGGGGTTTGCCCAAAAAGTTGATCATTTCTTCGCATACTACAAAGTTCATGTTCTTGTTTCCATCCTGATTATTGCCGGCATCATTTATGGAATCAACACGTATATGAATCACAAGGCTGAGCAGGCTGAGCTTGCCAAGCTTCCCCCAATCGATCTGACCGTCATGTTCTATGGCGAATACTTTCTTCCAGATGGGGGCAGTGATACGAAACCGCTTCAGGAGGCACTGCTCACCGTATTCCCGGAGTGGCAGCGCACGGTTGTACACCTCGCCTATGTACCGGAAGAAATGCGTTCCGAACATGATATGGCGATGATTCAAAAAAGCATGCTGACGCTAATGACCGATAAAAGCGATGTTTATATTATGGACAAGGTCAATTTTGAAAAGCTGTCCGGACAAGGCGGTCTGCTGCGTCCGCTGGATGAGGACGCTGCCGCTGCTTTGAAGCCGCTGCTGTCGGAAGACAAGCTTGTCCGCGCACAAACCAAAGATGACACACAGCCGTTGATTTACGGCATTGATATCAGCAGCAGCAAGTTCGCTTCACAGCTCCCTCTTGCTCATAATAATAAGAAACTGATCGCGGGCATCCGAATTGATGCCAAAGATCAAGATAAAGCACTGCTGTTTATCGAACGCTTTCTCTCCGAAAGTGAATGATGGCCTGCAATTGTAACATGCCTTTGAATTGCTGACTTAATACAAAGCTCAGACCGAATGCCTACCGCTTCGGTCTGAGCTTTGCTAGTCTTTTCGACGTATCATTGTTCAGCAGAAACCGGGGTTTGGGGTTCAGTCAGCGCATGAACCACCGTTTCCAAACGGAGCGCCCGCGAACCCTTGACGAGCAGCAATATCCCTTGCCCCATCTCACCAGGCAGTTTTTGCAGCAACTCCTCCACGTTGGCGCATACCTCAACGTTGTCCCGACTTAGCCCTGCAGCCTCCGCTATAAGCGCTCCACTCTCGCCTACGGTGAACAACTTATCTACTTTGCTCCCATCAAGTCTGGCCCCGATTTGACGATGCAGCTCTGCCGTCTCTTCACCAAGATCCACCATATCGCCAAGCACGACAATTTTCTTCTCCCACCCCTCAAGGTCGTAAAATAGCTCAAGTGCAGCACGAACGCTTGCCGGATTGGACTTGTAAGTATCATTAATAATCGCATAACCATCTTTGCGGATAATTTCGGTACGCATTCCGGTTGCTTGCAATGCGGCAAATCCTTTATTCATTTTTGCGTAGGGAACCCCCAGGAAATGCGCGGCAGCAATGGCGCCCAAAGCATTCATAATCTGATGCTTCCCGATGAGCGGCATAACAATCTCAGGGCAAGCAGGATCGGAAACGGAGAAACGAACGTCCTCCGTACGCTGCTGCCAAGCAACGGGATACAATCGGTTCGCGCTTGTCTCTCCGAAAGAAAACAGCGCAGGCATGTTGTTCTTCTCACCTGCAAGCTTGTCCAAATGTCTAAGGAACAACGGATTATCGCTATTATAGATCAACACACCATCTGGCTTTATTTTGTCGGCTATTTCCAGCTTGGCCTGTATAATATGCTCCCGTGAGCCCAGATCGCCGAGATGAGCCTCGCTGACGCTTGTAATAATCCCCACATCTGGCTTAGCCATTGTCGCCAGCAGGGCGATCTCCCCGAGTCCGGACATGCCCATCTCCACTACAGCCATTTCCGTGTCCTCCTCAAGTGCCAGCAAGGTCAATGGCACACCCAGCTCATTATTCAGATTCCCTTTTGTTTTTTGTGTTTTATAAGTCGTAGACAGCAGCGCTGCCAATATATCCTTGGTAGAAGTTTTGCCATTGCTGCCCGTAATGCCGATCACCTGCACCGCGAGTTGGGAACGATAAGCGCTTGCCAGGCTTTGTAAAGCCGCCGCGGTATCCGAAACCTCAATCACCGCTCCATTAACCGGCGGGTTAGGCTCGCCGCGCATCCATAATGTAGCTGTCGCGCCGCTATCGAATGCGTTTTGGGCAAATTGATGTCCGTTGAAACGCGGCCCCTTAATAGGGATAAACAGATTGCCTTGCCCAACCGTCCGGGTATCAATAGATACCCCCGCAATATAGGCTGCCTCATCAGGCAGGGATATAATCTTACCATGAACCATGTCCGCTACTTGCTGGATCGTACGTCTGATCATACGTGTTGCCCCCAATCTGCCTTGGCGCTTCGCAGAGCATGACGCTCCAATGCCAGGTCAATCAACTTCTCTGCCAACTGCTCGGATGTCGTTCCATCCGTCTTGTTCCATAGAGCAGGGAACATGCTGGTTGAGGCGAAGCCGGGAAGCGTATCGACTTCATTCACGTAGATCTCGTCATCTGCGGTAACAAAGAAGTCGATACGCATCATTCCGCTTCCATCGAGCACGCGATAAATCTGCAGCGCCAGTTCGCCAGCTTTGCTGTCAACGCGACCGGACAGATCTGCCGGAATGCGCCGAATCAAATGGGCGCTGCGGTATTTCTTGTCATAATCGAAGAAATCAGGCTCCCGCACGAATTCGCCGGCCACAGAACAAACTGGAGACGCGTTGCCGATCATAGCAAGCTGAACCTCCCGCCCCTGGACTTCCTGCTCGACCACCACTTTGCAGTCATACCGAAAAGCGATTTCCAGCGCATCAGCCAGTTCCGTACTTGCGCAGCAGCGGCTAATTCCGATACTTGAGCCCATATTGGCAGGCTTTACATAACAAGGAAAACCAATTTTTGCCACTATCTCACGGCAGACGGCTTCCTCACTCTCCGCCCATTGATAGCGGTGCACAGTTTTGTATTTCGCTTGTGGAATGCCTGCTCCGGCGAACAAATCTTTCATCATCGCCTTGTCCATGCCAATAGCGGAGGATAATACACCGCAGCCTACATACGGCAGGTCCAACAGCTCCAGCAATCCCTGCAATGTGCCGTCCTCCCCGTTTGGGCCGTGAAGTGCCGGAAATACAACCGTCTGCCCTTCCCGGTCAAAACATTGCGCCAAGGCGTGCGCGAGGGAACGAACCACACCTGCTTCTTCGGGGTGGCCGCGCAGCTCGCCCGGCTCAGTTAACTCGCTGATGATCTGCTCCCTGCACTGCCAATGACCTTGCTCATTAATGTAAATTGGAAAAACGTTGTATTTCTGCTTGTCCAGCGCATTTATAATCGTCATTGCTGTATTAAGCGAAACCTCATGTTCGGGAGATTTGCCCCCATAGATAACACAAATATTCATGTATGCCGCCTCCATTCTATATCAACAGGATTGGCACGAAGGCTTGTTTCAGCCTTCCTTAACCCTGTTGCGCTCGCTTCCTTCAGTATAGAAAAACGATATTAAGCAAGCGCAAATAAATGCTGAGAAAAACCTTATTATTTCTTAAATTTTCCTCAACATCTATTCGATGAATCAGGTTTGCGGCAGTATTCCCCTCTGTTTCCCCGGCCCCACTCGATGGACGTAATGTCCAAATGGAAAGATCCCATCTCCAGGCTAGGTCAACTTGACGATGTGATTTCCATTATCCGGCCACACCAAAAAGGCGCCATTCAAGCATGAAACTTGCTTGATGGTGCCTTTACTTGAGTTAAACCAGCGTTGCTTAAAGCTATCAGATTGGTACACTCGCTTTCCAATCCTTCCTATTTGCCGCTGTTGAGTTCATATTCGTTTTGATGAAGCTCTTTAATCATTTTTTGCAAGAAATAGCCTTCATGTCCAGTTAGTTCACTTTTGTTTTCCCGAATAATAAGAGAGCCAATATGGCGTTTTAAAATTTCGCTTCGACGTGTCAGCATTGCATGGTAAGTCAAAATAATTCAACTCCTGATTTGTTTATTGACGCTGCAGAGATGCTGCTGCATTCCTCAGTCGTCTTTCACATCTATAAGTATACAGGAGTGCCGAGCCGAACAAAAACCGCGTAAGGGAGCATAAGCAAAGCTGAGTATGGCTTACCTGCGCTCTCGTCGACTGAGCATGCGGGGTTCGGAAACATCCTGCCGGATGCTTCGGTATGCACAATGACATAAGCAGTATTGGGTATATATGTGAACACGGCTTGGGGTATTGAGGATGTCCGAGGGTGTATTTTTTTATTTTTGCGTATACCCTATCTCAGCTAAACTGGATACGAGCCGAGAATCCTGCAATTACAGCAATAATGCGACGTTGGGACACTAGAGCTGTCCTTCTCAGCAACCTGAGACAGGGTATACAGCCAAAAGGGAGACCGTTGGACCCGGAACCGCCTATTCAACGCGCAGAGACAGAGCATCACAAAAAAGAAATTTAGAAGGACTCTTTGATGAAATAATATTGAAGTTTGATATACTCAAAATTGAAAAAGCCAGCAATGATGTCTACAAAGCGACCGTACTTCAACACACACAGTCCATGGACAATGAAGCAATAGTCGAAATGCCTGTTATAAAAGAAAATGGTGCTTGGATTATTATTATCGGGCAGGATTATGAAGAAGGCCCAAAAAACAATGGAATTCTTACCTTAAAAGAGTATAAAAAGCTTTTTTCAAAGCCTTAAAAATAGATGCCCTTTTGCCTTTAGTTCGCCGCCCCGCTGCCAAACCACCAGGTTTGAAGACTGCTAACAAACAGCCCCCTTGCATCGTAGCAATCGTCTACGAAGCAAAGGGGCCTAATCCTCCGCCTATTCTACTCTCCTTGCACTGCCGCAATTTCCGCATAATTTTGCTTGATGCCTTCCAGCATTTCACCATGCATTACGTAATTGTTCGCCAGCGTCACAACGACACAAATCAACATTACAACGACGGCCGCGCGGCGCAGCGTCAAGCTTGGCAGCTGTCCGGCAAAGCGGGCAGCAAGCAGGAAGATGGCGAACAGATAATGACCTGCATACAAATACATATCATACTGGAACGCGCCGAGTCCGAAGCCAACAACAATGTGCAGCGCCAGGGCAAAGCCGATGTAGCCTGCCAGCATCCATACTTCACGTGACCGCCATCCGCGCACAAATCCCAGCACGGCCATAAGGACCAGCAAACCGCCAATCAGATGGACGAACCATGGGTATGGCGCAGCCAAATCCGTCACCACCGCCACAAGCCCCTTGTCGTTCATCACTGTCGTCGGCGTTAACACCGGATTGACCAGCAGCATGTAGAACGCCTGCCAGTGGTGGGCGAACGAGAATGGCGCAACGTAGCTGAACCCTCCGTCACTAAGACTTTGCATCCAGCTGCCGACCCAGGATTTATGGAAGATAAGCTGCTGCAAGCCGGTTGCCGCCGCAACCATCAGCAAGCTCGACACCCCCAGCTTGACAATCAGGCGCACCGTCTTGCCCACCCTCTCCCACGTGCCGATCAGCACTGCTGTCAGAAAAGGAACAATGTTGGTGGAGGTCATCCCGAAATTAATGAACGCAAGCGCCGCAGTCGGCAGCATGCGCAGCGCCCCTCCCTCTTTCCTTGCCGTCAGTGAATAATGCAAATACAGCGTCCCAAAAATAAGCAGCAGTTGAACATACGGATAAGAATCCGGGATCAGGGCTGTGAACAGACTATAAGAGCTTACGCCGAAAAATACGGCAAATACGGCAGCCAAACTGGTGGCGGCGCCGCTGCGGCGCAAGTAATAATAAATAAATACGACACTTAGCGCATTGATCACCGATTGCAGCACGAGAAAGAACAAATTGCCCCCGAGGGCATGCGCTGCCTGGCTAAGCGGATAACCTATTAAATTTTTCAGCGGATGAATGACCGAAGCATCGGTTGCATAATACATCGATGGATCAAAATTAAACAGGTTGAGCGTGAACGGCGCCCCGTAGAACGGACTGTACGCCGCAAGCATCTGCGCTTCATCCTGCATATAGACGATAAACGGCATATTCAGAAGTATATACAGCACAACATGGACAAGCAGCAGGCATACTGCCCACACATTGTCCCGTTTGTTGTGCAGCAAATAGTTGATAAATGACATTCTTTTTTTTCCTCCTCTACCCTACAAGCAGGATGACACCGGATACGATCAATGCCACACCGGCAATCTTGAAAATCCCCACTGTCTCCTTAAAAATCCACCTTGCCAGCAGCAGCGTCCACACGAAGGTCAGCGCGTTGGCAGGCATCACAATAGTGTAAGGCAGCTCACGCAGCAAATAAATGTTCAGCAGCGCTCCCAGCCCATAAAAAAACAGTCCGGCAAGCAACAGCAGCCGTCGTTTATGGGTCGTATAGGATTTGAAAAACACACTGCCCAAAGCACCGCACAAGGTCATCACCAACAGCAGCGACAGCAACCAAATATTATTTGTCATAGGAAGTCAAAATGACACCTGCAATAATCAACACGACAGCTGCCACGCCTTTCATACTAATTGGCTCACTGAGCAGCCATTGCCCGTAAGCCAGTGCAAAAATGTAACTGAGACACATTAAAGGATAAGCCACCGAAAGCTTCTCCCGCGCATACCCCTGGATCATCATGAGCGCACCTGCCCCGTAACAAACAAAGCCTGCAGCGAAGAAGCCCGGGCTCTCATGACCCAGCTTCCAGAACATCTGCCCGGTTGCCGTTAAAAAAGCCGCCAGCACCATAAGCAGCTTGCCGCTGTGCTGATTGTCCAACACCTTCATTGCTGCTTCCCCCATTCCAGCTCGCCTGCATCACTCGCTAATACACATGCATGCGCCTACCGCATGTTTGCTTGTTCTGCGGACAATTATTCAAACACCGCCAAAATAATGATGACGCTAACTACGTACAGCAGCACCGTGATCAGAATCGGCTTGTCCTCCAGCAGCACCCGGTCCGGGGCGCCTCCCTTGCGCTCGATATGGATCAAGTACAAGTAGCGGAAAATCCCGTAAATGACAAACGGAATCGTCCACATCAGATGAATTGTGCGGCCTGAGGTAAAGGTGAACAGTGAATAGCTGATAATTGTCGCTGTCGTAACGATGCTCGTCATCTGATCAAGCAGCGGAAGAGAGTAAAAGTTCAGCACTTCCCGATGGTTCCCCTGCTCATCCCCCGTCAGCAAGGTGAGCTCATGCCTGCGCTTGCCGATCGCAAGAAACAGTGAGAGCAGCATCGTACAGAGCAGAAACCAAGGTGTAAACGGGACATGGATGACCAGCCCCCCGGCGATGGCCCGCAGGACGAAACCGGTGGCAATGACCATAATATCTATTAGCACAATATGCTTGAGTTTCAAAGAGTAGGATACATTCAGTATAAAGTAGCCTGCCAGCAGCACCGTAAACAACGGATTCAGAAAATAGGCGGCGATCAGGGAGCCAAGCAGCAGAAAACTGCCGAACCCAAGCGCCACAGCAGGATTCAGCGCGCCCGAGGCCATCGGCCGGTTGCGTTTGACCGGATGGTGGCGATCCGCCTCGCGATCCGCATAATCATTAATAATATAGACACAGCCAGCAACAAAACTGAACAGCAGAAAGCCGGCGATCGAGTTGCCTATCGTGACCGGATTTATTTTCTCAAATGAAAAAAGCAGCGCTGCAAACACCAGCAAATTTTTGGTCCATTGCTTGGGACGGAGCTGAGCAAGCAGCAGTGTAACCACATTCTTATCGTGCAACGTTTCTAACTTCTTCTCGTGCAATGTTTCTTAACCCTCCTTGCGAATACAGACGAACTAATCATATCAGGGAAGAATTGTCTGCACAAGTGTCCCCTCGTTCCCTGCTTATCTACCATTATTCACACTATTGCATAATTGATTACATGTGGTACCCTATTTCTTGCTGCATCCCTTCCAGATGATCAGTCGATCACTTGATCAGAGGAATGCGGTGTTTTTTGTGAAATGACGGCTTACACCCCTATATTGCTGCACTTTTTAAAAAGTGCAATGCTATTTAATAAAAATGTCCAATCGCTCTAACACGCTAAAATAAAAAAATCCAATTGTCTGCAAGCAAACCCGCTCGTATAGTGAGTCGTAAGCAGATGGAGGAAAGGGTACATGGAAAATGAGGATTCGCGGACTCTTTAATAAAGTAAGCTTCTTCCACAAAAGCTTGATTATCACTTTGCTCATCTCCAGTATACCGGTAACACTGTTGGCCATGCTGACCTACTACACAGGAATTCGTGAAATCGAGCGTGAAGTTGGACGAACACAAAGACTTCAATATGCGCAAGTCGCAGAAAGGATGGATGCACAGCTAGCCCGCCTTAAGCTAACCGTCAATCAGTGGGCCTATCACCCGTTTTTAATTGATCTGGACAAAAATCATACGATTGGCATAGACGTTCGCTTCACACTCGACTTATTTAATCAGCTGATCGTAATGAAAAGCTCGGACCCCTTGATCGATCAAGTATCACTGCTGCTTAATCAGGATACGTTACTGCTTATTGATGGGGAGAACGGCAGCCGTCCAGTTGAAGATGGACAATTGCAAGAGCGTTACTTGTCCTTGCTGGAACAGCAGCAATTTATTTTCTGGGCGGATCGTCTGCCTGCAAGCGCAGGGACGGCAGCAAGTTCAGCGAAGCAAGCTTTTCCACTCTCGCTCATTCAGAAGGTTCCCGTCACAATGGAACCCTCATTCGGGGCGCTCATTGTAGACCTGAACAAGGAAGAACTGATGTCGATGCTGCAAGTTCTGAGTCCGCCGGAACAGGGCGCCGCTTTTATATTGGATAAAGAGGATGCCTATCTGGTCACCAATGATCCGCGCAGCATGCCGGAAAGCCGCTTGCTGCATGATGAAATCCGCAGCGCTGTGCTGCAAACGGGGCAGCAATCAGGGACGTTTTCCTACACGTCTGAAACAGGCGTGTACATCGTTACTTATGATCATTTGAAAAACACGGGGTGGCTGTACGTATCTGCTGCGCCCCTGTCGCATTTGATTAAACCGGTCGAGCATCTCCTGCGAATTCCGTTAATCGCGATTTTGTTCGGTCTAATTATGGCGTTTGTTTTGTCATGGCTGGCTTCCAAACAACTGTACAGACCGCTGCAGCATTTGACCCGTATCTTTGGATACGATCACAAAAGCAAGGGTGAACAGAAAAAAAGCGAAGTTCATTTTATTGAGTCACGCTGGAACTATCTGATCGGCGAACGAACCAATCTGCAGTCTAAATTACAGCAAGCTACGCCTGCATTGCGGGAAGGGTTTCTGCTGCAGCTTGTCCAGGGACATCTGAACTCGCTCTCCGAACAGCAAATTAGCGAGCAATTCAAGCAATATGATATTCAGACAGAAAATCAGCAGTTTTCTATGCTGCTCATTCAATTGTATGGGTTTACAAATCATTATTCGAACCTTGCCAAAGGGGATGAACAGCTGATTACCTTTGCAGCAGCGAATATTATCGATGAAATACTGCAGCAGCAATCATTGCAAGCACCCGTCATCAACTTTCAGGATCTGACGATTGGCGTTCTGCTCGTATCTTCCAATGGCCAGACGAATGAGAAGATCAAAGCTGGGCTGTTCGAGCTGGCGGGTACGTTCATCTCGCCATTGCAATCGTTTTTGAAACTGCAGGTTGTGGTAGGCCTGAGCCGAATTACGCCTTATCTCAAGCATATTCCTTCCATCCTGGAAGATACTCGCCATGCCATTCGTTATCGGGATATTGAAGTGGACAATGCCATTATTGACTCGGAGGATATCGTGCTAAGAGGGGAACATTCGACTCCGTACCCATTTATTACAGAAAAGATATTGATTCAATCGATCCAGATGGGGGCAGAAGAACAGGCCTTGGAGCAGGTAGAACAATTTATGATCGCGCTGCAGACGAATTCCACCAAGGAGTTTGCCATTCAGCAAGGCATGCTGCAATTGCTCGGCAATGTCCAGTTTGCCATGCTGCAGATCGGCTGCAATCTCCAGCATATTTACCATGGCGCCAATCTGTTCGATCAATTGCTTCACATTCGGGAGCCTGCTGCCATGCTATCCTGGTTCCAATCCACCATCATCTCCCCGGCGATCCGGGAAATGCAGTCGATTAAAGATTTGAAAACGAAACAGATTATTGACAAAGTCATCGTCATGCTGCAGGAAAACTATATGCAGGATATTTCGCTGGAAATGTGCGCGGACCGGTTTGGCACCTACCCGCAGAAGCTGAGTGTCGGCTTCAGACAAGTTGTTGGCGTCAATTTCATCGATTATTTGACCCGCTTGCGTCTGGAGAAGTCCAAGGAGCTGCTTGTCAGCACGAGTATCAAAATTAACGATATCGCTGAACAGGTTGGTTACCGACCGACCTACTATAATCGGATTTTCAAAAAGCACGAAGGTATGACGCCGGGGCAATTCCGCGAAAAGCATACTGACGGCAGTTGAGTTTAGGAGGAACATCATGATCAAGGGGCTATCCGGTCTGCACAAGGATCTGTTTTTGTACTTGCTGATCCTTCCCGGAGTTTTATACTTTATTATTTTCAAGTATGTGCCCATGTGGGGCATCGTTATTTCATTCCAGGACTACTCCCCTTATATGGGGGTCTGGAAAAGTCCGTGGGTCGGCCTGGAGCATTTTATTACCCTGTTTAACAACCCGGATTTCTTCATTTTATTTCGCAATACGATGATGATCAGCCTGATGAATATTGTCTTTTATTTCCCGATGCCGATTATTTTGGCGCTCATGCTTAATGAGCTCAGAGTCGAACGCTATAAAAGAGTGATTCAATCGGTCGTTTACCTGCCGCATTTTCTGTCATGGGTCATCATCTCGGGAATTTCCTTTCTCTTGCTCTCGCAGAGCGGCGGAATTATCAATATGCTGCTCGTTCAACTCGGGCTGCAGCCGTTCGACTTTCTAACCAATCCAAGCGTGTTCTGGCAGCTGCTGACGGTGCAAAGCATCTGGAAAGAAACCGGGTGGGGCACCATTATTTTTCTGGCAGCCATGGCTGGCGTCGACCCTCAGCTCCATGAGGCCGCCAGAATGGATGGCGCCGGACGCCTTCGCCAAATCTGGCATGTGACACTGCCTGGCATTCGACATGTGATGGTTACGCTGCTTATTTTGCGGCTCGGCAGCATTATGGATGTAGGCTTCGAGCAGGTGTTTCTAATGATGAACAGCGCGGTATCCGATGTAGCCGACGTATTCGAAACCTATGTGTACCGCAATGGTATCCAGCAAGGACAGTTCAGCTACAGCACTGCCGTAGGATTGTTCAAATCCGTCATCGGGCTGATTATGGTCATTGGGGCCAACAAGCTGGCCAAACGCTACGGCGAGGAGGGACTCTACTAGATGAAAGAAGGCAGAATATTCGGATTAATTAACGGGTCGCTGCTCGCCGTCATTGGCGCAGTCACGTTGTTCCCGCTGTATTACGTGTTCATCGTATCCTTCACCGATCCCGCGGAATATATCGCGAAGCAAGGCTTCGTCCTGTTCCCGGAGAAGTGGTCGCTCATGTCGTACAAGTACATCTTATCCGCATCCTCTTATTTAAGAGCGACGGGTGTCAGCACCTTCCTGGCAACGGTCGGCACCGCATTAAGTTTGATGGTGACCGCCTCACTGGCTTACGGGCTATCCCGCAAGCGGCTGCGAATACGCAAACCGCTGATGCTGATGGTGCTGTTCACCATGCTGTTCAGCCCGGGCATCATTCCGCATTACATTCTCGTTCGCGATTTGAACCTGATCAACAATCTGTGGTCGCTCATTCTTCCGGCATTAAGCAGCGGATGGTATGTATTTCTAATGAAGAGCTTTTTCGACAGCATCCCGCCAAGCCTGGAAGAGGCTGCGATGGTGGATGGCTACAACGATTTTAAAATTTTCTTCCGCATCATATTGCCGCTCTCTCTGCCGGCGATGGCAGCATTCGGATTGTTCTATGCAGTGGGATATTGGAACACGTATTTTAACGCCGTGCTGTATATCAATGAATCAACCAAGTGGCCGCTGCAAATATTGCTGCAAAATATTTTAATCGACTCCTCGACCTCCTCATCCGGTTCAGGGGCAGCAGAATTAATGAGCGAGCAGCAGCTGCCTGCCCAAACGTTGAAAATGGCGGCAGTCGTTGTTGCTACAGTGCCGATCTTGTTAATTTACCCGATGCTCCAGAAGCATTTTGCCAAAGGGGTCATGCTCGGCTCAATCAAAGAATAAATCCGGTCCAAACTAAATTGGCATTTTAAAAGGGGGTGACTTTCGGCAATTCTGATTGCCGCTCAGGCAGACATGATTATCCAAAACAGATAAAGTCATAATCACGTTATTCAAAGGGAGGATCTATTCAGATGAACAGCTTGCTCACCAAATTCGCTAAAACCGCAGGCACTGCCCTGCTCGCATTCTCCGTACTCTCGGCTTGCTCTTCAAGCCCTGCGCCTGCGACAGGTCAACCCGGCACCGAAGGAAACGCTGGCGGCAATGCAGAAAGCACGGTTGCCATCAGCATAATGACCGAATTCAATACGCCGGAGGCCCCGGGGCCTGATAATCCGGTGCTGAAGGAATTCGAGAAAAAAACGAACACCAAGTTGAATATTATGTGGACCTCGCCGAACAGCTATGGCGATAAAGTGAATCTGATTCTCGCCTCCGGCGAAATGCCGGATCTGGTCAAGGTGCTTGATTTCAACAGCTCGCTGATGAGGCAGATGGTCAAGCAAGGTGCGTTCTGGGATTTGACGCCGTTCCTGAAGGACTATCCTCATTTAATGGAGTATCCGGAATCTGTATGGGAAAAGACGAAAATTGACGGCAAAAATGTTGTCATTCCATCGGTACGTCCGCTGCATGGCGGCCCGTGGATGCCGATTGTGCGCAAAGACTGGCTCGATAAGCTGCAGTTGGAAGTTCCCAAAACACTGGATGATCTGTACACAGTTATGGAAGCCTTTGCTGAGCAGGACCCTGATGGCAATGGGGTAAAGGATACCATTCCGCTTCTGCCCCGCAATGATCTCGGCTGGGCCGAGGGCGTACTGAACAATAGCAACGGGAAGTGGAAAGAAGTGGACGGCGGGCTGATTGACACGACCTTCGAGCCAGGCACAAGAGAAGCTTTATTGTGGCTGAACAAAGTGTACGACGCAGGATTCATGCCGGCCGACTATGCCATTATGAAAGAGACACAATCCGAGGATCTGGCCAAAAGCGGCCGCGTCGGCATGTATCCGAATACGATTGAAGCAATCTGGCGTGTGCAAGCAGAGCTGATCAAGACGAATCCGGAAGCCGATTTCCTGCCGCTCAGCTACTTGGAATCCGAAGCCGGCACTTACGCGCCCTCTTCCCCCGGCTTCAACGGCGTGTTTCTGATTCCTAAATCGGTACCTGAGGACAAAGTGAAGAAGATTTTGGAGTTAATGGACTACGGCGCTTCCGAAGAAGGTTTCGCACTGGCATGCTTCGGCATAGAGGGTATTCATTATACGATTGACGAAGAGGGATTCAAAGTCGCTACCGATCAGGCTTTCAAGGATAGCGTCTCCCAAAGCTCATTCGGGAAAATTTTCGAAAGATTCGACGAGTATCTCTGGGCTTACCGCACCGGCATGCCAAAGGAACTGTTCGAGCGCAACAAAGCGATTGTCGATGAGCGTCAATCCCATTCGGTTGATGACCCAAGCGTAGGCCTGATCTCGGAAAGCTGGCTGAAACTCGGACCGGACTACACGAAAAAAATGAATGATCTCAAAACGAAAATCATTATGGGACAAGAGCCGATCGAGGCATGGGACACGTATGTCAACAATCTTAAAGCGGATAAAGCGTATATGAATGTGATTGATGAAATGAACGAAGCGTTTGCCGCACGCAATAATCAATAAAATTGTAGCTCAAAGCCAAAATCAACGGTTGAGAAGGGCCAGATACCTACGAAGCTGAGGTTGCTTCCAAACGTCAAATTTTCTGGGGAAACAACAAACCCTGTGCCAAGCAAGTGGCACAGGGTCCTTCTTCTTTATTTAACAAAGCGGCCAAGGTCGGCCAGGAAGACACGTCTTGTGCCGTCCACGAACCCGTTAAAGACGATATGACGATCATCAGCGGCCCATGCCGGATGCGGATCGACCCGCAAGGTGGAAGTTGCCTTGGTTCCAGGATTGCCTACCGGCATTCTAATAATGGCAAGCTCGCTGCTATCGGTGAGATCAATCAAGCGTAGCGGCACGGTGCCATCACCGTAGGCGACCTTCTCCTGCTCATAGGCATCGGTCAGAATATGTCTTCCGTTCGGGTGAACGGTCGGATGTCCTGAGCCGGGAATCCCGTCAATAATCGTGCCAAGGGAGGTTCCGTCTGCATTAGCCCGGACCAGCTTCAACTGCTTGTCGCCGTCAAGACACAGATTCATCGACAATGTCCGGCCATCCGGATACCAATTAATGTGATGCCCTCCCTTATCCCACTGCTCAGGTCCGACAGCCACATGAATATTACTGCCATCCGGATTCATCGTCACAACCCAGAACTTAAGGTTCCGCTCCATCAGCATGTTCCAGGGCTGCGCCTCCTCCGTATGGAACCAGCGCATCGTAAAGATCAGGCGGTCTCCTTGCGGATTGAATTTGCAGTGGAAGCCATAGCATTCCCCATGCGCGTACAGCTGCTTGTCGATGGCTGGCTGTGCCCGATCGAATACATCCTTGATCGATACGAGCAGCTTTCTTGCGCCAGTTGCAATATCGGTTGTGTACAGTCCGTCGTCCTCGCGAAATCCGAAGTTGCGCGGAACGTGATCATCAGGTACCATCACACCATAGCCATATTGTGTACGGCGCATTCGCTTCATACACGCGGAGATAATGGTTGTGCCATCGGGCGAAATGCGATAAATGCCGCCCTCCAGCTTGCGTTTGGTTCCCGTAAAGGGATTTAACTCGACACAGTACGGCTCCCAGACGCCAGGGTCCACATCATTGTAATACAGCTTATCGTCGTCTGTGCCCCAATTCAAATTGGCACCCAGCTGCGGTTCCCAGCCATGTGTGACAGCAATGCTGCGCTCCGTACCGGTATGCAAGTCAATCAGCGCAATGACGGCGGACTCGCCCGGCTGGGGCAAACGCTCTTCCTGCGGCATCTGCAGGACAACAACATACCTCCCGCTTGGACTGACCGGGGACGTATCGAAAAAGCGATGAAAGCTCCCCTTGCTATGCGGGGTCAGGCACCATACCGGAACAAGCGGGTCATAAGCGGTATAGCGGGGAAATTGTTCACTGATAATCAATAGTTCCACTCCTTTAGGGATGAAATAATTCGGTTTTTCTTTATTGTAAGGTCTGGCCAGTCGGTTGCGTTATCCGCAGATAAAGTGCTTTTATCTGTAGATGACTTTCCCATTCCAAACATTCAGGAGGTTCGGATGAAAGAGTACGGCGTTGAGATTCAATGGGCGGCCCGTTACCAATATGAGCAAGGCGGGAGCTTGCGCATGCATGCTCACAGCTTCTATCAGATCATATACTTTATTGACGGCAAGGGGACTTTCACGCTTGATGGGGAACCCTATTCTATTGCCCCCGGCATCTTTTTCTTCATTAAACCGCATATCCAGCATGGCTTCACGCCTCACTCATCCTCAGTGAACAAAACGCTGGATCTTAAATTTCAAATTTGTCAGCCTGAGTTGGTGAATTTGGTCCAACTGCTGCCTGGTGCGCTCGCAGATGAAGGTCAGGAAATTCGGCTGCTGCTGGAGTGTATCCGCAATGAAGGATTGCACAAACGCGCATTTTTCAGCCCCTTGGCCGCACTGTCTCTGCTTCAATTAATCTATCGGCTGGCAAGGCGCCAGGAGGAACTGACCGACACTTCGGCCGTTCTCCCCTCCTCTCCGACCTTAACCTATGAACCGCAAGAGGCAGCCAAGCAGGTCGAACTTTTTGTGCAAACCCATTACGCGGAACAACTGTCCTTGCACGAGATCGCTGCCCATCTAGGCTATGACAAAAGCTATCTCAGCCGCGTCTTCCGGCACAATTACGGGTGCACATTCTCACAGTACGTGCGTCAGCTGCGCATCGTAAAAGCCAGAGCACTGATGGTTGATTCCACCTATAATTTGAAGGAAATTGCCGAACGGGCGGGATTCAAAACCATTTACCATTTCAATCGGGTATTCAAGGAATTGGAGGGCATAAGCCCAGGAGGATGGCGGGCAAGGGAACAAGAGGGTGTCCGCAAGGATGTTTATTTTGAACAGGTATAGCGGCAGCACCCTTGGACCCCGGAACAGACAGATGCATGGGAGCTATCAAAACGGAAGCCGCAGCTGCACCAATAAAAAAGCAGCAGACCGCGGTTCAAAAACCGAATGTCTGCTGCTATTATGAACGGGTGCAACGGGCGCCTTGCTCAATGCTGGCAAAAGCGCGTTTACGCTCCCTTTTAAAACTTATTTATAAACTTTTATACGCTCATCAAGCGGTTTGAATTCTTTATCGCCAGCAGGTGCAACAACATTACCGAACGGCAGCTGTGCAACCAGTCTCCACGTTGCAGGAACATTCCACTCCGCTTGGACTTTTTCGTCAATCAATGGATTGTAATGTTGAAGGGAAGCACCGAATCCTTCGTTCTCGAGTGAAGTCCAAACGACAAACTGCAGCATCCCGGAGGAATGATGAGACCAGGTATCAAAGCGGTCCTGATAAGGCGGGAATTGTGCTTTAAGTCCATCAATTGTCTCGACATCCTCGAAGAACAACACCGTACCATAGCCGCTGCGGAAACCGTTCATCCGTTGTGCCGTCGATTCAAACTGGTCTGCCGGTACAATTGCTTTAAGTATATCTGTGGTCAGATCCCACAATTTATCATGCTGTTCCCCAAGCAAAACAACGACTCTCGCACTTTGAGAGTTGAAAGCAGAAGGCGTATGTTTGACCGCCTCGTTAATGATCTCTTGAATGCGGTCATCAGAGGCCACCTGCTCTTTGCTGATTGCATAAATCGATCGTCTTTCCTTGACTGCCGCCAGAAAATCTTTTGCCACTGAAAATCTCTCCTTTCTTACTATCCATATTGTGACCATTTATTAATGATCTAATCAACATAATAATATAGTTACTTACTTAAATCAAGTTTTGGTTTTATATTGCATTACTTTCGTTACACAAGTGATACAGCTCCCCTTTAAAATCCTATAAATGCAGCCCTTTGTGCCTTTGAAAGTGTCGTGCTGCGTATGATATGATATTTTCAGACAAAGGGGGATTAAATGAAGATGAAAACTGTACAACGACGTTTTGGCATGCTGTTGATGATCTTGGCGGCAGTGGCGCTGATTGCTGCCGGGTGCGGCAACAAACCGACAGCACCTGAAGACAAGCCAGCAGAAGAGTCAGGTTCCGACTCCGGCACGAATGCTGGATCTGAAACCAACGGCGACTCAGATTCAGATACAAGTGCAGGTGCCGAAGCAAAATACTGCGCATCGCCGACAGCTGAGTTGGAGAACACGGCTGCTGACGACCCACACCACAAAGACACCAATCCGGTCGTAACGATCGAGATGGAGGATGGCTGCAAAGTCATGCTCGAATTGTATCCCGAAGTTGCGCCGAACACCGTCGATAACTTCCTTTCGCTAGTTAACAAAGGCTTTTATGATGGCCTTGGCTTCCACCGCATTATTGATCAATTTATGATTCAGGGCGGCGATCCGGAAGGTACTGGCGGAGGCGGACCGGGCTACAATATCGCAGGCGAATTTGCGATCAACAAATTTAACAATGATTTGCAGCATGAACGCGGCGTCCTGTCGATGGCGCGGCAACCAGACCCGCACTACGATACAGCCGGTTCACAATTTTTTATTATGGTTGCCGATTCTCCCCATCTTGATGGCAGCTACGCGGCATTCGGCAAAGTGATTGCCGGCATGGAGACGGTGGATGGCATTGTTGCCCACCCTTCCCCGGCCCCTGTGATGAAGACCGTTACGGCGGACACAGGCGGCACAACGTATAACGAGCCAAAAACGATTAAAAAATAACGAATGATAAGTCAAAAAGATAATAGCAACAGACAAGCCTGGAGAGCGTATAGTTGTACATACGCCATCAGGCTTGTTTTTTTGCCGTTTGCGCCACGATGGCGGCCTATGGTCATATCCTGCCTTGTCCCGAATAAATATAGGAAGAATTGCAATATTTATGTTGCCAATTAAAGTCGATTTGGAGTATGCTAAACTATTAGAATAATCAAATAGGAGGGTTGCGGAGTGGCGTATATCGATACATTTCCCGCCTTATTTTTGGGCCAATATGAATTGTTGCTAAGAGTGTTGCTGGCTGCCGTTATAGGTTTCTCGATCGGACTTGAACGCACGCATAAGAGCAAGCCGGCCGGAGTCAAAACATACACTTTCGTCACTGTCGCCTCTGCTTTAATTACGATCATATCGATCCATAGCGCAGAAGTTTACAGCCAGGCACAACCTAACACCATGATGGACCCGATGCGCTTGACTGCGCAAATTGTAAGCGGACTCGGTTTTATCGGTGCAGGACTCATTATCAAAAACGGGCTTCAGGTCATCGGATTGACCTCCGCTGCCATCCTGTTCTTCGCAGGCGGAGTAGGCATTGGCATCGGCGCCGGCTTCTACACGATTGTGTTGTTTACAATGGTCATTATTTACGTGTTCATTCGGATTGCAAACTGGATTGAACATAAGGAGAAAGAAAAGCACAAGAAAGAAAAGGACAAAGCGACATCCCAGCCAAGCTGAACGCCAAATCCAATCTAGACAACATAATGAATAGCAATAGCGACCTTCGCTGCTGCTGCCCTTCTCAAGAAGTTTGTCCTTATAAGGATAAACTTCTTTTTTCAATGCAACAAACACTAGAGCCATACAATAATAACAAAAAGGTAACTAAAGAACAAAATTGTTCGTACTTTACACGTTTTTTAAATAAATGTAATATAAAACCTAGTAAGCGGTTTCATTAGCATAGCAAACAACTGCTTGGAGGAGTGAATGTGTCTAACATGTACCGCGTTGAAATGAATGAAATTTCGAAATCTTATGATGGTGTTCATGCCTTAAAGGGCGTTTCGTTACAAATAAAACCGGGAGAAATTCATGCGCTTGTCGGGGAAAATGGAGCAGGCAAATCGACCTTAATGAAAATTTTATCCGGGGCTGTCAACAAGGATTCCGGCACCATCAAAATTGATGGAGAAACAGTCAACATCAGCTCTCCGAAAAAAGGAAAAGAATTAAAAATAGGTATTATTTATCAAGAATTCGCACTCGCTCAAGATCTGACCGTTGCAGAAAATATTTTTCTAAACCGTCTTGGCGAGAACAAAGGATTCATTAACTGGTCGGAACTTTACCGAAAAGCGGACGAAATCATCCATCATTTAGGGTTTAATATTAATTCGCGTGCTGAGGTTAGCAGTTTGAGTGTCGCTTATCAACAAGTAGTGGAAATTGCAAAGGCGTTATCAGAGCAGGTAAAAATTCTTGTATTAGATGAACCTACAGCCGTATTGGCTCCCGCTGAAACCAGGCAGCTGTTCGACGTGTTACATAAATTGAAAAGCAACGGCGTCAGCATCGTCTATATCTCGCACCGTTTGGAGGAGATATTCCAAATATCCGATACGATTACAACCATGCGTGACGGTTCAGTTACAGGCACTGCCAATGCGAAAGAAGTCACGCCTAACGAGGTCATTGAACGGATGATTGGCCGGAAGCTCACCGAATTGTTCCCCAAAAGAAACTGTCCAATCGGCGACGAAATTTTAACCGTTAAAGACTTCCATAACCCCCCTCACTTTAACCATATTTCTTTTTCGGTTCGAAAAGGCGAGGTGCTCGGAATCGCAGGACTTGTAGGCAGTGGACGCACCGAAGTCGCTCGAGCCATTTTTGGCGCTGATCCCAAACAAGCCGGTGAACTGTTTCTGGAGGGCCAGCCAATAAATATCCGTTCACCCAAGGAAGCTGTGAAACACGGGATAGGTCTTATTCCCGAGAACCGCAAGGAACAAGGTCTTGTCTTATCCATGTCAATTAAATACAACATGACAATGTCAAACACGCAGAAGATTCTTGGTCATTTTGGGGTGATCAAGCATAAGCAAGAGGAGATGTTAGCCGATGAGCTGATCCGAACTCTGGTTATAAAAGCAAACGACGGCAACACGCCGGCCGAACATTTAAGCGGAGGGAATCAGCAGAAGGTGGTTGTGGCCAAGTGGTTTAATGCAGACTGTAAAGTCATTATACTCGACGAACCTACAAGGGGGGTCGATGTTGGCGCTAAAATCGAAATTTATAATTTAATTAATGCTTTGGCTGCCAAAGGGCTTGGGGTCATTGTAATCTCTTCCGAACTAATTGAAATCGTTGGCCTATGCGACCGTGTATTGGTCATGAACAGTGCGGAAATTAAAGGGGTGCTGCAAAAAAACGAAATATCGGAAAAAAACATAATGGAGATGGCTATAGGAGGAACAAGAAATGAGTAAAGAACACATGATGGCCGCGGAAAAGAAACTGTCCACAAAAGCATTTCGCTTTCCGGGACCTTCTATTTTGCTGAAGTATAACACCGTTCTTATTTTCGTTATTTTGTTAATTGTATCCAGCTTTCTGTCCGATGCGTTCTTCACCGAAGCAAACATCGCGAATTTACTCAGGCAATCGGCAGGCCTGACAATTATAAGCATGGGTATGCTGCTGGTCATTTTGACGGGCGGCATCGATCTTTCCGTCGGTTCCGTGCTGGCGCTGGGATGTGTGTTGTCGGCTTTTTTCCTCCAGACAATGCCCTTCCCCTTGGCAATTTTGCTTACCATCGCCACTTGTGTCGCGATCGGAGTCGGGTCCGGCTACTTCGTGGCCCAACGCAAAATAGCTGCCTTCATCGTCACGCTCGCTTTCATGACAATTGCCAGAGGTCTTGCCTTTATGACTTCCAAGGGCTCTCCCATCGTAATGGATAACAAAGTATTGGATGAATTCGGGTCCGGCGCCTTTCTAAGCATCCCCTACCCTGTCTGGGTTATGCTCCTTGTATTTGTCGGTGTTGCTTTCCTGCTTAAATACACCGCCTTTGGCAGATTTGTTAAAGCTATCGGCAGCAATGAAGTCGCGGTTCGTTTATCCGGCATCCAAGTCAATAAATACAAATTTCTTGTGTACGTTATTTCCGCTGGCTTATGCGGAATCGCAGGAATTATTAGCGCTTCGCGTACAGGTGTAGGTTCTCCGGTAGTTGGAACAGGGATAGAACTGGACGCTATCGCTGCGGTTGTTATCGGCGGGGCCAGTCTCAGTGGCGGAAGAGGAACCGCACTTAATACACTGCTTGGCGTGTTAATACTAAGCATGATTGGAAATATCATGAATTTAATGAACATCCCTGCTTATCCGCAGCAAGTCATTAAAGGGATCATCATCATCGCTGCTGTCCTGCTGCAAGGAATTGAAAACAAAGTTAGAAAACCCGTATAAACTTAGGTCGCTGTGTTGTTAGCATAGTAAAACATACCGTCCCCTATATGATTTATCGCTCGAATTGAATTTGAATAGCCAGTAGGTTATGGATCGGCAATCGGGCACGAAGGCAACCGGATGTTTTGCTTGTTATCATATAAATTTGCAAGGGAGAGGGATTTATTCATGAAAAATATGAAATATGCAGCAGCACTTATCTTCATCGTATTAATGGGGAGCGCACTAGCAGCTTGTTCAGATCGTTCCGATAAGCCAGCTAGCGCAGTAAAGGTAGAAGCGATCTCAGATTTGAAAGATGCCACCATCGGTCTGTCCATGCAAACGCTTGGAGCCCCTTATTTCGTCGCACAACAAAAAGCCGTTGAACGGGAAGCAGAAAAGATCGGCGTAAAGGTGTTCTCGGTTGATGCACAAGGCGATATGAACAAACAGCTTTCAGATGTGGAGGATCTGCTCTCCAAAAAAATCGATCTTCTGATCATTAATCCTGTCGATCCTATGGGAGCAATTGCGGCAACAAAAGCTGCGGCCAAGGCCGGCGTGCCTGTCATTGTAATGGATAACTCGATTTCTGCGGAAGCAGATTACGTCACGATCATTCAATCGAACAACATGGACAACGGCGAGCTTGTAGGGATTTGGCTGGCCAATAAGATGGGTAATACAGAAGTGAAATTGGGCGTTTTGAGCGGAAATCAAGGCAATCTGCTCGGTGTTGACCGTAGAATGGGTGTTATTAAAGGGTTGGTAGAGGAACAACTAAGAAAGTCCAACCAGACGAACTTTAAAGTCGTGACCCAAGGCTGGGGTGCATGGTCGCAAGAAGGTGGCCTGAAAGCCGCAGAAGATATGATTGTTGCAAGCCCTGACATGAATGTGTTGGTTGCTGAGAACGACAGCATGGCTCTGGGTGCGCTCAAAGCGATTCAAAACGCCGGGAAAGAAGGAAAAATTCTCGTATTGGCTGCCGCCGATGGACAAAAAGAAGCGCTTGAATTAATTAAAGAAGGGAAATATGGCGCAACCGGTTTGAATGACCCGGCGCTCGTAGCCAAGACAACGCTGGAAACCGCCGTAAAATATTTGCAAGGCGACACAAACATTCCGAAGCTCATCAACACTGAAGCCCAGGTTATCAGTTCTGACAATGTTGATAAATATTACAATAAAGACGCTGATTTTTAAACGAAATGATGTAGATTAGTGCAAAGAAATCGTTAAGGGATGTGATTGTTTTTGAAAATGCTAGTCGACGGTGAAAAAGTACAGGCAAGCGATAATAAAGTAATAGAAATTTACAACTCAGCTACCCAGGAACTTATCGATACTGTCCCATCAGCTTCATTAGAAGATATCAACAAAGCGATCCAAATTGCTCAGGAGGGCAAAAAGATTTGGGGAACGATGCCATTGCATGAACGGTCTAAAATATTGCATCGCTGTGCCAGTGCTATTGAAGAGCATCAAGAAGAGCTCGCTACCCTTCTGAGTACCGAAATGGGAAAAGTGATCAAGGAAGCATTGAGTGAAATAAGTGTCGTTGCTCAAATATTCCGCGGGTTTGTGGAAAAGGCCAACCATCTGTATGGGGAAACAATGACAGATAATCAGCCAGGTACGGAAAAGGATATTATCTTTACACGGAGAGAGCCGCTTGGCGTTGTCGCCTGCATTATACCGTTTAATTTCCCAATGGAGCTGTGCGCGCATAAGATCGCTCCAGCGCTGATCGCAGGCAATGCCGTTATCATAAAGCCGCCTGCAGATAATCCGCTCACGATCATCCGTCTTGGTGAAATTTTGCTCGAGAACGGCATTCCTGGCAATGTGCTGCAGATTTTAACGGATGAAGGCTCGTTGGTCGGCCGCACACTGGTTTCAAGCAATCAAATCGATGCGATCAGCTTTACCGGAAGCACTGAAGTCGGAGTCTCGGTGGCCCAAGACGCAGCCGCTACCTTGAAACGGGTGTTTCTGGAGCTGGGCGGCAACGACCCGCTCATTATTTATCAGGACGCCGATTTGGATCTTGCCGTGCGCGAGGCGGCGGCAGGACGCATTCAGAACGCAGGCCAGACTTGCTGCGCACCGAAACGGTTTATCGTTCATCATTCCATTAAACCGTTATTTGTCGAGAAACTGATTGAACATCTGAATCAGGTTAAAGCCGGCAGCCCGCTGGAAGAATCGACAGAGCTAGGCTCACTGATTAACCCGAAAGCTGCTCTTAAAGTCAAACGGCAGGTTGAGTTGACGATTGGTCAAGGCGCGGCCTGCATCTATGGCGGCAACGTTTATGATACCACCTACTTCGAACCGACAATTCTGGTCGATGTAACACCGGACATGGATGTCGCAAAGGATTTGGAAATATTTGGGCCAGTATTCCCAATTATTGAATTTGACACAATGGAAGAGGCGCTTGAGATCGCCAACGGCACCCAATATGGCTTACAGGCCGGGGTAATCACAGCAGACATGAAAAAAGCGATAACAACGGCTTCCAGACTGCAATGCGGCTCTGTTATTATTAACGGCAATGGGGCTTACCGGTCCATCGACATGCCGTTTGGCGGTTTCAAAATGAGCGGCATGGGCAGAGAAGGGATCTCCTGCACATTAGATGAAATGACGCAGACCAAATCTTACGTTATGAAAGCGATTTTGGACTAAATAATCAGTGGTTGACTTAGCTGGTCAAGGCAAGGCGCGAGCAAACCCGCCGCCTTGGCAACCGGCATTGTCAACCACTGATTTTCGTTTGTAGCCTGGTTTAGATCAGGGAAATACGATTTTGAAAAAATTGATCGTTCCTGCAAATCAAGTGGCAGCGGATCGCCTTCCAATAGGGCCAGACGGCGGCAATACAGGCATAATGGGAGTGTGCAACGGACTCGCCATCAACAGCTTGAAGCAGATCGGCATCGCAAGCGGCTTGCGACCCTCCATACGCTCCGGGTCAAAACCGGCCACGATGGCGCATAATATGGCTACACCCGCTAATATGATGACCAGTGACAGCATCTGAATCACCCCTTTACAGCAACCGCCCCCAAGCCCGTATTCATCGGATGCCTGGAGGCTTCTCTGTTAATTATGAAGTCACAAGCTAGTTCTCCAGACGGAAACTACCCGAACTGGTTCGTACTTTGAGCAATTTCCCGCCATCGCCAAATTTGCCTCTGATCGTATTGTCTCGATCGCTTTGCTTCTCGTAAACAAATCCGTCCCATTCGATCTTTCCGCTTCCGGAGCTGCCTTTGAAATCGACGCTTACATTTTCCGGCTGGCTGTCCAGCTTCACCTTCACACTGCCGCTGGTTGCCTTCAGATCCATATCATGCTTCATTTCAGCAAAGGCTACTTTAATATTTCCCGATGTTGTGGAGCCCTTCAGTTCACCGGCTCCCTCCTCCAATTTCACGCTGCCGCTGCTCGTTTTGAAGTTCACTTGATTAGCATCAAAGTTCTCCATTCTAATGTTGCCGCTGCTAGACTTCAATTCAATTGTTTCGCTCTGTACATCGCTCAGCTTAATGCTGCCGCTGCTTGTTGCCAGATCCAAAGTGTTTGTGTCCGCGTTCTCTACGGTAATATTGCCTGAGCTAAGTTTAATCTCCCCAGTTGCCGCCGTGAGGTTTGTAATTTTCACTCGGCCGCTTCTGCCGCCAACAATGACCTGATCGCTGTTCAGGCCGTCCAGTTCGACATTGCCACTGCTGATTTCCACCCTAATGGCATCCCATAGCTTTTCAGGTACCTCTATATCAAGCGTCATATGAGAGAAGCCAAATAAAAATCCGTCCCGTTTTACGACATTCAACTCAAGCGTGTCGCCGCGCTCATTCAGCTTCACATCCATGTATTCGGCGTGCTTGGCTGGCACATAGCCATGCAAGCGAGCTGTCAAAACTTCTCCCCCGCCTGATATGAAGCGGACATTCGCACTCTCTGAATTCACCTGCAGATTACGAAACTCAGCCACATCCATCTCTCTGGTTTTATTCACCTCTTTTGCAAAGGTGGAGATCATATTTTCAGGGATCAGCTTACCGCCGGAACGGATGACATATCCGAGTCCCGCAGCGCCCAGCAGAACTAATATTATTCCAAACAATACTGATTTTCGCATCGCTATCTTCTCCTGACTAAACTTATTTAACTGTTTCTAGTTTAACACTATATCCCAGCCCTTCAAACCGTCTGACGCCTTATTCCGTTACCCGACTCTAGTCCAGTTCTATTTATCTTATCCCTTACCTTTCCCGTCATAAGCCGTCATTTGCCGTTCCATGTTAAGCAGCCATTTGTTGACAGCTTGCCATGGATGGGTTATAGTAAACGCAAATTGAATCGGATAAGTTCCAACCACAGGAAGCACCTGTAAGACAAGGCGGTCACCGCCTTGCTTGCAGGTGCTTTTTTGTGTGTTCTGCCCAGGCACGCTTACCCGGTTCAAATTATATTCTGCAAAGGAGAATGATGCTAATGCCTAAACGAATGTCGATCGTTATTTATGCAATTGCTGCCGCCCTGCTCATCAATGCGCTGCTGCCCGGTTTTGCCTGGGCGCTCCCTGTCAAATTGTCCGCCTCTACGCAAACTGCCTTTGATAAGCTTGTTGCGGAATCCGATTCCGCAACATCCTCCAATCTAACCGCATCGTACAGCACGCTTGCCCAATTGGACAAAGACATCAACAACTGGGATCGGGCGGCCAGCACACTGCGCCACAGTAATGAAGAAGCGCTAATTTTGCTGCGCAAGCAGCTTCGTCAAGTCAACTCCGGCAAGCTGGAACAGCTGGAGAAGCAAGTTCAGCAAACCAAGGTGCGCTACCAACCGTTGTTCACCCTGTATTCCGTCCTTAACGACCAGCTTAAGTCAACCAAGCCTTCCAAAGACAAGGAACTGAACGCCGCACTCAAAAGGCGTGTACAAACGATGAAAATAACCGTCCAGCTTGCAAAACAGGATATCAAAGCGAAAGAGCAGGCGTGGAAAGCGGAAAAGAACAAAACCTCCAAGCTTGTAAAAAGCATTCGGCTTGTGCTTACCGATATCGATGTCTCCAAAACCCGAATCAAATCCGAAAAAAGCGCCGCCTCCAGTAAATCGAAAGAATACAACAGCACCTGGAAAATGTTCAATCAGTCCGTTAAAAAGAGCGATAAGCGCAGTGTAGCGACACAACTGAACAAATTGACTTCATTATCGCGCCAAATTTCCACCCACAAGCAGCGCATTCATGAACAGGAACAAAAGATCAGCGCAGTGTTGGCCAAGGCGAAAGCCATGCTTCCTTAATGTGAGAGATGGATCGATCAACCCTCTTAATGTACTTCTTTCGTTCAATATATAGAGAGAGAAGCAACACTATAAATTTTTAATCATCACCGCCGATATATGTACTATAAGCAGAAACATAGCCGGCCTTGCGTCCTATGGCATTATGGACAACCCGCTTCGCCGGTGCAATATAATCACTTTAAACTTCATATTGTTATTGTCATGGATGACTTATAAGTATCGTCATTTCTACCGCAGGATGCGGCAGGAGAGACCGTCTTGTAGGTCATCCTTTTTTTGTTTGTTCTGGAGCATATTCAGGGAGGAGCTGCAGCATGCTGGTAGATCGTTATTCAAGTAGTCAAAAGCAAAGAAGGCAAGCTGAGGCTTGCTTGCTATTGAAGCGCCTGCAGACATGCCTGTGTTGCGGGGGGAAGTATAGGAGGCCAAAATGGCGGACATACAATAATTGCTGCTGATCCTTCATTGCTCTCGGCGCTGCAAAACAGCAGGTCTATCAGACCTTCACAGGGTATTGCAGACCCTAGTTGGGTATTGCAGGCCTGCAGGTTGTTGCAGGGCACCTGCGTTATTGCAGCACACTGGGTTGTTGCAAGCCCTTGCAGGCTATAGCTGCCTTTGCAAGCACTCCCATTGCCTTACTCGCTATCGAACCGTCTGTGCCTGCCTCACTTCGCTGCATGGGAGACAGCCGCACAAGCAGCAGCATCATGGCCGTTTGGTTCATTAACGTCGTTAACGACGTAGTTAATTAATGGCATGAACCCATCAATCCGGCATTCCACCACATCGCCATCCCGGATAACAGCAGCTCCCGGTGTGCCGGTCATTAGAATATCGCCAGGGAGCAAGGTCATCACCTGAGAGTGGTACGCAACAATAAAAGCTGGCTGAAACCGCATATTGCATACCTGATTTCGCTGTACTTCCACACCATTGTGCACGGTTGATACGCCCAGTTCGGCCAGATCAGACACCTCATCCGGGGTGAGCAATTCAGGCCCGCAGCTGAAAAACGTATCAAAGCTTTTCGAACGTGTCAAATACCGCGGATTTTGCTGATGAATATCATCTGCGCCGATATCCAATACGGGTGTAAAGCCTGCGACATATTGCATCGCCTCATCCTCACAGACATTGCGGCAGCGCTTGCCGATGACAATGCCGAGTTCCGCCTCGGCAATTGTGCGGCTGGATTGGGCAGGAATCCGAATTTCATCATGCGGCCCGATCAGGCTCGTATCCGGCTTCATAAAACCTACCGGTTCGACGGATCGGTCGATCGCCGCCCATTCTGCCGCATCTTTAACATAGTTAAATCCGACCCCCCATATTTTACGGGGATAGCGGTACAATGGCCCAAAGCGCGCCGCTGCCGGCGGAATGACATCAAACTGGAGAATGGCGCCGGAAGCGGCAGATTGATACCATTCCCTGACCTCTTCCAGTTGCCCGCTGCCGATCATTTCGAACAGTTCCACGCTCCAATTTCTTCCGACGACATAATTAATAGTGTTAATCAACACCATGCCATGCGGGGCAACAATAGCTGCTTGTTCTGCTCCGTCAAGCTTCAGTGATACCAGCTTCATTCGCAATCCCCTCCTCCTCTTGTTATACCTGCAAGCAAATCGGCAGAGCTGGCCGTAAAGCCATAGCACTGCTTAACATTATAGATGGTGGCATCCGCACAATAGGCTGGTGAATTCGTCGCACTGCAATCGGTAAGCAATAAGCTGTCGTAACCAAGACATACCGCATCCTGCAGCGTGCTCATCACGCATTGATCCATATTTACCCCGGCAAAGAACAAGGTGTGCACCCGCAAATTCCGCAAAATACTGTCAAGGGGCGTATCCCAAAAACCGCTCATCCGGTACTTGTCGACATGAATATCCGTATCCCCAACATCCAGCTCATCAACAATCGCCGCTCCCCAACTGTCCTTTTCAAGCACCCGCGACCGACTGCCCGGCAGTTTACCACCAAGCCCGGTTTCATCTCCGCTCCTGTTATAGACATGAAGCACAGAAGGACTCAGATTCAGGCGATCTGGACGGTTCCCCCAATTGACCCATATAATCGGCACCTCCGCAGCTCGCAGCACGGGCAGCAGCCTGTTCAATGGCTCAATCGGGGCCTGGGCCGGTGTATAATCCGCGCCGATGGAATCAAGCCAGCCGGCAGGCGCGCAGAAATCGTTCTGCATATCGATCACAATCAGCGCCGCCTGGCTCATATTGACCGTCACCTGCTGCGGCTCAGCCTGAAAGCTGACAGGACGTTCCGCCATAGGCAGCCTGCGCAAGTCAGCATGCTCCTTGTTCACGCGCCAATTGCCGCGCTCGTTGCCCAAACGTATCATTGGGTCCATCTCCACCATTCGTACCACCTGCCTTATTTCGCTTAACAGCTCTTCTCTTTTTAGTGCGTTCCGTTCTCGAGCAGGGCGCTCGCCCGATGCGGCGCTTACCAGCCTATTGCCACAACATTTCAGAGAGCAGTACAACGCACTTCAGCCCATTGCCACAACATTTCAGAGAGCAGTACAACGCACTTCAGCCCATTGCCACGACATTGCAGCGAACTTCGCTCGGTACGCTTTACCAACCTATTGCGACGCCATCGCTGCGCGGGTCTGCTCCCCCGCTAAGAAATCCGGTATCCGGATCAATCCGGATGGCATGGGCATGCCCCATCAAGCCATTGAAGTCGCTCACTACTTGCACATCATGTCCTGCTGAGGCGAGTGCTTGCGCGACATCAGCGTCGATTCGTCCCTCCAGCTTCAACGCCTGGTTCGCCTCTCCCCACGTTCTGCCCCACAGCCAGCGCGGCGCATCGACTGCCGCCTGCGGGTCCATGTCAAAATCAATCATTCGGGTCAACAGCGCCGTCTGCGTCTGAGGCTGTCCCTCGCCTCCCTGCGTGCCATACAGAATGCTCGGCTTGCCGTCTCGGCAGGCCATCGCGGGCATGAGTGTATGGAACGTTCTTTTGTGCGGCTCAAGACAATTAACATGTCCTGGGTCCAGCGAAAAGAAGGAACCGCGATTTTGCAGCAAAATGCCGGTATCACCAGCCGCAACAGCGGAGCCAAATTCAAAATAAAGGCTTTGAATAAACGACACCGCATTCCCGTCCTTATCCACCACTGCAGCATATGCCGTGTCATTGCCCATCTTCACCGTTTCCATCGAGCAAGCGCTGCGCCAATCGATCTGCGCCGCTAACTCGCGGGCATAGCTTTTACCAAGCAGACGGGCTAGCGGAATTTTGTTGAAATCCGGATCGGTCAGCACTTTATTGCGATCGCGGAACGAAAGCTTCAATGCTTCTACAAGTAGATGATAATAAGCATAAGAACCGTGTTCAAGCTGCTGGAGATTAAAATTTTCAATAATATTTAATGCCATTAAACCAGTAAATCCCTGTGAGTTGGGAGGGAGCTGGTACACTTGATAGCCGCGGTAATCCGTTGAAATCGGCTCCACCCACTCGCCTGTATGATCAGCGAAATCCTCCATTGTAAGCAGCCCGCCTTGGCTGCGCAGATCGCTCGTAATGCTTCTGGATAGTTCGCCCTCGTAGAAAGCCGACCGGCCGACACGCGCCAGTTCGCTCAAGCTGCCCGCCAACTGCCGCTGCCTGAAACGCTGCCCAGGCTGAGGAAGTCGGCCATCCGGCATGAAAATCTGCTTGGCAGCAGGCTGTTCGGCCAGCACAGCGGATTGCTCGGCGGTATGAACGCATTGATCTGCCGATACCGGAAAGCCGTTCGCGGCATAATCAATTGCCGGGCTGAGCACATCGGCCAGAGTAAGCTTCCCATATTCACCAAGCACCGCCGCCCAGTTGTCCACCATCCCAGGCACTGTAATGGCGCTTTTGGCTCCACGCACCGGAATCGCCGCCGCTCCTGCGAAGGCTGAGCGGCCAGCCAAATAACCTGAACGGCCGCTGCCGTTATAAGCCCGCATCCTTCCGTCGGCAGGGTGGTGCATAAGCCAGAAGGAGTCCCCGCCAAGCCCAGTCATATGCGGGTACACGACAGCCAGAGCAGCGCTTACCGCTACAGCTGCATCGAACGCATTGCCGCCCTGCTCCAAAATACGCGCGCCAGCAGCCGTCGCCAAGTAATGCGGACTGACCACCATCGCCTTCGTACCAATAATCGATCTGTTCATCTCTTCCATCCCCCGATTCAATGCCGTCCCATACGTATCATGCTGCTTAGATTTTCAAAATACTGCCGCCTGCGGTTCATCCGCCAATTGCGCGCACAGCTGCAGCAGCTGCCGATCACGCCCTGGTCCGGCAATTAGCGACAGGCCGACAGGCCGACCGCCAATATCCGTCAGCGGCATACTCACCTGCGGCAGACCGGCCAAACCGGCAATGCAGCACAACTGCAGCGTCCGTGAGCGCCAGTTCTCCAGCTCCTTGCCAGTCGTGTTGCGCAGCGGCGCATAGCCTGGCGCAGTCGGCAGCACAAGCACTCCGTCATTGCCCAGCAGCCCGCTCATCGACTCGCGTATTTGCTGGCGAAGCCTGCGCTCGGCGCGCACGCTGTCAGAAGTAATTGAACTTGCCCATGTGAACCGTTCGGCAACTCCCGGCCCGAAACGCGGGCGCTCTTTTTCAACCCACGCGCCATGCGTCTGCCATATCTCATACCCTTGCAGCAGACGAAACACATGCATCCACACCTCAAGTCCTTCCGGCGCAATCACCATCTCCCGATGCTCGCCCGCAAGACCGTATAGGCTGCTCATCCAAGGCTGGACAGCTTGCGCACATTCCTCATTGACCGCCTGCATAATATCTGTGCCTGTGACAATTGTGCCAAAGCTAGCATGTGCACCATCCTGCCCATTCCCAGGAAGCAAAACATTGCCCACTTCGCGCATTATGCGGGCATCTCTGCTCATCCAGCCTGTCGTATCGAAGCTTGGCGCGAGCGGCACTACGCCCTGCATAGACACTGCGCCATGCGTTGGACGAAAGCCGTATACACCGCAATAACTTGCCGGAATACGCACCGAGCCTCCTGTGTCAGTGCCGAGCGCGAAATCGACCATTCCGGCGGATACCGCCACGGCAGAGCCGCTGGATGAACCGCCCGGAATATGTCTTTGTGCCTGCGGGTTGATCGGCGTACCGTAATGATAGTTTTCGCCGTTCAAGCTGTACATCAACTCATCCGTATGGGTTGTTCCTCTCAGCCCAGCGCCATTCTCAAGCAGCAGCCTGACGGCTTCAGCATGCGCCGCCGCCTCCTTATGCGTCCATTTCCAGTCCGGGCTTCCCGCGCCAGGCACATAGCCTGCAATGTCAAAAACATCTTTCACCGCAAATGTCAGACCGCTTAAGGCGCCTGCGCGCAGCGGAGCCAGCGCAAGACTGCGATCATAAAACGCTCCCCATTCATCTTCCATCGTTCTTTACCTCGCAATCAATCTCCGTTCGGCACGGGCACCTTGCCTTGCTTAACATCTGTAATTTCGAAGCGACGGACTTCTTCAAGCGCTTGAGACAGCGCATCTGCGATGCGCTGCAAGATGAGTTCCCCCTTGTCAGCAGTCGCCTTCGTCGCATCACCCAGCACGCCGCTGGATGAGAGATCGCTCATCACCCAGGCAAATCTTATTTTTCCTTCCATCGTCAAAAAATCATATTGCGCCATATTCGGCATTTCCTTTACAAGCCGATCCGTATGCACCCATCCCGGCTTAATCGCCAGCAGCAGCGAAGTCTCATAATCACCAGCATGAATGCCGTATTCCTTCTCATCCGCATCCAGCAAATCATCGGCAGTCTGCAGGCTCCCCGCACTGATATAAAACACCATCAGCCCTGTCTGAATCCTGACTTCCCGTGCCGCCATATTCAACAAATCGGCATTGCCGCCATGGGTATTGAACAATAGCAGCCGTCGAAATCCGGCCTGTTTGACACTTCGGGCAATGTCCAAAATAATATTTTCAAGCGTAGACGCCGACAGTGAGATTGTGCCGGGAAAATCAAGATGCTCATTGCTCTTCCCATAAGATATTGGCGGCAGCAGCCAGATCGGGCTGTCATCATCCATCTGCTCCATCGTTCTCGTCAGCACCGCCTCGCCAATCAAAGAATCCGTCATGACCGGCATATGATCGCCATGCTGCTCGACCGCTCCAATCGGCAAAATGAGCAGTGCCTGTTCCTTCGGCAATTCCCGAATTTGACGATAGGAGAGACGCGGCAAAAATTTGTCCTCCCATACTTTCCCTTCATATCGTTGAAACATTAGCTCCCCTCCGTTCCCAATAATGCGGCGCGATCCTGTTGATCCAATTCGGCGCTTGGACCTGATTTCACCAGATCGGAAAACTTCTCATCAGGGATCATTGTCGTCAGTACGTACAGCTTGCCTGAGCCGGTATTATGCACTTCATGGGTTTTGCCTGGGGGTACGATCAAATATGCGCCTGGCTGAAGGGCAATCGTTTGCCCGTCCACAATGGCCTGCCCCGTCCCGCTGATAACATAAAAATACTCGTAGGCTTCCTGATGAATGTTTGGAGGCGTCTTGCCCGCTTCGTCAAAAATCTCCACGACCGAAACGAATGGCACGCGCTCCATATCGCATAAAAGGATAAATTTATTGGAGTCATCCGGCGAAATTTTCGTCACGGGACAATCTGTTATCGAGCCGGCTATAATCGAATCCGTAAACATAAGCCATCCCTCTCTCTCTCCATTAGTTAGAGCTGTATTTGATGCATCGCAAACATAAACGAAACTTCGAGCGACTGCATACTATCATTATTTTCAATGCTTGCGGTTAATTCGGTTAAGTCGGTTAAGTCAGTTCAGGCGGTTCAAACGGACAGACGTTCCGTTATTTACCCGAAAAGAGACCAAACCCAATTTTCGCGGCCACACAATCACTAGCGTTGCATAAAGCATGACAATGAGTGCAACCCCAGTTACAACTAATGTTCCCCTATTCGTTTGTCGAAAAAATCAGACAACCCGTCTTATAGTGCAGAGCATCTTCGTCCATTTCATGACGGCTCAAAGCCACAATCAGCGATTGGCAAATGCGAGCGGGCGGGGGATCTTGCGCTAACGCTTGTCACAGCGCTTAAATGGCCTCAAATGGCCCTTTTGCAATTCTAACGCTTGCCACAGCGCTTATTCCCCCCTTGGACGGCTAAAATCGTACGATTTTCTAGAAATAGCGTGGCTCAGTTTCGTTACAATATTTATGGGGCTGAATTTGCCTAAATAGCGCCGCTCATCAGCGTTAGAATTCCACGTGTGCATTCCACTCGTCCCACCGCTTTCCGTTTAGTTCAAGATAAGAAGGGAATCCAGCGCTATGCGCCACAGCGACAGCAGCCATCTGCAGCGCTTCGGTGCCTAGCTCAGGCAGCTTCGCAGATTCCACACCGTTCGGATGCCTTACAAACATCGGGAAGGCGCTGCCTGTCAGCTCAAGACGGATCGCATCACCTGGCGACCATCGCGCCGCAAACATCCGCAGCGGTATGTTGAGCAGCACCCAGCCGTCAACGGCGCCAGGCTGCGCGTCAGCCCGCTGTTCCGCGGCCAGATGCGCGACGCTCGGCGGCGCTGCGGCAGGCACCTCAGCCCGCCCGATCGACAGGAAGCGCGCCTCGCCAGTCGCTTTGACCAGCGACAGCACTGCAACGAGATCCGTCGGGCCTTCCAGCGCCTGGCACCATACCGATAACATCGGCGCACCCATAACGGAGAGCGCATCGTCCAACGGATCGCTGGTATAGCTCAATATTTCAAACCGGTCCTGCAGCGAACTGCGGTCCTGCGGCAAATAGGAGCCGCAAGGCATCGGCAGCCGTGCATCGTAGACGAATGCGCTGGTTCCATACGCATCCAGCCGCAGCCCGGAAGCACGCTGCTGCTCCAGCTTGCCGCCGCCTGCCGCCCCATTCGCCGGACGTCCGTCGCTAGCCAAATACCACCTCAACTTTCGCCCTTCATCCCCATCTGACGATGGCGATAAGGTCGCCGCAAGCTGCAGCTTAGACAAGTCCAGCGCCTTTGCTGCCATACCCGCCGTCCTGCGACGGGAAGGCGGCAGCCGATCAGCCGTAAGCCACTGCCTGCTTTCCAGCTCGTAATATTTGACAAGCGGTTCAGCCGCAGCTTCATCCCGCTTATTTTTCAACCAGTAATCAAACCAGCGCAAATGTTCCATCTGGAGGTTGCCGTCCGCCCCCGGCCCGTAATCTACGCCGCCCGCCTTGCGCCCCCAGGGAATATGAACCCATGGGCCAATGATCAGACGATGGAAGGGACTTCCGCTCGCTCTGCTTTCATATTCCGTTACCTGCTGCTGAAGCATCTCAAACGTTTGCAACGTGCCGTCAAGATAATTATCGAACCAGCCTCCGATATGAAGCGCAGGGATCGGATTGCCCGCAATGGCCGGGAGCAAATCCCGCTTCTCCCAATAGGCATCATATGATGTATGTTCGCACCACTCATAGTAGGAAGGAAAATATCGTTCCAGCAAAGGATGCTTCTTCAGCAGCGGCAGCTCCCAAAGCTGCTGGTCGGGATTTTTCATCAACAGCGAGCATTGATGAGCACTTTGTCCGTCTCCCGCCCGCAGCGCCTCATCGCGAGCCAGTTGGAACGCCCAGGGCAGAAAACTGCCAATCGCAAATCTGCCGTGCGGATAAAACATCCCGTGATACAAATCCGCCGCGCACATCGCCGGGGCAATCGCCATAAGATGAGGGGGACGAGCCGCTGCCGCCGCCCACTGTGTCGTTCCCTGGTAAGAAAATCCGTACATCCCCACTTTCCCATTCGCATAAGGCAGCGCTGCTGCCCATTCCACGGTGTCATATCCATCATTAACGTCATTAACAAAGGGCTCGAACGCCCCTTCAGAATCCCCTCTGCCGCGTACATCTTGAATGATTACGACATAGCCATGGTGAACAAACCAGATCGGATGCGCATAAGTTACGGTTGAAGCCAGCATCCGTCCATACGGCTGCCTCATCAGCAGCACGGGATACTGCCCTGACCCGGCAGGGCGGTAGATATCCGCGTAAAGCGTCACCCCGTCCCGCATCAGGCAACCCGCCTTGCGCTCGACAGCCACTCCGCCGAAATTCATCGCGCTCGCCTCCTGTAATTTATGGCTTCGGCAAAAATTCCGTCGTAAATACGGTTTTTACATCAATCGGACTTTCAAGCAAGCCCAGGTCAAGCAGTTGCTCCATCAATGTCTGCCACCGCTCCTCTGACATATAGCCCACTCCGTTGGTCTCGGCATCAAACCCATATACGAGCGGCTGCAATGCCGTTGCACTGTATTCCAGTTTGTCGAGCGGCATATCCGGGTTGAAATCCTTAATAAACACGTTTACTTCCTCATAGTTATCCTTGTAATAGTTCCATCCTCGTACCGAAGCTTCAACATAAGCTTTAACAATATCCGGGTGATCCTTCAAAAACTTCTCTGTCGTATACAAAATATTTCCATAAGGAGCGTAACCGGAGTCTGCATTAAGCAAAAAGTCCACTTCAATCCCTTCCTGCGCCAATGTATAAGGCTCGGAAGTCATATAGCTTTGCGAAACTGCTGTGTCATCCTCAATAAAGCTCGCCAGAGAACCGTTATAGGCAAATTCCTGCACTTTTCCAAGATCAAAAGCCTTCTTCATGAATTCCCAGTAAGCGACACCGCTGCCGACATACGCTTTGCGCCCATCCAGATCTTCAAACCCTTTAATATCCTGGCCTTTATGGTACATGATCGCTTGCGGGTTCTTCTGAAAGACCCCGACCAGCGCAACGAGCGGGATGCCATTCTGTCTGGCGAACAACACTTCATCCCCTTGACCCATTCCGAAGTCCGCCTTGCCAGAGGCCACAATCTGAGTCGAGGAAATGCCCGGACCGCCAGATTCAATTGTCATATCGAGACCAGCTTCCTTATAAAAGCCTTTCAGCAGTGCCGCATACTGGCCGCCATGCTCAGCTTGGGCAAACCAGTTGGTCATTTGCTTTACTTTGAACAATTCGGCAGGTTTGTCGTCCTTTGGCTCGTTAGCTGCATCATCGCCGTCCGCAGCGTCACCCTCACCTTGCGCATTGTCTTTGGGGCTGCCAGCCGCTGTCCCCGACGGCTCCGCTTTGTCTCCCGAGCTTCCACACGCACCAAGCACTGCAGTCATTACCAGCAGCAAAATTAGCAGCAGCGTTCCTGTTGTTCTGTTTCTTCTCATTCGTTTCTCCCCCTCATGTTATCCTGCCTAATCTCGCTGCCATATGGTCAGCGGCTTGCTGACAACCGTCCATTCCCCGCCTCTGTTGATCCATCTGCCTGAAGGCAGCCACGCAAGCAGTTCCCCAACCGTCGCGGCATCAAAGATGGCAAAGTTCGCAGCATTGCCCTCTTCAATCCCCCAACCGTCCAGGCCCATAATAGTCGCCGGAACTTCGGTGATCATGCGCAGCAGTTCCAGTTGATCCTGCTCACTCGACATATGCGCCGCATAGGCGGCCAACAGGCCAATCTGCAGCAAATCTCCACGTCCGAAAGGGTGGAACGGATCTTGTATATTGTCGCTGGCGACAGCAAGGGGAACCCCGGCCGCCACCAGCTCCTTCACTCGGGTGACACCGCGCCGCACTACCCCGCGATCTCCCCGACCCTGCAAATACATGTTTGCGCCCGGCAGTGTAATGGCCATCAATCGCGCCTCTGCCATCAAGCCAATAATCGACTCCGCATCCTCATGCGCCATCGCCGCCAATGAGCAGAGATGACCGACCGTCACCTTCCCCTGGTAGCCTTGTGCGATGGTCTGTCTCGCAATATACTCCACCGTCCGAACTGCCGGATCATCATTTTCATCCGCATGGAGGTCAATCGGCTTGCCATACTTCTGCGCGAGTCGAAAGACGGTATCAATATCGGCATGCGGGTCAGCAGACAAGTGCGGTGCGCCGCCAATTCCATCGACGCCAAGCCGCAGCGCCTCTTCCAGCGCTTCCAGCGCCGCACCTGGCATCCGGTCGAATTGACACAACGGGAACAATTGCAGTTCCACCCTGCCCCGAAGAGCCTCCTTCACTTCCAGAGCCGCATATACCGTTCGCATCGCCACATCAATGCCAGCCTGATAATTGAAGTCAAGATGCGTACGAATGGCCGTCGTGCCAAACGACATGGCATGCCGAATTGTCGTCATCATCCGCTCTTTAAGCTGCTGGTGTGTAAACGAAGGTGAGGCAGCTTTAAAGTTGCGAATCGCTTCAAGCAATGTGCCTGACAGGTTGCCGATTTGCCGGGAGGTAAACGCCTTGTCGAGATGCATGTGCGCATCTGCAAGCCCCGGAAGCATAATCCGGCCCCCAACATCGATGACAGTCTCCTGCTGCTCCTTTCCGAATATCCCGGCCCGATCAGGCACAAAGCTGGCAGAAAGTGCTGGATTTGCCCTGTCCGCATCGTGCAATAAGCTGTCCAAGCTTGACGTTCCTTCCGGTGGTACCGTCTGTTGCTGACGGACAATCGACGAATAGCGCCCTTCCGAAACGGTGACTTCAAATCGCTCGTTCCGATCCTGCAGGGGAAGAGATACATTAATCAGCCGTAAATTGTTCTGTGCTTGCATCGCTTCCTCCTTAATGCTTCATCTCCGATTCATGCCAGGAGCTGAGCATCATTTTCGAAAAGTAGTTAATCAGCATGTAGAAGCCAATGCCCATCACAGAGGCCGCGAACCCGCAAGCGAATAAATACGGTGTCTGCAGTCGGGTGGCCGCCACGGTGATCGCATAGCCTAGTCCGCCTTTTCCACCGCCGATTCCGGCGATATATTCTCCGGCAATCACGCCGATGACGGCGAGCGTACACGATATTTTCAGACCGGCCACAATATACGGAAGCGCTGCGGGAATGCGCAGTTTCCACATCGTTTGAAACCGCGAAGCGTTATAGAGGAAAAACAGGTTTTTCAAATTCTGATCCGTGGAATTGAGCCCGACAAGCGTATTGGACAGCATCGGGAAGAAACCGATCAAGAAGGCGATTGTGACAATCGCGTTCGTCCCTGCGCCAAACCAGATGACGATAATCGGAGCGATTGCGATAATAGGGATAGTCTGCAAAATGATGACATAGGGGTAGAGGCTTTTTTCAACCAGTTTCGAGCTTGCCAGCAGCACGGCCCCGGATACGCCGAAGAGCACACTCAGCAAAAATCCGATGATCGCCGAAGAAATGGTGACAAAGACGGAATTGAACAAATTCACGTAGTTTTTTGCGGCCGCTTCAAAAATATCGGTCGGCTTGGGAAGAATGTACGCTGGCATGCCCGACACACGTCCAAGCACCTCCCATAGTCCAATCAACAACACCAAAACGGTAATTGGCGGCAGTATCGCATACAGCAACTGCACAGCCGACTTGCGCTTTCCCGCTTGAATCGCTACTTCGGCCTGCGGGCGTTTGCCCGCTTTGCCGTCGCGCGCGCCGAACGTGCCAATCGAAGGAAGATACTTTTTATCCATTGCCATGACGTCTCATTCCTCTCAGCTAAACATTGGATTCATATTTATTTTTCCCGGATTCAGCAGGCCAAGCGGATCATTCGCCGCTTTACGCTTCAACATATTTTCATAAGCTCCCCTTGTACCATAGTCCAGCACATACGTATGCGGATCGTTGACCCGTACGCCGATGGATTCAAGAAACGCGATGATTTCGTAGAGTCGCTCTTCCGACTGAAAGCGAACGATTGGCAGTGAGGCAGGCGTTAGTTGACCGGAAGCGGTGATCCATTCAAAATGCAGCAGCACCTCGTCAGGGAAGTTCGCTCTAATCTCTTCAATTTGCTCTACATAACGCGCAGCCGTGAAACCTGCCTGCAGGTAGGTAAGCGTCGAATCATTTTTTAGCGCCCACAGGGTGGTGTGGTTCCATGTAAAATCGGACAATCCCATCCCGCGATGATATTTATCTGCCGGAATCGTATGTTTAATCGAGCCGCCGAACAATTGGGCATGAGCCTCGACAGAGGGGAGCGAACCATCAGCCGTCTCCAGCAAAACAGCCGTTGCACCCTCATCCATATATTTGGCAAAGGGGATAAAATAAGAAGGAATCGGCCACTCGGAAACACTGACCAACCGTTTGCCAATCTCATGATCCCGTGAGAGCTGCTCGGCAAACTGCATGGCCGCCTTCAAATCAGGGCATTGTACGATGCTTTGCACCCACTCTGTCTTTGGCGCCGTCCGGATGGTCAGCTCACTTACTACGCCAGCCGTTCCATAGCTGTGAATGTAGCTTTTCAGATCATCGCCTTCCACAACCAAACGTCTCGGTTCCGCCTCAAGCGTGTAGACAACCGCAGCCAGCACATTGCCATCCCACAGATTCCCCCATGTTATCGAGCCGATCCCGCCTGATCCTCCACTTACAAATCCACCGACCGTCGCCTTCAGATAAGTACTTGGGTAAATACACAGTTCCTGATCGCGTTCCCGCAAATATTTCTCCAGCGCCCCAAGCTTCACGCCGCACTGCACGCGGACGTAACCGTCTCCGGTCTCCACAATGTCATTCAAACGACTCAGATCCATGACGATTCCGCCGTTCAATGGCACTGCCTGGCCGTAATTGCCTGTGCCTGCGCCACGAACAGTAACCGGAATCTTATGGCTGTATGCACAGGACAATATTGCAGGAATGTCGGCCTCGCTGTTCGGAACGGCAATGGCTTCCGCCCGCTTGTCTTTCAGACGCTGCTCCAGAATTGGGGAATACCAGTAGTAGTCCTTGGACAACTTCTCTCTTCGCTCTGAGTCCAAATAAAAACCAGCTTCACCGACAAGATCCAACATTTCTTTTTCCCACTCCACCGCCATTGGCACGCCCTCCTTAAATAGGTCAAGTCAATCGCACTACTGCTTGCTTTAATGTTTCAAATCTTTGGATACTTCCCCCACCAGCATGCTAAACTCTGTCGATGACCGAAACGAATCATCCCGCGGGAACGGTACAGGCACGTCGATGACCGACTCGATTTTGCCTGGACGCGGTGTCATTACAACAACCTTCGTGGACAAGTACACTGCTTCGAACACATTGTGCGTAATGAACAGCACCGTCATATCTCGGTTTTGCTGCCAGATATGAAGCAATTCCTGCTGCAGCGTTTGTCTTGTTATTTCATCCAAAGCTCCAAAAGGTTCATCCATCAGCAGCAGCCGCGGATTGGAGACAAGCGATCTGGCAATCGATACCCTCATCTTCATTCCGCCCGACAATTCGCGAGGCAGCATTTTCATGTGGTCCTTCAACCCAACCAATTCAAGCACACGCGCCGCTTCCTCACGCTGCTGCTTTTTCGATACTCCGCGCAATTGCAGCGGCAGCGCCACATTGTCCTGAACCGTGCTCCACGGCATTAGCGTATGTTCCTGAAAAACAAATGAAATTTCATTTTGCTTGCGCGCTTCATAAGGTGTTTTCCCGAAAATCTCCAGCCCCCCGGCCGTATGACTTTCCAATCCTGCTATCATTTTGAAAATTGTTGACTTGCCGCAACCGGACGGCCCGACAAAACATAGAAACTCACCGTCATGCACATCAAGTTCGACATCCTTTACCGCAACTGTTCCATTTGGATACACCTTGTTCAATCGGTCCATTGTGACTAGCGTGTTGTTACGATCCATAGGAACAACTCCTGTTCGAAAAGTTATCAACAACTTACTCTCTATTTGATTTGTTAACTAAATCATAACGGCGGTAGACTGATTGTGTCAATTTATATTACATTTAATTATGAAAATGCCCAATGAAATTGAATAAAGTTGTGCAAGTAACCTACATAACAATGATTTTATGTTATATAAACTAACGTTATATGTAATATGATCGCGAATGTTTATTGTTTGAAGAAAAAATAGCATAAAAAAAACGCCTGCTGGCGTTCATGCAACTCGTATTAACCCGTGCGACTTGGCAGATGAGACTTCGGTCGTGCCGCATAGCAGCGCACGTTCCGCTATTACTACGCAAACTCGTCTAATTTCGTCCTTTTCATAACAATAACGGATCTGGTGCTGCGCTGTGCTGTGCGGCATCCTGTTGTTTTACGTTGTACAGCGCTGTGATGTGCCGCATCCTGTTGTTTTACGTTGTACTGCGCTGTGCTGTGCCGCATCCTGTTGTTTTACGTTGTACAGCGCTGTGCTGTGCCGCGTTGTTATGCTCTGTTATGCTGTATACCCTGACTCAGCTAAATAAATCAAACGTTAAAAAGCCGATGATTGTAGTCCCAATACCGCGAAAATGCATCTTCCCCATCATTCACCTCAACCTGAGATAGGGTATACAAGTAATTTCACCTGCCCCCCTGAGATAGGGTATACAAGTAATTTCACCTCCCACCCCCTGAGATAGGGTATACAAGTAATTTCACCTGCCACCCCCTGAGATAGGGTATACAAGTAATTTTCACCTGCCACCCCCCTGAGATAGGGTATACAAGTAATTTTCACCTGCCACCCCCCCTGAGATAGGGTATACAAGTAATTTCACCTCCCACCCCCGCCGTGATCGAGCATATCTTGAAAGATAAACGCTACTTTCAGTTTTACAAGATGATTCACATTTTTGGGCTCCAATTGGAGCTTGTCGCTTATTTTGTCCAGTCGATTGGTCACCGTATTGCGATGAATATGCATGTGCCGCGCTACTTCATGCACTTGCCCGTCATGTTCCACATAAGCCTTCAACGTCGCCAGCAACTCTCCTGTATTTTCCTTGTCCGATGCTGTTAATGGATGCAGCACCTTATCGCAAAAGTTCTGCATCACTTCCGTAGGAACATACTGAAACACATAAGCTAATTCAAGCGTCTCAAAAGCAATGATTGCATCCCGCAACCCAAACAGCATCGACAGCTTGCGCGTCTCAAGACATTCCTCATAAGCAGCCAGCAAGCGCTCCGCTTTCAACTTCATTCGGCTTATATAAAAGGAAGGCACACCGCTCGACTGATCCTGCAGCAAATCGTGGAACAGTTCGTGCAACAGCCTGGATATCTGTTGGCTGTAATCCCGTTCATCCGGCAAGGAAAATATCGAGAGTATTCCCTCCTCCAACTCGAAAAGCTGGACATCATAATGACGCATTGCAGGGTTATACTGCAGTTCCTGCGCAAGCTCCCACAGCAGCCGCTCGGCTTGCGGGGTTTTCATCTGCTGCGATGAAATGAGCATGCATTGATAGGGGCGGTCCAAAAACGAAAAATGATGTGAGGCCGCACGTTCCATAACGGTTCTGACCGGAATTTTCCTGGCAAGATATTGTTGAATCAGGCTGCCTAACTGCTGCTGCACTACATGGTTCACATGTCCTTGATAATGCCGCCCCATATGAAAGACCAACATTTCAGCCGCTTGATGGAACAGCCATTCCTGAGCCTTCAGCAGATTGATGTCCGGGAGAATAATAACTAGAAACCCATAGCAAGACTCCCCCTCCATTAACGGAAGCCGGTAGCATGCGCCACGTATTGTATTGATCCGCTGATGGCTCTGCTTCCAGGGAAACCCGGTTAACAGAAAAGCCTCCGGCCAGCCGGTGGTATCATAGAACAAATGTCCACGCGAGCTCACTACAGCTAGCGGATGATCCAGCACTTCGGATATCGCCTCAAAAATATTATCCACGATCGCCGGATTCAGCGCGTACTGCATTAATATTTTCTGCTTGGCCAGCACGCTTTGCAGTTCGCGTGTGTTTTTTTCATGTTCGGCGTGGAACAAGGCGTTCATCTGATCAGAAAAGGTGAATTCGAAAGGCAGCACCAGCAGCGGGAATTGCAAACGATTCGCCTCGGCAATCATCACTTCGGGAATATGGGTCCAAAACCGGCCTAGTTTGATCCCGAGTCCCGTGCAGCCGCGTTCATTCAATTTACGCAGCAGCAGGGCAAATTCCTCAGGGGTATCCTTGAGCAGAAATGCTGTTGTCAGCAGCAGTTCTCCCGGCTTGATCCAATCCGCAATGTCTGGAGCATCCATCACATTGACTGACTTGATGATGCGAGACACCCCCTCCGCGCCTGCAACAAGCTTTGCCTCGGAAAGCGGATATACGTCCAATGCTTCCTGCACTGTTAGGTTCATCACTGCCCCGCTTCCTTCCGGTTCGTCATTAATGCATGCACATAATCGACCGAGTGCAGCGCATACTCCGTTCTGACCACTGAACCGTCCTGGAGGATGACCAGCGCGGGAACGCTTGTCAATTTCCACTCATTTCGCAGGTGAGGAGCATAGTTTATATTTATTTTGAAGAGCTTCAGTTCTGGCGAGGCAATCTGCACAATGGCAAGCATCCTTTCCGCCAGCTTGCAAGTGCCGCACAACGGAGTAACGAACAACACCGCATCCGCCTTGTCAGGCTGCTCTCGCATAATAGTCAGCAGCTCACTTTCCTTTAACTCCCTCAGTTCTTGCATCTCCATCAGCTGATTTCCTTTCTTCTGTCCAAGCATCCGTCATCGTTTTTCTTATTTTAGCCCTTCATACACTTTGATATCAACCATACATCAGAATCCATTGCATCGGGATGTACCCGATTGATTGCAGCGAACATACCCTGCAACCGCTGTGAAAGCAAAAATCGCCGCCCGCTCCAATAATTGAAGCGGGCGACGACAGATAAGTATGAATTATAAGCGAGTGAATAGACTCAACATTATAAATGGTTATATTTATATACATTCCGCATCGTCTCGCTTCGGTCAGCAGCATGGCCTTCCTGTTATAGACGGGTGATCGCAGGACATATTATTTTTTTGTTTTACTCAAAATTTCATCAATTTCACTTTTCAATAACAAATACCTGTGAACGCTTCTCATAATTGGAACTTTGGTCAATTGGTTTTTTTCTACGTAAACCTTCATCTGATCTTTGGAAATACCTAACGCATTTCCCGCTTCCGTGACCGTCAGCACGACTTCATTGCTTGTCGCATTAAACGTCTTCTTTACTTTCTGATTCCAATCCTGAAAAACTGGCATTCTACAGTCAACCTTCCTAGTCAATGTATTTATTAATCACTTCTCTCATTATAGCACGAAAAGCGTCCATATTCTTAAAAGTTCCTCAGAAGAAATTTGTCCATAACACATCATTTGCCGCTTTCATACAAAAAACCGAACCGTCGCAATGACGATTCGGCTTTCTTCGGGCAGCTATTAGAATGTTGCAGCAAGTTCTGCTGCTTTGTTCAATCCTTCTTCCACGATCGTTGCCGCACGATCAGGGAATTGGTTATGTCCTTCTATAACAACAACTTCAGGATTTTGCACACCCCAGAAAGCGAGCGTGTTCTTCACGTAATTAAGCGACATTTCCAGACCTACCATCGGTCCTTCGGAGTAGCTTCCGCCACGCGCCTGCAGCAGCACGATTTTTTTGTCTCCCACCAGCCCTACCGGCCCTTGCTCGGTGTATTTAAAGGTCTTGCCAGCCTGGTTAAGATAGAACAAATAAGTGAGCAACTGCGCCGGAATCGTAAAGTTCCACAGCGGGAAAGCAAAGACCACTTTGTCTGCGCCAAGAAATTGATCAAGATACGTGTTCGCCAGATCTGCCGCTTTTTGCTCTTCAGACGTCGCTTCAATGCCTTTGCCAAGCTTAAACAGTCCGTTAAGCGTGTCATTATCGTAATAAGGCAGATCCGCTTCGAACAGGTTCAATTCAGTGACAAGATCATTCGGATTGTTTTCCTTATATGTCTTTAAAAATTGCTCGTAGAGCTTAACCGTTACCGATTGATCTACAGGGCGATTATTTGCTTTAATGAACAGTACTTGCGACATGAAATTATGCCTCCCAAGAAGTTATTATATTTAATTACTTAAGTATAGTAACAAAATAAAATAACAATAGCAACCCAATTTCGAAAAATAATTTGCAACGCCTCTCAATATTTAAAGGCCAGCATCCGGTTGACCCTGAGAAGATTTGCAATTATCGCCTCTTGTTTCTTGAATTGCTCGTGGGCATAAGCCACATCTACTGCGTGAAAACGCAGCCGGTCGCCCGGCTTTCTCTGGGCGGTGTAACCAAGATCCGCGCTAATAATAACACCGATTTTCGTATAGCCCCCGGTAACCTGACAGTCAGCCATCAATACAATCGGCTGCCCTGCGGCCGGTACCTGAATAGAGCCGACCGCAATATAATCAGAAATAATGTCCGCTCCGCCAACATGCTGCAGCGGGGCACCCTGCAGCCGGTAACCCATGCGGTCTGAATCATTCGTGACGAGATATGGCTCCGACAGGAAGCATTCCACAGACTCGCTTGTAAAGGCGTCATCCTGCGGCCCCAAAATAAATCGAATATCGCGCTCTCCCCGGTAATCAGGAATCGATTCGGGCGGCAGCCGCCGTCCTGCAACGTCTTGAATCGGGTAACGGGCCACCCCGACCGGGAGCTGATCGCCGGACATCAGCGCGCGTCCATTCATTCCCCCATAGCCGCCGCGCTGAAAAGTCGAGCGACTGCCCATCGCTTCAGGCACCTCCACTCCGCCGGCAAGGCATAGGTAAGATCGGCAACCATTGCGACAGGCACCGAAGGTAAGCTCATCCGCCGGCCGGACAGCGAGGGATTGCCACATCGGCACTGCTCTGCCATTAATAGCGGGCGAGAGATCGCCGCCTGTTATGGCAATCGCCCCTGCGGCTGAAAACCGCAATTTAGGGCCGGCCATCGTAACTTCCAGCGCCGCTGCGCCTTCTTCATTGCCTACGAGCAGGTTGCCAAGGCGCAGCGATAGCGGGTCCATCGCTCCTGATGCGGATACGCCATTTCTAAGCAGATGGCGCCGTCCCAAATCCTGGACAGTCGTGAAGAAGCCCGGCTTTATTACGGTCACCCATTCCATTGGCGATCCCACTCCCTCTGCCTGTGCTCGTCCCAGTGCTTCGACTCTTCTTCTGTTATAGAGATATACCGCACTTCATCGCCAGCTGCAAGTGCGCAGGGCTGCGATAGAGCAGCATCGAATAACTTCATCGGCGTCCAGCCAAGCAAATGCCATCCGCCAGGGGTGTCTACCGTATAAACGGTCGTCTGGCCGCCTGATATCGCTACAGAGCCTTTGCTAACCTTAATACGGGGGTTGGGTCGTCTTGGCAGTCTCAATGGCTCGTCCAGATCCCCGCAATAAGGCAAGCCGTCGATGAAACCGACCATATACACGTAATAGCTGCGCGAGGTCATCCGCTGCACCACGTCTTCGGGACTGAGACCGCTCTGGCGCGCCACATCATTCAGATCAGGCCCGAATTCATCGCCAAATACGACCGGAACATGCAGCGTTCGGCCTTGCAGCGATGGAATCGCAAACTCGCTTGATTCCAGACTTTGCAGCGTGTGAACCAGTTCGCTGTAACTGATTTTCAATGGATCATAACAGACGGCCAAGCTGTTGAAGGCGATGATAAGCTGCGAAACTCCCGTTAGATGTTGACGCTCGATTACAGCCGCAAATGACTGTACGGCACGGTTGACCTCAAGTGAAATCACATTTTCAAACTGCACAGTCAGCGCCGCATCCCCAACAGGGGCATACTTCAGCGCTGTGCCGGATGCACGATAATCAGCCGCTGTCCTCGCCTCCTTTCAAAAAGAACCATCCCGTCATGCCGACCGGGATGGTTCTGAAAAATTCCGAAAGAACAAATAAAATTTAGTAAGCGAGCGAGAACAGGCCGTTGATGTGCGACAAGTAACGGGCATTACTTGCTTTTTTCATCAAGGAAGCCGGAATACCCTTCAGCTCGATACCCGATTCGCCGACAGCACCAATGCCGTCTTTGCGTCCCAGACTTGCCAAAGTACCTGAGAATACAGGGCTGAATGTATCTTGCTTGGCACCTTTATAAGTTGCTGCAATGTTCGCGCCAACCAGTTCACCCATTTGCCATGCCAATTGGGCAGTAGGCGGATATGGACGTCCTTCTGGAGCAAACACAACTGCGCAGTCGCCAGCTAGGTATACTTCTGGGTGAGAAGTCGATTGCATGAACTCATTGACCGTCGCGCGACCGCGGTTTACTTCAACACCACAGTTGCCCACAAGCGTGCTTCCTTGAACGCCGCCTGTCCATACCAATGTATTCGTATCGATTGTTCTTCCGTCTTTCAAGCTTACAGTAGCGCCCTTCACTTCTGTGATGGCAAGACCTGTAAGGAACTCAACGCCACGCTTCTCAAGACTCGTTGTAGCACGCTCGATCAACTCAGGAGAGAAGATTGGCAGAATGCTCGGCATTGCCTCAACCAGATACAAGGAGATATCATTGAAGTCTACGCCGTAAGAACGACAGATTGCTGGCAGCTCATCGGCAAGTTCGCCAACCAGTTCCACGCCTGTCAGTCCGCCGCCGCCGATGACGAAAGTCGCGTCAGCTTTGTTCTTTGTTTGCGCGTAAGCGGCAATCCGCTCTTTAACATGCTTGAACACACGGTTTGCATCAACAACCGATTTCAGCACCAGGCTGTTTTCCTGCAGACCAGGAATGCCAAAGTAGTTCGTCTCGCTGCCCAGTGCCAGCACCAGTGTATCGTATACATAGGACGTGCCGTCTTCCAGTGCAACTTTCTTGCCTGCAAGATCAATGTTCTCAACGTTGCCGACTCGTACATTGATGTCTTTGCCTTTGAACAGTTTCTCCAGCGGAAGCGCAACCGCTTGCTCAGCAACGTTGCCTGCAGCAAGACGATGCAGTTCAGTAATAATCTGGTGGGAACCTACACGGTTAATAACGGTAATTTGCGCTTCTTCTGGCGTTAGATTAGCACGGGCGGAGAGCGCACTCAGCAAGCCGCCGTAACCGGCGCCTATAATTAGAATTTGTTTTCTCATGTGAATCCTCCTTAAAAGTTTTGCAAAGCAAAACTAACTTGTAAGCGCAAGCTTTTTCAGCTTGAACCTAGTCGTAGTCCTATTTCTTTCTTTCGCCCAAAATATCCAGGTATGCCTGGCCAAAACGCAGCATTCTTTGCAATTCCGGATCTTTCAGCAGCTTGACCATGCCGAACAGACCGATTGTCGACTCGCTTTGGTCAGCGCGATCATTCGCTTCAATCGCAGCGGAGGCGTAACCTTTCACTTTCTCTTCGATCGGTTTAACTACCTCTTTCAGTGCGCCAACCGTATCATCGATTAGTACGCGGTCATTTGCTACCTTTTCCGCCAAGTCATACGTTTTCGTAAGCAAAGCCATCATCTCAGACAGTCTAGGCAGTTGATCCACCAATACAGTCAAAGCCTCTTGCACTTCAGGTTTTAACAATTGATCCAGAACATCCGGTTTTACAGCAGTTTCCACTGCTTCTGCAGCAGTGTTCACTTCTTCTACCGCTGGCGTTTGTTGCTCATTTTTTACAGCTGTTTTCGACATTTGTTCGTTCCCCCTTAATTGCGTGTGATAGTCTGGTTTGCAGCGCATACTATACTGATCAGCCGTTGTTTGAGTAAATTTGAATACCTTCTCGAACAACCCAGATAAGTGAAAAATTTCACATATCAACTCCGAAACTGCTGCGTCACCACCGTTACTTCTTAACCCCTATTCTATACCTTTCTGCACCATTCCGCATTCATTTATTTTATTTTATCCAAAAAATCATTTTTATCACTATGAAAAAAAATTTATATCAACCAAGATGTGGTTGTTACCTTAACTCAATTGCTAAAATCTACTCTATGGATCATATTAAAAAGAAAATTACGCAGAAGGAGGGCTCGCCTTGTGCAAGTGCTATTCAAAGAAATACGAAACCATAACGATGAGCTGACGGTAGCCGATCTAACTGAGCTGTATGGCGAGAAGGGTCGCTTCCGCATTATGCAGTTCGGAGACGCTGCGCTGCAGGGGGCGCTTGATTTGCAGCATCCGGAACGGATTGTATTTGAATACCCTCGTGCTATGATTCATCTTATGAATTACAATGATCCGGAGTTTGAGAATGGGTTTGTCATCGGACACGGCATCGGAACAATAGCTAGCCACTTCGCGGACAAACGAATCACGGTCGCCGAAATTGACGAACACATCGTGGCGCTAAGCCGCAAATATTTCAACTATTCCCTGCACAATGTCGCTATCGGAGATGGACGCCAATTGTTAAGGGATAGCCCGGAGCACACTTATGATTATGTGGTATTGGACGCATTCTCCAGCAAAGGTACGCCCCGTCATCTGTTGACGCTTGAGTTTTTCCAGTTGATATCAGGCAAGCTTGACGCGGAAGGAATGGTTATTATCAATCTGATGGGCAAAGGGGAAGCGGACAGGCTTGTGCAAGCGGTCCACGCAACGCTTGGAGAAGTTTTTTCATACCGTAAATCTTTTATGCTCCCAGCCGAGCAAGCTCACGATGTGAAGAGTATCCTGCTTGCCGGGAGCAAAAAGCCCATTGCATTTCAAACCCGCCATATGGCAGGATTTATAGAAATTCATCTGGGCCAGGGTCACATCATTATGGACTAAACCTCGGTTAGGAGTGTACTACGAATCTCGCGTTGCTGCGCTTAATGTCCAATAGCATGCGCCTGTTCATCAAAGTGCTGCAGCACCCCAACCAAGAGCAGAAACGCGGTCAAGCCGACTAGCCCGTAACCGATTCCCCTCAGCATTCTTGTGTTGGATGTTTGTCCTTGCTTCGATTTGGAACGCCAGACGAACAACAGGCCGTTGCCCAGCACAATGGCTGCGATGATAAGAAATTGTACCGTATTCATCATTTGATTGCTCCTTTCTTGCCCTTTACCTTTAAAGACGAGCGCGAGAGGAAAAAGTTGCTTGAGCATTTTTCCGATACAATAAGTAGACCATAATTGTGCCAAGCACCAGCATCACAAGCGAGATCAAACTTCCTTCAATGCCAAATTGTCCGCCCGACAGCCAGTCAGGCCCGTTGTCTGCTGTGATCAAGACCGAGTGCTCAGGCACTGTACCTGAAACATTAAAGCCATAAATATAGCCCTGAAAGTAATTCCAAGTCAAATGCAATCCGATCGGCCACCATAATCCGCCGGTCAGTTCGCGTGCAAGCGCCATAATGACGCCAGCCATCAGCAGATTCAAAATAGGAAGCGGCGTTTCCAATATCCCCGGATTCATAATATGAAGCAGCGCAAACAAGCACGAACTGACAATGATGGCAAATCCACTGCCGTAATGGTAGCGGAGCAACCCTTGAATGTAGCCGCGGGAATAAATTTCTTCAGAAACAGCAACGCCTATAAATAGAATCAACCCCTGCAATAACGAGTTGCTCAATGCCGGGTCCCGGTCACTCACCGCCCAACTTATCCCGCCGAAAGCCCAGATGAGAACACCGGACAGAGAAATAAGGACGATGCCGGAAAGCGCGCCTTGCAGAGCCATTTGTGCGCCGCGGCGTTGTTTTAAACCGAAAGCCCAACCTTTCTTCCTTTCGAAAATCGCATACATTGCCCATGCGACCGCGATGAACAACAAAAGCTGTCCATACATAACGAGCTGATTGCCCTCAAGAGAAACGGCGAGCTCTGATTGATCCAACCCGGATGCGGCCCCCATCAAAGCAATAATCAATCCGGCAAACACCATCAAAATCATAACGACAATAAAACTTAATACAATTTTCCCGATCACTGCAGCATGTGTTTTAATATGTCTCACCTCACTAAAGGAAATATAGCCAAATATAGAAAAACTGTCAATTAAACCTTTGAAAATTTAGGCTCTGTCTACAAATCAGCGCTTGGCTACTCCCGCTTCACTGCATTGCAGTTTTAAACCTGCTGTGCATTAGTGTTCTTATGCGACAGCGTTGCTATACAGCAGCGTTGTCCAACGATCATGTTGCCCTGCGACAGCGTTTCGCTGCATTAGTCTTGTTTCGCTTTGACGAGGTACGGCTTTTAAGTGCGCTCTTGCAGAGATCCCTCCCCTTTTCTATACTAAGAACAACTACGAAATAGTTAACAACGAAGACGGAGAAAGTAAACATGTCCTGCCCTGACAGGGACGGTGCGCCGGAGATTGAGAGCGCGCCGCAGACAGCAGCATGTCGAAGTTCACTCCCGAGTTGGTCTCCTGAATACAACAAGCTTGCAAAGTAGGGAGATTCGAATGGCGCAACGTTATCGCGCCCCAAGTGAGAAGCTGTCATTTCAAGCTGTCTAACAAGGCTGGTACCGCGGGATTTCCCGTGCCTTGATAGACGGCTTTTTTTTGTATTTAACCATCATTTAAGGAGTGGATAACATGAATTCAACGAAATCAATACAACAGCAGGAAGACAGATTGAGCGATATTGATAGACAATTGTTCGAATTGCTTCATGAACGCGCCACCCTTGCGCATCAGATTAGCCCGGATGTGGAACAGCAATCGTTAAAAGAATGCCTTGAACAGTATGATGGACCACTAGCGAAAGACTCCCTCATTAAGTTCTCCAAGCAGATAAGCGAACTCACACTCGGCAGACCGTCCTCTCCGCAAAAGCGTGAATTGCTGGTTGCCCGCAAATCCGGGCAGGCAGACACACTTGTGCGCGTTAATCACACTGTGATCGGCGGGCCCGCCCAAACGATCATCGCCGGCCCCTGTGCTGTCGAATCGCTTGATCAGTTGCGCACTGTGGCAGCCTCCCTTAAGCAGGCTGGCGTAAAGGTCATGCGGGGCGGGGCATTCAAACCGCGCACATCACCGTACGACTTCCAGGGGCTTGGCGTCGAAGGGCTGCAAATGCTGAAAGCCGTTGCCGATGAATATGAACTGACTACGATTAGCGAAATTGTTAACCCTGCCCACATGGAGCTTGCAGCACAATACATCGACATCATCCAGATCGGCGCGCGGAACATGCATAATTTCGAGCTGCTTAAAGCAGCGGGCGAGACCAACATGCCTGTCGTGTTGAAACGCGGCTTGTCCGCAACGCTGGAGGAGTTTGTGCTGGCTGCAGAATACATCGCCTCGCGCGGCAATACTCAAATTATTTTGATTGAGCGCGGCATTAGAACGTATGAGAAATGGACTCGCAACACTTTGGACATTTCAGCCGTACCCATTCTGAAACAGGAGACGCACCTGCCTGTGCTGGTCGATGTCACCCACTCTACGGGGAGGAAAGACATTATGGTGCCGTGCGCGAAGGCCGCGCTTGCCGCAGGCGCAGACGGCATAATGGTGGAAGTCCATCCCGACCCGCGCTCCGCATTAAGCGACGCCGAACAGCAGCTTGATCCAGAGCAATTCCAAACGTTCTGCACTGCAATCAGACAATCGGGGCTGCTCCATTCGTAAGCGGGAGACGGTCACTTCAATTCCAGCGGCGTCAAGTAAATCGTATCGTTATGCCGTTGTCTGCGAAATGCGCCAGGCGTCATCCCCGTCCACTTCACGAACTGGCGAATAAAGCTTTGAACATTGTCGTATCCGATTCGGATAGCGACCTGCTCTACCGAGCTGTCTCCGCCTGCCAGCAGGTGCATCGCTTCCTGCTGGCGGAGCACTGCCAGATAATCGCGCGGAGACATGCGGTACGCTTCACGAAAGACCCGGTAACAGTGCCGGCGGCTGAAACCCGCCCGGTCTGCAATTACTTGCAGCCAGTTGAGCGCAATGGCCGGGTCATCATCGATTGGCGCAGCAATCAGCCGTTCGATTTCCCTGGCGATCTGCACAGGAAGCTCCTGTCCCCAGTGCGGCGGCGCCTCCGCATGCTGCTGTATGTAACCCTCCAAAATATCCATCATGCCGTATAACGTGTGAAACAGCTTTGTTTTTGATCCGTCGTTTGCAAGCAGGTTCATAATGCGATCCAATTCAGGACGAAGCAAGCCGTTCAACTGGTGCCCTGGCTCAAGCAGCAGCAGCTTTGCCTCGCCGAGCAATTGCAGAAAGGCCGCATCATCGATCTGAACATGCAGCACAAAAAAGCTGAGCGGGCTGCTTGTCTTGTAAGAATGCAGTTGCATCGGCGGAATGAGGATAATGCTCCCTTCTCTTTGCTTGTATTGCACCCCGCCAATTTCAGCCTGCTGCGTCCCCTTCAGCACCAAATTCACTTCAAACATCATATGGTGAAGATGACGCCGGCAATGCCATCCCTCAGGCACGGACGCTGCATGTGAACCATACAAATACATTTCAGATTTATAGTTCTTGAAGGATTGGAACGACTGAAGCTGAGATCGTGTCGCCATATTTGCTCTCCCCCACAATAAGTCCCATTTGGTTAATTAATAATGCTGAAAAGACCTGTTTCGTTATTCAATCCGCACGAAGGCGGTTTTATAATGCAAGTAATACGGCTCAAAACCAAAATCATTGCTTGACGGCTTCGCGAAAGGAAACGGCAGCTGAATGGCGATTGAAAATACCCTGCGAACCCGCAGCAGCACATCCGAGTCTCGTCAAGCACTGATTTTTAGGTAGAGCCAGTAATACTTCTATTATTTGCATCAGAACAGGAAATAGCAAGAACCATTAGGGGGAGGATTATATAATGATTAATTTAATCGCAAGCGGACCAGCTGCAGTCGTTATACGGACAGCGAACGGATGGAAGGAGCTTGCCCAAGTTCGCGAAGGAAGCTGGGAGTCCGCAGGTCTGGCTTTGACAATAACCCGCAAGCACGCAGGAGAATCACTACTGCTGACACTCGAAGCGCCGCACACTTCGGTACATACCATCAAGATGCGCTGGAACGAACCCCCGGCTGGGAACTTGCTGCTGCTGGGCGATCATTGGGAACGCGGCTATGGCGATATGGAATGGCGCGGCATCGTGCCGGAGCGGGTAATGCCGTGGTATTTCCTTGCCTTTGACGGCATCAGAACGGCGGGGTACGGAGTGAAAACCGGTGCGAGCGCATTCTGCTTTTGGCAGCTCGATACAGACGGCATTACATTCACTGCCGATGTGACCAGCGGCAGCGGCGGAGTCATGCTTGGCGAGCGGACACTTGCTGTCGCCGAAATTGTGCATGATTCCGGCAGTGAAGGCGAGACGCCGTTTGCAGCAGCCCGTCGCTTCTGCACCGTCATGTGCGACAATCCCGTCATGCCCAAGCAGCCGGTCTACGGCGGCAACAACTGGTACTACGCCTACGGCAACAGCTCGCATGGCGAGATTTTGGAAGACTCGCGTTTCATGTCATCCCTTTCGTCCCATCGGACAAACCGACCCTACATGGTCATCGATGACGGCTGGCAGCTCATGAGCGGCAAAGGCGAGTGCAACGGCGGACCCTGGACAGGCAACACCAGCTTCCCGGATATGGCGCGGCTCGCTGGAGAAATGACAGAGATCGGTGTGAAGCCGGGTCTTTGGTGCCGTCCGCTGCTAACCCAGGAAGACGTGCCTGCCGAGTGGATTCGCTATTCCGCAAGCGGCGGCTATGTGCTCGACCCGAGTATACCGGACGTACTCCATTTGATCCGGGACTCCGTGCAGCGTATGGCGGGTTGGGGCTTTGAACTGCTTAAGCATGATTTTACAACTTACGACCTGCTCGGTCAGTGGGGATTCACGATGAAGTCCAGCCCGAATGCGCTGCCCCACGCTTTCCGCGATCAATCAAGAACAACAGCGGAAATAACGCTTGACCTGTACAAGACAATCGCGGAAGCCTCCGGTCAGGCTGTCGTCATCGGATGCAACACCGTCAGCCATCTGTCAGCCGGACTGTTCGAAATTCAGCGCACCGGGGACGACACGAGCGGCAAGTGGTGGGAACGGACACGCTATATGGGAATCAACACTATGGCGTTCCGCATGCCGCAGCACGGTACATTTTACAGCCATGATGCCGACTGCCTGGGCCTGACGAATGAGGTGCCTTGGGAGTTGAACCGGCAATGGCTGCGATTGCTGGCCGGGAGCGGCACGCCGCTGTTCGTATCTGCCGACCCTTCCATCGTTACGCCTGAGCAGACTCGTGAGCTTCGCCAAGCATTCGAGCTGGCCGCCGAACCGCTGCCAGCTGCGGAGCCGCTTGATTGGCTGCGCACAACATGCCCAAGCCGCTGGCTGCTGAACGGGAAAGAGACTGCATTCGAATGGAACAAAGTATCTGCGGAACTGCTAGAGGAGAAGGACAACGGATGGTGGAGATAATCCGCCGCGATTGAAAAAGTGTCAATAGCAAAGCGAAATACAACGTTTACAGCCTCTATGATCTGCGGTACTCTATGAGTACCGAGAGGCGGAGATCAGGTTGAAATTTGTAAAGTCATTGCTGCATCACTTTCTTGAATACAAGTTTCTTAGCAGCATTTTTCTGCTAAGCATTCTTATTGAAGTCGCTTATGCGGTTGCAGCGCCGCTTAGTCTGAAATATTTGGTGGACGAGGCATTCACGCCCAAAGACTTCACCGTCTTTATAATCATACTGGGCATCTTGCTTTCCGGGGGCTTGCTGAGCATCCTCGCCGGAACGGGCGGCGATTATACGCTCGGCAAGCTGAGCGGTGAAGTCATCCGCAAGCTGCGCACCCGGCTGTTCGTGCATGTACAGCAGCAATCGCTTCCTTTCTTTCAACGCTACCGCGTTGGCGACCTGGTTACTCGCTTCGCTTCGGATATGTCCTCCATCGAAGGTGTCATCCGGTTCTCGTCTCCGCTGTTTCTGAAGGAAATGCTGAGCATTTTGCTTGGGCTGACGATGCTCTTTCTGCTCGAATGGAAGCTGGCGCTTGCCATGCTTCTGGGTTCGCTGCTCATGTTTGCCGGCCCGCGCTTGCTGCAAAATCGCGCCGAGACCGCCAATGCGGACTACAAAGCATCGCAGGAGCGCTTTTCCAATACGATCGATGAGATGGTCAAAGGACATAAAACGATCAAAAGCCTGCACCAGCAGTCCAGCTTTCAGGAACGCGCCAGCAAGCAGATTCACAGCATGTTCACATTCGGCCTTAGGCTACATATGATCAACGCTTTAATCGAACGCTTGCCGCTAACTGCGCTGCTGTTATTGAACGGTACGCTGATCGGCTTTGGCGGCTACCTTATTTTCAATGAGGAAATGACAATCGGCAGCTTTATGGCCTTTTTCACTTTATTTATGAGTGTTGGGCAATCGGCGTCCAATATTGCGTTTCTGATCCCCAATCTGATCGATTCTTCGATCAGTTTTCGGCGAATCGGTGAAGTATTGGAGCAGCAGCCAACCGTCCCTGAGGCCTCCGAACCCGTTCAATTACCGCCTGCTATCTCGTCTATTCGCATGGAGCAGGTAACGTTCGGCTACGACGAACAAGCCGATCAACTGCACGAGGTCAGCCTGCAAATAGCCGCTGGCAGCTATGTCGCCTTTGTCGGGCCGAGCGGCTCAGGCAAGAGCACTGCGCTGCAGCTGCTGTCCCGCTTCTATGATCCGCGGCAAGGTGCCGTGCTGTTCGATGATATTAATCTGCGCGATGTGAGCGATGCTTCGCTCCGACGGATTGCCACCCTCGTCACGCAGGAGACTTTTCTGTTCCATGCTACTATCCGGGACAATCTGCTGCTGGACAATGCAGCCACTGGCGAGGCTGACATGATCAAGGCAGCGCAGCAAGCCAACATTCATGACATCATTAATAGATGGCCGGAAGGCTACGATACCTGGATTCATCATGAAGGCGGCTCATTATCGGGCGGCGAACGCCAGCGGATTGCAATTGCAAGGGCGCTGCTCAGAAATCCGGAGCTGCTGCTGCTTGACGAAGTGACTGCGGCGCTTGATCCAGCAGCCGAGGCGGAAATCAATACCTTGATTCAGCAAATAAGACATCATAAAACGATTGTCACTGTCACCCACCGGCTTGCATCCGTTGCCCATGCGGACAAAATTTATGTGTTTGAGCATGGGCGGATTATTGAGTCCGGAACACACCAGCAACTGATGGATCGACCCGGCATGTACTTTGATTTGTGGGAGAAGCAGCATGGCTTCCAGCTGTCCGAAGATGGAACGCACGCAACCGTCGAAGCAGAGCGGCTCGCCAAATTGCCGTTTTTTGCCGGAATCGAGCCTGCACTGCTAGAAGACATGGCTTCGGTCTTCACCGCCGAAACTTGCAAGGATGAAGATGTGGTCGTAACGGAAGGTGAGCGGGGCAATAAATTTTATATTATTGTTCATGGCAAATTCGAAATCATCAAGCGAATTCCCGGAGATGAGGCACAGCGGGTAGCCGTGCTGCAGGACGGGGATCACTTCGGGGAAATTGCTTTATTAAAAGACGTTCCACGGACAGCGACGGTAAAAGCGATGGGATCGGCGATGCTGTTGTCTGTGAGAAGGGAAGCCTTCCTCCGTATTACAGATCGGCATCCGCAAATCTTGCAAGCGCTGGAACGCACGCTTTTGCAGCGCATGTAGCTGCCTTTTTTGACAAATCCGCCGTATTGCTCGGGGACTAGCAGGAAACAAACCGCCCCTTGGCCATCCATCTACATCAGGTACTCCTGGATGTGCAATGGATGGCCAAGGGGCTATAAATTTAGCATGTACAATCAAATTAATTTTGAACAGCAAAGTTGTTGTAAATATGGTCAGCGGTCACTTTGCCACTTGTCACGTCCTGAGCTGTATAGCCAGAGACCGCATTTCCCACCTTGAATTCTTTCTCCAGAAGCTGTTCCGAAGGCTCGGGCGCTGTTGGGCCTGTAATGCCAAACTCGGTATCCTTCGTCACCGTAACCCACAGGTCTCCCACTTTAAAGCTCTGACCGTCCTCACTCACCTCTGAAATAATGCCATCGATATTTACCATCTGTTTCGCCGTTACCCCGGGCGGCTTGGACGATACTCCTGACGGCTTCGCCGTTACCCCGGGCGGATTGTTTACCCCCGTTATATCTGACGTGCCGCTCTGAGAATTGGAGTAGACCCCCAAGGAAATTACCGCACATGCTGCTAATCCCGCCGTCCAGCCAATAATTGTTTTTTTGCGATTTGCCTTTTTCATATTCATTTCCCCTTTGTTCGAATTGTGATTGTTCATTTGCTGCAATTCAACCTGCAGTTTTTCAAGTGTTCTTTCGTGAAAATCCTCACTGGTTTTCAATTTTGACATGGCTGATTTGTAAACAGACTTCTTCATGTCTCGAAACCTCCTATGGCTTCTTTTAGATGCTGACGCCCACGCGCCAGCCATGTTCCTACGGTTGCGGGCTTGGCATGAAGAATCGTCGCGATCTCGTCAATAGAGTATCCTTCATAATAGTGCAGATGGATGGGTAAGCGATATTTGCTATTTAGAGCCATAACGGCCTGTAATAAGGTCTGTTCTTCCGCCGGAAGGTAAGTCAAGTGTTCCGGAATTGGATTGCGGCTTCTAAACCAGCCCGCTTTAAGTACATTTTTACTTCGATTGATGGTCGTCCTGATAAGCCAAGCTTTCTCATGCTCGCTATTTTCAAAGACAGGAGACTTTTTCAGATAGGTCAAAAACACGTCCTGTACAACTTCCTCTGCTTCTGCCACACTTTTCAAGTAGGTAAATGCCACTTTAAGGAGGCTGTCCGAGTAGTTGACTACGGCTAGTTTTAAAGATTCATTGAGCTCAGATGAATCGTTCACTTCATTTCCTCCTTTCACTTATAATACAAATGAGAGTGTCTTTATTTTTCACTGCCCCAAAAATAAAATTCACAGCAAATGCAACAGGTTAACTGGCCAGATAAATTAAACAAGAACATATGTTCTAATTCCAACTGCAAAAATCCCCACAAAGGAGATTCCGCTGACACACGCTGATATGAACGAAACCTTTCAGTCATGACTTTTGCCTCTCGGTTTTTGACGCACTGAAATAAAATAGAGCCTGTCACGTTTTTTGACAGGCCTGATCTTTTTTGTTTATGATCCTTTTCGAAATTTTGTTTCTATTGGTTTTCCTTTGTAACTGAGGGGGAAGTAGGTAATAGGTTATACGTTTAGAGCTATCGGCGCTGCGGCTGATAGCGGTCAGACGGGAACTCAACTATCACAGAGCGAAGATCAGTTTAATTGCCATGATGCGACTGCATATATTTATATACTAAACTACATAAAGCGGCCCGAATAAAGGCAGCGGAATGCCCCAATCATCCCTGAGATTAAGCGCAGGATAGTAACCGGCCCCGTAACGAAGCATAGCGTCGACGGAAATCGTTTCGTCGAAGCGAAGATATATCGCCTTACGCTCCTCCGACAGTCGGGCCTCCACTGGCTTCCAGATACATTCTGCCAGCTCCATCTGGAAGCCGAATACCCTATCCACCTGTTGCATCGAGCCGTTCATTCCGGTCAGACCAATCGTTAGCTCGGTACGGTCGGCATTCCATTGGAAAGTGCAAGGACGCGGACCGGTGACGTGTTGCGTGCCATGTGCGATCCGCAGTGCTTGCCAGGCAAATCTCTTCCCGATCTCCTTAAGCGAATCGGCATCGAGATGAATCGGATCGCACAGCGAGGCGTCCGCTGTAGCGATCAAGGCACATGGAGCGAGCTCCTCTTCCAACCGGAATTGCTCATGCTGCACATTATCCCACCAGCTTTCATACTGCTTGTCCCAAGAATGAAAAATTGAAAGCTGAGCATAAATAAATGGCAGCTTCGGCTCTCTCAGATCCTCTCTCAAACGCAGGAGGAATCGCTTCATTCGCTGGGCATACTTGGGGCCATGTTCGGAATTAGCATCATTCTCTCCCTGATACCATATACAGCCTTTTACCTTGCCACCCGCTGCTCGCACCCGCCGAACCATGGAGCCATATAATGAATGTCCTTCCTGATCGAGCAGATCCGGGTCCCATTGCGTCATGCTGGTTCCGCCATGCGCACATACGATCAGTCCGACCGGAACACCAGTATTTCGCAGAAGCTCTTTCCCAAATGGAATACTTAGCCCAGCTCCCCGCGTCCGGGTCTGACGTTCCTTGATGGCCGCCTCCTTCAATTGCTCGACAGGCAAGCTCCAATGCACGGGATCGACCGCCTCATAATACCAGCACAACGGGTCTTCTGCTATTCCCCAACGGTCGTCCAGGTACAAGCAGCTTACGCCCTCCTGTGATTCCTCCACATTAACGAGAGTGCCACAGCCCTGCATATTCGATTGACCGGCAAGTATCCATAAATCTCCTACAAAAACCGGCTCTACAATTGCTTGGGTGATCAGTCCCCCTGAAACGCTGTCAATTATTCGGAACTGCAGACTATACCTACCCACCGGAACACCTGTAATGACGCCTTCGAACTCATCTACATGCCTAATATCCCCAACGATTCTGCAAGCTGTTCCCTCTCCATTAGAGCCGGCTGCCCCCAAGCGAACTTCCACATGCCCGGATAAGGGCTCCGTCATTCTCAAGGTATATGGAATATCAGCCTTCTCACTCCGATTTCGCTGATATACCCTATGCGCAATTGGCCCCTCTATCTGCATAATGATTGGCAATTGCTCCTCCCCTAAGGAGCTTTGGCAATATGAAGCTTCCATACAACAAATACCTCCCCATAGACAAAGGAAGCCGATCATATGCATCGTGCTTCCCCGTTTATATATATTATATTTACTTGTCCGAATCCATTAGCTTAATATATTCATTCATTTGCTGTATGAAATCAGTGCCGCCGTTCTTGTACCAGCCTTCAAGCAGCGAATCAAGTTCGCTGACAGGCAGCTCTCCGATCAAAATTTTCATCGTCGTTTGATCCCATACCTTCTGGTAATCCATGAAGTTCGGTTTCTTCGCCGCTTCAGGTTGGAAGCCGAGATCCTTACCTGCCACAACGGTGTCCACCGATTTCTGCAACCAAGGCTCTACTTGCGCCACGATATCCTTAGGCGTGCCTGTAGTGATGAAGAATTGGGTGTCATTCGCTCTGCGCATCGAGTTGCGGCGGATATAGAACTTCGGCGGTCCTGTAATCGCCTGCTTTTCTCCACCTTCAACTGTATAATCGTGGCCTTCGTAGCCATCAACGACTACCGGCCACATTTCGTCGGACAGCCAGGAATCAAACAGATCAACTATTTTCTGTGGATTTTCCGCATTTTTCGTTATGGCCCAGAAGCCCCATAAACCTGTTGGGCTCGTCGCCAGATTGCCGCCCTTCACCTCGCCCTGCTCATTCTGCACATGAACGAAGGTCAATTCAGCCGTCGGCACTTGCTTCTGCATCTCGGTGAGGTGCCAAGTGTAGTGTCCGGCAAAACCCGGATAAACACCCGTCAAGCCGCGCCAGAAGCGTTCGCGCTGCTTCGTGCCATCATTGGTTGCCGAATCGGGATCGAAGACTCCTGCTTTGTAAAGGCTTGCCGAAAATTCCAGCGCCTTCTTGAACTCGTCGCCCTGTTGATCATACATCGGGTTCATGTATTCGTATTCTCCGTCAGATGCTTTCTGCCAGCCCATTAGACCAAACTGTCCTGTCAGAATGGGATCTAGCACTTTGTTCATATTATAGGCTCCAGCATAACCGTACGTATCGTTTTTACCGTTTCTGTCAGGATCGTCGAACGTAAATTTTTTCAATAATTCCTCAAACTGAGCAATCGTAATTTCACTGTTGGCCGGAAGCTCGAAGCCCACATTATCGATCCAATCTTTTCTGACCCAATAGCCATCGTTGCGCACAACGGACGTGCGCGGGATGCCGTAGATATTGCCGTCCTGATTAACTTTAAGTTGGTCCCAGGAAGATTGGTACGTATATTGATTCAGATATTCCGCCGACTCCAAATAATCATTAACTGGAATGAGAATCCCCTCGCGAACCGCATTCTGGAACGCCTGATCCGTCGTATTGTCGAAGAATACAACATCTGGATATTTCCCGGAAGCTAGCATCAACTGCAGCCTCTCAGTATATCCGGTCACCGGCGGGATTTCAAATGACAGCTTGACATTGTTTTTCTTTTCCAGTTCCTCAATGAACAGCGCATCCGTCACGGATATTTCCGGCTGATCGTGCTTCGCCATGATGGATACTTGGACCGCACCTTCCTTCCCTGATGGCTGATCAGCATTACCAGGCTTCGATGCGACCGGATCGGCTGAATTGGACGAACATGCAGCAGACAGCAGCATGATACCGATGAGCGTTACGATCATTCCTTTACGTTTCTTTCTCATTCTTGTACCCTCCTCTTTTTTGTAACCCAAACTGATCTATAGCTGCGGATTTCCCCGTCACTACCCTTTTACTGAGCCAAGCATAATCCCTTTCACAAAATACTTTTGCAGAAACGGATATACACATAGAATCGGCAGCATAACAATCATGAGCGTGGCATATTTCAGCGTTTCGCTAGTCAGTTGCTGAGCGCCCGTCTCGGCAGCATTGGATTGCTCGGCCATCATACTGGCCGCTTCGATCACCTCGCGAAGAAATAACATAAGCGGCCAATTCGTCTCGCTGCGTATATAAATAATTCCGTTAAAGAAGTTATTCCAGTAACCTACCGCTGCGAACAGGCACAGGGTTGCGATAATCGGCTTGGATAATGGGATAAGGATGCGAAATAAAATGTAAGGATCGGATGCGCCATCGATACGCGCTGCCTCTTCCAGCTCCTCGGGCAGCGATTCGAAAAAATTTTTCATCAGAATTAAGCTGAAACCAGAGAACAGCGCCGGAAGAATTAAGGCAGCCAGCGTATCAAGCAATCCTAGCTCTCGAATCAAATAAAAATTAGGGATTAGCCCCCCGTTAAACAGCATCGTGAACACAATCAGCATCATGATGACTTTACGCCCCTTGAGTACCCTTTTGGATAAAGGGTAAGCTGTGATGATATAGAGAAATATCCCTATAGCTACACCGCTGACCGTCACGATTACCGTATTGGCGTAGCTTCTCCACAACAAGGCGCGCGACATGATTTCTTTGTAAGCCGCCAGGTTGAACTCTTGCGGCCATATCATCATCGGATTATTCACATAGGCCGAATAAGAGCTCATGGACACGGAGGCTACATTGACGAAAGGGTACAGCATGACCACACAGATGAGCGTGAGCAGCGTATAATTGATAGTATCGAACAGATTCAGTTTCATTTTGCTCATAAACTCTCACCTACCAAATTTGTTTGCCGAACATTCTTGCAATGCGATTAGCCGCCACGATGAGCACTAAACCTATGAACGCTTTAAACAAGCCAACCGCTGCCGCGAACGATAATCTGCCGTCAATTAGTCCGATGCGATACGTATAGGTTTCAAATACATCTGCCACATCGTAGGTAAGCGGATTGTATAACAAGAACACCTGTTCAAATCCATTGTCAAGAATATGGCCAAGTTGGAGGATCAGCAGCACGACAACGGTGGAGGCGATACCCGGAAGCGTAATGTAGCGAACCTGCTGAAGGCGAGTAGCGCCATCCATCTTCGCCGATTCGTACAAGGAAGGATTGATGCCCGTCATCGCGGCAAGGTAAATAATCGTCCCCCATCCGACACCCTTCCATACCTCGGCAGATACAAGAATTGTTCGGAAATACTCCGGCTTGAGCAGGAAGGCCACCGGATCATATCCCAATGATTTAATTACAAAATTAAGGGGGCCGGTCGAAGGTGACAGGAAATTAATAATCATCCCGGACAGCACAACCCAGGAAATAAAATGCGGTAAATACAGAATCGTCTGCGATAGTCGCTTGAACATCAAGCTTCTTACTTCATTTAGCATCACGGCCAGAATAATCGGCGCCGGGAACCCGAATACAATCTGATAAAAGCTTAAAATCAGCGAGTTGCTCAGCACCTTGTAAAAGTCCCGCGACTGGAACAAATACGTAAAATTCTCAAAGCCGATCCACTTGCTCGCCCAGATCCCCTTCACCAGACTGAAATCTTTAAAAGCAATCACGATACCAAACATCGGAATGTACTTGAACACAAACAAATAAAGCAGTCCCGGTACCAAAAAGATATATAGCCATTTATACAATCTGAAATGCTTCAGAACCTCGCCTTTGCGTTCCTTCGCCCGGGTGTCACTCTGCTTCTCGGCAGCCAACTCCACGTTCCTCACTCCCTCTCAATGACAATCCGTCTAGCTGTATCCGGGTTAATCCTGTAGGGCTGCTCAACATTGTCATGAAAGTGATTATGTACAAGGCGAACGCCTTCCGCCTGATGAACATCTACCCCGACAGGAACACGTTGGAACGCGCAATCATCAATCACAATATCTCGGTTGTATACTCCCTTCAGCCCCTCCGTTCGTATCCCTATCCCTCCGGTTACACCGCAACGCGGCGTATACCCGCAGTTATCAAAGCTGCATCGCCTGATCGTAATCCCTTGTGGATGCCCGCCCTCATAGAACTCGCTCCACTCCGCACCGATCCAGATACCGGCGTTCATCAAATTGCGGTAGGAAACATCTTCAATTGTAACTTGGCTATACTTGACGATATGCCCGCAGCCTGCAATATTGAGGAACTCCGAATGCCTGATTGTATAAGAATTCAGCTCCCAGCAGGATGGGACCGCATGTGCCTCCTTGAGCTGTGGAAGATCCAACGGCTCTTCCAGCTCAACCAAGTAGTAATGACCGCCGTTGCCCTGGCCATCAGCGCTCCATGAGCGAAGTTTGCCTTGCAAACGTTCATCGCCACTGTAGAAGGTCATGCCAGTTTCAGCGCGGAGCGGTGCATAGCTCCATTTGGCCCATAGCCGCAATCTATGACGATCGATAACCTCATCGACCAGCAGGAAGGTACTGTGCATATTTTGGCCGTCCATGCGAACGCCCTCCACCACCATCTGCTCAATCTCGAAGTCCCCTTCACACTTATAGATTTTCCATGCATCTCTGGGCGCTGTGAACAACAGCTTCCCCTCTGGTCGGAATCGCACACGACTTGCTTTGACTCCGTCGCAGCACTCGGTTTGCATGGCAAATCCGTTCGAGCTAACCGTATGCATATTATCAAGCTGCAAGTCCCGACATTCCTTGAACTGCAGCTGAAATTCGGTATTCGCGCCAAAATGCCACGACAGCCCTTCGCCGAGAGCCACTTGCTTTGCTGCCGCCGCACTATCCAGCCTTAGCCGACGTCCTTCGCCTCCCTCAACGCGACGCCAATTCACCCCGGCACCCTGTCCATAGGTTACGCTCTCCCCGACCAAAGCGCCTGCCTTTAAGTCGAAGCGGTTGGCGCAATAGCATGCCATCCCGTCAATACAAGGATTTCCCTCGAAAACCTCTACAACTAGATAATTCTCCCCTTTATCAACGATGACCCCGGCACTGGAGTACGCCGGCTCACGGGAGAACTTTAAATTGCGAAGCTGCAAGCTGTTGCACCGCTCCGCCCATAGGATGGCAGGCAAATAGACTTCATTCTCTCCCTTGTGACAGCCGATCAAAGCCGATGCCGGATTGCCGTCCTGATCCACCGCTCCTTCCAGCGTCAAGCCATGAATCTCTTGCAGCCATAGATGCCTTTGCCCCCACTCCTTGCGCGCAGCCTGCTTATCAACCACGAAGCTGTGCAGGAAATAGTTTCCTGGCTCCAGCAGCACACATGATTTTCCATTTGCCGCCGCATAGGCAACCGCTTTACGCAGCGCCTCCGCCTGATCAGCGGGATCATTCGGCACTGCCCCGAAGTCCTTCGCAAGCACGACGTCCTGCAGACCGCTTTTCATATCAAGCACCGCCTTCCTTTATTCATTTTGCAAAAAGCCTTGCTCGGCCAGCTGCTTGACAGCCGCTTCCATGTACTGTGTATAATGATACGCCTTCTCCAGTGTGCCGACGAAATCGTCATACTCCGCTAACGGCCGTTTATTGCTAATAAACTTGAACGTTTCTTCCATAATGTACCGATTGGCATCCGCAGCATTAAAGCTTTGCGGCAGTTCGATGAAAGCGTCATACACCTTCAGCCTCGGCTGGTCGATAGCAAAACTATAGTAAGGCTCCGCATCTGGAAACTTGGTGCGAAGATACGTCATCTCATCCCGGCCGAGCAATTGATAAAGATGTGAATAGACGACATCGCGTATGTTCTCTGTCGGCATGATCTCCTCTTCTGCCAACTGATAATGAACGCCCTGAAGACCATACTGTACGAGTCTGGAACCCTCCGTTGAAGAGAGATAGTTCAACAGCTCTATGATTTTCCGCAATTTATCCGGCTCCTTCTGGAGCGTAGCGGGCATCACAAGAATGCTGCGCGCGCTGAAATCGTCGTATCCGTTGTATGCGCCGCCAGGGCCAACAGGGGCTGATAGTTGAATCCACCTGGCTTCCGGCTGGAAGGTGCTGATTTGTTTGACCGCATCACTGTTGACCACGATCGGCCAGTTAAAATTAAGCAGTCCGACCTGACCTTGATAGGCCTTGTCCTTCTGTTGCCCCTTCGTATTCGCCAGGAAATCAGGATCGACAACACCTGTCGTCACCATCTCTTTCATAAATTCAAGCGCTTGTTTCATGCGGGGATCGTAGAGCGAATTAATGAGCTGGCCGTCTTTGATGTAAAATTTGCCCGGAAATGTTGTGCCGTAAGCTCCAAAAAGCTGATCCAGCGCGTTAAATTGCGGATTGCCCGTAAAGCCGTAAGTGTCATGCTTGCCATTGCCATCAGGGTCCTGTTCCGTGAAAGCCTTCATCACTTCCATGAGTTGACCGAGTGTTGATGGGGGCTGCATACCGACTTTCTCCAACCAATCTTCACGTACCCATAACGTGAACTGCGGGGCCGGAGACGTCTTAGGAATGCCGAAGACCTTGCCGCTATAGGTGCCAGTCGTCATCGTCTCGTCGCCGCCAACGAATTGCTTCGTCTCCTGAAGCTCATCCATGTAAGGCGTCAAATCCAACAGTTTACCCTGCTGCGAAAGCTTGATCATATCCCTGCGATCTACGTAGAACAGGTCTGCCGACGTATTGCTGGCCAGACGAAGACTACGCTGATTTTTATAATCCTCATCTCCGACAATCGCTGTAATTTTCAAGTCAATGCCGAGCGCCTCATCCAGTTCCCTCTTGATCCTATCCATCGCAGGATCAGACGGGAGATTGTTAAGTGCACTCACCAGCACTTCCAGCCTGACCCCTGCTTGTGTGCTCGGCACGGTGGAATTCGGGTTTGCAGGGGAAAACGAGCAACCTGTGAAGCTTGCAACCAGCAAGAAGCCTATCACTAAAGCGAGAGCAGTCTGCCATCGATTCACGTTCATTGTCTTTCCCCCAGTAGAATACGTACTGCTATACATTTATTGTACAACCTGCAAACCGTCATCGTCGTTCAACTTTTCACAAAAAGCTTCAATATTTCATTATTTGCTGCCAAGGCGGTTGTACACGCGATAAAGCAGCACTGCCGCCTCGGCTCTGGTCAATCCGTCTAGAGGCCGCAATTGTCCCTTGTCACCTATCATGATGCCCGACCCGACCATGGCGGCAACACTTTCCCTGGCAAACGGCGATACCTTGTCACCATCCGCGAATTTCTCAAGCGCAGAGTCAGCGGTCTGCAGCCCCGCTTGCAGCTGCCCAATAGCGCGCACGATCAATACAGCCATCTCCTCTCGGGTGATCTTTGCATCCGGACGGAAGCTGCCGTTCTCGTAGCCCTGTACAATATTGAATTGCAGAGCCGTCATTACAGCATCGTAATAGTAGGAGGTGGGGGCCACATCGCTGAAGCCTCCCGGGTTTCCAGTCGGATTCACAAAGCTCAGCGCCCTCATCAACAAAGTGATGAATTCCGCGCGAGTAACTGCCGCTTGCGGTGTAAAGACGCGCTCGCCGGTCCCTTGCACGATTCCCTTTGCCCCTAGAACCTCAACCGCCTTGCGGGCCCACTCCGCTTCGTTCATGTCGGTAAAGCCCGGCACCACATAAGCGATTGCAAAGTTACTGAGCTGTGTCGTAGTAAAAGTAATCATCCCTGTGAGCGGGTTATATCTCCCATTCGCAATCGGAGTCCCCTTGCCATCCTCATCCACATCCCAAACGACCAAGTGCTCATGCCCCTCCACTTCATCCCCTGTCGGCGTATACGGAATGGACACAGTAACAGCCGAACGGCTGTTGTTCCATTGGTAAGGCTTGCCGTTAACCGACAGTTTCAGCTCCAGAGCAGGACGGCCGCCAACAGCTGCCGCAGCGTCGTTCGACCACTTGCTTACATCTGCCGGACCAATCGACAGACTTACGCTCTCCACTGGGCCAACCGCTTCGAGCATATCGTCTGGCAGCTTTACTCGCCCGTGCTTCGTCATTATTTCCAGCGTCGTTGCACCTGTTCCCTCGGTGACAGCCTCGCCCGGCATACGAATCTCCAGCAGCTGCATTCCCTGCGTTTCCTCCGCATAAAGACGGATTTTCTTCCCCTCCGAGCCTGCTCCGGCAGCGCCAACCATCGCTCTGGCCTTGCGAAGCTGATCAGCGGAGAGCTGGAACACCGCCTTCTCCCCCTCCCGCTTAGACTCCAGTTCAATCTGGATTTCATCCTCTTCTTCACGAATCAAGCTTGAACTTCCTGAAGTGATAGGACGTCCTGTATTTGGGGCGTACCCATATCCACCTGGAGGATTGGGACCAGAATCAGGATTCGGATTTGGACCCGTTCCATCAGACTGTAGTGCGAACATGACAGCATCCGTCCGGAGATAGGCCGTGTCCTTGGCAGTCAACTTGACCAAAGCATTCACACCTTGATTGAAGCGATACGTACCAAGCGAGATCCACTGCTGCCCGCCCAGTTTCTGATCCACTACGACAACTGCTTCGCCATCGGCATGCTGCACTTTATATTCCGCTTGGGTCGTATTGTTATGGAAGGAAGGATTCCACACTTTGACCTCGTAGTTCCCAGTGACTTCGAGTTCCTTGCTCCATTGTGCTTGATCACCAACGGTGCGTGTATACCTGGTATCGTTATCCATATAACCGAAAGCATACGGTGTGGAAGACCAATTGCCTGTTTCCGAGTAGCCTGGATCTTCATTATCCACAATGACGGCATCGTCAGGCGCCTCCAACCCATAATCCTTCGTATAGAACCTGAAGTAATCGTACGTAACCTCGGCAGGCAGATGCTCATCGTCAACAGGCATCTGATAAACCAGTGACGTCAGCCATAGATGCTGACCCCTTCCTTGAGTTCCCGCTCCGTGAGGTCCGGGATAGTATTCTTCCCGAAACATACGCCCATCCACGTAATATTTAATCTTGGTCGGCGTCCATTCCATGCCGTACGTATGGTAATCATCAGACGAATCCACTTCTTCATAGGTCGTATACGGAACGTAGACGAGATGAGTATCTTCTGGCCACCAATAATGCGCTGCTGTCAGAATTTCCTTTGGCGCCGAGGTCTCGATCTCGAATCCGTCGATCTCGTTCACCTGATAATCGGTCGAAGGAGAATATAACTGATCCCCATCAAGAACCGTTACACGCTGATTCATTCCAGCAATCCAGAAGGAACTGTGGAAGCCAGCTTTATCCCATTGCTTGAAGCGAGTCTCGTAGTAGCCGTAGCCCAGAAGTGGTTTTGTAATGATCCCCCCGCCAGAGTAAGGCTTGCCACCACTGCCTTCCGGCTCCTTTTTCAAAGCGATTCTCAGCTTGCCGTCCGATACAGACACATTTTCCTTCTTATTATCTGTATAAGAATTGCTGCCTGTCCGGTAGTACCATAGATCATTATTCAATTCAGTACCTTCAAACTCATCCTCGAATTCTAGCGTATAGCCTGAGCCGGGAACAGAAGGAACAAGTTCAATATGAAGGCGATAGACCATACTGCGGCTTCCGTCTGGGGAACTCACCTCGATCGGGAGAATTCGAGCTCCGCCGAATAAGGATTCCTTGGCAATCAGCAGACTGTCACGAATTTGTCCGTCTATGCTTACAACTTGCCCCGCTGTTCCTCTAACAGCCGTTACCGTCAGATCGTCATTCGTGACAATCGTATAATCTGTAGCATACGGATCGAACGCTATAGGGCCATTCTTCGATAAGGTGATATCGCCCAACCGCTCGTAATTGGCCCCCGGTTCGTCAGAAGGCTGCGTTTCCCCATAAATTTCAAAGGAGTACAACCCAGTAAACACCAGATCCTTCGCTTTATCGGCATAGAACCGTACATACCTAGCTGTCACTTCTGCAAAGCTGACACTCTCCAGGGCAGATGGTGAGGAATTGCTGACATAAGCGTCTTCCCACTGCAAGCCGTCGTCTGAATATTGAATCTTGAAGTTTTTCATATCAGCATAGTTATAAAAGGCTGCCACTGCCCGGTCAAACGATGTGCTGCGGAGCAGATCCACTTCCAGCCACACGTATGGTGTTCCGTCAGCCAGCACGTTTCGCCATTCCGTAGTCCCATCGCCATCGACTGCATGCTTGCCCGGCGTCAAATAATATTCTTGAGAAGCCTTTACCGGCTTGCCGTACGTGTGGTTTCCCTTGCCTACCGTAATGTTATATTGCTGCTTGTAGGAACGGTCCTCCGCCTTTACTTCCACTTCCACCGATTGTACGCCGTGATGCAGTGCAATCGGGGAAGATTCATTGCTAGCGCTTACAGGGATGTCGTTAACAAGCACGATTGCGTTCGAATGGCTCGTCTGTGCAGTGACGACGATTTCACTCACCCCTGCCGGCGCCTCATAAGCGTACTCGGTAACATGCGATTCAAAGCCTGGAGATTGATTCTGTCCAGGTAAAGTATTGTAGCCCCTCGTCAGCTCCTGTCCATTAATCTGCAGCTTCGTTAGTGTCGCGTCATCACTCTGACGGACTAGATTCAGAACATAAACCTGAGTATAAGCAGGGTCTTGAGCAGTCACCAGGATTTCAATCACATTGTTCCCAACGGATAAATTCACGATAGCCGGCGAAGCCGAATTGACAGCGCTACCATTCACTTTCAGGGAGGCATCGGCATGAGATGTGGTAGGAACTATCGAAACGGATGCCGTTTCATGCTGCACAGTACTTGTATAAGTCGTTTTACTTGGTTCGAACCCTTGCAGATCACTCCCATTGAGTTGTAGCGCGCTAAGCTCCGTGTCCGTGTTGTTCCCGGCAGAACGTTTAATAATTAAGGTATATCGCTTCGTGAAGTTGTCGTTTTGCGCCTTGACATCAATAGTAACCTCATTGTCCCCGATATGGAGCGGAATCAGCACATTGGGATCATCGTTGTCAAGGATCAAGCCATTGATCACAATCTCCGCGGTCGGGTCTGTTGCTGTCGGTGAAATCAACACCTCGCTAACTGCATTGCTGACATAATGGGTATAATCCGTTACCAACGGCTGCAAGATCGACGTGTCGCCTACCTTCAGATCGCTCAGCGTATGAATCCGCGACGGAAGCTTCTCGAACTTTACCGAGTCCGTGTTGAAATAGCCTTTCGGGCCATCCGGATCTCTGGAGAGTTTAACATGCTCTTCCCCAGCACCCTCAAAGTCGAAGATACCGAGTTCCACCCAGCCTCCAGCAGGAGCAGCATTGTCAAAGGCTGCCTTCGTTGACTCGCCATTGCGATACACCTCGGTCATAAGCCGTGCGCTTGTGGCTGTTCTTTGCACGACCCATACTGACACCCGGTAAGTTCCCAGCGTGAAGCCTTGCTCGCTTAAGGAAGGCGTGTATGTCGCATACGCTGTATTTGTATTGGCGTTTTGTGCACCGTTGGCATACGCCAGCCAATTTTTCGAGCCTCCGCCCAGCATCCCCGAGCTGAAATATCCCTTAGTCGTCGTCACCAATCCATCCGGTATATTGGGCGAACCGTCATTGTCGTTATCAATAATGATCGTTTTTTGGACAGTTTCGCCAGCATAAGCGGCTTCAGCGGCCACTTCATAAGTGCCAGTAAGCCAAATACTTGTAAACAACAGAAGTGCGAGACTACAGTGAAGCATACGTTTCAATTTCCGATACATCGCAAATCCCCCCCGATTATCACAAAATAGTAACAACATTCCCATTATCACTTGATCCGATCTTCTCGTGGCATTCAAAATTCAACAAAATCATTCAAAATTCAACAAAGTTCACTGTACCGCTAACTTTCCCCCGTAAAATAACTATAATAGAGATGAAGAACGCTAGGGGGGACTAGTTGAATGAGACGCCGAATCGCTGTGAAAGTGTTTCTTATCTCCTTTTTAATGGTTGAATCGATTATCGTTCTACTAGGGTACCGCTACTATCGGCATTCCTCGGACTCGCTGCTGGAGGCGCAATATGAATATGCCGGACAAATTGCCAGCAAATCGAACGATTATTTAAATGTAACACTGGAGCATATCCGCAATTTATTCATTACAGTGGGTAACGACAGCCGATTCCAGAATGGATCAAGCGAAGAGATTATTCGATGGTTCAACAACAGTCTACTGCCTTACATGCCCAATGTGTATAACATCCACTTACTGGAGCAAGGTACCTTGGCTGCCAGCACTTCCTATGTGCAGTGGGCGCTGCTCGACACCCCTTCTCTAAATGAAGAACTAAAGCAAATCAAGGTTAGCGGCATCGTCTATTGGATCGGCCCTTACTTTTCACTGCCTTCCAACTATACTGTAACAGCTGCGATGAAGCTGCCATCCTCAGATGGCGACAAGATCATTCTTCTTGATCTTTATTTGGCCCGGTTGTATGATTCTCTGCAATCCCAATCCTCCAACCGGATCACGGGGGATATTGTTCTGCTTGACCGCTCGCACCAGCCTGTATTTGGCCGTCCTCCTTATGCACATTATCAGGTTTTTAATCGAAATTACCAATTTATGGACTTGAAAACCGAGTGGTTTGAGGACAACTGGACACAAGCCGAGCGGAAAACCGATTCTGGCAAAAGCCTGGTCCTTACTAGAGTGACAAATACGGCAATCGGATGGGATGTCATATGGATTCTGGACAAAACTGCGTTGCTGAAACCTTTGCAAAAAACAATATCGTTCACTTGGGTGCTAGGACTCGTATCGCTGCTTCTGTCTTTAGTGATGGCTTATACGATATCCTTGCTGATCAGCAGACCCATTCGAAAGATTGCAGACTCGATGAACGCCGTCAGTGACGGACACTTGGATATCTCCATTCCGCTCAATCGCCAGGATGAGCTTGGCATGCTCGCCAAGCATTTCAATCGCATGACCGCTCATATTCGCGAGCTCATCGACAATCTGAAGCAATCGGAGAAACAGAAGCAGATATCTGATTTTCTAGCGCTTCAGGCGCAGATCAAACCGCACTTTCTGTTTAACACACTGAATTCAATCAGTATGGCTGCCCGCTCCGGTGAATACAACAAAGTCGATCAACTTGTCTCTTCCTTAACGGCACAACTGGACTATTCCTTGAAGGCAAGTCCTGGACCTATTGCATTGCGAGAGGAAATTAGCGCTTTGGAGAGCTATGTTCATCTGATGCATATCCGATATCCCGACAAATTCACCTTTCACATGGATATCGATCCCTTAACCTTGGAGAATAAACTTCCGAAGTTCGCATTGCAGCCTTTAGTCGAGAATAGTATCTTTCACGGCTTGGTCCCGAATCAGGAAGAAGGCGTCCTGTTCGTGGGCACTTCCTTCGGTTCAGATGGCTGGGATATTATGATTGAAGATAACGGCAGGGGTATGACGCCTGAAAAGCTGGTCCATCTCATGGATCGACTATATAGTCGAAACGACGGGAATGCCGATAGGCTGTTAACTGAAAATAAAAGCGGTCACAGCATCGGTCTGGTGAACGTGCACCGCAGACTGCAAATGATGTTCGGAGACCGATACCGTCTTCACATCGAAAGCTCGCCCGAAGAAGGGACGAGGCTATTAATCCGACTGGGGGTAGAACCGGATGAAGACCATCTTGATCGTAGATGACGAACAGTTGGCTCGTCAGCATATGCGAACGCAGTTCCCATGGGCAGACTGGGGCTATACAATCCTGGATGAGGCGGAGAATGGCATCGAGGCGCTAGAGCTCTGCCGCTCCGTAGAGCCTGACATCGCACTGCTCGATATTACAATGCCGCTAATGGACGGGGTGGAGCTGCTGCACCTGCTCAAGCAGGAATTCCCGCGCATCCGCTGCATTATGCTGACCGCCCATCGCGATTTTTCTTTCGCTCAGGAAGCGATCCGCAGTGGAGCCGACGGCTACATTCTGAAATCGCCGATTGCAGCTGATGAGCTGAGATCAGCGTTATCAAAGGCTTGCGAGGAACTCGACAAGACGATCCGCTTAACGACAACCGAACAAAGCTATAAGTCGCTCGTACTCAATTATCAGTACCCGCTGCGGCAAAAGTTTTTCGAGGACATACAGTCCTCGCTGCTAGCGCAACCCGAAGAAATTATAGCCCGCGGGAAAAGTCTCGGCATAGAACTCGTAGCGCCTTCCTATATGGTGCTGGAATGCAGCGTCGATGAACTCGTCCTGTTTGAGCAACGATATCCGCCTAAAGATCGCTCCTTGGTAGAATTCAGCATGCTGGAAATCGTTCGAGAATGTGCGGAAGCTGATTTCCCTTGTGGGTTCGAGTTGTTCCCAGTCTCGTTCGGACGATTCGTTCTGCTGCTGACAGGCCAGCAATCAACTGATCGCTTGCTTAAAGAAAACATCGTTCTCTTCATACGCAAGTTGTCGAACTCCTTGGCACAATATCTCAAGCTTCGACTTCTCATCACAGTTAGCCGGCCGTTCTCGTCGATCGCATCGCTTGGGAGCGTCTACAAGGAGGCAATTAAATATCGAATTCATCACTTTTACTCGGATGCGGCTGAGCCTGTATTTACCGATCAAGCGCTCCCTTTCCACGCTGTCCCGGATAAAATACTACTTAAATTAGAGGAGCGGCTGGAGGCGTTAATCCTTACGCAGGAAGAACCGGTGTATGAGGATTGGAGCAGCATGACTCGCCATGAATTCCTGTTATACAAGCCTGAGCCTCAGGCAGCTCTTCATTGGCTCGAGTCATTAGAACAGCTTCCCGCCGCAGGAAATGCGTGGCACGAGCCCCATCCCCTTAAGCCGCTTAATCTGAAATACGAGACATCTTTCCTTCGTGCGCTCGATGCCGTAATCGCTCGGTTTATCGATATGCGCAGACAACGCTTGCCCTCGCTTCAGCTGAGACACGAGCTTTCGGCGGCCATTCAGTACATTAAGACACATCTGAGTGATGAGCTTAACGCGGAGACAATTGCCTTCAAGGTCCAACTCAGCCCTTCTTACCTGGGACAATTGTTCAAAAAAGAAGTCGGCGTCTCCATCGTAGACTATATTCTCGAGCAGCGCATGGAAATGGCCAAGCATTTTTTGCAAACAGGACAATACCGCAACTATGAGCTGGCTTCCAAGGTAGGCTTCCGCAGCTACTCATACTTCTGTACTCTCTTCAAGAAATACACCGGAATAACCCCTAATGAGTACAAGCATGCCCACCAACCGATGGTGGAGCGTTAAGCTTTAGGAATAAGGATCTGCAACAGTGCCGCTGGTCCTTATTCCTCCTATTCAACGTGGATCTTGCCCGTTACACCCGGTTGAATTACGAGCATTTGGTCAACATTGGTGTAATGATTGTGTTTCACTGTAACGTCGTCTGCATCAATCGCATGAATTCCAATTGACGCGTTGCGGAACCGATTGCCAATAATCGTAATATGACGATTATGCTTCCCTTCAAATCCGGAGGACTTGATACCAATACAGCCACTCGCCCCATATCGCGGATAAAAACCGCAATGATCAAATTCGCAGTCCTCGATATGAATATTTGTTGCATGTCCGCCTTCGGCATGTGTCGGGAGCTCGGCGCCCAGAAGTATTCCTGGATTCATCGTATTCCGATAGGTGCAGCCCTTGATCGTCACATGATCATTTCTGACCAGATGCCCAGCCCCGGCAATGTTGACAAATTCCGAATCCACACATACATAGCTGTCGGCCTCCCAGCAATCCGCCGCGCAGAGAGAACCTTGAACCGTGTAATCGGGAATAGCCTGGGTGAAGCGGATCCTGTACAGATGTCCACCCTCCCGCTTCCCCTCATGCGTCCAATCAGCGATCACTCTCTTATCCATGTGCTCACCATTATAGAATTCAATATGGCTGTCCGGCAGCAGTTCAGCAAATGTATATTTGCCGAAGAACAGTGCTTCATCCGCAGCGACTCTGCTTTGGAAAAACAGCCAATTGCTTTGAATATTTTGCCCATCCATTCGGACGCCTTCAACATACATTCTACTAATATCGATTTGCCCGCCGCACTTAAACAGCTTCCAGGCATCCCGTGGCGCAGTGAACAGACGGTTCCCATCAGGCTTGAATACAACGCGATCGGCTTTAATATGTCGGCAGCTCTCCGCCAGCATGGCAAAACCGTTAGCATTCATTATACGAACATTGCTCAATTCAAGATGGTCACATCTTGCAAAATAGGTCTGGAAATCCGTCTGCGCGCCTTGGTGCCAAGAAAGATACTCTCCTAGTCGTACCTTCGCAGCAACGCTCTCGCTATGTAAAACAAGCGTACGTTCTCCCACCTGCTTCCATGCCGCATCCGCGCCTCCGCCGTAAGTCACACTCTCCCCGATCAGCGCGCCCGTGGCAGGGTCCAATCGGTTCATGCAATAAGTCCCCATTCCTTCGTAGCAAGGATTCCCCGCAAAAACCTCGACCGTAATCGACGCTTCCGTATGCGCTATGACAACTCCCGCTGAGGCGAATGCAGGTTCCCGCGTGAAAGCGATATTCCGCAGCGCTAAGCGCTCATTGTCCTCACACCATAGAATTGCTGGCAAATGACCATGGATCGTCCCGTCATTGTAACCAACCAACACCGTCGCCGGATGACCATACTCGTCTACGGCGCCTTGCAATGTCAACCCTGTAGAGCCGTTCACCGTAAGATGGCATTCTTTAAACTGCTCATTGCCGCTGCCCGCATCATGCACCATCCCCTCGGTTTGCAACCGTTCTACAGACATTAGCTTATATCTTCCCGGTTCAAATACAACTCGCTCAGCACCCGACTCAACCGCTGTTTGAATCGCTTCACGGATGCCGGCGGCGCTATCCTCATCTGAGACTTGGGTATAATCTCGGATATATATGATTTTATTCGAAAACATGGGCACACCCTCCTTAACTCTTCTTCAAATTCAACCTTCGTATAGGAGAAAATCAGCGAAGCTACTATGACTGTTCTTATTATAAAGCGCCTATACATCCCCCAAATATAAAGAATTTATCAAAATTCTTAAAAATCCAACAAAAAAAAGATCTTGTCAGCAGCAAGATCTTTTTGCTATACATAACTGTTTGCACATCCTCCACATCGATTTCTGTTCTCTTAGCACACACTAAATTGGATCGCAAGGAAAACGGAGTGTAATGGTGGTGCCACACTCTTCCGCTGACGACACCTCGATGCTGCCGCGGTGTGCCAAGGCAATCGATTTGGCAATGTTCATGCCCAGACCCGCGCCATCTGCGCCTTCCTCGGTATTCGTTCCCCGATAGTAGCGGTCAAAAAGACTGTTGCGCGTTTCCTCATTCATCCCCACGCCGTTGTCCCCGATGGAAATAACCGCATCCTTGCCATCGCGTACCGTCGCTACCGTAATGACTGTACCGGCGGGATTATGCTTCACCGCGTTGATGATAATGTTGTCGAGCATCCGCGTAAACCATTTGGGATTGGCCTGCAGGGCAAGCGGCCGCTCACTTTCTTCATAGTCAAACGTCACCTGCTGCATCGTCCGGTCGTTGACATACTTCAGGACAATTCGCCTGACGAACTCTCCCGCCTCCACTTGTTCCATCTCGAAGGGCACAGCCTGATTTTGCAGTTGAAAGGCCAGCGAGAAGTCCTGAATCAAATCGAGCATATAATCGCTTTTCTCGCGAATCGTCCCGCCGATTTCTTCCAACTCCTCTTCCGTCCATTGAAATTGCCCGCTCTCCATCAAATGGCCATAACCTTGAATCGAGCTGAGCGGGGTTCGCAAGTCATGAGAGATGCCCGTCATCCATTCTTCCCTCGTCTTCTCCAGACGCAGCCGTTCCACTCTGGCATCATTCAGTCTGGCCGCCATATCATGAAACCCTTCAATCACCTCTTTATACAGCTTGTAGCGGCGGCGAAGTTTCCCATTTCGGCGATACAGCCGCTTGCGCTCTTTATTGGAAAGCGCCTCTTCATACCTGCCGCTGCCGAGTCGGTTGAACCACTCGATAAACAACAGCAACGGTCTCCCATATCGATAGCCGTGATACATCGAGATGAACAGCGTGAACAGCAGCACCACAACGCCAAAAAAGCTCAAATACATAATGGCCTCTTTTAATAAGGGCTGTCCGATGAACATTTTGCTTTTCTCCCGTTGCAGCAGCCAGAACAATCCTGATTCTGTATCGTGAAAAATCGACAAGGTCTCCCCCTGCACTGCTTCCACTTGATAAAAATCAAGCGGACGATACATCGTCTCATCATAAGCCTCCCCTGCGGACTGTACAATTCGACCGGATTCATCCATGATCTGCAGCGAATTTCCCGACTCCCTCAGAGCTTGGTCGATCTGCGGCAAGTCGGCGACAGGCAGCAGTCCGTCTTCGGCATGTTGTTGGAAGAGCGCCTCCAGCACTTTTTTATTTTCGTTTTCAAAGCCCAGCAGGAACAGTAACGGCTCCTTTCTGTCCCTATCGTACGCAGACAGCACATCGTACGGACCATAGCTCTCCTTCTGTTTGATCTCCAGCAATTCCCCAGTATTATAGGAAGATTTCAAATCAGCCGGGGTATTAATCGCAAATCGCACCTTGCCGTTCTGATCGACAACTTGCAGCCAGTAATGCCGATCCGTTAACTGGTCAATCCAGCGCTGCGGCACGTGAATGCGTTCCTCCCCCACGGTAGTATCCAGTAGAATCGCATCCAGCGCCCCGATCGGGAATGTCCGTTTAATATCCGCATTGATGAGCAATTGCATAATGACTAGCAGCGTAATAATGACCAACGTGGCCACGAAGAACAGGAGCAGCACAAACTGCGAAGTAAAATGCAGCGCCAGCCTCCTTCGAATACTGCGCACTACACTTCCTCCCTGACGAGCTTATAGCCCAGCCCGCGAACGGTCAGCAGCAATTGTGGGTCGCTTGGATTAGCCTCGATTTTCTCACGGATCTTGCGAATATGGACCATGACCGTATTATCTTCCCCAATTCCCTCCATTCCCCATACCGATTCATACAGTTGTGCCTTGGAGAAGACAAGGTTCGGGTGTCTGCACAGAAAATGCAGCAATTGATATACCATCGCCGGACAAGCAACCGGCTTGCCGCATACGGTTAATTCCCCCGCAGCATCATCCAGTACAAATCTGCCGAAATCGTAACGCTGACGCGTCTTTTCGACCGACTGCTGCACCGGAAGTGTTCCCCGCCTAAGCCTTGCCTTCACCCTTGCTGCAATGGCCAGCGGGTTAAACGGTTTCGTTACATAGTCATCCCCGCCAGTGGCAAATCCGGTCAACATATCCAAGTCAGACGTTCTTGCAGTCAAATAAATAATGTGAGCGTCGGACCGCTCTCTAATTTTCGGGCAAAGCTCAAAGCCGGACTGATCCGGAAGCATCACATCAAGCAGCACGATATCTGCGCCGTATTTGTCCAGCAATGACATTGCCTCAGCAGCCGTACCGGCGCTGTATATATAGCGAAATCCTTCTTTGCGAAGAACCAATTCGATCATTTTTGTAATTGCACGCTCATCATCGACAATGATGATTTTGGCATTGGTGTTGTCCAACTGCATCCCCTCCGCCTTCATTTTACTATATTAACCTTAACATCCGTTTAACTGCGGTACAGAAATTAATGTAAAATAAAGTTGTCGCTGTCCAACTATTTATTGCAAACCGTTGTATGCACCACCATTTTCTACGGTTATGGCCTCGGGCTGTTCGGCAAGCTTGGCGTTATCGCGGGAATCGGCATTGCCTTGATCCTGTACACTCTGCAGCTGTTAGGCAGCGCCTGGTATCTTACTCGGTTCCGAACTGGACCGGTTGAGCGAGTCCTTCGCATCTGGACCTATTGGTCGTGGAAAGGGAGACCGAAACCTAGAAATCCACAGCCGCCTCATCAGCCACTTGGTGATTCAAGCATCGGGGGCTAGCATAGCCAAAAAGCAAACGCATGAACCGGGCTTTCGGCCTGCCCCGGTTCATGCGTTTGCGCTTTGCTAGCAAGGTCATATTCGTTAAACACGATGCATGCATGGTTACGTTAAGCAACCGGCAGACCCAGTTCCTTTCTTAATCGCGCAATGGCCAGACACCACCAGACACATTGTTCACCATTGCCGCAATCTCCCTTCACCCACTGCCCGTCCGTGTAATTAATCTGCTCCATCATCAAGTCCTGATCCGTATGGTAATTGTTCAGGAAGCGGAACCAGTTTAATATTTTGTCGTATTGACCGGACTGCTGGCTATATTCCAAATCCCAACCCATAAATTTCCCTATAACAGACTGATTCACCGTATGATGCTCGTCATATTCAAGCATTGTAATTTTGTTGCTCTGATCCAACGGATCACTGAGGTACAGCTTCTCTCTCAGCAGCTCGATTGTATTGTCCAGCACCTCTCTGTCCAACGCTTCCCATTGTGCCGCAATCGGACTATAGCAGACCCAGCCCATGCCTGTGTAAGGCACACCCCAATCACCATTAGGCAGTCGCATCTCCAGATATACTTTCTTTCCGTTGACTTCACGAGTCATATGCTGCTCGATGCCTGTTGTCAAAACTCCCATACGCTGTTGCAGAAACGTGACAAAAAGTTCGTCGCCCCTCCGCTTGGCCAGTTCGAGCATCGCTTCTCCGGCCGCCCCAACAAAGCTTTGACTGAGCAAATCAAATGTGGACCATCTCCGGAATTCCCGGTTGTGTTCGAAGGAACCGTTGAACACCAGTCCCATGCTTGTACAGGACCAATTGCTGTTTGAGCCTGGCTGATAATACAAGTAAGGCTGGTTAAGGAAAACCGTCATCTCTGCCTTGGCGACGTCATAGTATTTGTTCTCAAAAGCTGGATTATCTATAAGCAGACAAAGTCTCGAATAAGCCATAATAACATGGGCTCTGCCGTCTACCTGATCATCGGTGCCCACCCACTGCTTAACGGACCCGTCCGCCGCATACTTCACTTCCCCAAGCACATGCGGCACTTTGATTAACCCGTTGCGCTCCATGGAATCAAAGATAAAGGAAACCACAGCTTGGGCTTTCGCCAACTCCCCTGTTTCAATAAATAAAGAAACCAGTCCGCCGATGGTCCTGCAATATTCACCCTCATATGCGCCGGTCAGCGATTCCTCAAAATATCCGTCCGCCGTCACTCTGTCCACGATGTTTTGGTAAGTATGGTGGTACACCTTGGATACCGTTCCATGTTCCAACTCATTAAGCAGCTGCGCTTTTATTGTTGAATCCATCATAATATCATCTCTTTTCTTTCATCGCTGTCATTGTTTTAGCTTAAAAAATTCGGTAGTTCGCGTATTTGATTGCCATTTTGTATGTGATGCCTATCATTATGAACGACACCACAGACTTGAATAGTCCGACTGCGGTAGACATGCTGAATGCCCCTTGTTGAATGCCCATCTTGAAAACATAGGTATCTATGATTTCCCCCTTGTCCGAGACCAGCGCATTCATCATATTGTAAATCTGGTCAAATCCCCCGTTCAGGATGTTGCCTAGAGCGAGCGTTCCAATAACGATTCCTACTGGCAGAATAGCAGGGAACGTAACATGCAGCGTTTGGTGCCAGCGGTTGGCTCCGTCAATTTCAGCCGCCTCGTAGAGAGCAGGATTTACACTGGCGATTGCCGCCAAATAAATAATCGCGCCAAATCCAAATTCCTTCCATACATCACTTGCAATCATCGTCATGCGGAACCAGTCACCATCGCCGAGGAAAAATATAGGAGACAGATTAAGCGAGGTTAAAAACTGATTGATAATCCCTTTTTGAGACAGCATATCCGTCAGCATTCCCGCCAAGATTACCCATGACATAAAGTGCGGCAAGTATACCAGCGTTTGAATCGTCCGTTTGATCAATACTTTCCGTATTTCATTGAGCAGCAGTGCAAAGATCAGCGGAACAATCCAGCCCAGAATCATTTTTCCTAGCGCAATAACCAAGGTATTCGTTATGATTCCAATAACCATCTCATCCGCAAACATCGTGCGAAAGTGGGCAAGCCCCACCCAGTCTGAATGAAACAGACCTTTATAAGGCTTAAAGTTCTGAAAAGCGATCACTACACCGAACAGCGGCACATAACTGTAGATCAGGAGCAGCAGAACCGAAGGGAGCAAAAACAAATGCAACTGCCACTTATGACTCCATTTCACGATCTTTCACCTCATTATGCTTGCATCAATTGCTCAGGAGGACAGCGGAACCTGTTGTGATTCGTGCTGTCCGTCACCTGGCAAAAAGTCTTTCATTTAGTTAAAGCTCTTGTACCATTCATTCACTTCTTGCGTAATTTTGTCTCCGCCTTTTTCTTTCCACTCTTCAGCAAACTTATCGAAGGAACTCTCGTCTGCCTGACCATAAATAATTTTCAGGAAAACTTCGGATTCCATCTTCTCCAATATCGCCCACCGTTCAACAATCGTTGGGGTTGGCGAGCCAAAAAACATATTGCGGTGTGCAATGCCCGGTTGGGAGAAAGTAGCCACCATCGCTTCCAGTTCAAGCGGGCTTGTTCCTTCCGCCAGCTTCTTCTCGTAGATCGTTTCGATTTTGCCGGATGTTACACGCTCATAGATATTAGGCCCTTCAATCATGTTTGGCGGTGTATTCCCGGTATTGAGCAGCCCGAAATTCAAAATTTCAGGTGATGGACCTCCAGGGATGTCCGTCCAGCTTGGTTCGCCGTCCTTCATAATATAGTCATATCCTTCTGCCCAGCCGGCAGCAAACGGACTTTCAGGATCTTCGAGCCATTTGCCGAGTATGGCATCCCAATATTGGAAGATCACATCCATATGTTCAAAGTCCTTGCTGAAGACATATTGACCGTAAGAAACCGGCGATCCGATCCGGCCAATTTTGCCCTCTACCCCAGAAGGAAGCGGATAAGCCTTAACAACTGCATCCGGTACATTCTGTGCTGTATCGCTTAGCGGCCAGCCACCCATCCAGCCAGGACCGAAAATAATGCCCGCCTCGCCGGAAGTGAATAACGATGCCGCTTTCTGTGCATCATGCGTGCTGAACTCGCTGTCGATATATCCTTTGGCCAAATACTCCTTCAGCTTCACCAGCCCTTTTTTGACAGTGGGCTGGATCGAGCCGAATTGAATCGTACCATCCCCGGCTTCGTTCCATACGGCAGGCTGTGTATCGCCGAACAAAAATTGAATGTCACCCATCCATTCGCCAAGCTTGTTTTTCCCTGAGAGCGCCACAGCAACTTTGTCTGGATACTCTTCTTTAAAAGCAGCCATTACTGCTTCCACTTCTTCAAGTGTTGTTGGCGGCTGCATCCCTACTGCATCCAGCCAATCCTGACGAACCCACATGATCGGGTCGCCAACTACACCGTTGGAGATTTCAGGAAGACCCCATCTTTTCCCGTTCTTCGTGACATACAACCATGCATCCGGATTGTTCTCGTATACTTGCTTCGTTCTTTCCGTTGCATATTGATCAAAGGCTTCATCAATAGCCATAATGCTGCCGGACTCAATCAGTTCATCAAGCAAAACCGGTGAACTGATGAACAGCAAATCAGGCAATTTCTCCCCGCTTGCCAGTGCCAGCCGGATCTTCGTATCCAGCGCATCATTCTGATCGTTCAACAGCCACTTGTAAGTAAACTTCGCATTCAAGTTGTCGGCCATCCATCTTGTCATTGGATTGTCTTCCGGCGTATCGCCATTGCGAAGCTTATCCACTTCGCGAAGCGCTTTCGCGCCGGTGATTGTAACAAGCGTATCCGACTTGTTCCCGTTCTCGCCTTCCTTGCCTTCAACCTTAGTGTTTGAACCGTTTCCACTGCAGCCTGCCATAATCAGTGTCAGAATTACCATTAACAGTACTGTTCCCTTTAAAGATGTCTGCATATGAACCCCCCTGATCTAGTCTTAGTATGAATTGAATACCCCTTCATTGTAGGATGAATAGCGATAATCGAGAATGACGCATCATTAAGAAAAATGATCAGTAATGAATCAATTGCAATGCCTTTGTTTATTCTTTGACAGAGCCAAGTGTCATGCCGCCTACAAAATATTTTTGCAAAAACGGATAGACGATCAGTACAGGCAAAGCTCCGATAAAAATCTGTGTCGCTCGCAATGACCGTTCAGAGAACTGCTTCATCTGCTCGGGGTTCATGCCAAGTCGTACAAAATCCATATTTTTCACCAGCGATTGGATCAGGGTAGCCAACGGTTGATTGTTTGCTTCCATATAGATCATGCCGTCAAACCATGAATTCCAGTGTCCAACGATTGTAAACAGCGACAGCGTCGCAATCGAGGGCATGGAGATGGGCAAATAAATTGAGAAAAGAACCCGAAAGTGATTACAGCCGTCTATCTGAGCAGCCTCGTCCAATTCCCGTGGAATACCACGAAAAAAATTCATCATTAATACGACATTAAAGACAGCTACCGCACCAGGCAAAATCAGCGCCCAAATCGTGTCGCGCAGACCGGTTCCAATGACGACGAGGTACGTGGGTATGAGTCCTCCATTGAAGAGGATCGTAATGACAAAATACCAGGCATAAATCGAGCGCCCTTTTAACGTATACTTGTCTTTGGACATCGAGTAGGCAGCCAAAAAACAGAGCACCATGCTGATAAGCGTGCCAAGCACTGTGCGCAGCACACTGTATTGAAACGCTTTGGCAAACCCGTCGCTGCCCAAGGTTTTGGCGTACGAGTCCAAATTGAAGCCGATCGGCCAAAACTTCACCAAATTGGCATTAGCGGCGGCGTTGGAGCTTAATGAAACTGCGAGCACATGGACCAGCGGGAGCACGCAGACAATAGCGACTGTCAGCAAAAACGCCATATTTAAATAATAGAAAAACCTGTAAGGTAAACTTTTGTAATACATGACACAACCCCTCCAATTATGTTACGGCCTTTCCCAACGCGTTGCCTTCATTATGGGTGCATCATCATACGATTGGAAGGCCGACATGTTAGGAATTATGACGGGATCTTAATGAAATTTCATAACTCAACTCTGGCGGCTAATATAGGCTTTCGGCGTAACGCCATAGTGCTTTTTAAACTCTCTGATGAAATGCTGCGTGCTCTGATAGCCGATTCGCTGAGCGATTTCATAAATTTTATACTGATTTTCAATTAATAGCTGTCGTGCTTTTTCCATCCGTTCCATATAAATATATTCGCTTAAATTTTGCCCCGTAGCTTCCTTGTAAATTTTGGACAGGTAGACGGGATGCAAATACACATGATCAGCAATCGTGCGCAGCGACAGATCTCCGCCCAGATTTTCCTGAATATAATGTTTGATGATGCTCACATTTCTGTAATGGGCGTGTGGACTGTCGAGCTGTACGGCATGTTCTCTAATCAAAGCTAATACACGGCAGGCCCATTGTTCCAACTGCTCGCCAGAGCGAAATCTCCCTCTCCCTTGGGTCAGCACATCGCCCATCCCCGCAATCTCTTTCAAGATAAGCCCCTTTCGATGGGCGAAATGCATAAAACAACCGATAATATGAAAATAGGCCTCTTTCATATGAGCTTGCGAATAAGGCCATTTCATACGAAGCTCCTCAAATATGGCAGCAAGCTTGTCTGTCGCACCATCCCAATTGTCCGAATCCATTAACTGCATCAAATTAGGCGTACGGTGAACCGATGCCAGCGCCTCTACTTTATAGCTTTCTTGCGTAAGCTCATCTTGGATACAAAAAAAGTCACTTCCGTTTAGCGAGCTGATGTTGATGTTTTCAAGTCCTTCTCTATACGCTGCGGGAATCTCCCCTGGGAAAATACCTGTACGAGATACATACACCGAAGCTTCACCTTTGAGGTAGTTTTGGACATTCGTTCTGATTTTGGCCCATTTCTCTTTCAGATGAGCCAATTGCGTTTCATTCCACTCGGCAGGCCATCGTATAATTAGGACCAATTGGTCCTGATGGCTTTGACCTGACCAGACATCGAAATCGGTCAGCAGTATTTCCTCTGCGATATTGAGCACCGAATATTCGATCAACCCACGATCGGCACGACTATACTTATCAAATTCTTGTCCCATTTCAATTAATACGAGGCGAAATTGTTCTCCAATTTGAATGGTCAAGCCATAGCTGTTCAGTTTCTCAGCCAAATCTCTATGATTAGCTTCCGGCGGTGTTTCCAGCAGTTCGCGGAGCAAACTGTTCTTAAGCAAGGGAAGATTTTTGCGCATGAGTACCGTTTCCAGCAAATCCTCATTTTTTAATTTGTCCTCCAACCCTTTGATAATGTTGCCGACAATGACGATAATCTCTTCGTCCTTGACCGGTTTAATCAAATAATCGACAGCTTGCAGTTCAATCGCTTTTTTTGCATATTCAAATTGCGCATAGCCTGTCAATACGATGCATTTCAATGCATCATTATATTTTTTAGCTTCTTTAATCAGTTCCAATCCAGACATGCCCGGCATTCTGATATCGGTAATTACAATATCTATTTTGTTAGCGACAATGATATCCAACGCTTCGAGCCCGTTGTAAGCTTTATAAAGCGTCGAAATGCCGGGCATCCTCTCCAAGGTCTGTGCCATGCTGTCAACAACATGGCGGTGATCATCTACAATGAGCATGGAAAACATCGTTCTTCAGCCCCTCTCATCCTCTTGGTCATCATGCTACAGCTGATTTTTCCAAACCATCTTGACCCGCAATCCTCCCAGCGGTGATGCCTCAATTTCCAATCGGGAGTGCGGGCCGAAATAATGGAACAAGCGTTGATGCACATTCCATAGTCCTATTCCAGTACCGTTAATCTTGTCTAAACTTCCTGTCGATTTATTAAGAGCTTCTATCTCCTCCTGAGAGGCGCCAACCCCGTCATCCTCCACAATGATCATGTTATCCGTTCCAAGGCTGACGCCTGTTATCCAGAGATTTCCCCGCCCCAGCTTTGGTTCAAGACCATGAACAATGGCATTTTCAATTAATGGCTGAATAAGGAGCCGAGGTATTTTCTGATCCATCATAACCGGGTCAACCTGCAGATTATAATCAAATTTATCAAGCTGCAAATTCATGATATCCAAGTAGTTTTTCACGAAATCCAACTCTTCCCTTACGTTCGTTACCAACTGCTCATTGCGGGTCGAGTACTTATAATAATCAGCCAAGCTATGCCCCATTGCGACAATAGTATGGTTGTTATTCAACTTTGCCATGCTGACGATAAACGCAAAGCAGTTATAAAGAAAGTGGGGATTAATCTGGGACTGCAACTGCTTCATCACCGCTTCCTTATAACGAATTTCTTCCATATATACTTTTTCGATCAAACGCTGAATTTCACTCGTCATTTCATTGAAGCTTTGAAACAAGAGCGAGAAGTCTCTGTTGGTTGTCAACAATCTTGTTGAATATTTTCCTTGCCTGAACTTAGAGACCCCACGCGACATGATTCGAATCGGAATTTGCACATAATAATAAAGCAGACATGCAGCCACAATCCCGATGATCATTAATAACGCAATGGAGTAATCGAATAATGTTTTGCTTTTCGTTAGCGGACTCATAATGTCTTCAAGCGGCACATAGTCCACCAATACCCAATCCATTCTCGATGAAGGCTGCGTATACACTCCATAGGTTTTTCCGGCAACCTGAACAACCAGCTTCTCAGCCTGGTTGGTGTTCGGCAAATGCTTCATAATTTCACTCACAATTGCTTGATCAGCTGAATTATTCAAAATGTATTGCGATTTATTATGATAATAAAAGGGATCATTGATCCCTTCGGTTTTGAAGGTGTCCAGCAGGGTGGAAATATTGTCGGCAAACAGAGTGATTTCGATTAAGAACGGACTCTCAAAGGCGTTGTCCGGCTTGTAATTCGGCTTGGTAAACACGCGTGTAAGCACATTTCGCTCGATATTGTTCGTGTTGATTGTCGCATAGGACCATTGCTGGGACAGCTTCCCGCGCAGTTGCTCCTCATCATAATCCACCCCTGGATGGGACGAAACCGCTGTCTGTGAAGGGGGAAAATAAATCGCGATCCGATTGCTCCACTTGTTCGAGAAGGAGCTGCTAAACAAGCGCATTTTCTCCTCAATGGTTTTGAGAATGGCGTGACGGTCATATCCGGTTTCCGTGGGGTAATGGGCGGCAAAATAGGAAACATCGGAATCGTTCATCAAGATGCCTGCAAAAAAAGATACTTGGTCGATTGTCGTTTCAATGTGATGCAAATAATAGGAAAGCCGATGACTATTTGCCCGGTCAATTTCCGTTTCCAATGTTTGAATGCTTTCCCGATGTGAATAGGTGTGAAGCACAAAAATCGGAAACATTAAAATAATAATTAATATAATCGCTTTAGCCGTAAGATTCATACACAAAACGCCCCCAGAATAAACAACTCATAATTCCCTATTATTCTATCTTATCGTTAGATCAGCATGCATAAATATGGCCATATCTTAATTTAATGCACATTTGCAAACATTAATAAGCCACGTCTAGCTTTTGTATGATCGCTCGATTTATTATCATGCACAAAAAGGCGTCATCTGATTGCTCAGAAGCACACCTTTTACTTTATCTATATCCACGTTGGACGATTGAATTTCGCAAGGGAAAGGGCAATCAAATTGTATAGACGCCCCTACAAATCGCCGTCTATCGCTGCTTGCTTGTATCGGTCCGCTTCATAACCCGTTATTTGAGCCAGACGTTCCTCCAGCGTAACTCCCTCCTGCCGCATATCATCGATGTAGAAATCCGCCCTGATCTCGCCGCTGCGCAGAATCAGCGCCCGATCCAGCACATGCTCGATTTCATCAATTAGATGGGTCGCAATAAGAATGGTTTCCTCTCCTCTAAGTGAGCTGAGCATCAGCTTGAGGAAGTCTCTGCGGGCAAACATATCCTTGCCAAGAAACGGCTCATCCATCAGCACCAGATCTGCTTCTTTGGCAAAACCGGCGCTGATCTCCAGCTTGGATTTCTGTCCCTTGGAGAATGAACGAATTTTGTGGTTGCTCTCCAGCTCGAAGAACTTGAGCAGCCGCTCATACCGCTTCCAGCTAAACCGCGAATAGTAGTCTGCCAGAAACTCACCGTACTCATAGGGGGTCATACCCGGCAGGTAGCTGCCTTCCTCCGTAATAAAAGCCACCCGCTCATACTGTTCGCCAACCGGTCTGCCGTCCAGCAGCACCTTGCCGCCGTTTAGATCGCCAAGCCCCATTATCGCTTTGAGGAGCGTTGTTTTGCCGCTGCCGTTGCCGCCTAATATGCCGACAATTTCCCCGCTTTGAATCGCTGCGCTTACATGATACAGCCCTACCTGCCCTTTAGGGTACATTTTCCAAACCTGACTGAGTTCGAGCATATGCAGCCTCCTAACATCGTGTGGCGTAAAGCCGGTAATATTCCATACTGCTAATTTGTCCAGCTCACATCGTCGAACCGCCGATGCTCATACTCACTGTAGCCATATGGCCCAGGATATACATTGGCCGCCTGATTGTTGTCTTCATTGGCATCCGTTACGAGCAGCCCCTGATAAAGCAGCTTCTCATCGCGATAGGCTTCCAGCAGCAGCGATCTGTTGTACAGATCAGCATAATAAGAACGGCTGCGCTCCTCCGCATTCTGTTCATGATCGACACGCATTCGGGCAATATACAATACATCCTCGCGATAGGAAGCATCAACAATATGCGCCCCGTCATTATAGCCTTCACGTACATTGGGCCAATTCAGCTGCTGTCTGTCAAGCAGTGCAATCCCGCCTGCTTGTTCCTCTGCCGTCATGTCCAGACTGACAACTGTCCGCCATACTTGCTCCGTATCCGACCGATTGCTGAGAAAGCTTAACAGCAGATGACCACTGCTGTCGCGATAGGCATCGTAATCTTCATAAAAACGTTCTGCGCTATGATCAGCCGCGTCGTTGGCCACATTCTCCTCGCCGGTGTTAGGCGGCGAGGCAACAGATATAACGTTGAAATCCGCGACAACAGCCTTGCCCATCGCCCTGCCGCTGGCAGCATCATAGGCATGGACCTCCAATGACTGCCCACGGCTCACAATAAGCACCAGCCGGTTGCCTACGCTTTCCAGCCCCAGCACTTGCACATTCCCATTCACATCCTCCCCTGCACGGTTCCCTTCCAGGCTGAATGTGACGATCTCCGCACTCTCGCCGGAGGCAAAATCAATGCGGTAGATACCATTGCTGCCCCTGGCCGTAGTTAGTGTCGGCACTGTAAAGTACGTTTCCCCTGCCAGTTCTGTAAGACCATATTCCAATAAATTGGAAAAGCCCATTTGTTTACCTTCCATTGTTATTTGAATCGGAACCCGGACGCTGACCTCCCCACGCTCAGGGCGATAATTGCCCGTCCCCTTAACATAAGCCTGATAACGCACAATATATTGCTGCATGTCCTCAGGAAACACCTCGTACCTTCGCTCGCCGATCGTTTTTTGCCCTCTTTCGCTATGCGGTTGGCTGCGCACCTGAATCGGGCGCGGCATAATTTCCGTCTCGAACCGCACCTGTCCTCCGCTTATAACAAACGGTGTGCGATGGTAGCCATCGTGCAGCACGCCTTCCAGTGTCATGTCATCCAGCCAGCTGGCTTCGCCAGCCAAATGCTCCAGCCGAAATGTCGCTTGTCTGTTAGCGGCATACAAGCTGATTGAGACGATAGCCAGCACCAGCAGTGCAGCCGCCAGGACCGGCAAGGCGGCATGCCGTTTCAATCGATCCATCTGTTCTTCCCTCCCTCATCCTTGCAGCATTGCATCAGGCGATTGCCCCTCTGCGCACGAGTCTCTGGCCATGCCAGACAAACCAGCCGGTCAACAATAGCAGCCACAGACTATTCCAATACAGCATTGCAGCCTGCGATTCGAACATCGGGCCTGCCATCCGTTTGCTGTACACAACCAGCAGCAGCAGAAGCGCCGCTGCCAGCGGTACACTCCCCCAATACCTCCGGCTGCGCTCGCATAATAGAGCATAATACAACCCCGTCGCAGCGCAGAGGAGCATACAGAGCGAAGAGAGCCACTCACTTGCTGTTAACGGCAGCACGAGCCGGATGAATTCCGAACGAACAGCTGCCAGAAATAATCCATTGTGCATCACAAATTGTGTGCCCCCGCTGCCTGACATCAGTCCCACCATCCGCTCGTAGCTGAGCCAGATACCGATGCTTTGCGCTGCAACGAGCAGCAGCAGCCCGGTGAACAGTGCCAGCAGCCTGCTCCAATACACAGCTTCCCTCCTGACCGGAAGCGTCATTATGGTATAGATACCTTTGGCACCCCAATAGTTAGCATAAAAAGTCTTTCCTGCAACGAGTGCAAAGACCAGCATATAAATAAAAAACACCAGTTGGCTGCCTGAAGCTGCATAAACTTCTTCAAAACGCTGCTGCGGGGCGTTTGGGCTGTAATTGGACATCGCAAGATTTACCAGCATCACCGGAGAGAGCATCATCCCGATACCCAGCAAAATAACCGCCCGGCCAAGCAATGAAAACTCATAGTTAAGCAGTCGATAAAATCGCTTCAATATTTTCACACCCTCTTGTATTATCACATTAATACACTATATGCAGCGAAAACGGCCATTCTGTCTCAAAACAGAACGTTGTCTTCAGTCATCATGCCGTTTCCCGTTAATCCCACTGCTCACTGATTAATTCAATGACTTTTTTAAACGATAAATTAACCTCTTTGGCCTGTGTGATGAACTTGGCAACCATATCATGTGTCAATTCCGCCTCAATCCGTGCCAGCAACGCCACGTCGAGCGTGATGAAACTGCCTTGATTGCCGCTCGTGCGCACATAGCCTTCTTCCTCCATCAACCGAAAAGCCTTCTGCACCGTATTCGGATTAACATTCAACTGGGCGGCTATTTCCCTGCGTGAAGGCAGCGGATCTCCCGCTGCGGCAAATCCCAGCAAAATCTGCCGTTTGACGTGCATGGCTACCTGCTCATAAACAGGATCGCTGCTATTCAGCTTCAACTCGTAAAAATTTAACACAGCACTCACCTGCCTCTGCCACTTTCTGTATTATCACATTAGTACACAAAACTGTCAATACACAACTATCCCTATGATACAGTCGATCACTGCGGGCTTGAAGATTTATTCATTTAAAAAAGTCTCAACACTAAAATAAAATCTCGACGAGACGCGAGTATGCTGCTGCGGGCTTGCAGGGTGCTTACAATCGCCATTCAACGCCGGATTTCTTATCTCTATGTTCAAAAGGTTGAAATCCGGCATTAAAAAGCGACCACTTGTTTTTTTCAGCATCCCTGCCCCCTCTCCGCTTCGTTTCTCGCAGGAGGCAAACACTGATTTTTAGGTTGAGCCGAAATTGTTGTATTTCTTACAACAATTTCGCCTAATTATTGCTATTTCATAAAAATTGTTGTATAAAGTACAACATTTTCAGGAAAATGACTGATTATGAGCTAAATTCTTGCAGAAAATACAACATTTTTAGGGGATCAACCACGCTTCCTCACTGCACGCAGCGACGCCATTACTACACACGAAATTGCTGTCGCTACAAAGAAGGTCTTCTTGTGGAATGCACCCGCCATCGGATGTTGGGGTAACTGTCAAGCACCGATATTGAGGCCGAGCCTAAAAAAAGCGCGCCTCTGATTGAATCAGAAGCACGCCTTTGTCATTTGTTATTCAAACTTCCAGCAGCTCAAGCTAAGGCTGCCGTATTGGTAGCTGCGATGGAGCAGCGAGGCTTTGCTGCCTGTGTCGCCGCTTCCCATTGCCAACAGCAGCGGAATGAAATGTTCCGGTGTCGGCACGGCTTCTTTCGCATATGGAGCAAGTTCGTCATACTTGAGCAGCGATTCCGTATCCCAAGCCAGCAATTTCTCCTCCAGCCACTGGTCAAACTGGATCGCCCATTCACTTACGTCCTCGGTTCGCCAATCAAGCCGCCGCAAATTATGGACTGTGCCGCCGCTGCCGATAATAAGCACATCTTGCTCCCGCAGGGAGGACAGCGCCTTCCCGACCTTGTATTGCTCTTCATTGGACAGATAGCGATTAACGGAAAGCGCGATGACCGGAATATCCGCTTTCGGATACAGAAGATGCAGCACGACCCATGCTCCATGATCAAGACCGCGCACGGGATCAATAGCGGCCGCAATCCCCGCTTTTTCGAACTTTTCCTGAACAGCTGCAGCGAGCGCCGAATCTCCCGCAGCCTCGTATTTCACTTCATACAAATCAGGTTGGAAACCGGAAAAGTCATAGATCGTATCATACGCCGCGGCGCCTGAAACTTGCTGCTGCCTGCTCTCCCAATGGGCAGAAAAAAGCACAATTGCTTTGGGCTTTGGCAAATCAGCCGCCAATTGCTGCAAAAAAGCGGTATACTCATTTGTCTCCAGCGCTAAAGATGGTGCACCATGAGCAATAAAAAGCGAAGGCATCATATAATCATCTCCTAAAGTTTTGTGGAGTAAAGCTACTTGAGAAACATCGCAACAAAACTTACTTCGGAAGCATAAGCTTTGTTTTGTGAAGTAAAGCCACTTGAGAAACATCGCAACAAAACTTACTTAGGAAGCATAGGCTTCATCGGCTAGCCGTTGTGTCTTCTCCCGAACAATTGATCTACCCCAAAGCCGCTGTCATCGCCAAAAACAAAGTAAACTAACAGCACAAGCAGCGCCAGATCAAGCTCGAAACCTCCCATATCCGCATTGCCCAACAATCCCACCGGAAGTTTGACGACAATAATCGCTCCCAGCATGATAGCAATTAAACCAACCGAGAAAATACGCGTGCCTAAACCAACGATCAACGCAATTCCACCAACCACTTCAAGGATAGCTACAACATACCCCAGAAATGACGGAATGCCAAGGCTGTCAAACCAGCCTGCGACATTGCTCAGACCCATTTGAAATTTGGCAATGCCATGCGCCAAGAAAATAATTCCCAGACTTACCCTCATGATTGTTGCTATTGTGTTCATTTTCATCGTTATTAACGGTTCCCTTCAAAAAAGTATTCTAATAGAAAACTTTAATTCTTATTAGTTAACTATAAATTAGCATGCACGATTTGGTCTGTCAACGTCTTTTTTGGTATGATGAATATAATATCTTTATTAAACAACTAGGGAGTGGTCATTATGGATATTGGCGCCACCATTCGTGCCGTACGCAAACGCAAAAATCTGACAATCCCCCAGCTATGCGAAGGAACCGGCTTGTCCAAAGGTTTTATTAGCAATGTTGAGAACAATAAGACCTCTCCGTCGATTGCTACACTGGAGAGCATCGCCAACTTTCTAAATGTGCCCTTGCCTTATTTGCTGCTAAACAAAGAACAGCGGATGAACGTGATTCGCAAAAACGAGCGCAAACGCACAATCATGGGGAAACAGCAGTGGAATGTGGAGCATCTCGCCGAACAACGGGGGCTGCGAATGAATATTGTTGAACTGCCTGCCGGAGCGACAATCGGCGACGAACCACATGCGCATGCAGGGGAAGAGTGTCATTTGATCATTTCCGGCAAACTTCGTATCGAACAAGCTGAAGATTCGGCAGAATTGCAAGAAGGCGACTCTTTTAGTTGGAGCGGTTGTGTGCCGCATAAAGTCACCAATATTGGAGACACGCCAGCTAAAGTACTGATTGCCGTTTATAAAGAAGTGGAAGAAGACTATGAGCAGTAGATACAATGGCCGCCCCGGGAGTGAATAGACAGCTGCGGGGCCTGCTTGTCAGCAACGGTGCTTTTTAGAAATATTGTTCAACAGCTGTTCCTTGTCTATGCATGCTCCCCCTCCCTGCAACCTCCATTCCCTCCTTCATTTATTTCACAGTACTTAACTCTCTCACTCCCACACTTCAACTTTTTTTCGCGGCCGGGAACCCAAAGCTGCATTTGATGATCTAATTGATATACAACGACAAAGAGGTGAGGGTGTGGATCTGTCTGCGTACGTGCGCAAAGCTCAGAAGGGTCAGCATGAAGCTTTTGTTCATCTGATTAAAACAAACGAATCAAGCATGTATCGAGTGGCAAAATCATTTTTGAAAGGCGATACAGAATGTGCGGATGTCATACAGGAAAGTATTCTTAAAGCTTTCCAAGGCATCCGTGCGCTTAAAGAACCTGCTTATTTCAAAACCTGGCTGATCCGCATTCTAATTAATGAATGTCAAAAAGCCCAGCAGCGACGCAAACAAGTAATCCCGATGGCAGAACTTGCCGAACGATCCGCGCATAAGGATGCGAATGAACGCATGGAACTTGATGAGGCGATCTCATCGCTGGATGAAGAGTTTAGGGTCATCATCACCCTATTTTATGTGGAGGATCTGCCGCTTAAAGAGATTGCCCTAATGCTCGATATCCCTGAAGGGACAGTAAAGTCACGGTTGCATCGTGCTCGAGAAAAGCTGGCTCTTTACTTGCAGTGTACGGACAAAAGGGGGATTTCGTATGAATGAGCATTGGGAAGACAAAGAACTCATACACAAGCTTCAACAGCGGAGTGAGGCCGTACCGCCTGCAATTAGCTTGCGTGTTGATGAAACGTTGGCCAGCTTGCGCAGAAAACCACGTTTCCTGCGAAAAGCAGTTTACAGCGGCGCAGCTGCCTGTATAATTTTTATTGGCATTGCGGGAGCAAACATTGTAAGTCCACATATGGTCCAGGCACTTAAAAACGTCCCTGTTCTAGGGTCTGCCTTTGAAATGATCGGCGATGTCGGGCTTCAGTTGTCCAGCAGGATGGGATTGGCATCCAAAGTCAATGAAACGGCCACCGATCAAGGCATAACGATGACGATTACGGAAGTATTGTACGATGGTATCCGTTTATCCATTGGCTATATCATAGAAACATCGCATGATCTGCGCCCGGACGGAGAAATTCTGTTTGTAAATGGAAAAAAAGTTGGCTTTTCATCCGGCGGATCAGGTTTGCCTGTGAATGATCAATTATATACCGGAGTACTCAGTTATGAGCTGAGAGATACTCCCCTCGATCATTTCAACCTTATACTGCAGTTTGACCATATGGTAGATTGGGGTATTGCGGATCAACCACAGCAAATTCAAGGGATCTGGCGTTTTAATTTGCCAGTAGCCAAGCTCAAGGAGGGCATTCGGGTTCACACGTTCGATCAACCGCCAACTGCCCGGCACCTTAACAAAACGATTCGTGTAAACAAGGTGACTTTGACACCCGCCGTTACAGCGATTGAATTGGACGAATTTGAATCCGTTACTTCGGAACACAATAATGCCGCGCAGGGAGATGGCTTGGAGCTGCTGCAACAGTTGCAGACGGAAAGCTACCAGGTTTTTGATGACAAAGGGCTTTTGCTGCAAAACCTGGGCGACAGCGGTCATGGCACTACGCGAGATGGAGACAAAGAGCACTTAACGAAACGGCGGATCAGCTTGGCGCCCCTGTCCAGCCCCCCTGAGTATTTGCTTATTCGTCCGGTAATCCACTCCCGGCAAGTGGGCACAGACAAGGGTTTCACTTATATTGAGGACACGATGGATGTCACGAAGCTGCCGCTTACCCTCTCCCAAGGAAAAGCTGGCCAAGTCACGATTACCAACATCGAATTTCGGGAGGATCAGACTTTGCTGCAGTTCAGGGTGGAAGGAGACGACCCTTACAGACAAGCCGGATCCGTGTGGCTGACAGATCAGCATGGCAAGCCGTTTATGCGCAGCATTGTCGATCTCGTGGCGGTGAAAGGAGAACCCTATACCTTTAGCCAAAAGTTTCCGCCAATCGACAGCCAGCAGCTTCTTAAAGTCAAAACAATTGCGATTGATCCGCCTGAAATTGTTTCAGAGCTGGAACTTCGCATTCCGCTCAATGATCAATAAGATTTGAATTTGATATTTACATTGCGCATTTCAATGAGTTTTGTTATGCGTGTTAGCGTAGTAAAAGGAACATGACACTAATCATGTCCCTTTTACTGTCTTTACTTCGCAAGAACATAAAGAACACAAGGGAACAAATATTGCATTTCTTGCAACAACCAAAAGAATGGCCGCGACAACAGTGAAATTACTATATAAACGACAAGAGTGGAATGGTTGTATAAACTACAGAATTTAACTTGGAGATGTCATTTTTCTTAAGAATTGTTGCATATGTACAGCAGTTTCACGACAATCGGCTTATACGGCTGAATATGTTACAAAATACAACAATGTATTCCCTGTGGCACTTTCGAAAGCGGTTATTCTTTGCAGCAATACTATCAAATTTATGTAAACGTTTATATCTATTCTCAGTGATACAACTTGAATACAGCCTCCTCACATTCCGATTCAATTTAATTGTAAATGCACCATTTAACACATCACTATTAAGAAAATCCGCTTCAAATGGGACCAGTAAACGCTAACAATTCACAGCGACACTGGAGAGCTGTCAAATATTGATTTGGGTTTGGGTCTATTAACTTACTTGAAATAATTGTATTGACAAAATAAAGTGACTGAATTAATATCAATAAAGTAAAAACGTTTACAGAACTATCATTTACAGTCCTCATATGGTAACGTTTTTTTCATTGCCGACAGGATAATACAATAGTCCCGTTGAATCTCATAGATACGGGGCTCTTGCGGCAATGTTGCGCTGATGCATTCGCCTTCGCCAGAGGCTTGAATTCCAAATCTCCCGGCTTCGGCTTGTAAGGGAATTGACTAAGGTATGGTGGAATGAAAAAAAACACAATTAAAGAAGTGGCAAAGGCAGCAGGAGTTTCCATTGCAACGGTATCCCGAGTCATCAATGGAAAAGACAGAGTGAAAACAAGCACCCGTTTGCGGGTAGAAGAAGCGATCAGCAAGCTGAATTATCAGCCTGACCTCATCGCCCGTACGATGATCATTAAAGAAACGAAAACAATTGGCCTTGTCGTTCCGCAATTGTCGAATGAATATTGGGCAATTTTATCCGAGGTCATTCAAGAAGAACTGTGGTTGAAAGGGTATACACTAATTTTATGTTCCACAGACCGCAGAATTGATCATGAAATCGCCTTTATTGAAATGTTTATGGAACGCAAAGTAGACGGGATCATTTTTGGAAGTGCATCGATGGTCAAAGATACGACCGAAAAATATTTCGAACAGGTACGACAGTCCGGCATTCCGATCGTGGCGCTGGATCAGCGCATATCCGGCATGGATATGGTAATAGGCGATCATCTGCAAGGTGCCGCCGATGCGGTTGAACATCTGATCAGTCTTGGTCACCAGGAGATAGCTTATCTTGGCGGACCCGCCATCTCTATCGAGCGCAAGCTGGGTTTTTATAATGCTTTTATCAAGCATGGCATGCAGGTAAATAATGAGCTTGTTAACGATCAAGCGACTTCAAAAAACTTCACCCAGTTCGGGTACGATGCCATTAAAGAATTGCTCCTTGCCAAGCAGTCATTTACAGCTGTTTTCTGCGGCAATGATCTGGTGGCCATCGGGGCAATTAAATCACTGGAGGAATCAGGGATGCGGGTGCCGGATGATGTAGCTGTCATCGGCTACGATGACATCAGTATGGCCAGGCTGTACAAGCCCGCATTGACGACGGTAAGCCAGCCGATTCGGGACATTGGGAAAGCTGCGGTTGATTTGTTGGTCGAATCGATCAAAACCGGTAAAGTACTCCCTCCGCGAAAAACATTGTTTCATATGCAATTGGTTGTCAGAGAAAGCTGCGGAGCGAATACGATGTCCACCGAGAAGAAGTAAATCAGTTGGACAAGCATTCGCTTCGGATGCAGCGTTGGTTAGAGGCCATTATCCACTACGCGCGGCGCTTGGACAATGATAAGATCCAGCAGATTGGGCGGTGATGAAAGGAGGTGATGGGAGTACGGGCCTTTTTGCAAATCACATTTTTGTGCAGGCTTTGAACCAAAAAACAACGAACAGCTATTAGCGAAGGGGAAGCGCTTTCTATTAATGTAAACGTTTTTACAAGGGGAGGAAACAATTTATGAAGTTCAAACGTATTGGAGCATTAGCATTAACCGTTATGATTGCCGGGGCATCCATCATCGGTTGTTCATCTAATTCGGGAAGTGGAACAGACAGTACACCGAATGATCAAGGTAAACCTGACAAGGTAGTTGAGCTTAATTTCTGGGATATGGTTGGCGGACCTGCTGAATACATCGATACAGCCAAAAAACTGGTCGATCAATTCAACAGCGAAAATCCAACAATTAAAGTAACGTATCAATCCACACCGTGGAACAACTGGTACCAAACCTTCACAACGGCGATTGCTTCCAAAACTGCACCGGATATTAGTACTGGCGCCGGTTATCAGGCATTCCAGTTCTATGATATGGACGAAATTTTGCCGATTGACGATGTTATTGAGGAATGGCGCGCAGAAGGCAAGCTTAAAGATTTCACTGAAGGATCCATCGATACCCTGAAGTATGACGGGCACTATGTATCGTTGCCGTGGGGAATTGACATCCGCGTACCTTTCTACCGTGCCGATCTGTTTGAAGCGGCCAACATTCAGCCCCCACAAACATGGGATGAGCTGAGAGCAGCTGCGAAACAGCTGACAGGTGACGGCAAATACGGGATTCTCGCACCTGGTGATACAGGCGGGACACATTATTTGTACTCCTTTATGCTGAATAATGGCGGCGGTCTATTCGATGAGAACAAAAAAGTAGACTTTATGAACGAGCGCAATGTGGAAGCTGTCAAATTTTTGTCCGATATGGTTAAGGACGGTTCGTTCAATCCAGCGGGCGCAGGCTTTAAAGGCGACGATGCAACGAAAGCTTTCGGTCAAGGCGATGCTGCGATTGTGATCAAAAATCCAGGCTTTAAAGATGCGCTTCCCAACTTGGAAGGCAAAGTTGCAGTCATGAAGCCTCTTACCGGGCCGCATGGCGATACGGGTACTATTCGCTGGGTCAACAACATCATGATCTATAAACAAACCAAACATCCGGAAGAAGCAAAGACATTTTTGAAATGGTGGTCTGAAAACAGCAAGGCGCTTTGGACTGAAGGCCATGCGAACCAACTGCCTGCTCGTATTTCCTTCTCCAAGGACGATTATTTCCAAAATGATCCGATTTACAAACTGATTCTGGATGAGTACATCGGCATCGGCAAAACAACAGGCGCTAAATACCCTTCCGCTTTCTCCGAATTGAATGAAATTGAAGGCGAAGGCTTGATGCAGACGCTAATGCAGGAAATTATTCTCGGTAAAGATCCAGAAGAAGCGATGAAAAAAGCCGAGAAGAAAATCAAGGATATTATGAACGAATAGCAGTTCATCGTTATGGTGTATGAAATGGGAGAACGGCCGCAGGCCGTTCTCTCCTGAATAAAGGGGGGAGAAGATGAGACAGCCTAATTCGAATGGAAAAAGCAAAATTAACCTGCTGCCTTACTATTTTCTTTTGCCTTCCATCCTGCTGATAATTTTCATCAATGTCTATCCGATGATTTCGGGGTTGATCTACAGCTTCCAAAGCGGGACGACATCCAAGAGCGGCGATTTTGTTGGTCTTAGCAACTATATCCGTTTGTTTACCATGGAGGATTTCTGGCATTCCCTCTATTTCAGTTCGGTGTTTGCCCTGTTTAGTGTCATCGGCAGTTACCTGGTTGGACTGGGACTTGCCATGCTGCTTAACAAAGATGTGCCGGGCAGAGGTTTCTTGCGTGTCGCCCTGCTCGTCCCATGGATTGTACCTTCCGTGGTATCGATTGTCGGCTGGCGCTGGCTGCTCGGCGATCAGAATGCGCTCATCAATAATATGCTCGGTGTGTTTGGGATCGAGCCGATTCTGTTCCTCAGTACAGAAGGCTGGGCGATATTTTCGGTTATTCTGATTAAAGTTTGGAAGAGTTTCCCGTTTATGATGATCTCGCTGCTTGCCGGATTATCAACTATTAATGAAGAAATGTACGAGGCGGCCAATATTGACGGGGCCGGACGGTTCAAAACGTTCTATTATATTACTCTGCCACAAGTAAAAGGCATATCGATCGTTTGCTGGATTTTGATGACGATTTGGTGTTTTAATGACTTCGAAACCATCTGGCTGCTTACCGAAGGCGGACCTGCTAACGCAACAGAAAACCTGATAATTCTCGCCTACAAGTATACCTTTATTAAAAACTCGGTCGGCATTGGCTCCGCGATTGCAATTGTCAGCCTGATCATACTGATGGCACTCGCTACACTGCTGTTACGGAAACAAAGCGACGACAAGTAAGGAGGAGAAAGCCATGAAATCGAAATCTGCGAAAAGATGGCTGCTGTTTGCTATGCTGATGTTCTTTGCCTTATTGGTTAATCTGCCAATTCTCACGATGGTATTGAATTCATTGAAAAGCAACGCGGAAATTTTAACATCTAAAAGCGTGTGGCCTGTGAAATTTACACTTGAAAATTATGAAAGTCTGCATACAAAATCGAAATTTTGGGTGCAATTTAAAAACAGCGCAATTGTTTCGTTCTATGGTACTGGACTAAGCATTATCATCGCTGCATTTGCCGGTTATGCTGTGTCACGGTTTCGCTCGCGCTTCATCGGCGGGTTTTCCAAATCACTGCTGTTGCTGCAAATGTTCCCGATTATTTTAGTGCTGATTCCTTTGTTTATCATGTTCCGCAATTTCAACCTGGTCAATTCTTATTTTTCCGTTATTTTATTGTATCTGACCGTTCATTTGCCGTTTGCAATCTGGATGTACAAAGGGTTTTTCGACTCTATTCCGAAGGATCTTGAGGAGGCGGCCTGGATTGATGGATGTACACGACTGCAAAGCTTTATCCGTATCGTATTGCCTATCTCAGCACCAGGCGTTGCGGCCGTGGCCATTTTCTCCTTCTTGTTCTCATGGAATGAATATTTGATCGCCAACGTATTCCTGCGGAATGAAGATTTTATGACTATTCCGATTGGATTACAATTATTTATGCAGCAGTATGCAACAGATTGGGGCAGTCTGACGGCAGCTTCCACATTGGCACTTTTGCCTGTCTTTATCTTCTTCCTGTTCGTACAGAAATATATGATTCATGGCGCCGTTGCCGGATCAGTAAAATAAAAACAGATAAACAATTTGGATAGGATAATGCAAACCGAATGCGATACGACAAGGAGTGGGAGAAACGATGAAAAAATTTAAAGTAGGCCTGATTGGCTTGGGAGAAGTAGCTCAAATTACACATTTGCCGATTTTGGAAACGATGAAAGACCGTTATGAAATCGCCGCTTTGTGCGACATTTCCACTACGCTCCTCCAGGTATTAGGCGAAAAATACCAAGTAACGAACCTTTATACCAACGCATTGGAATTAGCAGCGCAACCCGATCTGGATCTTGTATTCGTGCTTAACAGCGACGAGTACCATGCAGAATGTGCAATCGCTGCAATCAACAACAAAAAGCATGTTTTAATTGAAAAACCGATGTGTCTGACAGAATCTGAAGCAGATGCGATCATCAAAGCAAGGGATGAAGCAGGCGTACAGGTGATGGTTGGCTATATGAGACGTTTTGCTCCGGCCTTCTATCAGGCAATTGAAGAAGTGAACAAGATGGAGAAAATTAAATATGTGAACGTACGCGATATTCTCGGCTCCAACCGTCTAATTGTCGAACAGACAAGTTTGGTTCATGTGTTTGATGATATTCCAGACGAGGCCAAATCGGACAAAACAAATCGTGCAAAACAATTGGTGCAGGAAGCAATCGGCGAAGCGACGCCTGAGCTGGTCTCCTCTTACCGGCTGCTATGCGGCCTGGGAAGCCATGATTTGTCCGCTATGCGTGAACTGATTGGCATGCCCAACCGGGTGAAGGCTGCTTCCCATTGGAACGGCGGGCGCTTTATGAACATCATTTTTGAATACGATGATTTCTGTGCTTCCTTCGAAGTAGGCGTCGACAGCCAACGCCGCGCAGATATTCACATCGAAGTCTTTTCTGAGCAAAAATCGATTAAGCTGCAATATGATACGCCTTATATTCGACATTTGCCGACCAAACTGTTAGTTAAGGAAACAGCTGGCGATCAATATATTGAAAGTGAAATTCGTCCGACTTATGTTGATGCATATACGGTTGAACTGAATTATTTGCATGATTGCCTGACCCAAGGCACAACACCCAAGACGACACCGGAAGATTTCAAAGATGATCTGCGTCTGTTCCGCATGATCATTGAGCAGTTAAGAAAGCAATAACTAATAAACAATCAATGCTTCGCAGCCTTTCCTGGCTAGCCTCATGCTGATGAGGTGAATCAGGAAGGGCTTTTTTTCATCGAATCGTCTTCTGAATCATCCAAGAAACCCTACCGCTCCAGCCGGCTGTTTCTAGCAGGCCTCCACTATTTGACACAGCATAATATTCCTAGACTCGACAGGATCAGATGGCAGGCAGCCGCACGGTGAAGCTTGATCCGCTGCCCGTCTCGCTTTGTACAGCGATGTCGCCCCCATGGGCTCTAACATACTCGGCTGCGATGGCCAATCCTAGCCCTGTGCCGCCGCTATGGCGTTCCCGGGCACGGTCTGCCCTGTAGAAGCGCTGGAATAAATGCGGAAGATGCTCGGCTTCAATTCCGATGCCGTTGTCTGTCACCGTTACCTGTACCTGGTCCGCTGCCCGTATAACCGTCGTCTTAATAGCGCCGCCGCTTGGCGTGTAGCGGATCGCATTGAGCAGCAGGTTAAGAAAAACCTGCGTTATCCGGCTTGGATCCACCATGCATTCCACTTGTTCCGGAGAACAGGAAAGTTCCAACTCAATCCCCTTTTCCTCCGCTTCAACAGCGACCTTCTCCACAATGCGTTCCATCAGTTTGCCCAGGTCAACCGATTCCTTGACGAGCAGCAATTGATTCGCCTCCGCCTGTGACAAAGCCTGCAGTTCGGTTACCAGCTGCTCAAGACGGATAAGCTCATCTTGCAGGGGCAGCAGTTCTTCCGGAGGGACCGCCTCCATCCGCTGCTGCAAGTATTCCAGTTTCCCGCCAACAATGGTGAGCGGCGTTCGCAGCTCGTGGGCAATATCGGCGGTCATGTTCTTCCTCACCTGCTCCGCCCTCCCCATCTCATCAGACATGCTGTTTAACGCGGCAGCCACCTTGCCATACTCATCCTTCGTCGCAACTTGCGCCTTCACCGCGAAGTTTCTCTGTCCCCATTGATCGATTACCGGGAGAATGGTTCGCAGCGGCGCTGTCAGATGGCGTGACAGGAGGTAAGAAATCAGCAAGCTCATGCACACAAAGCCAACTGCACCGATCGCTGCCAACAGTACGAATACATCCCGGAAAACGTATCTGAACACGCCTGCGAAGTGAATCGCCGGATTAACATAATGGTAGGTCCATGTCTGTCCGTCTGCCGTAGTGAGCTGTTTGGTAATGCCAAACTGCCCGATGATTTGAGGAGACATCAGGCCAACGTGCACGACGATTTGCTGGCTGTCATCTTTAATTATTAGCCCCGTATCCTTACCCATCATCCATGACATTTGTTGTATAGCCTCGGAGAAAGCTCCCCACTGCGCCGTACCGGTGTACATTTTCACCAACGTATCGTCGACTTCCTTAATGATGTTCTCTTGTGTCACCGCTGTCGTATAACTGATCAATTGATTGACCGCATAATACATCGAAACGGCAAGAAGGCTCCCCATGACGATGAGAAGCACAGAATACGCGACAAAAATTTTGCGGGCAACGGTCATTTATCGTTCGTCTCCTTCACCCGGAACCGATAGCCAAATCCGTAAACGGTCTGCACGTAATCAGGATTGCCGGGGTCCTGCTCGATTTTTTTGCGCAAGCGGCTAATGTGAGCATCCACAGTTCGTTCATCATTAAGCAGATCATCCTGCAGCGCAAGCTTTAGAAGCTGCAAACGGCTGTACACAACACCAGGCTTGGCCGCCAGCAGCACGAGCAGTCTGAACTCCGTAGGCGTCAATTGTACCTCATGGCCGCTTTTCCACACACGGTATTCCGTTTGCGATATATGCAGTTCTCCTCGTTCCATGCGGTCCTCTTGCTCGATACTCGGCTGCTTGGCCGTCCGTCTGAGCACCGAACGAATGCGAGCCGCCAGTTCCCGCAAGGAGAAGGGCTTCGTCATATAGTCATCTGCACCAACCTCCAGACCAACCAGCTTATCCGCTTCCTCCGTTCGGGCCGTCAACATAATAATGCCGATGCCGCCGTAATTCTGTCTCAGTTCGCGGCACAGGTCGATGCCGCTTTTCTTCGGCATCATCCAGTCCAGAACGACCAGATTCGGGCTTATTTCCTTCACAAGCCGCAATGCTTCATGCCCATCATGCGCAGTCCACACTTCGTACCCCTCTTCGATCAAAAACGGTTGAACAAACGCCAGCACACGCTGTTCATCGTCGACAATTAGCAGTTTGTGCGTCATCTTATCACTTCCCTCATCCCCATTATGCCATAGGAAACAATCCGATTTAACCGCTTGTGAATATTTCAAGAGATGCGTGCACAATCGTCATAAGTTCACAACATTGATTGTGTAACATTACAATTATAACCCAAGATAACAGGAGGTACTTATGAAACGACAATCTTTTCTTACAACCGGCATGCCGCTGTTGATGCTCTTGCTGCTGGCTTTGCTCGGTGTTCCGCGCGTCATTGCCCATGATCTGCAACTGGTCGATCCAGGCGGGTGGATTAACCGCCTGCTCGTCTTTATTCCCCCGCTCATCTGGCTTATTGTTGTGCTGCGGTCCAAAACGACCAAACCTTTCGCTGCGCTGCTGTTCATTGGTATCCTATATGGTATTTTACTAGCGGTGACACATCAGCTCTTGTGGAACTACGCCTTCGATCAGCCGCCGCAGTTGGGCGGCAATCTGCGGCATTTGTCGCCCGCGGTCGGCTCATTGATTGCTCGCATATTCGCCTTTATCAGCAGCCTTGCAACCGGCACAGTGGTCGGCATACTTCTCGGCGCGCTCGGAGCAGCCGTTAAAAAGCTGACCTATAAGCGGCACTAGCTCGTTGCCAGATTCACGTATGTATTCGTGAAATTCAAATTTTTCAAATCGTCCTTATCGATTAAAAATTCCAAATAACCCGCATCCCACCAGCACATATTCACCTCATCAAGAGAAGACAAGGAAAGCAGCACATGCCAATTTTTCGAAGCCTTCACGTGCTGCTCCTTGTTCGCTTGATAGTCCAATAGCTTAGGCAGCACTTCAGCAATCAAGTGTTCCCCATATTCCAGACTTCCTCGTTCAACCGCTTGCTTCGCTTCCTCGCGAATGACGCTTTCGCTTTTATATGTTCTAAACAAAAGCTCTTCCATTCCATTTCTGCACAAATAGGCGTCCAGCGGCGTGTCGCCTGCAAATGACTGATGCTGCCCCCAGAGCGCATCGCTTCTATCGCAAAGCTGGTAATAGGCGTCCTCGTATTCCTCCATTAACACCTCGTAAGCTTCACCTTCTGTTGAAATTGCAATCTGGGGATGGAAAGAAATGCGGTGTGAAGTGAACTCTCGTTCCTCATCCGCTTCTCTTTTGCCTTCAGGCGGCAACGTTTTCTGAAGCAGACGGTTGTCACCGTTGTAGTAATAGACTTTATGATCAATATTGTAAGCTTGCTCATCAGCCCCCACAAAGAAATATAGCATGCCCTGATCAGGCAGGCCCTCAAACGGAGAAAAGGGCAGCTCGCTTAAATTAAGCTGTGCAATAAAGAGTAATACTCATTGTCTTCCATCGGCCATGCCAGTGTTGGCGGCAAATCAGGGTATCCCGCAATGCGGCTGTTCCCAACCTGTGCATAGTCTTCTTCCTGCTCCAATTGCAGCTTGATATATAGCTCAACATCGCGGTGCATCAGCTCTTGTACTTGTTCGCTTATCTTATGTTCCTTACTAATGCGTTCAAGCTCTCCCATTACAAATTCAGGCTTCATCATCTACCTCCATGCCATTTCATTTCTGATATGTTCCAAGTATATTATACCATCATCATGTTGTACTCCAGCAATGCAGTGTCACCAAAAAGGCCAATTAGAAGCTTACTGGCTGGGTTGAGGACAAAAGGAATTCTAACGCTGATGAGCGGCGCTATTTAGGGAAATCGAGCCCCATAATTATTGTAAGGAAACTGAGACACCTTATTTATAGAAAATCGCATGATTTCAGCCGCCTGTGGGGTGAATAAGCGCTGCGGCAAGCGTTAGATTTGGAAAAGGGGCATTTGAGGCCATTTAAGCGCTGTGGCAAGCGTCCCTCGTATTTAAGGAGTTTTCTTACGAATGCTCACTCATTCGCAGGATTTCACCGTGGTCTTCGTTGAATGAAGGAGCAGAGAATGGTGGGGGGAGCCCCCGCGTCGGCCTGTGCGTATGCGGGAACAGAAGTCGCGCTTAACCGCGCACTTCAATTCGCGTTTTGCTGCATACTCCACTT
>REGQ01000006.1 GCA_004134985.1 Paenibacillaceae bacterium | reverse complement strand
AACTTAGGGAGGTACTCCTTTTTTATGTGCTCAAAAACCCAGTTGTAGCAAGGGATTTTATTTATGAAATTGACTCTAAACTACAAGATTTCGCCTGAAAACATCATGTAATATAACAATTGCTGCACAATGTACAACAATTTCACGAGATTGGTCTCCTACGGCTGATTAAGTTGTACAAAATACAACAATTCGCAACCTCTGCCCCCTCTTCGTTCAACCTTAACTTATAAGTGTAAATCCTGAATTTTTGCATCACTTTCATATTTTCGCAAGTTCAGGCTCCATTACCGCTCTATCAGGCCATATTTGGCTTTGACACGGTCCAGCTTTTCCAGTAGCGGGCGGGCAAGAAAATAAAGAAATACGACGGTTGCCACAGCGTGCACCATATCAAACCAGAATCCGGAAGCGTAAGTCGCGAGCAAGGCCGGCCAGGAAAAATGGGAAGTAAACATCAGAAGTGAGCCAATGTTGATGATTCCGCCATAGATCAGCAACGTCGCCAATCCGCCAAACAGACAGAGCACCAATCTTGTCCGCTGCAGCCGCCCTTTCTTGAACACGAGACCTGCGATAAACCCGATAATGCCGAAACAGAACATCTGCCATGGCGTCCATGGCCCTTGGCCAAAAAAGAAATTCGACACAAAACCTGCAACAGCCCCGACCAAAAACCCGGCTTCCGCGCCAAGACTCACCCCTGCGATAATAACAATCGCCACCACCGGCTTAAACTGCGGCAGCATGAAGAAGGCCGCTCGTCCCGCCACTGCAATAGCGGCCATCACCGCGATGACGATCAGTTCGCGCGCCTGCGGCTTGCGGCTTTCAAACACCAGCGCAAACGGGATCAGCGTATAGAGCACAATCAGCAGACTGATAAAATAATATTTTCGGTCATTGAGCACGAATACACCGAGCAGAATGGTCGCCGGGATCACAATCAGGATCAGCGCGGCGGCAAGCAGTGTCCGTCGATTCCAGCGCTGGTCCGTCAACCTCTCTGGCTTGTCTGGCATAATCCGATCACATCCTCTATCGTTACGACCTCGCTCCATACATGGCGCGCCATACGGTTAGCAGCTGTCGTATAAAAGCTGTTGCCCGCGAAAAATTCGGCCGCGGCATGTGACGTTACAATGCTGCCATCAAAAAACATTGCGCATTGCTCACCATGTCTGGCACAAAATTCAATGTCATGCGACACCATCACAATCGTAACCCCTTCCGCATTCAGCTTTTTCAGAAAAGCAGCCAGCTTCTCCTTGTAAAAGCTGTCCAGCCCTTTGGTCGGCTCATCGAGCAGCAATATTTTGGGCTCTAACAGGAGCACCTTGGCCAGTGCCGCACGCTGCTGCTCCCCTCCGCTCAAATCATACGGATGCATGGCGAGCAATTCCTCCAGCTCCGCCAGCTCGACGACCGCTGCCACTTTAGCAGCCTTCTCTTCACTTGTCAGCTTCCTTAAAGCCAACATTTCGTGCAAGTCCTGCTCCACTGTTTTTTTGACAAACAGCGATTGCGGATTTTGCGGCAGTACCCCTAAGTAGTTGGTAAACAGCTCGCCGGGACGCATCGCAGCCGGATTTTTCCCGCCGATGCTCACTTTGCCCCGATAAGGCTTGAGGAGACCGCTCATTAGTGACAAAGCCGATGTTTTGCCTGTGCCATTGCCGCCGACAATACAATAAAACTGCCCTTCTAGAATTTTAAAAGACAAATCTTTAATGATATCCGGCCCCTGCCTGTCGTATTTGAACCAAACCTCTTTGAACTGAATCACAACCGCGCTGTTCTTTTTGTTCTGTCTGTTGCGATCACTGCCCCCTGCCGGCAGAACCTGACTTGGCTTGCCTTCCAATTGCTCCAGATAAGCATTGAGCCACTGGCGGCCTTCCTTCACTGTCACGGGCAAGACATCGCCGCCGCTCTCCACCCCGGCATAAATGCGCATCGGAGCGGGCATCGCCACAAACATCGGATGGTCCATACTGCGCAGTGCCTCCCCGGCCCGCGCTGGCCGCTCATCCGCAATAATGCGTCCCTCATCCATTACGATCAGCCGGTCTGCCAGCGGCAGCACCTCTTCAAGGCGATGCTCGCTCATCAGAATGGTCGTGCCAAGCTCTCGGTTAATTTTCGTCAAGGTCGCCAGGAAATCAGCAGCCGCGATAGGATCAAGCTGGGAGGTCGGCTCATCGAGGATGAGCACCTCCGGCTGCATCGCCATAATCGAGGCCAAATTAAGCAACTGCTTCTGTCCGCCGGACAACTCGGCGACATTGCGGTGAAACCAGGCCTGAATGCCAAAAAAACTGGCCATCTCCGCCACGCGCAGCCGAATCGTTGACGAAGGGTACCCCAAACTCTCCAGCCCGAAAGCGAGCTCATGCCATACTTTGTCTGTCACGATCTGATTATCGGCATTTTGCTGGACGAATCCAATCTGCGCAGCCTGCGTGCGTTCGTCCACGTTCTCAAGCGGCTGCTTGCGAAAGTAAATCTGCCCGCCGCGTGTCCCATGCGGGGCAAGAACAGATTTCAACTGACGCAGCAACGTGCTCTTGCCGCTGCCGGATTTGCCGCAGACGGCGATAAATTCACCGCTATTCACGGTCAAGTTGATATCTCTGAGCGTCTCTTGGTCTTTCAGCGGATAGCTGAAATTCAGTTTTTCGATTGCGTAGATTTCCACTTCAGTTCCTCCGCCAAGTTGATAATGACAGGCAGCATGCACAGCGCAAAATAAGCAATATAGATGATGATGCTGCGCGGTGTCGTCGCAGTCCATTTAATAGAGGGGAAAAACCGGATCGTATTCTCCCCCATTGCCGCACCCGCCAGCACAACGATGATGAAGCCCAGCATGATGCCGAAGACATACTTGTCGCGGCTGTCAAAGCGATACAAAGAAAAGCTCGTGCGACCGGGCAGCCCGTAACCCCGCGATTTCATTGCGTTTGCCGTCTCAATGGCATTTTCCAATGCCCAGGTTGTCACAATCGAGATAATGGTCATTCCATTCCGTGCTCTGCGCAGCAGATTTCCCTGGGTCACATCGCGCCCGATGCATTTCTGCGCATTGGAAATCACCCTGATTTGTGCGAGATAGCGCGGCACGAACCTCAGCGCCATCGACAACAGCAGCGATAACGAAGGAAGAATCGTGCCAAACAGGTAAATGAACTTGTCAGAGCTCATCACCGCGTTATAGCAGGAAAACCACACAATGACGGTGACAAACATGCACGCTGCCGCAATACCGTAAGCAATCGACTCCAGCGTAACGGGATTGCCGCTTTTGAGATAAAATAAAATCGTCACTCCCGCATGATTGAAAGCGGGATTCATCGCAGCCATCACCAGCAGCAGCGGCAGCATGTACAGCACATTAAACCGGATCGCCTTCGCTCCATTCAGCTGGATCGCGTAAATCACTGCGCTGGCCAGCGCAATCGCCTGAAAAACCGGATGCATGAACAGCATGCTGAAGGTCAGGACAGTGACAAAATAAAGGAAGTTCACAAGCGGATGAAATGTAGAAAAACTGTCCCTCACCGTTATTTCCCTCCCGTGACCGCCATGTCTCCCCCGATGTCTCTGCCCAAATCACACGTATACACCCATTCCACCACATCGCCGTCCTGCAGCGAATAGCGGCTGCTGCCATAATTCGGGTACCAGCCGTTAACCTTATACATCCAGCCGCTCAACTCGCCGCAATCAAATTCATACAGGTTGTTAATGCCCTCCACATAATTGCTGTTGTAGATCGGCGTCATCGAAAACTCCATATGAATTTTGTTGCTTTTCATCTCCCGCAGCAGCAGGTCGAATACCGATTCTCCTTCATAAAAGGTGACGGTGCGCTTCTTGTAAATGATGCCATCCTTCGGCAGCACTTCAAGCTTATCTTCATTGAATTGGTCCATGTTGTCCAAAATGGTCGCTGCCGTAACAAATAACGTGGCGGTCATTTTGGCTTTCTTGTCAACTTTGGTGTCTTGCCACTCCACTGGCTGCGGCTTGCCGTCCGGCACAGGATCTGTCAAATATTTGTCCTGCTTGTCCGGAGCAACCGGTTTGACGGGCGGCTGTTCTTTGCCCTGATCCTTATCCTGCGGCTTGTTCGCAGCCGTGGGCTTATCCTTCGCAGGCTTGCCCGCATCCACAGACTTGTCTGTGGATGCGGGGGTTCCCGCTCCGCCTGTGGCAGATCGTTCCGGCTGATTCGGGTCTACATTCGGCGGCTTCGGCTTCGCCGATGCGGATTGTTCAGGCCGCGTCGTTGACTGCGGCGGGCCGGCTGTCGCTCCGCCATCCGGCAAATCCGCCCCGGTTGCGGACTCATCACCGCTGCGGCTCTGGCCCTGATCCTTGCTCGGGCCTTCACCTTGACCTGCCGCTGCGTCCTGCTTCTGCCCGGCGGCATTGCCGCCGGATGCTTCATTGCCTGGCCCTGCGTTATCGCTACTACCCGGCACTGCGGGGCTTACTGATTCGCCGCTAGCGTCCGCCGCTGTCTCCCCCGGTTCCGTACCGTGATCTGCAGCATTATCTGTCTTCGAAGTATTACCAGCGTTTTCCTCGGCATCGTCTGTCTGCTCTTGCACAGCATGATCGACTTGCTCGCTCTGGGCTGAACCGGGTTGATTATCCTCTGCGCCGCCAGATGCTAGCCCGCTTATCTCCTCTGAAGCTGCCGAATCGTAGGCTACCTTGGATGATTTCCCCGGCAAGCCTCCATCCCAGAAAAAAGCAATGACCAGGAGGGAGACAATCGCCAGCGCGATCAGCCATTTTTTATTATTCATGGCCAACATCCGTCATATCATATAGTCGGGACTGCCCTTGCAGCAGTCGATTGTAGGCGACGAGCGCATACAGCGCCTGATCAGAGGCCATTAGATCCACTTCTCCCGGCTTGGCGCCGCCGTTGTCCGGCCCGCCTGCCTTGATATGATAGAAGCCGCCTCCCTCGCTTGCAAACCCAAGCAAGGCATCTACAGCCGAATGCCCACTCTTAATAAATCGGGCATCCGTGTGCGGATTGATGCCCATGCCGCTCAAGGCGACAATAACCTGGGCAATGCTCTCCGAATTGACAGCTCCCCAGCTCATGAAGCCGCCGTCTGCTTTCTGTGCCTTGGACAGCCAGGCAATGCCGCGGTCTACCGCAGCCTTTACTTTGGCATCCTTCGCATAGTAAGGCGTCAGTCCCTGAATCGCCATTGCGGTAATGTCGGGATCGGGCGTGGTAGGCTTGCTGCCCAAAGCCCAGCCTCCCCCCGCTATTTCCCGGTTCAGAATAAATTCAATGAGCAGCTCTCTTGTCGTCTGCTTCTTCACGCCAGGAACAACCGGAATATCATATTGTTTGCTGTCGAGGGCGATCAGCGCAAAGATCGGACCATTGATCCCCTGCTTGATCACTGTTTCAAAATCAGCGAGCGGCGCCGTTAAATTATAGCCGGCTACATTATCAACCGGTTTGCCAAGCGCGGTCAACGCCAGAATAACCCGGTCATACTCTGTATATTTCACATGATGCAGTTGACCTGCGGTTTCTTTCAGCTTTTGTTCCAGATTGGCATAATACTTCGCATAGTAGGCCTCCGGCACCTTCACATCGGAGCGCGCGAGTCCCAGCACAGTCCACTCTCCGCCGATGCTGGCGACAATCGGATTGGTGACTGACTTTTGCAAAAAGGCTGCTGTTTGCTTAACCGCCTCTACTGCTTCGCGGTGCTGCGGCTTTTGCTCGGGCGTGCCTTCGCTTTCTTGCGCTGCTTCTTGTTCCTGCCCCGTTTCCTGCTTGCCTTCTTCTTTCTCTTCTACTTTAGCCTCTTGTTTGTATTCGTACGCTCGCATTGCGACAACAGCCGTCATTTCACGGGTAACGGCGTCCTTCGGTTTAAACCGGTTGTTGTCGCCAAGCATAATTTCGAAAGCGACAATGGCCTCAACATCGCTTTTTGCCCAGGCCGCTACCGCATCCATATCCTTAAATTCCGGCTTTACTTTAATAGATGACAGATTGAGCGCCCGCGCAAGGGTAGACGCCATCTGCTCACGGGTCATTTTGTCATTCGGCTGAAACTGGTTGTTGTAGCCCTTCATCAGTCCGGCTTCATAGGCTGTATTCACATAAGGATAAAACCAGTCATTCCGATCAACGTCCTTGAAGCTGGCCCCTTGCTCCGACTTCAATTCAAGTCCGAGAATCGCGACCAATATTTTGCTGAATTCCGCTCTTGTAATAGTGGATTTCGGCTTGAAGCTGCCGTTGCTGCCTTGGATCAATCCGAGTTTGGCCGCGGCATCGACCGCCTCCAAAGCCCAAGGAGCGATCGCTTCCTTGTCCTTGAACGTTACAGGCTGCTCTGCCGGCTTGACTGCCTCTACTTTGTTGGTAGTATACGTAACGAACGGCCGCAAAATATTCGTTTTAACGACCAGATCATTGCCCTTGGCAAATCCGGCCAGTTCTTCCGCGGCGGCTGGTGTCAGCTGAACTGCGCTTATGGACAAGAGCATACTGAAAATAAGCAGCCATGCCAAATACTTGTTTCGTTTCATTTGCGGTTCCTCTTTTCTTATGTATTTACTAATGAATGCTATGAAGCAGCACAAAAAGCCTCTATTGTTAAGAGGTCTGTTGAACCAGGCAATCTAATTGGCTTACAAACCAGCACCTCAGTACCCAACGTAGAGTATATCCAATCTAGTATAATTTGTCATGGGATTCTTTCATTATTTACTCGAACGAGAATTTACAGCACGAAAAAGCCCAACACCACAAAGATCAAGCCTTTGCGGTGTTGGGCAGCAGATGTCGAACGAATGTTGCCTCGATTATCTCATATTCATTTCGCTTGGGTGCGGACCTTTGCGGCGATTGGAATCCAGCTTGTTAATTTCCACCATATCTTCTGCAGACAGCGTGAAATCAAACACGTTAAAGTTTTCTTCAATCCGTGAAGGGGTTACCGATTTGGGAATAACGATGGAATTGTTTTGCAAATGCCAGCGCAGTACGACTTGCGCAGGTGTCTTGCTATACTCCTCGGCAAGCTTCACAACCACTTCGTCCTTCAAGACATCGCCGCCCTGATCGAGCGGACTCCACGCTTCAACAAAAATATCATGTTTGGCACATAGCGCCTTCAATTCATTTTGCGCCAGGTAAGGATGACATTCAATCTGATTCAGGACAGGCTTCACTTCACATTCCTTCAGCAGTCTTTCCAAATGTTCAACCTCGAAGTTGCAAACGCCAATCGCTTTCACGCGGCCATCGTGATATAGCTTCTCCAATGCTTTGTAAGTATCGATATATTGATCGAATTCAGGTGTCGGCCAGTGGATCAAATACAAATCAATGTAGTCCAAACCCAGTCTTTCCAAGCTTTCGTCAAACGCGCGCAGCGTATTGTTGTAACCTTGATCGCTATTCCAGACCTTTGTTGTAATAAACATATCCTCACGGGAAACGGAAGATTCCGCAATCGCTTTTCCAACGCCCTGTTCGTTTTTGTAGATCATCGCGGTGTCAATTGACGTATAGCCAACTTTAAATGCTGTTGCAACCGCGGCCGTCGCCTCATCATCACTTACTTGCCAAACACCAAATCCGAGTTGAGGCATCTTAATACCATTGTTCAGCGTAACAAAATCCATATGGGAATTCTCCTCCAGTTAGGTAATGTTTTTATTGTGTGGATTAAACTAAGTTAGCAATTGTGAAATACCTTCTGCACATGCTTTAACCAAAGCAATATGCGTTGAATCCTTATCCTTGCATAATCGAACGGAAGGACCGCTCATCGCGATCGCCGCTATCACCTTGTTGCCTTTGCGAATCGGCGCGCCGATGCATCGAACACCTATTTCGCCTTCTTCGTTGTCCAAAGAATAACCATTCTTGTTAATATGGCTTAATTCTTCGAGAAATAATTCCTGAGACGTAATGGTGTGCTCCGTTCGTTTATCCAGAGACATGTTGGCAATAATTCGCGATTGCGTTTCATGATCCTGAAAAGCCAAAATGCACTTCCCGATTGCGTCCACATGAATTGAAAGACGGTTGCCAATTTCATGATGGGTTCGGGTTGCATATTTTCCTAAAACGGCTTGTGTAATGACGACTTCTGCACCTTGCAGCATCCCGATATATGTTGTCTCGCCCGTATCCTTGCTTAACTTGTCCATGAACGAAACAGATTGCCACAAGGCATAATCAGCTTTCAGAAGATTATTGTTTTGCAGCTTTGCAACAAGCAGATCGGACACAACATATCCATTATCCTTGCTCTTCATGATCAAATGATTCTGTTCCAACGTATTCACCAAGCGATAGGCGGTACTTTGATTGAGTTCCAGCTTTTCAATAATTTCTTGCGTAGTGATGTTGGGTTGGTCTGTAACCAGATGAAAAATATCCAACCCTTTTTTTAACGTGCCAACTTCATTACGATTGATTCGTTATCACCCCCCGAATTGTTAATAATACGCAATTCATTAAATATTATAAAGAAACACAAATATTCTTGTCAAATAGAGATAATATTTAAATTATTATTATCCATAATGGATAATGTACAGTTGCGATTATATGTAGCGCTAACTCATTTCAGGTACACTTCCTTGCTTAGCGTGCCGCAAGCATGTTACGTTTATTGCATACTAAAAGGATAAGGATGGTGCCGCATGAAAATTGAGGTTTGGTCCGATTTTGCATGTCCCTTCTGCTATATAGGGAAACGACGGCTGGAGAGCGCGCTTGAGCAATTTGCTCACCGCGATGACGTAAAGGTTGAGTTCAAAAGTTTCGAGTTGGACCCGAATGCAAAACGTGATGTCGATTTTGATATCCACGATATGCTTTTCAAAAAATACGGCATGACCCGCGAGCAAGCGATGGCAAATAACATCAACTTGACTGAGCAAGCAAAAGCATTGGGATTGGAATTCAACATGGACAAGATGGTGCTCACCAATACGTTTGATGCGCATCGCCTGACTCATCTGGCGGCACTGCACGGCAAGCGGGAGGAGATGGCGGAGCGACTGTTCAGGGCCTACTTTACCGAGGGGAAGCATCTTGGGGATCATGATGTACTGGCGGACTTGGCAGCGGAGATCGGTCTGGATCGCCAAGAAGCGCTGGGAGCGCTGCAAAGCGAAACGGCTCACCAGCAGGAAGTGCGTACCGATGAGCAGGAGGCCAGTCAACTTGGTGTGCGAGGCGTACCGTTCTTCGTCATTGACCGCAAATATGCGATATCCGGTGCACAGCCAAGCGAAGTATTTCTCCAGGCTGTGACGCAGGCTTATCAGGAAAGCAAACCGTTGACGATGATTGGCGGCGATGATAGCGACGGGGATGCGACTTGTACAGACGGTGTTTGTGCACCAAAACAATAACTAGCATCCTATGAAGCCGCAGGCCTATGCCTGCGGTGTTTTTTGTAATTCTATTGAAACGGTTAAGCGAATCGCCCCCGGGACGATAACAATCATTTGCAGCATGAAACGAAAAAAGCAAAAGCCAGGGTTCCACCCCGGACTTTTGCTTGATAGTTAATGCACTCACTCCCGCCAATCCAAACTACTCAACCCAGCTCTCGTCCCAAATCAAGTAGCCAGATCCATTACCGCCAGCTTTACCTGTGAACTCCAGCGTCAATTCAGTCACTCCCGCCGGTAGATCAAATGTATTGTCAACTACGCCGCCAGGTTGCACTGTGCCCGTAGCAAAAGTACTTGTTTTTGTGCCAATGGTGTAAGTAGCTGGTCCATCGCCCTTATATCCAATAAGCACGCCTACCGTCTTGCCTTTCTTTACCTCGAACTTTATGTCTTTACCTGCCGAGTTAACGCCCGTTACCATAAATGCTTTCGTATAACTCGTCTCTCCAAAAAGCAAGTCATCTTTATTTTGGGTTATTCCACTAGCGCTTATTCCCTTAATATGGGATACCGTATCCTCACTAAATGCTTGCCTCACTGCTTCTTTTTGATCAGAATCGGTAGAAATAGAGATGGTTTGCGTATTTCCATCAAATCCAATCTCAGCCCCTGTTGCTTCACCAACAGAACGAAGCGGTACGTATGTAGTGCCTTTGTAGCTTATTGGAACGACTGCCGAGCCGTTCGAATCTTTAGGATTCCAAGCCTCGCCATTCAGCACAAATTTAATGCCATGGTTTAGGTTTGCTTGAATTTTTTCAAGTGTGGAGGCAGCTTGTGCTCCGAACGAAAACGATAATAGGCAGGCTGCAGCTACCCCTGTGACTAACAATTTCTGTTTTTTGATCATTATGTCTCTCTCCTCTTTAGTGTCTGACCTATACATTTCTACGCCGAAAGATGGATTCCTTCTTGATAATGGGTATTTATAACTAAATTTTAATAATCTAAAAGAATCATTTCACTTCATTTGTTTGGAACAACCTTGCTGCTGCACGTTTTTCATAGAAGAGCTGTACATTTTTTCATATGCTATCGGGCTTTCTTTTGCTGTGACAAGAAATCTCTGGATTATCGGGCACCACCTTATTGCGCCGTCCAGCAATGACTGCGACAAAAGTAAAATTGTTGTATAAAGTGCAAGATTTCACCTAAAAAAATCATTTAACACAGGAATTATTGCACAATGTACAACAATTCCATCAAAATCGTCACATTCGGCTGATTATGTTGTACAAAATACAACAATTTATCCCCTTTATCGATATTTTAGCTGTGCGCCAGCGATGAGGATCAAATCCGGGTTCCAGTTGCCCAACCACAGTGCGTTGGACGCCCTTGTTAGCGCGATAATGCGTTTTGGATTGGCAGGCACTTCGTGTGAATTGGGGATACCAATTCTATGGAAATAAAAAAAGTTCGTAAATCGCCATAAGGGCAATTTACGAACTCGTAATTTTAAGGTATGGTGCGGTCAAGAGGACTCGAACCTCCACGTCATTGCTGACACTAGAACCTGAATCTAGCGCGTCTGCCAATTCCGCCATGACCGCATATTATATTGCAAATTAATTCTCTAGATTTAATATTATAACGCATAATGCAATAATTTAGCAACACCTTTTTTTGAAAATATCGCAATTTCCACGGAAGTGAAAAAAGGGCCTGCTCTTCAGCAGCCCCTTCATACTTAAATAACATAGACATTCTATGCTATAGCAAGCTAACCTTCCGCAGGAATTGTACAGGTCTGCACTTCCAGCGGTCCCGGAATGAAGCCAAGATTATAATACACCGATTCGGCATTGTTGCCCTGCATCACATACAGTCGAAGGATCGGTTCGTCTTTTTCACGAAGAACGCTGAGTGCCCGTTGCAACATTTTTGTCGCTATCCCTCTTCCCGTATAGGCTGGCAATACAGCAATGTTATAGACAGCCGGGGCGTCGTCCTGCGAGGAAATCAGACAAGAGCCAATTAATTGATCGGTCTTGCGATCATATACAAGGGTAGAGGCCTGCCGCAAGTTTTCATTCGATTCCAGCACATATTGTTTCATCCAGTTTGCATAGACGTCAAGGTTGCCCCATGAGCGCCGTACATCATCAATCAAGCCTACACCGCTGTCATAGGCAAACTTCACTATTTCCTCTTCCTTTACCCATGCAGTCTGATCGCCTTCAATCCGCACTTCAGGGATTCGAATCACGAACGAATCATCCCATGCGACATCAAAATGATCCGTAGGCCGCTGCATCCAGCGGCATCTGAATTGACCAGGCCAAAACCCTGCCCGTGAGAATAGTTCGATCTGATCGGGCAAAATTTCGTATGCGGTAATGCCTTGGGAGCGATCCGACCAGGCAAGCAGCGCTTTCTTAAGCAGCTTCATCACCGTATAACTGTCATTAAACGGCGGGATGAAGAACAACCCGAATATTACATTCGGAGCGACGACGACGCCCCCAATTTTACGAGAATCGTGGTATATCCAAAACTTGCGCCGCCCGTTGCCCATCGTCAATCCTTGATCTTTGAAAAAACCATTATACGTCATATTGTAATAAATTGAATAATAGACTCCCCACTCTTGTGAATCAGCCTGCCGCAACGAAAATTGTTCAGACAGTTCATACTGTGCTGTATGATCTGACCAAGTCTCCATTGCTTCACCCCCTAGCATTTACCAATACAACCCTTCCATATCTTACTGTTTGGTCGATTTCCCTGTCAACCAGGCAGCTATCTCCTCCGTCTGAGAGAGCGTTGCTATCGGGTCAAAATACCAGGAATGGTCACTGCTCCAAGTAAAGACTCGATCATTCTTGACCGGGTCCAGCGTCGACCATACCGGGTCGTTCTTCAGCCCTTCGAGTGTCACCTCTTCCGTAGTCATAATAATATAATCGCCCACATATTCGGGGAGCGCCTCTTCCGACACTTCCAAAAGCTGCTCTGTCATCAGCTCTTCCTTTTTAGCAGCTGGCGGCTGCAATCCGAGTGCGGTGTAGACGGCCTGACCACCGCGTCCAAAGTTGTCACCAAAGACCAATACGCCTTTTTTGTTGTATTGCATAATCGAAAATACGGCATCGTCAGCAATAACCTCGGCGACACTTTCTCGCGCGCTTGCAATACGCTGATCGTAATCGTCAAGCCATTTCTTGGCATCCACTTCCCTGCCCAGCGCTTTGCCGAAGTAAGTAATTTCCTCATGTGCATTTTTCAATTCTCCGAATGGCACGACGATTGTCGGAGCGATTTTGCTGAATTGCTCATACAGTTGATCATTGCCTGTAATAATCAGGTCAGGCTCAAGCGCCAGCACCTTCTCCAGCGAAATGGTCTCATATTCGCCGATGTCCTCTACCCCGCCAAGAAACTCGGTATAGTACGGATTTTTCAGGTTCAATTCGGGTGTGCCGACAGGCGTAATGCCAAGCGCAATCATACTTCCCAAATACAAGTCGACAATGATTCGTTTCGGTTGCTGCGGCACTTCAATATCACCAAACATCGTTGCCACGGTTCGGGTCTGTGTCTGTGCTCCAGCGTTGTCACTGGAAGCAGCTTGCTGGTTTCCAACCGCTGAACCGCCGTTGCTGCCGGTCGCACCTGCATCTCCCGATCCAGTGGCCGTTGTTGATGTGCCCGTATTTCCTCCAGCGCTGTTCCCGCCTGCGGTTGTGTTGCCGGCTCCGGCCGAGCATGCGCCAAGCAAAAGCGTTAAACTGAGCAGTATGGTCAATGCCATACTTGATTTCGTATTTCTAATCATTTTTACAGACCCTCCACTTTTATATTGATAATGATTATCATCACCAATATAACGCGCTATCCTTCTTGCGCCAATAGAGCATTCGGCTGGGTTGCATGGACGATCTTCCGATGCATGCCGCTGCCTTTCCACATTCTTGAAATGGGCTGGCGATAAGCCGATATGCTTTTTGAATACCCGACTGAAATAATATACATCCGTATAACCGACCTCAATTGCAATATCACGCAAGGAGGCATTCGTGTCCAGCAGCAGTTCCTTGGCATAGTCCAGCCGCAGCCGGATCAGATAGTCAATGGGACTTGCCCCGGTCTGCTCCTTGAACTTCGTCGATAAGTGCCGCGGGCTGTAGTTCATTATCTCCGCCAAGGCGTCAAGCGTCACATTTTCCCGATAGTGATCATGAAGGTAGCGAAGTGTCCTGGAAACAACCTCCGGCTTGCTTGCAACAATCCCTTGAAGTTTCAGCTGCCCCATTAGCTCGTGGAGAAACTGATAGAACAGGCCTTTGATTTGCAGACGTTCCAGCTTGCTGGAATAAACCCAGATGTTCTTCATTCTGCTCACAATCCTTCGCAGCGGCAGCGGCTCATTGGGGAGGAAATTATAAGGAAAGAGAAAAGGGTTTTGCCGATCCGGCAGCCGGGTCCGCTCCCTGCGGCCTGACTGCAAGCGGGACAGGTCTGCTCGATAAAAAAGCAGGAAGTATTCAAACTCCTCCAGCGCGTCAATCGACAGACGCATTCCCTTGCCGACGTGAGCAATATGAAATTGCCTCGCCTCATAAATCATCCCGTCCAAAGACAGGTCAGCCGAGCCCCTGACACTGTAGATGAACCCGCTTGCCGGCAGCAGATAAGCTGCCAGCAATTCTCCCGGATGCACGATGACATGGCGGATATCCAAAATTTTGATAACAGCATCGTCCCATGCCGCAATGTGATCGTCCAAATTCATCCTACTAATCTCCTAACAGGCTGTTCCTCCACAAGGTCTTTTCCTCATCGGTCATATGCCCGATAATTTTGGAGAAATCTACTTTTCGGTTAAACAAATTGTTCAGCGTTGCAAATTGCCGGTACGATCCGCTAAATTCCAGCAGCGACTCGGACTTGGCCAGTTGTTCCAGACGCCCGATCTCATCACTGCTAGCCAGTTCCAGCGTCTTCAAACTTTGGAGTGCTGCCAGCGCCGAAATATCCCCCACCTCAGCATCCTCCAATATAAGCTGCTTCAGCTTTCTGCAACCGAGCAAAAAGCTCATATCTTCAAGCTGCACACCCTTCAGCGTAAGCTTCTTCAAATTTTTCAGTTGGCCGAGCAGCAGCCAGTCGTCCGAAGAAAGCGGCTTGAAAGCGGACAATTCCAGTTCGGTTACTTGTGTCAGATTCGATAAAGATCGCAGCACTTCCGCATCGATATTAGAGAGGGTTAACGATCGCAAGCTTTTGACAGCAGCCAGCGGCGTGAAGTTTCTGACCGAGGTTTCGACCAGATTAATCTCCTGCAGCTTCGGCAGTTGCTGGAGTGCAGAAAGATCCGATACCGGGTTTCTTGCCAGATACAGCTTTTTTAATTGCACGCAATGACGCAGCGGCTCAAGGTCTACAATCTGATTTCTGCTTAAAATCAGCTCACGAACTTCCGTACACCGAGCCAGCGGCCGAAGATCCGAGAGATCGCCTTGTGTAAAAAGAATCGTCTTCCTCTTCATAAAATCTGCCGCCGATCCACCTGATTCTCTGATGCGTGCTTGCCATGCTTCATCAAGTGAATTCAGCCACTCTTCCGCTTCGACCTCCGACATGGCCGATTGCACAGGGTGAATAACCGGCAGCGCCAATCGCTTGAGCACATCAAGGAAATGCACTGCTTTATCGCCATAGCTCCAGAACACGTCTTCGCCGTCCTCTTCCGTCTCTCTGCTAACCGTGTAATGGCCATCCTTTACCGTTTCGGCAATGAATTGCAGCAAATCGGTGAGCGTTATTGCTATCACATATTTGGTCGCTTCATCACGGCCAAAATTAATGACTTGTCCGGCAACTCCTGCCGTGCCCGGGTCCAGATCCATGCCAAGATGGTTGCCGCCTCCGTCATGGCTGAGCGGAAGCCACTTTACATTAATATAGGCTTCCTTAATCGCTTCGGCCGGAACCGCATAGTGATCCCCTTCTTCGGCGAAGTCGTCTGCAAGCTCTTCCCATACCTTCCATTGCGCCAGCATCCCCTCCAGCGAGAGAAACTGCAGCCCGAAGAACAGGCCTGGGCCATCGTCATGTTGACCGTTGTGAAGCTTATACAACTCCCGTAGCGCGTCTGGGAACTTCACGCCCATCTCCTGCTCTGTCGCCGCAATTTCTGCCTCCCCCGCTGGCGGGTACAAGGAAGCCGCCAATTCAGGCAAGCTCTCGCGCAAGGAAAATGTGATTTCATCAATCCATCGTGTGATCATCTCTATGATTGCGCTCCTTCAGACTAGAGAAATTTTAGAGGTACTATAACTATTGCGAGAAAAAGCGCTGTAAAATTGTTCTCTATATAAGTTGAACTATTGAACCGCCATATCATATAGAATCGATCATCCGACGCTGATTTCAACGATTCTATATGAAAAATCACATAGAATCGAACATCCGGCGCTGATTTCAGAGATTCTATATGAAAAATCATATAGAATCGATCAATCGACGAGGATTTCAGAGCTTCTATATGAAAAATCATATAGATTAAAAGGCATTTCCACATAAGGGATCGTAAAGCCGCTCAAGAGCTTATTTCCCACCACAAGATTTCTCCATTTACCCCTCTTTTTCTGGAAACGTGGTTGCTCAACAGCGAATTTCTTACGATCGTTTATTAATCTTTCGTTCAACTTATATAGCGCGAAATTGATAATGATTATCATTAGTATACATGAATATTGCAGCTTCTTCAATTTACGATGTTTGATAAATCTAATTCCTCCCTGTCTCATTTTTCTTCTGCTGCAGGAGACGAACACTTTTTTCCACCCACAGCGGCTTGCCCGCGGCGTCCTGCGCATCGGGGGTTAGTGTGCCCCGGCGAAGGCGATCCGCTATCGCTCCTCTGGTAACGCCCAATGCCTCTGCTAATTGATTTTGATTAAAATAGACCTTCACGATTTCACCACCTTCCCACTTGCAGGCTGGTTGTACTTTATCGCTTTGATGCCGCAGCCAATACTGCCTTTAGCATGGTTTTGGCTATAATCCACAAAATTTTAAATGCAAAGAACAGCACTGTTAGTATCGCAGAAGTTACCTGTTCTCCTTTAGTTACTGTTTCTGATCTCGCTGGAAGGGAAGTTGCGACGTCATTATTTTCAGACCCTTTCAGGCTGGGAAGACTAGTGTTAAATCCGGCCCCCTGACATATGAGGCACATTTTCTTGGATGCTTCCTCCGAAAGTCTTATTAATCTCCCTTTGTCGTCGCTATATGCAGCAAAGATACTGTCATGCCCGCAAGAATGTGTGATGGCTACCTTAATCTCTTCCATAGTTATCCCCCTCTGATTTTTAAAATATGTCTCGTCCCCTGTTGTTAATGTTATTATAGGGCACGACCTATCATAATGTATAGGAGAACAGATGAGAACAAATCAGCGGGATCTCTGTGTTCATAATTGATTGCGCAGTACAGCATGACAGCGAGTTTATATCTGGCTGTCCCTGTCGCTTCTTCTGGCACTCCTGCTTCACTTAAATATTCTTCTGCAGCAGAACTTGGATCGCTCGCAGACATCTTCATTTCCCAAAACTTCTTACAGGTCATGTTTTGTTGTTTTTTACGATGCCACTGCAACGTTCAAAAATCCGCAAGGAGCATGCATGCTCCTGCAGATTTTCGGGTGAGCTTCGTTCAAAGGCTCATTGTAAACTTTTCATTGGAATCAATCGGCACGTCTAGGAAGTTGGCTGTGTCGTCACAAGGCGAAGAGCAGGAACGATGGTCTCGCAGAGTGCATCAAAATCGTTGCCGAGAATGAACTGGAAACCATCGGTGCCCCCCTCTTGAATCCAATGTGTCAGTTCGGCGGCGATATCTATGGCACTCCCGGTAAAAGTGGGATGTTCGCCCTGCCGTGCGGCGGCAGTGAGGGATTCCCGCGCTAATTCATAATTCTGTGCGGTGGCTGGTCGTGGCTGTGACGCAAACGAGCAAACGTCTATTAACACCCACTAAAACGCATTCCGCTATTGGCCACAAGGAGCGTGTCGATTAATTGTGGACAGTTTTAATCTCGGCGTTTTTGGGCCTCTAGAAGGCTCTCAGATCGATTTATTTTTCAAACTAAATATGCTGATAATAAAAATTCGATCTGAGAGGCGTTTTCAGGCCAGAAAAAAAGTTATGCACAATTAATAGACAGCCTCACAAGTTCCGCTATTTAACCAAAACAAGCCCAATTCTAGTTTTCACGGCCACACGTTCCGCTTTTGCCTCAAAAAACCGCCTAAAAACACCATTTCCACAGAAATAACGGATCTGGTGGCCGCCAAAGCTCTCATTTGCCTATTTTGAGCGATATAGCGGAACGTGTGTCCTCCCAGCCAACTTATGCGACCATTCGAAGCAAATCACAACACTGTGCGTCCTCTCCGATCCCGTTTCCCAGTAAGATATATATCCTATAGTTGTACATAATAAGAGCAAATAGGTATACTAAAAAAAATAACCAACCTAAGCTGCGCTCAATAAACCGGCAGCTTTTTTTCACGACTTTATTTCCCAACCAACGGGAGGTGCCCGTCCTTGTATACAATTATGATAGTTGAAGATGATGCGAAGATTGCGCTGCTGCTGCAAACGCATATTGAGAAATATGGCGACGAGGCGGTCATTACGGCGGACTTCGGCAATATTTTGGAACAGTTTGAACACGTTAAACCTCATGTTGTGCTGATGGACATCAACTTGCCCAGCTTTGACGGATTCTACTGGTGCCGCCAAATTCGCACAGTATCCACTTGTCCGATTATTTTTATCTCTGCCCGCAGCGGCGAAATGGATCAGGTCCGCGCCATTGAAAACGGCGGTGACGATTACTTAACCAAACCGTTTCATTACGAGGTGGTCATGGCCAAAATCCGCAGCCAGCTCCGCCGGGTATACGGTGATTATGCGGTTGCTGCCGGCGAACGAACGGTGGATCATGGCGGGTTGACACTCTATCCCGAGCGGATGGAACTGCATTTGAAGGACAAGTCGGTCCCTCTTACGAAGAAGGAAACGGTGCTAGTCGAAGCGCTGCTGAGCCGCTGCCAACGGCTCGTGAGCAGAGAGACGATTTTGGAGAAACTGTGGGATGACTATACTTATGTGGATGACAATGCACTCAGCGTCAATGTGACTCGGGTGCGCAAGAAGCTGGCTGAGCTCGGCATTGAAGATGCTTTGGAAACGGTAAGAGGGACAGGTTATCGGCTCAACGCTACATGGACAGGCGGGGCGAAAATATGAAGCTGTTCTGGCGTGATCAGGTTATGCTGATTATCTTTACTGTCCTGCAGCTTGCCTTGGTTGTACTCGTCTTCTGGCTCGACGGTTATGAAGATTTCAAGCTTGCTGCCTATGCCCTCTTGCTCGGCTTCTGCGTGTTCCTTCTTTACTTGGCATATCGCTATTTCACCCATCGCAAGTTTTATGCGCTGCTGCACGACGGACAAGTTCAATTGGATGAATCGATACAACATATGGAAAATCCGCCGCTCCCCCACGCTCTTGGCGAACTGCTGAAAGCCCAATATCGCCATTATCAGAACCGGATTATTGAAGGGGATAGAAAACAGGAAAATCATATTAACTTTATGAACCATTGGGTGCATCAGATGAAAACGCCCTTGTCTGTGCTGGAATTGACTTTGCAGGACAGTGAGGAGTTGCGCGATGAAAGCATGCTGGAGGAAACCGAGCGAATACGCAAAGGACTTGATATGGTGCTGTACATGGCGCGGCTTGAAACTTTTGAGCAGGATTTCCATGTCGAGACAATTGAGCTGCGTGAATTGGTTAACAAGGTTATTCTGGATAATAAACGTCTTTTTATCCGCAGCTTCGTCTATCCTGACATGCAGATCGAACACGATCTGAAGGTTGAGACCGATGGCAAGTGGCTTCGTTTCATTGTACTGCAGCTTATTTCCAATGCGGTCAAATACGCCGCAGGCACTCGAAGCAAAGTCGTTGTAGGCGCTTATGTCAAGGAAAGGGCGATTATTCTGGAAGTGCGCGACTCTGGAGTCGGCATTCCCGCATCCGATTTGTCTCGTGTATTCAACCCCTTCTTCACTGGAGAAAATGGGCGTCAGTTCAAGGAATCAACAGGCATGGGACTCTTCATTGTGAAATCGGTGCTTGATAAAATGAACCATGAGATCGTTATTGAATCAAAGGTTGGTCAAGGCACGACTGTGAGCGTCATTTTCCCTTATGCGGCCAGACAACCGTAGCCCCTGTACAACCTTCCAACCCTTCTTACACTAATCCCCCCTTGCCTTTCGGCGAATCTTACAAAGTTGTTAGGTAGATGAAAGGCAAGTTCATAGAAGAAACCGCTCCTTTAAGGGTAAACTAGGTGTATCCAAATGGAACACATAAGGAGCGAGTGCACATGGAGCTTTTGAAAGCCCGTAATTTAAATAAAATCTATCCAGGCAAGATCGCCTACAAAGCCTTGACAAATATTGACCTCCTGATCGAAAAAGGGGAATTCGTCGGCATTATGGGGCCGTCCGGAAGCGGTAAAACAACGCTGCTGAACATGGTATCGACCATCGACCGCCCAACCTCCGGGGAACTCCGCATCGGGGGACAGGATCCTTATGAGCTGAAAGGTGAGAAACTTGCGCATTTCCGCCGCAGGGAGCTCGGCTTTGTCTTCCAGTCCTTTAATTTGCTGGATACGTTGACGGTGAAAGAAAATATTATGCTGCCGATGACCCTTGACGGCATCCCTCTGGGCGAGATGAAGCTGCGCACCAACCGTCTGGCGGAGAAACTGGGCATTGCCCATATTCTCAACAATCGCACCTATGAAATCTCCGGAGGACAAGCGCAGCGTACCGCTATCGCCCGAGCGCTGATCCATGAACCTAAGCTGCTGCTGGCTGATGAACCGACAGGCAACCTCGATTCCAAATCTGCGCGGGACGTCATGGAATTGATGAGTACGCTCAACCAGACGGAGCAAACGACGATGATGCTTGTAACGCACGATGCCATGGCGGCGAGCTACTGCCACCGGGTTGTTTTCATTAAAGACGGGCAATTTTATAGTGAAATCCATTGTGGCGACAATCGCGCTGCCTTCTATCAGAAGATCATCAATGTGCTTGCTTTGCTTGGGGGGAATGAAAATGAATTTTCGCCAGTTCGCGTTTAATAACGTTCTGCGCCGCAAGCGGACCTATGCCGCCCACTTTATGAGCAGCGCGTTTTCGGTCATGGTTTTTTTCATCTATGCCGTACTGCTGTTTCACCCGTCATTGCAAGGCCAATTGCGGGCAAGCAGCGAAACTGCCTCTTTTCTCGGGACGATGGGGCTGCAAATATCGCAATATTTCATTTTTATTTTTTCATTCTTTTTTATTCTCTATTCAGCCGGTGCATTTCTTAAAGCACGCAAAAGGGAGTTCGGCATTCTTATGATGCTTGGCATGTCAGACAAACAGCGAAAACGGCTTATTTTCGTGGAAAATATGATTATCGGCCTCATTTCGATTGGCATTGGCATTGGGTTCGGCATCTTGTTCACCAAGCTGTTTCTGCTCATTACCGAAAGATTGCTTGTGCTCGAAGACGGCCTTGCCTTCATCATTCCGCTGCGAGCAGTGTGGCTGACGGCCGCCGCGTTTCTGCTGCTGTTTCTGATCACCTCACTGATCGCCTCGCGCATCGACCGGCGCTATCAACTGCTTGAATTAATCAAGTCGGACCAAAAACCGAAAGAAGAACCGAAAGCGTCCGTCCTGTTATCGTTATTATCTGTCTTGCTGCTGCTGAGCGGTTATGCTATTGTATTCTATTTCGTGCTGGCAAGAGCCTATTCTCTGCCGCTGCTCGCTGCGGGAATCGGCTGTGTCGTGCTGGGCACTTATTTCCTGTTTACCCAGCTTAGCGTCTATGTCATTCGTTGGTTTAAGAAGAAAGAGCGCCTTCTGTTCAAAAAAATCAACCTGATCACCTTCACCGATCTTGCATACCGCATGAGAGACAATGCCAATATGTTCTTTATGGTTGCAACGGTGACAGCAGTCGCCTTATGTGGGATCGGAGCTTGCATGGCCATCGGTGATCCGCGACTGGAGGAAAAGGGCAATCCATACGCGTTCATGTATTACTCTATTTCCGATAACCCATATGAGCAGGAGCATTTGGCAGCAATTGAGCAAAAGTTAACCGAGGGTGGATTTACATTTATGGAAGCTCCCGCTTTTTTCATCTACCCCAATAATTCAAGTCCGGTTTTAAAACTATCGGAGTTCAACCGTCTGTCCGCTGCGCTCGGCTATGAGCCGGAAGAGCTCCAGGGCCCCATGGATGCCATCGTATCCTCAGGCACTATGTCAAGGGGAAGTAACCTAACAAGCTTTGAAAGGGAAGCAAATCTTGGTCCTGGACTGCTGGAGGACGGCGATGCGATCTTGCATGTCCAGAAACGTTCGACAAAATTTATTTTGCGAGAATATCAGGATACGTATATCGTTCAGGACGCGTTGTTCGACAAGATGAAGGAAGCCGAGGAACCAGGTTCAACGATTTATCACTTTGTCGTGGATCAATGGCATAAGACGATCCCACTTGCCAAAAAACTGAACGAAGATTTCGCCAAGGCGGAGGAGAGAACCTTCTACCTTGAATCCTTGTCCCTGGAATGGCAAAAGTCCAAACAAATGAACGGCTTAATGCTCATTATCAGCGTCCTCGTCGGCGTCGTATTTTTCACCTTTGCAGCAAGCTTCATCTATTTCCGGCTGTACGCCGATCTGGAGCGGGATGAGCGGCAATACCGCATGATCAGCAAAATCGGGATGAGCGGCAAGGAATTGAACCGGATTGTCACCCGTCAGCTTGTGCTTATGTTTTTCCTCCCGTTTACGGTGGCGCTCGTGCACAGCTCAGTTGCGTTCTTCAACATTCAACTGCTGGTCAAATTTCCGATGCTGGTCAACGGGCTCCTCGTATATTTCTGCTTCTTCCTGATGCAGCTGCTTTACTTCTTCCTTATTCGCTGGCGGTATTTGCGCAACATGCATTTGAAAGTTTAATTCAGTTCCTGGATGATTCAAGGGTGGCTGCAATATAGGCGGCCACTCCCGCATCATCATTGCTGCCGGTCACATGTGTAGCGATCCGAAGGAGATCGGGATGGGCATTTGCAACCGCGACTTTGGTGCCTGCCGCCTCAAACATGCCAAGGTCGTTCAAATTATCACCGAACACTGTAATATCCGCCGGTTGGCAGCCGACAAGCGCTGCCCATTTCTTAAGCCCCTCCTTCTTGTTGGCCGCGGGATGACTGAATTCCAGAAAGAAATGATCTTTGATATAGGGATCTCTCATAAAATGCACATGCACACCACTTCCCCATTGATGTTCGACGGCATCCTTCAGACCAATCAGTTCGTCCAGCAGGCCGATATAAGTAACAATGAGCGTTCTGAACGAGGCTGGACAAGCCAGATCAGATAGTTCACGAAAGCGTGGGTCGTTCGGACGGCTTGCATAGAATTGGATTTCCCCTGGACGCTCCAGCTTCTCATGCAGCACGCTTTCCCGATCGTCAGCGTCAAGCGCAAAGAGAAAGGGACACAGCCCAAATTGTTTGCCCAGTGCGATAATGCTACTGGCGATGTCCGCATCCAACCATTCCCCGCCGATAACTTTACCTGTCACAGGATCGAACAATGCTGCGCCATTGTACAACACAATCGGGTATTTCCATGGGATGGCCGATACAACCCGGCTGGAGCTTGTAAAGCTTCTCGCTGTCGCATAGCTGATTACAATACCCTGTGCCATTGCACGCTGCAGCGTTTGAAGGGTATCGCTGGATAATGTTGCATCCGATTGAAGCAGTGTACCATCAAGATCAGTCAGAAAATATCGGGTCATCTACTTTCATTCCTCCATATCATTGAAAATTGATATTTGACAGCGAGCATCAGTTGGCTTGCGGATATCTTAACATGCACCGTTGCCCTCCCAACTTGCATGACTGCAGCAACAATGCCTATAATGATTATAGAGATCATTTGATATGTATCATAATCACTACCTTGCATATACCGCCCTGTCATTCATTGGACATAGACACAGGGACGCGAGAAAGAAGGGCTTGCTATCGCACCTAAACCTAAGTTTACCAAACAGGAGATTATAGATGCCGCTTTTCAGATTGCCGATGCGGAAGGGCTTGGCAGCATCACCATCAGAAAAGTTGCCGAGAAGCTGGGGAGCTCGATCGCTCCGATATATGTCAATTTTAATGATGTTAATGAATTGATTCAAGCGGTCATTGCGCGAATTGTCGCGATCAGCCGGCGGATGCTGAGCGAGCAAACAAGCGGCGAGCCGTTTCGTGACATCGGCCTGGCCAGCTTGCGTTTCGCCAAACAACACAGCGTGCTGTTTCGGGAAATTGCTATAAGCAACAACAACTATTTGAGCAGTTACGATGAGGAGATAGGCGGCTTGCTGGTGGAGCAAATGCGTACGGATGCTGAGCTGGCCGGCTTTTCCGATGAAGAACTGGGGATGATTTTGCTGAAAATGCGGATTTTCCAGATGGGACTGTGCATTATGCTTGCCAGCGATCAGTTGCCCAGCCTGAACGGACAGGGCAACGCGGGTGAGCCAGGAAATCTGGACGAGCAGGCTATCCGCCTGCTGGACAGCACGGCCGAAGATATCGTCCTGGCCGCCCGCTGGCGCAAGCAAGGAGACGCTCCGCTCAGTGATTTATAGTTGGGTGGTTAAGTTTAACCGGAGGGTCAAGCCAAGCGTCACCGCTTTTCTTTACGACAGGGACAGCGCTATAATGGCTCCGCGGCATAATGCCGCGGAGCCATTCGTTCGATAAGGGCGTATGCTCTTAAGCAGTAGAGCGAACCCGCACTGCACCGGGGCACGCGCCCCGTTCCCTGCGATCAAAGGTTGTTTCTGATGAGTGGAAACTCCCCTATTCGCAGTCTTGCGCTGCCATAAGGGATCAGCGCGATATCAACGACATCCTGCCCTGCCACGTCGGGATTGTGCGGCGGGGTGCCTGCATTATTTTTCTCCATATGCCAGTTTCGCACCAGACAGCCTTTGGCTGTTACGGTGACGGGCGCGCCCGACGCTTCGAACGGCTGCTTCGGGATCGCTTCGCTGGTCGTTACGTGAAAGGATGTCTCGGCAAGCAAGCCGTATTTCCACGGCGATCCAGGGTACAGCTCCCAATCATGAAACTTCTCCCTCTTGCGAAGCAGCTGCCAATTTTCCACAATCGGCATCACATATACGAGCGGTCCGCGCTCTACGCTTGCGGCATACAAATGCCTGGAATGCAAACGCACCTCCATCGGCAGCTTCAACTGCACGACATCCCCATCCCGCCACTCCCTTTCGATGGCGCAATAACCTTGGCTGGCAGGATCGAGGGGCGTCGCGGTTCCGTTAATCTCCACATACGGGGCGTCGCACCACTGCGGGATGCGGAGGCGGAGAGCGAACGTCTCCGGGCGGTCGAGCGCGATGGACATCGTGATCAGTTCCCGGAACGGGTATTGGCCTTCTACCTCCAGCGTTAGCTGTGCACCCGTTCCAACCTTGGTATTCACGGTACATGGCGCATAACTGATTGCCGCCAGACCGCCGCGCCGATCGGACATCCACAAGTGCGAGACAAGCTTCGGCCACCCCTGATGCATATTCGCTGTGCAGCACCCGAAATTCGGCTCCAGTCCGAATAAATTCGCATCAGATCCGTTAACCCATGGGCGCGGCGCTATATTGCATACGATCTGATTCACCTGCTGGTCGTATTGATGAGCGCCCCAATCAGGAGAAATCGTTGCAGGCAACGCATTGAACGCAACCTTCTCTAATATGTCGCCGAACCGTCCCTCGCCAAATACCCGGATCAACTGCTCCATCGTAAACATATATTCGACGACAGCACATAATTCAACTCCCTGGCTTGGATGCGTACCGGACAAAAACTCGTCGCCGGAGAACATGCCATGCGCCTGACCATGATACGTCATAAGACTGTCGATTCCGCGGTGCACGGCAGCATGCTCACGGTCGCCACCGAACAGGCTGTGCCGTAGCGCCGGTGTCTTCAGCCCCATGGCCACGTTGACAACATGCGTGCTCCAATCGAAATCCTTCACTTTACGCCAGTAAGGAAAGTCATGAAATATATCCGTCCAATTGAGCGTCTGGCTCGCGACGATCCGGGCAAGCTCGATCAGACGCTCGTCCCCGTTGCGCTCATGCAGCCACAGGATGGACAGCATCAGCTCCGCGCCACGCGCCTTCGCCCACCCTTGCAGCGGCCAGTCCTCAATGCGGCTGCGGACAAATCGGAAATAGTTTTCAAGAAACGGCACAATGCGCTCATCTCCGGTTGCTTCCGCGTATTGCGTCAACACTTTGAGCATGATCATGTAGTGCCACCAGTCCTGCTTTTTGTCCACGTCGTGATTGACAGTCTCAATTCGTTCCGGACCGAAGTCGCCGTCCGCGCGCTGGCTGTTCAAGGACCATTCGACCCAGCGGCTTGCTTTCGCAATAAGTCTGTCATCTTGTAACAAATATGCCAACGGCACGAGCCCGTCGATATAATAAGGTCCCCGTTCCCAGCTTTCGCCCTGCCCGCCAATCCAGCCGTTGTCAGGCCCTACATCGGCCCAGTGTTCCTCCAGATGACCTGTCAGACCGTCAGCTTGAATGCGAAGCTGGTCAAGAAGCCAGCCTGCAGGGCGGATGCTCCCGAGAGGGAGTGGCTGAAAAGCTGCAGGAAATAATGATGATGATTGCTCCGTCATACATAGTTCTCCTTCCTTATGCGTGATAAACTGACTATATCATAATGCCATCCCGCCCTTGGACCACGCATTTCAACACCTTTTTATCCAGTTACAACCTGATTGCATCGTTTCGTGCCCGATGATAAGATTTACTAGCAATGATACCGAAGCGATCTTACCTGCGCTGTGAGGAGCATTCTGATGGGCACCAACCTTACGATTCAACTGGCTATTCCCCCATTTCCAATATTTCTTGGCTGCGGCGAGGACGTCTATCATCCTGGAAGCACTCATCCTTCAAGACAATCGATCGGGATGTTTGATTTGTTGTATGTAACCGAAGGGCGGCTATTTATGGGCGAGGAAGCGGAGCAGTGGACGGTTTCTGCAGGAGAGGTGCTTATTCTTCGTCCGGACAAGTATCATTACAGCTTCCAGCCCTGTTTGGAGAAGACCCGCTTTTACTGGATGCACTTTCAAGTGATGGGCGGGTGGCAGGAAGCCCCTGCGGAGGAACCCGACTTTACTTCCTCTTCTCTGCTGAGAGAGCATCAGCGAATGACAGGTCTTGCCTTTATGCACGCTGCCATTATGCACATCCCAAAATATAGCCAGGCCCCTTCAACAGCCGCGTTGATGCGCATCTTCCCCCAGTTAACGGCGCTTGAAAACCACGAGGAAACAGAGCACCGTATTTGGAAACAGCATCGCCTGCTGATGGAAATGCTCAATCCGTTGGATGCGGCACGCCGCTCGGAAGCCAGCTACGCCAACACCCGGGTTGCTGAGAAGACGGCCGTCTACATCAAGCAGCACTATATGGAACACTTGACCAATGGGCACTTTCAATCTCATTTGCACTTTCATATCAACTATTTAATCCGATGTATGCAGGCTGTTTATCAATGTACGCCAATGGAATATTTGCAGCGTTATCGTATAGAGCAATCCAAGCTGCTGCTCATAAAGACCGAGCATCCGATTGCAAAAATAGCCGAGGATGTCGGATTCCGACAACCGTCCCATTTCACCCGCTATTTCAAAGCTCTGGAAGGCGTTACTCCACTGCGGTACCGAAAACAATTTGCGATGTGAACTAGGTTGTTGGCGGGACGCGCCGAGTGAGTACTATTGCCTCTTCGCATGCAAAAAAAGGCATTGCCGCACGTACGTCCCGTTAAGGTACGTCTGCCGACAATGTCCTGTTTTATTCCAACCGGTTCTGGTTGAGTTTCATTGATATGCTGCGCTTCCCGCCAAACGGGAGGCGTTACTTTTAATAATACGGCGAAATCAGCAAGTAGACGACAATGCCCGTAAAGCTGACATACAGCCAGATTGGCATGGTCCAGCGAGCAATCTTGCGGTGCTTCGGAATTTTGTTGCCTAGTCCCCATGCTACCGAGATGAGCGCTAGCGGTACATTGACGATCGCCAGCAAAATATGGCTGAGCAATATAACCAGGTAAATAGCTTTCATTGTCGGACTGCCGCCAAAAGGGGTCGGTTCGGTCAGAAAATGATAGACGACATAAGTGACGAGGAATAAGAAGGTGGAGCCAAAGGCCGCCCAGATAAATGCGCGGTGCATCTTAATATTCCGTTTTTTGATCGCTGCCAGCGATACCACCAGAAATGTGAAGGTAAAGCAGTTGTAAATTGCATTAAGCAGCGGCAAAATCGAAACATCGAACCCTACTTCGCCCTTGTAGCCTGGCAAGAAGAACAATGTTGCAATAATGCCTACCAATACAAATGAAAAAACAAATATAATGGGAATCCAGTTCCGTTCCTTTAAAGCTGCCATATCTAACAATTCCTCCTCTAAATCTCTTCCCCTGTCGGACAAATGCCGCTAATTATAGATTAGTCATTTTTGGCCGTTTTCACAACCCGCTATCAGGAAGCTTTGCAACAATTGTTTGAACGTTGCCCATGCGGAAGGCGTGATGCACTTATTATAACACCAATGGCAGATGTATTGTGATGCGTACCGTATTGAAACAACTGCCGCACTCTTATAAAATGAATGAATTAAACAAGCAAGATTAAGAAAGGAGCTGATGCAGTGTGATGCCATTCACAAAATCCGTTGTAAAAATCATTCAAGCTATTCCCCCAGGAAAAGTAATGACTTACGGGCAAATTGCATCATGCGCAGGAAGCCCCCGCGCGGCGCGGCAAGTCGTGCGCATTCTCCATTCCATGAGCGCCAAATATAACCTTCCCTGGCATCGAGTCATTAATGCGGCAGGACAAATCGCCTTGACAGATGAAGAGGGCGTCTTCGTACAGCAGCTGCAGCTGGAAAGTGAAGGCGTGGAGTTTGGATTGAACAGACGCATTGATCTGGCCCAATACCAGTGGGTGCCAGACATCGATTTCGAACAGCTTGAACAACTCGATGATGACGAGGGCGACGAAACTTGTGAGGATCGCGGAGATACAGAAAAACCATAGCATCTTTTCCTAGCGAAATAATTTCACCCTATTAATTATTCATATGGTAAAATATGAGATGTGTTTTTTTTGGCAAACAATATACGCAGGAGGTATTCCCTTGAATTGGAACAGCATGGCAAGCAAACTGGGATTTAGTATGAAATGGTTTATCGTATTTATAATCACCTTATCAGCAATTACGGCCACTATTCCACAAGAGATGACAGCGGCAGGCAAATCTACAACCATCGACGCTGCCAAAATTAAAAAAATCAGCCGGGTTGCCCTGAAATTAAAAGATGAGAAAAAAACAGCCTACACGCTGTATATTTACGCTGCTAATGAAACGAAAAGCGTATTGAAAGAGGATTACCCCTGGACTCATAGCAAAAAAGGCGATATTACTTACTCCGGTACATACAGAGCGGCATTGCTGAAAGAAGGCGCCAAACAAGCGGTCGTACAGTCCGTTCCGCTTAATCTGGCGTCTATCACCCTGCCGCAAGACTGGCTTTATACGATACCGGCCAGAGAGAGGGGCCAGCCGGATTTGTTCATTCTCTCGGAATGGGGAACATCCAACTGGGACCTCTTTCAGGCGATGGCCGTTATTGACGGCAAGCTTCAGCGGTTGAAGTTCACCAATTCCGACGGTACCTCCCTCGGTTATGATTGGGGAGCAAGCGGCGGCAAAAAAGGGATGCGCTCACTCAGCGACATGCGCTTGCAAACAAAACAATATGACAATTCCGTCGGCGCTTATTTATTCGATACGTTCAAACTGAACGTGGCCAAACGCCAACTGAAACGCGTAGAGCATCGCTACCTGCGCAGCCCGGATTGGCCGAACAGCGTCACAGACAAGCTGCCTGTGACCAAGCTGATGGCTGCCGCCAAAGCAGGCAAGCTGCCGGGAGACAGCGCACGAGTTGGCATGACACTGAACGCTCTGGTGGCGGCAAAGGGCCAGCCGGATAAACAAAGCAATGGCGAGTGGGGCGCTTACTACGAATACGATGAGAAAGTGTTTGTCGGATTTGACGATTATCTCCACATCTTGAATAAAAAATCATCTGTCGTGGAGCTTATGTTTGACGTCGAAGCAATCACCGGTCATCTCTACGATTTCAACAGATTGATAGAATTGCTTGGCAAGCCTAATCGCATTGTTGAAAATGAAGAAGATGAAACAACCACCTATTATTACAAGGCAGGCAAATATGCCATCGGCTTTATCTGCTACGGCTGGGACGCCGTCGTTACCAGAGGCACCGTCTTCTATCCGCATGAGGAGCTGTTTTCTTCCAAATAACATCGTTGAGCAGATGGCATCGGATTGCTTTTCCACCAGTTTACAACAAACCCAGTACCGGCGCGGTACTGGGTTTCACTTTTCCTGGCCTCTGTCGCCATTTCAATAACGGCTTTGCGGATGCCCGTTGTGCATGGGACACCTCTGGTATTATCCTCGCACTACTTCTCTTTTTTACGTATTTGCTTATCCCTGTTCTCGCCCCATTCCTTGGCTTGAGCCGTTGCAATCGCAATGGCCCGACCTTCCTCATAGTCATCCTCCAGCAGCGCATTGGCGATTTCAATCGCCTTCTCCCGTACAGGAGCGGTGAAATTTTTCAATGAGTCCGGATAATCATCTTTGGTCCAAGGCATAGAAAATCCCTCCTTCATCAAGTAGTTTCAACAGTGCAGCTCTCGCAGACAGGTTTAACTGAAGCTACTGTCTTATACACTAAACTTGCAGCTGGCAAATCAGTTTCGCCTGAAATCAGGAGGCAGGGCGCCCATACACCTCCAGCTCATGAATGGACCAGTAGGAGCCGTAAGTATCTGTCTGGACGATTCTCACATAACGGGCTGTCTGAGGGGAAAGAGCGATGTCTGTCATGGTCTTTCCCTTGCCCGATCCGGCGGCTTCACCCCAACTCACCCCATCCTCCGACAAATACACCTCGTACTGCTTCGGAAAATCATATGGGCTCCCGGTCGTGTCCAGCCTAATCCGGTGAATAGTATAACTATGCTGCATGTCAAATTCAAAAAATTGGCCGTTGGTCTGTGCGGCCCCCGTGTCCCATCTTGTGACGGCATTGCCATCCAGCGCATTGCCAGCCTGGGAACCCTTATGGGATGCCGTCGCCGTCCAGCCGCTCCTGCTGAGCGCATAAGGCTCGGAGGCTGCTGCGGTCATCAGTTGAGCAGTGACGGCAGGCCCGCACTCCTCTGTTCCCCGGCAGGCTCTGATGCGATAGGAATAGAGGAAATCCGGCAGCAAGCCACTATCCATATAAGTTACAGATGTTCCGGACAGAGATGCCACCGGCTGCCAGACGGCGCTGCCGTTATCACGGCGTTCGAGCCTGTATTCCTCTGCCCCGCGCACTGCTCCCCAGGCCAGCGTGACCGAGGAATCCGTTATCTTGGCTGCTGTAAGCCCGGTGATCGCTTGCAAACGTGCTGCCTCCAGACCGACAATAGCATCAATCGCCGCTGTAATGCCCGCTGTATCCCCTGCAATAATATTAAGTGCCTGATATTCCCCGGCAAATGGCGAGAAAGCTACACTTACTGCCGCTTCCCCAGCTGCCAGCCCCATGCCGTGCTCAGGCAGCAAATAACCGCGTGCCTGATCCAGGAGGAGCACATTGTCTGAGGACGTACCCAGAAGCACCAGATCGGCGCTTACGCTTTTCCACTGCGGATACCGCCCCAGCGTGCGATACTCCTGCAAGCTGGTGATCACCCCGCCGGGGCCCGCAAGCCCAAGCTGCACAGACCGTCCCTGCAAGCCATAGTAGTCTGCCAGGCGCTGCGCCTCAGCCGCAATCGCGGCATTCTGCTGCTGCCTGGCAGTCAGCGCAACGATCAGCGGGACATCTGTTCGCTCCTTGAAGGATCGGATCACCTCCTCCTTGTGCAATGCGGCGGCTTGCGACTCTTCTGCAACATGGGCTGGTAATATGGCAAGCTCTTCCACACTGCTCAGACCGCTCAGCAGCTCCCTTACCGCAATCGTGTAGGTTCCGGCGAGACTATCCACACGGATCGGCAATCTCGCTGTCAGACCCGTAGCCGAATAGACCTTGGCCGTGTCGCCGCTTGGGAGATGCGTTACTGTCAGCTCTACCGGGATGCCTGACATCGGAGAAGGATTGCTCACCACAGCAGCCGCCTCATAGAAGCCATCCTCTCCCTCATAAATCTCGACCTGCGGCACCGTCAGCTCTGCCGGAGGCAGGGCATACCACTGAAAACCCCGTTCCGTCAGATCGACCTGCTCGGCTTCCTGCGCTGTCAGCTTGCGACCCAGACGCACATCATATACCGGGCGATCCGTATGCCATTCCAGCGACCCAAGCTGTCCAGCAAGATGCTGCGTCTGCCCCTCCGTCTCCAGATGCTTCTGGTTAACTACCGTTACATACTGGGTATCTCCGGCACGCGCTGGAATTGCCCAGACCTCCGTACTGTCCGAGACGGCAACAGGGGCACTGACCGATGCCATGGCTGACTTAAGCAACACTATATTGTCCGCATTGCGCTCCAGCAGCAGACGCGTCTGATCTGTACTGCTTTGGGTTACATAGGCTCCTACCTCCATAGCAGTCGCTGTAGATGCTACAGGTGACTCCGACTCATAATCGGTCAGGACAAGTCCGCCCTGATCAACAAAGCGCTGCAGCTCAGAGGTGATCCCGTCATACCAGTGCCAGCTGCTGTCGAAGCTCTGCAAGCCCACAAGCAGGATAGCCTTGATCGATGACGGCAGCCCCCGCTTCAGCTCCTCAGGGGTAATTACTTTGGCAGGCCAGCCTGCGGCATGCGAGAGGAACAGCGCCTCCGTCACCTTTCCTTCATGGGACCCGCTCAGCAGCCTCTCTCTAGCAACTGTCTCGCCGTCTACTATCCCCGTAAGCAGCGCCTGCTCGTTCACATACATTATTCCTACCGACGGAGTTGAATCTGTCATGGCGTAGGTGCCGCCATAACGGTGAATCCATTCATACAGCTCCTTCTGCTCGGCAATCATATCCGTCCGGGCAAGGCTTCCCTTGTCATTAGGCAGCACGTTCGTGCCAATGGCCTGCACACCACGCGTTAAAGCAAGCGCATAAGCCTTCTCGCGGTCAGCCTTTCCGTAAAACAGATTGAAATCATCCTGGAGCGCCCAGGTCGGCTTCAATGGATCATAGCTGCGCAAGCGGTCGATAAGCGAGACCAGGTGCATTGGCTTGGAGGAGGACACCTCGTTCCAGTCATATGCCGTCTGCACCGGAATTTGCTCATGCATCTCCTTGCCGGGAACAGTGGCCCATACCCAGCCTCCCCGGCCGCCGACGCCCGGCTGGCTGCCATAGGAGCCGGTCGTCATGATCAGGGAATCGTCTATCTCCCGTACCGCATCGGCAAAATAACGATAGCCGGTGCTGAAGGTGCGGTTATACCGTGCAATATAATCCAGGAACGGCTCCGTCGAGGCTGCAAATTGTTCATGCGCCTTGGGATTGTACTGGCCCTGCAGGCTTGGAGCAATAGGCGTCGTCAGCGGCTGGCCGTCGGCTGCCCGGAATGCCTCATAGGCTGTTCCCCATGGCCGGTTCGGATGAGGCGGCGCCCAGTCCCAATAAGGGGCGTAGCCTGCATTATCGGCGCCAAGACTGATGCCTGCCAGATTCGGGTAAGCGCCCAGACGTTGCAAGCCCAGCTGTACATCGCGATATAGAGGCGCATGGAAATCCGGCAGGTAGGAGCTGTAGAAGGCCAGATTCGGACTGGTGGAATTCATGACATCCCAGTCGGTTTTGGGAACCAGGCCAAGCTGTACCCCGCGCTTGGCCAGCTCTCCTGCCAGCAGCTCATGGCTTGCCGGGTAGGCGGAATCGCTGAACGTGCTCAATTCGAATACGCGGTCATAGCCGGTATCGGCCACATATGCGGCATATTCCTCAGCTGTGCCGATCTGCTGATACGGTGCGGCAATATGGCGATGCTCGGAATGCAGAAACCCGCCTGAGCTCATGCCATGCGGCAAGTAGACGAAGTGAATGCTCAAGGGCGAGCGCGGCACTGTAATTCCCAGTTGAGAAGCCATAGTGTCTCCCTCTGCTGCATAGGATGGCGTCTGCGGCTTAGCTCCCGTCAGGGCGAGCACATCCTCATCCCAGGCGCTCTGATTAGGGAACTCGTCTGGACGGTCCAGACTTTTCACCGTGATGGCCGGTCCGCTTCCGGGAAGCAGCTCGTCAATGACCAGCGGGATATCCTCCGGCTTGCCCGCAATGATCGGCTCCAACCCGGCATTGAAAGCGACAGGACCCCTGCCATCAACCCACAGCTCATAAGGCTTGCCGCTTTCATTTTGCGGGAGCAGCAGTGTGAGCGAGCGATAGCTGCTCTGTCCGCTGTTATAGACCTCCTCGCCGTCATAACGTAGGCTGACCTCTTTCACATCGCCTGCGGCTGTCCCTGCAATCCGCACAGGGAACGTCCACAGCTCATAATCCCACACCCAGGAGCGGGCTGTTCGGTCTGTGGTGTACAGGAAGTTCTGACCCCACCGCCACTTCACACCACGCACGGCATGGTTGCCCGGCTCGAACACATTATCATAGGGCTGCTGGAGGAGCGGCATATTATCCGGCTGCTCGAGCAGCCGGACTTCGGTTTTGTACTCCGGTCCGTCCGCAAAGGGCAGCACCTCGCGAACCGTATTGTCGGGCTGAGGAATCGTCAGCCTGATGTCAGGCCAATCTACAGCATCTTCCCCTTGTATGCGGGCCGCGTTCTGATGAATTTTGGCATTGCCTTTGGTCACGAGTCCCACCGGGGAGTCGAAGCGTACCAGACGGAAGGTGGAATATTTCATCGGAGAGGCAAAATCCTCTTCCTCCGCTGGCCTAACCGCGATTGAATTATCTCTGTCCGCTACGATTTGCCCTGCAGTCAGAGGAGCAGCATAGAAGCGCAAAGAATCTATCGCTCCTCTGAAGCCGTACTGCTGCATAGTGCGGGTAGCTGTGTTCCAATGCCATTCCGTCCCGATCAGCATCGACAGATCGTTAGGCAGCATGCCGGTCACAACCGCCGAGCCGTCAATCTCTCCAATCTGTTCTCCGTTGACGTAGAAGCGCAATCCATCGTCTTTGGCAAAGGCCACTGCTACATGCATCCATTCACCGGCTTTAATCAGCGGAGAGGCAAATGACCAGCGCATCCAGTTCTCCCCGTAATCCGAGCCGAAATGAAGCTTGCCATGATCCAGACCAACATAGAAGGTCGTCCCCTTCCAATTGGCATCGCGCTTGGACACAATCGGCTGATAATTGTTCAGATCGTCAGGCTTGATCCAAGCCGTTACAGTAAGCGCAGAGGATACCCGGTTGAGCCGGGCGGGCTTGTTGATAATCGCCTGATTCGGCCCGCTCAGATACAACGCCGAGCCCGTGCCGCCACGTCCTGCCCCGTAGGCACCAGGTGACGTGATCATGCCGGATTGCTCCAGGCCGCTCTCATCGATCAGCTTCAGCGGGTTCTGGGCGTCGGGCTCCATCTCATAGCCGGCAATTAGCGGAACGTAAATCGTATCCTGCGTAGTCACCATAAGCTCTGCGCTGGGCGAAGAGAGATTGCCGGATAAATCCTTGGCCCTGACCGTCAATGCAACCTGTGTATTCGCGGCCAGACCTGTCACCTGCTGCTGCAGGCCGGAGGTGTAGCTGTGGAACAGATCATCAACATAAATGTTATAGCCGACTACAGCCACATTGTCGGTAGCCGCTTCCCATTTCAGCAGCAGCTCTGTATCCAGTATGGCGCTTGCGGATAAATTAGCCGGGGCGGTGGGCGGCGCCGTGTCCTCTGCAATCGTTCCCGCCAGGTAAACCTCATGAATGGACCACCAACTGCCGGAGGCCTTGGTCAGTGTCAGTCGAACGTGCCGTGCCGTCTGCTCGGGAAATATAGCCGTCACCACCTCGCTGCTGCCTGAGAATACTGCCACAGGTGCGCTCCATGAGAGAGCGTCATCGGAGAAGCTAAGCTCAAACGTTCTAGGGTAATCCCCGCCGGACCCGGTGGCATCGAGCACAAGCTTGCTATAGGCTTTGTCTCCCGGGCCTGTGTCCAACTGGAACCACATGCCGAGCGCTTGCGCGGACCCGCTGGTCCAGCGGGTCGAGCCATTCCCGTCCACAGCGGCAGCACTGCTGCCCGAAGCGGCGGAGGCAGAGGCGGACCAGAGTGTGCGGTCCAGTCTGTAGCCAGTCCTCACGGCCGCTTCATTGCTGGATGGCGACAGGTTGCCTGCCCTGTCCACCGCGACGACGCTAAACCTGTATTCCGTATCCGGCGTCAATCCTTGTGCCTGATACAGCGGTTCTGAGGCAAAGCCTGCAAAGCGCCCTCCCTCGTACACTGCATAACCGAGCACGGTCAGATCATCTTGAGTCTCCTCCCATTGCAGCGTCAATTCGGTATCAGCCGCATACGCTGCAGCCACATTGGAGGGTGCCGCAGGCACAGCCAAATCCTGCCCCAGCTTCCCGTACAGCTTCAAGTCATGGATCGACCACCAGTTCCCGACTGCAGAGGCCAGTGTAATCCGCAGGTATCGCGAGGTTTGCTCCGTGAAACTGATCGTGGTCGTTACGGACCCTGGCCCTGCTGCAATCGGCTCGCTCCATTCGACGCCATTATCGGAGACGGCAATCGAATAGCTGCGCATATAGTCGCCGGAAGATCCCGTGGAATCGACCACAAGACTGCTATAGGACGCGGGGGCCTGGCCAAGGTCAATCTGAAACCACTGCCCCGAAGCCTGCGATCCCCCGCTGGTCCAGCGGGTTGCGGGCGTGTTGTCGATGGCCGCTCCAGGCGCGGCTCCGCCAGCACCGGACGAAGCGGACACGGTCCACAGCGATCGCTCCAGCTCTGACGTATTGACACGCAGTGCTGCACTGTCTGCCGATTCAGCGCCTGCTGCGCCTCTGGCGCGAACCGTGAACTGATATTCCGTGCCTGTGGACAGCCCCTCTGCCAGGTAGAAAGGCAAGCCATCAGTACTGCCAGACAGCACGCCATCCTTGTAAATATTATAGCCTGCAATTTCCCCTGTCCCGGCTCCGGCTGGAGCCCTCCAGACAAGATGGACGGAGGAGGCTGTCCGCCAGGTGGATTGCAGCTCCATAGGGGATGAAAGCAGACTGCTCTGCTCCGCATTTGCCGCCCGGGCAGGATACACGGGAATTGCTCCCGCTGCCAAGATGCAGGCTAATACAACTGCCATATAGACTCTCCAAGCTTTGTGACTTCTCAATCCATTCAACTCCTCTCTATTTTTGCGCGCATAAGACCATTCACAATAAAGGATACCTTACCTCCATATTTGTATGCGCTTCCATTTATATCATAAAAGACTCGCTGATCTTCAGGCGCAAGGCCCGTTGCCAATCATCTTAGCTGAGGACGAATTACCGACCGAAATAGAGTAAAGGCTCCACCGCCGTACAAGTACGAATGTTCCCGCTTGTTGGGAGGCGGCGCAAATTCCCCACCGCCTCAGACCATTACCAGGTATCTGATTTCAACCTTTTACTGCGCCAATCATAACGCCCTTCACAAAATACTTTTGTACAAACGGGTACACTGCCAGCAGCGGTACGAGCATCACCACTACGCCTGCCGACCGGATCGATTCCGGTGTAATAAGCTGCTCCAGCTCATCGGGCTGAAGATTGTTCATGCTTTGCAGCAGTGACTGATTCGCGATCATGCCCTGAACCAGCACCGCCAAGTTGTATTTATCCGTGCTGTTGATATTAATGAGCAGGCTTTGGAAGGAATTCCAGTAACCGACCCCATAGAACAGGGAAAGCGTGGCAATGACAGGCAGCGATAACGGAAGCACAATTTGCCATAGCAGTCTCCATTCACCGCAGCCGTCAATCTGAGCCGCTTCCTCCATCTCAACCGGAATATTTTCGAAGAAAGATTTCAACACCAGCATATTGTAAGCACTCACCAGACCCGGCAGCCACAGGGCCCAATACGTATCAAGAATGTTCAGCTCCCGGTTGACCAGAAAGGCCGGAATGGTCGGAATGCCGAACAGCATCGTAAATACGATAGCCAGTGTAAAAAATTTACGTTTGTAAAATATCGCCTTTGACAGCGGATAGGCCGCCAAAATGGTAAACAGCATGCTGAACAGCACGCCAAAGCCGGTAATAATCAGACTGTTCTTGAAGCTCTGCAGGATGGGCGTTCCTTCGATTAATGCTCGATAGGAATCCAAATTGAATCCTACCGGCCACAGTCCGACAAAGCCTGAAGCAATGGCACTGTAATCACTGAATGAAATGGCCACAATATTAAGCAGCGGCAGCAGACAGCTCAGCCCGGCGGCGATCAGCACCATGTAGTTGATAATATAGAAGAGCTTTTCTCCCCTGGATAACCGCATTGCATCCTATCTCCCCTCACCACAACGACTGGTTGAATTTCTTGGCCACCCGGTTGGCCCCGATGACCAGCACCAGACCGATTAAAGCCTCGAACAGCCCCATGGCTGTTGTAATACTGTAGAGCCCTCCTTGAATGCCGACCGTAAAAATATAAGTGCTGATCACACTGGATACGCTGGACACAACAGCATTCTGCAGATTGTAGACCTGGTCAAAGCCGACCTCCATCACCCGGCCCATCGCCAGAATAAACATAATGCTGATGACCGGCACAATGCCAGGAAGCGTCACATACCAGATTTGCTTCAGCTTGCCTGCACCGTCAATCCCCGCCGATTCATAGAGGTGCGGATCAATCGAACTAATTGCCGCCAAATATATGATCGCCGAGAAGCCCGCTTCCTTCCAGATGGCGGAGCCGAAGAAAATCGGCAGCCACGTCTCTACCTGATACAAGAAGGAGACCGGCTCGCCTCCCAAGGCAACAATCCAGTTATTCACTACCCCGGCCTGTGTTCCGAACAACGTAATGACCAGACCGCCAACGATGACCCATGAGAAAAAATGCGGTAAATAAAGCAGCGTCTGCACCGTTTTTTTCAGCCACATTTTGCGGACCTCATTAAGCAACACCGCGACCAGAATCGGAAACGGGAAGCCTAGCACAATACTTGACAGACTAAGAATAAATGTATTGCGGATAATCTGGAGGGTCTGCGGGTTCTGAAACATCATTCGGAAGTTGTCCAGGCCTACCCAGGGGCTGCCGAGCACCCCCTCAACCAGATTGTACTGCTTGAAGGCAATAATATTGCCCAGCATGGGAATATACCGGAAGATGATAAAGAATGCCACAACCGGCAAAAACATTAGAATAAGGGGCAGGCAGCGCCTGAATCGTCCTCCTGCTTTACTGTGCATGACTCTCCTCTCCTGCCTCTCGGACTTGATGATCTTCTATCATTGTTACGGTCCATTTATTGTAATCCCATCGCATCCGGCCACTGTCTGACGCTATATCCAGCACACCCGCTCCCAGACCGGCATACATGAACCGGTTGCTGATCAGCGGCCAGGAGCTATAATCTATGGCTTTGCCATTAACGGTGCGCCCGCCATCATAGACTATTTCAATGAAATCGCCGGATAACGCTGTATAGCCAAGCCCCGGCTGCGCTCTATTCATCGCGGACATATCCAGCCGCGTCCTCGCTTGCATTGCCTCCCGGAATCGAGAGAGTTCGGCAGCGTACTGCTCTGCCAGCGGCAACTCCCGGTCCGAAGGGTCGCTGTAATCAAGCGGGTTAGCTGTTTGAAGCACGACAGCATTGGTCAGCCCGTAGCTTCGCAACCTGCGGCGGGCAGGATCGCCCACATTCACCCACTCGGCAGGTCTCCACGTTTTCAGGGCCACAAGTACGCTCCGGCCGTGGGCATACAGCCATCCTTCCCCGTCCTGCTCCAGCAGAAGCAGGACTTCCTCCGGTATAAACCCGTCTATATAAGGGTCCGCGTCAGATGGAAACGCATCGCGGGGGCCATATTGATAGGTTTCGCCTACTGGAATATGGTAGAGCGCCACAAGCGCCGCCTGATGCTGGATTACCTGCTCATAGGGAGAGGAGCCCAACCATCGTTCCATATACCGCTCCTCAGGATGCCCGAAGTCAGGGAAGGGATGGGTAAAGAACAGCGTGCTCTCCTGCTGACGGCAGCTCCAGTCCAGTGACCATCTGCGAAGCTGGCCCGACCAGACGATATCCCCCCGCCTTCCATCAGCCAGACTGCCAAGCGCATAACCGGCGTCCATATACGTATACTTGCGAATTCCGCTCCGGCTAATATAACCATAGCCCTTGACCGGAAAAGAACATGCGGTCTGGCCCGCCAGCAATGTTGTGGCGCGGCCGTCATGTACAGCATCGCTCGCTCCGGCTACATCATGGGTTTCCAGATGCTCGAATGGAATGCTCCGGTCACGGGCAGCATGCAAAATAGGCCACGGTGCCGCGTAGGAGGACAGCGCCAGGATAGAGCTGTAATGCGGCTCACCCTGCCTGAAATCGGGTACGGTGCCGCCAAAGTATAACCAGGCCGCAGTCGTCCCGCCAGCCGCGCCGCTGTTGGTATTCGTCGGGTGATAGTCACGCGAATGGGCACCCGTGAACATGCCGTGAAGCCATTCACAGGCCGTATTCGCCAAGTACCAGTCCAGCATCATCGCGGCCTTGCTGCGCAGCACGGGGTCAGTGCAAAAATCATAGAGCGTACATAACGTGGTCAAGTAAAATACGCTATAGGTCGTGGAATCAAATTCTCCCTGTCCAAAGCGTGCCACCCTTGTGAAATAATGCTCAAGGTAGGTCTGGCAGCGCTCCTTCACAGCTGCCGCATGGGACCAACCCGGCCAGCATTGCGCGCTCAAATAACCCGAGACAGCGTTCATAATCTTATGATTCTCTGTGCCGTGAACCATATGATAGGGGTCGTTCCTGGTCAGCAAGTGCCGGACATCGGCTGCCAGTTCAGTAGGATACAAATGCCCAAACCGCAGCCAGGCGTCAATCTGGCCATGTCTGACGAACATGGATTCACCACCGGGGTCACTGCTGGCCGCAGCCAGTTGTTCCTGCGCCAGCTTGCATTCCCGGCCAAGCCCCAGCCTTGCAATCGCCTGAAAGGTATTGTATCTGGCCTGATCCTCCGCAGGAACGGGCTGCTTCAGAATACTGCCCAGCAGCATCGCTGCCCGCCGGCCGAAAGCTTCCTGCTCTTGCGGCTGACCATGCGGCTCTGTCAATTTCTGCTCCTGTCCTTGCTCTCTGCTCATCGCCCTCCCCTTCCTTGTATAATGCAATGTCGCCCCAGCTTTATTATTTTGTATAGCAGCATTAGTCTCCGCTCTTTTATAAGGGAGGGAAGCAGCACAACAGCTGCCTCCCTTCTCCTGTCTTTGTTATTTATCCGCGTATAGCTTCACTGCATCCGAACCAAACTGGTACAAATCGTCAAGCAGGAAGGCATTCTCTTTGTTGTCCTTATACCAGTCGGCATAGAAGGCATCTACCTGCAATCCGCCGGCGCTCTCCCAGATGCGCTTCGCATCTGCCAGCGCCTGATCCGCATTATAGGATTTGCCGCTGACAATCGCCTTCAGCCAGATGTCCTTGATTTGCTGATCTACGTTTTTGACAATCATGGACAGCTCCTGCGGCAGTACCGGCAAACACTCTGGCTTCAAGGTCGGAATCGGCCGCTCCTCGGACACATAGGCCTCATCCGCAGCCAGCAGCAGCTCGCGCAGTGTCTTTTGTGTATCGGTATCCTGCGGTTTTTGGGCAGTGAAAGCACATTTGCCGAACAGCAGATGCGAGGCCAGCATGCCAAGATCGCCGGTGTAAGATACTTCCATCTTGTTCTTCTCCGCATCTATCGGCGCCGGGCAGCCCTGCTCATTGTTCTGCCAATGCTCATTTTCGGTGCCGTTAATAATCGTCCGGGCATGATCCGGCTCAATCATAAAGTCGATGTATTCCATAATGGCCTTCGTATCCTTCGCCGTTGTATTCACCACACCAACCATCTGTATCGGACTTCCGATAACCGGACTGAACTGCCCGTATTCAGAGGAGGGCAGCGGCAGAATGGCCAGCTTGGCATCCGGGTTGTTCTGCTTGAATGTATCGTAGTCATTGACGTTGAGCGACTGGTGCAAATAAATACCCAGCTTGCCGGTCAGGAAATCCTGCTTGGCTTTCTCGCCATTTTTGTCAGCCAGGAAATCCTTATCTGCCACTCCTGCATCAAACAATGCCTTCTGGAAAGCCACCGCCGCATGCAGACGATCCCATTCATGAATGAACTGGTCGCCCTCAAAGCGCCACATCACCTCTCCAAAGCCGAACATATGAGAGAGGATTGAGAAGCCATTTCCGCTCAGATTCAAGCCGAACGTATCTGCCGCTCCATTGCGGTCAGGGTCCTGCGCCGCAAAGGCTTTGGCAACCTCCAGCAGCTCCCCGGCTGTCTTTGGCATTTCCAGCTTCAGCTCATCCAGCCAGTCCTGACGGATAAACAGCTGATGACCTGCCGTAAGAGGATACACCCGTCCAATCTCATACAGTTTCCCGTCATCCTTCGTGCCAAGCTTGCGGAGCTGCGGGAACTGCTCCATTAGAGCTTTGTAGGTCGTGCTGTGCTGCTCTACCATGTCGTCAATGGGCTGCAGCAGCTTTTGGGCGTACCATTGATTGCGGTAGCCGGTATCATATTCCAGAATCAGATCCGGCGCTGTCTTGCTGGCGAACAATACATTCAGCTTCTGCAAGGATTCCCAGCGGGGGACCGGTACGAATTTCACATTCGCGGGTCCGTTCTCATTAATCCAGTCGGTCCAGCGGTTCTTATCCCAGCTTCCTTCCTCTGGAGGAATGTTATTGCGGTCATAGACGGATACGGTGATCTGCCCTCTCTCTTTCTCTGCGCCGCTCTCCTGCGGCTTCGGCTGTTCAATCGTCGCGTTACCCTTCTTTTGTGTGTTATCCGGCGCCGGATTGCCGCCCCCCTGACTGCACCCTCCGAGCAGCATCATGGTGGCGATTGCAATGGCAAGACCCCGACCCAGCCTGTATTTCCATAGTCGATTCGTCATGAACTAAAACTCCCCCTTGCTAATGTTGTCATCCGTCATCCGTTTTGCATGTGGCTGCATGACACACTTGCACTATAACTGCCTTGGCGTCTCAGGTGCAATTTACATGTTTCTACGGGCTAACCGAAAGGAAAAAAACAGTGGACTAACCGCAAATCCCCGGCTAGCCAAAAGGAAAAAAGCCCTGCGCAGCAAGGCTTTTACCAGCTTAAACATGATGTTTGCGATAATCGCCAGGCGTTGTTCCCACCAGCTTCTTGAAGGCGCGGATAAAGGAAATATCATGCATATAACCTACCGAATTGGCGATTTCCTGCAAGGACAGACTGGTCATGCGGAGCAACCGCTGACTTTCCTCGATGCGTACCCGTACCAGATAATCAACCAGCTTCTCCCCGACGGCCTCTTTGAACAGGCGGCTGAGATATTTGCCATTCAGGCCGAAACGTTCACACAGATGATTAAGGGACATATCCGGATTGGCATATTCCTGCTCAATATAGCCTTTCACTTCAACGATAAGGGCATGGTGGCTGCTGCTGCTCCGAATCTCTTGCAGCTGCTGTTGGAACTCCGTCAGGATGGAGGCATATTCGGTCTGAGCCTCCTCTGCCAGATCGAATGTATCACGGACTTGGGCAAGCCGTGGCAGCACTCCGGATTGCCACAGCTCCAGCACCTTCTCCGGGAAGGCTGCCAGCTCACGCTGGATCTGCTGGACAATCGTATTAAAAAGCTGTACATATTCCTCTCTGGTAAGGCGGCCCAGGCGCACCTCAATAAACAACTGATCATACAGCTCCAGCCAGTCCCCTTCGCCTGTACGGAAGGCATGGGCCAGCTCGCGGATCATACGGAACAGATCCCGCGAGCCCGCTTTGCCGCTGCCCGCTGAAGGCTCTGCTGTATGTTCGCCATACAGCAGCACACGATTGAGCCCGACGCTGGATTTATAAGCAAGCGCATGAAGCGCATGCGTGTAAGAGGCCGGAACCTCCTCCAACATCTCCTGTGCAGAGCCGATGGCTGCTGTGATGGTGTACGCAACATTTTTCTCCACCCAGGCCCGCACCTGCTCTGCCTGCATCCTGGCCTGCTCCTCCCAGCTATCCCCGCTGTCTGTCGTACGATACAGCGCCACAAGCCGGTGCTGCTCGGTCCACTCCGTCCAGACGGTTACCGGACAGCTGTCAGCCATTTCCTTGATGACGCTGTTCAGGACGAACTTGAGCAGGTTAAAATCACGGTAGGAATACCGTCCAGTCAATTGGGTATATTGATCAATCTCATAGATTACGACACCCAGCTCCTGGAAGCCGTCAGGCAATCCGTAGCGCTCAAGCTCCTGTCTCCATTCGGCCAGGCCGATCGGTCTGCTGCCCTCCAGCAGCTCGGTGAAGAAATACCGCTTGCGGAACAGCGCATCCTCCTCCTGCATCTTTTGATAGGCATTGGACTGTTCCATCAGCATGTCCAGCGCCCGCTCAATGAACAAAAATTCATCCGGCCCGCTCTGCTCCAGCTCATTGTTCTTTTGCGACATGTACATGTTCATTCTGCTCATCAGCGCTTCGATCGGCTTGTAATTGCGCCTCGTGACGTAAGCCAGCCAGATGCTGCCGGCGATAACGGCCAGAATGCCGCCAGCCACCCAAACATAGGAGAGCACGGAAGCGAACCGGAACAGTTGGACATCACGTACCCCTCCCTTATAGACCCAGCCTGTATAATCCGATGTATATTCCGAGAGCACCGTGCCGGGCGGCGCTCCCTTCTGCTGCTGGTTGGCTACAGTATTGCCCTGCCAGTCCTTAATATGGACGAAGCTGATGCTTCCGCCGGAGAGATCCGCCAGCATTCGCTCCATTGCAGACAAACTGATGTTGATGACGACAAGCCCTTGTCTGCCCTCCAACAGCGGATACTGTCTGACCAATGAAACAACGGAGGCAGGGAACAGCTCCTGATGCCGGAATTCCTGATAGGTACGTCTGGGGGATAATTCAAAGAGCTGGTCCGAATCCTGGCGCGCCTCAATAAAAGCACGATCGCCAAATTGGCTGAGCGGCACCAGCGTATTGGCGCTCATGACCATGTCATCGCTATTGCGATATAGATAGACCGAATCGATGAAAGTATTAAAAGAGACCAGCTGATTTATTTTTTTGGAAATCTCGTATACATTATAATGTGTACTGTCATCCTCTGAAGGGCGATGGCGGAAAAACTGACTGATCTTCTCATCCGTCTCCAACTCCTGGATCAGCATCCCGTCAATTTCCCGCAAGGTGTGGTCAATAAGCTGTACGACATGCTGCACATAGGTCCCGTTGGCATGTATCGTCTCCTTGCGCGACATTTCACTAAGCATCAGGTAGGTTAATAGAATCAGCACAGATGACAACGCAAACAATATTGGGAAATAGGAAAAGAACAGACGATAAAACCAGGATTTTCTCACAAACGGGCTCCCCTTTATCTTCCAGCAGGAAGTACATATTCTGTCATTTCAAGCGCTTACATGCTATTATAGCATGATGTCGCTGAGTTATTTCTCAATATGTTATGATGGAGGCATTACGAAGTTATCGGGTCAAAGGCTAGACTATCTTCACTTGTATTTTTGTCTCATGATCGAACATAGTAAATATTAACAATGAGGGGTTCGCTAATTCAACCCCTTACATTATAGGAGGGCGTTATCCATTCGAAAAAAGTGGATCGTTATAAGTTCAGTATTGCTTCTTTTAATAATTGGCGCCATTACGGCTATTGCTTCTGGAACATCGCAAAAATATAATATTAGTGAAGAGTTTGATGTAATCAAGAAAAAAATGAATGAAAATGATATGAAATCCAAAGAGGCTGCAATTGCTAAAGGCCCCGGATTCGAAATTACAAATGATCGCTTTTTGTTCTATAAACATCATGCAGAATTAATGTATGACCTAGATAATAAAGATATAAGCATCCCAAGTGACCGGGAATTGTTGAATGAGTTGATCACCTCAGACCTTGCAGTGGTGCAAGCCAAGGAGTTGGGAATAACCGTAACACACGAGGAAGTCAATGAATACATCGCAGAACAAAGATTATTTTTAAAGGCGTATGACCCTAAGGATCCCGACCAAGCGCTAATTGCTAACCTCATGGAGAATAGAATTCGGATTACCGGTCTGAGTGAAGAGAGTTTTGGCAGAGTGATTTGGTGTTGGATCAATATGAGAAATCAATTTATATCGGTAAACTGTATGGAAAGTTGTTAACGGATGAAGAAATCAATGATGCGGATGATTATATCGCATTTCAATCTGAACTGTTTGAAGCTGCCCAGAAGGCAAAGCAAATTAAATATTATAAGCTGGATGATAACTAATCCCTGGTTGAGCCTTCGCAGGACATGAAGCGGCCTCGTTATTCAACTTTATCTAAACGGGTTAATCACTTAAAAAAGGAGGAATGCAAATGAGAAACACAACTACTAGCTGTTGCCCGGACGATGCGGCTCCCTTGAATACACAATTTAACCGGCAAGGTGCCGGCACCGCTCGCAGCGATGCATGGCTAAAGCACCGACATCTCCGTTCATTCCGTATAGCCAAATTGGCCAGAAAAATAACGGTTTCTCTTCTCGCATCCGCCCTGCTCATTGGTTCGGCATGGACGGCTCAGACCGCCGCGGAGAGTTCGCCTGTCGTTATCAGTGACGGGCTGATGAAAGAAGGCAGGGTGCTTGTTCCGCTGCGGATCGTTTCAGAGCATCTGGGAGCCGCCGTCAAGTGGAACCAGCAGCTAAAAACAATAACGATCAACAAGGATGACGTGGAGCTTATCCTGACGATTGGGTCTCCAAAGGTGAAGATCAACCAATCCGAGCTGCTGCTTGACGTGCCTGCGGAGCAAAAGTCCGGCTTGTCTTATGTGCCTCTGCGTTTTGTAAGCCAAGCGTTCGGAGCAGACATTAAGTGGGATCAGCCGCTGCAGCAAGCTAGCATTGCACTGGATGGCAAGCAGCTTACTGTCAACATAGCCAAACCGCGTGTTCAGCTTCCATCCGAGAAACGAATGACGTCCAGACAGATTCAAATCTATGTCGATAAATTGAATGAAGCGGCAGACGTATCCGCTATTCAACAAATCCGGACGCATTTCAGGCCTTATTTTACAGATCGTTTCATTAACGCCTTGGTTAACAATAAAGGACTGGAGCACCGGCAACGCTTTAACACGATCTACCCTTCTGCAACCAGCTATATCGACCAAAATACAGCTCAAATTACGCAATCATTGTTGCTGCCTCCAGCAGACGATGGATTCGGCGAAGACAGCCTTACACTATATCGCAAAGCTATTCTCGTATACAAGGATAAAGGTTGGAAAGTAGACAGGGTGGAGTTTTCCCTGGTGAAGAATATTGATCGTCCTTAGGCTCATTATGAGCAATAACGGAACAACTGGCCGCTCAGCTATTATCCAAGAACCGGGTCGGCGTAAAAGAGACTGTCATCACAGCAATCATCGCTGTGCGACAGTCTCTTTTATAGGAACAAAAAACAGGGAACCGCATCTGGCAGCCGCTTTGCCGCGCGTGCGATCCCCTGCTATTCTCTAACTCTAGAGAAATCCCATTGACTTGTTGTGGTCCTTCAACCATTCTTGCTTGCGCCCCTTGTCGAGTTCGCCCCGCATTGCCTGTATTATAGCTCTAATATCCACATAGTTTGCTTCATGCCATTCCAGTGCTGCACTTACATACAGCTCACCTAGCTGGGTCAGCGAAAAACCTTCGGTCAAGCGCGCTGCCTCTCCGGTTCCTTCGTCGCCTGCAAACTGCTGAAAATCGCGGTAGCGCAAATATTGCAAACGCAGTGCTTCATCAGGTTGCTTGATTTCATAGGAGCGGTCAAACCTGCCTGCGCGGTTCATTAGACCGGGATCGATTTTCTCCGGGTAATTGGTTGTCCCAATCAGAAAAATCCCTTCCTTGGACGTCGCCCCATCAAGTGTATTCAGAAAGAAGGAGCGTGCGTCCTGCGGCATGGAGTCAATATCCTCAATGACAAGCACCATAGGAGCAAGCCGGTTCGCAGCTTCAAACACCTCGTCAATCGATTCACTGCTGGTAAACTCGGTAATTTGCCAATAGGCCACAGGTCCAGGAACGCTTCCGGCGATAGACTTCACCAACGTTGTCTTGCCGTTCCCGGGATGCCCATAGAGCAATATTCCCCGTTTATACGGAATATTATATGTCCGGTAGAAGGATCGGTCAGAGTGGAAAAATTGGTCCAGCGCCTGATAAATCTCCTTCTTGATCGTTTCATCCATCACCACGTCTGCACGGCTGACCGTTCTCGTAATCGGCTGGTCCTCACGGTGGTTGCCATGCCGGCGATCCGTGAACACAGTCACCTTGTCCAGTTGCTGATCGCGTTGACGCGTGCGGACATTGCCGAGAAATTCCTGCAGTTGTCCATCGCTAACGGCAAAGACATAATCATCTGTATAGATGCCATTCTCACGAAATACCGGTACTCGCGCCAGCGCAACGCCCATCCCGGGATAGGCAAACACATTGTTGCGTATCGACAAATGAACGCCATAATCCGGCAGCTCTTTATCGTCATCGTAGGCAAATGTACGCTCCTCCATGCGGTCAAAAATTCGTCCCACATGTTCTACCCCTTGTTTGCCTCCCCGTACATCTTCTTCTAACAACTTCCAGTATTCGCTGTTCGGATCTTCACTGGCATACAGCTCGTAACGCACGCCGTATTTGTCCCATAACGCTTCTGCTATGCAGTCAATCAAACGCGCATAAAGCGCATAGCCCTTCAGACCGCTGTCTCGTTCTTCATCAAAATTAAATATCGCTTCCTTAATGTTAATACGGTTTCGCCTCCATTAAATAAAAACCTATCAAAAGTTAGTAGTACTTCCATCCTATCCTGCATATTGCACTAATTCCGCCGTATTTGCTTTTATACATACACTAAAAAGAGCTGCGGACGCCTTCCATCCGCAGCTCTCGCTGTGTGTCCCCCAGCCATGGACAAACCTGTCGACCACATCATAAAGACATGATCAACAAGCCGCAGGCTAAGGCCCAAACCTGTTACATCATCCGTTTGGGGCCGCTGAGATCAGATGGAACTTCATATAAAGCTGCAGGCTGCCGCATTACATGCGACGACATCGAATTATTCAAACCAATCATGACCAGGCGGCCTCCCTTCATTAAGTGATACACACTATAATAGATGCTAATTCTGCTCACTGTCAACCATTATTGCGAGAAAAATATGGAAGCAAATCCATCATATTATATTGCAAAACTCACACTGTAGTATTTTCACCCTTTTACTTTGCAATAATCTCTACCTGCTCATTGGCCTCCAGTTGATGCTGTCCACCTACAACCAGCTGATCGCCAAGTGCAAGGCCACTCAGTACTTCCTGGTAGGGGCCGTTCATTCGTCCGAGTTGAATTGTCCGCTTCTCTGCGGTCTTGCCATTAAGAACAAAGGCAAAGCTCTCATCGCCTTCCCGCACAACGCTGAGTGAAGGAATCGCAATAACATTTTCTTCTTCCTCTGTCGTAAGCTGAACGTGTACGCGAGTTCCTGGCTTGATCAATCCTTCAGGGTTGTCCGCCTCAAGCTCCATTGCAAACATTCTGGTATCAGGGTTGGCGAACAAATCTAGCGAATTCACGCGTGCCTTCGTCTTTCCGAAAGAACCATCGGCACTGTAGAAGAACAATTCTTTCTTCCCGCGGACCAAATCTGCCCCAGGCTCACTAAGCTTCACCGTAATGACAACATGATCGACCCGTTGCAGAACACCGATCATGCTGCCGGCTTGGAGCAAGCTGCCCTCGCGAATGGCAAGATTGGTGAGTACGCCATTGGACGGCGCTTTAATAACATAATCGCCAAGCGACAGCCTCAGATCCTTCAGATTTGTTTCCGCCGCGGCCACACTCGCTTCCAATTGTACAGAATTGTTGGCCGCATCCATCGCTGCAAGCTGCTGCTTCAATAATCTGACCGTTTCCCTTGCCTGATTGGTCACATTCTCATCCTGGGAGCGTGTCGCTTCCTTGAAGAGACGTTCAGCTTCTTTAATATCGCTCTCCAGCTTGTTTCGCTGAATTTGTACAGTTTTATTGTTGGCGTCCAACGCTTCGCGGGCAAGCTGCAACTGCGTCACGGCGCCTTCCAACTGAATATCCGCGCGCTCGGAACTAATTCTGGCGATCACCTCGCCCTGCTTGACCGTATCCCCGTTTTGCTTCACCCGCTCTACTACTTCCCCGCTCGCCTTGGAAATCATCTCCATCTTGAACCCTGCGGATACTTCGCCAATCTGTTCTCTTGGCGTTCCCATACTATGCTTTTCAACCGCCTCCACTTTGACCTGTTTCGGTCCTGACGGCGTTACCGACGGTTCAACCGCGGCTTCGTTTGAATTGGAGCAGCCTGCGGCAAACAGAGCCGCGGCCATTAGGATGCCTATTGATTTCCATACTTTGCGTATTGGGCTTGCTTGTCGTTTCATCTTAACAACGTTCCCCCTTCTCATGCTTCCAGCTTCGCCTTCCCGGCAGGTTTTCGATCCCGGCGAACCCAGCCGGACAGCTTTGCTTTCCAGAGCTCCAATGTTTCGTAGACGACAGGCACAACAACCAGCGTTAACAACGTTGATGATGTCAGTCCGCCGATGACAACAATGGCCAGCCCTTTGGACACCAGCGATGCTCCCTCCGCGGAATGAAACATTCCAAGCGCCAGCGGCAGCATGGCCGCAATCGTTGCTCCGGCCGTCATAATGATCGGCCGCAGCCGCTCCATGCCTGCGCCTATAATGGCCTCGCGAACGGTTCTTCCTTCAGCGAGTAGCTGCTGCGCACGGTCAAGCAGCACGATGGCGTTCGTAATAACGATACCGATCAGCATCATAAAACCAATCAGCGTCGTGACGTTAAGCGACTCATTGGTAATGAGCAGCCCGATCATGCCGCCGATAATCGCCAGCGGCAGCGAGAACAGAATGGCAAACGGCGTACTTGCGTTTCCGAAGGCCAACACCATAATCAAATATACGATGCCGATCGCGACGATCATTGCCACGAACATTTCTGTAAAGCTCTTCTGAATATCGTCGCTCACCCCGCTGATCTGAGTGCTGACGCCTTCCGGCAGTTCAATCTTATCGAGCTCCGCACTGACCTGGGCGCTGACCAGCGCCTTGTTCGCGGAATCGATTGAGGCCGTTATTTTGACCAGTTGCTTCAAATTTTCGCGATTGATGGCAACCGGAGCCGCCTCTTCCTGCAGTGTTGCCACCTCATTAAGGAACACCGTCTGTCCGGATGCCGTGTGCAGCGGAATTTTCCCCAATTGCTCAAGCGAGTTTTTATGATGTTCAGCCAACTGAATGGTCGTTTTGTACAATATATTATCAAAGCGCAGATCGCCTAGCTCCTCTTTCCAAATCCAGGAACGAACCACCTGCTGAATATACGCTGCGCTTAATCCGAACTGCTGAGCCTTCGTATGGCTGACTGCGATATTGACCTCGGTCTTCGCATCGCTGACCGTTGTTTTTACATTCGTGATTTCCGGGAAGTCCTTCAGTTTCTCGGTTATCAGCTGTGCACCTTGTTCCAGAAGCTCCTGATCATCCCCCTGCAAGGCGTAGGAATAATCGGTGGAACCTAAGCCATCGCCGCCTTCCAGCGCGTTGGCCATAATTTCCGAGCCTTTGGGCAGCATCGCCAACACCCGTTCGCTATACGCCGCTCTAACCGCCTTCGTATCCGCCGTTTCGTTGACCTCGGCCAAAATCTGGGCGTAATAAGGCGCCTGGGTGTCTGTGCCGTTATACCCGACAAGCGCTTCATAGAAAGTAAACAACGGGTTTCCCTTGTCATCCTTCGCCTCTCTGAGCAGCGCTTCAATTTGCTGGGTTTGTAAATCCGTACTCTCCAGCGAAGTTTCATACGGCAGCTTAATATCAAACGAGATTTGCCGTGATCCTTCACCATCAGGCAGGAAGGTTAACGGAATGAATGGAAGTGTTCCAATTATACTGACGATCAGAAAAATACCGGCCAGCAGCATCGTTTTAATGCGATTGGTAAGGCTCCAAACAAGTAGTTTTTTGTAAAAACTCACCGTTCGCCCTTTCGTATGATCCGAATGACCGTCTTTAATTTTGCGCAGCACAAGCAGCTTGGTCAGCATCGGAATGACCGTTAGCGCGACTAGCAATGACGCGAGCAATGCACAGGATACGGTAATCGCAAACGGGCGGAACAGTTGACCTACCGGACCGGATACGAAGCCAATCGGCAAAAACACACCGGCGGTCACAAGCGTAGATGACGTGATCGCCATCGACACTTGTCGTGTCGCCATCAGTATGACCGATTCATTCTTCTCGTGAGCTCTCTCCAAATTGGAGTACACATTCTCTATAACGACAATACTGTCATCCACAATCCGTCCAACGGCGATGAACATCCCGCCGAGCGTCATAATATTGAGCGTAATATTCATGTACTGCATTAGAATGAGCGTTAACAATATTGATAAGGGAATGGACACAAGTACGATCAGCGTCATGCGCACATTGCGCAGGAACAGCAAAATCATAATGGAAGCCAGAACCATTCCGATGAAGCCTTCCCTCAGCAAACCGTTGATCGAGCTTTTCACATCATCGGCTGCGTCATAGATCGACTTGAAGGAAATCCCCGGATACTTTTGCTCCCACTCTGCAATCATCCGGTTTGCCTGATTGGAGAAATCAACCGCATTGGCATCGCTTGTCTTATACAGGTTAATGCCGATCGCGGAATTTCCGTCCATACGCGCAATAAACTTCGACTCTGTAACCGCTTTGATCTGAGCAACTTCGCCGAGCAGCATCGTTTGACCGGCATTGTTTGTAATTTCCATCTGCCTGAAGCTGTGCAAACTTTTAATATCGCCGGTAATTCGGGCCATTTGCGTCTTGCCGTCAAATTTGACCGTACCGATCGCCCCTTCTGACAGTGCAGCTCTAATGGTCTGCGAAACCTGCGAAGGGTCCAGCCCAAACGCAGTCAGCACATCAACATCGAGCCGGATATCGAGCGTCGTCTGCCGCTCTCCGACAGAATCAATATGATCAATGCCGTTAATGGATTCAAAACCGGGCTTAATAATATCTTTGTACAGCTTGTCCAGCTCAAGCTGGCTCATATCCCCGGCGTTCAAAGCCAGATAGTAGGCGGGGAACGAAGAGTACCCGAAAGTCATTGCGCTTGGCTTGCTTGCCCCTTCAGGGAGCATCAAATCAGACAGCAAACTTTCCACTTCGCGCTTCTTTTCCTCAGGGTCCTCGCTTTCCTTTAATTGAACCGTAATGTTGGATACATTGTCGCTTGAGACAGAGGAAATTTGCTCTACTCCTCTCAAGTTCTCAATTTTCTCCTCAATCGGTTTGGTAATATCAATCATTACATCCTGGGGAGAAGCTTCATAAGCCGTTACAATTACAACATATGGAACTGAAATATTGGGCATCGTCTCCATTTTGAGCGAAGACGCCGAGAATAGCCCGGTGGCGAATAGCAGTGCGATCATAATCATCATCGCCGCTATTCTTTTCATGGAAAAACGGATCATTCCATTCAAACGGTTGTTCCCCCTTTTCATCATTAAGAACAAGCCTACAATAAATTGCACGCTCGTATATATATATCGGCATTTTACCGCCTCTATTTCATCTTCTTGGGACGCCCTTGAAATGAATAGTTCATTTAAAAAATGTATAGATTCTGTCCATCATTTATTGATATAATTTTACATGTAGAATTTTGGCGAATTATGTCACATTCATACAAACATTACAGATAGACAGGAAAGGAACACATTATGCTATATCGCATCTTTTTCCAAAATCGATGGATTCCAGTCAATTTGCCTGACAACGATTACTCGGAGAGCTTCCTCGCTGATCTTACTGACCGATTAAGCAGCAAGCTAGTGCAATTCCCCGGGGACAGGTCGATGGACTGGAATACGCTGCAAACGATTGAATTGGCAGTCTGCAATGAGGGGTGGGAAGCGACGCTTTACTTTGACACTGATATAGAAAGAGAGGAATCGTTTATATTTCGCTAAAGAACACCGCTTTATATCCTTACAGGAATACGATCCCATTCTTGCGCTGCTTGCCAAGTAATGGTTACGTAAGAATGGGATGCTTCGTTTCAATATTTTTACATCCAACGAAAAAAAGCCGAAATGAGATCATTTCAGGACTTTTCGGGTTGCCGTCCCCTGACGAGGGCAAGGCGTATGATGTTGTTCGGGACATGCCACCAGGATCATTACGATGTATGGATGAGTAACGGTTATCGAATTAAAGCAGGGTGCGAGCTAACGCTTACCATGTTCCTGCCTTGATCCGTTGTTTTTTTCTTGGCCATCTTTTCATAATTTTCTTTAAGTAGCCTTCGCTCTGCTTGTCGCTGAGGAGATTTTTAACCTCCCACATCAGCAGTTTGTACCGCATTTCATCATCATGGCTTAACTTGCGAAAGTCCTTCAAGTAATCTGCATTCATGCTGCTCCACTCCATTTTCTAAATAATGTCGTTTGCACATTCACGTTGCTGGGTTTAATCTGTCTCTATTTTCCTACTTCATTAGTTCTTTAGTCATATATTACACGATGCCCCTGTACATATTCTGAACAATGATTGACGGATTTTGTTTTTTTCGCACGAAAAAAGCAAAATTGCGACGGTTTAGCTGTTCCGGCAGCAATTTTGCTTCGATTTGAAGCGGACTGGTATAAATGGTTTAAGTTGAATTCCAATCAAGCAACTGTATGCGGTATTTATCACGAAATGGGTGTATGACAATGATTGATTCTGTGGTCATATAACTATAATTCTCACTTAATGTTCCGATCGTATCTTTTGAGAAGGCGCCAAACTTCTCCAAATTTTCAACAACCATTTCGTCGCTAAGCCCCTCCAGGTCCATATAATGAATGTTATCACCCGAATGTTCAATTGTAAGGATCAAACCATGCTCTTCTATGTACCATTTGGCAACTTTAGAATCAACTTCAAACGACTCATCGGGTTCGCCCAACTTGGCACGCGCGTCCTTGAATGACGTCTGAAGCGTAATGCCGAGCAAGTAATATTTATTATCTTTAAGCTCCGGTATCCACACTTTTGGTTCAGGCTCCAGTACAGGCTCCGGTTCAAGCTCAGGTTGGAAAACAGGTTTCTCAGTTTCAGAAGAAGCGGTCGCCTCCACGTCAGGTGTGTAATCCGTTGCGACATGCGTTTCGGCATCTATTGCAGGCGTGTCGATTTCAAATACAGTAGCTGGAAGTTCTATTTCAGATGTCTCGGACGATGAACGATTTGTGACAGTTAATTCAGGGGAGACAAAGGCTGATTCAGCCTGGGATAAATCTGTTTCCGTTGACCAGTTATTGCTTATGAAATAAATGCTCCCGATCAGTATAGCAATAAAAGACAGGACCAATAACGGTTCACGGATGCTGCAATGATTGCGGCTGCTTCGGCTGCCCCTATTGTCCATGTGAAACTTATATGCTGTTCTTGCTGCAACCACCGTCGTTTGGGAGGCATTCGCTGTGTGAAGTAATGGATTAGCGCTTGAAGCGTGTTGCCGCGTTGCATGTTTATAATCCTCAAAAAATGCCATAATTTCTTTAATAGATTTTATCCGCCGTCTATCTGATTCGGCAATTTGAACTTTTCCGTATGTAACAACCATTTCCAGCAGTTGCTGGATATCATCCTCATAAGCTGGCACGTCCCGACGCATCGCTTTCCACTCATTGGCTCCATACAATACGGCTTGCCCGCTAGTCGCGAGCCATATATTATGGGCAGACACATTCCCGTGCACGATCTTGTTGTTATGCAAATGGCTTAAGCCCATTATGAGGCAATCAATATGCGTTTCCGTCAGCACCCCTTGTTCATGCAACGTTGTGCCTGGAACATATTTTAATATGGTGCAAGCCTGAAAACCCTCGGTAATGTCGATCCGTTCTACTTTGGGCAAATAGCGATAATCTGTTACTGCCGCTTGATACTGTTCGTACAGCTCCCGCCAACGGCGCATTGCGGACAGACTGTATTGGGATACATCAAGAAGCCGCATAAGTTTGCTTTCATTCAGCAGCTTATCTTTTACTTTGTAGCAGGACAGACCAACGTGGTCAAACATGCTGTCCTCCAACTCGTAGGCATCTATATTCATGATGGCCCTCCTATTTTCCATAAACCCTCGTATTGGTAAAATATTGGTTCTAGTTTTTTCTATTATAACGATAAATGAGCAAGGAAACATACAAAAATCCAAAATGCTCTGAGGGCGGGAATTGTGCGCAAAAGGGCAGCCGCAGGGAAGCCGTCAGATATAGATGTACCGAGCGGACACACGTTCCGCTATTCCGCTCAAAACAAGGGAAATTGAGTTTTGGCGGCCACCAGTTCCGCTATTCGTGCAAAAACGGTGTTTTTAGGGGGGTTTTTGTGCCAATAGCGGAACGTCTGGCCGTGAAAATCGATTTTGGAGGTTTTTGTGGCAAATAGCGGAACCTGTGGCCGCTTAAATTCATGGAGTGTGTGCAGACTCGCTTCAGTGAGTCGACCGCCGTTCACGGCGCGCAGCTCCCAGCGCGCAGTCGGACGATACGTGTTGGCAGTCAACCACACTCACGCAGCATGGACCCGCGCACCGGGGCCGCGCGGCGCGAAAAGACTCGGCAGCGCATCGTAGTCAATTCAGTCGGTCAGGATGTCCATCAGTCGATGGTCAGCAAAAACTCAAATAACGCGACAGAATGGTATCCCCCTTCTGTCGCGCTATTTGAGTTGCTTCTAGCCGCAATCATTCGCAGCTATTATTCGATTCCGATCCGTTTGACTTGTTCCGCCGGTTTGACTTTTTTCGGTACGGTCAACTGTAGAATCCCATCTTCGAGCTTCGCGCGAATGCCGTCCTCTTCGATGTTTTTCACATAAAACCGGCGGGCGAATTCACCATGGCTGCGTTCTCTGCGAATGACTTTTCCTTGTTCATCCTTCGGCTCATCTATGCGGCTGCGTGTAGCCCGAATGACCAGGCTGCTGCCGTTTAACTCAATGTTAATGTCGTCTTTTCGAACCCCCGGAAGCTCTGCTTCAATCAGATAGACATCGTCTTTCTCATGAATATCGGTTCGGAAGCTGTTCGAGTGGCTGTGCAACGGAGCGAGCTGCTGCTGGTCAAAAACGGCACTGATTTGCTTCAACATTTGCCGGGCAAGATCATCATTTCTTTTGTGTAACGTCACCAGATTAAACATATTGTAACTCCTCCTTGCAAGATGTGGTGGTGTTTGTGTTGTTCTATGTCCCCATTATACTGACCAATGACAAAGCAATCAAAAGCGAAAAACCGGGAAAAAAACGCATTTCTGCGCATATTCAGCCATTTGCATCATATAATCGCACTCTTATATTGACTTTGACTATCTTTGACCTTTTTTATAAAATAAACCCCGCCTTATCAAGTTGATGCATTGAACGGGCGGGGGTCTACATCGTTATTGCAAGCTACTCTGGAACAATGATTTCACCCTCAGTGCTGCTGACGTTAAAAAATCCGACCTTGTGCTTCTCTGCCAATTCCCTCATTGTACTGTAGGCTTCTTCTGCAATGGACCACGCGAATGACACATAAATGCTTTCTTCCCGTATCCCATACTCTGTGAGCCGATTGTCTGTCCCCGCTTCCTCCATGGCCTCAAACGTCTCCTCATCAACGTTCATGCTCGGGAAGGATTGCGTAAGCTCAATATAAAAATTGCGCAGATTTTCCGAGGCAACCGAAATATCAGAATAATTCCCGTCTTCCTGCCAAGCTACCTGCTGCTCATACCATTTCATAAATGTCTCTTTATCCGCTGGCGCCTTTAATGGATCAAATGCCATTAAGTCATAACTCATTGCTGTCGCCTCCTGCAGTTCAAAATAGATAACACATGTTCCTATAACATATGTTCCTATCTTAAGCGATCATCAACACAAACGCATCCTGCTAATTAACTAATTTGTCCCAGGTCTCCTCAGTCGTTCTCCACCTTAAACGGAGTCTCCTTAAACCGAGCCAAATTAAAGTCTATATCCACGGTTTGTGAAATTGATAGGCTGCTCGTACGATCAAGTCAATAAACATGAAACGAATAGTCCGCCTCAAACACGGCGCTATCTCCCGTTCTTCTTGCCATAATCCCCCACCGCTGCAAGTCCAAACGATGCTCATATCCTTTGAACAGGTACACGGTAGTGCCTGGGCAGCCCTGCATCGTTAACGTCAAACGCTGATTAGGAAGCTCCCAGCTGATATGACAGGTTCCATCCACTTCACAGCTCGACACTTCCTCCATCAACTGATAGCCTTCTGCTTCACCAGGCGGTGAACAGCGGCGCAGCGGCAGATCATGCACAATTTCACCCGCGCAATGGAACAGCCAATCAAATGTATGTGCGGGCGGTGATTGGCCTTCTGTCGCCTCCTGTTTGACCGTTACCGCAAACACATCGGTTAATCTGTCCTGCAGCAGTTGCAGGCTGCGCTCGTAATCGACACCAGGGTAGACCTCTGCTGCCGCAACCTTGCAGCTATTGGTCGCGGCATCGAATGCGACTAATTGTCCATGCGGGCGATTCGGCTGATTGCGCCCATCGACCAATACGGTATTATGCGCGATAGACTTGCGCTGCCATTCTCGGAACAAGTCGGTTCCGTACCCGCTGTTCGAAATATCGCGTGAGACGAACCGATCCTTCACATACAACTCAAAATTCATCACATCGGCATGCGCGTGCTCAGCAATGACGAACCCGTATTTCAGAAATACACTGGCCTCTTCATGCTGCAAAAATATATAATAAATATCTTCATCCATCCGGGATACACGAGGAGGATGCCCCACAGTTGCCTGCTGGCTGGCAGCTTGCGCATTCCACTCGCCCGTCCAGTCCGTACCGAACAACAGCCTGGCCATCCCGCCTGCTTCCGGTCTCTGGGCGCCGCCTTCAAGCGGACACTTCTCCTTGTCATAGCTTAGCGCAAGCGCATAGCGGAAGGCATCTTCATCGTACACGCTGCGAATCCATTCATATTGCGCTGCATAATCGGCAAAGCTGCGGTTCGGCCAGCCGTCATTCGGGCTTGGAAACTGACCCGTCGGGAACGAATACTGCAGCGGGTAGCGGTACATCCGCTTCATCGCGTCGGCCAGCTCTGGAAAGTCATAGCCATACAGTTCACAGAACACGGCATAGTAGGTTAGCCCCTCTGCGCAATAATAATGGTAGTGAAAAGAGCTTTCATACCAAAACCCTCCCTTGAGCAGCCCGTTGGCCAACGTCTCCTTAATCCCCTCGAACCCTTCCGCAACCTCGCGGCAGACGCCGTATTCCTCGAAGAACAGGCCAATCATCCCGGCAGCCCCCCGCATCCAGCAGCTGATGTTCGGCGTACCTCCAGCAGTTCTGCATAGAAACGCTGCCATCGGAAGGAAGAACTGCTCCTTATAGCGCTGCAGTTCCTCTGCGGTAAAGTGCTCACGCACCATTTCCATTCCCCTGATCATCGCGGTGAGCAAGACGGCATCACTTAAATTAATGCCGCTAAATACCCCTTCAAATCCTTTAGGCGTATTGACTTGGAACAGAGACAGATTGTCACTGTAAAAATCAAGCACAGCGCGAATAAAGCTCAGGTAGGCCGGGTCGTGATAGAGCTTGAACCAGACGGCGGCGTTCAAAACCTGCTGACTGGCTGCACTGCGATAGGCGGCATGCCAAGCGTTCTGAATGTCTTCTCCGCTGCAGTCCGTACCACAGCTTCCGCAACGGTGACGGTCGGGCGCAGATTTATCGAACTCAAGCGGAGAAGAACAGTTTGTACAGAAATAATGATGCATCCAGCCCGCAACCCGGCTGCTGTCGTCCCGATAGTTCACAACCCACCAGTCCGTTTCCGGCCTTAGCTTCAGAACCGTTTCTTCAGCCCAAGCAAACCGACCTATTTTATGATGGATATTTGCCCAATCCTCAACTAGTGCTCTCCGCTTCGCCACTGCCATTGCAATTCCCCCACTTCAATTTTGTGCTTTTACTATACTTGAAAAAAGAAGCGCTTTGTTTGCCTCTATTGTGTTAATATGTTGTTAAATTACGCAATTGGCGAAGCGAGGTGGGTTGTTATGAAACCGCTTCAACATTTAACCTTATCCAAAATTCCATTCCAGTTCGCTTATCGACGAACGAACGGCTCAACCTACAAAGACATTGTCCACCTGCATGAAGGGGTGGAGTTTTTCTATATCGAACAAGGGGAAGGAGAAGTCGAAATCGGCTCCAGCATCTTAACGGTCAAGGCCGGCGATCTGCTGTTTTTTCAGCCGTTTCAGCTTCATAAGCTGAGCATGCAGGCGACAGACCTCCGTCCGTTCGTTCGCTCTTTTGCCGTATATAACCCCGAGTGGCTGCAGCCCTTCCTGCGCCCCTTTCCCCAGTTGACTGCCTTTCACCAAATGATTTGGAAGCGCACATGGGAGCGGCAGCTATTCCGCGGCTTGCTGCCAGAGCATCCGGTCATCCGACATTTGCAGCGGCTGCACGCTATGCCTGCTGCAGAGACAGCGACAGAACGTGAGCTTGAGCCCTATGCATTGTTTCTAATCGGAATGCTTGACCTGCTGAACAGCCATTGGGAACAGAAACAAGACAACAGCCACTTCCCCGCGCCGCAGCAGCGCTGTTCCGGTCATACAGAGCTTGCAATGGAATGGATTGAGCATAATTATATGAAGCCATTCCAGCTGCAGCAATTGGCGGATCAACTGCATTTGTCCGCTACCTATCTGTCAGGCCTCTTCCGCAAGGAGATCGGTGCGAAGTTAAGCGATTATCTGGCTGCGCGGCGAATCAAGGAAGCCTGCCTGCTCCTGAACAGCAGCTCGCTGGCCCTTGATCAAATCGCGTACCGGATCGGCATCTGCAATGTGTCCTACTTTTGCCAGCTGTTTAAGAAGCATACCGGAGAAACGCCGCATCGCTACCGGATGAAGTATCATCTTCAAGCGGATGTAAGGTCTGCCTGCAAGGAGAAATGAATCCGCACATCCCATTGTATTCAAGGTGCTGCCATTGTAAAATAGGTGCAATAAATATGGATGAACGGAAGGATCGTCAATGACTGATAAAATATTGATTGTAGAAGACGACGCTGCAATTGCGGAGATGGTTGCCAATTATTTGACGATGGAAGGTCTTGAAATTACCCATGCCTATGATGGAGAAGAAGCGCTGAGCCGGTTTAAACAGCAGCCATTTGATTTAATCTTGCTCGACTTGATGCTCCCGAAGCTGAGCGGAATCGATTTGCTCAAACAGTTTCGCGCCGCCAGCCGTGTGCCTATTCTTATTCTTTCAGCCAAAGACGGGGATGTCGATAAGGCAGTTGGCCTCGGGTTTGGCGCTGACGATTATATTGCCAAACCATTCTCCATGATTGAGCTGCTGGCCAGAATAAAAGCTGCACTACGGCGCGCAAGCTACTATAGTGACGGCGGTTCACAGTCACCCTCAGCAGAAATTGTCCGCATCCATGATCTGACGATCAATCCGGATCATCTCACAGTAAGCAAGAATGGCAAAGCGCTTAAATTAACGGCCAAAGAATTGCATATTTTATTGCTGTTTGTCAGAAATCCGAAAAAAGTTTTTACGAAAGAGCAAATTTACCGTTCTGTATGGCATGATGACTACTTTGGCGACGAAAATATTATTAATGTACATATGAGCCGATTACGTGAAAAAATTGAAGATGTGCCTTCCAAACCGATCTACATAAAAACGATGTGGGGCATCGGATATCGCCTGGGGGAGTTTTAGATGATTGCTGCGCTACTAGCTATGATCGCATTGCTGCTGGTGCTGTGCATCTTGCAATATGCTGCGGCAAGACGCAAAAACATCCAGTTAGCCTATATGACCCGCCAGCTCAACAACATTATAAACGAGCAATCCGCTGAACGTCTGCTAATCGTGACAGACGACAGCTATCTGCAGCAGCTCGCCGCTGCTCTTAACGACCTGCTTGACTTTAATCATCGGACGATGGCCAATTACAATCATACCGAAGCTGCGATGAAAATGATGCTGACGAACATTTCGCACGATTTGAAAACCCCGCTTACCGTTGTGCTCGGCTACCTCGAAACCATCTCACATAAAGAGACGATGCCTCCCCAGGAACGCGCTCAATTGCTTTCCAAAGCTCATAGCAAGGCTGTGGAAATGGTGGCTTTAATCAATCGTTTTTTTGATTTGGCCAAACTAGAATCCGGCGATGCCCATCTTCCTTTGAATGCTGCAGCTGTGAATGAAATTTGCAAGAACAGCATTTTGTTCTTCTATGATATTTTGCAATCCCAGCATAGCGAGGTAAGCATTGAGATTCCGGAGGAACCCGTTTACGCGCTTGTCAATCAGGACGCGCTGGAGAGAGTGCTGAACAACTTACTGAGCAATGCAATCAGCCACGGCAAAGATGGGAAGATCGTCGGTATTGCTTTGCGGTCAAATGCGCAGGGTGTCTTTATCGATGTCTGGGATCGGGGCCAAGGAATCAATGAACGGCATAAAGAGCTTGTCTTCGAACGGATGTATACGCTGGAGGATTCGAGAAACCCGCTATTCGGGGGCAGCGGGCTCGGACTGACGATTACACAGCGGCTCGTTCGGAATATGGGCGGCGAAATTACATTGAAGAGCAAACCCTATCATAAAACGGTATTTACCGTCAGGTTAAAACCAGCAGGCTTTACACACTAAATTGAGCGTAAGATTTTCGTAAGAATCAAGCAACAAATACGTTAAGGTTCAACGATATAATCAAGATATTGAAACCGAAAGAATTCAATTTAATCACGATAGCAAAGGAGCCGGCATCCATGTCTTATATTGTCCGTACCCACCATTTGTCCAAAAGCTTCGGAGCCAAAGAAATTGTAACGGATGTCAACCTACGCATTGAACGCGGGGAAATCTATGGTTTTCTCGGCCCGAACGGCGCAGGCAAAACAACGGTCATGCGCATGTTGATGAACCTTGTAAAGCCGACCAGCGGCGAGGTTGAGCTGTTTGGCGAGAAACTCACGCCGAATTCAGTGGAAGTGTTCAAGCGGATCGGCAGTCTGATCGAAACACCGGTATTTTATGACCACCTTACCGCTGAGCAAAACTTGGAAATCCACTGCGCATACATGGGGTACCATAACAAAAATGCGATCGCAGAGGTGCTCGATTGGCTTCAGCTTCGCAATACAGGCAATAAACGCGTCAAAGAATTCTCACTCGGAATGAAGCAGCGGCTTGCTATTGCCCGGGCGATCGCAACCAAACCTGAACTGCTAATTCTTGACGAGCCCATTAACGGGCTCGACCCGGCAGGGATTAAGGATATGCGGGATTTGTTCCACATGCTCAGCAGCCAGTACCGGATGACCCTGCTCATCTCCAGTCATTTGTTAAGCGAAATTGAACAAGTTGCCAATCAAATCGGCATTATTCAAAACGGCAAGCTTGTCGAGGAACTCTCGATGGACAGCTTGCGGCTGCGGAGCACCGATTATATCGAGTTAACGACACCCGACATCCGCAAAGCAGCGTTTGTGCTCGAAAATACACTGAAGATCAGCAATTTTAAAATGATGGATAACCATCTTATTCGCATCTATGGCCCTGGCTTATCGCAATCCGCTATTTCCAAAGCGTTAATCTTGAACGATGTCGCGATCGAAACGATAAATCGTCGCCAAACTTCGTTAGAGGAATATTTCCTCCAACAGACGGAAAGCGGTGAACGCCATGATTAATTTGATTAAACTGGAATTCAAAAAAAATAAGTTTGGCTGGTACAGCAAAGGCCTGCTCATTGCGAATCCGATTATCCTCCTGTTTATCTGTGTGATAAATTATCTTGAGATGCTTGAAGGGAACGACGTGCTGTCCAGTGTCAATGAGGCCTTCTCCATGCTTGGAATACTGTCGCGAGTCGTAATCATTATTTTTGCAGCTGTTCTGCTCTCGAAACTCATTATTAGGGAATATAACAGCAATACCATTTCGGTTTTGTTTACCTACCCTGTGCAGCGCAAAAAAATCATTTGGGCCAAAATAGCCATCGTCTGCGGCATGACCTTTACTGCCTTGCTCCTATCCCAGCTTTTTCTGGACAGCGCATTTATTATTGTGAATCATTACTATAACTTTGTGCCTGCAACGCTTGACTGGCGATTGATTCAGTCTGAACTGTTGACCATTCTGGTGCAATCGCTGGCATCAACAGGAATAAGCCTTATTCCGCTGTACTTTGGCTTGCGTAAAAAATCGGTGACGGCTACGATTGTTTCTGCAGTGATTGTTGGATCACTTCTCAATTCAAACACGGCCGGATTTTCACTAAGTTCCATTCTCATCATTCCTATTATTTTGGGAGTTATTGGCGTGGCTATCGCTTATCTGTCCTTTCGGGATGTGGATACGACCGATATTGTTTAAGTCAAGTCAACAACATCGTGAACACCTGGCATAATCTCAATAGGCTGCGAAATTCGAAATGACAAGATCCATTCACCTATCGCAATTAAAGCCGGATGCCGTCTGTCAAATGTGACAGCCTTGGCATCCGGCTTCAACCTGCCCCTCTCATTAGAAGCTCTGCTCCCTGATCAAGCTGCGGGGCCTCGTTACGCCTTATGCCCGGTATAAATTAATACAGCATCACGAAGGAATGCAGCCGTACCGGGCTGTTGTTTGTCATAATAACTCGTAAACCTTTCATCTTCAACATACATTTGGGCTAGCCCTGCATGCGCTTCTTTGCTGTAATCTTCCCAATAAAAGCTAAGCCATTGCCGATGCAAATCTGCGGCTTCCTGGGCCGACTCGCTTGCCGGATCGCCAGTGGCATACGCCTTGGCAAGCGTGTTATGAATTTGCTCGCTCAGCTTTTCAAGCGCGGTGTGCTGCTGTGCCGTCATGCCCTTAAGTTTCTTGTTCGATTTATCAATGGCTTCATCACCATACTTGGCTCGAATTTCCTCACCATATTTCGTTTCGTTGTCATCGATTATTTTCTGCTTGAACCCTTCAAATTTCTGCTCATCTCGCATCGTTTGCGTCCCCTCTCTTTGTGCCAGGGTCAAATCGATATTGGCGATCAGTTGTTCAAGTTGCACCCGCTTATCCAGCAGCTTCTTCCGGTGAGCGCGCAAAGCGTGCTCTGCGTTGAACGATGGCGAACTGACAATCTCTTTAATATCCTCCAGGCTAACGTCAAGCTCCCGGTAAAATAAAATTTGCTGCAAGCGGTCTACTTCCTGCTGCCCATAGATCCGGTAACCGGATGAATTGATTCTCGCCGGCTTGAGAAGACCAATTTCATCGTAATAACGGAGCGTCCGGGTGCTGATGCCTGCCAGGAGCCCCAGCTTTTGTACGGTATATTCCATAACCCACCTCCTGACGAATTCATCGTACACCTTTACGCAACGTGAATGTCAATCCCGAATAACAACCCAAATATGCAGACAATCTCCTTGTTGTTATTCCCCTTGCCTCGCTGGTGAACAAGTGCCGAACAGATCGTTTTTTGCCGCTGCCGCAGTTCCGCATAATCCTTCAAGCTGTGGGAATGCTATCGGGAAAAACGATGAGTGGAGATAGAACAACCATGGCCAAGGAACTGGAAAAACTGATGGAGCAAATTGAGCAATTGCGAAGTGAACTGCATGAATTGATCAAGAATCGGAGCTTCACCGATCCCGAGGTGATCAGCGCAAGCCAAATGCTCGATGCCGTGCTCAATGAGTACCAAAACATTGTATCCAAGCGAAAATCTTGAAAATAGCAGCTCCCCGCGCGCGGTGGGGCGATACCTGTTGGCAGTCATCCCATAGGTTAATTAAACTATTTATAAGTTTCTCAAATAAAGTTTACCCTCAATTGTAAACCCTTATATAGGTCACCACAACTTCATCGATCATTCACTCCCCGTTAATTGTCAATTCAGCCTCTCGCTCAATCCAATTTTTCATATCACTGATGCCGAATAGCTGCTCGATATGGAATACCCCGTTCGGATATTCCTTGCGGTATAACGCATCAGCGACAAAGATTGCCGTCAGCGCAGTCATCCGCGATTGGTTGTTCCCCACCAATAAACATTCAGCGCGAGATTCACGCCCGGATTTGCTGCCCCAAGCGTCGACCTTGACGGCAAATTGCTCGGAACCAAGTCGCAGCTTGCCAAAGCCTGCCACAGCGGCGCTGCGAATCCAGCCTGTCTTGAGCAGCCGCACCGCGCCGCTGGACCGCAATCCTGCCATAAGTGCCGTTGCCGCCGCGGAATCGAAACAGAGACGCGTTGAAACGGAAGGGACACTAAGGGTACGAGCGAGTGTCTGCTGATCCGAAAACGGAAATCGGTATGATTTCTTCTGTCCAAGGCTGCGGCCGAAGTCGATACGTTTCCCTCCTTCAAAGCTGTTAACCATCGATTGCCGATTATTGAGCATGACGGGAAACTGTGCGTTTAAATTGTCGACCGTCCACTCAATGGCCGCTTTTCCGTGCTGATCGCCCAAACCCAACATAATTGAAATATCAATCTCTGTTGTTTCGTCCAGCAAGCCATAGGCTGCCTTCGCCAGCACATTCGTCAGTCCCGGTGCCAGTCCGATGCTAAGCAGCGCTGTGGCCCCATTGCGTTCTGCCACGCCCGCCAAGCGCTCCACCTGCTCCAAAAAATCGCCCTGCGCTGACACATCCATGTAATTCGTCCCTGCTTCCAGACAAGCACGAACAAAATCGGTTTCGGTCTGATCGAGACACATAATGACCAGTTTGGCGGATGCCAACATATTCGGGTCAGCAGGCTTACTGATATCCAGCTGCATCGGCTTCACCTTGCCGCCCGACGAGGCGCTAAGCTGCTCCGCTCGCTTCATACTCCGCCCTGCCGCATACACTTTGCCTGGATACCGATCTCCCAATTCCTCGCACAAAGTGCGCCCGACATGTCCATACCCGCCGACGACAATGATGTTGTCTTTTACCGTTTCCTCCATAACCATTTCCCCCAGCCATATATGGTTCCGTATTTATGGTTTAACATTATAGGACTGCCCCCCAAACAACCATCCCATAAAAGTGGGATTTTCAAACGAATACAAGCAGCTTCAAAAGTGTCAATAATGTCAATTCCATCTTGACATTATGGCGTATAAATCCTATATTAAATAAATTGATTGGATTAGTCGGGTCACATTACTCTTGGAAATGGAGGGATTCCATCTATGAGTCACATTGGTGAGAGTGAAGTCACATGCAACCCCGTGCAAAGTCAGTTCGGCAGTCTGGTAACGGCCATCGCTGCAAGTCACAGAGATCCATCCCACTCCATTCCGCTTGAGTCGTCAGCTCTGCCCAACCGGGATACGATTATTGAAATTATTCATATGGTAAGAGAGCTGGTGTTTCCCGGATACGTCGGCAAGCAAACCATTTCCAGTTCCACGATCGAATACCGGATTTGCAACCTGCTCATAAGCATTCACGAGCGGCTTCATGAACAAATCGTGTGCGCGCTCAAACATCAGGCCATGAATCAACAGGATGAACCGGTTCACGATATTAATCAAAGGGCCGACGAAATCGTCAGCCAATTTTTAAGCAAAATCCCGGAACTGCGCAGCATTCTGGCTACAGATGTACAAGCCGCTTTCGATGGCGACCCTTCTGCAGAAAGCGCCAGTGAAATTATTTTCTCCTTCCCGGGCATTTTTGCGCTTAGTGTCTATCGATTGGCGCATGAGCTGTATCTGCTGTCTGTCCCGTTAATTCCGCGTATTATGACGGAATATGCGCATAATAAAACCGGAATTGATATTCATGCAGGAGCAAGCATCGGGAAATACTTCTTTATAGACCATGGTACTGGTGTCGTAATCGGGGAAACCACCGTCATCGGCAATGGGGTTAAAATCTATCAAGGGGTTACGCTTGGCGCTCTGTCCACCCGCGGCGGCCAAAAACTGCGCGGCGTGAAACGCCATCCTACGCTGCAGGATAATGTCACTGTCTATGCAGGCGCATCTATTTTGGGCGGGGACACGATCATTGGCAAGGATGTCATGATCGGCAGTAACGTCTTTTTGACCAAATCGGTGCCTGATGGCACACGAGTCAGTGTCAAAAACCCCGAATTGGTGTTTAAAGGTCATTCACCGCAGGAATTTGAACAGCAATTTGTCGCGGACTGGGTTATTTAAATATAAAGGAGATGACCCTTGGGCCATCTCCTTTTTTTGCGGGGAAATATAATAATAGCAAGATTACTTATCTTTATTAACGGTAGTAATATGAATCGTTTGCGTTTGCTCTGTCCATTCCCCTTGCGCGCCAAACACTTCTTCAACCAGCGCCAGCGGCATCATCGTGCTGTTATTAATCTTTTGAATCGGCGCCGACAATTTCACTGTTTGTCCATCCAGCTCCGTAGTTTCCGAATCAATTACAAACTTTGCGATTGTATCGTCGATTTTCACAACAACAGATTGATCACTGTTTGTCCATTTGACGGATGCGCCAAGGTTTTCCAGCACACTGCGCAAAGGGAGCAGCACTTTGCCGTCTTCAACGATGACCGAGCTTCCGTAACTTTTCTTAATCCCGTTAAAGTATAAGGAAATCGTCTCTGGCTGCGATTCTTTGACTGGTGAATAGAAAGTGCCTTCCACTTCCATAATGTCGTCCTGATTCAAACGGTCAACCTCAATGAATGTGCGCGGCGGGTACGGGCCTTCTCCCCACAGCTCCTGCTGAATCTGATTGACGATCGGACGGTAGCGGTACATATCGGTTACGTAGACGATCAACCGTGTCGCATCACGCAAAGTTGCCCCTTCCGACTCCGCAATAAGCTTCATGTTCAGAAACGCTTGGCGAATGCGGCCTTCATCGTCCGCAACGAGCTTGTTCGTCGCCGGATCAATGCCCCTCATGCCTGCGACATAGATGGTTTCCCCTGCCCGCGTGCCAAGATTCCATGTACCGGTCGATTGAATAGCGCCTTCGGGATACAGCGTCTTGACGCCGCCCGGCGACACATGGCCCGCTGCTTCGGATGCATCAGCTTCCAACTGCTCTGCTCCTGCTCCGGTCGATCCCTCCACCGGATTCTCCGGCGCATAGAATGTGCCTTCCACTTCCACAATATCGTCCTGATTCAAACGGTCAACCTCTACGATTGTGCGCGGCGGGTATGGGCCTTCTCCCCACAGCTCCTGCTGGATCTGGTTGACGATCGGACGGTAGCGGTACATATCGGTTACGTAGACGATTAACCGTGTCGCATCACGCAAGGTTGCCCCTTCCGACTCCGCAATAAGCTTCATGTTCAGAAACGCTTGGCGAATGCGGCCCTCATCGTCCGCCACGAGCTTGTTCGTCGCCGGATCAATGCCCCTCATGCCTGCAACATAGATCGTGTCGCCTGCCCGAGTACCGACATTCCATGTACCGGTCGTTTGAATAGCGCCTTCTGGGTAGAGCGTCTTGACGCCGCCCGGCGACACATGACCTGCTGCTTCGGATGCATCGGCTTCCAATTGCTCTGCTTCTGCTCCGGTCAATCCCTCCACAGAATTCTCCGGCGCATAGAAAGTACCTTCCACTTCCACAATATCGTCCTGATTCAAACGGTCAACCTCTACGATTGTGCGCGGCGGGTATGGGCCTTCCTCTCCCCAAAGCTCCTGTTGAATCTGATTGACGATCGGACGGTACCGGTACATATCGGTCACGTAGACAATTAACCGTGTCGCATCTTGCAAGGTCGCGCCTTCCGACTCGGCAATAAGCTTCATGTTCAAAAATGCTTGGCGAATGCGTCCTTCTTCATCTGCAACCAGCTTGTTGGTCGCTGGATCGATGCCCCTCATGCCTGCGACATAGATCGTGTCGCCTGCCCGAGTACCGACATTCCATGTGCCAGTCGTTTGAATAGCGCCTTCAGGGTAGAGCGTCTTGACACCGCCCGGAGAGACGACTGGCTCGGCTGCAAAAGCCTGGCCAATCGCTGCTCCAAACAATTGCAGCGAGATCACACCTGCAAGCAGTTTGCGGTATTTGTTTCTTGGGGACTTCATTGTACTCATGATGATCTCTCCTATGTAATTCAAATTGTGACTACAGACCTTCGTATCATCCATCCAATGGCGCCTCAACAAGAAATATACCATATGCTTGCAATCTGTCAATCTTACAAATAGGCATAAATACCCTTAATTTACATCTACTAATTCTGAGACCATAGAATCATCGCAGGATTAGAGATGTAGCTCACAACAATTTCTGTTAGGTATTTAGTAGTAACCCAAAATCATTAGGCTCACATTTATGGGAGCTGCCCGCATTAAACACCACATTAGTCGATATCCTGAAGCTTCCATTCGCCGTCCTCTTTAACAAAAAGATAGAAAGGAGTGGACACATTGACATCCAACATGTTTTTTACTGTTGTCTTCGTTACCCAAATTAACGCCTGTGTATCGGACATCTGACCAAAGTCAGGCTTCTTCAAGTGAATAATCGTATATTCCGGCAATTCTTCGTTGAAGTTATTTTCGCGTGTCAACATGCCAAAATATCGTTTTTCATCGCGCTCGTTTATATACTTAGCATGCAGATTGATCAGCTTAACAAACAACTGCTCATCTCCCGTATATTGCGATTCATCCAGGTAGGTCGGGTTTTCCATAGCCGCTTCCGTTCGTTTCGGATCATTCAAGTACCAGTTTACCTCTTTGGTCTGCTCATCCTCAACAAATCTAATATTTCGGGCTGCTTCGAGAAATAACGGAAGCGCATCCTCCTTGTTCTCTTCGTAATAAGTGATGCGAGCCAGATAACTGGGCCGACGAAAAAATTTGAAATAATCTTCCGTCGCTCCGTCAACGATCCGGCTTCCTATATACTCTTCATATTGTACCAGTGCATCATTGCTCATCGTTAGTTGTGCAACAAGCGATTCATCGTCATACAAAATGTTAATATAGCTGTCGTTAGTGCCTGTGCCATACCCCCATCCCCGCCCATCTTCATTATCGTATTCCTTCACAAACTCAGGAAGATACAGCCCAAATAATGTGATGTCGGGATGCATATGAAAGGATGACTGCACTTTTTCCCCGCCCCATGTCAATGTAACCGTTTCAAATTCATCATACGTTAATAAATTTTTCTCGAAAAGTCGGCTCTTTACAATCTCCTCTATCTCCGTTTCATCATCTATCTTCGTCTCATCATCTGCCTGTTCCCCGGCTTGCTCTTGCGGGAGTTCTGGATCCGTTTCAGTGATCTCGTTCATTCGAGCACTGCATCCGGCAATAACAACAACCAATAGCGCCGCCAGAAACCACTTGTTCAATTCCCTTCATTCCTTTCATTTCGTATTGCTTAGATAGACGATACCAATTGGATAAAAGTTCTATTTAATGGAATACACGACCATTTTGCAACTTGCATCGGCATTCGATAACGCTAGATGAATTGTTCCCTTTGTGATACAAAGCTTGTTAGCATGAAAACAAATGGCCCTCTCAAGGCAGTTTTTCACTACCGAGAGACGGCCATTTATTTATTTTCACTGTCTACTCCCCAGCCTTATCCGCTGTGCCGCGGCAGGCTGAATCGCAATCTAGCTGGCTGTCACTTTGGGCAGGATCGGCTTAGGAAGCGCAACATCCTGCGTGCCTACCGTTTGGAACCAGCCGCGAATCGTATCATAATCATTGGAGAAGGCCAGCGAAAGCAGAAGCATCATCCGGGCATGCTGTGCATTCAAGTTGTCACCAGCAATGATCCCTTTGGTCGGCTTACCTTCATACACATTTCCGGAACCTGTTCTCGTAGTGGAAACGAAGATTACACCTTTTTCGATCGCTTCCTTGCGCGCCTCGCTCATTTTGGCAGATATGCCTCCTGCTCCAGTACCCGCAGTGACAATTCCTTTAGCGCCATCAGCAACAAGTCCGCGAATTGCGCCACCGCCAGCTTCCTGGTAGTTATACGCAATTTCTACGACCGGGAGAGCGTCTTTTGTTATTTTTTTCAGATCAAACGGCGTCTTCCAGCCTATTGTCCCCGCCTTAAACGCTCTGGCCGGCGCACGGTAAATTCGTACGACCTTCTCATCAACATATCCCAGTGGGCCAAGCAACGGCGATTCGAACGTATCCATCCGCAATGCATTGGTCTTCGTTACTTCTCTGGCAGCATGAATGACATCATTCAACATCACAACCGTACCGAATGAAGTCGTCTTGCCGCTTCCCGAGAGCTTAATGGCATTGTACAAGTTGGCTGGACCATCCGTCCCAATGACATCCCATGGGCGCATAGCCCCGGTAACTACAACAGGCTTCTCACTTCTGACCGTCAAGTCCAGGAAATAGGAAATCTCCTCCATCGTATCCGTTCCAGTCGTAACTACTGCCCCATCATAAATTTCCAACGCAGCATCGACCGCAAGTGAAAGATCATAGAGATCCTTGATCAAATATCCGCCCGAACCTTTATTTCCGAATTGATAGGTAGCCACATCGGCAATTTTATCTTTATCGGGAAGTTGAGCCACCAGATCCTCCATCAAATAAGTGCCTGCCCGATAGTTTTGGAAACTAGTCTTATCTTCTGCCTGTCCAGCCAACGTACCGCCAGTAGCAATAACAATAACATTAGGCAATAATGATTCTTTTTGTTCTGCAGTTAATGGAGGAATATCAAAGGCTACCTTATCCGTCGCAGCTCCACTAGCGTTAGATATTCTCACATCAATTAATGCTACCCCCATTGAAAGAAACATGGACACAATGAGAATCTTCGCAACCCAACGCTTTAATGAGCTTTCTTGTTGTTTTAATGCCATTTTGTTAACCCCCCCGCGTTATGTTTAGTTACATTTCGTAATTAGAACTATAATACACGTTAGGTAAAGTTACAAATGCTTATTTCTTCAATATAGCGCTAACAATATCGAATATCTTTTATATGCTTTATTTTTTGTCGTTAATCTACTTGTTCTATAAAAGGCTGCAGTCGGTGTACCGGCATATGCCCCTATCTACAAATTAAATAATATATAAATTACAATAAATTGAATTTTTTAAATTTTATCCAAAATAGATTGCAATTCACCCTCTGGTTTATAGGACTATAGAACCATTTGGATCATTAGACCTAATTATACTGTTGCATTTTGTCGAAATACAGTAAGGAAAGAGTACTATCCAGCGTGCCGGCTTGGCCGTTCATTGGACGGGAGGGAACATTTATTTTGTAAGTAACATACAAGCCAGTTATACGTCCTTAGAAACGCTTGTATGTTGCAGCGATAGAGCGAAGATACACTAGGAGGATCAGAGATGAAACCGAAGAAAAAATTGAATTTGAAGTTGACGATTCGAAATCGTCTGTTCACCGCTTTTCTGGCTATTTTAATATTACCCAACGTCATTCTAGGCTGGATTTCCTTTCAAACTGCGGAACGTATTATTACAGAACAAATTATGATCAATACAACGCAAACTGTCCGCTCCGTCAATGATGCTATTAATGATCTGATGACAACAAGTTTGATCGATCTTGAATATTTATCCAAGTCGGTTAAGAGCACGATGGTGAACAATGAAAAGGACAGTCCTGAGCTGCGCCGCATTCTTGACCCGATCAAGGCAGTCAAAGCGGAATATGATCATGTGCAATACGCAACTAAAAATGGACAGCTTCTCAACTCGCCTCAGCAAGTGTTTGCAGAGGGATTTGACCCGCGGGAAAGAGGCTGGTATACCAGCGCTATGGAGACCAAGGGAGTAGGGTTGATCAACCAACCGATTGTCAGCCAGGACGGCAAGGTTATTGTCGTGCCATCCAGAGCAGCCGATGACGGTTCCGGCGTCGTCAGCATCGTGCTGAGTCTGACTAACCTTGCGGAGGAAGTTAACGAGATTAAAGTTGGACAGAATGGCAATATTACAATTTTGGACAAGAACAACAACTATCTCACCCACCCTTCCATGGAAATTGGCAGTGAAAATATGGAACCTTACATTGCCCAAATGGGGGATAATAGCTCAGGTGAGATTGATTATACATCTGACGGCAGCCTCAAACGGGTGGTCTATATGACAAATTCGCTTACGGGCTGGAAAATTGTCGGCACCATCGATAAAGATGAGATCTCAAGCGCCAGCAGCGTCATTTTGTATAGATCCGTGGTGATTACTACCCTTGCCCTGGTGCTTGGCAGCTTGCTGACATTGTGGATTGTTCGTTCAATTCATAAGCCGCTTAGCTTGCTCATGAAGGCGACCAACCGGATTGCAGAAGGCAATCTTACAGAAGAAGTCGCAATCTCTTCCCGGGATGAACTCGGAGAGCTCTCCGCGTCTGTCAACCAGATGACTGCCAACCTGAGGCATTTAATCGGCCAGATCAGGTTTAATTCCGAACAGGTCGCAGCCACATCCGAAGAACTGTCTGCCAGCGCAGAGCAGACTTCAAGTACAGCCGAGCATATTTCCGCAGCGATTCAGGAGATTGCTTCCGGTTCTGAAAATCAGGTGCGCAGCGCGGCGGAATTTACCGAAGCTACGACGGAGATTTCCAAAGGGATGGGCCAAGCGGCATCCTCCATCCAATTTGTAACCGATTTGACCGCAACAGCCAACAATAAAGCAATTGAAGGCAATCAGGTCGTCTCCAAAACAGTTGGGCAAATGGGCATTATTCACGATACCGTCAGTCAAACCGCTGAAGTTGTCTTCACCTTGGGGGAGAAAACGAAAGAAATCGGCGATATCGTTGGCATTATCTCAGAAATTTCCGGGCAAACCAGCCTACTCTCATTGAATGCAGCCATTGAAGCGGCGCGGGCCGGTGAGCATGGCAGAGGTTTCGCCGTCGTGGCAGGCGAAGTAAGGAAGCTTGCCGAGCAATCTGCTGACGCAGCAGGGAAGATTGCCGAGTTGATTCAGCAAGTACAGGCCGAAGCAGCTAACGCAGTACAGTCGATGAGCGATGGCAAGGCAGTCGTTAACGAAGGCATTGATATGGTGCACCAGACCGGTGAAACCTTCCAGGAAATTGTTGATTCTATCGAACGGGTAGCAGCGGAATCATTGGAAGTGTCCTCAGTTGTGGAGCAGGTGAACGCCAGCTCGCAAGAAATGGTGGGCATGGTCGAAGGTGTCGTCAAAGTCGCTGAGCAATCTGCTGGCAGCACCCAAAATGTCGCCGCGGCTACCGAACAGCAAAATGCTGCAATGGAAGATGTGTCTGCCTCTGCAGAGCTGTTGAGCAAGATGGCGCAGGAATTGCAGGAAGCAATTAGCAAGTTCAAAGTTTAATTTTCACTAACAAACAGGCCAGCCGCTAGCGTTTTTGCGCTAGGGCTGGCCTGTTTAGCCTAGTGGCTCTGCAATTCGACTTATGGAATCATGCTTTCCAGTACATCCTCGATAATTTGTTTATTGGCGATCGTTCCGGTATACAGCCAGCTGCTTTCCGGGCCATATTCATGGACATTGCCATTCTTGACCGCTTTAATCGTCTTCCAGATGGGATCGTTCAGCGCTTCCGCACCGGTAGCTGTATCGCTGTTGACAAGGAAAATATGATCCGCATCAAGCTCGGCCAGTTTCTCCATCGAAATGGACTTCCAAATGCCGCCATCACCTTGGGAAATTTGCTTTACGATTTCCGGTACTGTCAAGCCAAGATCCTCATATAAAACAGCGCCGCTTGACTCATCATCGCTCACAATCCAGAACGTCTTGGCGACCAGCCAGATTGCCGCCGCAGAAGGCGCCGTTTCAGAGGTGGCTTTCAGCTGTGCTTTGGCAGCCTCTGCCTGTTCGTTATATGCACTGAGCGCTTGCTCAGCCACTTCTTTTTTATCCAATACTTCACCGATTTGAAGCAGCGCCTTCCGCCAGTCGCTATTAATCTCATTGCCAAGTGCATAGGTCGGAGCAATCTTGGCATAAGACTCATATTTGTCATTCGTGAGCAAACTTTCATCGCCTATCAGAATAAGATCCGGCTCAAAACCTACCGCTACTTCATATGGCAGATCATGCGGTATATTAGGGATGCCTTCTAACTCGCCCTGCAAATATTTCATTGGCGAATCCTTCACCGACCATTGCCCTATCGGCTTGACGCCCAGCGTCAGCAGATGATCCTCCAGGTAACCAGCCAATATTCGCTGGGGGTTGGCAGGGACAATAACCTCGTGACCGAGCGGATCGGTCAACGTTCTCTCTGCGGCGGCTCCACTATCTGCGGGCGTTTCATTGTCAGCAGCGTTTTCCGCTGGCTTAGCGTCCTCATTCGTGTTAGCGGCAGGCGTTTCATTCACCGTTTCATTTACAGTTGAGCCGTCATTTTTTGTGCTGCCGCATGCTGAAAGCAGCAGTGATAATGCAAGCACCCCCACCAGTACTATTAAATATTTTCTCCGTTGATCAGCCAGCATGATGCTTAATCCCCCTATGAATAATATTTTGTATATTGATATCGATTTTCATTATCAATGTATACATCTTTATTGTATCAGTCCGTTTAGGTCTGTCTATGCATTTAAGTCATTCATTTCATGGACAAATAGGAAAAATGCGCATGCTCCAAACCGACGTAGAATAGCACTTTATGGTTGCTGCTCGAATGTGAATCGGTTTTACCGGTTGTCACTTGTCAAGATTACCAACGCTTCCTTCAACGTCTCGCGAATTGTAATGATGTCGGCGCCGTAGTATTTATCCGTTTCCAACTGATACACATTGCCTTCTTGCACCGCAGGAAGTGATTTCCAGAGTGCTGATTTTTTGATTTGTTCAAATTCTGCCTGGTCATCTCCTTCATTGCGGACAATAATGAACATATGGTCGGTTGCATATTCAGGCAGTTTCTCCAGTGAGATCTGTATAGCGGAGCCAAACGGCTGCTTGGCAATCTCTGACGCTACTTCCTTCGGCGGATTTACTTGCAGGCCCCTGTACAGCATATACCCGGCGAAGTTGCGATTCAAATAGATGCGCAGCCTACCCTTTTCAATGCGAAAGATCGATACCGTGTCAGCTCCCAATGCTGCCTTGACTTGTGCCCTTGCCTGCTCGGCTTCCTGTTCATATTCGGCGATCCATTGTTTCGCCTCCTTCTGCCTGCCCAGTACATCCGCTATTTTGGGGAAGGTGTCGTAGATCGGGTCCTGATCAAAGCTGATGAACAAAATCGGAGCAACCTTCTCCAACTGCTCCATCACTTCCGGATAAATTTCATGGAAAACAGTAGAAGCGACAATCAAATCAGGAGCCAACTCCAGCAATTTCTCCACATTTGGGGGATCGCCAATATTTTCTGTCTGCTCCAACTTGTCGGCGATAAACACATTTTTGAATTCATTGTGCCCCGCTCCGATCGGCGTCCCCCCGACAGCGAGCATTTCTGCGGCAAAATCAGAAATAACCACCCGCTGCGGCGCAACAGGTATTTCCACCTCTCTGCCCAGATCATCGGTAAACACCCTCGTCTCGGAATCTGTACTTGCTGGCGTTTCTGAACTTGCGGATTGTGACGCTCCCGATGAAACCGTTTCTTCAGACGACTTCGTTGAACCTGTTGTCTCATGCGTTGCAGTAGCACCGCACCCCGACAAGAGGATGATAATTAACAAAAAAGCCAGGCTCGATGATGCATTAAACTTGATGCGATAATTGGTAAACAATATAATACCCCCTGATTAAATGATAATGATTTTTAATATCATTAGATATTATATCTCGCCAATTCATGCTATTCCATACACTCAGATGTCGCGATGATGGATATTTATGACGCCAATTACGCTTTTGAAGCAACAATCAGTTCCACTGCCTCCGCCATTTGACTGGCAATGGACAGCGGATCAAACGCCAGCCACCTCCGCATATCAACATAATGGACATTGCCCGAAACGACAGCCATATATTGCTGCCAGCAGGGCATCGCTTGCAATCGCTCCAACGCCTGCCGCGAAGGCTCGTCCGGCTGCAATACAACAAACAGATGGTCCGCATTGTAATTTGGCAGCTCGTCTGCTGTAATAACACTCGAATGATGATGACGATTGACCACCAGCTGTTGATACAATTTGTACGGGGGATGAAGCCTAAGCGCATTATATAATGGATACCCCATAATCTGATTGCCATAAATCTGCAAAATTTCACCTCGTATCCGCAACACAGCTATCGTTTGCCCGGCGGCATGAACAGCCAACTGCCTGCGAAAGGCTGCGGCATCCCGCTCGAAGCAGGCAATCCAGTGCGCTGCCGCTGACGCTCTATTTGCCAACTTCCCGATTGCCGGGAGCTGCTCGTAGATTGGGTCATCTGTCATTTCAATTATGACAGTTGGAGCGATATCTGATAAGGACGACGCCTGTTCCTTGCGCGCAGTGATAATCATGTCCGGTCTTGAACGAGCTAGCTGTTCCAAGTCATAGCAGCGCTCCGGCTGATTTGGATGCACAGCTTCTCCCGATGGGACCGCCGTATCCGGGGAGATGGCAACATCAGCTATTTCCCTCCCCAAAGGGGGCAAGCATTTGCTGTTAGGCGACATCGCCACGGCAGAAGGCTGAAGGCCGAGCGCAACGCAATGCCCGTAATATTCCAGGGCAGCAAGGCGCAGATGCGGCCGCATTCGGTATTGTGAAGGAGACATCCCGACAAGCCGACTGAATCGCCGACTGAAATAATAGGGATCAGGGAAGCCTGCCTGCTTCGCTACCGCTCTGACCGTCTCCCTGGTCTCGCGCAGCAGATACTTTGCCCGATCCATGCGCAACCCGTTCAAGTAATCGGTTGGACTGTGCCCCATATACTTTCTGAACAGTCGTGAGTAATGCTCCGGATTCAAACCGGCCATAGCTGCAAGCTGCTCCCTGGTTATATTCTCATGCAGATGCTGCTGCATATAAGCGGCAGTCTGTTCCATATTGCGCCTGGCTTTATGAGCGCGCTGCGGGAAAGCTGTCATGAATGTTCACTCCAAATCTGCAATTAACGGTGATACGTTTTATTATACCTCCTATCGTCCCTTTGTTAACCTTGCTGGCCTTAATATAAGAAATCTCTGTATACCCTATCTCAGCTAAACTATTCAAGAGGCAAAAGGACGGACGAGATGGAGCGATACGTGTTGGGAGTCAGCCACAATTGCAGGCTCACCATACAGCGTTTCAATCGCTCACCGTTTAGCTGCAACCTGAGACAGGGTGTACAAGAAATCTCAACATGCCGCATCCAGAGCGGAAAATCATCAGCCAAATTAAAAAAAATGTTGTAATTTTGAGTATTCCGATTATAATAATTTGATATAGAGTATGTTATTCCCATTTCCAACACACATGCTCTAATCTGCCACCAATACACCTGCGGGTCGACCGGAAAGCCGGAGACACAACAAATTCCTTTGTTGTGTCTTTTTTATGTGAAAGACGCCGAACAAATGGGAAGACTTGTGCTTTAGCTCGTGCTTCCGAAAGGAGAGATATAAGTGGCAACAACACGTGGCCAGCGCTTTATTAACAGTCTGAGAGATGGACGAAATGTATGGCTTGATGGACAGCGTATTAAGGACATTACGATCCACCCGGCCTTTAAGGGGACACTCGACACAATCAGCCGTTTGTTTGATTCCCTGGATGATCCGAATATCAGATCCACAGTGGGATTTCAAACCTCCAATGGCTTTTATGCGCATAATGCTTTTTTGGTTCCGTCAGACAAGGAAGATTTACTTAGAAGAAGAGAGGCTTTCTCCTGCTGGGCGGAGGAAACGCACGGGGTGATGAGCCGACTGTCCGAATATGCCCGTTCCTTGGTCACCGGCTGGTATGCGGACCGAGATACGTTTACTTGTTATGACCCCCAGTTTGCCGACAAAATCACCCGTTACTATGAGAAAGCCCGCGATCAGGATTTGTTTCTGACGACTGCACTGCTCGATCCGCAAATTGACCGTTCCCGCCGTCCGGGACAGCAGAGCCATCCTGACGCCGTACTGCGCATCGTGAAGGAAACTGATGAAGGCGTTGTCGTGCGCGGTGCCAAAATGATCGCTACAGCCGGCCCATACACGCATGACTTCGTTATCTTCCCCTATATGCGACTTCAGGAAGATGAAAAGGCTCTCGCCCATCTATTGATCGTACCTGCCAACCTTCCCGGACTGCATATTCAATGCCGGGAGTCGTTCGCTTCCTCCCATCAGACCAGCCACCCGTTAAGCGCCAACTATGAGGAAATGGACGCGGTGCTGTTCTTTGACGATGTGCTGGTTCCCTGGGATCGAGTATTCTTGAACGGCAGCCCCGAAGGGGTATGGAAATTGCGAATGAATCCGACAGCCAATGCACTGGCATTTCACCAGACTGTAGTCCGGCTGCTTTCCAAGCTGGAATTCACTGCCGGGGTAGGGTTCGCACTTGCTGAATCCATCGGTGTGAACGGGTTTCTTCATGTCCAGGAGAAGCTTGGGGAGTTGATTACCCAGGTGGAGAGCATTCAAGCCCTCCTCCTCACTTCCGAATTTCAAAGCTTCCGCACAGAGGCAGGAACGATTATTCCTGCCATGCCCCCCATCGAGACAGCGAGAAATCTTGGTACACGCTACTATCCAAGAGCCATTGACATTCTTCAGATGATCGGAGCTGGCGGGTTCATGCAGGTTCCTTCAAGTCCGGAGGAGATGGACGGCGCGCTTGGCGGGTTTATGGAAACTTATTTTGCAGGCAAAGACATCGCAGCGCAGGATAAGGTCCGGCTGTTCAAGCTAGCTTGGGATTTAATCGGCAGTCCCCTGGGCTCACGGCATGAGCTCTATGAGCGGTTTTACTCCGGTGATCCGGTACGCAATTATGCCAATCAATATTTATATGCCGACAAGGATGAGCTGAGCGGAATAATGAATCGCTTCTGGCAGGCACATTACGGATCGAAAGGGGATGCAGACATTGAGCGAGCACTCACCGGGCAACCGATACATTAAGCGGCTGCAGGACGGCCGCAGCGTATGGCTGGGGGGCAAAACGATCGATGTTACCGCCCACCCTGCTTTTCAAGGCACCATCTCGACGGTCGCTTCGCTGCTTGATATGCAGGCAAACCCGTCAACTCTTCACCCGCTTACGTTCCCAAGTCCGCTCAGCGGGCAGCCTGTCAACGCCGCTTTCCTCGTCCCCTCTACGATTGATGCACTGCTGCAACGAAGTCAGGCGTTCCGGTTGTGGTCGGATGCGACCTACGGCATGATGAGCCGGCTTTCCGAGTTCTCCAGGTCCCTCCTGACCGGCTGGTATATTAGCAGGCATCGTCTTGGAGACGGGGCCGGACAGTTCGCCGAGAAGATCGCTCGATACTATGAGCAAAGCCGCGATCAGGATCTGCTGAGCACAACGGCTTTGCATGATCCGCAGATCGACCGTTCCAAAGGACCCGGAGAGGCGCAGGATCCGGACGCTCATTTGCGCATTATTAAGGAAACGGCCGACGGCATCTGGGTGAGAGGGGCCAAGATGATTGCCACAGCCGCTCCCTATGTTGATGAAATCATCGTCTATCCCTTCCATCGGCGAACTGCCGGGGAGAACAGCTATGCCACGATGTTTGCCGTTCCGGTCAATGCCCCGGGACTGCACACGGTATGCCGCGCGTCATTTGCCTCGGATAGCCGGGAAGATGACCCGCTCAGTTCCCGTTATGACGAAATGGATGCGGTACTGATCTTTGACGATGTATTCGTCCCTTGGGAGCGAGTCTTTATTAAAGACGATCCGGAGGCTATATGGCGATTAAGACAGGACCCGGCGGCCGTCGCTTTAAGCCAGCATCAGACGGTTGTCAGACTAATCAGCAAGCTGGGGTTTATCGCAGCGGTCGGTCATGAACTTGCCTCCTCCATTGGCGTAACCCAGCATTTGCATGTACAGGAGAAGCTGGGAGAGCTGCTTGTCCAGCTCGAAACGATCAAAGCGCTCGCCTCCGTTGCCGAGCAGCAGGCAAAGCGCGACGATGCCACCGGTGTCTGGCTTCCCGCAATTGATCCTCTGACGACAGCGCGTAATTTGGGCAGTCGGTATTACCCGCAAGCGATCCAAATCTTGCAGCAGATTGGCGCCGGCGGCTTAATGCAAACACCGGCAACACTCGACGAATTGGACGGCCCGCTCGGTGAGCTGCTGCAGAAATATTACCGCGGAGCCACACTCCCTGCGAAGGAGCGCGTAAGACTGTTCAAGCTGGCTTGGGACTTAATTGCCAGCCCGCTCGGATCACGCCACGAGCTTTATGAAATCTTCTACGCCGGAGATCCTGTACGCGCTTTTGCCGGCCAATACGCGAGCTATGACAAGCAGCGGCTGACCGACCCGGTCTATCAGCTTATTCGAAGCGAAAAGAAGGTGACCAGTCCATGAGTATCCAGTTCGCAGTATGGGGAGCGAACATTGCGGGCGGCTTCCTCCGTGCCGCTGTCGACCAGGATCGTGACGGCAGCCTTGCCTATAATGTTCAGCTCGCACAACTGGCCGAGCAGATGGAGTTCAATGCGATGCTGTTCCCTGTCCGATACATCGGCGGCATTGGCGGAGGCGACGCCGCGAGCGGTCAGCTCGATCCGCTGACGATCACAGCCGCGCTGGCAGCAGTGACGCGCAAAATTCATTTGATCAGCGCGGTTCTGCCCGGCTTTATTCATCCGGTTACACTTGCCAAGATGGGCGCTACGCTCGATCATATCAGCTCAGGCCGCTGGCATGTCAATCTGGTCAGCGGATGGTTCCAGGAAGAACAGGAAATGTTCGGCATTCCCTGGATTCCCCATGAGGACCGCTACCGCAGATCGGAAGAATATCTGGAAGTGCTGAAGGGGCTGTGGACGCACGACACGTTCACCTATCGGGGGAAATACTACGACATTCAGGAGGGGCGAATTCGTCCGTTCCCTTACCAGAAACCCTACCCCTCCATCTATCAGGGCGGAAATTCGCCAGAGGCGCGAAGCATGGCCGCGCGGTTGTCGGACTGGTATTTTCTGAACGGCGCTCCGCTGACGCAGCTCCGCGAGCAAATCAGCCAGGTCAAGGAGCTTGCTGCTGCCCAGGGGCGGACCATCCGTTTTGCGGTGAACGGGTTCGCTTTGGCAAGAGAAACGGAAGCAGAGGCACAGCGCGAATATGAAACTATCGTGGAGCATGCCGACCTGTCTGCCATCCGGCAATTTCAGGAGAGGGCCAAGGGCGCCAAAGGCATGTGGAGCAATGCCGTCTCTGTCAGTGATTTTGTTGCCAATAATGAAGGGTTCCGGACAGGCTTGGTTGGCTCCTTCGACCAGGTAAGCGAGAAGATTGCAGGCTTGCAGGAGGCTGGCGTCGATAAGGTGCTGCTCGCATTCCGCTTCCCTCTTGAGGAGATGAAGCCATTTCGCGAGCGTGTGATGACCAGATTTCTCGGCAACAACAGCGAAGGCGGCTGCAGGATTCCCAGCAGCCACGGCCGGGGAAGCAGTAGGTCTGATGAACGCCGGGAGGCTACGCGGACAGCCGCTCAAAGCAAGGGCTAACATGCAAAGGAGGAAAGCTGTGTGATTACATTACACGAGGCGAGCAAAACCTATCTGTCGAAAAGCGGCAATTATTCGGCCGTCCATCCCACTTCGCTGCAAGTCAATGCGGGTGAAATCTTCGGCATCATCGGTCAAAGCGGCGCTGGCAAATCAACGTTGCTGCGAATGATTAATTTGCTGGAGCCCCCGACAGCCGGATCGGTAATCGTCAATGGTCAAGAACTGACAGGCAGTTCAGCAGCTCTGCTGCGCCAGGCCAGACGTTCGATCGGCATGATCTTCCAACACTTTCATTTGCTGAATAACCGGACAGCTGCAGGCAATATCGCTTTTCCGCTGGAGATTGCAGGGTTGTCCAGAAAGCAGCGTGAAGCGCGCGTGGCCGAATGTCTGAATATCGTCGGCCTGCAAGATAAGGCAGCCTCCTATCCCGCACAACTGAGCGGCGGGCAGAAGCAACGGGTTGCCATTGCCCGGGCTTTGGCTACAGAGCCGAAGGTGCTGTTGTGCGATGAGCCGACATCTGCGCTTGATCCGCATACCAGTCAGCAGATACTGACTTTTATCCGCAAGATCAATGAGAGCTTTGGCGTTACTGTTGTTTTCGTTTCGCATGACATGGAAGTTATTAAGCAAATTTGCGGAAGAATCGCCGTTATGGATCAGGGGAGAATCGTGGAAACCATCGACCTGAGCGTCTCGGAGCCGCAGCCGCAGACAGAAATCGCCAAGCTGCTGATTACCAGGCCCGCATAATTATGACGGAAAGGGGCGCCCTGTAATGTTCGACAATTTAATTTCCCTGATCCCTGATATCGGAAAGGCAATCAGCCAGACAGGGATCATGCTGTCCATCTCGGTTGGCTCAGCGGTACTGCTTGGCATCCCGATTGGTGTGCTTTTGTATTTTACAGCCAAAGGGCAAATTTATGAAAAGCCGTTTGTCTTTCATATTGTCAATTATTGCGTAAATACGATCCGTTCGCTGCCATTTATCATTTTGCTTGTCGCCATTATCCCGTTGACCCGAAGTATTGCAGGCACAACGATTGGTCCGGTAGCTGCATCCGTTCCCTTGTCCATTGCGGCTGTCGCGTATTTTGCCCGTCTGGTGGAGCAGTCTTTGAGAGAAGTGCCGAAAGGCGCCATTGAAGCTGCGCTAGCTATGGGAGCCGCGCCACTGCATATTACGTGGAAAGTTCTGTTGGGGGAAGCCCGCTCTGGCATCGTGCTCGGCGTTACCGTTACAACAATCAGCCTGCTCTCCTACTCGGCTATGGCCGGCTATGTCGGCGGAGGCGGCATCGGAGATTTGGCCGTCCGGTTCGGCTACTACCGATTCCAGACGGATGTGATGATTTTCACCGTTGTTTTGCTTATAGTAGTCGTCCAGTTGATTCAATTTGCAGGGAACCTGCTTGCCAAAAAATTAGATAAACGATAGGAGTTGGACGTAATGAAACGATTAAGAAAAAGCGGCTGGTTTGCTCTGATCCTGCTGACGATGCTGCTCGCAGCCTGCGGTTCCGGCAGCGGCAAGGAAACGAAAGCGGACAATACTTCTGCTGCCAATTCGAGCGTAAAGGCAAATGAAACAGACGAGAAGCCTTCTGTAGAGGAAAAGCCTTCCGTCGATGCAAAGTCTGCCGAGGAGGCCAAACCTTCAGCTCCGGAGAAAAAGGAGATTGTCTTCGGCGCGACAGCCGGCCCTTACAGCGATCAAATCAAACTGGGCATCAAGCCCTACCTCGAGAAGAAAGGGTATAAAGTCTCGATTGTGGAATTCAACGATTACATTCAGCCGAATCTGGCGCTGGCGGAAGGATCGCTCGACGCGAATGCATTCCAGCATATCATTTATTTGAACAAATTTGCCGAAGAGCATAACCTTGAGCTGACCGACCTGCTTAAAGTCCCTACGGCGCCTATTGGCATTTATTCGAAAAAACACCCGTCTGTCGAAGACGTCAAGGAAGGGGCAAAAGTCGCCCTGCCCAACGATCCAACCAACCAAGCCAGAGCGCTTGTCATGCTGGAGCAGTTCGGCTGGATTACGCTAAAAGAAAACTATGACCCGCTGACTGTATCCGAGAAGGATGTAGCTGACAATTTGAAAAAAATCGAGCTGCTGCCCATTGAAGCTGCCCAGCTCCCAAGATCGCTCGATGATACCGACTATTCGTTCATTAACGGAAACTTCGCCCTGGCATCCGGATTAAAATTGACTGAAGCACTCGCACTGGAAGAAACGCCGGAAACGTATGTTAATCTGGTTGCCGTCCGCACTGCGGATCTGGAAGCTACCTTTGTGAAAGATATCGAAGAAGCCTACAAATCTGAGGAATTTAAACAGCTCACGGAAACAGAATTCGCCGGATTTGTCAAACCGGATTACCAGCGGTAATGACCGTAACGTACGCTTAACTCCCCCTTCTCTCCTTATTGAAATCAAAGGACCTCTCCAGCAGCCATCGATTGGCAGCTGCCGGGACGGTCTCTTTGTTTTGTTCCGCACGCTTGGAATGCACTCTACTGTAAAGCATGTGCCACACACCAGATCGCCCGCTTCGCAAATTGTATTGGCAATTGAAAAAACCATAGAAAAAGCCCCGTATATTGGGGCTTTTCCTGCATGATGGAACCGTTATGACAAGTCATTGTTCAACAGTGTTCGTCGTCGTTCGGCCCCGCTTCAAACTTGAAGGGTCGCAAATGATGAACGCTTAATACACTGCAATTTCATAAAATGAATAGCCGTAAGGCAGCGCACGCCTTGTTCCAAGGAAGCGCACATAGCGCGCCGTTTGCTCCTCGAACTCAAGCTTATCCTGCGCACCTGATCCGTTAGTGATGGTGCTGACCACTGTCCAATTTTTTAATTCGGCATCTTCGTTATCATCATTGGATACAGCAATTGTATAATCGGCAGCACGGGCACCTTTCCAATCGATGACCACCTGATCGAAAGCTGCCGCTGTGCCAAGGTCAATCATGAACCACTGCGGCTGATCATTGTGCGCACTGTCCCAGCGGGTGGTTGTATTGCCGTCCACCGCATTGGCAGGTACATAGTCATCACTCCAAGAAGACGCCTTGACACTTGCGTAAAGCGCCTTGTTCGGCCGCGTGACCTGCTGCGAGACCGCAGCATCGCTGTACCCTTCCGCCTGAATGATGATCTCATTTTTTCCGGCTTGTGTGACGAGCTCGCCCGGTATCGTTATAAGCCCGGTTGATAGCTGCACGCTCTCCTTTATTTCAATTCCATTTAGGAAAATATGCTGAATGGCATCCTCCCAGTCAAGGTTAAGAGGAAATGCAATCGCAATTGGCGTCCCGATTAGAATAGAAGCAGAAGTTGTACTGAGTATCGGCGGCACCTTCAAGCCGCTGGGATCATGCGGGTACACCTCGAATGTCCAGAGGGAATACCCGTAATCCGAGCCTCGCTTGACCCCTTTCATCCGCACATATCGCGCGTCTTGCTTGTTGAAGACCAGGTTTTCCACTCCACCAGCTCCATTTGTTTGGGTGTAGCTTGTGTGCCATACTTCGCCATCAAGGGAAGTATCGATCGTATACTCCTTGCCAAATGCTATGCCTTCCCAGGATAACAGCACCCGTCCAATGTCATACACCTCTCCGAGATCGACCCGAATCCATTGATCATCTGTCCATTTGGACTCCCAGCGGGTTCCCGGGTCCCCGTCAAAGGCAAAAGACGCAGGCAGATTGGAATCAGAAGATGAGGCTGCCCCGTGCAAAGCCAAGTTCAATGTTGGCGGCAAAGGCTTGATCGTCTGTGTGACAACTGCATCCTGGAACCGTACCGCTTCCACATGAATCTGATAGTCACCTGCGGCTGTGAACAATCCAGGCACCAAGGTCAACACGCCTGCGCCGACTTCAAACTGCTCTCGGTCCAGCGCTTCGTTGTTCACCTTCACGCCTGTAATACTGGTGCGCCACAGCTTGTTGTCTGCGAACCGAATCGCAATCGCCCTGTTGATCACATTATCCTCCGCTGCCGGTGCAAGTACAGGTGCCGCGGCAGGTTCAGCAATATACTCGTCATCATGGGCAAATACGGCAAATTCATACAAGGAATAACCGAAATCCGTTCCCCGCTTGATACCTGTCAGACGGACATGTCGGGCATCTTCGGGAAGGAATCGCAGTTCCTCCACTCCGCCGCTGCCATGCGCTGTGGTGAACACGGTCGTCCAATCGCCCTGTTCGGTCTTCACATCAATTTTGTAGCCTTTTCCATAGGCCGTCTCCCAGTTTAAGCGGATATGATCGATGGTATACGTATGACCCAGATCGACCTCAATGAATTCACTGTCGTTAAATATCGATTCCCATCGGGTGGCTGCGTTGCCGTCAAACGCAAGAGAAGCATTGCCGCTGCTTGCTGTTGCGGGCTTATTCAAGGCTACATTAGCCAAGGAATTGTTCACATTCGGCACTTCTTCCGCAGTTTCCGACAGCGTCACATCATCCAGATAAATCTGATGCGGTGCGACTGGGCCAGAAACATTGCCCAGTATAAAGTTCAGCTTGCCATTGTTTTCGGTAACCTGATCCATTGTAAAATCGAACCGAAATCCTTTCATTTGGCTGTCGAGCTCGACAGTTTGAAGAAAATATTGGGGATACCCTCCATCTATATAAATTGAACGAAAGAAGTGTCATAGGGGATAAATTGTTGTATTTTGTACAACATTTCCAGACGTATGGGCCGATTCTCGTAAAATTGTTGTAAATAATACAACAATTCTTAATATAATTGACTTTTACAGCCAAAATGTTGTAGTTTATACAACAATTTTACTTTTGTCGCGGCCGTTTGACCAAAACGCCAAGATTAAAACGGTCCACAATGAATCGACACGCTCCGTCTGTCCGCCAAACTCCCTAAAACCCCTGATTTGTCACAAATAACGGAACCAGTGGCCGCCTAACCCTCCGCACTGTTCCGAACCTTGGCAAGACGTTGCAATCTCCGCGCCAACCTGAGTCAGGGTATACAAGCAAAACAAGCTATGCACCCCCAAGTCAGACCGATACAGCGACTTAGATATGGTGGGCTAGCCCCCCTCAATCTAAAAACCCCCTTTCGTGACTGACAGAAGAAAAACATCTATCTTGCGAAAGATTGCTTCTCTTCCATACGGTCTGGAAAGGGGGAGTTGATGTGCTAGAAGTGGTACAACCTCTTCATCACTATCATTTTTATAACTTATTTCATAAGTTCAATGTTTGATTTCCACTTGGCTGTTTTCCAATCCAGTACTTTCTGGTAACCGAGCTTCTGTGTTTCCTCATCCGCTTTTTTGATCAAAGCGATCACTTCATCGTCGCTTTTTGCAACCAGAATTTGTGGAATGGCCTGCTTATAGTAATCTTTCAGACGCTGAACGATGATGCCTTCTTCCGAATTCGGCAGCGGCTCCAGATTGGAGAACTGGGTAATATCTCTTGAAGTGCGGAACGAAACTTGCGTCTGGCTGATCGTTGTCCAGTCCTGCGCTTCTTCAGGCAGCAGCAGTTCACGCTTGCCTTTGGTTGTATCAACAAAGAAGGTGTTGCCGTACCAGTTGAATTCACCGATTTTAAGCTCATCATATGCTTTAGGGTCACGGTTAATGTAAGCATCGTTAGGTACGGGAACGCCATCTACGATTTCATCATAGAACAATCCCTCTGGACCGAAGAAGAAAATCATTTGTCCTTCAGGACTTGTCGCCCAATTCATGAAAGCGAAAATAGCTTCAGGATCTTTGGCATTGGTCGTAATTACATTGACATTCCAGCCGAGCGTGTTGTAACCAGACGGATACACCTGATTTTTGTCTACGCCCTCTTTATGAACCGGCCAGATGGTTACATAACCATCCTCTGGATCTTTTGCTTTCAACATGTTGTTTGCTTCACGGCCAATGCCTTCAACGACAGAATCAAAGGCGGTGAATACAGCAATTTTACCGCTTCTGAGCTTTTCATTGATTTGGTCACGCGTTTGCGTGAACATATCTTGAGAAACCAGGCCTAAGCGAATCAACTTGCTTGTGAACAGCGCTGCATCCTGGAAGGATTGATCCTGGTAAATGGAAGTAAGCTGATCTTCCTTTGGAATGCTGAATACGGCGTCTGATCCTGGAGAAACGAATGTCGGCGTGTTGCCGTTGGCAGCTCCGCTGAAAATCATCCCGAGCATTTGCACTTCAGCACCGTCACGCACTTCACCGGCATCGAACGGCACAACGTCAGGATACTTCTCTTTCACTTGAAGAAGATAGGCTTCTAATTGATCCCATGTTTCAAGCGGTGGCGAGCCAAGCGCTTTATAAATTTTCTTGTTGACCATATACGCCGCATTACCGTTCCCGTTCTCCCCATTGATATACCAGTTAGGGAATTGATACAGCTTGCCATCATCGCTGCGCAGCATATTCAGCGTATCAACGCCGACCGCTTCGACAAACTCCGGGTATTTCTCTAGGTAAGGATCAAGAGGAACCAGTTTTCCGGCGCTAACAAGACGTTCAACATCTTTTCCTTTATCCAATACGAGCGCATCAGGCAGCTGGTTGGCAACGATCATTGCGTTCAGCTTCTGTGCTGCTGCACCATTGGATTGCTCCGGCACGACAGTAACATTAAGGTTATCTGTAATCCACTTGCCATGCGGCCGCTCTTCCCAAGTCGGCGCAGTATACCAGTCATAGTTCACATATTGCGAAAAGGTTACCGGCTTGATCTTGTCTCTTGGTGAGCCCGGCTCCGCGTTTGAGGTGGGTTCTTCTTCCGTTTTATTGCCCGGGTCCGTTTCTTTCTCCGGAGTGGACGATGGATTGGATGGTGGTGGTTCTGCTTTCTCATTATTACCGCCGCCTGAACATGCGCCAAGCACCAAACTCATGCTTAGTACAAGCATTAGCAGCAGATGCATCGTTTTCTTGCTTTTCATACAGTTGCCCCCTTCTTAAGTAAGTGTACAATTCGATTATAGATTGAAAGCGCTTATGAAAAAATAATACGAATCAACGAATTGTGTACAAAATCAATGAGGGTGGCACACAGATGCCACAATGGGCTAATCCGCCTTCGCTTTATGGACTACAGCTGCCGACCTGATTGGAATATCCAGATATATGGTCGTGCCTTCACCGACAACGCTGCTGATGCTTACCCCATATTCCTGGCCAAAGTGCAGCTTCAATCGCTGATCGACATTGCGAATCCCATAACCGATTCCATTGCCTGATTCACTGAAAATCGCCGCAATGGTTTCCTCCTTCATGCCCAGACCGTTGTCCCGAACTTCCATTCGAATTCGTCCATCCTGCTTCGATAATGCGATCTTTATTTCGATTTGGTCATCATACCAGGCATGCTCCAATATGTTTTCCACAAAAGGCTGCAGCACGAATTTGGCAGTCTCGTAAACAAGCAGCGTGCGATCCAATTCATAATCAACAATAATCCGCCCGGCATACTTTATATTTTGAATGGCCAAGTAAGCCTCTACAATCTCTATTTCTTTCCCCAAAGGAATGACCATTTCCCCTTTATTCAAGGTAAGCCGATAGAACTTGGCAAGCGCTCGGATAATCTCATGCAGCTTCTCCAATTCACCAAGTTTGGCCATCCGGCTAATTGAGGAGAACGTGTTATATAGAAAGTGAGGATTAATCTGGGCATGCAAAATTTGCAGCTCGGCTTCTTTCTTATCCAGCTTGCTAATATAGATCTCGTTAATCTGGTTTTGAATCGTCGCCGCCATTTCATTGAACGCCTCAGAAATTTGGCGAAACTCATCATTTCCCCTATATTTGATGCGGCGATGCAGTTCACCTTCCTTAAATGCCTGCAAGGAAATAACCAGCTTGCTGAAACGTTTGGTGAATACTTTGGTTGTCAGAACACTAAGCACGAGCGCGAGCGCCAGACTGAGCATACAGACAAGTATTGTAATGTTTCGCATTTGCAAGGAATCCTGCTTGAAGGAGGTCACCGGCACAAGCGCGATAATCTCGGCGGACATATTGTCGATCGTCTCTGACATCTGCAAGTAGTTGACGGTATCCGTCAGCAGCGACTCGTCATATTCCTTCATCGTTTTGGAATCGGCATACAGCAGTTTCTTGTTCCCATCGACGATCAGCAGTTTCGTTCCGTCACCTAGCCCGCTGAAATCGATATCTTCGAAAATATCTCTAAGCTTGAAGGTTACTTTGATCAAGCCGATCACTTTCAGCATCTCATAGTCAACCAGTGACCGGATAAGCGATATATTCTGATATTGTTCATCCGTTCCGACTTGAATCCATTCCATGCTGCCGTAATTCAAGTCCAGCGCCTGGTACCAGTCGGTGTCGCGAATACGGTCGGTATAGAGGATGCCGTACTGACGGTGGCCGTCCCGGAGAAACTCTTCTTTTTCTTCATAATAAAATTCACTGATCGACGGATCGTCAAGATAGATGCTCAGCAGCACTTTGACATTGGGCAGCAAACTGGCGGATTCCAGCTTGGGCAGTACATTTTGCGTCATCACCTGGTACCGTTCCATATTCAAATGATAGCCTGCGAGATTGCGTGACAGCACTTGGTCGTCGTAAATCGCATCAGAACTGCGGATAATATCCGCTACCCGAAAACGGACATTGTTGTTGAACTGTTTTAACGCCACTTCAAGGTTCTCTCTTGTCCGTTCCTCTGTCGTACGCTGTGAGAACAGATAAGAATAGGTCCCGATCACGAGCACTGGAATCATCACCAGCATAATATACGAGAAAAGAAGTTTGTACCGCAGCGGAATATAACGGTTGGGTCGCTCTCCCATAGGTATCAACTCTGCTTTCTGTAGTCTCCCGGCGTCATTCCCACATACTCGCGAAATGTCCGGCTGAAATACGTCAAACTCTTGTAACCAATCTGGTCAGCAACTTCATAGACTTTCAGCTTATGGTTTTGCAGCAACTGCTTTGCTTGCTCCATTCGGCACATGACCACATATTCATTAAAGCTGGTCCCCATCGATTCTTTAAAAAGATGGCCCAAATGGTTCGGCGAGTACGCAAAATGGTTCGCTACCTCTTTCAGCGTTATTTCTTCCGAGAGACGCTGCTTCACATAGTTAGAGATATCATTAAGCAATTTATAGTTCCCGCGCTGTTTCTTGGTGAACAGCCGCTCTGAAATTTCAAACAGCGTGCGCCGCAGCCAGGACTGAATATCCTGCACCGTTTCAAACTGTTGAATATGCTCGAGCGCACCATTCCCCCAACCCAATAAATTATGGAAATCCTCATTGATTTGACTTAGGTAATGCTCCAGTTTCATTACAATATGCATGGAGAAATGGGTGACTCTTACCGGATGTTCAAAGGCCGTGACCAGTTCGAACAACTCTTCCACACAATCGCAGATCGTGACCAGCTGATAGTTTGCCGTCGCCGTAAACATCTGCTCAAGAATTTCATTAATATCCTTGGCTTCCTTCGTGACCTGCGGCTTGGCTTCGCTGGAGAGAATCAGTCGGTTTTTTCCCAAAAACATTTTATAGCTCATTAATTCCCGCGCCAAACCAAAGGACTGCACCAGCGCATCCCTTCCTGCGGCTTCGCCGCCGCAGCTGATCGTTACCGTCATTACACCCCTTTTTCTTACGTGGTCTAACAATTTCTGCAATTGATGCTCCAGGTCCCCTCCCGTTGCCGTATAAATTAACCCTATTCTTGTCTCCGAGACTTTACAGCTTAGCCCCAGTCCGCTTGTTTGGATGTAATTTGTCACCAGTTCCATCGTTGCGTCAATGGACTCTGCCAGATTCAGGGCCCCCTGTTGTCTTAGCGGAACCAGACGGTCGATTTCCACGAGCACAGCCGCTGCCGCTGTGAGCGGTATTTGCAACGGGTACTTCTGGACGAAAGCCTGCAGCGTCTGCTCATCTATGCTGCCATCGAGCAAATGCAGCACCACATCATTTTTAATAAACTCAAACGAATCAACCAGTGTCTCCTGTTTATCTTGTTCTTCATCCAATTCTTTGACAATACGGCGCAGCGTCTCAATCAACTCATCATCATCGACAGGCTTGAGCACATAAGCGTCCGCTTTCAGGTCGAGCGCCTGCTTTGCATAAGTGAAGTCCTGATAGCCGCTAATAAACACTTTTTTCAAGGCATTATTTCTCTCATGTGCCCGCTTAGCCAGCTCCAGCCCGCTCAGCACAGGCATTTTGATATCGGTAATTAGAATATCCAGCTCATTGTTCTCAATAAAGTCCAGCGCCGCCAGCGGCCTGTTTTCCCAGCAAAGCACCTCTATGTTCAGCTCCGCCCAAGGAATTAACCGACGCATGCCTTCCAGATCAAAATTTTCATCGTCCACGACTATTGCCTTATACATCAAAACTGGCTCTCCTCCCGCGAAAGTAATTCCATAATTAGAAATAAAGGGTATACATATATAGTATACCCTCGGCAGGGGAAAGCCCAGATTAATTTTTGTCTTACTCCTTCAGCGAGCCAATCAGCACGCCTTTGACGAAATACCGCTGCAGGAACGGGTAGATCGCAAGAATCGGCAGCGTCGCTACCATCATTGTCGCCATCTGCAGCGCTTTGACCGTAACGGTGTTAGCCACAGCGCTTTGCGCATACGAATTCAAATTGCTGATCAACGTCGCCGTTGTGCCTGCATTAATAATTTGGACAAGCAGCGTTTGCAGCGGGATCAAATTCTGATTGCTGATAAATACGGCCGGGGTAAACCAGTCATTCCACAGAAATACAGCTGTGAACAGTGACAGGGTCGCCAATACCGGCCCGGACACAGGCAATACGATTCGGAAGAACACCCCGAAGTTTGAACAACCGTCCATGCGAGCCGACTCTTCCAATCCGTCGGGAAGCTGGGCGAAGAAAGTTCGGAAGATAATCATGTTGTAGACACTGACCATGCCGTGCAATACCAGGAAAGCAAAGGTATTATACAGATTCAATTGATAGATAACAATGAAATAGGGGATCAACCCGCCGCTGAAAAACATCGTGAAGACCGCCATAATCGTATAGAAGCGCTTGAACACAATCCCTTTCTTGGACAATCCGTAGGCGAACAGCGCCGTGAAGAACATCGCAAGCAGCGTTCCGACTACCGTCCGCAAAATCGTAATCAGATAAGCGTTGTAAATATGCTTTTCCTTGAATACGATCTGATAGTTTTCCAGTGTAAATTCACGTGGCCAGAAGGTAATGCCACCGAGCGAAGTGTCTGAGCCAACGTTGAACGAGATAACCAGAGAGTTCCAGAACGGGTAAAAGGTTATAATGGTCAAGGCAGTCAGCAGCACATAAATAATTGCTCGCATCAGTTTATCGGTCATTGATAGTTTCATTTAAGCCACTCCTCGCATACTTCATCCGGCTTGCTCTGCCTGATCATGATAGTTACCATAAGCTCTCCCGTCCCAGCCTCCGGGCAATTGTATTCGCGCTGACCAGCAGGAGTATACTCAGCAGCGACTTGAACAAGCCTGCCGCAGTGGCGTAGGAATATCGCTGATTATGAATCCCCATCTGGTATACGTAGGTATCAATAACATCGGCTACAGGCATCAGTATGCCATTGTTCAGGTTACGGGTAAGCATCATGATGTCCTCAAAGCCGGCGTTAAGTACGTTGCCAATACCAAGAATGAGGAAGATGACAATAACCGGTGCAATGCCGGGCAACGTTATTTTGAAAATCTGCTTGAACCGGCTCGCCCCGTCAATCGCTGCCGCTTCATAAAGCGAAGGATCAATCCCGATAATCGCTGCCAGATAAACAATTGAACCAAACCCGATTTCTTTCCACACGTTTGCACTGACCAAAATGCCCCAGAAGTAGTTCGGTGTCGACATCCAGTTGATTGGCTCTTGGATGAATCCGAGCTTAAGCAGTACTTCATTGACTGGTCCGCCATCGACGGCCAGCATGGAAAACACGAGGCCTGACACGACAACCCAGGAAATAAAGTGAGGAATATAGGTAATCGTCTGAACGATCCGTTTAAATGCGATCCCGCCAATTTCATTCAACATCAATGCGAGAATAATCGGAGCAGGGAATCCGATAGCTAATTTTAAAATACTGATGACAAACGTATTGCGCATAATACGCCAAAACTCAGGCGACTCAAAAAACATCCGAAAATGAGTAAAGCCTACCCACTCGCTGTCCCAGAAGCCTTTGAATAAATTATACTCCTGGAAAGACATCAGCACGCCCCACATCGGACCATAACTGAAAATGACGAGAAATAGGATAGCCGGCAAAATCATCAATTGATAGTCCCATTGGCTAATAAATCTTCTCCATACTGAAGCCGACGGTTGCCCGCTCGCAGTGATGGGCCTTATCGGCGGTGACTCCGGTTTCCCAAATTTAAGCTTTGCCATAAAAGATCACCAACTCGTTTCTAATTGTATATCCTTTATGTTATCTTAGCCGCCGAAGTCATTCCAGAACACTAACTAACGATTATTGTACAAAATCAACGGCAAAAGACTGCCGCCGGTTTACTCGGGGCAGTCCTCGCCTGTCTTGCAATTATATTGTAATTAACCCTTGATCGCCCCAATCATAACCCCTTTTACAAAGTACTTTTGCAAGAACGGATAGACGAACAATACAGGAACTGTAGCGACGATAATCGTTGCATATTTAATGGTCTGTCCGACCGGCATCTGATCGCCCGAACTGACACTGGTCAACATGCTTGACGTGTCATTGGCAATCAATATTTCACGTAAAATCAGTTGGAGCGGAAACAGACTGCGAGTTTGCAAATAAATCAAAGCGGAAAACCATGAATTCCAATGCGATACACCATAGAACAACAGCATAACCGCAATAACGGGCAAGGAAAGCGGGAAGACAATCGACCAGCAAATTCTGAAATCGCCCGCTCCGTCCAGTCGCGCAGATTCCTCCAGCTCAACTGGAACCGCTTGAAAGGCCGTTCTCATAATAATCAGGTTGAATGCACTGATTGCTCCAGGGATAATAAGCGCCCACCGGGAATCCAGCATCCCCAAATTTCCGACAAGCAAATAACTAGGGATAAGTCCGCCATCAAAAAACATCGTAAACACGATCATAAACATGATAACATGCTTCCACATTACATCGCGGCGCGAAAGACCATACGCGGCCATCGACGACAATACGATGTTGACAGTTGTGCCAACAACAACGAAAAACAGCGTATTAAAGTAAGCTGTTCCGATCGCTGGGTTCATGAACACCATGCGATAGGCTTCCAGTGTAAAGCCCTTCGGGAACAGCAGCAGTCCCCTGTTCTGAACCAATTGTCCCGGTTCGCTGAAAGAAGCGAACAATACGAAAATTAGCGGGTAAATTGCTGCAACCGACAGCAGTACGAGGCCGATGACATTAAACACTCCAAATATACGTTCCCCGGTCGTCAACTTCATATCCGTATTCTCCTTACCATAATCTGGTTTCGCTCACTCTTCTGGAAATACCGTTGGCAATAATCAACAATGCAAAGCTGATCACGGCATTGAACATGCCAACCGCCGCGGCATAGCTGTAGTTGGTTTCCAAAATCCCTTTACGGTACGTATAGGTGCCGATGACATCAGCCGTTTCATAGGTGATCGGATTATACATGAGCAATATCTTTTCATTGCCGACAGTCAGCAGTTGACCGATGTTGAGAATGAGCAGAATAATAATGGTGGGCGCCATGCCCGGCAGCGTGACATGCCAGGTTTGTTTCCACCGGTTCGCCCCGTCAATTCGAGAAGCCTCATACAGTGAAGGATCAATCGACGTAATGGAAGCCAGGAAAATAATCGAGCTCCAGCCGATATTTTGCCAAATGCCTGAACCGATGTACAGAAATCTGAACCAGTCCGACTCTCGCATGAACGGGATTGGCTCGGTGCCAAACAACGAAACGAGCGTATTGTTCACAACTCCGTCTCTGGCCAGGAAATCGAACATGATGCCTACAACGACGACCAATGAAATAAAATGCGGCATATAAGTAATCGTCTGCACCGAACGCTTGAACCAGCTGCTGCGAATTTCATTAAGCAGCAGCGCCAGAATGATGCCCGCCGGGAAAGCAAACAACAGACTGTATACGCTTAGCAGGATCGTGTTGCGCAAAATCCGCGCGAAATAGAAGCTGGAGAAAAACTCTTTGAAATTGTCCAATCCAATCCATGGGCTTCCCAGAAAACCGAGATGCGTGGAATAATTTTTAAAAGCGATTTGCATCCCGTACATTGGCCCATAGTGAAACAATAGAAAATAGAGAATAGCGGGACTCAGCATTAAATAGATGATTTTATTGCGCTTGAAGTCTCTGACCACACGCTGTCTGAAACTGAGATCAATACGCCCGCCGGCAGGTGGTATATCTTTGCCTGTTTTGATGGCCTCCATAGCCAAACTCCCTTCTGTAGACCATTGATGGAATGATTCCGCACCGGGACAAGTCCCGGTGCTCTCATTGCTAATTCCTCGCTAATCCCTTTGCGCGAAGCGCTCCAGGGCAGTTTGCTGAATTTTCAGCACTTCTTCAATTCCCATAGATTTCAATGTATTTACATAGTTATCATACTCATCCAGAGAAGTAGAGCCCATAATGAACCGCAGCATCATCTCTTCATGGTATACATTCAGATCGGTCATGATTGAGGCAATCTTCCGGCTCTCATCCGCTGTATGCGACACCATCGGCATACGCAGCTGGTTGGTCGCCTTCTCCCAATGTACAAGCGCTTCCTGCTGCGAAGGCAGCACGAGGTATTGCTCGATATAGCCGGGATCTTGAACGAATGGACCATTGTAAACCGCTCTGATATACTGTGCCATCGATTGCGTAACAGGCAGTCCGTCCGCATTGTCCAGAATGACGTCGGTATAGGTCGGTTTGCCATCAACCATGTTGAAGCTTTCGCCCTCGATGCCAAAATTGAACAGATTATGCCCTTCAGGACTGTAGGCGTAATCGAGCCATCTCACGATTTGCTCTGGATTTTTGGCTGCAGTTGTAATCGCGGCGCCAATTCCTGTGTAAGGGAAATCTTTCTGCCCCCACACTGCTGTATCCCCCTTGTTCAACGTCGGGTACGGCGTTGCCACCAACTCAAATTCAGGGTCCTTCTCCATCAATCCCATATACTTTCCAATCCCGCTGCCGGTATAGCCCACGAACGACAATACATTGCCTGTCGTAATTTTCGAATCCATCAATTGCGTATCCATTGCTGCAAAGTCAGGATCAAACAAGCCCAGCTTGTACCAACGGTTCATTAACGTCAGATACTCTTTATATTCCGGCTCCATAGAACCATACTTAACTGTGCCATTGTCATTGTAAAACTCCAGCGGAATGCCGAAGGCACCGATAAAAGCGTGACCGATTTTCATATGGGAAATTGTTTGCACGAATGGCGGCTGCCCATTGTTCTGCTCCTTGAACGCGGTCAGCACCTGTTCCCACTCATCTACTGTTGTCGGAACTTCCATTTGGACTTTATCGAGCCAGTCTTTTCTAATAATCGGTCCGAAGAATACATTCAGCTTCTCATGCCCGCGGATGAACGGGAACGAATAGATATTGCCTTCATCCGTCATGACCATCTTCTTGATTTCAGGATGATCATCCAAATATTTCTTCAAGTTGGGCGCATGCTCGTCAATCAATTCATTCAATCGCAAAATCGTACCGGTATTAATCGCATCATCCGGTCCGCGCGTCACCGATGCCCAGTTGCGCTCAATAACATCCGGCAGCTTCTTCGATGCAATCATCAAGTTGAATTGTTCCTCCACCTGCGCTCCGTCCCCGGCCGGGTGACGCCATTCCACCTTCGTGCCGGTTACTTGCTCCAGATGCTTGTACAGCTTGCTTTCTCCCAGATCAGCCATCGTTGCCGATGCATTGGCGTTCAATCCTACCCAATAAGATAAGGATGATGGGTAATCGACCGGTCCTTGCTCTTCTGTCTGACCGCCAGTCTCCGGTTTATCTGGCGGCGGTGCTGCTTCCTCCCCACCTTTAGTGCCGGATGTACATCCTGTAAACAACACCGACAAAATCAAGATGGAACATAAAATCGATGTGAGCCCTCTTTTTTTCTTCATACGCTTAAACAGTCTCCTCTCATAATGTAGTAATGATAAGGTGGTGGCTGCTGACAACAATCATCATAACGGCCGTTCCCAGTAAGTGGATATGGCAACAATTTTGGATCGACTGATAAATTTTTGGATATGGGGCTATTATTATTTATCCCTGACCTGCTTTCTTCAAGAACGCCTTGCTTTCTGCGCGCTTGAGCTGTTAAATACCTCTCTATATTTTCCCGGTGTAATGCCTTCTGTCTTCTTGAACACGCGGATCAATCCGATGTCGTTGGCGAACCCGACCCGCAAGGCGATTTGCGAGATCGTCAGCTCCCCCTCCTCCAAATAAGCTTTGGCAAGTTTGATGCGAAGCCCCGCAATATATTCCGTCAAATTTTGCCCGTTTTGTTTTTTGAAGAACGTGGAGAGATATGACGGATGAAGCCCGCAGTATTCTGCGATGCTCGTCAAGCTTAAGTCATTGCTTGTATAGCAATCGTTTATATACGCCTGAATTTTCTGATACAAGCGGTCGCTATGGCTGACCTTCTCACCTTCCACTGCTTTGCAGATGACGGCATAGAGACGTTTCAGCTTTTCATGCATCATCTCTGCCGTTCCTATCCTGGCTATATATTTAAGCGGGTCGCCTTCCATTTCAAAAAACTGCTTCTCATCAATCTTCAAGGAATGGAACAGCTTCAATACTGTATTGATCAGCTCAAAAAACAAATATTTCCCCATCTCCGGTGAAATGACGCGGGTCTGAAAGTTCACTTCGAAAATATGGTCCAATGTTTTAACAATGCTGTTGTAATCGCCGCTTTTGGCGTAATTCATCAGTTGGGATTCCGTTTCCAACGCATAATAAAAATAATGGTATTCTGCATTTTTGAGATTGTTATAGTAAATAATCGAGTTTTCACCTTGCAGCAGCGCGTAGTCCAGCGCCATAACGGCCTCCCGGTAGGCTTCCGCAATCGCATCCAACCCATATTTCATGCTGCTGATCGCAATCGTAATTTTCGTTCTGAACTTTTGCTGGATATGGCTCCGCAGCTGCTGCAGGAACATTTCGATATCCGGACTGCCCTGCCCGGTGGAAGATGGCTGATTAAGCAAGATCGCCAGACGGTCGCGCTCCATCTCGATGGCGTAGCCGCGGCCTGCCAGCAGCTCATTGCTGAGATTAATAATGATGAACCGAATCAGTGTCCATTCCCGCTCCGTATCCTCTTCAATAAACTGAAAGCAATCATCAATCCGGATGACCATGACGCCAAATTGATCATAATTGAAATGAACATCCATGAAATCGAGGTCCCGGCTCGTTAAAGCCCTCGTGTCCACATATCCTTTGATCATGCGCGCGATAAAGTCCGATTTAATGACAGGGGCCTGCTGAGACAACAGACTTCGAATGTTTTTCTCTTCATCTATCGAAGTGATCAATTCATTTTTTATAAAAGCAAACTCATTTTTAAAATCAAGATTCGAAATGTTTTTCCCCTTCAGAATGGCCTGGATCAGTTCCCGAACAGGTCTGTGATTCTTGTAAGCCAAATAGTAGGAGACCGCCAAACCTGCGGCAAAACAGATCAGTACAAGCAGCAGCGCGAGCGATTTCGTCTCATTGACTTTTGAAAGCACGACCTCTTTCGGCAGCACCGAAATGTACGTCCAATGATTGAGACCGGATTGCATATAGGAAATCATCATGTCCTGGCCTTCAATATCCGCCTCAAAATCGCCTTGTTCAAGCGTAAGCTTCGGCAGGATGCCTTCTATAAAGGTGGAGTCTTGCGCTGTGGTGCTCAAAACATCCATCTCTTCGTTCAAAATATAAAAATCCGGATTGCGATGATCCGTCTTTCTTAACAAGCTTAATATTTTTTCTTCATCAATCATGACAACGAGGGAACCTTTGACATCGATCATTTCCCCAATAGGCAATGACTTGATGTAGGTGATCATATTTCGCTTTTTCAGACTGTATTGCACCGGCTCGGCAGGCAAATAGGTCCGCAAATGATATTCCCCCATAATGTCAAGCATCTGTGCTTCGTCCCGGTTGACGTATTCATGAATGTAGTTGTAAAACATGCTGGTGTCGGTCTTAATGCTCGTCGTTAAAATTTGGCCTGTATCCTTCAAATAGACGTAATACTCATCAATGATCGGACTGACATTCCGATATCGCTTGAAATCCCTGATTAATTCAATATATTTGTATTCATCAAAGGTTTTCTTCCCGGCTTCCCCATACAATAACAGCTGTAATGTCGGATTCAGCGCCACCTGAACCGCAAGTTGATCCACTTCGTTAATCCGGCTGTCGATGGACAGCCTTGCCTGCTCAAGCAGTGCCTGGTTCGATTGGTTTGCATGATCGATCAGCGCATGCTCCATGTTGTTGTACAATCCGGTTCCGATGGAGACGGGAATTAACAAAATCACCATAAACGACAATAAAAGCTTGATAAAAACGGATCTTCGGAACGGTCTCCCCTCTGTTCTCCCCGAATTTGTATTGCTCATTCGCTTCCCTCTCTTTCTCAATATCAAAAATGGAGATCAGTCGCCCTGAAAAGAATGCGCTTTCATAAATTGGCTGTATCCCCGTGCTAACAAGTATAGTGTAAATATTGTATAAAATCGCCATTCTCTTCTTCACAGGATTGCAAGCTCAATTCAGTTTAAGCCAATTGCAGGGGAATCGGTACCGTCACTATTTGAGATATTCTATAAAATCATTGGATTAGTGACTATCCATTTTCTAGGAGGGCTGTCATTCCTCAAGGTATAGAAATGACAATCCCTGACTGTGCAAGCCTTTAGCGCCTGTTGGAGGCTGAGAGAAAGCAGCTGAATTTAACCAAACGCCAATGCCGCCGCATCGCTCATCGTCGGTCGCAATCAGTTGAAGTCTGGCTTCAAAAAATTCCGCTGCTTCGTTTTTTTTACTGCCCATCATGCAAACAAGCCAGCTCCCGGCAAGGGAACTGGCTTGTTTTATTATAGTTCAGTCTCACGTATAACTTTCTAAAAGTGGCGATTTGTCATAAGCAAGAAATTCTGTGTCTGTGAACAGCCGCCTTGCAAGGCGCAGCCGTTCATCCCTGAAAGTGAAACGTAAAGGAAGTGTTGGCAGCGGCGGTTACTTCGTATACCGACGGCTCTGACATCCTATATGACATCGGGCTGTCATCCTTATCCTGGGTTATACTTGCGACCCTGCCATGGCTATGGGGCAGGCGCACCCGGCATAGACCCGCATGATCGGCATATAACCGGACGTGGCCCAGCTGTCCGTCCGACCATTTCGCATCCACGGTGAAGCCGCCGCGTGCCCGCAAGCCTGAGACGGAGCCGCTCGCCCAACTGGCTGGCAGTGCCGGCAGCACTCTGACCTCCCCCAAATGGCTTTGCAGCAGCATCTCGGCGATTCCGGATGTGATGCCGAAATTTCCGTCAATCTGGAACACGCCGAAGCCGTTAAACAGATTGCTGAACATTTTTTGCTGCAGCGCATTGACATGGTGAACAGCTTGCTCCGAGTCCCCCAGCCGTGCCCAGAAATGTATGGCCCACGCCCCCAACCAGCCGAACTGCCCGCCGCTATGATCCCTCCGTCGCTCAAGGGCGGTACGGAACATTTGCGTCAGCTCGGCGTCCGTGCGAGGGTCGACCAGATTGCCTGGATACAACCCAAGCAGATGAGAGAAGTGGCGATGGCCTGGCTCCACTTCTTCAAAATCGGCTGACCACTCCTGAAGCTGGCCGTGCCGGCCTTTCTGGAAGGGCAGCAGGCGTTCATAGGCAGCGGACAACGTTGTTTGAAACTGCGTATCAATATCCAGAATGCGCGCTGCCTCCATTACATGCAGGAATAGCTGGCGAATCAGTGTCAAATCCATCGTTGAACCTGCGCTGACCGCTGACTCCCCGCCTTCTGGCGACAAAAATGTGTTCTCTGGTGAAGTAGACGGCGAAGTGACCAGGTAGCCGTCGCCGCGCTCAATCAGCCAGTCCAGACAAAACAGGGCAGCGCCTTTCAAAATCGGATAAGCCTTCTCGGCAAGAAACGTCCGATCCTGCGTAAATGCATAATGCTCCCATAAGTGCAGGCTTAGCCATGCCCCGCCCATTGGCCAGAACGACCAGCACGCTTTCCCCTTAGCTGGCACGGTCGTGCGCCAGAAGTCGATATTGTGATGGGCTGTCCAGCCACGGCATCCGTAATGAACTTGGGCCGTTTCCGTGCCTTCCCGGCTAATGTCCTCCAGAAGATCAAACAGCGGCTCATGACATTCACTCAGATTGCAAACTTCCGCAGCCCAGTAATTCATCTGCGTATTGATATTAATGGTATAATTGCTGCTCCACGGCGGCCGCACGTCCTCATTCCACAATCCCTGAAGATGGGCTGGCTCAGTGCCGGGACGCGAACTGGCAATGAGGAGGTAGCGCCCATATTGGAACAGGAGCGATGCCATTCCCTGATCCTCCTGCCCGGAAGCCGAACGCTGCAACCGCTCGTCGGTCGGCAGATCATCAACGTGAATATCATCATCATTGCACGACTTCGCATCTCTCGCATCGGCATCCACACACACCGCATTGTCCAGTTCGAGACTCACCCTGCGAAACAGTGTTTGATGATCCGTCATATGGCGCTCCAGCAGTTGATCATAGGGCACTTCAAGCGCCGCGGCAGCCGCCTTCGCACTCCGGACCCCGGGCTCCTCCGCCGCCGGGATCCCTGATCTCCGGCTTATTCCGTCACTGCTGGCGGTGATGACGATTGTCACAGCATCCGCACCAAGGACGTTGATTCCCTCCCCCGCCGTCGTCACCACACCGCCTTCTGCAGCAATCTGCACGACCGCGCCAAACTGGATTCCCTTCCCTTCACCGTATTGGATCGGGTCGTCGCTCTCCACATAGTTAGGCTCCACATGGTCGGGGCATCGTCCTGTCATTCTGATGCAGGCCGGCTCTAGAGCCGGTTCAGACGCGTACGGCAGCGGACTGTCCAGAACAGCTGTAAAGCTGATGTGCCCGGGCTTGCTTGCCGTCAAGCGAATAATGATGGCCTGATCAGGCGCTGACACGAAGGTTTGGCGCTCATAACGAACGTTCTCTTCTGCCACTTCATAGCTGACACGAATACAAGCAGCATCCAGATCCAGCTCTCGCCTGTAGCTGGCAATTGCCGCGCCATGCGCCATATCCAGATACAGATGGCCAAGCGGCATATAGGACTCCCCCCACTCGCCGAGCAGATGCTCTTCGACTACACGCTGGGCTTCCATATACCGCTGGCTGGCCACCAGCTCCCGGGCTTGCCCCAGATGGCCGTAAGCCTCGGGGTTGTTCAGTTTTCTGTATGCGCCTGACCACAACGTATCCTCATTCAACTGAACAATTTCCCGCTGCGTGCCGCCATATACCATGCCGCCGAGCCGGCCATTGCCAACAGGGAGCGCTTCTGTCCAAGAAGAGGCTGGCTTCCGGTACCATAGCTTCAATTGCTGATCCGGCCGTCTATCATTGATTTCCAAACTTCTGTCCTTGCTCGGTAAATCCTTTGCATCCATGCGCGGACTCCTCCCTATACGTTCCTGGTGTGATGCCGGTAAATTTTTTGAACACTTTGGTGAAATGCTGCGGATTCTCCAGCCCTACATTCCGCCCCACCTGATGAACGGACATGAGCCGGTGAGTCGTCAGCAGCTCGCATGCCTTGCGAATGCGCAGCGAATTAAGATAATAAATGAAGGTTTGGCCGGTTTCTTTCCTGAATAACCCGCTAATATAATTGGGATGGAGCCCTGTCACGGTCGTCAGGGAGTCGAGTGAAATATCCTCATTGTAGTGGTTTTCAATATAGTCCAGCATCCGGCTAATGTTCGGCACAGGGTCAGACGTAATGCCAGCCTGCTGCTCCAGTTCACCGGAAATGCCCTGCAGCAGGCGAACGACTTCCTGCTCGTTGATCGGCTTGAGCAAATAGTCGATCGCGCCTACCCGGACTGCCTGACGGGCATACTCAAATTCATCATACCCGGTCAAAATAATAAAACGGTCGCAAGCCATCGCTTTGCGCGCATTGGAAATTAATTCAAATCCGTTCTGCTCCGGCATGTTCAAATCGGTAATTGTCACATCAGGGGCAAACTCAACCATAATACTGAGTGCCTCAAACGCATCGCCCGCTTTTTCCACTTTCAAGAACGGCAGCCCGGATTGTCCGACAATCTTCGCCAAGCCGTCCAGAATGAGCGGCTCATCATCTACCAGCAGCAGCTTCATGGTCTACTATCACTCCTTTATCCAGGAACAGGTACACAACAGCTTCCTTCCCTTCGGCTCCATCGATCTCCAGGCGGGAATTTCCTTTGAAGAACGCTTTAATGCGCTCGCTCACATTGACCAGTCCAAGACCACTTGTCTCGGTCTGCAAGGTGTGGACGCTTCCCGGCTTGCGCAATGCGGTCTGGATAGCCAACAGCCGGTCCCCGGCAATACCGCCGCCGTTATCGGCAATTTTAATCATAATCTCGTCATCGTTCTCCCTTACCGTGATCCGAATGGTCACCGGTCTTCTCACCTTGGATAAGCCATGTTCAATGCAATTTTCAACCAGAGGCTGCAGCATGAACCGGGGGCAGGAAACGCTCTCAAGATTGGCCTGAATATCGTACTCATAATGCAAGCGCTCTCGAAAACGGATTTTATGAATTTTTAAATAGTTGTCAACAATCGCCAGTTCCTTGCCAAGCTGTGCGACTTCCCCTTGGGATAACAGACTGTAGCGCATCAGTTGTCCGAACGCATACGATATTTCCGCCACTTCCGGATCATTGTTGGCTACCGCGAGCATCCGGATCGATTCCAGTGTATTGTACAAAAAATGCGGTTTAACCTGTGCTTGCAGCACTTTGTACGCCGCTTCCTTGTTCCGCAGCTCAGCGCGGTGAACATTATTGATCAGCTCGTCAATTCGGCAGATCATCGCATTATAGGAAACGCCAAGATAGCTGATTTCGTCCCCCTTATTCTGATCATCAAACGTGCGCAGGCTGTTCTCCCCTACCGTTCTCATATGGCGTGCCAACCGGCTGATCCGCCCTGCTACGGAAGAGAACATCATATAATAAACAAACGACAGCGCCAGCAGCAGCAGTATGATCGTCGCAACCATCAGAAGCTCGCGCTGCTTGATCGTGCTGAATACTTCATTGCCGCGGCCAACAACGACCACTCTCATATCCAGCTTATCAATCGTCACCTGGTTCGCAATCAATTGGCCATTGACCAGGAAAGCATCATCAATACCGTTCCCGATCAGGCGAGCCGGATCGAATGTTGGATTGCCGGGGGCGTTAATGGACAGCAAGTTCTCCCCTGACGATGACAACAGATAGATTTCCCAGCGCTCGCGGCTGCCCAGCGCCTCAAAGAAATTGCGCATCGCGCTTGGATGCACCTGAATCTCGATCAATCCCAGCTTTTCCGTGAAGCGGTCATTGTAAATATGTTGATAATAACGCAAGGACAGCGATTGCTGATCCTCTACAACATGCAGCCAACCGCCCTTTCCTGGTTCCAGCACAGCCAGTTCGTTCGCATGCCTCTCATCCAATAATGACAGATCAACAATTTGATCCGGTATGGAGAAGACATTCGGTTTCGTCTTGTAGAGCCGGATCGACTCAATGTCAGAATGGCCCAGCATCGGGTAAGCGAGCAGCGGTTTAATATGCTTTAGAAACGCATACACACTTTCCCCTTCAGTCACATAATTGCCATCCAAATATTCTGCCGCGTAGGAATTATGCTGAAGCAAATGGTAGACAGATTCAATGCTGGACATATCGACCTTCAAGTTCGAATAGGCCTGACGAATAATTTGCTGTCTGCTCTCGGCAAGTTGGTGCATCATACTATCATAGATTTGGTTATAGAAATAAATTCCGAATGAGATCACCGGAACAAACACGATCAGTAAATACCCTACTACCATTTTTGTTACGATGCTCACCGTCCATGCCTCCTGCCGCTTCATCACGAATTACATCTTCGTTCCCACCCCCAGTATATCATGATCAAATTCGGACAGGTGAAGTGATTGCACTCCACCTGCCTGTTATGACACTACATTATTCAAACAATTGCTTCTTCTTCATGTATTCCTGATTACCCCATTCATTCAACTCATCCAGACCAATTTTTCTGGCGTTTTCCAGCATATTAGCGTAGTTTTTCTCTACTTGCTCCTCACTGTCTGACAAAATAACTCTTACCCGCTCATTTTTGATCATCTCTTCAATTTTGGTCTTGATCGTCCGTTCCTTCGAATCCGCTTTCACCTGGATCAGCCCTAATTCCGGCTTATATTGGGTGATCTCCTTCGTTTCAATCAACGCTTGGGTAGTCTGTGTGCCTGGCACATAACCCCACAGCCCTTCGACAATCGCATCTGAATATAAATACCACCATTTGATGCCGTTTTTGGAGACAAACTCTGTATCCGAAGGATTATAGTTAAGGTTCGGGTAACCTTCATCATTCCAGGTCCAATGCTCGCCTTCCACACCGAACATCGTCAGCTTTTTCCCTTCGTCGCTGGCCAGAAACTCCACCAGCTTCATCGAAGCTTCCGGATGTTTATTTTTCTTCGTAATAAACAGGCCGGAGAAACCTACCCCGTCATTAACACGCAGCGCCTTGTCGGTCAATTGCACAGGAAGCTGCTGGAAACGAAAGTCTTGTGTGGTTTTTTCGAGCGCCAGGTTATTCCGTTCCGCAACACTTACAGTATGCATATGCGCAAACGCCTTGCCGCTTGTTGCATACTCATCGTCAATCTGGTCATTGGCGTAAGCAAAGTTTTCTGCCAGGATGAGACCTTTACGATAAAGACTGTTCATGAACTTGTAATATTCCAAAATTTTCGGATTGCCAACCCCAAGCTGTACTTGACCATCCTGCTCATCCCACATATTCGCGGCCGTCACGCCAAATTGGGTTTGAAAATAAGCTTCCGTCCAGTTGACATCCATTACAAGCGGAATCAGATCAGGATATTTGCTCTTCACGCTTTCCAAAACGCTTACAAAATCATCAAGTGTATTGATTGGGGGATTTCCCAATTCCTCCATAATGTCCTTGCGCACCGCTACTCCAGGATTGCCATCGCTGCCTAACGCGAATTGATTGGCATCCCACTCCGCTTGGGTTGCAAAGGAATTGCGGATGGTGTAGAAATGCCCGTCATCCACCGTGCTGATTGCAATCCGAGTCGGATCGATGGTGAAGTTGGGCGTATATTGCTCGATCAGCTCATCCCAAGCGTACGAGATATCCGGATTGGACAGACGATCCAATTCATCGGATGTGAAGATCAAATCCGGCAGGTCCCCTGAGGCAATGGCAAGCGGCAACTGCTTGCTGTCTGTCGCAATTGTAACCTTCAGCTTGACGCCTGTTTTCTTCGTGATCTCCTCAGCTACCGGACCTGTCCAACTGTTCACAGGATACCAGGCATGGTTAATGAACAAGGACAATTCCACCGGCTCCGTCTGTTCGGCCGTCCCTGATTTGCCCGGCGTATCGCCCGAGTTTGGAGCGTTATTACCGCCCTTGGCATTATTACCGCCGCATGCTGCCAACAGCCCTGCCAGCAATACGAGCGCAGCCATCATGGCGATCCATCTGCTTGCTTTCATTTGCTTCATCATACTAACCCCTCCGAATTTTCAATTGTTAGATTTATATTTGTGCCGCCCATACTGCTGATAGCATCCTCTACTCCTTGACCGAACCCAGCATCATGCCGCCGACAAAATGCTTCTGTAAAAACGGGTACACACAGACGATCGGAATAATCGAGACTACCATGGCTGTCACCTGCAAGGAGTAGCCGGTCACATTCGAGGCTCCCGTCGCATAAGCGACGGCGTCTGTCGGAATTTGACTCTTGTTGATCGTCTCCATCATGCGGAAGGTCAGCGTGCGCAGCGCATCATTTTGAACAAAATAAGCGGAGTCCAACCAGGAATTCCATTGTCCCACCCCAGCGAACAGCGCCATGGTAGCAAGCAGCGGCTTTGATACCGGGAGCACAATTTGAAAAAATACCCGAAGATCATTGGCCCCGTCAATATGAGCCGACTCTTTCAATTCAGGCGGTATCTCCCTGAAGAACGAGACCGCAATGAGCAGGAAGAACGTGCTGAGCATCGATGGCACCACATAAACAGCAAACGTGTTTAACAAATTGAGCGAGCGCAGCACCACATAATAAGGAATGAGGCCGCCTGAGAAATACATCGCGATAATGACAATCGTAAAGTACGTTTGTTTAAACAGCAATTGCTTCTGAGACAAGCCATAGGCGACCAACGCGGTAACGATGACACTCAACAGCGAGCCGACGACCGTCCGGGCGACCGTGATGCCAAATGCGCTGTACCAGGCTGAATCGGATAAAAAAGATCGATAGTTTTCCAGTGTAAATTTGCGCGGTAAAGCATACATCCCGCCAAGCATTGAATCAGTTCCTTCATTAAAGGATACGATCAGTACGTAATAGAACGGGTACAGCGTAGCGAACATAATGATAGCTAGAATGCTGTAAGTTATCGTGTCGATAACGATGTCTTCTGCGCTTTTCTTTTTTAGCATCGCAGGCTTCTCCTTTCCGTCCCCATCAGAACAAGCTCGATCCCGAGAACTTTTTGGCAATCGCGTTGCTCGAAAAGATCAACACAACCGAAATAACAGATTGAATCAAATCAATCGCAGCTGCATACGAATATCTGCCGTCGGCCAGCCCGACCTTGAATGCGTACGTTTGCACGATCTCCGAAGTGGAGTTATTCATCGTGTTGCCGAGCAGATAGGCCTGTTCAAAGTTCGAGCCCACCAGTCCGCCGCCGAGAATGCTGCCAATCGTCAAGATCATGACCACAATGATCGTTCCTCGCATACCAGGCAGCGTAATGTGCCAAATCCGGGCAAGCCGCCCTGCCCCATCAATTTGAGCCGCTTCATATAATGAAGGATTAATTCCCGAGATAGCCGCGAGGAAAATGATCGCCCACCATCCCATCTCCTTCCATACAGCGCTGCCGACAGCAAGCCCCCAGAAATAATTAGCGCTGGTAAGAAAGTTAAGCGGCCGTTCGGCAAGTCCCCATTGTACAAGCAGCTTGTTGACGACCCCGATATCCGTTGACAGAAAGGAGAAGGAAAGACCGACTACCACGACCCAGGAAATAAAGTGCGGCAAGTAGCTGACTGTCTGAACGAACCGTTTGAATAGCAAATGCCGGGCCTCATTAAGCAAGATGGCAAACAGAATTGGCGCCGGAAACGTGAACACTACCTTCAGCAAACTGAGTATTATTGTATTGCGTACAATTTCTGCAAACCGATAGTCGGTCACAAACTCATGAAAATAGCTTAAACCTGCCCAACTGCTGGTGAAGATCCCCTTTACCCCTGTGACAATCGAATAATTTTTGAATGCCATCAATATTCCGAACATTGGAATATAGTTGAAAATTAGCAACAGAGCTAATCCTAGCCAAACAAAGAGATGCAGTGTCCGCTCTTTTTTAAAGCGCTTTCTCAATGTCGCAAACAATGGGAAGACACTTTTGACTGATTGCTCCGAATTCATTTGTTGTCCTCACCTCCTGCTATCCATATTACTATCTCCCCCCTTGAACCGACAGAGAGCATTCTTAAGATCGGATTGTCAATTTTTAATGCCTTGATATGGACGAGAGCGCATTGTGAGGAAATCCCGTACGATATCCTGGAAACGCTCTGGCGTGATCAAAAGCTAAATGCGATCGATAATCCCTACGGCTCCTGTCGGGCCCGTATAAATGGCAATTACCCATATGCTGAAGAGCCTCCCTGTTTGACTTGTAACGGTGGCAGCCCTTGTAAAGACTTAGCTGTAGGTCTCTCTGACATGGACGTACCTAAATACAAAATTCATATTCAATCTACCTCAAAAATGATAGAAGTTGCCAAACAATACGGTCGCGACGAAATTGCGGAGAAAAACCAAAAGAACCTTGATCGTCTGACCAGCATCTATGAGACGATCAGGAAAGGCAACATAGTCTTTGGACGAATGGAGCGTATCAAAGGAAAGCAAGGTGTAAAACATGTCTGATTACGATCGCAGAGCGCATTTAAAGCAGGTTCATGAGGCTCGCAAAGCAAAGACCATACAAAGAGTGGATGAGTCGATTAGACGGCTTGTAAAAGCCAAGGAGGGCATCAATTTTAATAGTGTAGCAACTGATTCTGGCGTAAGCAAAGCAACGCTCTATAACAATCCTGAGATACGTGTGCGCATTGAATCGCTTCGTCAGCAGCAAGCTCAAGTGCCGACACCAAAACAAATCAAGCAAGAGATGGATGAAAACAATAAGGACGCCATCATTGCTTCGCTAAAACGTAAGATGAAGAAGCTCGAAGATGAAAATAAAAAATTGAGAGAACAACTTAAGTTTTCGTATGAAGAGGTCTATCAAAGGATTTGAGAGAATGTCTGTTACCCTATTCAACTACCATGAAAATACATCCTTTGTGTTGCAGGGCTGATTATTGCGCTGCATGAATGGCTAACGGGCAGGTAGTTGGTTCCAATATGTGGTATATTTGATTTAATGACATTCTTTAAGCGGAGGTGCTTATGAATCCTGCTTTTGACACCTATATCCAATCGCTGGCCGGTCGGGACGTGACCATCATCGGCGCCGGCGTTAGCAACTCACCGCTGATCCGCATGCTGTGCTCAGCAGGGGCGCGCGTCACCGTTCGTGACCGCAATCCTGCCCTGCCCCGGGAGGAGTGGGACGATCTAGGCGTCGGGTTGCGCCTAGGGGAGAACTACCTGGATCGCGTTGGTGGCGATATTGTGTTCCGCACTCCGGGCATGCGCCCAGACCATCCGGCGCTGGACTCGGCCCGCGCTGGCGGCAGCCGTGTGACCAGTGAGATGGAGGAGTTCTTTGCGTTGTGTCCTTGTCCCATTTTCGGCGTGACCGGTTCGGACGGTAAGACCACCACCACGTCGTTAATTGCAGACATGCTGGCAAACGGGGGGCGTACGGTGCATCTGGGCGGTAACATTGGCACGCCACTGCTGACGCGCGCGGGCGAGATGTCGCCGCTGGACGCATGCGCGGTCGAGCTATCCAGCTTCCAACTGATGGACATGACGCGCTCTCCCCATGTGGCGGTCATTACCAACCTCTCGCCCAATCACCTCGACTGGCACCGCGACATGAATGAATATACCGCCGCCAAGCGCCGCCTGCTGGATTTTCAGAGTGCTGACGACCTTGCCGTCCTTAACGGTGACAACCCGGCGACCGCCACACTGAGCGGGCGGGGGCGGACCAAGTATTTCGGCGGTCACACAGTCGGCGATGGAGTGATCGATGGTCTGGTACCTATCAGTGACATTCGTTTGCCGGGCTGGTATAACGTGGAAAACGTTATGACTGCCATGACTGCCGTGAGGGGGACCGTGCCGGACGAGGCAATCCTGGAGACGGTACGCACCTTTGTCGGCGTGGAGCACCGAAACCAGTGGGTGGCAACTGTGGGCGGCGTGCATTACTACAACAATTCAATCGGCTCTAGCCCCGCCCGTACCGTCGCCACACTGCACGCGCACGTGGGCCGAGTGCTGCTGATCGCCGGCGGGAGAGATAAGAAGGTACCGTTTGACGAGATGGCCAGGCTACTGCCTGATCATGTCAAGGTGTTGCTGTTGATCGGCGAAGCGGCCAGTCAAATCGAGGCTACAGCACGCAGAGTGCCGAGTTGCCCCCCTATTTTCCGTTGCGAAGGCCTGGCCGAGGCCGTGGCGCAGGCGCACAAGCTGGCCGCACCGGGCGACACGGTGCTGCTGAGCCCTGCCTGCACTGCGTTTGACCAATACCGCAACTTTGAAGAGCGCGGGCGCCACTTTGTAGAGCTGGTCGGGACGCTGCGTCGGTCGGAGTGAAAGGATTGAATAAGACATGGGCGTTTTCCGGGAAACCCTGATTGCCCGCATGTGTGGCTAACGGGGAACGATAGTTAAACATAAAGGGTTCCACATATTAGTCATGTACAATATGTAGAACTCTTTATTTTATCTGACTTTTTTATATTTAGCTCTTGATAAACTGAGCTAGTTCTTTATTGTTCAGTACTTCATTTTATCGAACACCAACAAATCTTTTGCATTTCTCCACCCCATGCGTTACTATTTATATATTGACAAATTTGCAGGTCTATATAAGGAGGTTAACACTCTATGTGCCCCCGTACCAAAGAACAAAATGAGCTCATACGCATACAGCGCAGAGAACAGATCCTGGACGTCGCCGCGCGCTCCTACTTTCGCACGGGCGGAAGCTTTGATATTCGCGACGTCGCCCGCGAGGCAGGGCTTGGTTACGGCACAGTATACCATTATTACCCCAACCGGCATTTATTAATAGAAGATGTGTTAGGAAGCGGCTTCGAGCGATGCGAGCAAGTTATCGCAAACTGGGCGAACATCAGCGGCAGCCCCCCGGATGACTGGCAGTTGTTGACGTATTGTAAAGCGCTGCTCCGACTGTGGCAGTCGGACGCCCGCGCATATCTCGTCTACAAAATGGCAGCGGAACATTATGCAGGCTTGCCTGAAAGGGATCGACATCACGCCAAAAGACAATTTATGGAACGGCTGTACGTTCCACTCCAATCGATCGCCCAGTGCGAAGACGACAGCGTCGACCATATGCTTGCCGTGCTGGTCGGTTGCTGTGGGCTGCACTACTATGCGGGCAATTCCGACTTGGACGTCGATCGAATCGCCCGACTCGCTATGCAAGCAATTACGAAGGAGTCCTGATACGAACATGGTCATTTTAAAAAGCAAGCATGAAATTAAGGCTATCCGCAAGGCATGCCAAGTGGTGGCTGAATGCCATCGTACAATCGCCCCGCTTATCAAACCGGGTATTACCACCAACGAGATTGAGCGCATATTCGAGGACATTATGTTGAAGCACGGCGCAAAGCCATACCAGAAAGGCTATAAGGGCTATCAATATGCGACCTGTGCCTCCGCCAACGATGTGATCGCACATGGCTTACCTAGTAATAAGCCACTTGAGGAAGGCGATATCGTGACGATCGACACTGTCGCTGAGCTCGATGGCTGGCTCGGCGATTCGGCCTGGAGTTATGCGGTCGGGCAGATCTCGCCGACGGCCGAGAAGTTGATGCGTGTCACGAAGGAATGTCTTGACCTGGGCATCGAGCAGGCGCAGCCCGGCAATCGACTCGGCGACGTGACGAGCGCGATTCAGCGGCATGCGGAATCACACGGTTTCGGCGTCGTGCGCGACCTTCTCGCCCATGGCATCGGCCGCGACCTGCACGAGGAGCCGACTTATATGCATGTCGGCAAGCCTGGAAAAGGCCCCCGTATCAAGGAAGGTATGGTGTTCACGATTGAGCCCATGATCACCGAAGGCACCTACTTCATGACAATCGATCCGGACGGCTGGACCGCACGGACGATGGACAACAAGCTCGCCGCCCAATACGAGCATACGATCGCCATCACGGCTGAAGGTCCACAAATTTTGACCGCGCAATAGAAAATTTAGACGTCGACCAACGAAATGGTCGACTTCTTTTTTCGTATTCGGTAGCATCTTTCTTTATTCGTTGCAGGTGATCATGTAAACGATATCCCGTTCCCATCTTCAAGCCGAAGCAGATTCGGGGACAGCGTGTCCATAGATCTGATGAGGCTTACGCAAAAATAAATAGTTGTGGAACCAATAGATACTACCATAAAAAGAAAGTTGGGAAACAACGGTTAAGTGCTGAGAGAATACACGGGCCTCCCCCCTTAATCAGTCCACCCAAAGATTTAATTTACTATTCTAGAAAAAGGATGAAGAAATGCTGTGCTCTTATCACTAGATTTACTAATTTATCACCCATCAAGATACTGCTTACAGCATCATGGTCAATGAACTTGCCTTCGGGCTACACCGAGCTGCTCCAACAGCACGCCGCTGAACGTATCCTTTTGATAAATTTGCACGTTCTTCATCGAGAACTTGACAACGGCGGAAATTTTCGCTTCCACAAGAAAATCGGGCTCAAGGAGCAAGCATGTACCCGGACTTGCTTCATACGATTGCCCGTTACGGCCACAAACGTAAAAGAGAGCCTCTGCAGGCTCCCTATTAATGATCATTTATTCTTACGCCTTACTTGCAAGAGCTATTAGTTTTTGGACACTCTCTATGCGTTCTTTGTATATGGTGTTATTCGTTTAAGATTAACGTAAAATATATTAACACTATTCGATGCTCATTAACTGCTTTTGCAGCAGCCGCTCGCTGATAACCGCCGCTTCCGCTCTAGAGATCAGCGCTTTCGGAGCCAATGTAGCCTTTCCTTTTCCTTGTACAATGCCGTTCATCAAATTTTTTGCAACGCCCTCGACAGCCCATCCGGATACGTCCCCGCGATCTTCAAATGAACCTAACAGATTTTCAATCTCCTCATTTGAAAGCTTCGTGTCAGAACCTGCAACCGTCAGCGCTTTTGCAACGATCAGCATCGCTTCCTCGCGTGTAATCGATTGAAGCGGTCGGAAGGTCCCGTCACCGAAACCATTGATTAGCTGATATGCGTGAGCAGTATGGACAGCATCATAATACCAATCTGCTTCGGTGACATCCTGGAATGCGCTTTGGCCGCTTAAAGCCTCCAAACCTAGCGCCCGACCTATGATCGCTGCGAACTCCGCGCGGGAAATGGCTTGCTCAGGCAGGAAGCTTCCATTGTCACTTCCATTAACAATCAAGCGCGCCCCCATTTCAATGACTGAATGCTCAGCCCAATGACCAACCATATCCTTAAAGTGCACTGGTTTGCTAACAATCACGTATACGCTATTCGTTAAGCTGCTAAGCTTCGCGAATGTTTTGCCATCGAGTTTGACCGTACTTGTGGGCACATGTCGCACACTTCCATCCTCTGCAACTTTAACTCCGGTATATAATCCGTTCGAATTAGCGTTTTCCGACAGGGCAATCATTATTCCTACATACGCATTAAATTGGGTTATCTCTGCCACCGTATTTCCGATGACGATCTGAACTGAAAAATCAAATGGGTCGGATACAAAGGTGTAGCCATTCCGCTTGGCCGCCGCTTCCGCTAATGCCATTCGCTCTGTTGTCGGCTTTTCCATTTTAATTTGCAGCTTCATAGAAGACATGGCCGCTTCTTCGCTCAGCTGCTCGCCGGCTTCCTTCAACAAAGCGTTCAGATCGATATATTGAAGCGGCAATTGATATGCTGCCTCTTCTGCAACAAGCTCGATGACCGCCTTGCCTTCCTGAAGCTGTTTCAAGATCGCCCCATCAATCTCGCCGATAACAATATCCGGCTTCGAGTCCTGATTGGCTGGAAGCTGAACCGAAATGACTGCCCCCTCTCCCAGCTCATTGAGCTTGCTCACCAGTTGGTCTGACAGCAGCTTCACTTTCATGCTTTGCTTTCCATTGACGATCGTCTTTTCCAGCTCGCCCACCGACTCTGCCTGATCATTGATCAGTACCGTTGCTTTCTCGGTGGATGGATTGGTGACCGGTGGAATGTAGACGTATCCTGCACCTCCTCCTGGATTGGCGGCAGGTGCTACTGTGACGGTCGATACATCACTCAGCTCTCCATATTGCGTACTAACCGTAATGGATGCTGTGCCGGTGCCTTTCGCAGTCACCAGTCCGTTCTCATCTACCGTGGCAACAGATTGGTCGCTAGACGTCCACAACACCTTTTTATTTGTGGCATTCTCCGGGAGCAGCACGGCCGTTAAGCGTGCCGTTTCGCCAATCGTCACGTTCAAGCTCTTCTTATCAAGCGCAATGCTCTCCACAAACACCTCTGGACCGTATACTTCCATTTCCCAGATGGAGTAACCGTATTGCGTTGCTCTTGCCGTGCCGTACATCCTAACATAGCGAGCCTCTGCTGCATCAAATGCAATTTCTTCTAACCCCCCTTTTCCGTCTGTCGTTTCGTATACTGTCTCCCAATTTTCCTCAAAGCTCGGATCATCCGTCGTTACTTGAATTTTATACGCTTTGCCGTATGCCGCCTCCCAATACAGATGTACACGGTCGACCATCTGATCACTGCCAAGGTCAACATACAACCAGCCTGGATCAATGCCGCGCTTCGAACCAAAGCGGGTGGAGAGCTCCCCGTCAAAAGCAAATCGGGATGTATCTTCAGCGCCATCACTGGATGATCCGACTGCTGGCTTATGAAGCGCTAAATTCGTCCTTATGCGAGGTTCCGGGTTATGGACTGGCTTTATTGTAATTCCACTATAGAACTCCCGGCTTAAAAAGTTCATTTCATGCAGTGTAGTCGCTGGTTCTTCGCTGCCAGGCATGTAGATATTCTCAAATGTCACATTCGTAATTTCTGCGCCTTCCTGGCCTTTGATCTTGGCGAAGCTTTCGCCTGCGTCGCGAACCGTAATATCTTTTACTGTAACGTCATTAACAGGACCTACACCATTCCCGCCATGTTCGACCGTGAACAGCGTCATCCAGGCGCTGTTGTCCTCATTTCTTCCGCTAATCTCTTCTATATCGATGTTCTCAAAGGTGACCCCGCTTACTTCGCCAACGCCATACTTATGGTGAATTGCGAAGCCGACTGCCGCCTTGTAGACGACTGCGTCACGGAAAACAATATTCCGCTGATCCTGCATGACGCCCTGACCAATCTTATAGCCATAGCATAGTGTCCATGCAATAGCATCCTCAAACAAAACATTTTCTACCGGCTCTGGATCTCCCGGCCAAGGTACTTTACCGGAAGCGATATCCGTATCTTCTTTCCAGGCTTTAGTTGAGTAAGGATCATCGAGGGCAATGCCGATGGTATTGCGAATGACTGCATTTTGCGATTCTACAATATCGATCCCATCATTCTCACCCATGCTGAGACTGTTGAACATTTTTAGATTTGTAAAAAGAAGATCGTTGGATCGAACCGGCATAACCGCCCAAGCAGCGGATTCTCGAATAATAATCCCATCCATAATGAAATCTTCCGTAGCAATCGGAACAACAAGGTTATTAATCATTCCCTTGCCGTTTGTGCTTTTATCGTCATGCAGCGCTCTGCCATTGCCGTCAATCGTCCCTCGCCCATAAATTTTTATATTGGAGGAATCAAATGCTGTTGAAATCCACCAGGTCGCAGGGCGTCCCATGGAGTCTTTGAACCAATGCTCTTCATAATCAGCTGTCTTTCCAGTCCCGACAAATGTAGCTCCTGGCGCCATATAAAGCGCTGTATTGCTTTTCAGAACAAGATTACCTATATAATAAGTGCCGGCAGGTATATAAACGATCCCTTGCACGCCACTCCCCTGACTTGTTCCATAGCCGCTAGCGTCATCGATGGCCTGCTGGATCGCAGCTGTTCTGTCGGCAACTCCCGTCTGATCGCCGGAAGTCGCTACGCCATAAGGAGCATCCGTTACGTTAAAGACTCCCTCACCAGTCTCTGTTGGAACATCGGTCTCCATCGGGTCCGCAGCAATGACCAATCTTTTGGTTCGATTGTTCATATTCAGAATAATATACTCGTCCTTATCCGTCGTAAAAGTAATTGTTCTCCCTGCCATAGCAGGCGTAATATTCAGCTTCTTCGGGCTGATTGCATATTCGTGAGCCTTATTCGTATTGAGAATGGTAACCTCATACGTTACCGGACCTTCCGAAACAGAGAAGTTCGCGTAATCATAGTCATTGAACGCCTTAATAACTTTAACCTCCACCCCGTTCACTTTGAGCGCATAATCGGTGGAGATCTCATATTTCGAAGAGGGCTCGTAGCTGTATACGGTTGCCGGGCTCAGGCCTTCATCGCGTGCTTGCGACGCCGATTCTGCCTGTACTACTGGCGCAGACACCCCCATCACTGCCAACAGCATTGTCAGGATGATGACAGTACTAAGCTGCTTTTTTACCTTGTACATAAATAATTCTCCCTTCATTTTGAGTATGAAAGCGCTTTTATAACTTGCGCAAACTCATTATAGTACGGATCTTCCTTAGGCATAATGTGGTAAGTCGCACATAAAGGGCAGATTTGAACAGAAAACAGCCGCAGATAATGGGTAAAGTAAAAGGATCGCCCTTCTTGATGCAGACTCCAATTGCTTCCATCCACTCATGCATAAAAAAGAACCGCCGATACCCGCACGGTTCATCTCCTCGATTTAAGCAGCCTCTACCATATCCATTGTGTCCCGCTGTTCTGTGTCTTCAATTATTTCGAATCCTCCAAGCAAAGCTTAATAAGATCATCTACATGCGCAGTAGCCAAGCATTCAACCGTATCCGCAGCCCCATAATAGATCTTTACTTCGCCATTATCCTCCAGGATCATGCCGCCGGGGAAGATGACATTGTTGCGAAAGCCGCCGTCGATTTCATAAGGCGCCTCCGGCGCAATAAGCGGTGACTGGCTCATGCCAAGAATATGCTTCGGATTGTGAAGATCAAGCAGCATAATGCCAGCTGTATAGCGTTTTTTCCAGGTAGGCTCCCATCCATGCTGTCCTCTTGAAGGATCAATATCCACCGCGTGGAACGTCGTAAGCCAGCCCTTGTCTGTTTTCACGGGCGGAGCCGCTGGACCTACCTTGTCATTAGCGAACGACACATGCTCTACCGCGAACAGCAGGTCAGAATTGCCCCAATACACCAGATCCGGCGATTCCGAAATCCATGTGTCAAAACGATCAATGCCATTACGGCTGTATACGGTGAACGGACGCTCCAAGCGCATGTACTTGCCGCCAATTTTCTCCGGAAACAATACCATGTTGCGCAGATCCGGCGTCGAGAGACTAAGCACCTCGAATGTTTCAAAATCATCCGTTACAGCTACGCCGCCTCGAATGCCATGCTGCGTATCCACTGCAAAGCACATGTAACAACGACCATCAATGACGGTCAATCGTGGATCATAAGCCCGAATAATTTCTTCATCATGCATTTTAAACACAGGCTTCGGTCCAGCCACCCAGTTAATGCCGTCATCACTGAAAGCAATGCCAAGATCTGTCGTGTGATGAGGCTCTATCGTCTGGTTTTCAATCGAGCCGTAATCGTTGCGGAATACCATCACATACTTGCCGTTAAATTTTGTAACGCCAGCATTGAATACCAAAGCCGTCGGGTAAGGAACCCGCGCGGCGTCCAGAATTGGATTCGCTGGATGACGTGTAATGATATCACTGGACACTAATTTATCGATTAAAGGCAATTGCATGTTCATTTCATTCAACCTCCTGTATGTTTGGACCATTACCCCTTAAGTGAGCCGGCGGTCATCTGCATAAATGATTTATTAGCGAAAATATAGACAACGAGCATCGGCAAAATAGACAAGCAAGCACCTGCCATCATATAGTGCGTTTGAGCGGCTGCCGAGATCCCGTACTTCAAATTCGCCAACCCAACCGTTAATGTCTGAAGCTCTGGCTTGCTGAGCGTGAATACGAAAGGCAGCAAATATTCATTCCACGCACCGCGGAACGCGAACAGTCCCGCTACTCCAAGCCCTGGAGTCAACAATGGAAGAATAATTTTCACATAGATTGAACCTTGCGAGCAGCCATCAATGCGCGCAGCCTCGTCCAGCTCGCGCGGAATGCCGCTCATAAAGCTGAGCAAAATAAAGAATGCTGAAGCATGTGCGCTGATCAAAATAAGAATGACGCCCCACAGGGAATTATTCAGTTTCAAATCAATCATAAGCTCGAATTGCGGCCTTAACACAACCGCTCCAATCGAGACGAACATCGTGAACGCTTGGATTCCGACATAGAACTTTTTACCAACAAACGTCATCCGGTTGACAACATATGCAGCCATCGATGCAACAATAAGCGTACCCACTGTCACTGCTATGGCAATAAAGAAACTGTTGAATGAATACGTAGCGAAGCCGGCTTTCGTCCACGCCTCGGCATAGTTGCCATACTCCCAGCTAGATGGCAGGAATGTCGCTCCAGCCGTCAGCTCTGCATTCGTTTTGAAAGAGCCCAATATCGTAATGACGATTGGGAACAACGTGAGCAGGAGCACCAGCAGGAGAAAAGCCCATAACACGATTTTCCATAGGTATTTCATGATGCCTTCCTCCTCAATCATTGCGGTTTAAACGCCGCGAACCATAGAAATAAAGAACGGTGATTATGCCGACGATAAGAGCTGTAATGAATGCCACCGCACTGCCGTAGCCCATCTCTTGAACCTGCGTCGCTGCCGCTCCGCCTGATGTCGGGAAAAATAATTTATATACATACAGAAACATGACATTGGTTTTGCCTATCGGTCCGCCGTCCGTCATGACCATAATGCTTTCATATCCTTTAAGCGCATTAATAATAGCCAGCATAACAACCATCTGCATGACAGGTCCCAGCATGGGGATCGTAATCCATCTGAACTGCTGCCACTTATTCGCCCCATCCAGAGATGAGCTTTCATAGACGTCTTGTGGAATATTTTGCAATCCTGCCAAAAACAGTAGCATATAGTTGCCGACTGCTCCCCATACCGCAACGAGTATCACGGTCAGCATAGAATAATCCATGCCTAACCAGTCGATTGGGGCATTTGCCACGCCATACTTCATAAGAAATTGATTTAAAATCCCGTTATACGAATTAAAAATAGTAAAGAATACAACTGCCATAACGGCCGAGCTAATAATCGTAGGCATAAATAACAGGGCTCTCATTAAGCCCTTGCCTCTAATCCCCCGGTTAAGAATAACGGCCAAAACAAGGGCTAAAGGCAGCGATAACAGCAGCTTGCCGCCAGCATAAATAAAGGTATTTAAAACGGAATCCCAATATTCCGCATCTTGCATCACTCTCGCAAAGTTGCCTAATCCGATAAAACGTTCTTCGCCATACCCCTTGTAATCATAAAACATGTATCGCATAGCCCATGTTATAGGGTAAATGCCCAAAACGATCGTCAGAATAAAGCTGGGCATTAAAAAGCCGTATGAAAAAGTTGCGCTTCTGGCTTTATTCAACAAGGTTCTCCACTCCTTTTCCAACAAAAGGGATGAGAAACCAAAGTTCCCATCCCCGCTTGAGATGTTATCTTTATTTCGCGAATTTACCAGCCAGATTTTTCGGATCGAAGTCTGGCATTGGCTCCGCTTTTAGTTCACCATTTTTGATCGCCGCATCCAGCGCCGTATTGTATCTTTGATTTAGATCATTAACAATCGCATCGAGATCTCCACCGCTGCTCATATACTTGAAGAATACATCGTCTGATTTAACGCCTTGAACCGCAACGACGGGGTATACAGGCCATACGCCGTCATATTGGTTCGGCAGAAAACCATCGATCCCCTTCACATCAGGAGTTGCCGCAACTTCACTGACTGCTGGCACCATGGAAATACCAAAGCCGCCTTCCTGGTACTCTTGAAGCAATGAATCTTCGTACATATAGGACATAAACTTCCATGCCGCTTCTTTCTTCGTCGTCTTCGAGCTCAGCGCCAGCCATTGGCCGCCAAGGAAACCGGAAGCGCCGTTAAAGCTGCCGTCAATGGAAGGTGCCGGAGCTGCTGCCCAATCAATTTTTGCAGGGAATTGGGATGCGTATACACCCGCTTCAGCTGAGTAGGAGAGATACATGCCAATCTTGCCTTCCGCGAATTGCGCACGCAGCGGATCGATGTCCAGCGATTCAACACCTGGAAGCATGCTTCCGTCATCCCTGATCTGCTTGAACGCTTCGACAATTGGCTTAAACCCGCTGAAATCATAACGTGCTGTCTTGAAATCATAACCGAAACCGCCATAGCCGCTAACCTCAGCGATTACACGGGCTGAACGGCCCATTGCGCTGCCTGGGTTTTTAAAGTTAAGCGCAAAGCCATACGCACCGCTCGACTTGCCTGCTTCAGTCAGTTTTTTCGCTGCATCCACCATTTCATCCAGTGTCGTAGGCGGAGCTGTGATGCCTGCTTTAGCGAACAACTCTTTATTATAGATCAAGCGCATTGTTGTTCCGTAGTTCGGCAGACTATAACGTTTACCGTCAAAGCTATTCAAGTCAAGCATTTCTGGAAATTTCGCTTTCAACTCCTCTGTCAAAAACTCATCGATTGGAGCGAGATACTCTTTCTTATACAGGGTTTGAATGGTGTTTTCTTTGACCCGTATTACATCCGGAGGCTCAGAGGTTTGGAAGGACATATCCAGTGCCTGGTCAAAGTCATCCCCTTTGATGACAAGCTCTACCTCAATATTATCTGTGTTTGAAGCATTAAATTCGTCGACCTTCTTCTTCACGAATTCAGAGTCATGACGATCGCCAGTCCAATAGCTGATCTTCGTCTTCTCCCCTGTAGCGCTGTTGCCCCCGCCACTGCATGCCGACAAGCTTGCAACGAGCATCGTACCGACTACAGCTAGCAAAAAACCTTTTTTCATCTCTGGTAACCTCCCTTTTTTACTTGCCGCTTAGCTTGTTACAGTTCTAATTATAGGACGATCTTCTTATGTGCATAATGCGGCAAACCACACATATAGGGCAGAATTCATAATCAGTTACATTGAAGGCTGCTCTCTAGCAGGCCAATCGCCTGCTGTAGAACAGCCTCTATGCCTCGCGTTTAAACCTTGTCTTGCTTGAGATCAAGCGGTGTATCAGCTTTGCCTGTGCTATATATTTTAAACTCAGAGGGGGTCATGTTCGTATGTTTCTTAAACACATCGCTGAAGTAACGCCGATGCTCATACCCAAGGTCCTGAGCGATTTCCTGAACCTGAAACCCTTCAATCAGCATCGTTTTTGCTCTCTCCATTCGCTGGTGGGTGACATATTGCTGAAAGGAGATCCCGAGCACTTTTTTAAACAGGTTGGAGAAGTAGCCTGGGCTCAGATTGCTTTGCTTGGCGCAATGCTCCAGAGATAAATTAACATTCAGGTTGGCGGAAATATAATCTCTAGCCTCATAAATCAGTCTTGTCGATTCATCAATCCGTTCTTGGCCAATCCAACTGCAAGCCTCATCGCATAGCCCCTGCACCATCTCCCGCAGCTTATTGAATGAGGAGCTTCCCTTTGGACGGCTGCCCAACCAGCGGCTTTCTAATTGTTGCACTCTGTTCTGGGGAAAAAGGCCTAACATCGAACGGCATATTTTTGCTGAAAGCTCATAGCACAGGTCCTCTATACGCTGCGGCTCAGGCAGCGGGTCGCTTTGCAGCATGCCATTAAAAATTTTCTCCAAGATCAGTTGGCATTTTCCTTTATTCCCCGATCGCAGAGCAAATAAAAACTCTCCTTCCGTCTCCGGATTGTAAGCAGGAAAAATAACCGCGCTGCCTGCATGCGAGATACGGGTATAGCTGGAAACGCCGTTGCCATCGGTATAGAAATGATAGGACACTGCTTCCACTGCCTTCTGATAAGAATCTGGAAGGTCGGCGATGTTGTCAACGCATGGTCCTACCCCAATCGAAATGGTGGAATGCGTAAATTGCTGAATATTTTTCCGGCACGCTTCGGAAATATGCTCGGCCGACTTATTGTCTGCGCAGTTCATAATACATACGAACCGATTGGCCGACTCTCGAAATACGATACTTTTTGTATAGCTTGAGACCGTTTCCTTCAAAATATTCCGCAAGCTAAATCGCATCAACTCAATCTCTCTTGCGGGGCGAGATTTATACTTATTCATAAACTGGTCTACTTCGACGACAAATACGTTAAGCGGCCTCGTCTCCAAATTAATCTCAAGCTGCTGCCATTGCTCCACAACCTTAGCCTCATTCGCAGGATGGTAAATCAGCAGTGACATGTATTCCTGCTGCAGCATCGGCAAGCTTTGAATGCGCTCATTTTCAAGACCTCTTACCATAGCCTTCTCGTCCTTGCCGGCGAGATAAGCTTCTTTTGCTTTCAATACTGTGCCCATAATTTCCTCAATTGAAAAGGGCTTTTTGACAAAATCGAATGCCCCAAGCCGAATCGCCTGCTGCGTATAAGAAAAATCGGTATAGGCACTCAAAATAATAATTTTGGTTTCCGGGTCCAGCTCCAAAATTTCCTTTGTCATCGCCAAACCATCCAGCTTCGGCATACGAATATCGGTCAGCACAATATTGGGCCGCTGTTCCTTTATAAGGCGAATTCCCGCTTCTCCATCAAGCGCTGTGCCTGCTACTTCGATGCCATGCTCATGCCATGGAGGCACGCTCGAGATCATATTGACAACACTTCGGATATCATCAATAACACAGAGCTTGATCATTGGTTGACTGTTCTTATCCATGCCACTGCACCTCTCCTCTTATCGGAATCCACAGATCGGTCCTCACTCCGCCAGCCTCGCGACTATGAAACTCCATCCTCGCCTTATCCCCGTAGTAGAGATTCAAACGATTGGAAATATTGTAAAGAGCAAATCCTTTTTTGCTGTCAGGCTGTACAGCCAGTTTCATGCCGGCACGCACCTTATCCTCGTCCATTCCCACACCATTATCCTCAATGACAATATGGAGAAACCCTTCATCCTCGTTCACAGAGAGTCGAATCAATCCGCCGGAGCCCCTGTCGCGGAAGCCATGTTGTATACTGTTTTCGACGATGGGTTGAAGCAATATCTTGGGTACATTACAGGTTAGCAGCTCTGGAGCCAAAACTTCAACTTGATATTCGAACAGATCTTCATAGCACATGCCTTGAATAGCGCAGTACTGCTCTACGTGGGACAGCTCATCCTCCAGTGTGTTCCAATCTTTCCCTCCGCTAAGGCCCAGCTGAAACATCTGCGACAACGCCATAATCATTTTATTTACCTCTTGATATTCGCCCATTACTGACTTGCAATAAATCGTATTAAGCGTGTTATATAGAAAATGGGGTTCCATCTGCGCCGTTAACGCCCGCATCTGCGCTTCTCGCTTGCCTGCCTCACTCTCTCTAACATCTTGAATAAGACGTGTAATTTCATCCAGCATGCGGTTGAATTGAAAACCGACCTGCGCCACCTCGTCCCGAGATTTGCTCTCAAACCGCACCGTAAGCCTGTTATTCTCAACATCTCTCATCAACCGCCGCAGCCTGTAAAGCGGTTTTAACAATACTGAGGTTAATTTGTTAGACAACAGCAATGCCGCCAGCAAAAAAACTACCATAATAACCCCTACCGTCCGCTGCACCTTCATCATTTGCGCAAGCAGCTTGTTTTTAGGCTGCATTCCGAACAGTATCCAATTATCGACGATCTTGGAGCGTGAGGAATTGACCAAATACTCGGTATCGTCAAATTCGTGGAAGAACGATCGATTATCCGCTTCAGCAACTTGGCGCAGAAAGACTTCATCCCGGCCCAAGTTCTGCCGCGACGACCACTCCGTGCGGATGACTTCGCCACCTGATGAATCAACGATTAAATAATTATTGTCATTCTTTGGTGAGTTTTGGTTAATAATATCGATTAGACCGCTTTCATTCACGTTGACGATAAAATAGACGTTGGTGTTTGAATAATAATCATGTGTTCCTTTGGTCACAAAGCTAAGCACCCGGCTTTCTCCCGTGAAGAGCACATCCGTATGGCCGCTCAGCCACAATCCCCCATTATTATTTTCAGTCAAATAATAGAGATTCGATTCGTAAAAGGATTGATTTTGCGCTCGACGCTGCAAGACAGGATAAAAATCACCAATCGGCGTGGCAATCAGTATACTTTCAATTAATGGCTCGTTGAAGACCGCCTGCGAAAATATATACTGCATCCCGGACAAATGAACATAATAATTCGATATATTATTACTCTGCACATCCTGCATCATCATTTTGTACGCATCGCTAAGCATGATGGAGCGAACAGTCTTGGACACATTGTACAGCTTGTCATCCATAATTTGCGTCGTTTTCACAACCGCTTCCTGGCTTGATTCGAATGCGTTGCGCTGCAGTTCCTTGGAAGCAATGGAATAGGCGGATATTCCGACCACCCCAGTCGCCAGTGCAATGAATAATAGAAACGCAGCGCTAATGCGCCTCTTGAACGATATGCCGTAATAAGCGTGCTTCAAGCGCATGATCAGCCTAGCGAGCCATGAATTTGTCATCGTCACTCCTCCTGTTGCGAATTATTATACATGAAAGAAACGGTTTCGCGAAATGCGACGCTTCAATTTGCCCCTCGCCATAACATGCTGTCAGGCACGCGAAAAAAACCTGCCGCAGGCTTTCACCTCGTTTTTAGCGGCAGGTTTTGTTTCATTGATTGAGATTTAAACTGGGCCTAAAAAATGCATTTGCTTCAGCATCCGCTCGATCATCATCACCGCTTCCGCACGGGAAGCCTGCTTCTGTGGCGCAAGCTGCTGCTCTGAAACGCCGTTAACAATCTTCAGTGCCACGGCCTGGGCCAGCGCCTGACGGGCATAGGAATTAACAGAATCGCTATCGGAAAAGCCGTTCAACAGCACCATGTCCGCATCCGCCGAATAGCCAGCAAACGCCATCATTCGCATGACCATCACTGCCATCTGCTCTCTGGTAATTGGATCATCCGGCCTAAACTGGCTCTGGCCTGCACCGTTCACGATTCCGGCAGCCGTCGCTGCTCCGACTGCGCCAGCATACCAGTCCCCCGGCAATACATCGGTGTAGATGTCCGTAGCTGCGGGAGTTAACCCGGCTGCTCTGCTGACAAGTGCGGCAAATTCTGCACGCGTAATATCATCATTGGGAGCGAATCGATCATTCGTCCTCCCTTTCACCAGCAGTTTCGATGCCAGAGACTCAATTTGAGCTTGGGCCCAGTGTCCGCTCACATCGGCAAATGTTCTCTCCGATTGTACCACCGTATAGATTCCGTCACCTGTACGGTAAATTTCAACCTCTGTGTTCCCATCCACATGACGGAATATAGCTGGAACAAACCTCATCTCTCCTGTCACCGGATCATACAACACTGCTGCAGCATGCTGCAAATCAATTTCACCTGTCAGATGAAGGGTCACCGGTGCATACACTTTGCCATAATTCCCGATAACGTTTTCGCCGCCAGCAGGCTCTGCTGCAACTCGTGTCTTAATGCCGTCATGCAGCAAAGCAATCTCTGCTGACGCTGCCCTGCTCTTCAGTCTGGCACTCTCCTCGCCTGCTATTCGTTCCATATGAATGGCTAGTGTCGAATAAGCTGCTCCTGCTGCTGATTGATCCGTATATAACTCCTTTAGCTTCAGCTCGTATCGGGCGGAATCATGTTCAATCACCAGCACCGCCAACGGAGCTTTCGCCAAGGCCAGCGCAATCACATCCACTGGCAGCAATACCGTGCCCATGCTGCCGCTGCCTCTTGCATCGACATACAGTTGGACCTCGCCAGCCAACTGCTCAGGTTTTAGAGCGTTCAGCGCCTCACGGAGTGTAGTTATGTCCAGTTGCAGTCGGGCTACTGTTTGTCCGCTGAAATTGGTTGCCAGATCGGGCTCTCTTAAGTCAAGCCTAACAAGGACAGGCTGATCAGGATGATGCGACTCAGGCTGTTCAACAGGTTTCTCTGTCGCCGCGGGCCAGCCTGGGTTGAACGGGGAAGATGGAACAGGTTCATCAGGTGGGGAAGCATGCTGATGCACCCATAATTCAATGATGCTATTCCATAGATTAATCTCATTTCCCTGACCGGTAAACTTTATATATTTGGCCTTCACGGGCGTAAACCCGAAGGTTTCGTAGTGGTTCGGCTCCTGCTTGCGGCTTGCTGCATGCGCAATCACTTTCTGATAGTGAACACCGTCTGCGGACACTTCAAGGTCAAAGTAATTGGCGCGCAGATTGCCGTTATAAAACAGAATGCTAACTTTGTCTACCCATTGCTCCTTATCCAGTTCCAGCAGCAAATACTGCCCTTTTCCTTCCGCTGACCATCTGGAATCCGGGTCTCTGTCGATGGCATTTCCGGGAAGATTGCCATCATCGGCACTAGCCGTCACTCTGGCTACGGCTGCAAAGGTCCCTTCCGGCTGTTGCATGGCTTCCAGCACCGTGAACGTATCTACAGCTGACACGGTGTGTCCGTTATAGACACCTTCCACCGTAATCCGCACGGCACCCGGCTTCACGGCTTGGAACCGATCTCCTGCAATCACGCCGATGTCTTCATTGTCCACTGTAAAGGTGATTTGAATGTTCTCATTGTTGGCATTTACAATCTCTCCATTCTCCAGCGTAAGAAACACGTTCAGTTTGCCGCTATTCCCTGCACTGATCGTATTCCCGGCAGCCCGCCAGCCTTGGACCGACTTGTCGGGCACGAGCGCAATGCTTTTGGGCAGCAACGGTGATTGTGCTACACGGAAATCGATAGTATACGACTGGCTTATTCCGTCCTTCTCAACGTGAATGACTCCGGTGCCGTTCGTTGCCGCAGGCTGTGTAATTGTCACTTCGGCTGCGGAAGAACGAGGCGTGGCTTGAATGGTCGGGATCTGCTCTGTACCATAGGGCAGTGTATACGTGTAGCCTGTTCTCAAAAACTGCATCCCGCTTACCGCTTCGCCATTGACGAGCAGCGATTGCAAAGCCAGTTCGAATGCATTCAACCGCCTCTGTGCCTGATCTTCATAAAGGCTCTGCGGTGTCAGCCGCTCACCCTCCGCAATGCCCTCGGCCATATCGAACGGGCTTGTATCCGTGTCGGAGATAGAGCCGATAATGTCAACATTAACACCGGTTACAGCGCCTTTCGTCCCGATAATATAACCATGGCCGAACTGCTCCGATTCAATGATGATCCCGTTTTTGCTTCGGTGGGCAGCGATGCCTGTCGTGTTCCAGAACACACTCTCCGTCGTTACTACACCGTGACGGTTCGTGGCCGAAGAGCCATAATCCCGCGAGATTGCGGAGATGCCATCCCTGTCCAATGTCATATTGTCAATCAGGTTCGCCATGCTCAAATACATATGGAAGTCGGTTAATAGTGTCGAGTTCTCCCCGCGTACATTGTGCATTACATTGCCATTAGCGGCAAAATTGGCGAAAGTGAAATTATGTCGGGCTGCCACTGCTGTGCTCTCCGTGACCAGACTGTCATTACCCTTGAACTGATATAAGTAGCCATTGCCGTTAGCCCCGCGATATTGCGGGTACTGCATCGTAACATGATCGATGGTGACATTTTTGGTACGGTCCAAAATAATGCCATTCGACAGAAGATGGTAGGCCGCATTGCCAGGCGGTTTATAGGTGCTGACATTCCGAATCCAGCTGTCAGCAACAGCGATCATATTGATTGCCTTGGCATTATCGCTTTCATAGCCTGCAGTGCCTGGCTCCCTGTAGTCGTTTTCATCCAGACCGCTATTGCTGTTTTGCATGTTGGCAATCGAGAAATCTTCCAGACCGATTTCCTTTAGAGGCGCTTCTGTTTTCGTAATGGTGATGTTATCTCGTTGTTTAAGCGGGTATCTTGTCGGAATATCCAGCGTAATCGTCCGGTTGGCATGATCTACCCCAACAACCTGCCTGTAGAAAATCGGCTCGACTCGGCCCAGGCGAGAGGCCCAGCGATTATGCATGCCAAGCTCATTCAGAAATTCTTGCGTGGTGTCGAAGGTAATCATAATAAAGTCATCTTTTTCAAACCCTCTGGTATCCTCCACAGCGAGTAATACCGTTGGCTCCGTTACCGTTTTGTTCAGTTTTGTGGAGATTTCGGTTTTTTTCCAATCCCCGTCTCCAACCCGGATAATATCCTTGAACCTCATATTTTCCGTCGCATTATAAATAAAGGTATGATCGATTCCCGCCCCCTTCAGCACGATGTCGCTGGCGGGAAGTATCAGAGCGTAATCTTTGGTCGCGGGCGGATTGACCTGGTACGTCCCTGGCGGCAAATAAACCACCCCTCCACCTTGGCCGGCGGCATCCTGAATTGCGCGCTGAATCGCGTCTGTTGCATCCAGTTCTCCTGTATTGTCGGCATAATAGGGCGCCTCCGTCACATCGATGCCAGCAGAGACTTGCACCTCCGGCAGTTCTTGCTCGCTGCGCCGGTATCCCGCATACGAGAAATCATGCAGGAAACGTCCCTTGTCGTCCTTGAATCCCGGATACCAGTCCGCAGGATACAGCCGGCTTCGGCCGTCCTGCCCAAGACGCATGTCCTCGGGTACATCAGCCGGATCTGTGACGATTAATCGTGGAGGGTGCTGCCCGCTGACTGTTGTGTCTTTGCCGCGATGGTAGAAAATTCCGTCTAGTGCTTTGGCCGCGATAATCAATGTTATCGTCTCTGCGCCGCTTTGCTTCTGCTGCTTGATATAGTTGGTAATATCTGCATCCTGAAAAGCATTGGAAGTGCTGTACAGCACCTCAGCGATTGGTTCGCTGCCCATGACAGGCTTGTTGTTCCATGTAAGGTCTGTTTCCGTCCAGTCTCTCGCATCGTCTGCCCCGAAGATTTGGATATATGACGCTGCGGCTTCTGAAGTCTGCCTGGATGTGTCGCGACCCCAGACGGAAAAGAGCGTTGTGCCGAGCTGATCCGCCTTTGGCAAATGTGAAATATCGAATTTGAAATAAGTATAAGATTTGTTGAATTCTACAGTCATGCCATCAGCGATGGGCAACGTATCACCCGGGTTATGGTAATTCGTGTCGGGGTCCCTGCTGCTGTTCGTATCCGGATTGTATACGACGGCATCATGGAGGGGCGGAATATTGACACCATATGAAAAATGTAGCGCTTCGTGTGTAGACTCGGCATACATGCTCTCGGACGTCGAGAACAAAAGCCCGGAAGTTAAACATAGAATCAGCAGCAGACTCAAAATCTTCTTACTCATGCTTGTTTCTCCTCCTCTTTTCATTGCTTGACACTGCTTGAACTTCACTTGCCTCCTTTCCGTTCTTATACGCATGCGGGGCAAGTCGCGCTGACCCGGATGCCAATCAGATTATAAGCGCTGACCGCTGGATAAGATATGGCAACAATTTTAGATGCACTACGCAATTTTAAGATCATAACCTATCTTAATTTGATGCCGACTGCACATATTTCACCCCCCTATCCTGCAATCGAGCTGCGGCCGATATGAAACGCGGTATCTACTTTATAAATTACAAAAGGCCCCTTCATCCAATGGATGAAGAAGCCTTGTTGCATTCTTTATAGAACAGTAGAATAGGGATTTCAATATTGCATCAAGCGCATAATACGCAGACCATTCCCGCTCCTTCTCGCATCTTTCTGCTCCGCAATGCGAATGGTAACTACCGCATCCTCCTGTGGAGAGTCAGGGAACGGAAGCCATACGGGAACTGGGCGATAGGCGACCAAACACCATTCATCAAAAGGATTGATCAAGCGCGGTTCTTTGCCGTTAACTGCGTACTCGAACATCCCCGCATCCATGCCGACAATCAGCAGCAGTCCTGCTCCGCTGCCGCTGGCGGTGAACGAAAGCTCTGCGCCAGCACAGTCAGCTGCCACATGTTCCGCTGCAAATCGCCAGTTCATATACGGCTCCGGCATGCCGACATGATGAGCAAAACCGCTGCTGCTAATCAATTGGCGCGTATCCCGCATGCTTGCAAATTCATAATTCATCGCATCCATCGGCGCAACACAGTGCTGCTCGGCAGCATTATAAACAGGCGATCCAGCAAGAGCGCCCTCGTCCAGCACGATATCCAAAAATTCAGCAAGCATCTGCGCATAGTGCGCATATCCCGCATCATTCGGGTGTACGCCATCCGGAGCAAGGGCCGCCCACGCTGCCTCATCCGATCCAAACTTGGCATGCAGTCTCGCTGCAAAATTAACCGATGGAATGGCATAATACTGTGCGACTTCCTCATGTGCTGCAATGATCGGCGGTATGGCGGAAGCGAGATTTTCGGTAGAGGCGGCATAAAGCAAACAAATGTTCGCGTTCGGAGATAATCGTCTGCACTTGCGAATAATTCCCTCAATGCCCCGCATCGCCTGCTGACGATTGCCGCTGTCGTTCACACTAAATTCCACAAACAGCAAATCCACTGCCCCGCCGGCAAATACATGCTCATCCATCCGGGCTGCGCCCAGCGCCGAATTCGTCCCGCCAACACCCGCATTGATGAAACGAAAGACCGTATCGGGGAAACGCCTGCAGAAGTACTGCCCCGTCAGGGCCCGATAACTTGTTGAGTCCGCCTTGGAAGCACCTGCTCCCTCGGTAATCGAGCCTCCCAGAAAGGCGATTCGTACAGACTCGCCATGCCTTAATTTATCCAGCACATGCGGCAAGCCTGCACGAATGTTCACCTCAGGGGGAAGCGGTTGATTAAGCATGCGCTTGCCCCTTCCCATCTCCCAACCAGTGATCGTGTTCTGCACAATTAGATGTGCAGATGATTAATTGGACGCATCATAGGCAGTTTGCAAAATTTCCAAGTAACGGCCGAGCTTCAGATTTTCCAGCCCTTTTACATAGCTGTCCCAATCTTTATCCAGGCTTTTGTTGCCTGTAACAAATTGAAGCGCGTTTTGCTCAATGTAGCTGCGAATATTGGATTGCAGCATGCTGATTTCATCTACCGTATCCGGATTCACCCACAGTGACCAGATTGGGAACAATTCTGCTGGCTCATGTCCTTCATAGAGCAGTGTTGCTTGATACAACCGGCGCTCATAGTTAGCCGGGTCATAAATCTCTGTCCCTTGTACCCAACTGTCCCGATAATCCTTCGGCATATAGAAGTGACCCATTCCGCTCCACCCTGCATTGCGAGGTGTTTCCCCGGATTTGGTTGGGATCGGCTTAACCATCGGTGTAACGCCTTCTCCAAGCGCTTTATCGCCAGGAGCCGGATCTTCCCAGTCAATGCCTTTCATGCCGTTGGCGCCATTTGTTTGTCCTTCAGCAGTGTACATGTAGTCGGCCAGTTTAATCAATGCAATTTGAGCCTCTTCGCTTGCCTTGTTCGTAATAACAAACTTGGCACCAGGAGACACGCCGCCATTATCATGCGTAGCATAGGAGTGTTCTGGTCCTTTCAGTGGCGGCAGCGGATTGAAATCGGCGGAGCGATCGCTGTCCAGTTCCACGAAGATAGCCGGGTGCATCCCTACACCTGCGCCCAAAATAACATGATCTGCATTTTGACCGATTTTTTTGAATGCTTCCGCATTTTGCGTAAAGGCGCCTGGATCAATCAAACCTTCATCATACAGCGATTTGACATAAGCCAGCCCTTCCTTCCAGCCTTCCTTGATCGCAGCGGACTCAACCTTGCCGTCTGCAAAATTCAAATAATTGCGGTCATCATTGTAGACAAATGGATTCATCAAGAATGGCAATACACGTACGCCAAACTCTTCGATCGAACCGCTCAATGGTACTTCATCCTTCAAGCCATTGCGGTTTGGATCATCGTTTTTAAAGGCGAGCAGTACATTTTTGAATTCTTCAGGTGTTGTCGGCATATCCAGACCCAATTCTTCCAGCCATGTTGTATTGATCCACATTTTGTTCGGATAAGAACAGTGGAAACATTGTGTATATGCACCCAAACCATAAATATTGCCGTTTGGCGCCGTATTCAATGTGCGCAGGTCCTCATTGCTTTCCATTGCTGCTTTAATATTCGGCGCATATTGATCGATCAGATCGTTCAGAGGTACGATTACCCCTTGCTGGCCGTACTTCAACAAATCTGCCTGTGAAAACTGATCGATGTAATGTGTCAAAATATAAGCATCCGGGTAGTCACCGCTTGCAAGCGAGATTTGGCGTTTCTCTTGCGCGCCGTCCGAAGGGATAGCTTCAAATTTGAAGCGAATATTGAATTGCTCCTCAGCAAACTTGGTGAATTTATTCGTTGCCAATTCCATGTTTTGATCCTGAACAGCAAACACGCTAATCTCAACCGGATCGGATGACGGCTCTCCATCTGTTTTTGTTCCTGATTCTGTATTGGTTCCCGTACCGGAAGAGCTTTCTTTCTCCTTGTTCGGTGTACCGCTTGAACATGCAGCAAGCAGCAAGCTTAACGTAAGCAGGATGGCAACCAAACTCCAACTGGCTTTTTTCATTGTTACGCTCCCCTTTTCATTTCATTTAGTATGATTTCAAAAAAATAGTAAAGTAGAATAGTGCCGCTCATTTACATCCGCATCACCCCTTTCATTGCAATTTATTCAATCGGCATTTAGCCCTTCACTGAGCCAACCAGCATTCCCTGTACGAAATAACGTTGTACGAACGGGTAAATAAGCAGTACTGGCAAAGTCGCTACAACGATCAAAGCATATTTGAGCAGTTCAGCAAGCTGGGCTCTCTGCACTTGAATACCCGGGTCCATGACACCTGCGCTATTGTTCTGAATAATAATGCTTCGCAGCACAAGCTGGAGTGGATACAGTTTGTCAGACTTCAAATAGATTAGTGCATCAAAATATGCATTCCATTGTCCCACAGCATACATCAGGATAAGTACAGCGAGAATTGGTTTGGATAACGGAATGACAACGCTCAGCAGAAACCGCCAGTCGCTGCATCCATCAATACTGCTGGCTTCCACCAGTTCATCTGGAACCGTCGAATGGAAGAAAGAGCGGGCAATAATGACCTGCCATACCCAAACAGCATTGGGAATTAACAGTGCCCACCGGGAATCGAGCAGCCCGGCTTCCTTGACGACCAGATAAGTCGGGATCAGCCCTCCGCTGAACAACATCGTGAACGTAACAAGCATCATAATGACACCGCGTCCATAAAACGATCTTCTGGAGAGTGGATAAGCCAGCATTACTGTCAATACGACACTGATCAATGTACCAGCCGTCATATAGAACAGTGAATTCCCGTAACCTGTCATAATTAATGGCGTTTTCAAAATGGTTTCGAACCCTTTGAAAGAAATATCGACGGGCCAAAGCCATACTTTCCCTGACGTTACCGCAGTCGGGCTGCTGATGGAGCTGCTTGCAATATAAATAAGCGGATAAAGCACAATGATTAAGACTACTATGAGTATGGCATAAATTGCTGACATTAGCATTTTGTCACTAAGTGACTCACGTATTTTGCGCCGGGGCACTTTAGTCAATGCATCCATATTCAAGTCCCCCTCCTTTACCATATACTGGTTTCTGATAGTCGTTTTGCCATGCTGTTTACAATTAACAATAGGATAAGGTTAATGACTGAATTAAATAAACCGACCGCTGTTGCAAAACTGTAGTTGGCATTCAGCAAGCCAATTTGATACACGTACGTAGCAATTACCTCGGATGAGGGCAAGTTTAGCGAGTTTTGCAGCAAATAAATTTTCTCAAAGCCAATAGACATGACATTACCAACATTAAGAATTAGCATAATTGTCATCGTCGGCAGAATGCCCGGCAAATCGACATGTCTGATCTTCTGCAGCCTTGACGCGCCGTCAACCTTTGCCGCTTCATACAGAGTAGGGTCAACACCGGCAAGCGCTGCCAAATAGATGACTGCTGAATACCCGGCTGTCTGCCAAATATCAGAAATAATATAAATCGGCCGGAACATGGACGGCTCGCCCAGGAAGTTGATCGTGTCGAAGCCGAAATATTGCAGGGCGACATTGACAAAGCCAAGTCGAGGCGCCAGAAACATCATTATAATTGATACCATTACGACTGTGGAAATAAAGTATGGTGCAAACGTAACCAATTGTACAAAGCGTCTAAATCTTGGATTGCGTACTTCATTAAGCATCAGCGCGAGCAGGATCGGAATCGGAAAACCGACCAGCAGCAGAGTAAAGCTTAATAATAATGTATTTTTGAGCAGTGTCCAAAAAATCGGATTTTCGAAAAACAGATTGAAATACTTAAATCCAACCCACGGACTGCCCCAGATGCCTTTGACGACATTGTAATCCTTAAATGCAAGCACCGCATTGATCATAGGATAATATTTAAAAATAAGAAAAAATAACAACGGCGGTACAACCAGCAGATAAAGCTGCCAATGGACCTTCAGACTTTTAAGCGCCATCTTTATCTTGCCATTATTGAATGGCTGTTTGGCCTTTATCGTCTGACTATCCAACGATGATTGTGGTTTCAGAATAACCCCTCCTAATGCTGTCTTTATAGAATGTTAACGCTTTCTTAGGGTGATTATAATAAAATAGTGCTGTTGTTGAGTAGGTACAATTCGGTTTTCACCGTACATGTAGCCCGTTTTCAGCGTACAATGGGCCCGTTTTTAAGGGACAGTTTTCCCGTACGGGCCCCATTTTCCCTATTGCCACCGAATAAGCAACTGCTGACTAACTACTGTACCGGGTGTTTGCTGCTGCACGGCTGCTCGCATTAAGGAGTAACCCGCAGCCAATCGAGCAGCATGTAAGTACCTGACTTCTTAACTGCCTTAAACGTATGCGTTCCTGTCGGCAATCCGTGAATGCTGTACACAAGCTGCTGTGCCAGACGGGTTGCGTTGTGAGTGCTCACCGTTTCCTGAAACACATTATCGATATAGATGTCGATATCGCCCTGATCGCTCGTAATCTCGGTGAAAAAGTCAATGCCTGATCCGGTAAAGGTATATTCAAAATAGTTATTGTTGGTCATTGTGTAGTGAACGTCATTGTTGTAATCGCCGAATCCCCGGTTGGTGTTGTTCGACCAAGAGCCAGTGTACACGATGCCGGGGTCATTATTGTTAATTTGCGCATGGTTGCTGCGAATGCTCAGTTTGTCCACTCAATAAATTTTTGAATGCGCTTTCAAAAGGAATTATAAGGCAGTTTTTCCCATTCCGATAGGTACATTTCTGCAATTCAGCGTACAATTCCCCTGCAGGAGCCCATTTATACAAACAAACGTTCCGATATCAATCCGTAACGAATCGCTGTCAAATTCGACTACTCCGCCAATACAAATTCAAAAAAACGCCATACCCTTCCACATGGATGGGTATGGCGTTCCTATTATTGCGGCCGCCGCCGAAGTGAGGCTAAGTTGCCCGCATCCTGACACCGGGCTTGTCAATTTAGCTTTGGTCTGTTCCGGCGGTGTTTCTATACGTGCTTGGCGGCACGCCCATTACGCGCTTGAACGCCCGGCGGAACGAATGCGAGCTGTTGTATCCGACAAGCCCGGCGATCTCATCAATTGTACGGCTGCTGTCCTGCAGCAGCTCCTCCGAACGCTCCATCCGCACACGCTCGAGATAATCCGATAAATTGATACCCGTCACTTCCTTGAACAACTGGGAGATGTATTTCTCTGGCCGCTCCACTTGTTCTGCGATCCGGTACAGCGTCAACTCGGTATCCCCGTAATGGATAGCGATAAATTGCTTGATTTGCTCAATGGTTCGCAAATGCATGTCATTTCTTTTTCTCGCGATGATCTCGCACGTCGCTTCAATGATTTCATTGAACTCCGTCTGGAACGATTCAATTGAATCCGCCGTTTGCATCGCGATGATGCGATTCTTGATCGGATCGGCCGCCTCCAGTTCGACAAGCGGCTTCTGGTCAAGCAATTTAAGCAATGTCCCTTTCATTTCGAGCGCCAACTGGCCGCGCATCTCCAATGAGAGCTTGCGATGCACCGTGTTCTGGGATACAATCTGCTCCACGATTCTTCTGGCTTCCTCTGCTTCTCCAGCCCGAATCGTACCGATTAGCCGCTGCTCTGCATCGATCGGATAATAATAGGCATCTGTCTCCTGCGTTTCTCTAAACCAGACGACTGCCTTATTATCCAGTTCAGCTACATAATCGAGCGTTTGCTTTGCCTGGCCAAAAGAATGGCTGATGTCCGTCACCAGTTGGAAACGTTCCCCAACCGCGGATACGATTGAGATTTTGAAATCCTGGAACATAAGCTCGGTTAAGCGGTGGAGCAGCTTGTCGACCTCACCCTCGCTATATTCACGGGCTCCTCCCTCCTCAAAGGCAAACAGCACGACCAACCGGTCGGAGCCCATATCGGTAAGCGGCAGAAATCCAGCCAGCTCAGACAACGTTTTTCGTAGCACAAGCCGAGCAGCATGCAGTTCTTTCAGTACCTCAACACTATCCATCCCAATGTAGCCATTGATCTGAATAATGGCGACATAGCCGACGTTCCCGCTTAATCCGGCATTGGCTTGAATCGCCGCCGCGACAACTTCATCGCGCGTTCGAAACTCACCCGCTACAAGCCGCTTGTAGAAGGCATCCCTGACCAGCGGCTGCTGCTGACGAAGCTCTGACTCCAATCTGCGGTTGCTCGTCAACATCTCCGCGATATTGCCCTGCAAAAAGTCATATGCATTTGCTTTTCTGTCTGTTTTTGTATCTTGTCCGAAAATGCTGAGCATCCAATGAATCGGCTTGCTATTGCGGTACGACAGCAGCAGGCCGACCAGCAATCCGATAAGCAGAGCAATACCCGTCACTGTCCAGGTAATGAATTTGATCTGATTTGCATTCTCCAGCAGCACCTGTTTGGGAATGCCTGCGCGATATACCCAGCCATTTTTGCCCGATTTGATCGTTATGACCAAATTGTCTTCATAGAACTGGCTCACCTGGGACCCGTCGAAACGGCTGTCCGCAACCATCGCCTCCACATCTTCCTGATTGATCGTCCCTTGAAGACTGATCATCCGCCCCTCTTTATCAGAGACATGAACCCATCCTCCATAACGTTCCGTTACCGCTGACAAGTGTCTCGCGATGGCCTTCTTGTCAATTAGAACGCCGATGACAGCAGGGGAAGTTTCACTGAAACTGTCCAGCGGGAGGGACTGCAGATAGGTGATGACAGAGGTATTCGAGCTCCCGATCTTAAACGGCTGCAGCGGCATCAATTCACTGCGGTGCGCCCGTCCAAGCACGTCCTTCTTCCATTCTTCAAAAGAAATATCAGTATAGCGATAATTTTCAAAATAATGCTCCGGCCGAAAATAAGCGCTGCCGGGCGTAAGAATGACATCATAATTGCTCAAATAAATAAAGAAATTTTGCAGAAAATCATTTGTTTGTCCGAAAGTGTTGATATGACGAAGCATCTTCAGAATGCCAAATACATTAGGTCTGCCTTCGGTAACTGTTTCATTCATTAAAATGCCAAGATCGGGGTGAATGGCCAATTGTCTTGTAAACCCCTCCACCTCAGACATGCGCCTTTCCAGCAGTTCCTGGCTTTGCTTCAGTTGGGTCACACTATTGTCAATTGAAACCTTGGTCATGACGGAGATGGATGTCAAGTAGGACATATAACCGGCTATACTCGGAATGATCAGAATAATGAGATAGGAAACCAAATATCTTCGAAATACACTTGAATTTTTGAACATAGACATCCCCCGTACAATATTTGTTGTTGTCCTGCAGTATGCAAGATTCAACAACGAGAAGGCGGTTGAGGCATTTAACGAATAAAGCGTTTGCACTTACATCTGGAAAATGACTGCCAACAGCTATTTTATGATAGCATTGTTTTGTTCAACGTGTAAATGCTCAGCGTTTATTTGCAATCCAGCTCACAGTTTTGTCATATTTCTCGAATGATTTAACCACTTAGAGCCATAGGTTTTTGTGCCCGAATCAAACTATAATATTCCTCGTCCGATGATCAAACATGATAAGGAGATAATATTATGAGCGCAATACCTTCCGAACAGTCGCCTGCTCCCGGTGCTGTTCCTCGCACACCTCCGGCATCCCGACTTTCTTCCGCTCTATATCAATCCGCTTGGCGATGGCATTTCTACGCTGGTATTATATTTGCCCCATTTCTTGTTATTCTTGCATTCAGCGGCGCGATGTATTTGTTCAAACCGCAAATAGAAGGGTTTCTGTATCAAGACATGCTCACTGTACGCGAAGTTGGAGCAACTTCGCTCAGCGCTGACGAACTCATCGCCAAAACAATGCGTGCTTATCCAGGAACGGCAATTTCCTCCGTCACCTTCCCCGCTCAGCCTGAGTCCACAGTTAAACTGGCCGTGGCCCGAAACGGCGTATCTACTATTATGTATGCCAATCCGTATAGCGGTAATATTATGGGCATATTGAACAGTGATCAGACATTTTCCGCTTTTTTCAAAAAAATGCACAGCGAGCTTGTGATTGGCGGCACATGGGCGAACCGTCTCGTTGAACTGGCTGCCTGCTGGGGGATTATTCTAACCGCCAGCGGTTTATATCTGTGGTGGCCGCGCGGCAAGCGTGCGCTCTGGGGCACCATTCTGCCGCGGCTGGGCAAGGACAAGCACGGCAAACGGGGCAGCCGCCAGTTCTGGCGCGACCTGCATGCGGTTCCCGCCTTCTGGCTGTCCATCTTTATCCTCATTCTGATATTAACCGGCTTGCCCTGGTCAGGAGTGCTGGGCGTGCAGATCGACCGGCTGGCCAATGCCACGAACACAAATTACCCGCCATACGCTTTCAGCTTTGCAGACAAGCCCGAATCGGTGACAGTTGCCAAAGATATTGCCGATGATGTGCCCTGGGCCGCTGAAAACCTGCCGGTTCCCCAATCGGCTGCTGGTGCCTACCTGCGCCTTGAGGTCGAAGATGTTGTTGGCATCGCGGACAGGCATTCGGTGCAACGGCCGTATACGATTTCGATGCCACAAGGTCAAACTGGCGTCTATACGATCTCGGCAGCAGACGGCAAGCCGCGCAATAGCGCCACTTTGCATATCGATCAGTACAGCGGCGCGGTGCTGACCGATGTTCGTTATGCCGATTACGGCGTGATGGCCAAGGCGGTCTCCCTTGGCATCGCGCTGCATGAAGGACGGCTGTTCGGACTTGCCAATCAACTGCTTGGCCTCGTCACCTGTATCGGCCTGATCTTCATTTCCGCCAGTTCCTATTTTATGTGGCGCAGACGCAAGCCGAGCGGCAAACTGGGGGCTCCCGGCAAGCCGAGAGACAACCGAGCAGCCATCGGCCTGCTGGTCATTATGCTCGCTTTCGGCGTCCTGATGCCTTTGGTCGGCTTGTCCATCGTTGCCGTGCTGCTGCTGGATTGGCTGATCATTCGCAGAATACGGCCGCTCAAGCACTGGTTTTCAGTATAGAGGAGGGGATACAAATGAAAGTTACTACCGGACAACAACGGAGGAACGCGGCCGCATTAACCGCCATGCTCCTCTCCATACTGCTTGCCGTCTTGCTGCTGAGCGGATGTACAGCAAGTGTCAATACCGCCGATGAACAGGGGTTGCTCCCCCATCTGACCGTAGATTTGCAAGTGCCGAACCCTGTTCAGCCCGGAGTGGAGTATCGCTTTACCATTGTTGTACAGCAGGATGGGCAGCCGATTGAAGCCGATAAGGTGACATTTGAATTTTGGCCGGAAGGAGTGCGGGAGGACAGCATCGCAATGATGGGCATGAGGGATGGAGCCGGAACTTATTTCATTAATCAGACGATGCCGGGTGAAGGAGTGTATGTCGTTCGCTCTCTCGTCTCTTCAGCAAACTATGAGGTAATGCCTGCCAAACGGTTCGCAATCGGTGAAGAAGCTGTGAAACAACTGGCTTTGCTGGAAGATCAAGAGGCATCCGCAGTTCCTGCCCCGTCTGGCGGAGGGCATCACCATTAGTACTGGAAAGGATAGCCAAACCTCTCAAATCGCGCTTATAATATAGTGAGCGAGGAAGGAGAAACAATAATATGAAGAAACGGTTGATTAGAATAGGCGGGTGGATATTGCTGCTGCCTGTGCTTGCTTTCGCAGCATTTGTACTCTACGTAACGATAACAGACTATAAACCGGAAGAACGGATTGTTCTAGATATCACCAATAATAACAACGCGCACAAGTTATCCGCAGGACAGCCCTTTACGGTTACGACGTTTAACATCGGCTATGCTTCCCTGGATCAAGGACAGGATTTCTTTATGGACGGTGGGACAGCGTCCCGTGGCAGCAGCAAGGAACAGACGCTGAGGAACTTGTCCGCGATCACGGAATCGCTGCGCAGCGCCTCATCCGATTTCCTTCTGATTCAGGAGGTTGACCGAAATTCGACGCGCAGCTTCAAGGTAGATCAGGCGCATTATTTGACCAGTGAATTGACCGGTTATGGGCATGCCTTTGCCTATAACTACAAGACCCCGTGGGTGCCCATTCCCTTGACCAGCCCGATGGGAACGGTACAAAGCGGACTGTTGACACTGTCTGCTTTCAATATGGCATCGAGCACACGCTTTGACCTCCCCGGCAAGGAATCCTGGCCATACCAGCTGTTCGAGCTCGACCGGGCGTTCATCGAAAGCAGAATCCCGCTTGATTCTGGCAAAGAGCTGGTGCTGGTCAATCTTCATTTGTCTGCATTTGATAAGGGTGGCTATATTCGCAAGCAGCAGCTTGACTATCTTGCCAATTATCTGAACCGGGAAATGGAGGCAGACAATTACATTATCCTTGGAGGCGACTGGAATCATTCTTTGCCCGGCACAGATCCTGCAGCATTTCCCACTCGGCAGCAATGGCCTGACTGGCTGCAGCCGTTCCCGGACGGATTTGAACCTGAGGGATTTGCCTGGGCAGTCGATCCCCATACCGCGACCGTTCGCACCTTGGACACTGCCTACGAAGAAGGAATAAACTTTACGGCGGTGATCGACGGTTTTCTGGTATCGCCGAATATTGAAATCGTTGAAGTAAAGGCCCGCTCACTTGGTTATGAGCATAGTGATCACAATCCGGTAACCGGCGTATTCACTCTCACACCATAAGCTGCCCGGGGATTAATCGTCCTCGCGGTGGCTTTTTTATTGCCGACCCCAAAATGGAATGTTTATGGCGGCTCAAAGCCAAAATTGGTGGTTGACGAATGCGAGCGAGCGGGTGTCTTACGCTAACGCTTGTCACAGCGCTTAAATGGCCTCAAATGCCCCTTTTGCAAATCTAACGCTGGCCACAGCGCTTATTCACCCCGTCGACAGCTAAAACCATGCGATTTTTGATAAATAAGGTGGCTCAGTTTCCTTACAATTATTATTAGGCTCGATTTCCCTAAATAGCGCCGCTCATCAGCGTTAGAACCCCACTCGCGCGCGTGCTTTCACTTCATGACGGCGATCGGTCCACTATTTGGCGTTTACCAGTTGGAGAATAATAACAAAAACGAATTGTCCCTCATTATGCTTAAGGTAAAGCTGCCCTCCATGCAACTCGACAATGGTTTTGGCAATCGACAGACCAAGCCCTGAGCCGGAATCCGCTTGGTTGCGCTCCCTTGATTGATCGGCTTTATAAAACCGCTCGAACAACCGTTTTTCCGCCTCGGCTGTAATCGGCCCCCCTCTATTTTCAATCTCCAGACAAACATGTTCTCCCTCAGCATAAAGCCGTACTTTGATCTCGCCAGGCCGAAGGGAATACTTCAACGCATTCATGAGCAGGTTGTCAATGGCTCGCATTAGCTTCTCGGAATCAGTAAGCACAGTGATGCGCTCCGCCGGCCACTGCTTTGAAACACGCAGCCCCTGTTCTACTGCGAGCGGCTCGAATTCATAGACAATTTGCCCCAGCAGATGCCTTAATTCAACTTCTTTCATCGTCATGCGGACATCCTGATCAATCAGGCGCGTATATTCGAACAAATCATCAATCAAGCCGTTTAGCTGCATTGTTTTCTGATACGCGCTGTGAATAAACTGCCGCTGCTCATCCGCACTTTGATACGCTTCGCTTTTAATTAAATTCAAATAGCCTACAACACTCGTGAGCGGTGTCCGGATGTCGTGGGACAGTCCTGTAATCAATTCAAGCTTCGACTGTTCAGCCTGCCGCTCCCGCTCGATATGCTGCTGGGTTTGCAAGGCCATGTGATTAATGGATTTTCCGATAGTACCCAATTCATCCGATCTAGAGAGCGGCACCCGATGATGAAAGTTGCCGTCCGCAATCCGCAGCAGTCCTTCTGCCAGCGTACGCATATAACGCATAATGTTTCGGGTAAAGAACAGAAACGAGGTGAAAAACGAGGTGATAAACAATATGGGCGGGATGTAAAACATCGGTTTAAAAAAACGAAACCAGCCAAGGAAGCTGCTAACCAGCCATGTGAAGCAAGCGGCCAGCACAAGGCTGAGGAAAACAGCCCATAAAATTTGCACGCGAATACTTTTTTTGGCGTCAAGGCGTTGGAATATATTATTTTTCAATTTTATACCCCACTCCCCAAACCGTTTTGATGTATTGCGGTCTTTTGGGGTCGGCTTCGATTTTCTCTCGAATATTGCGAATATGGGCCATTACCGTATTTTCGGAGTAATAGAGCGAAGGATCTTTCCAGACGGCCTGGTAGATCTTATCCGTACTGAAAACATGTCCTTGATGGGATGCCAACAACAGCAAGATAGAAAATTCAGTTGGCGTTAACGCGATCTCTCTGCCGCTGACGGCAACCATGTGGCGGCCCCGATCGACAATCAGATCATCCAACACAATTTTGCTGGCATGCCCTTCCTGCTGAGCACTTGCATCCTGCCGCCTGAGCTGCGCCTTTATTCTTGCAATCAGTTCCATAGGATTGAATGGTTTGGTCACATAGTCATCTGCTCCGGAAGAGAGTCCCAATATTTTTTGCATATCTTCCCCTTTGGCTGACAGCATGATGATGGGAATGTTGGACGCCTCCCGAATTTTCATGCATGCCTGAATGCCATCCAAATTCGGCAGCATGACATCCAATATGATCAGTTGGACCTGCTCGCGATTCATCACTTCAAGCGCCTGCAGCCCATCTGCAGCCTCAAGCACCGCATACCCTTCGTTTCGCAAATAAACGTGCAGTACATGGCGGATTTCAGCATCATCATCAACGACTAATATCTTTTTATTCATAGCTCATCCCCCGAGTCTAATCTTTGCAGCGCCAAATGATGGCGATTAGAATAAGCACAAATACAAGCCAGGCTGCTGCTCTTATCATATCATCATCATGATCGAATCGAAAATCTGTCATTCGTGATCGGCTTTCTTTTGACAGACATAGACAAAGGCAGGAGGGATGTTCAACAGGACAAATTGTATTTTCCTGATATGAAAATGCTGGGCTAAATGCTTCCTCATCTGAGTCGAGTATTGAAAAGCAATAAACCAGCCTCCAGGCTTTAAAGAAACGGCAATCTGCTGCAACAGACGGTCGCGTAAATTGGGAGCGAAATTAAAAAAAGGAAGACCGCTTACTATACAATCCAGCTCTGCGATCCCCGCTTCCGCCAAGGCCTCTTCCAGACGAGCGACGTCCGGAAAGCATTGGAACGACGGGTATTGCCTCCGCAGCTCACCCCGCAGCTGGCTGTCAATTTCAAATAACAGCACTTGTGCCGCTGACCGCTTGGCTGCTTTCGACGCGTGAATTGCTCTGGTCACCGCCCCGGTGCCCGCTCCAAGCTCCGCTATGGATTGCATGTCCCGCCAGGGAACAGCATTCACCATCGCTTGAGCGAGAAACCGCGAACTTGGCGTCACACTCCCGATTTCTTTCGGCCGATGCATAAATTTAGTTAAAAAGGTGATGTTTTCTTTCCAACGTTCTCTCACTGTCAACGTCATAGCAAATCCCCCCTGATTTCCAGTTTAGACAGCTGCTGCTTGCCTATAAACAGCGTAACTGTTAAACATGAAGAAACTCTGAGGGGATTTCTGAATTTTTTATGAAGAAGTTTACGGTTCCACCAAAGGGATCGTTATCGTAACTGTCGTCCCCTCATTTAAAACACTTGCAATGGAAACACCGTACGGTTCACCAAATTGCAGCTTGATGCGGTCGTCCACATTGCGAATGCCATATCCCAGCTTCAGCCCGTTTCTGTTGAAAATCTGTTCGATCGTATCCTCGTTCATGCCGAGTCCGCCATCAGAAATACAAAAAACAATAGTATTCTCCTGTTTCTGCACGGAGATGTGAATGGTGATCTGGTCACCGTTCCAGGCATGTTCGAAAATATTTTCCAGAAACGGCTGCAAAATCAGCTTGACGGTGCAATAGCGCAGCGCCTCGGGATCGATCTCATACATAATATCAGCGGCATCCGCATATTTGATCGTTTGAATATCGGTATAGCTTTGGGCCTGTTGAAGCTCCCTGTCGATCGATATCATCGTTTTCCCTTCGTTCAGCGACAAGCGATAAAACTTGGCCAGACCCATCACCATCTGGTTCAGCTTGTCGAGTTCCCCGAAGTTGGCCAACCGATTAATGGACGACAGCGTGTTATATAGAAAATGCGGGTTAATTTGTGCCTGCAGGGAAGTCAGTTCCGCATCCCGCTTTTCCAAATTCGTTAAATAAACTTTGCGGATCAACTCGTCAATATGCTGCGCCATGTCATTGAATGCTTCGCCCATCTGCCGGAACTCGTCGTTTCCTTTAAATTTAATTCGCTTTTGAAACTCGCCTTCCCGAAAAGCTCTCATCGAAGAGACCACTTTATTCACCCGGTTCGAGAAATAGCGCGAAATAATTAAACTGACCACAAGCAAAACGGCAAAGCTGATTAAGCAAATGATGATCGCTGCGCTGCGGACCGCCTGCGCTTCCTTCTCCAAAATTTCCTTTGGTATGTAAGCAATCAGCCGCCAGCCCATTCCTTCGAGCGGCTCCTCAAGCACGAGATAGTCTGACGGGTCTGACAGCTCCCGCATGTCGTTCATGTTGGCTTGCTCGCCGCCCGACCAATACAGTGTCTCTCCCTCGTCATCCAAAACCACCACAGCGGCCTGCGCTCCAATGTTGACGTAATCCAATGACTGGAAAATATCACTCGCCTTCACTGTCATCGCCAATACGCCGATAAATTCAAATTCAGGGAAATAGTACAAAGGGCGAATCATCGATAAATTGCCGAATTGCCGATCTGCGCCAATCTGCTTCCATACGACCTCCGAGCCGCTGTCCGTCAAATTTTGACCGCTCCAATCGGGGATATCCGGCTCCGACACGAGTCGCGATAAATGATACAGCTCATAACGTTTTTGCAGTGCAAGCGGATCCGTGCCGGGTGGCACGGTAGCATAAACTTCCGGCAGGTTGTCATTATTCACATAAAGCCGCAGTTGGACGTGCAGCGGCGTATATTGCAGCAGCTTGTACAGGGAAGGCTTCAGCCGGAAGGTAAAATTATCATACATGTCCCATCCTTGCTCCCGGCTGATCAGCCATCTTTGCAGTTCCTGATCGGTAAACAGATGATTCGAAACACGTTCGATATCGTCCAGCTTATACACAATATTGTCTTTCATCTGTCTGATCGTTCCCTGTACATTATGCCGCGCATTGTCTTTGGCCGATCTGACCGATGAATTGAATGCAAAAGCGCCGAGCACGATGACCGGGGTCATAATAAGCAAAATGTAGGATGCCATCAGTCTGAACTTAAATGAATGGACGAGTTTCATAATTGTCACGGCGCTCCTTCTGCTGATCAGCAGGATTTCGCGTTGCGATATTCACCGGGCGTCATGCCATACAGGCTTTTGAATTGCCTGCTGAAATAGGCGATATTCTGGTAACCGGCCAGCTTGGCGACTTCATAGATTTTGAGCTTGGGATCTTCCAAATACGTTTTGGCTGTCTCCAGTCTTCGACGAATGGCAAAGTCGCTGAATGACTCGCCCATTTCCTCGCGGAACAGAAAGCCAAGATGGTTGGGAGAGAAGAAGAAATGATCTGCTACATCCCTTAGCGTCAAATCCTGGCCAAGACGCTGGTCGATGTATTGGACGACCTCGGTTATCAGCCTGCGGCTTTTCCTTTGCTTCTTCATGTAGATCATCTCGGACACTTCGAACAGCTTGCGCCGGAACCAGGCGTGGATGTCTCCGATCGTTTCAAATTGGTACAGCACTTCCAAATTGGTATATTCCAATCCCAACATGCTGTACAGATCCTCATTCAGCTCGCCGAGATGCGTGTTCAGCTTCGTCATAATATGGATCGAGAAATTGTATACGGTCATCTTGCTCCCTAGACGAGCGCCGAATCGAAACAGCTCTGTCAGGCAATCATCCACCTTGATCAGTTCATAATCGACAGCCGCTTGGAATAGATTGGCCAGAATAGCATCCATATCTCTCGCTTCCGCAGCCGTTTCGACATGAATATCCGATGGCGTTAGAAGGCGCCCTTTGCCACATAGCATCTTGGCGGACAACGCCTGCTCCGCCTGCTCGTAGGCGGCGGCAACCCCTTCCGCTGCAGCGGCCGGACCGCCTAGCCCGACCGTCACCGTCAGCAGAAACTGCTCCTGTACAAGGCGCAGCATATCGACAAATATCGACCTGTCGACGCTGCCGCTTGCAACAATGCCGATGCGGTGGCTGGACAGCCTGCATGGCAGACCGATGGCAAGCGGCTGGCAATAGACATACAGGTAGTCCAGTTGGCGCTTGATCATTGCGATACGCTCATCCTGGCGATACGCATTGAGCTTCCATGAAATATCGTCAATTTCAATGATGGCAACCGCGTAAGGCCCACTGCAGCAACCCATGTCCAACTCTTTCATCTGCACGTCCAGTTGTACCGGATCAAGCCTGCCCTCCAACCAATCCCGCATGAGCTCATTGCGGAAATACGGCAGCGATTGGGCAAAGGTCGCATCTTTGCTTTTTCGTGCCCTCACACCATCCAGTTCACCGGCTACAGCCTGCATCGTGCGAATAAACTCCTGATTGTCCATTGGCTTCAGGATGTAATTGGATGCGCCCATCTCCAACGCCGACTTGGCATAATGAAAATCTTCGAATCCGCTAATAAAGACGATCTTCAAATGCGGGTAGAGCTGCAGAGCGGTGCGGGCCAATTCCAGTCCGGACATGCGAGGCATGCGCACATCGGTAACCAGAATATCGACTTCATGCTCCCGCAAATATTCCAATGCGGCGAATCCGCTGTTAACCGCCGACGCTACCTGCAAATTCAATTGCTGCCAGGGAATCAGCCGTTTCAGGCCGTCCAGGTCCAGACGTTCGTCGTCTGCCAACAGCACGTTGTACATCGATCCCATCCCTCTCCGGCAAATACACAAAAGAGGGTATCCCATTGTGCGATGCAATGTATACCCTCTCTTCGTATTCAAGCTTTAGTTGCCCTCAATCATCTTTTTATTATTATACCAAGCCGTTGTTTTGAATTGAAGAGCTGAATCAAGATTAACCTTCTTCAAATCTGCCAGGCCTTTGTCCAGCAGTCCGTTAACCTCATCGTCGTTGGCGGCAAACAGCGCTTTGGAGAACGTCTGGTTGTAAAGATCGCGCGAGGATTGGGCGGCGATGCCTTCCGCACTTTCCGGTGAAGGATCAATATTAATAAATTCCGTGACATTCATCGATGATTTCCAGAATATGCTCCCCTGCGCTTCGGTCGCCCAGTTGCGGGAGCCTTCAGGCAGCAGTTTTTCCAGCTTGACCTTGGCTGTATCGATAAACGTCGTATTTCCTGTAATGTTGAAAGCCTCCAGCTTCATCCCCTTCTTGTCCTCCGGCGTTGCTGCCACCCACTTCTCGTTCAGCACCGGATAGCCATCCTCGTCAAGCTGCTCCCACATGATTCCCTCGGGTCCCCACCATACAATACGCTGCCCTTCGGGAGAGACAAGCCAGTCCAGATAGGCGATGATTTTTTCCGGATCTTTCGCATTTTTCGTAATGATGTTCACATTCCAGCCGAGCGAGTTCCAACTGCTAGGTGTAATGCGGTTTTTGTCCAGCCCTTCCTTGTGAATCGGCCAGATGGCAATGTAGCCCGATTCCGGATCAGCCTGTTTCAGCGCTGCATCGGCATCACGACCGACATTGGCGGTATCGCCCCCTGCATAGACGGCAACACGGCCGGAGTGCAGCCTTTCCTTCATTTGATCAAGCGACTGTGTCAAAGCGTCCTGTGAAATCAGCCGTTCGCGGAACAGCTCACTGGTGTAGAGCAGCGCCTCCCGGTAAACCGGATCATTAAATATCGGCTTCAGCTCTCCATTGTCCACATAAGCGGTATGGTTGATCAGATGCGGTGCATTCTCTTCCTTGAATCCTGCATAAATAATGCCAAAACCAACGCCGCTCGTATCAATTTCCAACGGAACCACATCCGGATAAGCTGCCTTTACCTGGCTCAGATAAGCATGCAGATCATCGAATGTTTCCAGCTTGGGCGAGCCCAATTGTTCATAGATCTTCTTGTTGATCATCCAGCCGGAGTTCCCGTTTGGCGTCGACGTGAACCAGTTCGGAATTTGATAGAGCTTGCCGTCGGATGAACGAAGCATATTCAGTGTCTCTTCCCCGATCTGCTCCTTCAAATTCGGATATTTGTCCAAATACTCATCCAGCGCAACGAGCGTTCCCGCCGATTGCAGTCTGTCTACCCCAGGCCCCCGCTCCATCTGAATCATATCTGGCAGTGATTTGGAGGCGATCATCGTGTTCAGCTTTGCTTCCGCAGCTCCGCCGGACTGGATAGGCTCGATATGGATCTTTTTATTTTCAATGATCCATTGTGTAACAGGGTCCTGGCCCCATACGTCGGTCACAGCCCAGTCATAATGCATGTAGAACGTAAAGTTATAAGGCGTGGCATCATCCGCCTGCCCCACGGCCGGCTTGTTCGAATTGTTCTGCTTATCTTCGGGCGGAGCAGGCTCTGCGTTTTTGCCACATGCGCTCAGCAGCATGCCGAGGCTTACCATCAGTACAAGTGCCGCTTTGGTCCAATTTCCAGCTTTCATGGTGTAATCCCCCTTGATTAAATTGTTCAGCCAACGCATCTCTCTCGCTGACCGCAAATCGCGTTACTCTTTGAGCGAGCCAACCAGCACGCCCTTCACAAAATATTTCTGCACGAATGGATACACCATGACGATCGGCAAGGTCGCGACCATCATCGTCGCCATCGACAGTGACCGGGACGTAATGCTCTGCTGCCGGTTCAGCGCATTTTGCGCTGCGGCATTGCCGCCTGTCGCTTGCAGCATCTGCTCGGCCATCGAGGAATTCAAAATCTGGTTCATCAGCGTCTGGATCGGGACAAGCTTGGCGTCATTAATATAGATCGTCGCTGTAAACCAATCATTCCATAACCAGACCGCTGTAAACAACGATAAAGTAGCAACGACCGGACCAGATAGCGGCAAATAAATGCGCGAATAGATTCTCCAGTGACCGGCCCCGTCCATCTTGGCGGATTCCTCCAGCCCGTCAGGCAGTCCCATAAAAAACGTGCGGAAAATAATCATATTCCAGACGCTGATAATTCCGGGTACAATCAGCACCAGAAAAGTGTCCATCATGCCCAGCGAGCGAAGCAGCAGAAACGACGGAATGAGGCCTCCGCTGAAATACATCGTCACCAGACAGAAGAACATATAATACTTTTTGCCGACAACACCCTTACGCGACATGCCGTAAGCAAAAATCGATGTGAAGACGATCGACAGCAGCGTGCCTGACAATGTCCGTAATACGGAAATGGAGAAGGCTTGCAGCAAACGCGCATCCCGGAATACGACATTGTAATTTTCAAGGGTAAATTCCCTGGGCCAGAAGGTGACGCCGCCGATGGCCGTATCCGCTCCGACATTAAAGGAGATAACAAGCGTATTCCAGAATGGATATAGCGTCACCAAACCCAGCACAATCAACAGGATATATATGACCGTCTGCATCACCCGGTCACTTCTAGTCAACAACAAACGAAACACCTCCCGGCTTGCATGGGCGACAATGAAGCACTACCATAAACTCGTCCCCATTCTGCGGGCAAATTGATTGGCAAACACCAGCAGCCCTACACTGATAAACGCTTTGAACAAACCTGCCGCCGTCGCATAGGAATAGCGGTTGTTCAGAATGCCGACGCGATACACATAGGTGTCAAGCACATCGGATACTTCCCTGAGCACCGGATTGCTGCCGAGCAGCAGCAGATCATCGAATCCCGCATTCAAAATATTGCCGATCGCCAAAATCAAAAAGATAATAATAACCGGCATAATGCTCGGCACCGTAATCAGCACCATCATTCGGAAGCGCGATGCCCCGTCAAGAGCGGCCGCTTCATACAGATGCGGGTCAACGCCCGCAATTGCCGCCAGATAGATGATCGTGCCAAATCCGATTTCCTTCCAGACGTTAGCCGACACGATGATCGTCCAGAAATATTCCGGAATGGACAGGAAGTTAACCGGCTCGTCAATCATTCCCGCCTGCCCGAGCATTACATTGAGACTGCCGCCGTCTGTTGCCAGCATGGAAGTTGCAAATCCGGTAACGACTACCCAGGACAGGAAATGAGGCAAATAACTGATCGTCTGAATGACCCGCTTGAAGACCATATGGCGTACTTCATTCAGAATCAAGGCCAGTATAATAGGCGCCGGGAAGCCGAAGAGCAGCTTCAGCAGACTGATGCAGATCGTATTGCGCATGACGTTCCAGAATTCCGGTGCGTTGAAAAACATCTCGAAGTGTTTAACTCCGACCCATGCGCTTTGAAAAAAACCGTTGAAAATATTGTAATCCTGAAAAGCCATCAGCACACCGTACATCGGAATATAGCTGAATACAAACAGGAACAGCAGTGCGGGAATAATCATCAATTGCACATCCCATTGTTTGAAAAACCGGTGTGCTGCGGTTTGCCGTCTCCGGGCCGAAATATCCTGATTGGGCACTTGCATTTGTTTCACCATGTCATCCCTTTCCCAACGCCTCCAGCAAGCGAATTGCGATAACGGCGGCCATCTCTCTGGTTACCGGAGCATCAGGCATAAAATTGCTGCCACTCCCTTGCATAATACCCTGATCCGTCACTGCCTGAATGTATGGCAAGGCGTAAGGCGCAATCCTATTCTGGTCCTTATAGCGCGGTTCATTTACGTTTTCCTCGCTGGTATCGCGCTGTTCACTTTTCTTCGCTTGCGCTGCAAGCGTCCTTCCGATCATTGCGGCAAGCTGCTGCCGCGTCACCAGCGCATCCGGCCGGAATGTCGCATCGGAATAGCCTTCGGACAATCCGAGTTCATGCAACTCGGCAATATAGCTGTGCGCCCAATGGCTCTCCGGCACATCCTTGAACGCTGCCTTATTGTCCGTCGGTCCCGACGTCGGCTGAATAATCAGTGTCAGCAGTTTGGCCAATTGCGCCCGGGTCAACGGCTGTTTCGGATCAAACTTCCCGTCTCCCGCACCGTTCATCCATCCCAGTTCCTGTGCAAGGTACACAGAAGAATAAGCGTATTTAGCAATCGTTGCATCATCCTTATATACGCTTGGCTTGAACGGGAGCTTAGCCAGTGCAAACAGTCCGAACACATCCGTCTCAAAGGTGATCGCCACCGGATACAAGCCATCATATTTCACGGTTCCTTCAACGAGCCGGAGTATGCCATCCTCGCCCTTGAGCACAATTTTCACAGCCGCAGCCAGTCTTCTGGACTCGATGAGCGACAGGTCGCCAAGGCTATCCGCAAGCGAAATCTCTACCTGCGCCTTGCCTTTCAGGTTCGTCTTGAGATATATTGGCTGCCCGACATATTGCGTGCCTGGAGCCAGTTGTTCAAGCTGTACGTTCAGCGCCGCCAATTGCTTGGCATCAGACAGCTCATCCACGGAAAATTCCAGATCACCGGCTCCCGCTTTTAAGGTTTCCGCAGAAATGAACAGCTTGACGCCGGGGAAATCGATATTCGCAGCTTCCCCTTGCTCCACCAGCTTGCGCAGTTCCTGTGCGGTCAATTTGACATCCGGCTGGTCCATTACTGTACCCGGCACATAAATCCCGTACGAATTGCCAACTTGCTCACTCTGGCGAGTCACATCAATGGTATATGTCCGGGTTGATTGCTTATCAGCCGTGGTGACAACGATTGTGATCTTGTTGTTCCCGGTTTGAAGACGGATTTCACGGGCTTCGCCGGACCGCACCTCATTCCCGTTCACCTGCGCTGTCTGTCCTTCAGGAAGCTCCAGCGTCACCGTCGTCTGCGTGGTGCTGGCCGCTGCTGCTGCCGTATACGTATGGACATCGGGATCAAAGGCAGGCTGCAGGGAAACACCGCTCACAGACAAGCCATTCAGCTTGGCGTGCTTGGTTTCTGTTGACAATTTGACCGCTTTTATAGAACCGATATAGAGGGTGGAACTGCCTGCTTTACCTTCGCCAAGTCCCAGATAAAGGCCGAACTCCTTGATCTCGCCGGTATCCACAACGCCGTTGCCGCCAACCGCCCAGCCCGGCTTGACGAACGTGTCAAAAGACAGCAAAACCGTCTCGCCATCGGCATTTTTCATCGCATAGGTCGTTTCCCACACTTCCCCGCCCGCTTCATGGAACTGGACGGTCAGATCATGTCCTGCAAGCTCCGGCTTCAGCCACAGCTCGATTGCCTCCGCCCCTTTCCACGACGTATTAAACTGGCGGTAAAGTCCTGCGTAGGAGGGGTTGCCCAGCGTATAGTCTACACGCATCGTGTATCCCTCTCCTGCGACCGTATTGGGACTGAGTGATACGGCAATGTCGTTGCCAGACTCATTGCGCCGGTATGTGCCCGCCAAGGTCTCGTTCGATCCCCCATACCCTGCGAAATCATCAATCAGATAACTTTCCGGCACCGGCGGGTTATAAGGCCCCTTGCCCGTCTCCCCGTTATTGATCGTATAATCATGTGCGAACGTGCTCTGAATGTAGGCAATGGAATTGTTGCCCGTCAGATGGCTGGGCCAAGTCATAAACCACAGATAGCGCGGCATATGCTCCTGCACATAATTCATATTGGGCAATTCGCCGTTCTCGCCGATTGCAATCGGCCGTCCTTCTCCGAGAGCAAGCAGCGCCTCATAATCGCTTGGCTTGTAGTCATTATTGTAAATATCTGCGGCAAGCACATCGACATAATCATGACCGGGATAATAAGCTTCCATTGGCAAGGTCCAGTCATTGATCGCATTTGGATTCCACACCCAAATCAGGTTGTCCAGTCCCTGTTCAACCGTCAAATAATTGTACATGTTGATCCACAACTGCTTGAATTGCTCCGGCTTGCCGCCCCACCAGAACCAGGTCGCGTTCATTTCGTGGTATGGCCGCCACAGTACCGGCACTTTTTTGTCCTTTAACTGCTTCAGGTAAGGCACGATCACATCAATCGATTGCTGCCATTGCTGATACAGTTCCGTCCCCGGCGTTACCAGCGCTGTCATTTCCTGTTCGGTGTAAGTGCCCTGCACGCTTTCCCAGCCTGAGGTCACAGCATCATTGGGGCGGATTTGATGATAAGTCAACGCGACCAAGACACCGCTATTCCATTTTTTAACTGCCATATCCGTCATTTTTTGCCGCAAAGCGTTAATGTCTCCGCCAGTATAGTAAGCAAAGTCCGAGCCCCACAGTGCCGGATAATAGCCGGTCAGTTCTTCTGCAAGCAAAGTGGACTCATCAGGCGCCTCATAGTAATTATGCTGGCCGGAGAACATCCCCTTGCCTGTCGTATCGTATAACGTTTGCAGCAGTTGCTTGGCTTCTGCCGTTGCGTCCGGGTTTACAGGGCCCATCGCTGCCGTCGTTGCGGACAGGCTGACCTTGCTTGACTGCATCCCTGCTTCGTTGACCGCCCACAGCTCGATCTCATACTGCCGGCTAGGCAGCAGAAGCGGCAGCTTATGCGTATAGTGCTGTAGCCCAGCCACTGCCGGAACCGCCGTCTCCTCTGCCTCCGCTGCGTCTGACTCCCGGTAGGCAATCCGGTATTCAACGATGGCGAGACTGTCGCCCGCCGCAGCCTCCCATGCAAATTCCGCCGAAAGCCCTGTAGTTCTGCTCACGACCGCATGCTCGGGTTGTCCGGGCTCCAGCCCGTCAAGCGCTGCCGGAAGCTCCGCCAGATAGAAGCCGTCCAGATGGTAGGCGCTGCCGGAAGTATTCCAAAAGCTGAATCTGGCTAGCACGTCTGCCTTCGCGTCATATACCGCCTGCACATATTGCCATTCTGTCGTATTCCGCACCGTAAAAGCTTCACTCGATTCGCCATTGGAAAACAGCGTCCACACGAGGCCAGTTCCAGCAGCGGCTGGTGCAGACAGTTTGATCCAGAAGCCAAACACATAAGACTTCCCGGCCGTGATACTCACGCTTTTCGAAGCCCCCCCGCCTTGATTGGGTACGCTTACTGAATAGGCGCCATCCTTGGAAATGGATTGGTCGATGCTCATACCGCCCCAATTTTCCCAGTTGTTCAGCGTTCCGTTCTCAAAATTCGCATTGAGAATCTTGTTTGGACCGCCGATTGCCGCAGCGGTTAGAGCCGGGTCAGACCAATTGTCCGCCGCATCCCTCGCTTTAACTGTGAGCAGCAGTCTGGCCGACTCCGGCAGCGGAGTAATAACGTGAGCGTATTGCAGTTGATCCGCCTCAGACGGCACAATAACACGAACCCATTCATCATCACCAATGATTTTATAAGCAACCTCATACTCGGCTACGGCTTCATTATCTACGGATGCCTGCCACTCCACCAGCAGACCCGACGCCAGCGGACTCGCCTTCAGGCCGGACGGAGCGCTCGGCTTCCCCGTATCCGCATATTCCCGGATGACCACATCGTCCATATAGAACCCCTCTCCGGTGTTGTTCCAAAAAGAAAGCCTCAGGCTGTCCCGCCCTTCCTCTGCTGTATACAGCACCTCGCTGTACTGCCACTCTGCAATCGAGCTATTCGGCACAATCGGAATTGCCCCGTTCGCGCCCCCGCCGAACAAATCGACACTAATACTCGGCAGCCCAGCATCTGCCGACGCCAGCTTCAACCACAAGCCAATTTGGTACGTCCGGCCAGCTTCAATGGCTATCGTTCCCGATGCCCCGCCGCTGGAATGCAGCACGTGAAGCGAATAGGTGCCGCTATGCGCCTCAGCCGATGAAACCTGCGGATTTCCCCACTTCTCCCAGCCGCTATCGCCAAATTCAAAACCGGGATTCGGCAGCAGACCGCCGGATGCTCCGGATGCTACGGATGTGCCAGATGGCGCAGCTTCAGCGCGAAGTGGTGCATTCAGATTCAGGATAGGCACTGTGATGCAAATAGCGAGCAGTACGCTCAGCCACCTCTTCATGTTTGCCGTTCTTCTAAACACAGGACAACCTCCCTATTTGGTATTCAACACTACATAAGCTGTCTTCTAAAGTCCTACTTGTCATTTGAGATAACTAAATACTATAGGAGAAATTAAACGGTGGAAACTGACGTAGTCAACGATTTCTATTCATTTGACACGAATTCATGGCCTATGGCCAGATTCGCTGTATACCCTATCTCAGCTCCACCGTCGGCCTGATTCCCTGTATACCCTAGCTCAGCTCCACCGTCGGCCTGATTCGCTGTATACACTATCTCAGCTTCACCATCGGCCTGATTCGCTGTATACCCTACCTCAGCTTCACCATCGGCCAGATTTCGCTGTATACTCTATCTCAGCTCCACCATCGGCCTGATTCCCTATATACCCTAGCTCAGCTTCAGCGGCGGCCTGATTCCCTGTATACCCTAGCTCAGCTTCACCATCGGCCTGATTTCGCTGTATACTCTATCTCAGCTTCACCATCGGCCTGATTCCCTGTATACCCTATCTCAGCTTCACCGTCCAGGGAAGGCAAAACCGGCAAATGCAGGCGCTGCCTACAACGAAACCAACCACCCTCGCATAGCCTGCAACCTGAGATAGGGTATACACGGCTAAATGAACCTTCGACTTCCAGCCACCCAGGCGCATTGGGAATCGTACTCGCTGACTGTTCATGCTTGTGAGACACCTCAGGCTGATCCCCCGACAGATTCGCACAAAAAAAGGACGATCACTCCCGGTAACATACCGAAAGCGATCGCCGCTAATAACTAACCTATAAAAGGACAATTGCGTCACCAATAACAGGTGAAAACCCGTGCAAATAAAGACAATGCAATCTTGTAGAAAGTTAAGCGGCCACACGTTCCGCTATTCACCCAAAAAACACCCCAAACACGATTTTCACGGACACACGTTCCGCTATTGGCAGAAAAACCCTCCAAAAATCTCGCTTTTCACACAAATAGCGGATTTGGTGAGCGTGTCGATTAATTGTGGACAGTTTTAATCTCGGCGTTTTTGGGCCTCTAGAAGGCTCTCAGATCGATTTATTTTTCAAACGAAATATGCTGATAATAAAAATTCGATCTGAGAGGCGTTTTCAGGCCAGAAAAAAAGTTATGCACAATTAATCGACAGCCTCTTGGTGGCCGCGAAAGTTCCCATTTCGCTTAATTTGGCGAAATAACGGAACGTGTGGCCGCTCGCACACCGCTTTTACTTAATCGACATGAACCACTTGAAACTGGACTTTTCCACTGTGAACATTCACCTTCACTACCGTTTCCTCGGCAGCGGCAAGCGGTGCGGCAATGGTTAAGGCCGCTTCTTCCCCCGCTATTCCCGCAGTTTCCGCAGTTCCCGCAAGTTCCACAGCCACCGAAGTCTGCGAAGTCTGCGCAGTCAGCGCTGTCCTTGCGATTTCGCGCCCATCCTGCGTGACCGATACGACAGCTTCCTCCAGACAGACCAGTTCGAACGAAACTGTGCTTCCCTCACCAATGCTGCTGAATGTGTAAGCAGCGAATTCTCCCTGCTCCATCTCCAGCACGAGCCGGTCCCAGCCGCTGTCGAATACGAACCTTTTCGATTCCGGTTCATTGACAAGCGCACGGATCGCCATTCCAGTCTGTGAGCGGTAATTAAAAATATTGCCCTCTTCTCGCAACCCGCTGTAGGATTCTCCTTTCCCAGGCAGCTCATCGAAATCGGTGGCGCGCACACGGCAGCCTGGGCGGCGGAATGCAGCCGAGGTCACGACCGGGTGATGCGTACAGTTTTCCACCTTCATCAATTCAAGGAACTGATCAAGTGTTTGCTGTACGCTGGCATAGCTTGGACGCGCTCCACCCTTGGCATACTCCATAAACGCACCCCATCCCTCAGGCTTATGGATGGAATAGGGAGAATTGGTGCAGGACATTTTCTTCCATGGCCATAGGTTGTATCCGATATCAAGCGATACCGAGAGCGGGTACAGCGCTGCATACCACTCTGGATAGCTTTCGCCGGTCTCCCCAAGCCATAGCGGCTGGTTCAGACGCTCAGATACTGCCACATATTCGCGCAGCGATTCCATGCCTGGCATACATGCATAGCGGTGGAAATGGATGACCATGTTCTCATCATATTTTTTATAGAAAATGCTCATATCCGTCGCCCAACGGTGGCCCTCTATCGAGAGCATATGCCGGGAATCAATCGCGCGGATTTCAGGGATGACCGCATCATAGAAATCAACGAGCCGCTGTGTCAAATAATATTCATGCTTGTCTTCCCACAGGCCCGGGCGCAAAGGCTCATTTAACAGATCATAACCGCCGACTATCCAGCGGTCGCGGTACCGGCGAGCCAGTTCTTTCCACAGTTCAATACATTTGTGCCAGCTATCCTCATCGGTGAACAAGCGCGGGAAATCGTCAATCGAATCATCGATATTGGAGCCGGTCTGTCCGCCTGGCGCGCCATGCAAGTCCAGAAAAGCATAAAGTCCAAATTCTTCGCACCAGTCCAAACATCGGTCGATCAACGCAAACCCTTCCTCTTTCCAGGTGATCCCTGGCTCATCGGCCATCAGCACACGCCAGCCGATTGGAATACGAACCGAATTGTAGCCGAGCTCGGCCATCATACGGATGTCTTCCCGGGTCACATAATTTTCCCGGAAGCTTGTCCAAAATGATTCGGCATAGTCACTGCCTGCCAATTCGCGAATGACCTCTTCCATCCGCCGAGGCCGATCGAACCGTGCCGTGCCGGACAACCACATGTATCCCTCAGGCAGCAGCCAATTGCCGAGCCCCCAGCCCGTCAGTACAATTTCCTCGCCCGCTTCATTGACAACCTTCCTGCCCTCTGAGCGAAGAAAGCCTTTCACAAGATTACGGCTTGTTTTCTCGAACATAATGTCCCTCCTAAAAGTTTTGCGAAGCAAAACTTACTTCGTAAGCATAAGCTTCGTTTTGCGAAGCAAAACTTACTTCGTAAGCATAAGCTTCGTTTTGCGAAGCAAAACTTACTTCGTAAGCATAAGCTTCGTTTTGCGAAGCAAAACTTACTTCGTAAGCATAAGCTTCGTTTTGCGAAGCAAAACTTACTTCGTAAGCATAAGCTTCGTTTTGCGAAGCAAAACTTACTTCGCAAGCATATTCGTTGTCATAATCTGGATGTCCATCTTCTGTCATCTTAGCCTTTCACTGCGCCAATTGCTATCCCTTTAACAAAATAACGCTGGAAAAACGGATATGCGACCAATACTGGCAATACGCCCATAACCGCTACCGCCATACGGATTCCGGTCGAGGGAATGGTGCTCGTATCAATATTCATGCCGGCTGCCGCACTGCTCTTCAGAAACTGGGTATTCAGCAGCATTTTGTTCAGCAGCACCTGGACACTGTACAGGTTCGATTTGTTAATGAAGTACAAGCCGTTCAGCCAGTCATTCCAGTAAGCCAGGCCGATGAGCAGCGATAATGTCGCCAGAATGGGCAGCGACATCGGCAGCACAACACGGGTCAAAATCCGGTATTCGCCTGCCCCGTCGATTTTGGCAGCTTCAATGACCGCTTCCGGCACATTGGTCGTAAAGTAGGTACGCATCAGAATGACATTGAAAGCACCCATCATCAGATTCGGTACAATGAGCGCCCAAATGCTGTTTTTGATATCGAAAACCTGCGTCCACATCATATAGCTTGGCACAAGTCCGCCATTGAAGAGCATGGTGAAGAACAGGAAAAAAGCGAAAAAGCTTTTGCCCGGCAGCTCGCGTCGCGCCAGCGGATAGGCGAACAAGGTCGTCATCACGAGGTTGGCCACTGTTCCCACAACGGTAACAAACACGGAAATGCCGTAGCCCCGCAGCACACTGTCGGAATCAAGCAGCAAATACTTATAGGCGGAAATATCGAAGCTGCGCAGCAGGAACGAGTAGCCGTCCCGAATGAGCGTCGCCTCATTGGTAACCGACGATATGATGAGCAGGACAAAGGGAAGAAGACAGACAAGCGACAGCAGGATCATGACAGAGTGCGCCATCACCTGGAACGTCTTGCTCGTATCGACCATTGTGTATCCCCCTTTTCTTAATAAAGTGCGCTATCTTTGTTTACTTTTCTAACAATGGCATTGACCGTAACGACCAGAACAAAGCCCATCAGCGATTGGTAGAAGCCCGCAGCCCCTGCCATCCCGATATTGTTCATTTCGATCAGTCCGCGGTATACATAAGTATCAATCGTATTGGTCACATCAATCAACGGACCACTGTTCATCGGCACTTGGTAGAACAGCCCAAAATCGGAGTAAAGAATCCGGCCGATGGCAAGCAGTGTCAGAATGCTGATGGTTGGTGTCAAACTCGGGAGTGTAATATAGCGGATTTGCTGCCAGCGATTGGCCCCATCAATTACAGCCGCTTCGTAATAGCTGCGGTCAAAGCCCACAATTGTCGCATAGTAGATGATGCAGTTATAGCCAAAAAATCTCCACGTATTGACGACAATTAATATAATCGGCCAGTAGGTCGGATCAGAATACCAGGATATCGTCGGCAGCCCCAGCGGCGCCAGAATGCTTTTATTAATAAAGCCGGATTCCGTGCTGAGAAAAGCGTAGACCAGGTAGCTGACCACGACGATGGAAATGAGAAACGGCAGCAATATAATGGTCTGATATGATTTTTTGAGGCGTTCCCTGCGAATTTCATTCAGGAGAATAGCGATGGCAATTGAAATGAACGTACCTAGCACAATAAAAGCAAGATTATATCCAATCGTGTTGCGCGTAATCGTCCAGGCCGCATTCGTCTGGAACAAAAACTTGAAGTTGTCCAGACCGGCAAACGGACTGCCCCAGATGCCTTTTTGAAAGTTGAAACGCTTGAACGCCACAATAATGCCGGCCATCGGGATGTAATTGTTGATGAAAATATAGATTGTTCCCGGCAGCAGCATCAGGTAGAGCGGTATAAACCGTCGCCAACGGATCAATGATCTTTTCGACTGTACCTGTCCGATCATGTTTTGTTTCCTCCCTCTGTGAGAGTACGGCAAGCTTTGCTGTATTCACAATAATCACTTGATCGCGATAGGTGAACCCGCACGCATTGGTACGGGCTTCCCATCATTGCAGCATGGATCAATGCAGCGTGGCGCGATAGCGCTGCTAATCATTAACTTGGCCTGCAGGTTTCCTATTTGCCGGTGCTTGAAGTCTGCTATTCTTTCTCTGCTAGCCAAGCGTCCAGCTGTTGTTGTTTGGCTTCAACAATTTTTTGTACGCCAGCTTCCTTCAATTCCTGGATAAACCGCGGAAGCGTTGTCTCAGGGTCCAAAGATCCACCCTCAAGCGCACTGTTGTATTTGGCAAGGACGTTATTGCTCGCCGTAATTTCATTCAATACATCGGAGTTGTTCCACATAAATCCTTTGGCTGCAGACGCCAATGCGGATTCATTGAATGCTGTCGTATCTTTCCAAATGTCGGCTCCGTCCGCTTCCCATGGCGTCGTAATCAGCTCGTTCAGCCAAGCCCACGCTACACTGGAATACGTTGTGTTTGCAGCATCAATGCCTTCCGGATGTTTCAGTACGCCTGCGGATTCATCTTTAATGTAATGCTTGCCTTCAATACCGTTTACCAAAATATCGGCCAATGCAGGATTCACATACATTTCGTTCAACACTTCCATTGCCCGCGCCGGCTTTTCACTGCTATGCGGAATATACCATTGGTTAGAAACACCTGAAGTTGTTGTAAAAGGCTGTACAAGTTCAACTACTGTCATTTTCTTGCCTGTTTTACGCTGCCATTCGGCATCGATTCCCGGCTTCGTATTCGTAAATGCTGCAAAGCCTTTGCCAGCGCCGATCAGGCTGCCCGCGCTTTCCGTGTTCGTGGAAGCATCCGGCATAATCAAACCTTGCTGGGCCAGTTTGTAGCGGAATTCAACCTGCTGCTTGTACGTTTCTGTTTCAAACCAGTTCACAACCGTCATGTTGTCTGCATCCAGCGCATTTTCCAATACGCCAAAGTCATAACCCAAATCGTCTTTCATGACAGGCATTTGGCCCATATGTCCATTGTCCGAAACTAACGGGTGTACGTTCGGATACTTTTCCTTTACTTGCTTAAACAGCTGCTCCAGATCGTCCTGCGACTTGATTTGCGCGACATCATAACCGACCGCTTCCAAAATCTCGGTGTCCATGGCAATGCCGTAGCCTTGCGCTTTCTCCTTATTGTTCGGAACTGCATAAATTTTGCCGCCGATCGTTACGCAGAGCCAGTCTTCATTGCTGATTTGTTCCAGCATATCCTGACCATAGTTTGTAAGCAGTTCATCAAGCTCCAAAATTTGGCCATTGTTCGCCGCCGTTGGTGTATTGAAAGCGAAGTTAGGCATCAAATCAAATTTCTCGCCTGATGACAGCATCAGATTTACCTGCTCCTGGAAAGCGCCATAGTCAAGACGGATCATCTCGATCGTCGTATTGAACTTTGGCTTCGTAATCGCAGTCGCCGCTTCTGCAACTTCCTTCACCGCTTCATCGGTGGCAGGGCCTACGAACACAATTTTCACGGTATACGGATCAGCATTCGCCTTGTCTCCTCCGGCATTGGTCTCCGGTGTCTTTGTTGGCGATTCGCCTCCGTTTCCGCTTTCACTTCCGTTGTTTTTCCCGCTGCACGCAGCAAGAAGTCCGACTACCAGCAGCATCGCAAACATCAATGAAACCGTTCTCTTTATTGCTCTCATACAAGGTATTCCCCTCTCTATGCTTTCGATTTCTACTCTATTATGCGGCAATACAACTCGCCTATCTGCTGTTTTCGTCGCTTGTTGCTGTTGTATATATGACATTTGTGAATCGCTTTCATACCCTATTATCAAAAAATGGACTTTATATTGTTCAATTTGTGACATTGGCATGCCAGCGGCTTCAAGTTCTCTGGATGGGAGCGCATCATAAAATGTTCCGCCGCGCTGCTGGCAGCAATGCGGCGGAACATTCAGACGGGCGGTCTCTTGGCAAATTATTGCTAGCTTGCTTGGTCTTGCTTGGTCTGGCTTGGTCTGGCTTGATCTTACCCGATCTTGCCTACCGTTTACGATCTTCAGCAGGACTTACCCCAATCAGCTTCTTGTACACTTGAGAGAAATGCGAGAAATTGGAGTAGCCCATCTTAATGGCAACCATGCTGATCGGCAGGTCGGTCGTTCTAACCAACGCCCGCGCCATTTTGATTTTCTCTTCTGTAATAAACTCTTTCAATGACATGCCCGTTTCGGTACGAAATAATCGCGATACATAGCTCGGGTTCAGGAACACGGCCTCGGCAATATCGGTACGGCGAATATCCTTATCCAAATTCGAACGAATATATTGCATAATTTGCTCAATCTGATTTTTATTTTTGCTCGGATCGCCGTTCAAGGATAGTGTTTCAAAGTAATTGGCAATGTACTTCAAAAAGTGGTGCATATCATCAATACTGGTATATGGTGTGAGCGCAATATCAAGCTGATCGTCGGGAAAAATGTCCTTTAATGAGCTGTCCATCTGTTCCAGCACCGTATACAGCATTTGAATAAACGCCTGATAGAAACGTTTTAGCAGCTGTGCGGTCAGTTGGCCTGCCGCGGACAACGTATCCAGATAGGCGATGGCCTGCTCGCATACCGCGGCAGCTCCGCCGTTCAGCAGCAAGTGCCCCCACACTTTCATGTCTGGCAGATGGGCCGTTTCCAGTTCCGTCTCGCCATCCTCTCCGGCAAAATACACTTTGCTCGTCAGCGCTACATTATTTTGACGCATCACATCGATCTCGTGCACACAATCCAAAATTTGCGCAGGCGTGGCGGCGCTTCCCGCATAGCAGGCCAAATCGCAGCCAATCTGGCGACGGCAAATGACTGTCAACTGCTCAAACTGGCGTATTACCCCCTGCTTATCGATGGTAAAGTGGTTATCCGGGTAAATGACAAGGCCGTAATCCTTCTTGGAAAGTTTCGTCAAGAACACTTTCTGGCCATACAAGGCAAACAACTCCGCTGTCGTTGCTTGCAGCAGTTCGTCCAGACCGTCGCTGCCAAGCGTCGCTTTCGTAATGCTAAGCAGCGCCACATAAAGCCGCCCTTCCTTGCCTAGCGAAATGCCTACTTTGCGAAGATCGTCCAGAACGGTTTCGGTGCGTATTTCCCTGTCCATGAACCAGTCTCGAAGCAGCGCATCGACCAGTCTCGCTTTTTCGTGGTAGTGCATTCGCCCGTAGTCATAATATTTCTGTGCTTCCTGCTTGCTCTGCACCTTCAGCGCCGCACGGGAAACGACCGTCTCAATATCTTTATAACGAGCCGGCTGCACGATGTAATCAAATCCGCCCAGTTGCATCGCTTGTTTAATATACATAAAATCGGCATGCGCCGTCAGAAATATGCATTCCACATCCAATTGCTGCTCCTTCATCCAGCGGAACAAGTCCAGTCCGCTTTCAACCGGCATCTCGATATCACACAACATAATATCAACCTGTTCACGAAGCAATATTTCCTTCGCTTCAAACGCATTATACCCTTTCAAAACCCGATCAATGCCAATTCCCTGCCAATCTATCCCAAACACAATGCCGCTGACAACACTTGTCTGGTCATCGACTACGAGAACAACCATCCTGCTCATCTCCTTGTTGAATCATTCCAGCCGCACTCTTCCTGCCGCCTCGCGATACGGGATAAAAATTTCAATGCATGACCCTCCCGTACCCTCAAAGAAAAACATGCTCTTATCCTTGTAAATCAGATCGAACCTGCGCCGCACGTTGGCGATGCCAATGTGCCCGCGCGCAGCGAGCTCCGCCTCACTTCCTTCATTAAGCAAGCGCAGCGTCTCTTGTGAAAATCCCGGCCCATTATCAAGTATCGTTATGTTAATATACTCATCGTCTTCATTTTGCAGCAGCCTGATCTTCACGTTGATCTTCAACATCGTGTTCGGAACGATCGCGTGTTTTACTGCATTTTCCACAAAGGTAAGAATGGAAAGCGGCGGGATGAGAAACGGTTTAAGATCCTCCGCCACATCAATGGTGCTGCTGATCGGCACCGACAGGCTCATCTGCTGCAGCAAAACATATGTCTCCACATTGTTCAGCTCTGTCTGCAGTGGAATGGTCGCCGCGCTTTCCTGAATCATCGAACGCATATAATTGGAAAGGACAAGAATCATTTCCTGGATGCGCTTATGATTTTCTGATTGTGCGAGCCCATACAAGTTTTTTAGACAATTGAGAAAAAAATGCGGGCGAATTTGAATTTGCAAATATTGCAGTCTCGCTTGCTGGGATTCCAGTTCTTGCTCATAGGCGACAATCTTGAGCTGTTTGGTCTGTTCCATCATCGCATTGAACGCCTCGCTGACCTGCTCAAACTCTTCAATCCGTCCTGCCAGCTTCATCTTCGCATCGATATTGCCCCGGCGAATGCGTTCAATCGTACGAACAAGATCGCTCAGCGGGGTGAAGAAATTGCGTTTGAGCAGCCAGAAACATACGATCAGGAGCAGTAGGAAGACGACCGATGCGATCAGCATCGTCAGGCTAAGCGGATCGATCTTGCCGAGCAATGGCTGATACGGCACAAGATACACCAGATTTACGCCGGCATATTCACTGTAGCTCTGAACGATGAAATAACGCTTTCCTTTGCCTGAAATATAGTAATCTTCATTGCTTCCTTGCAGTGTCACGCCATGCTGCTCAACTACGGCCTGGGATGTCAGCGCTTTCCCATCTGTTGTGGAATAAAGGAAATACGAGTCCGGTTCTGCTATCGCCGGACTGCCCGGTGCATGAATACGGCTTAAGTCAACCATGCAAATGGTGAAGACACTGTGACCGCCCAAGACTCTGAACATATAATTTTTGCCATCGATCTCTGCGGTAAACCATCCTCTGAGTCCCAATTGCTCCCCTGTAGTGACAAGCTCCCGCAAATACACATCGACGGCTTCCCGTTCTCTGGAGGTCGTATCTGCACGAAATACTTTGCGGTACAAATTGTTCTGCTCGGTATAAATAAACAGGCCGCTTGCATTTTTTTGTGTTGACAGCACATCCCGATACTTGTCCAAAATGCTCGCTGTGTATAAATGCGCGTCAAGGGGGGTCAATTCATAGCGGAGCCGTCCGTAACTGCGGTCATTGGCTACCAGGTTAGCCATAAACTTCTCAATGGCCCGGAGGTCATCCTCTAGAAAAGAGCGATAAAACTGGGCGCGGCTTTGATTGGTTTCCGCTATTCTGCTGTCAAGAATACTCGCGATATAGAAATTGTAAAACAGTAGAAAAATCGTAAACGGGACAGCAAAAATCATCGTCGTGAGTACAAACAGCTTTTTGGATGAAATGCTTTTTCGTTTCATATAGCCGCTCCTTGGCTGGAAAAGTACAGTAGGCTTTCGTACTCAACCCATGATACTATTCCATGATAGCTGACACAATAGAGAGCGATAATTACCGTTTTATGGGATGTGGCATTAACGATACGTACGAGATGAGGGGAGTTAGGTCAAGGAGCTTCGTGAGGGGAGTGAGGCGAGTGAGGCGAGTGAGGTCAGTAAGGTCAGTAAGGTCAGTGAGGTCAGTGAGGTTGAGCAATATCTTCTTGTAAGTCCATTAGCAGACAATGTTGATCCATGGTATATTGAATGTACAAAAGAAGCCCTCCTTTTGAATGGTTGCTCGACACTTCCATTTCACTAAGGAAAGGCTTCTTTTGTTTCATATTTTAAAAACAGGGCTGCCCTCAGTCATTGATATGACTTTTGGGACAGCCCCTCGGGCGACGATGCCCTGAGCCAGACAATTCTATACGTTCGGCTCAACCCCAAAATCGGTGCTTGACAGTTACCCTCTCCAACATCTAATGGCGGTTGCATTCAACAAGGATACCTTCTTTGTAGCGACTGCAAGAACGTTCAACAAGAAAGAAATAGCATTTTTTCACTTTTACCCTTGTTATTTTGTCCAGCACTAATTTGGGGGGTGAGCCCTGTTGAGCCCTGTTGAGCCGATGACGTACAATAGTTTGTGTACCACAATTTGGAGCCTAGCCAGGCACAAAAAAAGTAGGGTATCCTCGGGATAACGACACCGCCAAGGAGGACCCTACTCAATGAACAGTATACCCGAAAACATGCTGTCTGATCTATTTGAAAATGTTGTCACTCAGTTTGTAAAGGAAAACCTGGAGTCGATCATGAAAGCCGAGATCAAGCACTTTATGGCCGATGAACAGGAAGGTCAACCTAACTATCGCAACGGCTACTACAAACGCAGCCTTCACACCAAGTACGGACACATCGAGGATCTCGAAGTGCCGCGTGACCGCAAGGGGCAGTTTCAAACCCACGTGTTCGAGCCGTATCAGCGGCGGGATGGATGGCTGGAGGAGGCGGTCATTCAGATGTACAAGAGTGGCATGGGCACCCGTGACGTCGCTCGTTTTATCGAGGGGATGTTCGGGAGCCAGTATTCGCCTACGACCGTGAGCAATATTACTGCCACCGTGCTCGAAGATATTCAACGCTGGCAACAGCGCCCGCTGGAGAAGCGTTATTCGGTGATTTACCTGGACGGTCTGTACGTCAAACTAAAGCGCAGCACAGTAAGTGGCGAAGTCATCTATTTCGCCATGGGCATCGACGAAGACGGGCACCGGCAAATCCTCGGTTTCTATGTCGGCGGTCAGGAAAGTGCAAACGGCTGGCGCGAGGTGCTCAAAGATCTGTATAAGCGTGGTGCTACGGAAGTTCTACTGGGCGTATTCGACGGCTTGTCGGGGTTGGAAGAAGCCTTCCGCGAGACCTATCCCAAGGCAGATGTACAACACTGCATTGTGCATAAGGTTCGCGCAACTTTTCCCAAAATCCGCGTGCAGCATAAGGCGGACTTCATCACGGACCTCAAAACGATCTACAATGCGCTTGATCATGACTTGGCCTTGGCAGCCTTTGATACGGTCCAGGCCAAATGGGGCAAGCTTTATCCCAAAGAGCTGCAAGCCTGGAAGGAACAGCTGCCAACGCTGCTTGCCTTCTACAAATACCCACCCCTGATTAAAGAAGCGATCTATACCTCCAATCCGATTGAACGGATGAACAAGGAAATTCGTAAGCGGCTCAAACCCATGAACAGTTTGACAAACATGGATGCCGCAGAAAAGATTGTTTATTTGGAGACCATAGAATACAACGAACGCTTCGAGAATCGCGTCATTCGCGGCTTTAACGATCCGGCCGTGAAAACGAAACTGACCGCGATGTTCGAGGAGCGTTACCCTTCCGAAGATCGGACAGCGTGAAGAACATTGCTGCTCCCGCGCCTTCGCTTGGGCGACGTCCACCATCGCACCAACGTAGCACCTATAAAATCTATTTTTCTTTGTCCCGATGGAAAATCTTACTTACACAAACTTCTTGACGCTACCGTTGAGCCCTGTTGAGCCCTTAAAATTGTTGTATTTTCTGCAACAATTCAGCTCATAATCGGTCATTTCCCTGAAATTGTTGTATTTTATACAACATTTTTGGCGAAATAGCAATAATTATCCGAAATTGTTGTAAGAAATGCAACAATTTCGGCTCTACCTCAAAATCAGTGCTTGCCTCCTGCGAGTGGAGCGGCGGAGGGTTGCAGGGATGCTGAACAAACGAAGTGGTCGCTTTTTGGTGAAGTCACCTCGTCGTGTTCATGACTTTTTGGGACAGCCGCTTTCTAATATAGCCGGCGTGTGGTTGACTGCCAACACGTATCGCCCCACCGCGCGCTGGGAGCTGCGCGCGGCTAGGGAAGTCGAACCTGTGGTCTCACCGCTGCGAGGACGCTGCTTCCACAGAAGCGCAGGAGCTTCGTTCAATGATCTTACTGTTGACAATCCAGTTGTCGCTGTATCCAGGATCGTTCAGCTTGCGCATCAGCAGCTTGACCGACTGCACGCCAAGCTCAGAGGGCTGCAAATCCATGCCGGTCATCGCAGGCGATGCCTGCTGCATAATAGAGAGATCGCCGCAAATGACGAACAAGGAAATATCTTCCGGAACGCTAAGTCCCATATCCTTGATTGCATTCATGACACTGAATGCTGTACGGTCATCGTCGGCAATAATTGCCGTAACAGGCTGACCCAAATCGCGGATAACATGCACAGTTTCATCATATCCGTAATTCATGTACTCGGTTGAATGAATCGGCGGTTTATAGTGAATCATGTGCTCCTGCAGGTCAATCCGATGGTCGCGCAACGTCTGGATGAACGCTTCCTCCCTTTCAATCGACACGGTCATGCGCTGAGCAGCATTTAAAAACATCATATTGCGATGGCCCCTGCTGATCAAATAATCGCAAATATCCCGAATAATCTGGCTGTTGTCATTGTTTACCGTTGATGCATCGCCAATCGCCTGATTAATGATTTTCCCGACAGTCACGAACGGGATTTGATGCTGATACAGCGAATCGATACGCTCATCCTCTTCTGTCGGTCCGAGTACGATAGCGCCATCGATGGGATAACTGGCAAGCGATGGCGTCTTGACCTCCTCGGCCGGGATCATATCCAGCAGCACTCTGTATCCATATGAGGATGCTTCCAAAATAACCCCATTAATAAACTGGGTATGGAAGACGCTGAAGAAGAAATTCCCGTGCGGGATCGTAAGTCCGATCGCCATCGTTTTCTTGGTCACCAAGCTTCGTGCTATATGATTGGGTACATAATTTAGTTCCCTGGATACCCGTAATACTCTTTCAGTCACCTTTTTGCTGGTAGGCCTTTTCTGGCTGAATACGTTGGATACCGTTCCTTTGGAAACCCCGGCCAGACGGGCGACATCATCGATTTTTGCCATTTTTCACGTAACATCCTCTCAAAACACGATCAAAGCAATGCCTTATTCAGTGATTCTACCAAATCAACCAGTTCCAGCGGCTCATTGATCGTATAATCGGGAATTTCCAAATCATCGGCCGGCGTCTTCGGATATCTGGTCGTCCAGCCCATCAGCACGCTCGTTATTCCCAATTGATTTGCCCCTCTAATATCCCGGCTCAAATTGTTGCCAACCATAATAATACGGGAAACATCCTGTTCGTCCAGATCCATCGCGCCCATCGCCGCCTTGAACATCCGCGGATTGGGCTTTTCGACTTTGATCGGCTCTGAATACGTCAATGTTTCAAAATGGTCATACAGACCGTTTTGGGTCAGCAGGTTTTTAAACGACTGCGCCAATCCATCCGCTACAATCGCCAGCCTGTAGCCTCGCTCGGCAAGCGTCTTCACCATAATATCCGCGCCTGGAATGACATTCCCGTGAATGACAACACCTTCCTCGTCGCGTGTTTCTGTACCTTCATCAATAATTGTATCTCCGCAATCCAAAAAAATAACTAGTTTCTTCTGTTCTTCATTAGATGTGGTTTGCTGACTCATTGTTGACACCTCTCAAATTTAATTGTTCTGCATAATGGCAGGCGGCAAAGTGGTTGTCGTCGACCTTGCGCAGCTCAGGAACCTGCTGGACACATTTATCCGTTTTATAGGCGCACCTTGGATGGAAGTGGCAGCCGCTTGGCGGATTCGCCGGGTTAGGCACTTCTCCCTCCAGAATAATTCTGCTCTTCTTCATCTCCGGGTCAGGCTGTGGCACTGCAGACATTAGCGCTTCTGTATAAGGATGTTTGGGCTGGCCAAACAGATTTTCCGTTGAAGCAAGCTCAACAATTCTGCCTAAGTGCATGACCGCTACCCGGTCAGATATATTTTGGACAATGGATAGATCATGCGAAATAAAAATATACGTAATTTGAAATTGCTCCTGTAAATCTTTAAGCAGGTTAATAATCTGGGCTTGAATGGATACGTCAAGCGCAGACACCGCTTCATCGCACACGATCAATCTCGGCTGCATAATAAGCGCCCGGGCAATTGCGATCCGCTGCCGCTGCCCGCCGGAGAAAGCATGGGGATAGCGTCTTAAATAGTTTACATTCAATCCCGACTTCTCGGCAATGGCTGTTACCTTCTCTTCGATCTCGGTCTTGGACAGCTTGAAATTTGCAATCAGCGGCTCGGAAATAATATCGAACACACTCATCCGCGGACTAAGCGAAGAATAGGGGTCCTGAAAAATCATCTGAATGTTTTTTCTGAACACTTTGGATTGCTTGCCTTTCAGTTTGAGAAAGTCGATCTTCTGGCCATCTTCTGTATGATAGGTGACACTGCCGGAGGATGGGTCCATCCCCCTGACAATGCAGCGGCCCAGCGTTGTCTTGCCGCAGCCGGATTCACCGACAATACTTAACGTTTCGCCTTCAAACAATTCGAAGGAAATATCATTAAGCACACGAACTGGAGCAGGCTTGCGGAATAGCGCAGTTCTTGATTTCACCTGGAAATCCTTGTTCATATTTTTCACATCAAGAATGGGTTTCGTCATTGTGCTTCTCCTTCACGCTGATCCGAATACAAGAAACATCTTACCGTATGCTGATCGGAAACATGCGTTTTTGGTACGGCTTTGGTATTGCACACCCCTTCGATCCGATCTTTGCAGCGCTCATAAAATCCACACATCGGCGGCATATCGATCGGCATCGGAACCGACCCTTCAATCGAGTCCAGACGTTTGCTCTTATCCCCGCCCAAACGGGGCATTGACTTAAGTAAACCTTTCGTATAGGGATGCTTAGGATTTCGGAATATTTCCTTGACCGGCGCTTGCTCGACGATTTTGCCCAAGTACATGACCGCCACATCGTCACACATTTGAGCGATAATGCCCAAATCATGCGTCACGAGCAGGATCGCCATGCCGAACTCGTCCTGAAGCGACCGCATCAGCTCCAACACCTGTGCCTGAATCGTCACATCAAGCGCTGTTGTCGGCTCATCGGCAATTAACAGTTCCGGGTTGCAGGACAAGGCCATCGAGATCATCGCCCGCTGCCTCATCCCTCCGGAAAACTCGTGAGGGTACTGGTCAAAACGCTTCTCCTGGTCGGAAATCCCTACTTTCGCCAGCATCTCTAGCGCAATTTTTTTGGCTTCTTTTTTATCTTTGGTGCGGTGGAGCAGAATTGCTTCCATTATTTGATTGCCTATGCTGTACATCGGCGAGAAAGCGGTCATCGGCTCCTGGAAGATCATCGCGATTTTCCGGCCGCGTATAGAACGAATCCGCTTGCTCGTCGGATGGAGCGACAACAGATCCAAGTTTTTTAACGATTTCTCCGAGGAATGGTAGATGATGTTCCCCGTCGTTTCACATTCTTTGGGGTTAATACTAATAATCGCTCTGCTCGTCAGACTTTTTCCGCAGCCGGACTCGCCCACAAGACCCAATGTTTTCCCTTTGTGAATTTCGAAATCAACCCCATCCACTGCCTTCATTTCCCCATTATCCATTTGAATTCGAATTTTAAGGTCTTGAACGGACAGTAGGGGTTGCTCCGCTTGAGCAGCTTGAGCTGTCATACGATTCCCCTCGCTTGCCTTTAATTTAGTCAATTATTTCTTGTATGGATCTGCGGCATCGCGTAATCCGTCGCCGAGGAAATTATAGGTTAATACCGTCAGGATAACGACCCCGAGCGGTATCAGCTTCCATGGGTACAAAGCGATGTTCTCGATCATCTGGGCTTCCTGAAGCAATACGCCCCAGCTGGTAGCGGGCGAGCGAATGCCGAGACCTAGAAAGCTCATCGCTGTCTCGCCAAGAATCATGCCGGGAATGGCCAAAGTTGTCGCCACAACCAGATAACTGATAAAGCCGGGCAGCAGATGTCGGACGATAATTTTGGTATCGCCTACGCCAGCGATTTTCGCAGCGACGACATAATCTTCATTCTTCAAGGAGATGAACTTGCCCCGGACGACCCTTGCCAAGTCCGTCCATCCGATAAATGCGAATATGATGACAATATACAAATACATGGTCACGATGGGAATCCGTGGCGGAATGGCTGCAGACAATGCCATCCATAACGGAAGTGTCGGGAACGAACGGATAATCTCGATAATCCGTTGAATAAACGAATCCAGCCAGCCTCCGAAATAGCCGGAGATGCCGCCGATGAACAAGCCGATAACGAAGCTGATGCCTACACCGACGAGCGGAATACTGAGTGATACTTGACTTCCCAATACCGTCCGGGAAAACATGTCCCTCCCCATGCCATCGGTGCCGAGCAGAAAGATCCTTCCTGGCTCATCGACTCCCATGAGACGAATTGATGTTGGAATCATGCCGAGAAACTTGTAAGGTTCTCCCTTGACAAAGAACTTGATCGGATAGCGATTTTCTGTATCGTTTACGAACATTTTGCGCATCGTTTCCGGGTCGCGCTCGGACTTCAATCCGTATACAAACGGCTTGAAATGAAACTTGCCGTCCGCATCGATAAATCGCAGCATCATCGGAGGCGCATTCACATATTTACTGTCATAGCTTTGCAGCCCATAGGGTGCTATAAACTGCGCAAACAACGCGACAGTATACAAAATAGCGAGAATAACCAAGCTGATACGAGCCAGCTTATGCTTCTTGAATCTGAGGTACATCAGCCGCCATTGCGAGCTGTAATTGGCATCTTTAGTTTTTTTAGGTTTGAAGGCTTCCGGTTTTTGCCTTCTGAATGCAGGAATTATTTTCATTTAGTTACCCCTGAACTCTGTGCGAATTTTTGGATCAAGCCATGCTAGCAAAATATCAGATATCAATGTTCCCAGTACGGTCAGCAGTGCCATGAACAATAACCAGGAACCTGCAAGATACATATCCTGTCCTAGCAAGGCGTTGTACATCACCGGGCCTTGAATAGGCAGGTTCAACACAATTGCAGTAATCGTTGCACCTGTAAAGATGGAAGACAGCGACCAGCCAAACGTACTGACGATCGGATTCAAGGCGGCGCGTGTCGGATACTTAAGCAGTATCTTTGTTTCAGACAGCCCTTTGGCTCTAGCCGTTACAACATTCGGTTTATTCAATTCATCCAGCATCTGGCCCCTCATGACACGGATCAAATCCGCGGTACTTGAAAGACCGATTACGATGACCGGAATGACCATATGCTTCATCAGATCAATCACTTTATCCATTGACCAAGGGGCATTCACGTATTCATTGGAGAACAGCCCAAGCAGTGGATCGCCGAACCAGTTATAAGAAAGGAACATCAATATGATTGCAAGCAGAAAGTTGGGTGTTGCCATCCCGATAAAGCTTAGACCGGAGAAAAAATAGTCTCCCGCGCTGTATTGCTTGACTGCTGTGTAGATTCCAACCGGAATCGCCACCGCGTATTGAAAAAGCATTGTGACTAATGAAACGACCAAAGTCAAACCCATGTATTGCTTCACAACGGCTATGACCGGCTTGTTGTAGTTAAACGAAAATCCGAAATCACCGTGCAGCACGATTTTTTTCATCCAGACAAAATACTGCTCATACACCGGACGATCCAATCCTAAATTTGTCCTCATCTCATCCATAGCTTCTTGTGTCATCACATCGCCTGCCGCCGACATTTTGGCGGAATAACTGGATACATAGTCGCCTGGCGGAAGCTGAATGATATAGAAAACGATAAAGGAAATAAAGAAAACAACGGGTATAACCAATAGGATTCGTTTGATAATGTACTGAAGCATCCCTATCCTATCCTCTCCGCAACAATTTAACTCGTAATAAGGGAGCAATAGCAGGGAAGCTTTCGTTCCCCGCTATTGTCGCCGGTACTGCTTGTAAAGCTATTGTTTGATAAAGAACTGGGACGGGTGGCCGTGGCCGAGTGAGCGATATTCATCCGCCCATACCATATCCGATGGCACGTTATGAACGCTGTTGGACGCAGTTACAAGTACAGGTGTCGGGCCGGCATAACCAATTACCCACTGGTTTTTCATATGCAGCTTAACGATTTCATTGCTGTACTCATTGATCTCGTCGGTTGTTTTGCTTCCTTTGATTTTATCCCAGTATTCCATAATCAAAGCAACGTCGCCTTCAGGTTTGACACCTTCGGTGCCGCCGGAAGATGCATGCAATCCGTAGTGGCCAAACCATGGTGTAATAACACGCAGTGGCACGAGCGCATCCGGACGGAATGCTACGTTGGCAACCGAAATGTTCTCCGTGTGCATTGGAACTTTATTGGCATACTTCAAGTCGAATTGCGCGCCTTGGTCTACCATTTTAATATTTGTTTTCAAGCCCATGTCTTCATAATACTTTTTGAGCAGTTCCAGGAACGTTGCGTTGTCTGCATTCGACTCGACGATATCGAGTGTCACGTCCGAACCATCTTCAAACATCCGGAAGTTGTTTTTATCCCGTTTCGTCAGTCCAATCTCATCAAGAATTTGGTTGGCGCGATCCGGATCAAATTCCGTCCATTGCTCAGCCCATCCCTCTTGATAGCCGATAACGCCTTGTTGTACCGATGCCTGAATCGGCTCTGCGATGCCGTTCGTTACAATTTCAGTGATCTCTACACGGTCAACACCGATCGACAGCGCTTCTCTGAAGCGAATGTCCTGGAACAGCTTGCGCAGGTTAGGGTCTTCGGTCGTTTGGTTCAACTGAACGCCATAGCTGGACCATGATGGCTGTGTCCAAGGAATAATGCGGAAATCGCCTTTTTTCTCATTTTCTTTAAGTACGGTAAAGTCTTTGGAATCAAATGTTACAAGGTTGTAGTCTCCTGCAAGCGTACCGAGCAGTTTTTGGCTAGGATCTTGGATCTTGGTAATGACGATGCGATCCATGTAAGGAAGCTGTTTGCCGTCTGCATCTGTTTTCCAGAAGTAAGGATTCCGTTCCATGATGAATTGGTCACCGTTCGCATCCGTTGTCGGCACCCATGCACGCAGTGTCGGGATTTCTTTGTGAATCCAATCATAGTAGCCTGTTTCTACCAGGAATACTTTCGGGTCTTCATAGCCCCATTGCTTTGTAATTTCAAGCGTTTTGTCATCGCCTACGAATTCTGGGAGGATTGTTTTATGGAAGTGTGCAGGCGCAAAGAACCATTTGTTGTCGATTGCGACACGCTCAAGGAACTGTACGCTCGGATATTTATGTGTCACTGTGAAGGTGTAATCATCGACTTTCTTCACTTCAGCCAATGCTTTGTCGCCGGTAACCGGGTCAACAGAATAATAAGCATCGTAAATCTTTTTACCGAAGGTTTCTTTAGTCAGCATGTGCTCCCAGTAGAACAGGACGTCATCAACGGTAAAAGGTACGCCGTCAGACCACTTCATGCCTTCCCGCAGATGAATGGTGAATTCAGTGGAATCTTCATTGACTTCGTAACTTTTCGCTACGTTAGGCTCTACCTTGTCTCCTTCTTTGTTGAAACGGAATAAGGCTTCCTCTGTTGATTGACCGACTCCCCATTTGTCCCCGGGGCCCATCCATGGCATTTTCCAATCGCCGCCGTACTGTCCAATCTCATCTACAACCTCTTCAATTTTGATATCTTCCTGAACAGGCATCCGCTCAGCCAGTGGCGGCAATGTTCCTGCGCTGACAAGCGATTCGAGCATTGGCGATTCTTTGGACTGCTCCGTTACTTCAACTTCAACCTTTTCCTCTTTCTGCTCTGTTTTGGTTGATTCTTTGGATTGATCAGGATTTTTTTCTTCTGCATTATTTGTACACCCTGCTACTATGATGGCCATGATAACGAGTAGAACCAAAAACAATCTGTTTCTTTTCAAATTAACCCCTCCATGATTAGATTAAAGATTGCGATACCCCTATGGTTTCCATGTTTACAAAACCCGTTTCCCTTTGAATAGCAGTCAATTTTCATACCGGCTGGTCATGCGATGCGCCTTACTAAACCGGTTTAATTTCTTGTGTCACCTCCCCTTGAAAATGTATTGCCATTGGATGATCACAGCAGCACTGTGCTTTACAAAGTATGAGGTACAAACATTTTCTTGGTATTTAGTAGGTGTTAACGCACGGTAAAATGAGAAACTCTCGTTTGCAGCCGTTTTTTCTTTGTTTTCAAGCGCGCTGCGGCTTCACCTCCTGATAATTGTTAAACCGATTTAATAAAAGATTGGATATTATCGCTTCTTTTGTAAACAAGCTTGTTAAACCGGTTTAAAGGAGGTGAAAATTAGTGAAATGTAAACGCTTTATAAGTATAATACATCGGAGTCATTAATATTGCAACAATAATTATTGTAAAGGTAAGCGTTTCCGAATTATTTTTCTCTGGTACACAATTCCAGGAATAGTGTTCATTACTCGCACTCGCCCGCTGTTCTCGTAACATAACATACCGCGTCCTGCCTTCCCTTTCGCATGGCGAAGGGAAGGCAGGACGCGGTACTATTCCTTAAAGAGCAGCCGTCATCGGCTTTCCCGCTGCTACGGCTGAATCACCTGTACAGGCCGAACTTTGTATGTGCGTCCCGCCTCGGTAGCAAACGCCAAAACATGATCCTCCGAGCGCTCGCCCAAGACGCGCTCGCCGTCCAGCGTAATGTCCAGTGAAGCAGCGTTTCCTATTGCACAACGTCCTCCAAGCAGCGAGGTTATTTCCGCTTCTGCCAGTTGGCCGTCTTGCCATCGAACCGCAACCTCAAAGCCTCCGCGGGCGCGAAGTCCCGTCACATATCCTTCGCTCCAGACGTCAGGAAGCGCGGGAAGCAGCTCAAGGAAAGTCTGATGCGATTGCAGCAGCATCTCCGCAATACCGGCTGTCACTGCGAAATTGCCGTCAATCTGGAATGGCGGGTGCGCGTCGAACAGATTGGCATAGATGCCGCCGTGGTCGTATTGGGTGCTTTCTTCCTTCACCAGACGCGTCAGATTGGACAGCAGCTGATAGGAACGGTTCCCATCGTAAAACCGCGCCCAAAAACCGACTTTCCAGCCCAGGCTCCAGCCGGTGCCCCCGTCACCGCGCCGCTCAAGCGAACGCTGGGCTGCCTCGAACAGCTCCGGCGTATCACGCTTCGTGATCTGTCTGCCCGGGTAAACGCCGAACAGATGGGAAACGTGACGGTGATGGACATCCTCATCATCAAAGTCCTTGAACCATTCCTGCAGTTGACCGTGCGCGCCGATTTGCAGCGGCGGCAATTTCTCCTTGGCCGTCTCCAGCTCAAGCAGGAACGATTCGTCGCCGCCCATAATTCGGGCCGCCTCAATACAGTTCGTAAACAGATCCCAGATAAGCGACAAGTCCATGGTGGACGCCATGCTCACCGCAGCAAGCTGGCCTTCGGTGCGGAATTTATGCTCCGGCGAAGTGGAAGGGCAAGTAACCAGACGGCCTTCGCTGTCCTCTTCCATGAAATCAAGGCAGAATTGTGCCGCTGACTTCATAACCGGATATGCGGTATTCCGCAAATATTCAACATCGCTGCCGAAGGAGAAGTGCTCCCAAAGATGCTGGGCAAGCCATACGCCGCCCATTGGCCACAGCGCCCAGTTCGCATCGCCGACTCCCCTGCCGCCTGCTGGCGCGGTGTGTCCCCATATGTCGGTATTATGATGAGCGACCCATCCGCGGGTGCCATAATGAATTTCGGCCGTCTCTTTGCCTGTGAGCGCAAGCTTGCCGATGAAGTCCAGAAGCGGCTGGTGGCACTCGGCCAGATTGGCCGTCTCCGCTGGCCAATAATTCATCTGTGCATTGATGTTAAGCGTCCAGTTGCTGCTCCATGGCGCACGCGTCTCTGCGTTCCAAATGCCCTGCAAATTCGCAGGCAGCGTTCCCGGTCGGGAACTTGCGATCAACAGATAGCGGCCGTAATGGAACAGCAGCTCAATCAGAGCCGGATCGCTCGCGCCATAGGCTGTAATCCGCTCTTCCGTGGACATCGTGTCCGGCGCTAGCGACTTGCCAAGGCTCAGCTTGACGCGGTCAAACAACGCGCGGTGATCCTGAATATGATCGTTTAGAACCGCAGCATAGGATTTGTCCAGCGCGCCCTCAAGTGCAGCCGCCGCCGCTGCTCCTGCATCTTTTCCTTCGCTGCCCGGGAGCTTGTCATGTCCGTTAAAGCTTGTGGCCGCACTGAAATAAAGGATGGCGCGCGTTGCGCCTGCAATATGGATGCCGCCCCCGTCAATGTGGAGTGTACCGCCCTCTGTCTCGGCATGCAGCCAGCCCTCGAAGCGCATCGCCTCCGTGGATGCCTCATCCCTATAAACGATCGGATGATCCACATCATAGTAGTTGGGCGATACGTGTTCCGGTGCGATGCCCCGCATCACAAAGCGGCTGCCTTCAGCAGCAACCTTATGGCGCAGCGGGCTGTCCAGACGTGCATGAACCTCAAGCGCGCCGGGAACGCTCGCTTCAAGCTGCAGCACCATGACCTGGTCAGGATGCGAAACAAACAGCTCGCGCGAATAGTTCACCTCGCCAATCCGGTACTCAACTCTGGAAATAGCGTTTTCCAAGTCAAGCGAGCGACGGTACTCATGAGCGATATTCCCATGCCCGAAACTTAGCAGAAGATCGCCGAAAGGCAGATAGGACTGGGTAAAGGAGCCCATCATCTCTTTGCAAGCGAGATCCGCTTCCTGGTAACGGCCCTCACGAACCAGTTCCCTGACCCGGGGCAGGACTTCTTTGGCCCCTTCTCTGTTCACTTCGCCAGGCTTGCCTGACCATAAAGTATCTTCGTTCAGTCCGATTTTTTCCCGTTCAACTCCGCCGAACTGCATCGCTCCGATCCGCCCGTTCCCGAGCGGCAGCGCTTCTGTCCAGGTTGAGGCAGGCCTATTGTATTGCAGCTTCATCAGAACACCTCTTTTGTTATATTGCCGCAGCTTTATTCATCTTCCTTAAATACCGGCTTGATCGTCAGTTCAAAATGAATCGATGTCTCCTGCAGTCGATACTGCTCGGCCAATTCCGGACCGCAGGAGTTGGAGCCAATCCCGCTCATCCGGTAATCGAGGTGGACAATTGTCTCTTTGCTCTTCTTCAAAAGATGTGAATGCGACGCATTCGCAAGCTCCTCAGCCGTATAATGGGACGCATGGAACGAAAACGGCTGTGCCCCTTCAAACCGCAGCCCCATCCCTTGCTCATTGGAGGCGATTGCCCACGCGGTCGCGTGTCGGGAACCATTCTCCTGCGGCTTGATGTAGGATTCGAACATCTCATCCACCGTCAGCAGATAATGCCCTTTCTTCACGCTCTGCCGCTTGTCAATGTAGCTCTCATGCGGTCCATAGCCGAAGTATTCGATCTCTTCATTCCCCTTCGGCATCGTCAACTGCAATCCGAAGCGAGGCAAATAGACCAGCCCTTCACGCACTTGCGCCTGCACCTCAAGCGCAATCCGCCCCGTGCCGTCGATCCGCCATTTCGCCTCGCCACGCAGAAACGGGCTTCGGCTGTATCCGCCAAGTGAGAATTGCACCGCAATCTCGACATGAGATTGGTCAATTGTCTCCCATGTGCTATTGTAGACCTTCATGACAGCATGGTCAAAACCTTCATCAAACCACTGCTTCTTCACATACATATCATTGTCTGTCGGCGCCCGCCAGATGGCAAAACGGGCCGGAGCGGCCAGCATTTCGACCTCCTGCTTCGTGATGCTGCGGAATGTGCCGAGATTCAGATCAAACACATGCCGGAAATCGGTGCCTGACAGAACGAGACCTGCACTGGTCACGGTCGCATGAAGAGCCGGTATGGCCGATGATTGTTCAGGCTCCTGATGTTGTCCGCTGCCTGCTGCCAACTCGAATTGCGCAAACGACAACTCATCGCCTGCTTCCGACCATACGGTCTCCTCCTTCGTGCGCACCGAAAACGACAGCAGACGGCTCGCAGGCGGACAGGCGACATGCTCATTGTCATGTTTAATGTCAAGCTGCAGCGTCTGCGACTGCTGCGGAGCAGCATCCAACTGCCAAATAACTCCTTGCTGAACAATTGCGCCGTCTTCCTCCACTTTCCAGTTCACATAAACCTGTGACAAATCTATAAAGTCATACAAGTTCGTCAAGGTAAAACGGCCTTCCTGCGCATCCAGCAGCTCGATCCGGACAGGGGCAAGCACTTGCTTCAATTCCAGCAGCCCCGTATGAGGCTTGCGGTCAGGCGCGACAAGTCCGTCGATGCAGAAGTTGCCATCATGGGGCCGCTCTCCGAAATCACCGCCGTAGGCAAAGAAAGGTGTGCCGTCAGCCGTTTCTGTACGGATGCCATGATCCGTCCATTCCCACACGCAGCCGCCCATCAGCTTCGGATACTTGTAGATCACATCCCAGTAATCTTTCAGATCGCCAGGCCCGTTCCCCATCGCATGACTGTACTCGCATAGAAACAGCGGCTTCTTGTTCGCTTCATCCTTGGCATATTCCTCAATATAGGCAACCGAGGAATACATGCGGCTCTCCAGATCAAGGCTTTCCTGGTCAGCGCTGCCGTTGTAATGCGGAGCCGCCCCTTCATAGTGAGTTGGCCGGGAAAGATCACGGCTTTTCGTCCATTGCTGCATTGCGATATGGTTCGGGCCATAGCCCGATTCGTTGCCCATCGACCAGATGACGACCGATGGATGGTTCTTGTCCCGCTCCACCATCCGCACAACCCGGTCGACAAACGCTTCCTTCCACGAAGGATCATTGGACAGACGATGCCCCTCATTGTCGATCGCCTTGTCTCCGTCACCGATGCCGTGGCATTCCAGATCGGCCTCGTCAATAACATAAAACCCGTACGTATTGCACAAATCAAGAAACCGTGGATCGTTCGGATAATGGGAGGTACGCACCGTATTGATATTATGTTTTTTCATCAGCTTCAGATCTTTGATCATATGATTGACCGGTATTGTCTGTCCCAGCTCTGGATGCGAATCATGACGGTTAACACCCTTCAACTTGACCGCGCGGCCGTTGATCATGAACACGCCGTCATGGATATCGATCTGCCGGAATCCGACCGGAAAGGATATCGCCTCTGCTCCCGCCTGCAAAAACAGCTTGTACAGATAAGGCTGCTCCGCATTCCACAGCGTCGGCTGTGCGACGGATAGCGCAATCGTTCCAGAGCCGTCGATGACAGCTGTGCCGCTGGCAACCTCTCGCCCTTTGGCATCCTTTAATACCGCCGTTACCTCAACGCTGCCGCTCGTCTCAATTTCAGCCTGCAAGCTGGCCGTGCCGAAGTCAGACGCCAACTCCTGTTTCAGAAAAACATCACGCACATGCGCCTTGTCCCGCGCAAGCAAATAAACATCACGGAAGATGCCTGAGTACCGCCATGCGTCCTGATCTTCAATATAAGTGCCGTCACACCACTTCAACACCATCAACGCGATTTTGTTGGTGCCGCTGTGCAGACCGGACGTGATATTGAACTCTGCAGGCACCCGGCTTCCTTGACTGTAGCCTGTGTAGACGCCGTTGACCCATAGATAGAAGCAGGAATTGACGCCCTCAAGCACAATAAATTGCTCCTTGCCTTCCCAGCCTTCCGGCAGCTCAAACTCCCTTACATACAAACCTGCCGGATTAAGGTCAGGCACATAGGGAGGGTCGCAAGGAATCGGATAGTTGATGTTGGTATATTGAAGCTGGTCATACCCGTTCAACTGCCAGGACGAAGGCACCAGCAGCGAATCCCATGCCGACACATCAGCCGACGTCTCATAGAAACGTTCCTCGACATCGAGAACGCTCTCATGATAGCGAAACTTCCAATTGCCGTTAAGCGTGCGGTAGTAGGGCGAATGCCCGCGCTTGCCTGCGGCGGCCGATCCTGCATCCGCATATGGAATGTAATGCGCACGCGCCGGCTCGCGGTTTTCATGTAAAATCTCGGGATTTTCCCAGTTTCTCTGAATCGTAATCACAACAGGACACTTCCTTCCGTTTCTACTGTGCTGTTTAATTGTGCTGTATTAGTTATCTTGATTCCCTTGCTTTGACGGTTTGTCCGTCGATTCTCTAATGATCAGTTCCGGCTGCATTACAATGCGCTGCTTGATGGTGTCGCCGCTCTCCGGGCTGGCTATCAGCAGATCAAATGCCAGCTTCACCATATGGTCCATCGGCTGGGCAATCGTCGTCAGCGCAGGATCGGTAACTGTGGAAAGGATCGTATTGTCAAACCCGATGATTGACAGCTGCTCCGGGACACGCACGCCTTCCTCCTTCGCTGCTTGCAGCGCGCCGATTGCCAGCAGATCATTACAGCAGAAAATTGCCGAAGGTCGCAAGCCTTCCCCGCGGATAAGCTCCAGAGCGGCCCGTTTCCCGTCTTTAATGCTGGAATCGCAGGAGATGAGCTGCTTGTTGTCCATCGGGACGCCTGCCTCGAACAAGGCGAATTCAAAACCTTTGACCCGCTCATTGCTGCTGCTGACCTTAATATTTTCCGACAAAATCGCCATCCTGCTATGACCGAGCTGCAGCAGATGCCCGGCTGCGAGCGCCCCGCCCTTGAAATCATCGGTCAACACACTGTGCACCGAAATCGCGGCCGCTTCCCTTGCAATCATGACAATCGGGAGCGATTTCTCTGACAATTGCACCAATATTTCAGGGTTTTCCATCCCTGTTCCGATCAGAATGCCATCTACGCTTTTCTGTTCCAGCAGCTGGATATATTTCTCCACGCGTTCATCCCTGTTGTCTGTGCTGCAAACGATCACACTATACCCCGCACTATGCGCCAAATCCTCGACAGATCGCGCAATTTCGGAGAAAAAGGGATTGGACACGTCCGGAATAAGCAAGCCCAGCGTATACGTCTTCTTGCCCATCAAAGCGGAAGCGATCACACTCGGCTGGTATTTCAGCCGTTCCATCACCTGGAAGATCTCATCACGTTTCTTCTTGCCAACTTTCCCCTTGCCATTGATCGCGTTGGACACCGTCGCAATCGACACGCCCGCTTCCTTGGCGATATCATATATTGTAGTCGTCTTCATACTTAACCTCATTAACTATCAGATATGTGAAGATTGACGCCTGGCCATCCCCTACACGGTTATTATCCGTTTATTCAATGCCCATTGCAACTACTACATCACGATAACTCCCCTGTCTTCCGAAAAACGGTTTGAGCGTTTTTAACAGGGATCGGCTTGGGACATCCGCATGGCCTTCGAAGGGGGAAGATGGACGCTATTTATGGTGTATACCCTATCTCAGCTAAGCTCGCGAAGAAGCAAAAAGCCTGCAATTGCAGGCGCAGCGCCAAGCGGATGAAACCGGACTTACATTCGCCGCAACCTGAGTTAGGGTGCACAAGCGACAACAAGCATGAGAAGGGACGCCTCGCCAGACGGGTCAAGCTGTGACGCTCGTTCCACCCTCCCGGCATGACGTCCCCGCGATAAATCTACTGCTTCGCTTTCACAATCCATTCGTGATCCGGATCATTGTGAAATTTCCATACCCGGGTTGGACCCGCCATTACGTTCAAATAATAGACCTGATATCCCGGCGGCGCCGCGACAGGGTGGTAGCCCTTTGGAACAAGCACTACCTCACCGTCTTTGACCGCAAGATTCTCATCAAGCGACCGGTCGTCCGTGTAAACGCGCTGTACGGCAAACCCATGCTCAGGCTGTATATGATAATAATACGTTTCTTCCAGAAACGATTCCTCGGGCAGCATATCCCGATCATGCTTATGGGGCGGATAGCTGGACCAGTGTCCGTCTGGCGTGAACACTTCTACAACAAGCAAGCTGTCGGCAGGCTTCTGCTCAGGCAAAATATTATGGATGAACCGTTCGGTGCTCCCCTGACCGCGAACTTCAACGCCAACATCTTCAGGTCCAATCAAGCGCGAGGCATGATTGCCATGTCCTGGCGCCCTGCAGACAGCCAGTTCCAAATCCGTTAACGCCTCAACCTCATAGCGGTTGTCGTTCGGTACATAAACCGAATACGGCGGTATTTGCTCGAATACACTCATCCGCTTCCCGATTTCCTGCCAGGATTGATCATCAGTCGACACATTCGCTTTGCCGGAAAGCAGCACAAGACAAACCTCGTCCGTTCCCGTAGGCTGGCTCAGCTTCTCGCCGGGGCTAAGCCGGTATACTTCAAAACCAACGTAGTCCCATCCGGCAGATTCAGGTGTAACCGACAGCAACGGCTGGTCGCCGCTGGCATGACGCTCTGGACTAACAATCAGTTTTTGCATGATCTATCACCCTTTCTTCTGTTACTCAATTTCCGAAAGTTTCACAACCCGATTAAGCTCCATCGACATTTTGGCCGCCATCGCAATCCGCTCTGCTTGTCTGCCATCCTGCCCATTGACCGGCACGTCTTCGCCTTTCAACAAACAATCAATAAACTGCTCGGTTTCCTCGATGTAAGCGGCATTGTATCTTTCCAGGAAAAAGTGCAGCGGCTTGTCGCTTGAAGTTCCTTCTTCTGTACTCAGCACAACGGTATTCGGGTAATCATTCGCCGCCGTTGCCGATCCCTTCGAGCCGAATACTTCCGCACGCTGATCATATCCGTATGCCGCCTTGCGGCTGCAGTCAATCGCTCCGAGCGCTCCATTGGCAAAACGCAGCGTTACAATCGTCGTATCTACATCGCCGTATTTGGCAAACGCAGGATCAACCAGCACATTGCCTCTCGTGAATACTTCCTCAACCTCGCTACCCGAAAGAAAGCGCGCCATGTCGAAATCATGGATCATCATATCCATAAAGATGCCGCCGGAAACTTTAATATATTCCTCGGACGGAGGGTTTGGATCGCGAGACGTAATTTTCACCAATTGCACCTGGCCAATCGCTCCCGTTTGCACATGCTCCCGCACCCGTTTGAAGTTATGGTCAAATCTGCGGTTGAAGCCGACCTGGAACTGCACGCCCGCACGGCGAACGGCTTCAAGCGCCTCTTCGGTCTGACGGATGTCCATACTGATTGGCTTCTCGCAGAAAATATGCTTGCCCTGCTCCGCCGCTTGCTTAATTAAAGGCACATGGGTATCCGTGGATGAACAGATAAAAACAGCATCGATATCTTTATTCGTTAAAATCTCTTCACTATTTTTTGTAACGATCGATATTCCTCTACTGCTCGCCCATTCCGCCAACTCATCGCCGGCAAACAAATCGCTGATCGCCACTATTTCTGCTTGCGGATGCTTACGTAAATTGTCCACATGGATTTTACCGATCCTGCCTGCGCCAATTACACCAATTTTAATTTTTTTCATCATTAATCGCGTTCCTCTCTTCTCGAACTGCCGAACAATTGCATTTTGGCGCGAACGGCCGTTTTAATCGCCTCGCGAGCAGGATTTAAATAATGCCTTGGATCATACGTCTCCGGATGATCGCCGAGATAGTCGCGAACCGCCTGTGTGAACGCGATCTGATTGTCGGTATTGACGTTGATCTTCGCGGTGCCTGCGGCAATCGCCTGTCTGATTTCATCGTCTGGCAAGCCGCTTCCGCCATGAAGCACCAGCGGCAAGCGGGTCAGGTCATGAATCTCCCTCATCCGCGCAAGCCCAAGCTTCGGCTGGCCGCGGTAAGGACCGTGAACCGAGCCGAGCGCAGGGGCAAGGCAGTCGATGCCGGTCGCTTCCGCCATCTGCACGCATTCCTCTACAATGGCGTAGGACGCCTCGGCGTCATCGACGTTCAGATCATCCTCGCGGCCGCCGATTCTGCCAAGTTCCGCCTCGACTGATGCCCCCAGCACATGAGCGGCTTCCGTCACACGCTTCGTCACATCAATGTTCGTCTCCAGCGGATGGTGCGAGCTGTCGATCATGACAGAGGTGAAGCCGGCCCGCAGCGCCCGAATGCAAACCTCGTAGGTCGAGCCATGATCCAGATGGAGCGCGACGGGAACATCGATGGCGTAGTGCTCCATCAGCAACCTGACCATGCCAGATATATATGGCAGGCCTCCCATATACGGGATATAGGCTTCGCTGACGCCCAGGATGACCGGCGAACGCTCTTCCTGGGCTGCGAGAAGAATGGCTTGCGTAAACTCCAGATTATTCAAATTGAATTGGCCGACGGCATGACTGCCCTTATTCGCCAATTGAAGCATTTCGGTCATTGACACCAAAGCCATGCAAATCGATCCTCCAAGCGAATAAAATATTTTGCCTGTGAAGCCTATGAATTTGTTGGATTGCCTACCAGCGCGCGGTGACCATTTTTTTGCGAGTGTAGAACTCTACCCCGTCCGTGCCGTTGGCATGAAGATCGCCGTAAAATGATTTTTTCCAGCCGGAGAACGGGAAGAACGCCATCGGAGCCGGTACACCGAGATTAACGCCCAGCATCCCTGCATCAATTGTCTCGCGGAATTGGCGCACACTGCTTCCATTGCTGGTGAACAGGCAGGCGCCATTGGCGAATTCGGATTGATTGGCAAGGGCGATTGCCTCCTCCAATGTATCCACCCGCACAACCGACAATACCGGCGCAAAAATTTCATCTTTCCAAATTTTCATCTCACTGGTGACATGATCGAAAATTGTTGGACCGACGAAATAGCCGTCACCAGCAGTCGCCGCATCCTTCCGTCCATCTCTGACGAGCACGCCGCCCTCTTCTTCGCCGGATTCAATATAACCAACTGTTTTGCGCTTATGCTCCGCACGAATAACCGGGCCAAGGAACACGCCGTCCTGCAGCCCATTCCCGATCGTAATGCTGTCCGCTGCTTCAGACAGCTTGCCGACAAGCTTGTCGGCGACATCGCCGACAGCGACGACGACAGCGCAAGCCATGCAGCGCTCGCCCGCAGAACCGAAGGCCGCGTTGACGATTTCCTTAACCGTCAGATTAAGATCGGCGTCATCCAGCACGATGGAATGATTTTTGGCGCCGGCAAGCGCCTGAACCCGTTTGCCGTGCGAGGTGCCTGTTTTATACACATATTCAGCCACTGGCTGCGAACCTACGAAGGAAATGCCCTGAATGTGCGGATGCTCAAGAATACCGTTGACCACGTCGCGTGCGCCATGAACGATGTTCAGCACGCCAGCGGGCAGACCCGCCTCGTGGAACAGCTCGGCAAGCCGATTCGCCAGCAGCGGCGTACGCTCCGACGGTTTGAGCACGAACGTGTTGCCGCAGGCAATAGCGAGCGGGAACATCCAGCAAGGCACCATCATCGGGAAGTTAAACGGTGTAATGCCGCCGATGACGCCAATCGGATAACGGTACATGCCAGACTCAAGATTGGATGCGATGTCAGGTAACTGCTTGCCCATCATCAGCGATGGCGCGCCTGAAGCGAATTCAACACATTCAATGCCCCGCAGCACTTCCCCATGCGCTTCACCAAAGCTTTTGCCGTTTTCTTGCGTAATCAGACGGGCCAACTCATCCCAATGCTCGACAAGCAATTGCTGGTATTTGAACAACACTCTTGCCCGGCGCGGAACCGGTGTGCGGCTCCAGGTCTTGAAAGCCTCTTTGGCAGTCTGAACCGCCAAATCTACATCCGCCTGACTGGATAACGGAACTTGCGCCAAAACTTCCTCTGTTGCGGGATTGAATACCTGCTCATATTGTGCAGTTGCAGCCTCTACCCACTCGCCGCCAATCCAGTTTTTCAGTTTAACTGTCATTGTGCTCCCTCTTTTCTGTTTACTGTGAATGAACAGGATATGGAACGGACGCATTAACCGGCGGTGATTTCCCCGCGGTTGCAGCGCTCGATATAATCTTCGACTTGCTCAACGGTCGGCATCGCATCAGAGCAGCTGTGGCTTGAAATGACGATGCATGCTGCCGCGCTGCCAAACTCCATGCTTTTTTCGATCGTCCAGCCGCCCATCATCCCGTAGATGAAGCCGGCAGCATAGGAATCGCCTGCTCCGAACGTCTTGACGACTTTAGCCGGATATGATTTGGCACGATGTTCCGCACCGTCTCTGCTGTAGGCGATTGAACCCTCTTTGCCGTGTTTGATAATGACAATCTGGGCGGAATGGTCGAACCACTTGGATGCAGTGAAACGATCTTCCCGTTCTGCATTCTGCTCAAACCGCTCCATGCTGTCGAACTCTTCGCGTGTGCCGACGATAATGTCGCTTTTCTCCGCAGCCAAGTTGTAGTATACTGCCGTTTCCTCCGGGTTAACCCATGTATAAGGCCGAAAGTCGATATCGAATACAACGGTCGTGCCATGTCTGCGGGCATAGTCCAGAGCAAGGAACACCGCCTCGCGGGAAGGGCTGGCAGCCAAGGCTGTTCCGGAAATCAGCAAAGCCTTGCTGTTGGCAATCAGCTCCTCGCTGACTTCCAGGGGGCTGAGTTTCAAATCGGCCGCATTGTCTCGGTACATCAAAATGCTGCAGTCCGTAGGGCTTTTGATCTCGGTAAAAGCAAGCCCTGTCACGGCGCCAGTTCGATCGGTTACAACATTTCCCGTATCGATGCCGTTGCTCTCCAAGTAGGAGTGAATGAATCTGCCCATCTGATCGTCGGCAATTTTGCCGATGAAGGCCGTTTTGAGCCCAAGTCTGCTCATCCCGATGGTGATGTTCGCCGGCGATCCTCCCACGTATTTCGTGAAAGTCATCGTCTCCTCCATCGGACGGTGAATCTCATTGGCGTTCAAATCGATGCACAAGCGGCCGATGGCCGTAAAATCATACGTTCTTCCTGTCGGAAATGTCATAGCTGTCATGATTGCCCACCTTCATTCACAAGGGTTAGCGAGCGCAAATAAGCGAGCGCTTTATCCGCATATTCGCGGGCCGGATGCTCGGCAGGGTCCTGTTCACCCTCCAGCAGCGCCCAACCGCTGTATTGTCTGCCCACAAGTTCACTAATAATTGGCGTAAAATCGATATCCCCGTCTCCAGGAACGGTGAAGACGCCATTGCGAATACAGGTAACGAAGTCGGATTGAACGCTCCTTGCCTGCTCCAGTCGGGAAAGTCGCACATCCTTCAAATGGACATATGCCACCCGATCATAATGTTTGCGCAATACGGAAAGCGGGTCCGCGCCGCCGTACAGCGCATGGCCGGAATCAAAGAGCAGGTATACGCTGTCCGGATCGGTGAGTGCCATCAGCTTGTCGATTTCCTCCGGGCTTTCAATGACGGTGCCGCCATGATGGTGATAAGTCAGCTTCAAGCCATACTCCTGAGCAATCTGTCCTGCCGCATTCAGTCCTTCTGCCAAGCTGCTCCAGCCCGCATCATCCAGGCGGATTACTTCCCGTTCGTTAGCTGTCCGCCGCGGGTCGAAATGAAGCGAACCGCCAACCTCGCAGGTACTGATTACCGTGCTGCCCATTTCCTTCAAAAACTTGGCATGCTCGCGGAAAGCCGCCAGCTCCTGCTCCCGATAGGCCGGATCGGACAACAGAACCGACTTCCACTGCGAAACAAGCTGAATGTTCCGTTTAGCCAACTCCTGCTTCAACAGCTCGATATCAGCCGGGTATTTCCTGCCCATCTCCGTGCCGGTCAGACCAAGCGCCTGAATGTCATCGAGAATTTGTTCATAGGTTGTAGCATCGCCATGTTCCTTCACATCTTCTCCTACCCAGTTGATCGGGTGAATACCCAATTTAAAGGGAAACAATGTCATTTGGCTTTCCTCCTAGTAGGCTCTCGCCTTTGATAGCTGCTCGTTCATCGCTTCATGTGCCTTAACGACCTTCTCGCTTTCGGAAACCGCCGGTACACCCACATTCCACCAGGACTCATAGCCATCCGTATTCGTGCCGGGCACGACGGGAATTTCGATCAGCGTCGAACGGGTTTCCTGCTTGGCCTTCAGCAGCGCCTCGCGCAGCTGTTCCGCTGTGTCAGCTTTATAGGCAGCTGCGCCAAGACTGGCCGCATGAGCAGCAAAATCGATTGGCAGCGGCTGTCCTGTATAACGGCCCGTTTCCGGCTCACGGTAGCGGAACTCATTGCCAAATCCATCGCTGCCATGCCCTCTTTGCAAATTATGAATGCATTGGTAGCCATGGTTGTCGAACAGTAAGACCGTAATTTTCCGTCCTTCCTGCAGGCTTGTGACGAGTTCCGAATGAAGCATCAGGTAACTCCCGTCCCCGACGAGCGCATACACTTCACGCTCCGGCTCCGCCAGCGCAGCGCCGAACGCCCCGCTCACTTCGTACCCCATACAGGAAAATCCGTATTCCATGTGATAGCCTGCCGGCTGCTCAGCACGCCACAGCCGCTGGAGATCGCCAGGCAAACTTCCTGCGGCACATACGATAACCGAATCCCCGCCAATGGTTTCGTTGATGACGCCGAGCGCCCGGGTTTGCGCGAGACCCCCATCCCATTCAAGGGCATACAGACGATCCACCTCGTTGTTCCACTCTGTTTTGAGCTGTGCCAACTCGCCCTCGCCAAAAGCGGATGCATACTCCACTGCTTGCAGTGCTTCGCCAAGTTGACCCAGCACAGCCTTGGCATCTCCAGACAGCGCAGCGCCGTCAAGCTTGACACCGTCCATCCGGTTGACATTGATATTAATAAATTGAGCATCCGGGTGAAGGAATGCGGATTTGGAAGCTGTCGTAAAATCGGACAGTCTCGTGCCGACACCGATGATCAAATCCGCCTCTTTGGCAAGCTTGTTCGCCGCCAGCCCTCCGGTGACGCCGATGCCGCCAACATTCAGCGGATGACTCCAAGGAAGCGAGCCTTTGCCTGCTTGTGTCTCTGCGACCGGAATGCCGAACTGTTCGGCGAAGGCTGCCAGTTCCTCTGTCGCCAGGGAATACTTCACGCCACCACCGGCGATGATCAGCGGTCTCTTCCGAGCTTGGATCAGGGCAGCCGCCCTTTGCACCGCTTCGGCCGAAGACTGCTGGCGATCGACATAGTGCACTCTCTTCTCGAAAAAGGCTGCCGGGTAGTCATAGGCTTCCGCCTGCACATCCTGTGGCAAAGCCAGTGTGACCGTTCCCGTTTCCGCCGGATCAGTAAGCACTCGCATAGCGTTCAGGGCGGCCGTCATCAACTGCTCGGGACGCACGATACGATCCCAATATTTGCTGACCGGCTTGAAGCAATCGGTAGCTGAAATTGTGTAGTCGTGGCTTGCTTCAAGCTGCTGCAATACCGGGTCAGGCTGCCGCGAGGCAAAGTTGTCCCCCGGAAGCAGCAGCAGCGGTATGCGATTGACCGTTGCCGTTCCGGCTGCTGTAACCATATTCAATGCCCCTGGTCCAATGGACGAGGTGCATGCATAAATTTGTCTGCGATTCGTCTGCTTGGCATACGCCGCTGCTGCGTGCGCCATGCCTTGCTCATTCTTGCCCTGTACGTATACCAGACTGCCAGGACTTCGCTCCAACGCTTCTCCGATACCCGTCACATTGCCGTGACCGAAAATACCCATAACGCCTGCGATAAATTTCGTTTCTTGTCCGTCGATTGAGATGTACTGATTATCCAGGAATTTCAGTAATGCCTGTGCCATTGTCAACTGGATTGTATCCATTGTAGCCTCCTCAACACTTGGGTTAAGCGCTTATCCAAATTTTTTCAATAATTTTGTAAATGAACAATATTCATGTTTGGTAAAGCGCTTAATCTATCATACAATGAAAGCGTCAATCATTCAATCCTAAAATTAAAAAAGGAGACATTTACATGATGCAGCTGTCCGATACCCGCCTGCACTTTGAATCTGTGCCGCAGCAAAAAAAAGGACAAAGCAGCGTTCCATCTCTGCTTTGTCCTTTTGCCGCTTAAATCGTCCGCTTCTCCAAGATGACGGGAACGCGAGACTCCAATTGCAGTCGAATCGATTCGGCGCCTGCCGAATATTCCCTAATCTGCTCTTGTCCGGTTCCAGACATCCGGTAAGCGACGAAATCGGCTGCCTGCCAATCCTCCGGCAGCATCCACTCGCGTTCACTTCCCTGCCGGCTGTACATATAAATCCGATTGCCCATCGGAATAAAACGCTCCTCGTCATCGGCGATCGTCACACGCCCCCATTGAACGTCAAGCCGCTCCGCTGTTTTATCGATGTTTACCTTCACACCATCGGAGTAGCGAATGAAGACGCGCTTCTCGTCTTCCCGCCATTCCACCATTTCCCTGGACAAGTAAAAATGATAGAGCAGGGAACCCAAATAAATAATGTCAACGATCTGATCCCACTTTGATTCGAAATCATTCGCCAGAAACTGCTCCCCGAGATGCCTTGTCGGTTCACCTCGGTACAAGACGTCCGAATCAAAGGAAGCACCCTTGCCCCAGGCCGTGGCATTCATCGAAACACTGCCGCCTCCGACGATTTTGCCGTGGTACAGTAGAGACGGAGAATAATGCCAATAAGCGCTGAACACGCCGCTGTCTTCGATCGGCATGCCGTTCTGCCCTTCTGTCGACACATCGATGCCTCTGTCTCTGAAGTAAGACAGAATCGGCTTCATCCCACAGATGAGCTCCTCCATCAGTCCGATGTAGCCGCCATCGGTCTCCCAACTGGCGTTCGTATTACGGAGCGCGTCCACCTGAACCGTGCGCTCGACGGGAACCGCCCGCAAAAAATCATCGATCCGTCTGAATACTTGGCCGCTCTCCACATCCTTGGTGTGGCAAATATGATAAGCACGCTGCTTTTCGGTATCCAGCCATAACCGGTCCGAGCCGTCGGGGTCGCGGCTGAGAATAGCCGGGTCCCAATCGGGCGCGTCGACGTACGCATCGTCAAGATTGATATGGTAGCTGACGATGCAGTTGTACTCTTCCTTGGCGCGACGCACAAGCTCCTGCAATTCCTCGCCTGCCCGCTCCGGATCTTCGGCCAGCTTGGGATTGATGCGGTTGAGCGAAGGATAACCCGTATCGTGCCCGTCGAACTGCCATCCGATCAAGTAGGCGATCTGGGGGACACCGCCCGTAACATGATGAATTTGACGGATGATCTCCAACGTCTCCTTGAAGGTGGTCAATACGCCACGGTCCTTTTCCGCATTGAACACCTGGTACCAGATTGCCTTCGTGTAGAGCGGATCGGCATCCGGGAACTGGCGGTTAAGCCAGAGATGATAGTCGCAGTCGTCCGCGAGACCGTCGCCGTTGATGTCTTCCAAGAACACCACCTTCAGCTCCAACGGTTCCATCGTCTGATCGCGAACCCGGTATTGATAAGTGTTGGGCCCGATGGCGTACCGACCGCCACGCCCTGGATAGCGCTTATCCTCCGACACTCGGCTGAGCAGCGGCAATACCGGGTAATTCGTCTGAATGAAGCAACATACGCTTCCGTTGAACACGCATGCATGCATAGTCGGCACCTCGGCCCTGTCAGGAATGGCCTCGCCGATGACATCCTTTGTCCGTTCCCTGTCGTACAAGCCTCTCCCACCGCCGGGAATCAGCTTCCAGCTTTTTTGCCGAACTGCTGTCCGGTCGAACGAGAACGCCGGATCGTCACAGACAAGCAGCGGCTGACGGATCCAATCCAACTGCTTCAGAACCGCTGAAGGATCGTCTTTCACCGTCACTTTCACGCCGAGCGTCTGCGCCTCTAACCGGTATTCCACCTCGATTCGCAAATCGGTGCGCCACAGTCGCAGAAGGTAGGTTACGGTCGTCTGGTCTGATGACGGATAGGCGTTAACTTCCCACTCGCTCCACTCCGTCTCTGTCCCGTTGAGGGCAAGCCTACCGTCTGACCCGCTGCCCAGCATCCGGACTCCCGTCCGCTTGTGCACGTATTGCTGTACGCCCGGCCATTCGTGCAACCGAACGGCCAACCATTCATTTTCCAGTGTATGCATCCCAATATCCTCCACTTCCGTACGATTTACGGATTGCCAAGCTTCAACTTCAACTCGGCGTATTGTTTCGTGTACTCCGCCTCCAGCCTAGCGATGTCGAAACCTTCTGCTTTCTTCAGCATATCGGCGAAAAGGCTTTCGAATTCACTCTCGGACTGCGCAAATACAAGCTTGGTCAAATAATCCTCGCGAAGTGTCTTGATCTTGGCTTCGATAATGCCAAGCTCGCCTGCGCTGTCGATTTTGAAGTCAAACTCAGGGAAAAATGCCATCTTCGGTGCCATCATCTGGTCGTAAGCAACCTTCTTCTCGTCCGACGGATCCCAGAATACGGTGTTGGTGACCGCCCAGTTCGTGAGCAGCATGATTGGCTCGCCGAGCCCGGACTGCTTCCAGGCACCACCCCAGTCCTTGTTCAACGCGTCGTTGAAGCCGGTCGTCAACGTCGGCTTGCCTTGTGGGAAGTAGTCGTTAGCGACATCGCTATCGTAATAGAAGTGCGAACCGTTGGCCAAATCCTTGAAATCGCCAGCGCCCGTTCCTTCAACCCCTAATGAGAAGTCAGCCTGACCTTCCTTGGAAGCCGCGTACTCCAACAGCTTGATCGTACGTTCCGGATATTTATTACTCTTCGGAATAACAAGGGCCATCCAGCCCCGAGGAATCGTTGGATACATGTAGCTTGAGAACGGCGTCAATATCTCAAACTGCGTATTCGGATTGTCTTTGGGCGGCGTAGAGTTCTCCGCCGTTGCGTTGTAAGCCCATACGATCGAATCGCCAGCCGCGACTTTTTGAGCCGTTACCTCGTTTGTATTGACAAAAGATTCCTTGGTCATCAGGCCTTTACCGGCAAGCTCATAGCCAAACTTGAGCATTTCCTTCCATTTCGGGTCATAGATGGCGCTCTTGACCTCATCCCCTTCAACAAAGTAAGGCTTAATGCCGAACTGAGGGGCGAACCAACTTAAATCGTCTTTATGCTGACTCTTGTCTCCGAGATAAGGAATTTTGCCGGGATGCTTCTCAGCCATCTGTTCCAGCGCTGCGAGAAACTTCTCGGGACTGGAGGTGTCCGGTCTTCCAATCTCGTCGTAATAATCTTTCCGTACGACGAACTGCGGCAGCCAGACCGGAGCCAGGCCAGCATTCTCCCGCGCCTGCTCCAAATATTTCTCCGTCTGGTAACCGGAGATGAGCTTGTACGTATGCCCGTCTTGCTCGGCAAACTTCGTCAACAGCTCCGGTCCGTATTGCTCGTCCAGAATCTTCCTCAAATTCGGCGCATATTGATCGATAAGTTCATCAAGCGGATACAAATAATCTCCTTCAATGAGCTGATCCAGCATTTTATTGCCCCTGTCCACAACCATCAGATCAGGCAAACTGTTGCTCGCGATCATCAGCGAGATGTCTTTGCCGTCGCCGTCGTCCTGAACCGGCTTCTTCACGTTAAAGCTGATGCCGGTCTTTTCCGAGATCCGCTTTGCCCCGGCCCCTGTCCAGTCGCTATACCAAGCGCGATCAGAGTACAGGTTTAGCGTCAGCGGCTCGAGCGCCCCCTGCTCTCCGTTTGCGGACGATTCCGTGGCATTGCCCGTGGCCGGCGGTTGCGAAGCGTTGTTCTCCTTGGTACCGGAGCACCCCGCTATCAGCGTCGTTGTCATCATTACAGCAAACAGCATTGCGGACCAGCTTTTGAACGATTTCTTCATCGAATACGCCCTCCCCTTTATAAAATGCCTTTGTGTATATATCATATGCCCTTCTCAGACAGGCTTAAGATATCACGGTTAAGCTTTGATGGCCCCGACCATCATCCCCTGTACGAAATACTTCTGAATAAATGGATACACAATGGTAATCGGCAGCACAGTGACGATCAACGTCGCGTATTTGATGGCCATCAAGGTGGATAAAGGATCCGTCCTCATGTTAGGCGGCAAGCTCTGCATGTTGTCGATGATAGCTGTGTCGGACAGCATGCGAACGATAATTGTCGGAAGCGTCCATAACTGCTGATTCGAAACAAAGTAGGCGGAGCTGAACCAATCGTTCCAGTGGTTGACAGCGACGAACAGCGAGACGGTGGCAAGCACGGGTTTGGCCAGCGGCAGAATAATCCGCAGGAAAATATAGAAATCGCCGCTCCCGTCTACCTTCGCTGATTCCTCCAACTCTTCTGGCATTTGCCGGAAGAAAGCCATGAACAGCAGCGCATTGAAAATATTGAACAGCGATGGAACGATGTACACCCAGAACGAATCAAGCAAGTGAAGCTTCTGCAGCAGCAAGTAGGTTGGAATCAATCCTCCACTCACATACATCGTCACGAGGCCGATCATCGAGTACGTCTTGCGGAACACCAGTCTGCGCTTCGACAGCGCATAAGCTCCCATAGCGGTGAACAGTACGCCGCTCAGCGTGCCGATTACCGTTCGAGCGACTGTCAGGAGAAAGGCATTCAGCAATTGATCGTCACGAAAAATGACCGCATAGTTTTCTAAAGTGAATTTCCTCGGAAACCAGTATAGTTGGCCGCCGGCAGCATCCACCGGATCGTTCAGCGAATAAATCAGCAAGTAATATAGCGGATAGAAGGTGGCCAGAAACGCGAGTATGCCGAATAGCACCACCGTCGTGTTCACGATCCAATCCTCCCGCGTTAGCTTGATGTGGGAACGCAACTAAGTTCCTCCTTAACGCTTATTTTTAGAACAAACGATTGCCTGACACTCTGCCCGAGAACCAGTTCGCAAACAGAACGAGCACCAGGGACATGATGGCCTGAAAAGAACTGACCGCCGTCGCATAAGAATAGCGGGTGAGCTCCAAGCCCATCTGCAGCGAATAGTATTCGATAACGTACGAGGTTTCCTTGTTGAACGAATTGCCGAGCAGAATGGAATGATCCAGATTGCCGGTGAACAAGGTTCCTGCTTTCAAAATGAACAGTATCGCAAACAAAGGGATAAGATTCGGCAGTGTGATGTGCCAAATACGCTTAATGCGGCCGGCTCCGTCCATCATCGCCGCTTCGTACAAATCCGGCTGAATGCCAGCGATAGCGGCAAGAAATATGATCGCTCCCCACCCCGTCTCCTTCCAAATGCTGATTAGCGTTGACAGTGGCCGGAATAACCCCGGCTCCGTCCAGAACTCGATCGGATGCTGGATGATCTGCAGCAGTTGCGCCGTTTCGTTGACGAGCCCTTTCGGATCGAGCAGGATAATCCACATGGAGGCGACCATCGCGAACGCGATGAAGTGTGGCAAGTAACTTGTCGTCTGCACGATTTTCTTAAAACGTTTGAACGGAATCTCGTGAATCAGCAATGCGAACAGCAGTGGCATTGGAAACACGACCAACAAGTACAGAAGGCTTAAAATAACCGTATTTTTCATCGCTTGGTAGAAGGTCGGATCTTTGAACATCTCGATGAAATTGCGAAGTCCGACGAATTCGCTGCCCGTAAAGCCCGATGTAATCTTGAAGTTTTGGAAAGCGATGATGTTGCCCGCCAGAGGGATATAAGCGAACACGATCAGGAACGCTATACAAGGCAAGATCATCATCTGCAAAGTCCATTGGGTTTTAAATCGTTTCCAGGTCCCGCCTTGCCTCTTCGGCATTGTCTTGGCTTCGTTCATTGCATTCCCCTCCCGTACAACAATAATACCATCGGGTCGTCCGTCAACCTATGAGACATCTCTAAGCTTTACTGTTACAAAACCACTGAGAAAAGATTCCTATATCGAGAGCAGTCAAGGAAAGATTTCTCGTTCCAAAAGCATAAAAAAACGACTGCGTTTCCCAAATACAGAAACTGCAGTCATTTTTTTCGCTGCCTATTCGTCCTCCCGGCAGTTTGCTTACTTTGTCCGCTTTGAGTCGTTGTGCCTGCCTGTCTTCCTGAATCCGCTGCGGAACTCCTACCCGTCAAGCTCCGTTGTATGCTTCGGCAAGCGAGGGTGCAGCAGAACGACGGTCGTGCCCCTGTTCTTCTCGCTTTGGACTTCGAGACCGTAGGGTTCTCCAAAATAGTGCCTCAGCCGTTCGTGAACATTAACCAGCCCAAGGCCGCCTTCTCGGTCTGATCTCGTCTGGGCCGCAGGATCGAGCAGTGTGCTTAGGATGTCATCGGGAATACCTGGTCCGTTATCCGTAATTCGAAAGCTGATCCCCTCCTCCTCCAACGCCCCCTGGATAATAATAATTCCAGCGTCACCCTTGCCCGCAATGCCGTGCCGTATGGCGTTTTCGACAAGCGGTTGAAGAATTAGGCGCATTAGCGGAAGATCCATTATTTCCTCGTCGATTCTGAACATGATGCGCACGAGGCTCGATTGCCTGACTTTTTCAATATGAATGTACGACTTCAACAGCTCCAGTTCCCTGCGCACCGTCATCAATTCCTTCCCCCCGTTCAAGCTAAGACGGAACAGGGAGCCCAAGGAGCTGACAATTTCTCCGATCTCGCTGACGTTATGCGCTTCTGCTTTCCAACGGATCGTATCCAGCGTGTTGTACAGAAAATGGGGATTGATCTGATAAGTCAACACTTGAAATTCCAATTGTTTTTTTCGCTTTTCCGATTCCTTCGTTTCCTTCAGCAGCTTGTGAATTTCCCCGATCATATGATACATGCCGCGATAAAGCCAGCCCACCTCGTCGCTTCGCTTGACCCATTTCGAATCGGCAATCGCCCCATCGTTGAACTGGTTTCTGGCCAACACCTTCATCTGCCGAACGAGCGCCGAGATCGGAGCCGTATATTTCACCGTAATGTATCCGACAAGCATCAGTGACAGCAGAAAGTAAAACGCGAGAAAAATGATCGTCAATTTGTTCAGCACCGCGATCGGCTTGTTCAATTCCTTCGTCGGCACGATACTGACGAGTCTTAACTCATTCCCAAGCAACTCCGATACGTTGACAAGGGAATCCGTCCCCTCGTATTTCATCGTCTTGGACACGAGAGGCGGAGGAAGCTCACGCTGAAGCGTTTCTTCCGTTTCCTCATCCCCATATTTTCTATCCGTACTGTAGATAACCTGGCTATTCTTGTTGATGAGCATAAGCTTCTGATTCCGGAACTGTTTGACCGGATCAATGAATTCCGCAAGAATAGAAGGTCTGATCTCCATCAAAACGACGCCTAGCGGCTGAAACGATTTGAGGCTGTGCAATCTCTTGACGCTCCCAAGAGTAGGCTCGACATATAAGCCCGGATCGTCCCCAGACCGGAACACTTTCCAGAAAGAGCTCCCATTTTCGATAATATCCGCAAACCATTCGGCCCTCTCCAGATCGATGGAACCAAAATTCGCTTTCACATACGTCGGATGCTCGGAAGGCGAAAGCGGGAACGGACGGATCTTAAAGAGCTTATTCGAATAATTAAGCGTGTCCGTGTAGGCCGACAGCTTCTTGGCGTATTCGATTTCGCTTACGTGATCGCCGGGCTCGACGCTCAACAGTTCCTGCATTTCGTCAGAAGCCATAATTTTGTCCTGCTCGTTCAACACATAACGCAAGAAATTGTCCAGATTTTTGCCGGTTTGGACGACCGAGTCCAGATTGCTGCTGCGGATCGTCTTCTCCGATTTGGACAGCGCGATATACCCGACAAACACGAAAGGAACGACGATAAGAATAAAGAAAACGAACATCAGCCGATATCTCATCGACATCCGAGAACGGAACGGACCCTCAGTCATCCCCGTGAATCCCCTTTGAATTCCGATATTCCTTCGGCGTGCACCCAAACTTCTTTTTGAATAGCTTGGAGAAGTAAACCGTGTCTTTGTAGCCGACCTGAAGTCCGATTTGATAAACCTTCAAACTGACATCTTGCAGAAGGTCTTTCGCTTTCTCCATCCTCAGTTGCGTGAGATAATCCAGGAAAGTCGTTCCGACATGTTTTTTGAACAAGGTGCTGAGCCATTCGGGCGACAAGTATACATAATCAGCCACCGTCTGCAGCGTAATTGGTTCTGAGTAATGCTCTTGGATGTAACGCTCCGCTCTTTGCAAAATTTGATTATGCGAGTGTCCATGCAGCTCGGCATTCACCTGCAGCAAGTAGCTGACAATTAGTGGCTGCAGCGCTTCCAGCGTATCAAAAGCTTCGATGCTTTCCCAGAGCAGAAGCGGTTTCTTCATCCACTCGTCCTGCTTCCACCCCGACTTGCGCGCTTCCCCGAACACTTCCAGCAGCCATTCAAACACCCGCTGATGCAAGTCTCTATGCAGCGTAACTCCCCACTCCCGCACCAAAGCCGGGAAGAGGGCCGCCGCTTCTTGCACGTCCCGTTCATCGCCATGTTTGAGCAAATCGACCAGCGCTTTAGGCTCCAGCATCAAATCGACGTCCCGGTACGAAGGCACGGTTTCCTGCTCTTGCCCGCCCGCAAGCTCCTCGTCGCCGTATATTTTGACTTGCGTCAAGCTTTGAAGGGCCTCCTCGTACAGCAGCGGCAGCGCTTCCAGCGCGCCTTGCCCGGTTATAACGACGGTAACACTCGCTTTCACGTATGTTTTAATGCGGGTGATCAAGGATGATTTGAATTCTCTTAGCCAATGGTCGCTAGAAGCGCGGTTGCTGGGATGCATCCCAAAGATAACGATCCATTTGTCCTCTCCCGGAGAACGGAATCGCACGTAGTTGCCCGCATGCGCGCCTTCCTCTAATAACGAATACTCAAGCACGTTGCCGATCGCAAACCCGATTCGTTCCCGTTCCTTGGGAGTATAGCCTTGCTGCGCGTAAGCTTTCAGATTGTCGGCCTCAACGACCATCATGACGAGCCTATCCGAGCCAAGCCAAACTATTCCATATTGTTGAAGCCGATTGCGGGTGGAAGGCTCCCCTCCCGATACCCTCGATGTGCGGTCAATGATTTCCTGCAGCCATCTCTCTCGCAGTTTCGGCATCTCGTCTTCAAGCATGCTCAAGCTGCTTTGCCGCTTCTTCTCGTTCTCCAGCAACATGATGGCTTTGTACGCAGCCTGTTTAAGTTCGGCCGTTACGACCGGCTTCAGGAGGAAATCGACGACGCCGTAATTCATCGCCTTGCGGGCATAATGAAAGTCGTCGTAGCCGCTCAAAATAATCACTTTCCCGTCAAAATCGAGTTCCTCATACAGCCTTTGAATAAACTCCAGACCTGACACCTGCTTCATTCGTATATCCGTGATGACGAGCTGAATATCGGGCACTTGGACGATCATCTGGAGACCGGTATGCCCGTCATCTGCCGTAACCACCTGCTCCATCCCTAGCTCCCACCACATGGAGTGGGCCGCCAATCCGTTGCGGATTTCCTTCTCGTCCTCGACAATAAGCACTTTGCTCATAGCGTTCACCTCTCAAATTGCGATTCACTGATGCAGCGACAGTCACGACTATCCACAATTCTGTTACTAGACAATTTAACTTAAAAGCGAAGAAAAGTAAAACGCCTAAATCCGCATTCTCGACGTGAAGGCCTTATCCAAACTGGTGAATCGCATCACCTGGATACTATTTCCAATTAAATCAACAAACAGCAAGTCTTAGCTGTTGCCAACGGGATTATATGCCTTGTTTCTTCCTCAATATCTTTGTTAAGCGCTTATTATAATATTTTTATTACTTGTGTAAATTTTCAATATTATCATTTGGTGAAGCGCTTAATTATGATACAATGAAAGCGTCAATCATTTAATTTTAAAATATAAAGGAGACCTTACATTATGCAGCTGTCAGACACCATCCCGCATTTTGATTCCGTGCTTCGCTTTGCCCCGATACTGTATATGGACCGTCACGAGCCATTCCAGCCGGTGCGGGTCGGGGTTACTGTGTTCGAATCGTCTGCCCCCTCCCCATCATTCGACCGGAGCATCCACGTGGACCCGGCTAAGGTGAAAATGGTGATTGAATACGCAATTTACTGGGACTATGACATTCAACATATTTATGATTTGGAGCATGTTTGGATCTATGTCGGGCATGAGGGAGAACTCGTCTCCTGCGAAGTAAGTTTCCATGGCCGATACTTTCTTGGAGTTATGCGTGACCGCAGCAATGTAACAGAGGATCAGCGCGTCCAGTTGTTCGTGCAGCCAGGCAAGCACGCCATGACACCGCTGGAGGAAGTATTTCATCTGCTGCCTAATGTATCGTCGTGCTGTCAGGCAGAGGCAGGCGATGGCGGCGTGCTGGAGCCGGACATGTTCAGCGGGGAATTCAAAACAGGGGAGCTTATTGATCAGCTTGCCGAGGCGCATTTGCGGACTTTCAGCTTTCAGCCGACATTCGACTATATTCCACATGTGTGGGCGGATGACGCCTTCGTCCCTTGGGCCGAACTCCGCGCCGAAATTCCGGTTCGTCTGAAAGCGCTGCTGGCCACGTTGACGAATTCGAGCGAGCGGGGGATATTGCGCTAACGCTTGCCACAGTTCTTAAACGGCCTCAAATGACCCTTTTGCAACGCTAACGCTCGCCACAGCGCTTATTCACCCCTTGGACGGCTAAAATCATGTGATTTTCTATAAATAAGGTGTCTCAGCTTCCTTACAATCATTATGGGGTGGAATTTGCCTAAATAGCGCCGCTCATCAGCGTTAGAATTCCACGCGTGCGGTTAGCATTCCACTCGCCCCACCGCTTTGATCGCGGAGCATACCTTGCCAGCTTGCGAATAGACTGGCGCTGAATACACTGCCGCCGCTAGCTAGCCAAACAATTCACATAACACAAACAGGTGCAGCCAGACATGGCCGCACCTGTTATTATTTATGCCCTATTGCGCTTCCGCCTGTTACTTGCGATTGGATCTCAGCTGCAGTCTGAAGCGGAATTTCGCATCTTCCCCAAACCACATCGGAAAGTTGGTTCCCCAAATGTTGTTATGAAGGTTAAAATGCCATCCCTGATCCAGCGACGCAAAAGAGTTGTCGAATTGCAGCAGCCTTCTCTGGCCAGGAGCAACCAGCGCTGAATCCAGCGTTTCAATGATTGCCGAACCGTCTGCTCCATCGTAATACACGCCGCGGTCGAGAGCATGAAGGTTGCGGTTGCCATCCCGTACAACCCGCAGAGGTGAGATCGCCCGCCCTAATTTGTCCATCGTCCACAAATTCGGGTTATCGACCTTCAATCCGCAGCTGAACCAGCTAGCCTCAGGAAGGCGATTGGCATCTTTGCCGAACCACTGCAGGCAAACATCGATTACCCCGGTCTGCTGCCGGAAGGCGTATTCCACTTCCAGTTCCTTCGGCGCTCCGTACTGCTCGTATGCCTCCACTGGCATACGCAGCCGCAGCACATACCGCTGGGCATCTGCGCCGCTTAGGTGCTGCACATCGACAACATGCGGCTGGTAAAGCCGATTGCTCGGCAGCGGACGGACAAATTCAAAGCCCGGCTTGCTGAAATCCGCATCCGCCCACGGATGGGTAAGCGGCAGATTTGACATGTACGTGCGGAAGTACCGCGCGTAGTCTTCCGTGCCAAACGTTTCATACCCATAGGCGCCAAATGGGCTCGCCTCGTCGATCCAGCTTTTGCCGTTGCCATCTGTCAGTTGAATCAGCGCACCGGTTTCGCCAAATGCAAAGCCGTACTCCCCGCTTTGATAGGTTTCACGAATTTGCTGTGGCTGCGCGCCGCTCAAATCGCTGCGGGCAGGCTCCAATTGCTTGAGCGCGTCTCGGGCTTCGGACTGTTTATCCCCTTCCAGGGATGAAACAGCTGTATCGATGTACCCCCGTTGCTCCGCCCAGGAGCTTTCAATCATAGAATAAGAGCGGCGGCTCTGTTCCGCAGAGAACAATGTGCTGGAATGCCGGTCGAACTCATCCATGGCAAATGCGCCAATGTAGCCGAACTTCGCCGGCAGATCATGGACATCGATTTCATCCCTTTGCCGCGCCTCGTTGAAATCCGGTTTGGCATAATTGCGGAAATCGGGCAGCCATTTTTTCACATCGAGCCCCCATGTATGTTCTACCACGAGCAGCAGCGCCTCGCTCATCCCTTTGTATTCGGCGCTTTCTCTGTCCATTCTGCCTTCTGCAAGCCACATCTTCCGCAATCGCTGCAGTTCACGAAGCTGCGCCAGCTTAATCGGGTCCGTACCTGCCCCATGAATCCAGGTATCCCCGATTTCCTCGCGGATCACTGGCAGCTGCTCACGCACACTCAGAAGCTGCTGCACGAAGGCATCGAGCGTAGAAGCAACGATTTCCGCCCCAGGGTACCGGGCCTGAATTTCCCGAAATTGCTCGCGGATCTCCTCCACACTTGGCGGTCCGCAGTTGTCGCCTGTATGAGCGAATAACAACACGTCGCTCAAGCCGTCCACCTGAACAGGCTCGCCATAAGTCCCGGCGTAATTGACGATCATCTCACTGCCGTCATCCGCCTGCCAGCGGAACAGGCTTGGCACATCCGGACGTTTGGACGCCGGGTTAATGCCCAGATGAATATATTGAATGCCCGCTTCGCTCATGTACGGCACCATAGCCAGTGTATGGCCAGGTACGTCCGTCATTTTCGCAGCAATCGTCTGTTTGCCAAACTGCCTGTCAAGATCGCGGCTGATCGCCAATCCGTAACGAATGAGGTCCGGGTCCATCAACTCAGTATGCGTAGTGAACGGAAACCCGTGCCATGCGATATGCCCTTTGGCTATTGCCACTTTCATCTTGCTTTGTTGCTCTGGCGAAGCATGGTCCAGATAATACCTGATCAGCCATGAGCCTGTCGTCCAGACAAAACGTTCCTTGCCGCCTCCCGCTTCCAGCTGTTCCGATAGTTCGATCGCTTTGGGAATGTATTCCTCCACATACTGCTGGATGACATGAGCTGCCAAATGTGTGAAGCCAATGTCCAAATGCGTTTTAAAAATGACATGTACTTTCTTGATGTCGTTACTCATTATTCGCCCCTTCTTCCATTACCTTAATTCCCTGCTGCGAAGAGAGGTGCACCGTGTTCCGCGCCATGCGGCTAATATGCACCGTCCTGTTAAGTTCGCCTGCAATGGCATTGCCGGAAATCTCCACCTTACTGCATGCTACAAGACGAATAAGATTCTTTGGCCCAGTTAAATCCGGTTGACCCGCTGCCAAAGAAATTTCATTATCGGCAAAACGAAGCGACTGCGTGCTTTTGGCATGAAGCACTGTGGCATCATTCATAATGAAGCTGTTGTTCTCAATGCGTATATTGGAGTGGACAGGATCGGCGTCACTGATCTCCTTGTTCTCCGGCTCAATATAAATGACAGGGTGGCTGCCATTCCCGCATTCGATAAACCGGTTGCCGCGAATAAGAAGATCGCTTACTCGGCCTGATTCATACCAGGACTGCGCATCATCGGCGACGGATACGGCGCTCATCGTCATTCTTTCGAACACATTGTCTTCGATAACGACCTCGCGGCGCGTCGTCACAAGGATGCCCCTCGTCGGTATTCTTGCAAAATAATTGCCCTTAATCGCAACCTCCGGCGTCCATGTCACATTTTCAATAACATCGCCTTCCTGCAGATCAAGCGGCACCGGACTGTCCAGCGTTAACAGAATATCCCGGCCGTTTATGCGTTCAACTTCCTTTACCCGGTTGTTCGCATAGGTCGAAAGCGAGCCGCCCCTTACAAATTCAATTACATCCCCGGCAAAAAAAGCATCAAAACCATAGGTTTGCGGATGCATAAACCGGACGATCACCTGATTGGACGATGGCTGGGAAATGACAAGCAAATGGGTGCCATGCACGTTAATCGCATCGTCATGCCCGCCAATAAACCGGCTGTTGGCAACATTCACTTTCCCCCGGCAGCCGGACAAATGAATGAAATCGGCAAATGCCGCGACCGTTCGTCCGCTTTGCGGGTCAGGAGCGATGTTCATGCGATCAAATGAAAGGTTTTCGCTATATTGACAGATGATTCCCAGCCCATGCATATAATGCATGCTCACATCCTGCCAGCGGATATCTCGGCTTCCCGTAACAAAAGTGCCGACTTGATCGCGCAGGCCGTCACGCATTTGCAATACCGTCCCTGTTGTTAGCCCAGGAAGATCCTTGCCGTAAATTCGCAGGCTGTGCGGGGCAGTCTGCTCCACACGCTCGACCGCGGGCAGCCAGTTGTTTATTCGCCAGGTCGTATCCGTTGCCGGATCATATTGCTGCATTGGGCCATCCGTGAACGACCAGCCTTCTCCGATCCAATATAGCTTCCCATCCTCGATCGTATAGCTGGAGTCCGGATGTACCCTCCCTTCAATATAATCAGGTCCCAGGCGCTCTACGGTCATTTCCGCCATCGTCGGCCGCTCATAGTCCATGTGAAGGCCGCGTATTTCAATATTTTCACAACCATCAAGCACGATCATCGTTTGCTTGCCATGAAACACAAACCGCGATCCGTTCCCTTCCAGCACGAGGTTCTTCATCCCTTTAAGGAACAATCCGATGGTCTTCGTCACATCCAAATTCTCTTCTTCACTTGCCGTATTGGAAATATAGTAAGGTGCCCTCACTGCTTCACGGGTATAAAAATCATAGCGTCCTTTCGGACACTCAAGCACAACCGGTCCCCCGGTCGCGAAAGCAGCCGCCAGCGCCCGCTGCATGGGCACCGCAGTATCCTCGCCGGAATCCGGCTGTGCACCGTAATCCGTTATCCGGATAAGCGAATAGTCGGATAACGAATGGTTCGTTTTTGTCTGCATCTCATACCATCCTCGCGTTCAAACTTGGTATTGGCTATTATTATATCCAGCGTAACCGGCTTCATCGTCCTCTGGATGGAGGAGCATACATTCCGAAAATATTGATACCGCTTCCAAATAGAGTGTCTGGTCAAAAATTAATTGTAATTTACTTAAATCAATCATAATCTATATCACTGATATATTCAACTGATCTGAGCCCTAACACTTTGAAAAGTCTCGGTTTTTCAAAACATTAACAATCTTGCAGATTTGAATTTTCACATCCTTATTATGTCATTGATATACATATATGAATGAAGCTGCTATCCTCACAATGAGCCAGTGCTATTTGAGTAAATAATGCCCTTTCATTTCACGCTTGCAGATTTGCCTGCCCGGGGATATGATTAGTGAACTGACATACTATACTAGTAGAATACAGGGTGAGATGAATGGAAGCTAAATTTTGTATGTTGTGCGGATCTGCACTTGAGACTCGAACCGTTGATGATGCATTGCGATTGGCCTGCACCTCCTGCAGCTATGTGCACTGGGGAAATTATAGCGTCGGCGTCGGCGCGCTTGTCGAACGAGAAGGCAAGCTGCTGCTTGTCCGGCGCGCGCAGGAGCCTGGCAAGGGGAAATGGACAAATCCCGGCGGCTACATTGAGCAGAGCGAACTAATCGAAGATACGATCGTCAGAGAAGTGCTGGAGGAAACTCAGGTTACAGCTGAAGTGCAGAGCATCGTTGCATTGCGGGACCTGCCGCGCTCCATCCATAACCTTTATGTCGCCTTTTCGATGAAATATATTGCGGGTGATCCTGTTCCAGACGGTGTTGAAGTGGATCAGGCAGGATTTTTCAGTGTGGAAGAAATGGAACAACTGGATGTCGCAGATTTTACCAAATGGCTCGTTAGCGTAGCCAAACAGCAGTCCGGAACCGGACTTGTCAAAGACGAGAATCCTATTGTATCGTTCCCTGGATATGGATTGTTCAAAGTATAATTGCGGCCGCGGTGAACCGTATCACAAATAACGGCAAGTTTTTTGTGGAATTCCTTGAAGCGGGATGGGTCAGCCTGGTTCTCGTCAAGCTGGCGCTCTACCTCGGATTTACGGTTTGCTAGAACATCGTACTTCGACTTCAACTCGTTAATGCGTTCGACCAGTATGTCGTTGTCGATCGTCTCCTGAAAATGAAAAAGACCCCTCGTATAGGGGTCTTTTATTTAGTCACGAATATGATATATGTCTGAAAAGTTTTTGAATCGGTGTTGAGCTAACAGGCAGTTTTATGGAGGAAAATGGGAGGAAAATTAGCTCAATCCGTGGAATATTGTTATTTGTAATTTAATATTTCCGAAGGAGGTAATGTGACTTACTCGAGCCGTGGCGACGGCAAGGTTGATCTCATGTCAAATACGAGCAAAGCGAGGGGAAATTGATGGCCAAAGCGGTTGAGGAAAGAATTGAAGCCATTATTCATCGTTTACTACCGGAAACCCATTATAAAAATAAATACGGCAAGGAAGCAACGTTAGATGAACGAATGAAATATTTCAATACGCCCGGGGTATCCATTGCGGTTATCAATAATTTCAAACTGGAATGGGCTCGGGGATTCGGGCTTCGCGAGGCGGGAAATCCCGACCCGGTAACCGAGATGACACTCTTCCAAGCTGGCTCGATCAGTAAGCCGGTTTTTGCTTTAACGGTCATGCGATTAGTTCATCAAGGGAGATTGGATCTTGATCAGGACGTGAACGATTACCTAAAGTCCTGGAAGATACCGTCTGTTTCAGGCTGGCAGCCAAAAGTGACGCTTCGGCAATTATTAAGTCATAGTGCCGGGCTTACTATTCACGGATTTCCCGGTTACGAAACAACCGATGAAATTCCCACGGTAGTGCAAATTCTGAATGGACAACATCCGGCTAATACCTCGGCCGTGGAAGTCAATCTCATTCCAGGATTGCAATACCGATATTCCGGAGGGGGCACAACCGTCGCGCAACAGCTTGTTGTAGATTGGCTGGGTCTACCTTTTGCCGAAATCATGAGCGAGTTGCTATTCAAACCGTTAGGCCTTGCGAACAGTACATACGAACAGCCGCTGCCGCCCCAATGGCATGAGTTTGCCGCAACGGCACACCCTTCGAAAGGCAGGCCCCTCCAAGGCAAGTGGCACGTCTATCCCGAAATGGCGGCCGCAGGCCTCTGGACGACGCCTTCGGATCTTGCTCGTTTAGGTATCGAATTGCAATTAGCATTGAAAAATAATTCCAATGGCATTCTTTCTGCGGACACGCTAAACCAAATGTTAACCGCCCAGGTCGAGGATCATATGGGCATCGGCTTTTTCCTTGAGGGTGAAGGGGAAAGTGGCCGTTTCTGCCATAGCGGGTGGGATGAAGGTTTTGTAGCCCGGTTCGTTTTATCCAAACATCTCGGTTTTGGTGCCGTCATCATGATCAACTCAAACGAAGGCTATCCAATGCTTATGGAAATCGAGCAAGCCATCGCGCGCGAATACGGATGGCCCGGGTATTTTTCTGACAAAACTAATGTTAATGTACCAGCCAATATACTAAATGAGTACGCAGGCGATTTTAAATCAGCATCCGGACTGCAAGCCTCAGTCATACAAGATGACATTGACTTGAGCTTGCGAATTCAGGGACAGTCCCCAATACGGCTGTCTCCCGAATCGGAAACGAAATTTTCAACAGAGGGACTGAACGCTGTGGTCGATTTCGAAAGAAACGGTGATGGCCATGTGGTTGCATTGCATATTCATCAAGAGGGAAAATCTTTCCGGGCGGACAAACAAATCGGCTAAGTTGTTCAACAGCTTTGTTACGGAGAACGATAGTTCAGCGTTATTTACATAATGGTTCAAAGAAAAGGCTAATCCTTTTGCGGGGGATAAGACCGGAGAAATACACTTAATCCGGTCTTATCTTTGTAAAAATCATTCGGTTAATGGGCAGGATAATTACAAAAAAAGGGAAATAACATGTAATAGCGAAATAAGATAATTATCAATCGAAGGAAATGGGGATGTTCTTTTTTGATAAAATCATCTTATTTAGACATTATGACCTTAGATTTTGAGAGATCAATAAAGTGGTATCAGGATAATTTTGATTGCAAGATTTCGGTCAATAATGGAATAGATTTTGCAATGCTTGAAATCTCAGGCAACCCGTTGTTTATTTATAAAATGGAAAAAATAAATAGAAATTACTTCCCTAATGGAGATCCGTTTTTTGACGCCGGGTTTATTGCAGATATAGATGATTTGGACAAACTTCATCAAAAATTAAAAACCAATGGGAATGAAGTAACAGATCTCGAAATAATTGAGGATGGGAAACCTTGGGCATTTTATGTAAATGATCCTGATGGTAATCGAATATGTATTTGGAGAGGTTAACTCGTCGTTTAAGCTAACAGTCAGGATAGTTAAACAGGCGTGGTTAGAAAACGATTAGTGGGTGATGAAAATAAATAATAAAATTGGCGAATTTATGATTTGGGCTAATGAAAATGGTTGGGACATAACCAAAAAATCTGAGTTTCAATTAAATTTAAATACTAGCATTATATCTAGATATAAAGAAATCCCAAATGAATATTTAGATTTTTTAAATGTAGTTAAAAAATGCATTACACCGAATGAGAAGACTTGGTTTATTTGTGAGGATGAGTTCAATAGCAGCTCGGATGTTGCATTTAAATGGAATGAATATGAATTGCTCAGTTTAGAAGCAGCAATGGATGATTATATTTGGAAGTCAGAAATAACTACGTGGTGGGATAATTACTTGCCAATAGTTATGTCAGTTGATGGTGGATATTCCTACTATGCAATTGATTTAACAAATGATAGAGGTGCTATTGTACGTGGATGTGAGCCCGAATTCGAAGAGGTTGAAAAAGTAGCAAGTACTCTTGAACAATTTTTGGAATTAATTATATCGAATTCAATAGCGTTTCAGGGGGTTGTAGAATGAATGTGAAACAACCTTTGAAGTGAATGGCTTACCGCCTTGTTTGAATTGTTGGACCATTATGTGAATCCTGCTTTGACTGGATCGTTCAGCGTTATTTATATTTCAGTTCAAAGAAAAGGCCATCCTTTACGTGATGGCCTAAAGCCATGATATTTCTGTGCAAGAATAGCAAGGTTCCATTTCTCACCATCACTTATACTTGAAAGAAGGATCTAAATGGATTGGCTAGACCGCATGAACAACGCAATGGAATATGTTGAATCCCACCTGTCTGAAGCAATTGATTACGACCACGTAGCCAGATTAGCATGCTGTTCAACTTATCATTTTCAGCGGATGTTTTCGTTCATCACCAATGTACCGCTGGCAGAATATATTCGGCGCAGGCGGCTTACCCTTGCCGCATTTGAGCTGCAAAACGCTGGTGTAAAGGTCATCGACACTGCATTGAAGTATGGTTACGAATCACCAGAGGCATTTTCCAGAGCGTTCAAAAAAATGCACGGCGTGATGCCGATGTCTGCGCGCGACAAAGGCGTTTCACTCAAGGCCTATCCTCGACTTTCCTTCCATATTTCGATTCAAGGAGATGTGGAGATGAATTACAAAATTGAGGACAAACCAGCCTTTGAAATGTTCGGCGTTTCAACGCTGGTCAATGCTGATAGCGAAAATCCATATATTGAAATACATGATTTTTGGGGAACGTGCATTTCCGATGGAACCGTAAGACGAATTCGCGCTGCTGCAGGTTTGGGGGAACATGGCCAGATTCATGCGGTGCTATACAATCACAACGGCGAGCATTTCTCTTATATGATCGGTTATTTCTTGCCTCAGAATGGTTTGCCGCCAGGGTTTGAAAAGCTGCAAATTCCCCCGCAAACGTATGCTATTTTTTCAACTGGCTTAAACCCAGCCGGACAAAACGACATTCACGCTTTGTGGAAACGTATTTGGGGGAAATGGTTTCCGACCTGTGATTATCATTTCGCAAATGGCCCTGAGTTTGAAATGACCTATGATCGAGGCAACGACATGTATGAAATGGAAGTTTGGATCCCTGTCGTAAAAAAAGCAGATTCGTAGGCCTAGTACCATATCATTATCTTAGTGTTAGGGGCGATTTCCTATGGAAAGTGTGAACGGAATGGATAATTCATTTATTGCGCAGCATGCGCTTGCACAGTACGATATTAACGTTGTATCCGTATCGCCAGTAGCTCAAAGCGGCGCCGCGGTTTTCAAAATAGAAGATAATTGTGGATTGTTATACAGTCTGCGTGTTCACAAATCTAAAATCAGTACGCTTGAAGAGATGTGGACGAGCCCAGATGTGCTGAATTCGGAGTTGCTATGGCTGGATGAGCTTAATCGTGAGAGTAATCTCACCATCCCTGTGCCACAACGAAATAAGCAAGGGGCGTACGTTACGCAAGTGGACGATATAAATTGCACGATGCTCAGTTGGGTGGAAGGCGAGCAAAAACAATACTTTACCAGCGAGCAAGAATTGAAATCCACCGCTGAAATGACGGCAGCTTTGCACCAGCATGCCAGTAAGTGGCAACCTCCTTCATCTTTTGTCCGTCCAACGGTTAATTGTGCACGCATACAGGATGCTCTGGATTTGATCAAGCAACGGGTGCGGGAGGGACTATTAGATGCACAGGATTTTCAGATCCTTGAAGCCGCAGGGGAAAAAGCAATGGCGCTGCTCGACACGCTCCCTCAAAATAAGATGAATTGGGGCGTATTGCACGGTGATATCGTTCCTCCCAATATCGTGTTTGCAGGTGGGGATGCAAATCCCATTGACTTTGGCGCATGTGGACTCGGTCCTTTTCTCACTGATTTGGCCATCACATTTACCTTTATTCATCCCAATGCCAGACAGCAGTACATTGATTGGTATGGAAATCAGTTTCCGCTACCGAATGAATATGTGGCACAAATAGAAGCATTATTTATTTCACTAGTACTAATCGGGATGAGGAACGCGCTTGGTACACCTGAATCGAACAATTGGCTGCCGACACATGTAAACAAGTGTGTATCTCGTGAATTTGGCAGGTATGTCAATGGGGAGCACTTTTTATTTGCAGGCACACCATTCTGGGAATGAAATACAGTTTAATTTATAAAAATAGTCCATGGTTCCAGGAAAAAGATCACTTAATTACGTAAACGGAACAATTGTTGAAGCGCAACAAGAGCAAATGCGAAAAACGATGCAAACTTGTCTGCCGCAGACAGCTTTTTGCATCGTTAGTTGTTTGTGCTCCACATCTATACCCGCCCCATCCTACTACCGCCTTGCTCCCCCGGAATGTCAATGCGATCCGGTCTTTTCAATTGTCCGCACAGAACTGCGCTCCACAATTGAGGTATTTACTTTAATCGTAATCGCCCCTTCCCTCGAATCCTCCATTCTTTTCAGCAGGAGACTCACCGCGGCTTGTCCCAGCCGTTCTGTCGTTTGTCTGGCCGTCGTCAGTGGAACGGGCAGCAAACTGGCGAGCTGGATATCGGAAAACCCAACAATCGAAAGCTGCTCAGGCACCGTGACTCCCATATGAAATGCTGTATAAAGGCAGGCAGTAGCCAAATAGTCATCTGTACACACGACGGCAGTCAAGGAAGGATTGTTCCGGATATAGGTCTCCAACTGCGAATTGCAGGCATTGAGATCATTCATGTAATCTTCTGTACACTGCAGAAAGATATTGTTGCTGATAATCGATAAATCATTATCCAGCATGGCCTGTACATAGCCCATGTACCGGTCCTCTCTGCTCGTCACCCCATCGAATGACATTGAGATGTAACCGATTTCACTATGACCTTTGCCGATTAAATATTCCGTAAGGTTGTACGTTCCTTGATAATGGTCATGGTAGACACAATCAATGTGCACCTCGCGGAAAATCCGGTCGATAATGACCAAGGGATAGTTCAACAGGTTAAGCTTCAGCACCTTTTCGCTGCAGCGTTTCCTGCCGCGCGGATACAAAATTATACCGTCAATTTGATCATCATAAAGCTCCTGAAGGCAATCGCTTTCATCTTCCTTGTCCTTGGAGATGCGAATTAATAAATGACAATTCGATTTGCGAGCCTCCTCCTCGGCGGAAGCAATAATTCGCGCAGTATAGTCATCCATGTTGGGAAATACCATGGCAATTCTTTTCTTCACGGCCTGTTCTGCCGCTTCTTCAGCAGCTGTATTCGCTCCGGCCACATCACTCCAGTTATTCTCTTGTTCGTTGTTCCCGTCTTCATAGCTTGCTGACAGAAACGTCCCTCTACGGGCAAGCCGGTACACAATACCTTGCTCCGCCAAAATGCCCAGAGCAAGCTTGGCCGTCATTCGGCTGACATCGTAAAGTTTGGCCAACTCACCTTCGGAGGGCACCGGGTCATGCGGGCGCAGCTTTCTGCGTTTTATTTCATCCATTATTTTCTCCGCAGTTTGCACATAAAGTGACGGTTTCCGTCCTTTTTTATTAGTAGTGGACTTCATCCGAATATCCCCCTGATCATGAAAATAATAATATCGCTGCATCATGCCAAAGACGGCCAGGCGCCCTTTCGAGAAGCATCCGTCCGTCACCTACAAGGCTATGAATTTATATCAAATCTATACCTTTAGTATACTATCAAAAAATGATTATGCAATGACATAACTTACGTCCCCGGCTGATTTGAGCCTTTGTACATCATTTTGAGCATTGGCGGGGAAACCAAGGTTGTCACAATAACCGCCATAATAACCGTCGTAAAATACTCGGGCAGCAGCAAGCCTGTCTGTAAGCCGGTTGCCGCGATAATTAGCGCCACTTCCCCTCTGGAAATCATCCCGGCACCAATCACCAGGGCAGAGCGAGATTGAAATCCGGTAAGCCTTGCTCCCATGGCGCCGCCCAGCAACTTTGTAATGACAGCAACAATAGATAGCACAATCAGCAATCCAAGCTGACTGCCCACGCCTTGAAACGAAACATGCAAACCGATGCTTACAAAAAACACCGGCACAAAGACCGCGTAAGCAATTGGCTCTACTTTATGTTGAATCGCGTCTTTGAAAGGCGTTTGGGAAATAGCAAGCCCGGCTGCAAAAGCGCCAATGATGCCGGCAATGCCAAGCAGCTCTCCTGCGTAGGCAAACAAAAAACAAATAATCAGCGCCGCGGCCATCACCGGTTCCGTTACCCGCAGTTTGGCAAGCCACCCCAGCACCCTCGGAACAACAAGCCAACCTGCCAGCAAAACGCCCGCAAAAAACACCACTTTTTTGCCGATCAGCGGCACTAATGCAACATCTCCCCCTGTTCCCAGCACACTAATCAATACAGCCAGTAAAATGACGACCAGCACATCATCGAGAACAGCAGCCCCTAATATCGTTGCAGCTTCCTTTGTATGAAGCTGTTTCATTTCTTTGAGCACCTGTACGGAAATACTGACCGAAGTCGCACTAAAAAGCGCGCCCAGAAACCATGATTGCCCAGTAGTTAAGCCAAAAAGCTCCCCAACAGCAAACCCGCCCAGCAGCGGAAGAATAATACCGCCCACTGCAACGGCAAAAGCCGGTTTTAAATTTTTCCGCAACTGATCCAAATCAGTCTCCAGCCCGGCGATGAACATCAGGAGCAGGACGCCAATTTCGGCAAACTGACTCATAAAACTGCTATCCTGCACCCAGCCCAGTACAGCGGGACCGAGCACAATTCCCGCCAGCAGCTTGCCAAGCACCGCAGGCTGCCCCAGCGCAGCAGATAGATGACCAGCCAGCTTCGTAGCTAATAAAATAAGAGCAAGCTGTAAAATAAATTCCATTTATTCCTTCCTTCCTCCTCGTCTGTATAGCAATGTTGAAAATCCAGAAAAACACAAAAAAAAGCCCTATGTTGACAGGCTCCTCCGGGTAATATCTATGCAATTTTGCAGGGACTTTTCAAACGAAATGATCTTTTAAACTATACAACGATTGTTTGGTGTTGTAAAGATGAACGCCTCATAAAAGGGGCAAAACATCATAAAATGCTATGTATGGCTTTTTTCATGCCAAAGGAGGACGATAAATAAATGAATAACTATTCTGGCCCCAAAATCAAGGTGCCGCAGCCGATCAATAAGGAGGGGGAAGGCGCCGTTGACAAAGGGCCGCGCGACATTATGCGGGATTTGCAAAATCCAAATATGCTCGTGCCCCCTGAGACGGACAATGGGCCCCGCTAATCCGGCACCCTCTGCCCCTGAAGCACCGGACAAAGACAGTTATTAGCACATTCCTTAACCGTAATTGACAGCAAGTGTGGCAGAGCAGCAGCTCCCAGCGCGCGGTGTGCCGCTGCATGACGGTCTGCAACTGGTGGTTATAACAAGCAGTTGTCCGGCCATTGCATTCCCTGGTCATCACCGCCCATTGCTGAGCAGTTACAATTAGCAGTACAATGATTTGCATTTCCCGTCTCGGTCATTTATAATACTTGATACATCAATTGATAAGTCAAGTAATTAAGGCGGTGAGTTGAATCGAACAACGTTGCAGTTCTGACCGGGATCAGTTATTTTACCGACTGCATGTGATGACGAAAGAAATGGGTCAAGCTTTTACGGCATCAGTGAGTACAAGCTGCACCAAATCCGAGATTTTGTTTCACATTCATACGCAGCAGGAAGTGAGCCAGCTTGAATTGCAGACAGCGCTTGGCCTTGACGGGGCAGCCGTCACAAGACATCTTAAAAACTTGAAACAGCAGCAGCTCATTTCAACACGTAAAAATGACAATGATAAACGGATTACACTTGTTGCATTGACACCGCTCGGCGAAGCAGAGCTGGCAGAGCTAACACGCAGAAAAGAAGCCTTTATGGATAAAATGACCCTAGATTTTACAGATGAGGAAGTCCAAGCTTTGACCGCGTTCATCGATCGGATATCCAATAATATTAAGTAGGCACAGCGCAACTATGAGGAGGTTAATTACAGTATGACGATTTCGGGCGTTACTTTATCAATATTAGATCTCGCACCAGTCATTGAGGGCGGCACACCAGCCGATTCCTTCCGCAACACGGTTGATCTTGCCCAGCATGCCGAGCAGTGGGGCTATCACCGCTACTGGCTGGCTGAGCATCACAACATGCCAGCCGTAGCCAGCTCGGCTACTTCGGTTATTATTGGTCATGTCGCTGCGCATACGAGCAAAATTCGGGTTGGATCAGGCGGAATTATGCTGCCCAACCACGCGCCGCTCATGATTGCCGAACAGTTCGGCACACTGGAATCGCTTTTCCCCGGACGGATCGATCTGGGGCTCGGCCGTGCGCCTGGTTCCGACCAACCAGCTGCCAGGGCGCTTCGCCGGGGCCTGCTGAGCAACGGGAATGATTTCCCGGAGCAACTGAATGAGCTGCGCTCCTATCTGGACCCTGCTCTGGGCGGTTCAGCGCCAGGCGTCCGAGCGGTTCCGGGGGAAGGGTTGGACATTCCGATCTGGCTGCTCGGCTCCAGCGGATTCAGTGCCGAGCTCGCAGGACAGCTGGGGCTGCCGTTCGCATTCGCCAGCCACTTTGCGCCCGACTATCTGCTGCCGGCCCTGGAGCTGTACCACCGCAACTTCCGGCCGTCCAAAGCGCTCGAGAAGCCTTATGTCATGGTAGGCGTCAATGCGATCGTCGCGCCGACCGATGAGGAAGCAATCCGACTCTCCACTTCACAAGAACAGCAGTTTCTTAATTTGATTCGCGGGAAAACAAGCCCATTGAAGCCGCCGGTCGACAATATGGAACAGCTGTGGAATGAACAAGAAAGGGCGACCGTACGCGGCAAAATGCTGCGCTATTCAGCGATTGGCAGCCCTGACACTGTTCAGAAGAAGCTTGAGTTTATTATCAGCCAGACAAAAGCGAATGAGCTGATTACGACCGCCCAGGTATACGATCATCAGGATCGTCTGCGGTCCTATGAGCTGCTCTCCCAAATCGTGCTTTCCTAACCTCCATTAGTGAGAGCATGCGAGCAATAATGCTCTAAACCATTAACTCGGTTAAATAGTGCCATTAATTATATAGGTGATTAACAAATAGCAGCCTTAACATTTACTGATGTTAAGGCTTCTATTTCTTCAAAGCTGAGCTAAATGAATCATTCGTCCTCCCAGCTGTTTGATCTGGTCATCATTCACAGCTAGCTGCGGCCCAGCGCCGCGTACACAACCTCTGACGATCAACAAGGCTATCGGCTCTGGAACGTCGCCATGGCTTTCGCCCCTCCGGAAGATAAGTTGGATAATGTCAGTTGACCGCCATGCTTTTCGCAGAGCAGCTTGCAGATGTATAGCCCCAAACCAAAGTGAACCTGATCCGGCGCCTTCTCTTCGCGGAAAAATGGGTCAGCTGCTTTCGTCAAGGCTTCATCGGAAAATCCCGTACCGTCATCGGTAACGCACAACATAAATTGATGTTCTGTCATCTCCGCATTAACTGTAATCGTGTTACGGGTATAGGTTAGCGCGTTCGTCATAAAATTCTCAAAAACCTGGATAATCAACTCCGTATCCAGCACAAGGCTCCGACCAGAAGACCTCGCATCGAAGACAAGCTGCTTGCCGGCGCTTATCATACTGGCCGTCTTTTGCAGGTTAGAAAGCAATACCTCTCCCGGTACCAGGATAGCCTGCGGAGAAATTTCTTCCAGTCGTTGGATCGAGCTCATACTATGCACATAGCGCTCCATTCGCGTAATATGGCTTTTCACGGTTGCCAGCGCAGCGATCACCTCTTCTTTTGACAATTCCTCTTGTGGATAATAGCTTTCAAGAAAATCGATATGCCCTTTGATGACCGTAAGGGGCGTGCGCAAGTCATGGGAAAACGCCCCATTCAGCCGTTTACGCTCTTCCGCTACCCGCCATGCTTCCCGATGATTATGTGCCAGGGCAGCGCGCATCGTTTCAAACGCCGCACATAGTTTTCCGAATTCATCCTTGCTCTCATATTGAATTTCAAAATCCAGATCATTGTTGGCAATTTTGCGGGAGGAAGCCACCATCAAATCATAAGGCGTTTTAATTCGGCGCTTGTAGTACAACAACAAGCTGAAACCAGACAGTCCAACCGCGTACCCGGGTACGGCAATAAACGGCAGCACCGCATAGAAGATGCTTTTCGCCTTATCTGTCAAGGAATAGTAGGGAAACCTGTTGATAACTACATATTCCCTGACGGTGTTGCCATCCTCGGTCTCTCTTATGACATAGGGTACTTTCTCACTATAAGAAAAATTGAGATTTAAGGAGGCATCCTCCGCATATTCGATTGTGACGACTGACAGCACCGCGGCAAGCGCGCCAGTCGCAATCGCAATCAGCATAAACTCCATCAGCACGGTGCGCTGCCTGAGCATTCGTGTTATTGTACCCATTTATAACCTAACCCCCAAATGGTTTCAATATGTGACTTGGCGCCGGCGGCTGACAGTTTGGCCCGAAGCTTGCGAACATGCTCCACAACGACTGAATCGCTGCCATCGCCCTCCAGCCCCCAGATCTGTTCATATATCCGTTCCTTATCAAAAACCTGACCGCTATGCATAGTAAGAAATGCAATGATTTTGAACTCATGCTTGGTTAAGGGCACCACTGCGCCCCGGCAACAGACCTCTTTGGCAGAATAGTCGATGACCAGATCATCGGAAAATTTAACTTGCGAACGGGTTAACTGCCGCTCCTCACGCCTGAGATGCGCAGCAACGCGGGCACCCAACTCATCAATGCTGAACGGCTTGATAATATAATCGTCGCCGCCGGCGGCAAATCCATTGATTTTATCCACATCGTCAACTCTCGCGGTCAAGAAAAGGATGGGACAGGCAACAAACGATCTGATCCGCCGGCATACTTCATAGCCGTCCAACTCCGGCATATTAATATCAAGCAAGATAATGTCAGGCTTGTTCTCTGCTTGCCCAATTGCTGCTAACCCATTGCTGGCGGTCATGACGCGGTAACCATTTTTCTCAAAATATTTCTTCAGCAACCCCGCAATATCAGGCTCATCCTCAACAATTAATAAGCTGTACCCCATTTTCACACCTCCCCCTGTTCACAAGCATAGCTAATCATTATCAATTTTCTATCAATTTCTGAGCATTTAACGCTATCAACTAAAGAGGGTGACAATGTATTCATAAATGCGTGCAGCCAAAAAAACCGCTAATCCGAGCGCTCTTGAATACCAAGCAATCAGAAAAGCGACAATGATCAGCAGAAACAAGTCATACTTTTTTTTCTTCGTCCTCGTCATTGTAACGATAACGATCAACACAGTAATTGCACTTACGACAATCGCAAATTTGACAATCAGTTCTGCCATACGCATCCTTCACTCTTATCAATAACAAATATAACAATAGTTTGAAATAGATGAGAATCGACCATCAGATCTTTAGCGGGGGAACTGCTTGGAGACGAGTCTGACTATCATTGGTTTCACTAAGCCCCTTTGATGGACTATACTGTTGCATAGATCGTACAGTTGTCTTCGTTTGTGTACATGGCATCTTGCACAAGTAAGCGTGTACCATAATAGTACCATCAATAAGTAGAAGTGTGAATTGTTGTATTTTGTACAACTTATCCAGACATACGAGACGATTTTAGTGAAATTTCGCATTCAACAAAAAAAGAAAAAGCCCTTGATTAATCAAGGGCTTTTCCTAATGATGCGCGTGGAGGGACTTGAACCCCCACGTCGTGAAACGCCAGATCCTAAGTCTGGTGCGTCTGCCAATTCCGCCACACGCGCAAGTAATAAATGAACCACATTAATCTTTAATCTCATAAATGGTTTATGAAGAAAAACATGGTGAGCCATGAAGGACTCGAACCTTCGACACCCTGATTAAAAGTCAGGTGCTCTACCAACTGAGCTAATGGCTC
>REGQ01000005.1 GCA_004134985.1 Paenibacillaceae bacterium | reverse complement strand
CTCCGTCGTTATTCGTTCAATCCGTTGATTTTCAATCTCGTTTCGCGTACAATTCATCTTAAGCGCCTCCTTGATGGTTTTAGGGCATTGACCCGTCAGACCTCCATCATACGAGGCGCTCCTTTTTTTGTCCAACGCCATTTCTTAGCGTCTACAGGAATGTTTAGCGCAAGATCCACACGAACACCACGAACTAGAAATCCCCTTAACAAAGGGGAAATAGTGGTTCGTCAGCCACCACCAGCAGTCGACCACTACAATCATACCGCAGAAGTGGTTAGTCGAAGCGCCTGTGCTCGAAAAGGCATAAGAGAACCAGGCAAAAAAAACGCCACACCGGGAAATTCCAGCGTGGCGTTGTATATTGCTGTTCGATGCTTACCTATCAAGCTTACTCGTTATTCGTTATTCGCCATCCATTGAAAGTGGAATGATCCTTCTTTATCCAACCGCTGGAACGTATGCGCGCCGAAGTAATCTCTTTGCGCCTGCAGCAGGTTGGCTGGCAGCCGCTCGGTGCGATAGCTGTCATAGTAAGCCAGCGCCGAAGCGAATGCAGGAACCGGAATTCCTCTCGTAATCGCAAGTGCGATCACTTCGCGCCATGCCTCCTGATAGTTGTCTACGATTTCGCTGAAGTAGTTGTCCAGCAGCAGGTTTTTCAGGTCAGGATTGCGATCGTACGCATCTTTAATATTTTGTAGAAATCTTGCGCGGATAATACATCCGCCGCGGAAGATCATCGCAATGCTGCCATAGTTCAAGTTCCAATTGTACGCATCGGAAGCAGCTCTCATCTGCGCAAACCCTTGCGCATAGGAAGCAATCTTGCTGGCATACAACGCTTTGCGGACGGCTTCGATGAATGCTTTAGGATCGCCCTCATAGCCAGCAACAGCAGGACCGCGCAGCCGCTTGCTTGCAGCTACCCGTTCTTCCTTCATCGCGGAGAGGAAGCGCGCGAACACCGATTCGGTAATAATGGACACCGGAACACCCAAATCGAGTGCGTTCTGGCTAGTCCACTTCCCGGTTCCTTTTTGCCCTGCCGAATCAAGGATAACGTCAACCATCGGTTGGCCGGACTCCGGATCAGTCTTCGTAAATATATCTGCGGTAATTTCGATCAAATAGCTGTCCAGCTCGCCATTGTTCCACTCGGTGAAAATATCATGCAGTTCGCTCGTATTCAGGTTCAATACCTCTTTGAGCAGATGATACGCCTCGCCTATAAGCTGCATATCGCCATATTCAATGCCGTTGTGCACCATCTTCACATAGTGGCCTGCTCCATCTTCACCGATGTAGGTCGAGCAAGCATCGCCGTCCACTTTGGCCGAAATGGCCGTCAGAATCGGTTCTACCAACTCGTAAGCGTCTTTCTGCCCGCCTGGCATAATTGCCGGGCCGTTCAACGCGCCCTCTTCGCCGCCTGACACACCGGCGCCGATGAAGCGGAAGCCTTGCGCTTGCAGCTCTTTATTTCTTCTTTGGGTATCCGGGAAGTAGGCGTTGCCGCCATCGATCAGAATATCCCCTTGGCTCAAGTAAGGCACAAGCTGATTAATCGTATCATCTGTCGCCTCGCCGGCTTTTACCATAATCAAAATTTTGCGCGGCGTTTCAAGTGCTTGAACGAAGGATTCGACACTGTAAGTGCCCACAAAATCTTTTCCTGGCGCTTCCTCCAACAATTCCTTCGTTTTCTCCGGGGAACGGTTGAACAGGGCGACCGAGAAGCCCTTGCTTTCAATATTCAAGGCCAGGTTTTTACCCATGACGGCCAAACCGACCACACCAATTTGCTGTTTTTTCATGGTTTCTCCCTCCTGATCCTCTTATATCTGTGCTGTTTTTTTCCAATCGGCAGCGAATTTCTCCATTCCTTGATCTGTCAGCGGATGTTTGGAGATTTGTTCAATCACGGCAAATGGAATGGTAGCAATATGCGCGCCTGCCATTGCAACGCGAGTTACGTGATCCGGATGGCGAACCGATGCTGCGATAATTTGCGCATCCAGGTTGTGCGTGCGGAACAATTCAGCCACTTTGACGATCAATTGAACGCCATCCTCCGAGATGTCATCCAGACGGCCAAGAAACGGCGAGACATAGGTTGCCCCGGCGCGAGCGGCCAGGAGCGCCTGATTCACTGTGAAAATCAACGTTACGTTGGTCTTTACGCCTTTTTGCGTCAGGAACCGGCAAGCTTCCAGGCCAGCCAGCGTCATCGGCAGCTTGATCGTGATGTTTTTGTCATAGTTGTTGATTTTGATCAGTTCGTTCGCTTGCGCGATCATTTCATCAGCCGTAATCGCATCAGGAGTAACTTCGGCAGAAACGGATTCAACCTCAGGCACTTCCTGCAAAATCTCGGCAATGCGATCTTCGAATTTCACGCCTTCTTTGGCAACGAGTGATGGATTTGTCGTAACACCGGACAGAATGCCGATTTTATAAGCCTTTTTGATATCTTCCACATTTGCAGTATCGATAAAAAATTTCATATTTAACGACCTCCATTTTTTGATGGTTAATGTTTCGTTATTTAAGCAAATCTTTTGTCAAACGTACTACATTATCGATGGAGAAACCAAAGTATTCCAAAACTTCATTGCCAGGGCCTGATGCGCCGAAAGTATCGATCGACAATACTTTGCCGCTTTGCCCTGTATACCGCTCCCAGCCAAGCGAAATGCCGGCTTCAATTGCTAAGCGCTTCGTGACCGCGGAAGGAAGCACACGCTCCTTGTAAGCTTCAGGCTGACGATCGAACAATTCTCTGCTCGGCATTGCCACGACGCGCACGGATACGTTATCTTTCTCCAGCTCCGCTTTGGCATTCACCGCCAGAGAAACTTCCGAACCGGTGCCGATCAGAATCACATCCGGCTGATCATTCGTTTCCGTCAGCACGTATGCCCCTTGCGCTACCTCTGCGATATTCGCCTTGGTCGCGTCATAAACAGGCAGGTTTTGCCTGCTTAGCACAAGCGCTACCGGACCATCATTTTGCTGCAATGCATACGCCCATGCGCTTGCCGTCTCGTTCGCGTCGGTCGGACGGATGACCGTAAGCCCCGGAATGGTGCGCAGTGCAGCCAGATGCTCGACAGGCTCATGCGTAGGTCCATCTTCGCCGACAGCAATCGAGTCATGCGTAAAGACGTAAGTTACAGGCAGCTTTTGCAGGGCAGCCAGACGAATCGCAGGACGCAAGTAGTCGCTGAAGACGAAGAAGGTGCTAACGAATGGCTTGATGCCGCCATGCAAGGCCAAACCATTGCCCGCTGCGCCCATCGCATGCTCACGTACGCCGAAGTAAATATTGCGTCCCGCATACGAATCCACCGCGAATGTCGGCTCGCCGCTAATATCGGTCATCGTCGAATGGGACAAGTCCGCACTGCCTCCGAAGATAGCTGGAACAGTTTTCACATAATGATTGATCGCTTGGCCGCTTGCAATGCGGGTTGAAACTGTTTTGGAAGCGTCAAAAGTCAGAATATCGGCTGCATCCAGCAATACCGAACCGTCAATCGCTTGCTCCAGCTCCTTGCCTTGCGAAGGGTACTGCGCTTTGTAGGAAGCGAACAGTTGATTCCATGTTTCTTCTTTGTCTGCTCCCTGTTGCTTCAACTGTGCGAAATGTGCTTTGACTTCATCCGGCACGGTAAACTCTTCTTCATGCTCCCAGCCGTAAACCTGCTTGGTTGCTTTCGCCTCTTCTTTGCCAAGCGGGTTTCCGTGGGCTTTATTCGTGCCCGCAACTTTGCTGCCGAAGCCGATAATGGTGCGGACTTCGATCAGTGTAGGCTGCGAATCGTTTTGCTTGGCCGCGGCGATCGCTTCGGCAATTGCTGCAACATCATTGCCGTCTTCTACCCGCAAATAATGCCAGTTCGCCGATTCCGCTCTTTTTTGTATATTTTCCCCGAAAGAAAGGTTCAAATCTCCGTCCAGTGAGATGTCATTGGAATCGTACAATACGACGAGTTTGCCCAGCTTCATATGTCCAGCCATCGACATCGCCTCGTAGGCGATTCCTTCCATCAGACAGCCGTCGCCAACAAGGGCATACGTATAATGATCAACGACAGGGAAACTGTCCTGATTGAACTTCGATGCCAGATGGGCTTCAGCCATCGCCATGCCTACAGCCATCGCAATCCCTTGTCCCAGCGGCCCTGTTGTTGCATCTACACCATCGGTGTGTCCGAATTCGGGATGGCCTGGCGTTTTGCTGTTCAACTTGCGGAACTGTTTCAGATCATCAAGCGATACCTGATAACCGGACAAATGCAGCAGGCTGTACAGCAAAGCCGAGCCATGACCGGCTGACAGTACGAAACGGTCGCGGTTAAACCATTTTGCATGACCGGGATTGTGGTTCATCAGTTTGGACCAGAGGGTATACGCCATCGGCGCAGCCCCCATTGGCAGTCCCGGATGACCGGAATTGGCGCTGTTGATGGCGTCGATGGACAGCGTGCGGATCGTATCGATTGCTACTTGATCAATTGTTTGTGTGATAGACATATTGTTCTCCTTCCAGATTTAAAGTTTCTTGCTCTTGCTCTTGTTTTGTGTCGAACCACCAATGATAGCCATCCGCCGCGAGCAGCGCATCGGATTCTGCTGGTCCATAAGTGCCCGCTTCATAATGATGCAGCGGAACGAGGTTTTCTTCGAATGCCTCCAAAATCGGCTGCACCCATTTCCAGGACAGTTCCACTTCATCCCAATGAGCAAAAAAGGTAGGGTCCCCGTGCAACGCATCATAAATTAAATTCTCGTATGCCTCAGGCACATTCTCTTCACTTGCATGAAGATCAATGTGAATCGGCTTAAACTCTCCTCTATGCTGAGGATCTCTCGTATTCAATTGCAGCGTTATGCCTTCATTAGGGCTTATTTCAAATACGAGCAAATTGGGCACCGTACGATCATCATTGGCCGCAGACTGCTTGAGCGGTTCTTTGAACTCAATGACGATTCGCGTAGACTTCTCTTTCATTCGTTTGCCTGTACGGATGTAAATCGGAACTCCCCGCCAGAAGTAATCATCGACGCTCAGCTTGGCGGCAATAAACGTGTCATTCATCGATGCGGGAGCAATACCAGGTTCGGAAGTATAGCCGATGACTTGTTTTCCTTGAATGCTTCCTGCTGTATACTGTCCGCGAATTACGTTGGCAGACACATCCTGCTTATGCAGCGGCTCAAGAGCTTCCATCACCATTTTTTTCTTCAAATGAACCTTTTCGGATGCGCTGTTGTGCGGAAGGTGGATCGCCATCATCATCAGCAATTGCAGCATATGATTTTGGAACATGTCTCTAACCGCGCCTACATGGTCATAATAACCGGCTCTCTCTTCGACGCCGACCGTTTCATTGGCTGTAATCTGCACATTGGCAATGTAGCGATTTGTCCACAATGCCCGAATGACCGGATTAACCTGCTGGAGCGCCTCCAGATTTTGCACCATCGGCTTGCCCAGATAATGATCGATTCGGAAAATTTCATGTTCTTCAAAAGATCTGCTCAGTTTTTCGTTTAAATTCCGGGCGGAGGGCAGATCATAACCGAAAGGCTTCTCAATGACCAGACGCTTCCAGCCATTCGCCGAGCCAAGTCCGCTGTCCGTAATATTCGCTGCGATCGTCTCAAAAAACTCAGGGCCAACAGATAAATAAAACATCCGATTTGGCGTAAGGTGAAGCGCTTGTTCCCGCTGCTCAATTCGCTGCAACAGCTTCTCATAGTCTTCTTTGCGGCCAATATCCAGCACATTGTAACGGAATGCGTCCAGGAAACGTTCCAGTTGTTCCGCATCTTTCGCTTCACGCCTGGAGAAATCCCGGAGAGACTGCGCAACATTCGCCTGAAAAGTTTCATCAGACAATTTCCTTCTCCCAAGACCAATCAAGGAGAAAGATTGCGGCAGCTTCTGATCAAGAAATAAATTATATAAGGCAGGGTAAATTTTCCTTTTGGCTAAATCCCCTGTCGCACCAAATAACACAAACGTAGTTGAATCCATTTTCATTCTCCTTCCAGAAGAGCGCTTGATCGTCCGGCATGGATGGCTATGACTGTCAGCAGATGATCGCTTTCCAATCCGCAAGCTCTGTTACTTTTTCCTTAATACCACTATAATACGATTGACCACCATACAAGTAATTAATATATTTCACAGGAGCTATAGACCTCATCTATGGGTAGACATATGCGGACAACCGCTCCTTACGATAACAGAGGGAACCGAGCCATGGTGAAACATCCGTCAGCGGCGAGCTGTTTATTGGCGGGACGAACATCCTTTGTCTCGTTGCCCCACGAAGAAAAAAGCCGAGCTGCAGCAGGTAACGTTCTGCTGCAGTTGCAGCTTGTCTGCAAGTACTAGTTCGTGACAGCCTTCAACACATCCTCCAGCTTCATGCGATCAGCAATCGCACCGCTCATCATCCAGTGCCGTCCCGACACAAGCGTCACCTGTCCATTTTTAACTGCAGGGAGGTCCTTCCACAACGGCGATTTCTCAAACTCCTTGACCTCCGCTGCTTCCCGTTCAAACTCATCCTCCGTGGAGATCGAGCTCCCATACATTGACAAAATATAGTCGGCTTGCAGCTCCGGAATCTTCTCCAGGGACAGATCATCCCCCCATTCGTAGCTGCCGTCTTGCTCAAACTTCTTAATGCTGTCATCCGCTGCCAAACCAAGCTCTGTATACACCGTTTTCGTGATTGAGCTGAATCCTGGGAAAAACACCTGCAAATCTTTCGCCGAAGGTCGAATGAGAGCAATTGTTTTGTCCGTTCCGATTTTATCAGTTATCGCATTCTTCACCGTATTGATATATTCCTGATGGGCAGCAATTACAGCTGTGGCTTTGTCACTCACACCTAATGCGTCGCCCAGCTTTTGAATCGAGCCTTGCCAATCATTCGGATCAAACGCAATTGTTGGCGCAATTTTATTCAACTGTGCATAACCGGCTTCATCGTCAACCGCATATTGGCTAATAATAATGAGGTCCGGGTTGGCAGCAGCGAGCGCCTCCAGATTAAGCGGAAAAGCACTGTCAGTCTTGATTCCCAACTTCTCGATTTGATCGTGAAGGAAATAGCCAGGCATATTAAACGAATAAATAAACGGCACTTCAAGCGACAACAAATTGTCCTCCATCCAATATTGAGCAATACGCTGTGGATGCACCGGGATCTCCGTCTTCCCGTAAGCATGCTCAACCGTTCTCGTCTCTCCCTGCTGCTCCTCTCCTCCCGTCGAGTCAGTCTTTGGCAGCTCAGCCCCTTTATCGCCGCATGCCGCTGCAATTATCGTGACAGCAAGCATTAGCAGCATTAGCGCTGTAACTTTTCTTCCTTGCATCATCTTTCCTCTTTTCCCAGGCTTGTTTGCGAACCTCGCTCCCGAAGCAGTTGGCCGCGACAAGACGATATTGGTTATCATTCTCAATAAGTATAAGGGTTGTCCCTTTATTAGACAAGCAGACCTTTATCATACCAGTGACACAGTGCGCGGCGCATTCTTTCCACTAACGTTGGCATACAGATGCAGCAGTCCCCATGACTATTCACGCTCAGATAAGGCTGCCACAGATCCTTGTTCCTGTTCTGCCGCAGCCCCCAGCCCGCCTCCGGCGCGGTCTCTCACCCGCACTTGCTCCTCCACTGCAATGGCTCCCTCAGATGTTGGCGTGTCCTTCGATGCTTGTCATTTCTTCGAGACGCAAATAACGAAGCATCTCTTTAAAAGAAACACCATAAATATTATCCATGCCATGAAGTCCTTCCCGCTGACCGACAACTGCCGCGAATTTGGAGTAAAGGCGATTAAGGTAGCGATGATCGGCTTCAGCTGCAAATCGAACATGCTGCACATTGTGAGCTTCCTCGGCAATAAGCTGGAAAAGGCGAATCAAACCTTCATAGAAGAAGCGGCCCCGGCGATAATCCGGGCTTAATATAGCAGCGTGGATAAAAACCGTGTCACCCTGCAGGTCAAATGTCAAATCTTCATCGACATAATCGTAATGGCCGTAACCGACCAGCCTCTCATCCGCATTGTAAACTAACAGGATTTGCGCATGATCCACATAGCCAAGCAGATGGGAGAGTGCATCATTCAAGCCATAACGGGGATTGAATGCTTTTCGATTGCGGATAAAGTACACACTGTACGCGGCAAAATCCTCTGGCGTCTTGCATTTCCGGTAATGGACGGTCATAAGCCGTGCCCCTTTCGCAGTCTGTCGTGTTTGAGATAGAGTCTGTTTAATATGCAATTGCAGGCAAGTTATTAGCTTCTAAGATCGAGTTGGTTAGTTGGTGGTTATTGGTTGGTTGTGGTTTGTTGTTTGTTGGTTGGTTGTGGTTTGTTGGTTGGTTGTATAGTAGGCGCAGCGAGTGATCGAAATGGCATTTGAGGTGACTCAGGGTGCATGCGAGGTAACCTTGGGGTGAACTTGGAGTGAACTTGGAGTGACCTTGGGGTAACCTTGGGGTGACCTTGGGGTGACCTTGGAGTGACCTTGGAGTGACCTTGGGGTGACCTTGGGGTGACCTTGGGGTGACCTTGGGGTGACCTTGGGGTGACCTTGGGGTCATCGGAGGAATTAGATGGAATCCGAACACGTTTGCCGGACACACGTTCCGCTATTTTGCAATAATGGCGTGTTTTAAGACATTATGCGGACAGGAGATCCGCTATTTCCTAAAAACCCCTTGTTTTTAAGTCTATTTGATGCCAATAACGGATCCTCTGTCCGCGAAACTCACCAATCGGCCCATTTTGTCACAAATAAGAGATCCTCTGTCCGCTTAGCTTTGAACTTTCATCCCATTTACCTCTCCAAGCAGCGCGCTCCTATTGCTCTATCCCAATCGTGCTTCTCAACAAGCCTTCACGCGTATCGCCTTACTACGCTATCTCCGTACCCAGCCTTCGCACTTATCGCCTTACTACGCTATCTCCGTACCCAGCCTTCGCACGTATCGCCTTACTACCTATCTCCGTATCCAGCCTTCTCCTGTTCCGCATCCTATTGTGTCTCTCGATTCACTGCTGTCCGGCTGCATCCGTACAAAATGCGCATCAAAAATATACGTGCCGCCGATACCTTTCCGTATAGGCTTGCCAATCAGCGAATTGTCCATGAAATTCATCAATTGTGCCCTGTGCAGTTTCCCAGGAGGCTTCTCTGGAAGCCAGTTTGCTGAACAACCTATGCAGTTCAAGCTTGGAGGGAACCCAAAATTTGAACGTTTGAACCGGGTGCAATTGATTGGCATTGTGCTGGACTAAATATTGCAAACTCTCCGCAAACAACCGGCTGCGGCGATAGCGTTCATCCAAATATGCGATCTGAATTTGCCCGACATGCGTGTCCTCATACTGATGCTCCGCCGTACCGCGTATATATCCAAATGCACCGACGATCTCATCGTCTTCATTAAAGCAGAGGAACGCCGAACCCTCTGTCAGTGCAGGACTGGCCAAAAAGCTGAGTGAGACGGAAAAAGCGTATGGCAGATTCAGCTCACGATAATGTTCCAATACGAACGTGATATAATTTTCCATATAAGGCTCGGTTCTGCACACTTGAAAATAAAACCCCATCGTGATCTGCCCTTTCCAAGCGCAAACGGTTTCGACGTCCTTTGGGACGGAGGATGTTCGTTTCGCGGAGAAATACAAGCCAGACAGTGCTCAGCAATCTGTATAATCTTGTATTTCAAGCGTAAACGGTTTCGACGTCCTTTGGGTCGGAGGATGTTCGTTTCGCGGAGAAATACAAGCCAGTTACAGTGCCCAGCACTTGATCTATTAGTAGAAAAACAACCAACACCCGCGGCCTATAGACCATCGGGTGCCGAACGGTATACATGAGTAAGGACCTATTTGGCTGCTGCCGCCGTTCTTACTTGCTCGTTCATAGCCAGTTGATTCAAAATGCTGATTTTTCCAATAGTTACTTTACTACCGCCGGACTTCTTAATACTCGGTGGGACTGGTACCATACCCGCACCTCCTTTTTTCTCTAATATAACGTAAATTTGACTGGCTGTCTGTAATCTGGATTACATTTTTCGCTAAAATTCCAAAAAAATTCGGATGCGCGAGCACATCCGAATCTTCACAACTTATGAAATGATTTTGGTCTTTTTCGCATTTTCCGCCGAACGCTGTGTAAATCCGCTGAGCGGTTTTTTGAGCAGCAGCGCCAGCAGGTAGCACACGCCAATAATAATGAAAAGCGCCGCTACATCCTTTAATACGGTCTCGGTATAAATCCCCCCGACACTTTCGCGCAGCAGGCTGATCGCATAGGTGAATGGCATAAACGGGTTCAACATCTGGAAAAACGGCGACGTCGTGCTAATCGGGAATGTGCCGCCCGAGCTGGAAAATTGAAACACCATAAAGATGATCGCAATCCCCTTGCCTATATTGCCGAAAATCGTCAGCAGCGTATACGTAATCGTCACAAACACATGGCTGACGAGAATCGCAAACAATACAAACCAGAACTTGTTCACCACATATGTGCCCAGCAGAAACAGATCGCCAAGCGACATGATAAGCGCCTGCAGCGTCCCGATTGTCAGGAAAAACAGCAGTCTGCCAAAATACATCTGATATCCGCGATACTGTCCCTTGCTGTTCTCAACGTCCACCCGCAGCAAGGAGATCAGCAGGGTGGCGCCGACCCACAGTGACAACACCGCATAAAACGGGGACATCGCCGAGCCGTAGTTAGGTATCGCATACAGCCGCTGTTCATTAATATGGACAGGCTTGGCCAAAAACTCGCTTTCTGCCGCGATATCGCCCTTGAGCAGCTTCGCCAGTTCGGCGAAATGCTGCTCGCTCTCCACCTCTCGCAGCTTGTTCGCCGCATGGCGCACCGCATCTTCCAGCGCAGGCAAGTCTGTGCGTATCAGCCCTGCCACCTGATCAAGCGAAGACTCCAACTCAGGCAGTCTGTGCTGGACAAAATCCGACAGCACCCTGATCTGCTCCTCGACTTCCGGCAAATCCTTCCGCACGAATTCTGCGGCCAGATGAAGTTTCTCCTCCACCTTCGGCAGCTCCTTCTCCAGAAAAGGCACCGCTTTATTGAGCGCAGCGTTGAACTGATCGAGCGCCGCCTGCAGCGCCTTCGCCCCTTCCAGCACTTTGCTGTGCAGAGCAGGCAAATCGTGCTGCAGCGCCGTCAGACCTTCCAGTCCATGACTGATGCCTGCCTTGACATCTGCCAGCATTTCCTCCAGGCCCGGCATGGCTGTCTCGGCCAGCTTCAGCGTTTCTGCCGAACTGGCGGCAGCGGACTTGATTTTCTCCAGCGCCTGCTGCATCAGCGGCGCCGTCTCGGCATCGAACCGACCGGCAAGCCGGTCCAGCCGATCGGCGGCAGCGCCCGACAGGCGGAGCAGCTCTGCGATAAGCTCGCGTGCGGGCTGTTCTCCGCGCTCGATTGCCGCGGTGATCGCGGCGATAAGCGTCATTTGCCGATCAAGCTTGCCTTGCAAAGTTTGCAAATGAGTGATTCGCTCGGCAAGCGCCGGACTATCTGCAAAGCGATTCAGCTGTTCAAGCAGGTGGATCGTCCGTCCCAGCACTTTGCTGCCTGTTTCCAGGCGGGTTTGAACCGACCCCAGTCCTTCAAGCGTTGTTGCCGGATCAATATCCGCATTTTCCAGCCGCTCCGCCATCTGGGCAACAGCAAACGCAGTCTGCTGCAGCAGCAGCAGATTTTGCTTCACAACCGCCGGAAACGTCTGGAATGCCGCTCATTTTGGTCCAGAAACTGCTGGAGACCTTCCACAAAACCGTTTCCGTTCTCAGCCAGCTTCGCCAAGCCCGGCAGTGCTTGCTGTGCAGCCGTGACCAATTCTTCGGCTTTTTGCATCCGCTCAATCGCTTTGCCTATCGCTGTATCGACCTCTCCGGCACGATCAGTTATAGCAAACGCACGATCAGCTACCGACTGAACCTCCGGCATCTTCTGCTGCAGGCGAGTGAGCAGTTCCGCGGCTTCCATTACACGCGGCCACCGTTTCTCCAGCTCAATGATCGCATTCCCCGCCTGTTCCAGTTCCGGTATGCGCTGCTCCAGTTCAACCATTTTTTGAGCCTTCTCGTGCAGCTCAGGCATCATATCCGCGACCTGGAGCACCTTCTGGCTCATTTTCTCGATTTCCGGCAAGCTTTTCTCCAACTCGAAAATGCCCGATTCCACTTTGCGGAGGGTCGGAATATTTTGCTCGATTTGAATGCCTGCTTCATTTAATTTGCTTAACACCGTTTCGCTGACTGTCTTTACAAAGCTTTCATTTATTTGCGCGGTGATGGAATTGACTCCGGAAGACGTAATTTTGGGAGCGACCGCATTGATCTTTTCATTAACCGTATATACAACTTCAGGCTTATCGATCTTTCCTTCGGCGATTCCGGTAATTTTCTTGGAAAAGTCCGCGGGAATGACCAAGCTCGCATAATAATCTCCGCGCTCCACGCCCCGGCGCGCCTGATCGGCATCGACAAATGTCCAGCCGAGCTTCGTATTGGTCTTCAGATTGGCGACCAGATCGGAGCCGATATTAATCGTCTGTTCGTTGACGGTTGCCCCTTTATCCAGGCTCGTTACCGCGATTTTGATGCCGCCCGTGTGCGCGTAAGGGTCCCATACCGAATAAATGTTGACCCAGTTATAAACGGAAGGGAGAAGGGCAAGAGCAATCATCAGTAAAATGCCGGTTGGAACCTTCAATACATTGCGCCAGTCTGTTGTGTAAATTGTCCAAATTGCTTTCAAATTCGCTACCACCAATACTTTTTATTGTAGTGTGCCAGAACACTTCCAATATAATACTATAAGCGATTAAACAAGTGGATAAGCAATTCGCAGGGCAAAGCAGCAAACATTCTTACCAAATCATTGTCCAAGCGATGCAGCAAGTACGTCCACACCTTATCCCGATTCACGTTCCAACACTATCGCAAAACCAAAAACAAGCATCCGCAAGAGAACTCCCGCCAAAGCAGGATGCTCAACTGCAAAATCGCATCGCGCGCAGATCCGGGCGCGCGGTGCGAAAAAGAATGCTTGTTTACAATATAGTTATTGCCGAGCCAGCTCATACCTCCCGGCTGCTTCCCGCTGCTTATCCACCGCGTCATGCAAAGTTAGCGTTCTCGCATTGCGGAAGTAGCGGTCAAAGCTGTATTGCCCCGTTGCGGAGCGTGCGCCCATGACCTGGAACACGGTCTGGGTCACATCAAGCGCCGTTTCCGTCGCGATGATCTTCGCATGCGACGCCGCAGCCTGCACGGCGGCCGCCAGTTCAGGCTGCGTCTGATACGCATGCAGCAGCCGCGCCGCCCGCAGCACAAGCTGACGGGCGCTCGCCAGCTTCGCCGCCAGGTCGCCTACGCGGAGCAGCGTGTACGGCTCCTCGGCCGCCGTCCCTCCAGACCACGGCCGCGCCATCGCATGCACATAGTCGAGCGCCTCGCGGAATGCGCCTGTGGCAATGCCGACATATTGCGCCGCGAAGTGCACATGGAACTGCGTCGCAAAGAAGGTCCCGCACCGGGCGATTGTCTCCGGCGAGCCGATCAGTTGCGACTCCGGGATGAACACCTGCTCGGCGAGCGCTGTCCCGCTGCCTGTGCCGCGCTGGCCGATGCCGTCCCAATCACCCAGCACCGTGACGCCGGGAGCGGACAGTTCCACGATCGGCAGCAGCGTCTGCGCAGCGCGCTCGCCAGCCTGCCCTTCCGTCACAGCCCGCCAGAACGCCCACTTGGCGCCGGGCGAACCGGTGGCGAAAATTTTGCGCCCGTTCAGCAGGTAGCCTTGCTCCACCTTGCGCAGCGTGCTTGCCAGTGCCTGACGCGACGGTTGATCCTCGCTGGCGAAGCTCGCGAACAAGTTGCCGTCCAGCACCTCGCGGAAGAAGAACTGCTGCTGTTCCGGCGTTCCCATCGCCTTCACGAACTGGACGCCCGTATTGTGCAGCGCGAACACCTGCGCGGTGGAAGAGCAGTGCGCGGCCAGCTCCATCAGCACAACCGGCAGCAGCAGCACATCGCCGCCGATGCCGCCATCGCCGCCGCCGAATGCGGCGGGCACGGCGAGTCCGAGCAAGCCGGAAGCCCGCAAGCCGCTCACGCCCTCCGCCGGATAGCGGGCTTCGCGATCCACCGCAGCAGCAGCGGGCGCCAGATCACTGCGCCCGACTTCCCGGGCTAGCCGCAGCCAGACGAGCTGCTGTTCCGTGAACTCCAGCTGCTCGACCAGAAGGCACTGCTCCTCTGCGAGGCGTGTCACTGCGGCTGCCCCGCGCGGCGAAAGCGCACTCCGGGATGATGCTCGGGCAACCGCGCCTCCCCGGTGCCGAACAGGCGCTCACGGAACGTGCCCGGCTCGTATTCTTCCTTGAACATGCCACGCTTTTGCAAGATCGGGACGACCAGGTCGATGAAGTCCGCATAGGAGCCAGGGAGCACATACGGCTCCAAGTTGAAGCCGTCGACATCGGTCTCCTCCACCCACTGCTGAATTTGATCTGCGACGTCTTCCGGCGAGCCAACGACCGTAAGGCCGCGGAAGCCCTTCTTCAGAAAATCGTCGATGACCTCATGCACCTTCTTGCGGGTCGCGCTATGCTTCGTAAACCGGTCGGTATGCGTCTGGCCCATTTCCGTATGAATATTTTCGAAATAAGCATCCGGATCAAGCGCCGTCAGATCGATGCCGGTGACGCTGGCATAGCTTGCCAAGGACGCTTCACGGCTTTGATAGCTCAAGTAATCCTCATACTTGCGCTGCGCTTCCTCGCGCGTCGGAGCGACGACGACCGACAGGCCGGTGAACACCTTAATTGCGGACGGGGATCGTCCGATTTCGACGGCACGGCGGCGAATGTCGGCCACCTGCTCCCGCAAAATCGCCGTCGTCGGCGCTTTGAGGAATACGCCCTCCGCATGGCGAGCCGCGAAGATGCGCCCCCTTGTCGAGCTGCCGGCCTGGAAGATCACCGGCGTGCGCTGCGGGGACGGCGCCGAACTGTGATAGCCCGTCAGACGGAAATGTTCACCTTCGTGGACGATCTTATGCACTTTGGCCGGGTCGGTATAAATGCGTCGCTCACGGTCCATCAGCACCGCATCATCCTCCCAGCTTCCCTCCCACAGCTTGTAGCTAAGGTCCAGAAACTCATCGGCGATATCATACCGCTTGTCATGCGCTGCGAAGTCTTCTCGTCCGAACAGGTCGCCTGCCGTCGGGTTGCTCGTCGTAACGACGTTCCAGCCGATGCGTCCATCCGTAAGATGGTCGAGCGTGGAGAAGCGCCGGGCATTGGCATACGGCGTTTCGAACGTCGTGGAGGTCGTCATCGTAAAAGCCAAATTCGGCGCTGCCATCGCCAGCGCAGGGATGAGCAGCATCGGGTCATTAGCCGGCGCGCCGCCTGCTTCGCGGAAGGCCAGCTCTGGATTTTTGCGCGGATAACTGTACGTATCGGCAAAAAACATAAAGTCAAATTTGCCCCGCTCCAGCAGTTCAGCGATGTTCTTCCAATAGCTGAGCTGGTTGAAATAGATCCGGTTTTGCTCGGGATGCGTCCATATTCCAGGTGTCAAATGATTGACACTGTTGACCTCAAATACACCCAAATGTATTTTTTTCATCGTTGCTTCATCCTTTGCTTGTTAGTCGTCCTGCAGATGGCAGGCTGCCGAATGATTCGGCGCGATTTGACGGAAGGCCGGCTCCTCGTCGCGGCAGCGCGCTGTCGCATAAGGACAGCGGGTGTGAAACACGCACCCTGAAGGCAGATCCAGCGGGGAAGGCAGCTCCCCTGTCAATGGGATGCGCGTGCGCTTAACCGTCGGATCGGGAACCGGCACGGAGGAAAGCAGCACCTTCGTATACGGATGCTTCGGCGAGGTAAACAGTGTATTGGTGTCCGCTTCCTCTACCAGCCGCCCCAAGTACATGACGCCAATCCGATCCGAGACGTACCGGACGACGCTGATATCATGGGCGATGAACAAATATGTCAGCCGAAGTTCCTGCTGCAGCTTGCGCATCAAATTAACGATCTGGGATTGGATAATGACATCCAGCGCAGATACCGGCTCATCGCATACGACCAGGCGCGGCTGCAACACGAGCGCCCTTGCCAGCCCGATCCGCTGGCGTTGTCCCCCTGACAGCTCATGAGGGAAACGGTCGACATGCTCCGGCTGCAGCCCGATCTTTTCTAATATCGCAAGCACGCGTTCACGCCGTTCCGCTTTGCTCCGCACGCCATGAATTTTCAGTCCTTCCCCAATAATGCTGCCCACCCGCTTGCGCGGATTGAGTGAAGTATAAGGGTCCTGGAATACCATTTGCAGATGCTGACGCACCTGCCTCATCTCCTTCTCACGAAGTTGAAACAGGTTCTTGCCCTCGTAATGCACTTCCCCGGACGTGGCTGGCAATAGCCGCAGCAAGGTTTTGCCCAATGTGCTCTTGCCGCAGCCGGACTCCCCGACCAGCCCGTACGTTTCACCGTCATACAGTTGGAGCGAGACGTTGTTGACCGCCTTGATCGTCTGCTGCTCCGCGCCTCCGTTCACGCGGTAATGCTTCTGCAAGTTGCGCACTTCCAGCAACGGCTTGCGTGCAGCGCCAGCTGGCTCAGTAGACCTTGTCAAGCGCGTCCCCTCCCTTCGTCGTACGGTCGTCTGCAGCCCGTCCAATGTGATCCGCATGCCAGCAGCGCACCGTATGGTCCGTGCCCACCGCACGCTCAATCGGCGCTTCGGCATGGCATCGCGCGTCCGCATAGGCGCATCTTGCCGCGAACCGGCAGCCCGGCGGCACCTGAAACAGGGATGGCACATTGCCTTCCACGACCGGAAGCTCCTGAGAACGGTCCGTATCCAGACGCGGGATCGCCTGCATCAGACTGATCGTATACGGATGCCGCGGATTGGCGAACAGTTCCTTCACCGGCGCACTCTCCACGATTTGTCCCAAATACATAACGACCACGCGGCTGCACACCTCTGCAACAACGCCCAGATCATGCGTGATCAGCATCACGCTCATGCCCAGCTTGCCGTTCAAGTCGAGCAGCAAATCCAGAATTTGCGATTGAATCGTCACATCAAGCGCAGTCGTCGGCTCATCGGCGATCAACAGCCGCGGTCTGCATGCCAGCGCGATCGCGATCATTACTCGCTGCCGCATCCCGCCGGACAGCTGATGGGGATATTCCCGCATGCGCGCAGCCGGGGAAGGAATGCCGGTCAGCTCCAGCAGCTCTACCGCTTGCTCGAACGCTGCTTTTCTGGACAGCTTCCGATGAATCTGCAGCGTCTCCATGATCTGATCGCCGATGGTGAACACCGGGTTGAGCGAGCTCATCGGGTCCTGAAAGATCATCGAGATTTCATTGCCGCGAATCGCCTGCATACGCGAGACCGGCACAGCCAGCAAGTTTTCCCCGCCGTAGGTGACTTCTCCCTCATAGCGCACCAGACGCTGTTCATCGAGCAGCCGCATGATCGACTGCGAAGTGACGCTCTTGCCGCAGCCAGACTCGCCTACAATGCCGACGAATTCGCCAGGCATCACATGGAACGAGATGTCGTCCACAGCGGTGACGAAGTTCTTCTTTCCTGCGCTAAAATGGGTTTTGAGATGTTTCACTTCCAGCAGCGGCGCCGTCTGTTTCATTGCGCACTCCCCCTCGTTTCATTCGTGTGAGGATCAAGCAAATCCCGCAACCCGTCACCGAGCAGATTAAATGCCAGCGCGACAATCATCAGCGCAATGCCAGGAAATACGGTCATCCACCAGGAGTTGAAAATAAACATTTTGCCGTCAAGCAGCATGCTGCCCAAACTCGGAGTTGGAGCGGGAATGCCTGCGCCGAGAAAGCTGAGCGCCGCTTCCGTAATCATCACTTCCACAAAAATAAACGAGCCCTGCACGATGAGCACAGGCAGCGTGTTCACCGCAATATGCCCCCATATAATGCGCGTATCTGTCGCACCGAGCGCCTTCATCGCCTCGATATACGTCTGCTCGCGGATAACGAGCACATTGGAGCGCACGAGGCGCGCAATATTCGGTGTAATGACGACCGTAAGACAGATAACGAGATTGCGGATGCTCGGTCCCAGCGTCGCCATAATTGCCAATGCCAGCAAAATGCCGGGAAAAGCAATCAGCCCGTCTGAAATCCGCATGAACAATTGATCAAGCACCCGATAATAAGCCGCATAAAGTCCAATAATGAGTCCCAGCACAGAGGAAGCGAGCGCTACGATGACACCAACAATAGCCGATGTCTGAATGCCGTAGATGACTCTGCTGTAAATATCTCGCCCGAAGTTGTCGGTGCCCAGCCAATGTTCGCCTCCCGGCTTTTGAAACCGGTTGGCAACGTCAATATAGTCTGGCTCATGCGTGGCGAACAAAAAAGGAAGCAGCGTCACCGCCGCGATAACGGCGATGGCCGCACTGCTGACCAGCACCTCCTTGTTGGCGGCGAATCGCCGCAGCATCCGGGACACCCGGCCTAGCCCTCGCCGAACCTGCCCTTGACTGTTCGTGTTTCGCGTATTGCGGATCATTCCGCTGTTCATCTTCGATCCCTCCCCACTTGCCGCCGGACTATTTGTTCAGCCTGATTCTCGGATCAACGGCAACATACAATAAATCAACAATCAAATTAATGACGACCGTCATAACAGCGACCAGCAGAACAGCCCCCTGAATGATCATATAGTCGCGGCGCTGGACCGAATTGACCAGCAGTTGGCCAAGTCCTGGAATATTGAATATCGATTCCACGACGGCTGCGCCCGCAATCAGCGTTCCGAAAGACTGCCCGATCACCGTTAAGATCGGGATAAAGCTGTTGCGCAGCGTATGGCGGTAAATGACGCGCCGCTCCTTGACGCCCTTCGCCCGCGCCGTTTTAATGTAGCCTTCGTTCAGCACCTCAAGCATGGAGGCACGGGTGATTTTCGTCAGAAACGCCGAATGAATTACGCCTAGCGCTACGGCAGGCATAATAATATAGCGCAGATGGGTAAGCAGTCCGCTGTCCAGCGACTTGTAGCCGGCCACTGGCAGCCATTTCAACTGCACCGCGAAGAGCAGCATCATGAACAGGCCGAGCAGAAAGCTCGGAACCGTCATCCCGAACATCGTGAACACCCTGACCGTGCGATCGGCTGCCGAAGCGCGCCGCCTCGCTGCGAAGATGCCGAGCGGAACCGCAATTGCCACAGCGATCAGTTCCGCCAACACCGCAATGGACAGCGTAGGCCCAATCCGCTCTAATATCGTTCCTGCCACCGGCGCTTTTAGAAAATAAGAAGTGCCCAGGTCGCCGCGGACCACTTTGGAAATCCACACGCCGTACTGTTCGTAAATCGGCTTGGTCAAGCCGAGGTCATGCTGCAATTGCGCTACCGCTTCCGGTGTCGCGCCATCTCCGAGCAGCACGGTAGCCGGATCGCCGGGGATCACATAGACAATAGCGAATACGACAACAGACAAAACCAGCAGCACAAGCAGCAAGTAAACCAGGCGCTTCATCAGATAAACCTTCACAACTCGTTCCTCCCCGACGCACCTGCCACATGCTGCCCTGCTTGCGGCGATGCTATTTCTTCAATACTTTGGTGTTCCACAAAATCGGGCCTTCGAAGTACTGGTAGCCGACAATGTTCGACCGATTCGCATAATAGTTGCCTGTCTCGCCTATTTTCACCGCAGCGACATATTCTTCCCGCTCATAGGCGTGCAGGGCGTCTGACGCCTGCTGCCTGTCTTCCTTGGTAAGTGCAGTCGTCGTAGCCACGATCAGTTGCTGCAGCTTCTCATCTTCCGGCCAGCCGTACGTTTTGCCGAAGAACAGCAGTTGGGACGGGCTTGCCTGTACCGAGAAGGAACCCACATACAGATCCCATGCCTGAGGCTCGGCGCGCTTGGCAATCATCGTTGTGAAATCATACACTTCCATCCGGGATTTGATCCCGATTTTGTCCAGTTGGTCTTTGACCAGCACTGTTCCGTTATAGAACATATCGCCGGAGTCGCGTGTCGTCAGGAACACGAGCTCTTCCCCGTTGTAGCCGGATTCGGCCAGCAGCTCCTTGGCTTTTTCAATATTTTTCTGGTTGTATCCCGCACTGCCCGCTTCGCTGTACCAGTTCGTATTCGTCTGCTGCACGAAGCTGGAATTTAATTTATACAGCTCCGGATCAGAAGTGTAGCCGAGTAAGACTTGCTCTGTATCCAGCGCTGCGGCGATCGCCTGTCTAAACTTCACATTGGAAGGAATCTGCGCTTTTTTGTTGAACACAATGTTCAGCTCAGAGCCGAATACTTTCTCCAGGTGAATCTCAGGCAAGCTTTGCACTTGCGGCAGATTGTCAACCGACACATTGGCAAAATCATAATCGCCCGCGAGGAACGCACTGAACGCCGTTGAACTATCCGGAATCAGGTCAAAATATAAATCCTTTACGAGCGCTTCCTTCTTGCCTGTTACCCCATCCTGGGGAGCATCGACCGACTGATAATCATCAAACTTGGCCAGATGAACATATTGGTCCTGCTTGTATTCGACGAACTTGTACGGCCCTGTCCCGATAAATTCGGTCAGCCCGTCCGGGCCGGCTGCTTCAATCGCCTCTTTGGTCGTAATCGCTGCAAACTGCAAATAGCTGGCTAGCTGCAAAGGCACATCATTGCTGGGCCGCGCAAGCTTAATTGCTACGGTATACTCGTCCACAATTTCAAATAGCGAGTCCCCGAAGGACGCTTGGGCGCGTGGTGTTTTTTCCTTCCAGCGGTTAAGCGAAGCGACGACATCCTCAGCTTTCAACTCTTTGCCGTTATGGAATTTGACTCCTTTGCGCAGTGGAAACGTGTAGGTTTTGCCGTCCTCGCTCACATCAATCGAGGTCGCCAGCACCGGAATCGTCTCGTATTTCGTATTGAAAGCGACCAGTTGCTCGTAGATATGGCGGTCAATATTCGCTACCCCGCCGGTCGGTACCAGATGAGGGTCCAGCGAAGCAAATGTAAGCGACAGCGGATAGCGAAGCACATCAACCGTCTCTTCACCGTTGGCATCGCCAGTATTGCCTTCCGTTTTCTCCGGCTCTGTTTCACCCTTGCCATTCGTTCCTCCTTGGGAAGTCGCTGCTCCCCCATTGCCAGCCTGGCTTGCGCCGTTATTGGATGAGCATCCTGCCAAAACCAGCAGCAGCGCCAGCAAAGCGGCCATTAAGCGAACGGTTCGACTCATTGCATTTATACGTATCATGTGTGTGCACTCTCCTTAAGTGGTTAGGTCAATCCTTGAAAAGCAGCCGCTCCGTTACGCCCACGAACAGGCGCGCTCCGATTAGCAACGCATCCTCGTCGAATGCAAAACGCGGGTGATGATGGGGATGGACGATGCCCGCCTCGACATTACCGGCACCGATAAAAATAAATGCGCCCGGCACGGCCTGCTGGTAGGCTGAGAAATCTTCCGCCCCCATGCCCGGCGGAATCTCGATAACCGCCTCAGCACCGAACAGTTCTGCAGCCGCGTCCTCAACAAACCGGGTGACCGCTTCGTCATTGACGACCGGCGCATAGCCGAACAGATAGTCCAGCTCGTATTGCGCGCCATGCGCTGCTGTAATGCCTGCAACGATCTGCTCCAGCCGCTTGCGCGCTTCCTGGCGCTGCTCTTCCTGGAAGCTGCGCACCGTGCCGCGCAGCACGGCTGAATCGGGAATGACGTTATGCGAAGCGCCGCCCGTGAACTGGGTAACGGAAACGACGAGCCGCTCCAGCGGATCGGTATTGCGCGACACAATATGTTGAAGGTTCGTAACGATCTGAGCGCCGATAGCGATCGAATCGACTGCACGATGAGGCGCTGCGGCATGGCCGCCGCTGCCTTTGACTGTGATTGTGAAGTTGTCGGGCGAAGCTGCCCGCTCGCCGTAGCCAACCCCGATTTGGCCGAGCGGGAGCAGTGACGACAGATGCTCGCCGACAATCCAGTCCACGCCCTCCAGTACGCCTGCAGCCACCAGCTCGCGCGCTCCGCCGGGAGGCAGCTCCTCCGCATGCTGGAAAATAAACCGCACTTCGCCGTGAATTCGATCTCTGTGCTGAACGAGCTGCTGAGCAGCCGTCAATAAAATCGCTGTATGGCCGTCATGTCCGCAGGCGTGCATCACCCCGTCCACTTCGGATGCGTACGGATAATCCGTCTCCTCCTGTATCGGCAGCGCGTCCATATCGGCCCGCAGGGCGAGCACTTTGCCGGGGAACTTGCCGATCAGTCTGGCAACGACGCTCGTCTGCGTAGGCCGGCTGATCTCCAGATGGCCGAACTCGCGCAATCGGTCCTCCACATATTGTGCCGTCTTGAATTCCTGGAAGGACAGCTCCGGCTGGCGGTGCAAGTCTCTCCGCCATGCAATCGCCTGCTCGGCAATCGCCTGGGTCCATTGAATCGTGTCACTCATGGGATCAGCTCCTAAAGTTTAGTGGGGTAAATGTTCAGGTCCGCATTTATGCAACTTTTATCGTTATCGACTCTGGGGAAATGCGCCTACTCCTTATCATAAGCCTGCAAAGCGTTCACGCGGTGAGCAAGCGATGCCCCTGCTTTCAAAGCGGCGGCGACGAGCAATGTTTCCGTTACCTCCTGCAAGCTGACGCCCGCTTGTTTCGCCGATTCAGTGAAGCTGTCAATGCTGTACGCGTTGCCGATAACGAGCGCGCTGCCCAGCGCTACCAACTGCTTGTCCTTCGCATTCAGATGCCCCGGCAGCAGCACTTGCTCCACATAAGCGCCGAAGGAGGCGAACTGATCCGGGTTGCCATGCTGCAATTGGCCGTTTAATGCAATATTGCTGATCGGGTACAAATCCTGTCCGTCTGCACTCTCGTAAGCCTGCGCCGCATTGGCTGCATGATGGACGACACCATGTGCGCTTACCGCAGCAGCAATCGCAATCGCTTCGAGAAGTTCCGCCAAGGAAGCTTCCTGCGCCTTTGCTTTACCGACATGCGCTTCAATACAATAGGGGCATCCGGTAATATGTGTGGCAGCTACGGCGATCAGTTCTTTTTGTTTAACTGTAAGTGCGCCAGCAGAGAGCGCCTGCTTGTTAAATTCCCCGAACGCCTTGAAGCTTTCAGGAGCAAGTTCCAATAGTTTGGCAGAATAACTCGGCTTCCGTCTTACGTACAAACTTTCCTGTGTCATCTTAAAAACCCCTCCAAATATTAATTCTTAGTATTTTGCTTGAATAAGTAGGATATATGCTATAATAGACCAAATTAAATGAAAAGTATAATAGAATTCATTAAAGCTATCGTTTAATAAAAGTGAATTGTAGAGCGTTTTGAAATTAATATTGTTAAACAGTGGAAAAGGGCGTGGAAAAATGGAAATCAGACTGCTCAAGACGTTTCAAACAATTGCCAGGCTCGGAAATTTTCAACGCGCGGCAGAGGCGCTACAATATTCACCGCCTACCATTACAGTGCAAATCAAAAAACTGGAGGAAGAATTAGGGGTAACCTTATTTGAGCGGGGAAAAACCATCACTTTAACGAGTGCAGGACGCTTTTTTCTGACAAAGGCGGACGTGCTGCTTCATGAATACGACGAATTAAACAATGAACTGAACGATTATATCGCGGGGGAAACCGGTATTGTTCGAATCGGCGCTTCGGAGCCTTCGGCAAGCAACCGCCTGCCCAATATTTTAAATAGCTTTAAAAAAAGTAAACCAAAAGTGCAAATTCAAGTCACGATCAGCACATCGCTTGAGTTAACAAAACTGCTGCTGGAAGACCAACTGGATTTTGCTTTAAGCAACTTCCCGGCTCCCCATCTTGAACTGTCTTTTCACCCGCTGCTGCTCGAGCCCTTCGGTCTGCTTATCCCGGACGATCATCCCTTTGCTGATCGGGACAGATTGTTTATTCGCGACCTGCAGGATGAGAGCTTTCTTGTGACGCCAGGCACCTGCCCTTTCCGCTTGCGGGTAGAGGAGATGATGGCTCTGCAGTTCGGCAAGCCGCGCAACAGCAGCATTGAAGTCGCAGGCATTACTGCGTTGAAATATTATGTACAGGCCAAGCTCGGCATCGCACTTGCGCCGCTGGTAGCCATTTCGCCGCCAATTCCCGGCACCCTGATCAAACCGGTTGTCGACATGTTCGAAGGGCCGGAACTCGGCATACTGACGAAGAGGAATAAACATGCGTTGAGCAAAATTAGTATATTGTTGATCGAGGAAATAAAGCGGAGCATTTAAGTTTCGCAGCCAAAATTAGCGGTTGACGAATTTGAGCGAGCTTAGAGCGTGGGTAGCGGTCACTCCAGAATGGCAACGAGCGATTCGGATACGATAACCCATTGACAGTTGCAGTTGCATAACATCCTCTCAATAGCGAATTCCGCCCCGCGCTCGTCTCCCAGTGCGGGGCTCGGTCACACGTCGGCGGTCAAACCTCGTGTCCGGCAAGTTCCGTCTGCAAGTTCATCTGGCGGCCTTACTGGCGGTGACGATCCGGCAAGTTCCATCTTGTGGCATTACTGGCGGTGACGATCCGGCAAGTCCCATCTTGTGGCATTACTGGCGGTGACGATCCGGCAAGTCCCATCTTGTGGCCTTACTGGTGGCAGCGATCCGGCAAGTTCATCTGGGGCATTACTGGCGGTGACGATCCGTCAAGTTCATCTGGCGGCACCATCGAGGGCTGACAAACCGCCATTTCCCCCTTGAGAGAGGTTCTTTCTGTTTCATGGTAACTTTCTGTTACGTGGGTAGCTTTCTGTTACGTGGGTAGCTTTCTGTTACGTGAGTAGCTTTCTGTTACGTGAGTAGCTTGCTGTTTTGTGGGCATCATGCTCTAACGCTTGCCACAGCTCTTAAATGGCCTCAAATGCCCCTTTTTCAAGTCTAACGCTTGCCACAGTGCTTATTCACCCCATCAACAGCTAAAATCGTGCGATTTTCTATAAATAAGGTGGCTCAGTTTCCTTACAATATTTTTTGGGCTCTATTTCCCTAAATAGCGCTGCTCATCAGCGTTAGAATTCCGATCGCATGCGCTGCTTTTGCGGTCAGACTCTCATTCGTGTTCTGCACCGCACAGCTCCCCGTTCGCGGGGGTGATACGTGTTCCAGTGCTGCTTACCAGTTAGAATTCCACTCGTGTTCTGCGCCGCGCAATTCCCAGTGCCCGGTGGAGCGATTCGTGTTCCAGTGCTGCTTTCGCGGTTAGAATCCACCCGCGCGGGGGCTTTCGCTGCATGACGACGGTCGGTCGAACTCGCTCCCTCTCATATGTTCCTCGAGTCTGTTGGGGCTTTAGATTAAGCCAAAGCTTAAGACCCTCGCGGCCTCTTGATATCCTTCACCGCTGTATACCCTATCTCAGCTTAATTGACCAAACCTCCAAAATTCTGTCGTTGCAGACACCGTGCTTGTTTCCTGAATTATCATCGTATCTGACTGCTGCCTGAGACAGGGTATACAAAAAAAACCAACATCCCCCCTTCTCCCCTCAGCTGCCTCAGCTTAATTGGCCAAACACCAAGATTCTGTCGTTGCAGACACGGTGCTTGTTTCCAGAATTGTCATCGTATCTGGCTGCTGCCTGAGACAGGGTATACAAGAAAAAACAACATCCCCCGTCTCCCCTCAGCTACCTCAGCTTAATTGACCAAACGACCAAAATTCTGTCGTTGCAGACACGGTGCTTGTTTCCAGAAATGTCATCGTATCTGGCTGCTGCCTGAGACAGGGTATACAAGAAAAACCAACATCCCCCCCCCCCCTTATCCCCCTCAGCTGCCTTAGCTTAATTGACCAAACGACCAAAATTCTGTCGTTGCAGACACGGTGCTTGTTTCCAGAATTATCATCGTATCTGGCTGCTGCCTGAGACAGGGTATACAAGAAAAAACAATATCCCCCCGTCTCCCCTCAGCTACCTCAGCTTAATTGACCAAACGACCAAAATTCTGTCGTTGCAGACACGACGCTTGTTTCCTGAATTATCATCGTATCTGGCTGCTGCCTGAGACAGGGTATACAAGAAAAACCGACATCAACACCCCCTTCTCCCCTCAGCTACCAAAAATTTTTTGAGCAAATTTTAATCTTCGGGTATACCCTCCCTTTAACATGTAAATCCTATAGCTAAACTGCGTTAAAATCGCCGCTTTCCCCTTAAAATCAAGCCCGATTTTCACTCTGGTATGGGGAAATTATTCGTTTTGGACAAAAGACTGCAATTGGCAATCTGCGGGTTCGCTAGAGCACGATTTACTTCATTAAATGCGCTTACATTACCCAAAAGCGCCAAATTCGACGGAATTACAGCGGAAACGAAGGTTTACTTCTTTCATGGATTGTCATATGATTGCTAGCAACAACCACATATTTTCAAACGCTTAATCCCCGGAAAGGGGAACGGGGGAACCAAACGAAGCCGCGCAGTTGCGGTTTCAGGGGTGAATCCTTTCGTTAGTAGAACTTGTAAAGGACGGGCACTCTCAAGCCCGAATCCGACAGCTAACCTCGTCAGCGTATTGAGAGAGAAACGCCCCACTTTACGCATTTTTTTTCATGCGCGAAGAAGTCTGGGAGCAGAATTTCTCTGCTGCCGGGCTTTTTCTTTGTGTAAAGGAAGCGGCTGTTCATTAAAGAATCTATAGAGCACTGCAAGCGCAGCGCGCTTTACCTGACAGGCTCAATTTCAAAATAAAGGAGAACAAACATGATGACGTTGGAAAAAATCATGGTGTGTGTGAACTGTGAATCCCACGCAGAACAATTAATCAGACGCGGTGTCCAGCTTTCCCAGCTGCTCAAATCGCCGTTATACGTGCTGAGCATCGACCCTGAACTGGCAAAGCAGCCAGATGACAAACAGGAAAGATGTATGGCTGAGTGGAGAAAGATCTCACAGGAAGCTGGCGCGGAATTCATTATGAAAAACTTCCAGATGCGCAAGCCATGTGACGGAATCGTGGAATCCGCTAAGGAGAAACAAATTACACAGCTGATCATTGGGCAATCCGCGCAAACACGCTGGCAGGAAATTACCCGTGGCTCACTGATTAACGAGTTGCTTAATAAGGTTGGAGAAATTGATCTTCATGTTGTTGCTGTTGGTTCTGAATAACCCGCGCGCAAATAAAGCATAATGATACAGAATTGGACGTGCGAGCATGAAAAAACAATTTATGGTAATTGGTCTTGGACGTTTCGGCTGCAGCCTGACGCGCACCTTGATTGCAAACGGTCATGAAGTGCTTGCCGTCGATAAGGATGACCATCTGGTGCAGGCAATGTCCTCCTATGCCACCCACGCGCTGCAAGCGGACTGCACCGATGAAGGGGTGTTGAAGGAACTGGGGGCACGCAACTTTTCCCACGCGATTGTTGCAATCGGTGAAGATTTGCAGGCCAGCATTTTAACAACACTGCTGCTGAAAGAGCTTGAGGTGCCTAAAGTGACCGCCAAAGCGAAAAATGAAATGCATGGGAAAATGCTCAGCAAAATCGGCGCTGATCAAGTGATCTATCCCGAGCGCGACATGGGAACGAGGCTTGGCAATCAGTTAAGCTCCGACAATTTGATCGATTATATCGAGCTGTCATCGGATTATAATCTTGTGGAGATTCTGGCTCCGCCTGCAATGAACGGCAAATCATTGAAACAGCTGGACATACGCGCCAACTATGGATGCACGATCATGGCCATTAAAACGCTGGAATCCATCAATGTTTCCCCCAATGCGGAGGATCAAATTCACACGGGCGATATTCTGCTTATGATCGGCAGCAATGAAAATATTCGCCATTTGGAGAATGATTATGAGCGCAAACGCTACTGATAAAGCGGCAAAGGGACGTATGGAATACTGGGTCAATAAGCTCAAACTAAACATGAGTCCACCGCAATTCATTATTATCGTATTTCTCATCCTGATATTAATTGGCACTTTGCTGCTTTCCCTGCCCCACTCCTCCGCAACAGGTCGCTCGGTTGGGCTGCTTACTGCACTATTTACTTCAACTTCTGCTGTCTGTGTTAATGGCCTAATCCTGTCAGATACAGGCACAACCTTCTCTCTTCTCGGACAGATCATCATTATGGTAATGATCCAAATTGGCGGACTCGGCTTCATGACACTCGGCGTAATGGTCGCCATTGTGCTTGGCAAGAAAATCGGCTTGAAGCAGCGTCTGCTTATCCAGCAAACCACCCAATCAACATCGGCACAGGGACTAGTCAAACTTTCCTTATATGTGGTGCTGATCTCTTTTGCATTTGAAGCGCTGGCAACAATTGTCCTTACTTGGCGCTGGCATGATGAGATGGGGTTCGGGATGGCTTTGTTCAATGCCTTGTTTCATTCCGTGTCTGCCTTCAACAATGCGGGATTTGCACTTTGGCCAACCAGCTTGTCGCCTTACGTCGGCGATCCTGTCGTTAATATAACGATTGCCCTTCTGTTCATGATCGGCGGCTTGGGATTTATCGTCATTGTGGATATTATCCGCAAGCGTTCCTTGAAGAAGCTGTCCCTTCATGCCAAAATCGTGCTGCTTGCTACAGGATTGCTGTCTCTATTCGGATTTTTGCTGCTGTTTCTGCTGGAGAGTTGGAATCCGGCTACCTTCGGTCATTTAACGTTGTGGGAGCGCTTATTCGCCGCCTTCTTCCAAAGTGTCACGCCAAGGAGCGCAGGGTTCAATACGATAGAGATCAGCAATATGCTGCCCGCCTCGCAATTTCTGATCATCATTCTGATGTTTATTGGCTCCGCTTCCGGCGGTACGGGCGGTGGAATTAAGATCAATACGCTCGTTATCATTTTGCTCGCGACGATGAATACGTTTCGGGGGGGCGGCCAGATCCACGCTTTTAAACGACGTATCCCTCAGGACTCCGTCATGCGCGCACTAGCCGTCGTGATCAGCTCTCTGGCTTGCGTGCTAGTTGTCGCCCTGCTGCTGACAATCTCGGAAGGCATGCTTGAAGAGCACTTTCTTGAAGTGTTGTTTGAAGCGACATCCGCTTTCAGCACAACCGGGCTTTCGATGGGCATGACCGGCGAATTGACCCCGATCAGTCAAATTATCGTCATTGTTACCATGTTTATCGGTCGGCTCGGCCCGCTCACACTCGCCTACGCTTTGGCGCAAAAAAAACAAGCCTCCAAAATAGGTTACCCGGAGGATAACATTTTGGTAGGCTAGTCTTTTTCTTAAATCAACATTCGGCGCCAGACATCTCGCTTGTGAACACTTCCTTGAATTGCTTGGGTGTCATCCGCTCCGATGAATCCGGACAATAATGAAATTGCAATGCCTGGCGGCGGCGTCCCGAGAAGTTAGGCGGTGTCCCATGATGCAGCATCCCTGCAAAAAACAGTGCGCCTCCAGGCTTGAGCGGGATTGCGACGTCGCGCTCCACCTCAATATGAGCATCGCAAATTTGCCAGTCGCGAACCGCAAAATGAGGCACCGCGCCCTGGTGATGGGTGCCTGGAATAACATGCATGCAGCCATTATCAAGTGAAGCTTCATCCAGTGCAACCCACACCCCGCAGATCATCTTCGTTTGGGAGAGCTGCCCATACGCCATATCCTGATGCCATGGCTTCTCCCCGCCAGCCTCTGCGCTCGGCGGCTTTAAAATCGCCTGATCCTCCAGAAACCGCGCCGACTCCCCAAATACCCGCTCCAAAACCCGCTGCAGTCCAGGGTGGAAACAAATATGGTGCAGCGCCGGAGCAAAGTCGATAAATCGGTGCAGTTTGCGCATCGCAAGCGTACGTTCTTCCGGCGTATTCAGCTGACTTTCCTTCTTCATAAACTGCAAACGCGGACCAACGATGCGCAGTTGAATAATATCATCTATCGCTTGCAAGGCATCTGCAACCTCTTGCTCATTCAGCAATTGGTCAATTACCAGATAACCCTGTTCCGCAAACCGTTGGATATCCTCCTCCGTAACATCGTCAGCGGTTGGTATCCGCTTGGTTTCTACCTGATCAAAACGATACAGGGTATCGGCAATTTCCCTGGCCGATAACAATTTGGCATCAAGACGCTCATATACCGGCTGATCTCCCACAATCACCACGATACGCTCTCCAACTGCCGGCCGGTCCCCAGGAATCGGGAATTCAAACCATTGATTGTTATCACACAGCACTTTGAAATGATCATCCTCAAAGCTGTGCACCATTCCTTTTACGCGGGTCATCGCCTCGTTCATCCCCCTCGTTAATTGCCAGTATAGTTGCTTGAACTGCACTGATTACTTCGGTTGAAGCGGTTAATTAGCTCACTTCGGAATATTTGCATAAATCTCATTTGCTTCCTCTGTTGCTTTATCCAACCCGATTTTGTTCATTTCGGCAACAAAATCGTCAAAGCCCTGATCCAAATCAACTTCACCGACAATAAATTTCAGTTCGTATTCCTTCAACATTTTCGTGAAAGCATCTTTGTTGGCATCCCATGTCGGAAGAATCCGCATTTGCATTTTATCTATAATGCGAATGATATCCGGGTCATTAACCTGCTCTTTAAACGCCAACTTGTCAGATGGGTAATCAAGATGAATCATTGACGGATTGCTTTTCGCCGGGTTGAAGAAGTTCAGTCCGAGCGCTGATGCAGCTTTGGCCGGGTCGGTATACTCCGGTCTTTGCACGGGTCCGCCATCAACCATATCATAATGCTCCCCTTCAATTCCGAAGCCTGTCATCAGGTAAGCTTCCTCATTCGTTGCCGTCAGATCCAGCACCTTCAGAATGGCCTCCACTTTCTTCGGATCTTTGGCTGCCTCCACCCCGATTGAGAATGGAACCTGCTTATAACCTTGTGCGATCCCCATCATCTTGCCAGTCGTACCGATAACCGGTTTGCCAACGACCATCTTCATGCCTGCCTTTTCGGAATCCTGCCCCACCTGGCCTGAACTGTGGTCATGATACCAAAGCGCCTGATCCAGCATGCCGATCTTTCCGCCCGCGAACTTCGCACGGTAACTGTTCCAATCATCTGTAATAAACTCGGGATCGATAATTCCATCCTTATACCATTTATTCAACAGTTTGAGCGCTGTACGGGCTTCTTCCGTCGTGAAACCAAATTTCACTTTGCCATCAGGCTGTTCAACCCAACCGGAAGGCGTAATGCCGTGAGCGGCAAATACCGTATTGAAAATTTGATTGCTGGCCAGCGTGTCTTTCCCACGCGCGCTGATGCCATACGTATCCTTCTTGCCATTGCCGTCCGGATCATCATTGCGGAACTTCGTCAGCACATCCTCAAGCTCTTCCAGCGTTTTGGGAGGCTCATTATAGCCAATCTTTTTCAGCCACGCTTCATTATAAGCCGGTACAAACGGGGAGCCGCCTTCACCGTAAAATTTAGGGATACCATAGTTTTTACCGTCGATGACACTGATGTCCCAGGCTGTTTTGTCCATTTCATCAACCATCTTGGCATAGTTCGGCGCATGCTGCCGAATAACTTCAACCGGAATTTCGCCGATCAGTTCCTGCTTGACATAGGTCAGCCAGTGGTACATTGAGATGTCAAGATTGCCGAAGAAATCCGGCTTTTCGCCAGCAGCAAGCTTCACATTGATCTGCTGCTCCCAGTTGGAGCGGTCAATGCCAGTCGGTGTAATTTTGACATTCAACTTCTCTTCCAAATACTTCTGAGCCATCGTATCCTTACCCAGAATATAGGCGCCAATCCATGAAAACTCGACAGGAGCGTCCGCTGCCTGTGCATTGTCATCCGGGGAATTCGTTGGTTTGGCGGGTTTCTCTGTCGTTTTGCCAGGTGTCTCCCCTGCCGGATTGTTCGCGCCGCCACAGCCTGCCAATACCATAACAAGCAGCAAGGCCGCAATCCCTGCTTTCCATGCTTTGCCCTTCAACATGTGTAAAAACCTCCCTATTATTCATGTCTATTGTATTCAGCGGTCAATCTGCGACCGCTCAATAACCGTTGCCACAGAAGCCTGCTAGCCTTTAACCGAGCCAATCATAATTCCTTTAGTGAAGTACTTTTGGAGAAACGGGTAAACAAGTAAAATCGGCAAGGTCGTGAAGACAAGCACGGCCGCTTTTAGCGACTCCGTTGGCGGGGCATTCGTGCTCATCATCGCCTGCATCAGCATGCTTTCATCCTGATTGACAATTAATCGCCGCAAGTAAATTTGCAGAACGAGCTGGTCTTGGCTTTGGGCATACAACAACGCATCAAACCATGCATTCCAGTGATGGACTGCACCGAACAAGATCATCGTCGCAATAATCGGCAAGGATACCGGCAGCACGATGCCAACAAAAATCCGAATATCATTGGCGCCATCAATGCGGGCCGACTCCTCTATTTCCTCTGACAGCTCCATGAAAAAATTGCGGATAATAATCAACCAGAAGGTATTGATCAGACAGGGCAGAATAAGCGCCCATTTGGAGTCCATCAGTCCGATGCCTTGCACAAGCAAATACGTTGGCAGCAGCCCTCCGCTGAAGAACATCGTTATAATAATCAGGTACGTATAAAATTTACGATGCGGCAGTCCCTTTTTCGACAAGGCATAGGCTGCTGCAGACATAACCCCGACCATCAGCAAGGTGCCGACAACTGTTCTGAATACCGAGTTGCCGAGCGCGGTCCAGATCTCCTCAGTTTTAAACAGTTCCAAGTAAGAGGAGAACGAGAAGTTTTTCGGAATAAGGCTGACACCAAGGCGCGGAGCATCGGCACTTAATGACAATGTCACTTGATGCAGGAACGGATAGAGCATCGTCGTACACATCAAGCCGAGCAACAGGAGCACGATGATCTGAAACAGTTTTTCCGGCAAAGTCATTTTCATCGCATTATCACCCTTCCGCAGCTGTATCCGATCATACCAGCCCCTCCTGTCCTGCACGCTTCACAATATAGTTGGTGAACAGCACCAGAGTAAGCGCTATCACGTTTTTGAATAAGCCGACTGCCGTGGCAAAGCTGAACTGCATCTGCTCAAGCCCGATCCGGTACACATACGTATCCAAAATATCCGCCACACTATATGTTGCCGGCGTATACATGTTCAACACCTGATCGAAGCCGGCATCAAGCACATGCCCGATACGCAGAATAAACATAATGGAAATGACCGGGAGCAGCGAAGGCAGTGTAATGTAAAGCAATTGCTTGAAGCGGCCCGCTCCGTCGACAATGGCAGCTTCATACATTTGCGGGTTAATCCCGGCAAGCGCTGCCAAATAAATGATCGCTCCCCACCCGATTTCTTTCCAGATTGCCGAGGATACCAGGGTGAAGCGGAAATATTCCGCTTTGCCAACGAAGTAGATCGGATCGATTCCAAAATATCCGATGATCGCATTGACAATGCCGCTGGAAGGAGAGAGGACGGTGAACATAAATCCTGCTACGACGACCCATGACAGAAAATGCGGAAGATAGGATAGCGTTTGAGAAATTCGCTTGAAAAATTCAAAGCGAACTTCATTGAACAATAGCGCCAGCACGATCGGCGCCGGAAAGCCAAACAAGATATGATAGAAGCTGAGCACAACCGTATTGCGGATAATAAGGTGAAAATCCTGCGCTCCGCTGATCATGGCTTCAAAGTGTTTATAGCCTATCCACGGGCTGCCCATAATGCCTTTATTAATAATGAAATCCTTAAACGCAAGCTGTATCCCGTACAGCGGTCCATAGGCGAAGAGCAGATACCAGATTAATGCGGGTGCCAACAGAATGAACATATACTTGTAGCGTTTGTAGGCTTTCCAGGTTTGCCGCCAATAGGGCCGCTTCTGGAATGTTGGTTGTCCGCCAAGGTTTGGATGCCCCTTCTGAGCGGTAGCCGAAACTTCGGCTGATGTGTTGGGCTGCATCGGCTACTCATCCTTTCCATATTTTCTTTTTTTTGCTATAAAACAACCATCCGACCTGTCAGTGCGCTTTCATTGGAAGCCTCAATGAACCGGATAATTTCCAGTGATTCCGCAGTCGGAATCGGTGACTTGCCTGTTCGGAACATGTGCAGCACCTGTTCCAGCAAGCTGGCATAATACGGCTTTTGGTGAGCGCTTACATTGATATAATGTGTATTCTTCTCCCGCTGAATGACCGCCCCAAACTGGTAGTTTCCTTTGCGGTTGCCTCGCACAGTGCCGATTCTGCCATCCAGCCACTGACCAACGACCAGGTCATAGTGCTCGTTGGAGCGTGTGCTAACCTCCACACAGCCCGGACCCATTGCAGTATAGAGCATCTCTACTGCATGAATGCCATAGCAATATAATCCCGGCAGTGCCGCGTCCAACGGTGTCGGGCCAGAGCAGTCAACACCGATAATTGCGCCATCCTCTTCCGGCGCGTTAGTCAATGCTTCAGTCAGTCCGCTGGCGTAGCGCAAAGATGAGCAGCTCATCATCGGTACCTGATAGGCTTCAGCGAGCTTCACCATTTCTTGCGCATCAGCCAGCGTGGTGGCGAACGGCTTATCAATAAACACCGGCTTTCCGCAGGACACAATTTGGCGGAACTGCTCCAGATGCACGCGTCCATCCACCGAGTGGAGCAGAATAGCATCACATTGCTCAGCTAATGCTTTCGGTGAATCAACCATCGCTATTCCGAATCGATCCTGCAATTCGCTGGTATAGCCTTCAACCCGGGATATGCTGGCATGCATATCAGGAGAACCGCCGGGGTAGCCCGCGACAACTTTGGCCCCTGGCACATGATAAGCATGATTGGGGTCAGTTAAAATTTCCGAGAAAACGATGACATGGGACGTATCCAGACCAATCATGCCCAGTTTCAATTCATCCGTCATGCTGTCCTCCCGCTCAATCATTGTCCGTGAAACGCGACAATGGATTTTGCCTATGGCATTCTTCAATTACCGCAATCTGCTGCTTGACCTTCTGCGGCGTTACTTCAAGCGGCTCCCCATGGCGCAGAGCAGCATACAAATTGCCATAAAAAGCCCGGCTGACATAAGACAGCATATCTTGCTGCGCTTCGGGAATTTCCCACTGTTCCTCCACCCAGGGCAGCGTCTCAGAACCATAGGCAGGGCTGCCGTCCGGATGCTTCAAAGGCGTGCGGACAAGCGTCTGATGCGGTGCTTGCTCCGGAGCAAAATAACGCCATTGCAACTGCGTCGTATTGCCGCTTATCCCGCCATATTGCCCCTGAATGCGATAAATAGCGGAAGGATAGGCATCGCATGAGGAGATTTCGATATCCAGCACTGGATGGCCCGCTTTATGCATCAGCAGTTTGACATAATCCTCCGCATCTCCGAATGTGTTAACCCGATCCATATAACAGTGGACTTGCGGCATTTCATCCGTACCCAACAGTTGAAGCGCTTGATCAAGCGGATGCGGCCCGGTGTTCAGCAGGTTTCCTCCATTATTCTCCTGCAAGGTTTGCCAATCCCAACGTCGGGCAAAACCATTAAAGGATATGCTGGCCTGAACGATGCGTCCAAGCACGCCCGAACGAATGACTTCCATAATTTTTTGGAAGGAGGGCGAGTAGCGCGATTGCTGAAATGCAGTGAGCAGCTTACCGCTTTGCTCAGCCGCGGTGATTAAAGCATCCACCTCGGAGGCGGTGCGCGCCAGCGGTTTTTCACAAAGCACATGAAAACCTTGCTGCAGGCTTTCCAGGGTCAAGGGAACATGCAGATGGCTTGGCGAAGCATTTACGATTAATTCGAGCTCCTTGTGCTGCAGCAGCTGCTTGTAGTCTGTATACGCCTCACAGCCGTATGCGTCTGCAGCACGCTGACGGAAGGACGATTCAGGATCGGATACAGCCGTAATTTCGAATAATTCTGGCAGTTGGCTTAATGTTTTGGCATGAATGTCATGGCCGCTTCTTCCTTGGCCGATAATACCTACTTTTATCGGGTTCATCTGTACACTCAACCCCTTCGTAACTGGCCTCCACCTAAATGTAAACGCTAACAAGCCACTTACGCCATTGCAAAATTATCCGAAACGTTATAATTTCTTATTATTATGCCTATACAAGCCGCTCCTGCACCTGTTTAGCATTGCGATACTGCATCGGTGTGACGCCAAACCTCGCCTTAAACTTCGTACAGAAATATTGGGAGTTGCGGTAGCCGATATTCGTGGCAATTTTGGCTACAGTAAGTCCCGGAGAAGTCACAAGCAGATGGCTCGCTTGTTCCAGCCGGAGCCTGTTCAAGTATTCCGTAAACGATTCACCGGTGACCGATCCGAATAAAGTGGATAAATAGTTGGCTGACAAATTGACCTGTGCGGCCAATAGATCCAATGACAGATCGTCGGCAAGATGCTCGATAATATGAGCCTTCAAGAAATTTATTTTTTCCAGCTGCGCTTCATTGCGGCTGTCATGGATATGCTGGGCGATACCGGCAGCCTGATCTTTAAGCGCAACGAATGTCTCCTCGAACATGCTGTTCATACTTGCAACGGATTGCTGGCCGCCGCCTGCGGTAAACAGCGTAGGCAGATTTTGCTCCAGCGCGACCTGGGACAGCAGCGCCTTCAGACGAAGCATAATCAGCTCCACCATCTCCACTCGAATCGGTTCGGTGCGCAGCTTGGCAGACAACTCATCCATCCATCGCCCGGCCTCGCTGACGCTGCCGGCAAGCAGCTTATGCTGCAGCAACTCATAACCGACATCCGGGAGCAGCGCTTGCTCCTGAATCAGGGCGATGTCCTCGAAAGTAACAATGGCGTCTCTGCCGCGAACATAGCAGTACTTATGAGCTTGCACTGCTTCCTGGTAAGATTGGTAGATCGCATCGACTGAATCGACCACACTGCCAATGCCCGCTCCAAAGGCAATTCGGTCCGCCGTCAACTGCATCGATTGCAGCGCTTTCATTAATAGTTGTACGGGCGCAATGGAAGGATCGTAGATGAACACCAGCAGTGCCTGCTCACGCGCGCTGAGCGGAACAAATTCGCCAATCAGTTCGGTCTGCTTGCCGAGCAGCCCCGCTAGATGCTCGCTCTCCCCCGGCTCGGTCACCAGATAGGCAACAATATATCGGCATTCCAGCGGAATTGCCGGCAAATCATCGAAGCCTGCCGCCAATTGCTGGCCCGTTATTAACCGCGTAATTTGCTTTAGTCGCACCTGATCTTTCATTTTCATCATATTCGTATCGATGACCATGAGCATATGATCAATAACCGCATATTCATGGCCGTTCGTATATACGGTTGGGCCACTGTATAAATGACGGATAGAGTACAGCAGTTTTTTTAAAGGAATATAAAATTGACGAGACATCAGGAAAGATACGATTACTCCGCCGAGCAGCGCAATCAGACAAGCCATCCAAACTTGCCGCTTCATCTTGTCAGCCGACAGAAAGAAAGAGTCCATTGGACGAACAATCGCATACGTCCACCCTTTGGCCGAATCTTCGGATGGAAGGATTGAAATCACTTTATTGTCATACCTTGAGAATGAATTGGCTTCCGCCTGCCCGGGCATGCTCTGATTCATCACAAGGCCGTTGACCGTCTCCATCTCCGCCTCCGGCGCGCTTTCCCCGCCCAACAGAAGCGACCCCCGCTCATCGAACAAATAGAGATTTGAATAAGGGAAGCTGAGGGCGCTACGCACCATTTCTTTGAGATGAACGAGACTGATGTCGAGGTACAGAAACCCGGAAGCTTTGGATGGCTCAACATTGTAGGGCAGTGTGAAGACATAGGTCAGTACTTTACCGTCCGGCGAACCCGGTTTCTCACGCAGAAACCACTGATGAGGCAGCACGGTTTCCAGGGAATGCAGGAAATTAGCGTCAGCCGTATTGTCCGGCGTTACATAATAGCGGTCCTGATTCATCACATATTGCTGCTTGCGGTTAAACAAGGTGATGCCGTCAAGTCCTGCCGTCATTTCAGTAATCAATTCGAGGTCATGAACGAAACGCACGACGCGATTGACATCATCAATGCGCTCGTCCTGAAGAAAATACTTAATTTCCTCGTTGCTTTCGTTATTTACTGTCGTCAGAACTTTATTAAAGAAAGCGTCTTCATAAACACGTAAAAAATTGGTTTCCACCACATCTTTGACACTCAGCAGACCATATCTGGAATCTTTGGCGACTTCACTGGATACCAGTTTATTCGCATTGCCGAGCAGATAGCCTCCCGTAATCCCGATTAATAGTAAAGCCAAAGCCGTATAGGACAGCACCAATCGAAAATAGTAACTGCTCTTCCATTTAGCGATCATCGAGATCTTCCCTTCTCCCTCATTAAGAGAGCCCTTTTGTGAGTCTCTTGATTATAGGCGCATCATCGGAAGCATACAAGGCGAAGAGATGTTCTACACCGATGCCGCAGAAGCAGTCGCTTGAATTACAATTCGACCAGCTTCGTGCTCCAGGCCAGTTCATCTCCCGCTCGCAGCGGCCCGGATACCAACAGGGACAAACTTGCCGAAACACCGGAAACCGAATGAAGGGAACGCTCTAGCGAGAGATTGTTTTCATTCGAATATACATCTTCCGGCGTACGAATGCTGTTGTCGCAGGCGCTGCATATGATTTCATATTGACGTCCAGCGCTGCTAAGCTCCCAGCCATGCGCTGTCCTCCTTTGAATTGCCGTATGATGGCGGCCATCGGTCAGCAAGAGCGGAAGAATATGTTCACAAGAGACGATATCTCGCAGCACCCTCAGCTCATAGCGCCATTCAATCCCCGAGTCGACGAGCTGAATTGACTTGGTGCATGCAACACTCTCGCTCTGCACGGTCATCTCCATCCCGTTGTCGATCCACTTCACTTCGGGGTTAGTCGTCATATTGGGAAAGAATTGATTTCCATCTGCATCACGCAGCAGAAATCCCTCCCATACCCCCAGATCATATCCTTGGTGCAGATGAGCGGCCGCCAGCCGCTTCACATTAAGCCTTGGCTCGGCCAATGGGGGCTTGTTGCCATTTAATCGGTAGTGAAAGCCGGATAGCGCCGGACTGTATTGGCCCCGGTGCATGCGCAGATTGCAGGCAAAGAAATCGTCGCCGCTGCGAATGAAGGCGTAGCCGCTGCGCAGATCCATATACTGATTCCGGACAGGCAGCGGGGATCGCTCGTTCGTGCCGGCCATCTGCTGCTTAAGCCGAATAATCCGTTCAGCGACCGCAATTCCCGTCATACCAAGGATGCCGTAGCAATTCACCAGTGTATACCACTCATAACCAGCCCGCAGCTCATGCGGCAAGTAATTAGGCGTAATGCTGTAAGTACCGTCTTCTTTCTTGTACGCAAGCCAGGACTCGAATGCCTTGGCAAACAATCCCTGGTCGCCCATGCCTGCGTAGGCCTGATAGGCAATAAAAGAACCCCACGTAAACTTTTGGTGCCTGCTGCGCTCCATCATGGCATAGGTGCCGTCGAAGGAGGTTGCATGCCCCAGCCATTGCTGCCCCTTCTCAATCAAAGCCTCCACCTTCCCGCGAATAACTTGATGGTCGGCTGGCCATGGTGTAACCGAGCTTAGAATGCCCGTCAGGATAAACATAATAAAAGCGGAATATGAGATCGGCATGCCATCCTGTTCACTGAACGCAACCTGATCCTCAAAATCAAAGGCATCATTCAAGAAACCGTCATGTTCACGCGCTTCAATCAATGCGATCAGTTGCGCCATCAATGCGACATTCGCCTTACGGTAGCCAAGCCGCTCGAGAAACAGCTCATTGCCGAGCTGCAATGCTGCACAATTCAAATTGATGGTTCCACAATCCTGTGGCTCTCCATTCAGAAAGTCCTCCCTGAATTCTTCCTTGTATTCGTCACGAATCGTTTCCGGCAGCATCAGCAGCGCCATCATGCCATAATGGTAAATAAACATCCGGGTAAACGGCGCAGCGTTGCGATCCTTCAACCTGACTTGCACACGGCGCAGCAATTGCAATGCCGTATTCAGTTGTTTTTTCTGTTCGGTATAACTGTAAGCGCTTGCGAATAAAACCGCAGCCGCGCCCGCTGTATAATTTTCGCTATAAACGGTATCCCGGCGGTCTTCAATGGCTCCTGTCGATGGATTCATCCAGGTATGTACCGTTTCGAGATAATCAACGAGTACATGTTGCATCTGTTCCAGCAGTGTTTCTCTTTCTTCTGTAAACACAGCAATGCCCCCCTTTAGCCCTAGTCAATTCTCATTGATCTTAAGCTCAGGAAGGCATTGCTGCAATTTCAAATTCATCCGATTGATTATAATAATAGTGGTTAATGAGCCCAAAAAGGCCGTTAAGCAGCTTCACTTGATGTGAGCAGCATGACTTGCAGCGAATGCCTGGATCTTCTGATTTCTTAAATGCTCTTCCATCTTCCGTTCCGCTTCCACCATCTCCTTCTGAATCAGGCATTCCGATGACTGGTTGCCATGAAGCGAGCAGTTAAACAGCGAAGCGGTGCCTTCGATCGCATGAATAACATCCAGAAAGGAAACATCTTCGTTGGAACGCTTCATCCGATATCCCCCGTTTGCCCCGGAAGATGACTCGATTAATCCCGACTTGACTAGCTTGGTCAAAATTTTGGAAAGATAGGTTGGAGATACGCCTTGCTTGTCCGCAAGCTGCTGCACGCCGATCTGCTTGTCCGGTGCAGTCGCCAGAAACATCATCGTATGAAGCGCATAGTTGGTCGCTTTGGAATATTTCATGTTTCACCTCAATTAAAGACTTTATTTATCGATATTAGCCTTTAATTGCTCGGCAAGTCAAGCTGCCGCTATTAGTATGCTGGTCTTTATTCCAAACTATGCCTGTGCCCATCCTATGCCCGTGCCTATGCCAATGCTGATGCTATATTATAGCGCCTCATTTCGCACCGTCTGGTAAAATTGCGCCAGTTCGATAATCATCGCTCCCATGCGCTCGATCTCCGGCATAATGACTCGCTTGACGCCTGCTTCCCGCAGCGCCTCCGCAGTCACTCTGCCGACTGCAGTTGCAGCCACACGATCTTCGAAGCTTCGAACGATCTGCTCGCAACCGCCTTTCCTGGTCGCATATTCGAAGAAATACCGTACTTGGACAGCGGTCGTAAAACAAACGGCGTCCACGCGGCCCGCAATAATTTCCTGGTAAAGCGTCTCCGACACATCTGCTTCCGGAGGAATATGTCTGTAGGGAAGAATCGTGCTCGTTGTGGCTCCCTTCCCTTCAAGAAATTGCACAAGGCCCGGCATCGCTTCTCCATGCTGCTGCACGACAATGGACTGGCCGGCATAATCATAATCCTGAAGCGCGCGGATCAGTCCGGCTGTCGTACCGTCATCATCAACGGCAATCGGAGAAATTTGGATTTTCTTGAGCAGTGCAAATGTTTTATAGCCTCTTGCTGCCACCTTTGCATTAGAAATAGCGTCGATCAGCTGTTCTCGAATCCCCATCCGTTCCGCTTGCTGAAGCATCTGTTCAAGTCCTGTTCCCGTCGTAAACAGGAACCAGTTCGGCCGGTTGTCCACCAGTTGCTGCAAATCGCGCCCCAGCGTCTCCTCCTCCGGCAGCATGGTCCCTTGCTGAGAGCGAACAAGCGCTGTACCGCCCTGTTTTTCAATAATGGTGCTCAATTCCGTTAGTTTGCGTGATCCCGTTATAACAATCGATTTCCCTTCCAAAGCTCCTGCCATTAGGGCGCCCCTTTCGTATAGCCAACTCATCCTTTATTGTCCCGTTCATGGTACAAAGTGTCAAATGAAATTCCATCTCATTCAGAAGCGGACTTCCGCCTTACTCGTCACATTCCCTTCCAAATTCGTCACCAATCCCTTCCGCTGTTTGAATGAAATTTTTATGTTATAATGGTAGAATTAATTTCGATGATAAAATTTACGGCTGTAGTCAGAAAACAGCGCTCGAATCTGATGAGTAAATTTTGATTTTGAACGACTGTGCTTACCAAGCAAAACATGATATTCAGGAGGGCTTTATGGACAAGGTCAAAATTTTCTCAGGAACTTCAAACAGGCCGCTTGCGGAGAAAATATGTGCCGGGCTTGGCGTGCCGCTCGGAAAAATCGATATCTCCCGCCTCGGCAGCGGAGAAATTCATGTCTCCTACGGAGAACCGATTCGGACATGTGATGTGTATATTGTACAATCGCTATCCCACCCGGTTAATGAACATCTGGTTGAACTATTAATTATGATTGATGCCGCCAAGCGCGCTTCTGCCCGCACCATCAATCTGGTCATGCCTTATTACGGCTATGCAAGGCAAGAACGGAAATCCGCGCCGCGCGAGCCAATCTCCGCCAAAATGGTTGCCGATATTCTCACTTCTGTCGGTGCGAACCGCCTGATTACGGTCGATCTGCATGCGGACCCGATTCAAGGTTTCTATGAAATTCCTGTTGACCATCTGACCGCCCTCGATCTGATTACCGATTACTTGCGAAGCAAAAACATTCGCAATCCGGTCGTTGTTTCTCCTGATGCCGGACGTGCCAGCACGGCAGAGAAGCTGGCGAACAATCTCGATTGCCCGTTTGCGATCATGATCAAAAACCGGCCAGCTCATAACGTATCGGAGATTACCCATATTATCGGGGATGTCCAAGACGCGACCCCGATCATTATTGAAGATTTGATCGATACCGGCAGCACAATTGTCAATGTCGTTGAAGCGCTCAAAAAGAACGGCGCCCATAACGCCTTTGTCTGTGCAACACATGGCTTGTTCTCAGGGCCCGCATTGGACAAGCTGAACAACCCTAATATTGAAGAAGTTGTTATTACCGATACGATTGCGCTCCCGGAAGGCCATTCCAACAAGTTTGTGATGATTCCAATGGCGCCGAGACTGGCAACCGCCATCCAAATCATTACCGAAGGCGGCTCGATCGATACGCTGCTAACCTCGCATACTGTTTAGAAGCGGCATCCTGTCTTCTGAGCACAACAAGCGCCTCTCCCTGTTAAATGGGAAGGCGCTTGTTTATTGGACAATTGGATGCCTCAGTCACCCGGCATTTTCAAAAAGCCGGAGTTCTCAATTTCTGTATCTACCCGAACGTCAAACTGCAGCCGCGGAAAATCTCTTGTCCGCCATTCACTTAATCTTGACCGGGGCATTTTCGTTCGGAAATATTGACCCATACCCAACAAATCCGTATGATTTGCTTGAAGCTTCTCAATCATCTTTTTAAACCGGCTTTCAAGCTGTTCATTCAGCTCTTTCTCCAGCTTGGTGATATCCTGTTCCCCCTTCATTTCCATTAAAACAACTTTTAATTTAAGCTTGGTGGACAAGTAGGGGGTGTCATTGATCCACCGTGCTTTATTGTGGATTGTGTTGCTCTGAATCAAGACACTGGCTTCATTCATTACTTCCACTTTGCCTTGTGTACTTTCCCCATGAAAAGCATTAAAAAGCAGTGTTTCCTCGGGGGATAATCTTCCAACCATTTTGCCCTTCCGAATGACGGCTGATCCTTCGTAGTCCAGGGAGGTAGTTGAACTGGATTTGACGATAGGAATAGCAACATCCCGAGTAAAAGAGTGAGTGCTTCGATACACCTGCCATAACCTTGTTAGAGCAAGCTGCGGATTCAACCCCGCATTTTTCTCGAAAAAATCGTAGAGCTCGGAATTTTCCGAACCCACGCCTTCGGACACACTATTAAAGAACTGCATCAAATCCTCATTGCAAATAATGACCAATGTCTTGGGAGAAATCTCTTTGACCCGCATAAAATCGGCAACGGTATCCCCCATTCCCAGCTCTGCATAGTGCCTGTCAAACACAATCATTTTAATATGAAACAGATCGACGTGATCCTCCGTGTTCACGCTAATTTTGTCCAGCGCATGGGCAATTGACTTCCCCGTCTCCGAAATAATTTTATATTTTTGGCTTGATTTACCCGACTGGGATATTTTCAAGTAGACTTTATAGTTTTCGCCTGACTTGGAGATTGCAATAATAACCGGCAGCAGTCGATGATTAATATCTTTATTGTCCCAACATCCACTGAGCAGCAGCAGCATGACCATGGACGCTGCCAGGACGCATCGTTTGCTAAACGGCTTTGTTTTCATAACCACCCCTCCTTCGGAAATAAAGTCCTATGAGATAGATGGATAAAGGGACAAAGAACAAAATATAGAGCCTCAGCAGATTGTTTTTTAGAAACAGCTCATTAATTGTACTGACGCTTGTACTCTGCAGACATATGCTAAAAAATATGACGACGAATGCTAATGCAATGTAATGCTTTCTGATTTTCGGTAGAAAGTGATTTACGATTGAAATCATCTGCCATATGATAACAGCCATGAACAAGATAGCAAAGGCGATCAGACTAAGCACAAGGAACACCGTCACTCTGTCAAACATGAGCCAACTGACATAAACGCTGCTGATCACCATGACAAACGGATAGCGCAAGGTAGTTACAGTGCCGTGTCCGAATGTGAGCACCGGGATATAAACAGCCAGAAAAAAAAACGGAATGATTGCCATTATGGAAAGCATCACTTTCTTCATTTTAAAGGGGTAATGGGGGATGATGAATCCAAAAATAAGAAAGGTACTCGTAATTGGAAATAGACTTCTAATGAGCGCGGAGCCGTTAAGCTGCGAGAAATCCGAGTCCCACAACGGAAAAAAATAGTGCAAATCAATATTTTGCAGCGACAGGCAAATAATGAAAAACATCAATGGCAAAAACAATATCGCCAGCAAAATCGCCGTTCGAAAAATGGTTGCGATTCCGGATGCTCCAATAAACGCAGCGGTAATCAGCAGCAATCCGATAATGCTCCAGAGCGGTGTACTCGTAAGAAACACAATGGAAATAATGTCGGCAAACTCATTGATCGTTATGACAGTAACAAGCATCAGATAAATGAAAATCGGCAGAAGCAGTATTGCCGCCATCACTTTGCCGAAGCTGCTGTATATTGCAATAATATCCATGTTGGGAAAGTAGGAGAGTCCCTTCAAATATATCGACATCACACACAGATTAACAATGACACCGAATAGAATGGGGAGCCAATGTGCTTCCGAGGTGCTTTCCATAATGAATTCCGGGTACACAAAAAAAATGATGCCAAGCTGCATTAAAAAATAAATCAGCACCACTCCCATACTTTTGTCCATGCTATGTCTCCCTCCTTTTCAAACTGAATTTAATGTAGGAAACATCCAATGTATTAAGACTGGCCAGGTAGGCGCATAGAAACACAAGCCCGACTAAAATTCCGAGCACACCATAAATAGCGGCAAGCGCAACCAGCAAATATTTAAAAAGACGAATCGAGAGTGAGTTCTGAAAGCCGACTACCGTCGAATTTGCAATTGTGGTTGCCGCCAAAATAATAATTAACAAATTGCTGACCAGCTTGGCTGTTACGACCGCTTGACCTAAAATGATGCCGCCTACTACAGTAATAGTCGGTCCGATGGCTTTGGGCAGTCTTACGCTTGCCTCCATAATAAGCTCCAATATTACGAGCATTAAAATGACTTCCGTAATTGCGGGGTAGGGCACCGCTTCCCGGCTATGAGCGACAGTCAGCGCCAGCTCTATTCTGAGCACTTCGGGATTGACGGCGACAAGCGCCACATAAAAACCCGGAACAAGAACCGTTAAGATGAGCCCGAGGATGCGGACGGTACGAATAGCGACCATTAGCAGCTGCGGATAATTGCGATCATTGCCCATAACAAACATATCCCAGAGCAGATTGGGGAAAACAAGTGCAACGGGGATGCGATCCACGAATAAGATCAATCTTCCGTCCGTCAGCGAGGCTACGCCTTCCTGTGCCAGCTCGGTCGTATTAAACTTGGAAATCGCCTGCCAAGGGGACAGCCCCAGCATTTTGGATACATTTTGCACATTATTGATTTCCATATCCAGCTTTGATTCAATTTGATCAATCGCTTTTTTCAGCAGTTCGGGATCTACATGCTGCTGATCATACAGCACCGCCAGCTTTTTCTGACTGTGAGTGCCAGCAATAAACGATTTGACCCGCAAGTTAGGCGAATGGTATTGTTTGCGCACCAAGCCAATATTCGTATCGATATCTTCATTAAATGCATTTTGCGAGCCTTGCAGCACATTTTCGTTAGAGGGTGTATCGACGGGACGCTCAAGCAAGCAAGGCACAGGTTCAACCACGTAATATTGCATTCGAGAGACGACATAAACGACAAGTTTGCCATCCTGAATCGCCGAAACCGCAGCCGCTGCATTCGAATGGGCAACAGAACCGATCAGGCGGAGCAGATCGCTCAAATTCCCGGATGAAGCAGCTGCCTCGGCAACATGCTGCTGCAGCTTCGCAGCGGTCTGCTCCACGTTGCATATCGTATGAAACCCCATTATGACAACGGTATGACCGAGCCATTGCTCGCGCTTCTCCAGGAAATCGTCATTGGTCCTGAGATTGTCTATCTCCTCTGCATAATTGATATCCAAAGTCGTTTCCCCCCTCAAATTTCCATAACGGTATTCTCACCCTCAAGTGGCGATAATATACAAAAGCCATTGCGCGGACAGGAGCTCCGCACAAGTGGCATCAGCCGCTCTCCTCAACAAAAAAAAGCTCTCAAGGAGTGGTCTCCTCAAGAGCTTTGTTGCATGATATGCACTTTGTATAGGCCAGGGCATGCCAACGGTCTGCATGCTGCTTTGCAGTTGACATTTGCAGCTGCCGGTCTCGCTAAGTTCAGTGGGTCTCTACCGCGCTTTTCCACGAATATCGCGGCTCCCAGTTCAGCAGTTGACGTGCTGCCCGGTTAGATACAAGCGCCTGAGTTCCGACGAACTGTTCCCTAATATCCGTTACTTGCGGGTAATGCCGCCTTAGCAATTCTTCCGTGGGCGTGGAGCTAAGCACATCATCTGCAGTAACATTCAACTGCACCGATCCTGTATCACTCGCCTCAAGAGCCAAGCGGCTTGCTTCAGCCGCATCCCTGATATCGATATAGCTCCACATTATCCGGTGATGGTTGGCCGTTTCATTAAACCTGTTAATAAAGTGCCTGTACTCCTCGGGCGCAACAATCATGGAATAGCGAAGCGACAATACATCCATGCCTTCCCTTCGGTTGAACATATCGCCAATCAATTCGCCTACGACTTTGGACAGTCCATAACTTTCTTGGGGAAGAAGCGGATGCTGCTCGTCAACCGGAAAATAATCGGGAGCAAACGGCGTCTTCGCCCAGCAGAACCCGAAGGCAGATTCGCTGGACCCCGCGACGACTTTGTTAATGCCAAGTTTTGACGCTGCCTCCATCACATGATAAGTAGACATGATATTATTGCTGAATATGCGCTCCGGCGTGTAATTGATCGGGTTCGGCACTGCGGCAAGATGGAGAATTGCATCCACTCCCGCGACCAATCCATACACTTCGCCCAGTTGGCCTAAATCAGCTTGGACAAAATGACCGTATCTTCTACCTTCTCCGTAAGGACGATTGTCTGTTGCAACAATCGAATAACCGTGTTCTGCCAGTTCTTTCATTGCATAACGACCCAGCTTGCCTGCCGCGCCTGTTACGAGCACTCTGTTCATTGTTGTTTCCTCCTTACTCATTTTGTCCGACATCATCTGCAAGCATGAATTTAAGGACGGATAAGCGTTCCGTCGGGTCTGCGGTCCAACTTATACGGAGAGTGATAGACCGTTCCCGATGCATCTGCACCAAGCGCCATCGCTTTCTCCTCGTCTATATCAATGCCAAGTCCCGGCTTGCCGGACAATTTCAGACAGCCGCCTTCAATGACAGCCATGCCGGGAAAAACTTCGCGTTCTTTTTCTTTAAAATGATTGCTTTCCTGCACGCCAAAATTCCAGATCGCCATATCCAGATGAGCAGCCGCAACCTGATTGACAGGATCATTTTCCCCGCCTTCCTGCCAAGCCGTCCGCACACCGTAGGCTTCACACACTGTCGCAATTTTGCGGCAAGGCGTAATGCCGCCTGCCTTGGATACGCGCATCCGCACGAAATCGATCAGCCGCTCTTGCACTAATGGCAGCCATTCTTGCGGATGAGTGAACAGCTCGCCGATCGCTTGCGGCGTCGAGCTGAGCTGACGAACCCGCCGGTACCAGTCGGTATGCTCCGCCTGAAGCAGATCCTCCAGGAAGAACAGCTTGTACGGATCGAGCCGCTGAGCCAAAATGACCGCATTGGCAGGATTCAGATGTTCATGAACATCATGCGTGAACTTCAACTCCATCCCGTATTTGTTACGCAATTTCTCGAACATGCCCGGAATGGCATCCACATACAAATCTTCGTCAAACCGGTTCGCCGGAGGGAACAACCCGCCGTCATTGCTGCTTACGAAGCCGCCGCCGCCGTAACCGCCAAGCTGACAGCGAATATGCGTATATCCCTGCTCCCGGTACCGCTCCACTTCCTCCTCGAGTTGTTCGTAGGTGTGGCCGTCGGCATGGGCATAACAACGAATCTCGGAACGTACCGGCCCGCCAAGCAGTTCGTACACCGGCATACCTGCTTCCTTTCCCTTAATATCCCACAGTGCCATGTCGATTCCGCTCATCGCCGTATGCAACGTAGCGCCGTTGCGCCAGTAGCCGCTCGTATACATCGTCTGCCAAATATCTTCAATTTGGCCAGCCTCGCGCCCAATCAGCTGCGGGGCCAGCAATTCCTCAATAACCTGTATAACAGCGCTCGGCTGGTATACGTCGCTGGCTGAGCCGATCCCATACAATCCCGGCTGATTCGTCTCGACTTTCACAATCGTCCAACTGCGATTCTGTCTTGTGCGTATGCATCTGATACCTGTTATTTTGGCCATGCTTACCTCCTGGAAAGTTCAGTCGCTTCGTGAATGATTAAAATTGATTCCTTCTCGCCACAGTCAATCGGTGCTGCCCATCACAGTCGATTACGAAAATTACATTTTGACCGAACCGATCGTCATCCCTTTGACATACATTTTTTGCAGGAACGGGAATGAAACAAGGATCGGAAGGATCGTAATAATAGCCCCTGCCATCAACTCGTTCCATTTTTTGAATGAAGAGGAATCGAGATACATCAAGCCCATCGGCAAAGTAAACAATTCTTTGCTGTCGACGATAATCATCGGCCACAGAATGTTATTCCAGCTTCCAATAAAGTTAATGATTGCGATCGTACCGATCGCCGGCAGCGCCAGCGGAAGGTAAATGCGGTAATAGATTTTAAACGCATTGCAGCCGTCCAGCACTGCGCTTTCATAGAGCTCATGCGAGATCGTTCTGAAATAGCTGGTGAATAGAAAAATAGCAAATGGCGCCGCGCCGTTGATCATCGGCAAAATGATGCCGATATACGTATTCGCTAAACCAAGATTTGTCATATTAATGTAGAGCGGAATCAGGATTGTGACACCCGGAACAAGCAAAAGCGCAATGAACATGTAGTAAATAAATTTTTTACCTTTGAACACGTACTTGGCAAATGCATAGCCCATCATGCTGTAAATAATAATGACGCCGACAATAATAAATACACTAACAAATACACTGTTCAGAAAAAATTGATAGAAATTCAGTTTGTTCCACACTTCCGCAAAAGTACCGAATTGCAGCGCTCCCTCGGGAAAAGGCGATTGTGGATTCGCCAATGCGTCCTGCGGGGTCTTAAGCGACGTTCCAAACATCCATACGAACGGATAGAGGCAAGCCAGGCCGTATAACACAAGCAAAATATGTTTTAAATACTTTGTCATTTTCTTACCCCTCCTATATATCCGCCTTAAATGAACGAATGCTGAAAATCGCGATCAGACCGGTGACCATGAACGATGTCCAGCCAATTGCACTGGCTAATCCGTAGTCATTGTCGAGAAATGCTGTCCGGTAAACGAGTGTGCCGATCACCTCCGTGCTGCCCGCCGGACCTCCGCCTGTCATAATAAATACATTTTCAAACGTCTGGAAAGCGCCGTTCACCATTTGAATAACCGCAATCAGCGTAATCGGCTTGAGCAATGGCCACGTAATCTTTCGAATCATGGTCGATTTGGAGGCGCCATCGACACTTGCCGCTTCATATAAAGTCGGATCTACCGAAGTCAGTCCCGCATAGTACAGCAGCAGTGTGCCGGGGAGTCCACTCCAGATGGACGTAATAATGATCCCGATTAACGATGTGGACGAACTGCCCAAAATCCCTTCAGGCACGACGAGAAAATGAAGACCGAGCGTCTGAAACAACGAGTTGAGCACCCCTGTCGGCTCGAACAGACCTTTCCATACATAGAATACAGCGATGCCGGAAGCGATCATCGGCAGGAAAAACAGTGTCCGGTAAAGACCGGCCAACTTGGTATTCTGAAGTACGAAAGCCAATACCAGCGCTACAGGAATGACAATGATAACCTGGAAAAAGGCAATTTGAAAATTGTGCAATAACGCGTAATAGAAATTGCGGGATACGACAGGACTGCCGCCCAACAGAAAATCACGAAAATTATCCAATCCCTCATAGCGGGCGTTCGAGAAATCGATGCCTGACCAGTTGTAGAAACTAAGAATGACAGAGAACCCTACTGAATAGACTCCAATGGCCAAAAAGAGCACGATGCCGGGAAGAAGAAAAAGATACGGAACCCATTTTTTCTTAGCTGTTACCATCAGCAATCATCCTTTATACGTTATTGTTGCTTGGATGTTGGAAACAGGCCGCGCCAGCCCGAGAGAGCTCCGCTCCTTCAGACTGGCGCAGCATAAATCAATTTCCGCTAGCTTGCAGAGATTTCATGCGCTCGTCAAATTTTTTCGTCGCATCTGCAACCGTCATTTTCTTCTCCATCACCGACTGCATTGATTGGAAGAACTCTTCCCATTCCTTGTTTTTGCCGCGGTTGTCGATGTATGGCTGCACCTGGCTGTATGGCCCCGGCTCAGTGGCGAACGATTCCTGCATCGATTTCAGCGCAGGGGACAAGTCGGCTGAACGATCCCCGATTTTCATTGCAGATACGGTGAACGCACCATTGGAGAACGCGACAGCCGCATCGGCATCGGATGTAATAAACTTGATGAAATCAAGCGCTTCGTCTTTGTTCTTCGTATCTTTGTTGACCGACATCATCGTCAGTGTGAATGGATCGGTCGCCCATTTGTCCAGCTTGGAACCGGCAATTGGCGGCACCGGGAACGCGATAATATCTTCCGCTTTCATCCCCATCGCGAGCAAGGTGGACATTGTGAACGATCCGCCAAGGTCGAATGCGGCTTTGCCGGATGCAAACGCTTGATCGGCCCCGTCGATATCCGTGGACAGCACGCCTGGCATAAGCAGATTTTTCTCGGCGATAACGCCGAGCGCTTCTGGCACTTTAATGTTGCTCGGATCGCTCATCTGCGCATTTCTTTCCAGCAGGTTAATGTAGCCTTCCGGGCCGTTGAGCATAATTTGCAATGCAGACCCTGCCCAGTTCTCCCACAGATCCGGGAGTTTGGCGCCGAATACGAGGGCTGGCACACTTGTTTCCTTCTGCACCGTTTCCATCATTGTTACGAACTCTTCCCAAGTTTTCGGAGCGACTGCTTCGAGACCAGCCTGCTCGATCAGCTTCTTGTTGCCATAGAAAGTGAAGAAACCGCCGATATCAAGCGGCAGGCCGTAAAACTCACCCGCTTTAAGCGCTTTCTGGACATTCGTTGCATTCTTGTCGGAAGCCCAGTTTTCCACTTGCTTATCCGTTACTTTAATCGGGTCCATGGCTGGACCGAAGTAATTGCTTAGCACATCATCCTTGACTTCTGAGGTCAACTCCAGCAAGGAGGTTTCCAGTGAATCGCCGTTCGTTGCCCAATAGTGAATGACGTCCGGCAGATTTTTGGAATTGGCCGCCGCCTGGACCTTCTGTCTATAGGTGTCATCTGGCGTAAACGTTTCAATCTCAACCTTGACCCCTGTTTTTTCTTTATAAAGTTCAGCAGCCGCCTCAAAGCCAGGCACATAAGCGACCTTCCAGGTCCATAGCTTAAGCGTTTTATTGGAGGAACCGCCTTCGCCGCTGCTCCCTTTTCCCCCGCTCGAGCAAGCGCTTACCAAAAGCATCGCAGCCAGCATTACAATACCAATTGCAGACCATTTCTTCTTCAAAACAATCTCCCCCTTCTTCAATGTACATGTCTTTATTAATCGTTGTTTACAAGGTTGATATACCTTAACAGGGTTGTTGTATACCTGTTTGTAAATAATATATACAACTTAAATTATTTTGTAAATGTATTTTTTAACATACAACTAAAGGAAATGAAAGCGATTTACTCGCCTATTTTCGACATCTATGTATACCAACTTATAGTACAAGATTAATTTATGTCAGATTGCGCCAAGTTTATTCTTGTCATAGTTGTATTTAAGTTGTATCATTAAATCAATTACTTGAATCGAATGAATTGGAGCCACCCGACGATGAACAAACATATTCCGATGTACAAAGAGATTGAGCAATATATTATTTCTCAAATCAGAAGCAACAAATGGGCGCCGCTCAGCCGTATTCCGTCCGAGAATGAGCTGGCCGAACAATTCCATGTAAGCCGAATCACAGTTAAGAATGCGCTTTCAAATCTGGTCGAGCAGCGGATCGTGTATCGCCAGCAAGGGAAAGGTACATTCGTAGCGGAGGACCATCATCAGGCGCTTGACGAACTGACACGGGCGGCGTCCCCTGCCCCCCGCAAGCGAACGGTCGGCTTTCTCATGCCGCGGCTCGACAACCGCTTTACCGCCAATGTGCTCAGCGGTATTGAGGATGTGCTTTCTGCCGAAGGCTATCGCATGCTTTTCTCCAAAACGAATGATTCCCAGCAAGATGAAATTGTTAGAATTAAGGAAATGTTGGAATTCCCGCTTGATGGTTTAATTATCTATCCTGTTGAAGGCGAAAACTACAACAGCGAAATCTTGTCGCTCACCTTGTCCAAATTTCCGCTTGTGCTCGTTGATCGCTCGTTGAAAGGAATTGAGACCACTTCAGTCAGCTCCGACAATTTCACTTCGTCTGTTGAAGCTGTCAATCATCTGTATGAATATGGCCATAAGTCGATCGGCTTTATCTCGTCGCGCCCCGAAGGGACATCGAGCATTGAAGAGCGGATCGCCGGTTATGAATACGGGCTGGAACAGCATGGTATTCTCATCGACCGCAGTCTGCAGCTCAGCACACTGACTTTCAGTCAAAGTATAGAAGAAACGATGAACTCGCTTCGGCAGTTTATTATTTCCAACCCGCAGATGACCGCTTTGCTGGCCTCCAGCTTCGGACCGGAAATATCGAGAGTGGCCATTGAATGCGGGCGCCGGCTGCCAGAGGATTTGTCGATTATCTTCTTCGATGATGTGGTCGATCCGATCTTCTGTGTCGTGGCGCCGACTGTCATTGCCCAGCAAGAAAGAGAAATCGGTCGGGAAGCCGCCAGACTGCTCATCGAGCAGATGGGAGAAACCCAAAGCCAGTGCAAGCGGGTCAAGCTGCCTTCCAAACTCATTGTCAGGGACTCTACGGGCCCTAACTTGCTGGCAGCGCCTGAACTGGCTGAGCCAAGAACTTGACAGCCATAAGCCCAATCTAGAGAAAGCCGGAACTGGCGAGGATCAATCCTCGCTTGTTCCGGCTTTCTCGTCATTTACACTTGATTTGCGCCTGTTTGCCACCGCCCCTTCGGGGGCCTTATCCTCTAAATACGTTTACACAAAATGCTTGACAAACCCTTTTAAAATTTGGGCTCAAAACCAAAATCAGATCTTGACGAGCGCGGGCGTGCTGCCGCGGGCTTACAGGGGGCAAGCACTGATTTTGAGGTAGAACCGAAATTGTTGTATTTATTACAACAATTTCGGCTAATTATTGCTATTTTGTCAAAAATGTTGTATAAAGTATAACAATTTCAGGGAAATGATAGATTTTGAGCTGAATTGTTGCAGAAAATACAACAATTTTAGGTGCTCAATAGGGCTGGGTGTGCTGCTGCGGGGCGGCGGCCCCAGTCTTTCCTTTACCACTTCCCGAATGCCTTCTTCCGCCTTTCGGGTTAGCCATAGCTGGGTGGTATCTACCCTTTCCCTTCGACGTTTCCGCTTTCGTCTTACGATGGTATGCGGTCAAGCGCTCCCTTATAAAATTCAATCTGTTATAATATCTAACTTCTTTACCCATTCACTATTATTCCAAATATCGGGGTTGTCAATCGTTAGGTTTGCTCCACGAACCATGAAATCATAACCGTCTTTTGTATTCGTATACCAATCAACAATGACTAACTTGCCGTTTATATTGCGTACAAGAAACTCCGTAACTTCACCACTACCACCCACAGCCTTATTAATTTTCGCAGGTAATTTTAAATAGAGAAAACCTCCATCCACATCATCCGTATACTCCACTTCCCAAGCGTCAATCTCAACATTTTGCACCTTATCATTAAATTGGGCATACACATCATATTGAGATTGAATTTTCTTTTGCGTATACTGTTTAAGGTTTTCGTTATCTATAAATGTATCCAATTCAATAGCTGTGCCGTTCCAGACCGCTTTATAATAGTCAGTCAGCGCTCTCGCACACATTTCATAAGCTGTTTCAGAATCCTGAATAGTTAGTCCCCCTTCATTTTTAGCTAAATATCCGGGATATCCGGGGGATTCTTGTACTACATTCAGTTCAGTACCGGGCTTAATTTCATTGTTTATAACATTATCTTCGCTGCGTTCTTTCGAAACTACCGGTGCACATGCACTCAGAGTAATTAAGACTACTAACAGATAAGCAAGTTTCATTGTATTCCCCCTAATTCTAATAAGAATAGATCGATGCCATCTTGCGCTAGCAATCGCTTGGCCCGCAGATTGCACAGCCATTGTTACATTCGAACTTTGTTGCCCTCTTGCAGCGGCTCGCTGCTCTCGATAATAATCTGCTCTTGATCGAACAACCCTTGCGTTACAGCGGATTGATTTTCATTTGTATCGACAACCATCACATCGATTTTACGAACATAGAATGCATTGCCGAGCGGTCCGTTTCTTTCCTCGACACCAAACACATATTTTTTGTCGCCTTCCTCATGGATCGCTTTGGTCGGCACCAGAATGACATCGGGTGTTTTTTTCGTCAGCGCAAGCTCTGCCCGCTCCCCGGCCTGCAGTTCCTCATCCTGGACCGCTACGATCAGACGCTGCATCACAGCATTAGCGGTGGAGCCACCCCCGCCCTTCTCGCCTATGCCGCCTTGATTCATATCGTTCATATCCTGAATCCCGACAAGTTGGCCTTCGATTTGTCTGGCATTGCTGCCCGTTAGCTGGATATTCAGCTTTGAACCCAATTCCAGTTCGGCCAGTCGATCAGCAGGGGCCAGAAATTCAACAACAAAACCAAGGCTGCTATTGGATAACATGATCTCCGTTCCACCGGTGGAATCTAGCCCCTCAATCGCATTGACCTGTATCACCACCCCGTCAAACGGGGCCAGCAATTGGCGATTTGCCGCCAAATCGTCCTTCAGCTTTTGTATTCGCCGCTGTTGGACATCCAGATCGATTGCACTGATCTTCAAGGCATGCTTGGCCTGCTCGATTCTTTGCTCCTCCCCGCTTTGCGTAGCTTCGATGAAGCTTCTTTTCTGTTCTTCAATTGACAGATTAAGCTTGCTCAAACTGGCCTGCTCGTCCAGCAACTGCTGTTCGGCCGCCTTCTGATCATAAATAATGAGCGGCTGACCCTTCTTGGCAAGCTCGCCTTCCTTAACATTTACCTTCAACACTTTGGCGCCTGCAGTCCCCGTCAAAACAGCTTCTGCACGCCATTTAACCGTCCCGCTGCCCTGAAACGTATGGGTAAGCTCACCCCGGACGGGTGTAATCATCGCCACTTTGGGCAAAGTAAGCGACATCAGCGTATTGCTAAACAGCGTAAATATAATCAGCAGTCCAATAAATAAGCCGAACACAATACGAATATTCCGTTTGCGTCCGGAAACGCGTTGTCCGGCAGGCTGTAATTCCATGGTGATCCCCCCGTAATTTGACTATCCTATCCTTTTATCCCCGAAAGCTGAATGCCTTCGACAAAGTAGGATTCCGCATACAAAAACAGCAGCACCATCGGGGCCATGTAAACAACGGATGCAGCAAACGCAATACCTCTTGCGCCTTCATTGATGCGTGACAAGTAAAGCGACAATGGCTGTTTGAAGGCATCTTCCAAAAAAATAAGCGGCTGCTCGACCATGTTCCAGTTATCCACAAACAACAGTACCGTTAGCGCGGCAAGTCCCGGCTGAACAAGTGGAATCATAATTTGATAAAAAATTCTCACATGTCCTGCTCCGTCAATTTTCGCCGCTTCAATATACGAATACGGGATATGCATCATGAACTGCCTGAGCATGAAGACACCAAATGCGCTGAATATTCCCGGCAAAATAATGGCGGATGTTGTATTCATCAGCCCGAGCTTGTCAGCAATAATGTAATTGGGCACCAAGGTCACTTGAAATGGCATCAGCATCGTCATTAAATAAATAACAAACAGCTTTTCTCTCCCCCAGAACCGGAGCTTGGCGAATGCATACGCGGCCAATGCGGCTACCAGTACTTGCCCGGCAATAATCGGTGCGACCATCAACGCAGAATTCCAAAACATTTGAAGGAAGACTGGCTTATGGATGAGCACCTCCGCATATTGACGGAAGGAAATCCAGTCAGGAATCAGCTTCAGGTTAATAAAACCGTCTTTCTCCCCTGCTGCGACGTTGACCATCTTGCCGATCAGATGATAGTTGTATTCAATTTCGGATTCCGTCATGAATGAATTGGTAAATGTTATAACAATCGGTAACATCATCACTGCGGCGATCAGCCCCATCACCAGCGTCAGCGCAAGCTTGCGGAATAATGCCATTCTCTCACCGCCTTACCTTAATCCATGAAATTCCTGAACGATCGTTCAATGACCAGCATGCCTGATACAAAAATAAGAATGCCGCCTACCATCAAAACAGCAGCGGCAGTCAGCTTCTGCACATCAAGCGACATGAACATATTGTTCATGTAATGCTGCAGCATATAAATGCGGTCATGCGGATAATCGCCGGCGATCAAATACGTTTCGCGAAATACTTTGAACGAATTAATAATTGACATCAACACAACAAAAAACATCGTTGGCGTCAAATACACAAGCGTAATATGAATCCACTTGTGAAACTTGCCCGCGCCCTCGATATCTGCTGTCTCATAATAATCCTTCGGAATATTTTGCAAACCAGCCAAAAACAAAATAATATTGTAACCGATATTTTTCCAAATATATACAAGTGCCAGCACGCCGATTGACCACTCCGATTTCATCCAATCGATCCGTCCCCAGTCGAGACTGTTCAGCCATGCATTCAATGTACCATTCCAGTCAAACAAGATTTGCCACATCATGACAATGGAGGCGACAGGCACGACAAGCGGCAGGACGAACGCGGTTTGCAGCCAGTTGCGCACAAACAGGTTTTGATTGAGCAAATGGGCAAACAGCAGAGATAAGGCAATAATGAGCGGCACGCTCACACTCGTAAACAGGAATGTGTTCGTTGCCGCCTTGCGGAAGGAACCGCTTGCCAATAGCGCTTTGTAGTTGTCCAGACCAACGAACGAGCCATCAACTGTGCTGTCGTGAAAGGAATAGAGAAAACCCATCCCGAACGGAACGAGATAAAAAACAGCAAACCCGATCAGACTTGGCGCCAGAAAAAGAAGCGCCGCGCTCCAATCCTTATGCAACAGCTTGATCAGCTTGCCCCCATAATGGCTGCCTATCATGCGCCATACCTCCTAAACCACTCCTGTCCGTTATTCATTCAGTACAGTAGTTACCCGGTTCTGGATCAGCTTCGCCACATCGTCAGCCGACTTCTGGCCGCTAAAGTACGCCGGGGACTCTTCATGCAAAATATCATCGATTTTCGATGGCTTGAACTGCACCGGATAGACGGCTTCATTGATAAACTTCTCCAGGTCATTAAGATCCTGCTGTGTGATATCGAATACTTGCCCCTTCATCGGACCGATCGGCTGAATCGACTCCACCTTCCCTTTGTTAAGCAAATCCTGCGATGTTTTCTCATAGGATCGCTTATTGAGCGGGAATCCGGCACCATGAGACAAATCCTGCATTTCATCAGACAACATAAATTTCAGAAAATCCCACGCTTCCGCTTTCACAGCAGACTTCTCGTTCAAACCAACCGTTTGATACGTCCTGAAGAAACCACCCGCTTGCTGCCCGCTGGCATGGGGTTTGAGGTAGAGCTTGGACTTATAAGCACGGTTGTCTGGCATAAACTCGCTTGCCTTCATTTCACGTATATAATCCGCAGGGGAATTGATCTGGGTATCATAAAAAATTGGCAATCCCGCATCCTGTCTGATTACTTTCTCATCAAACAGCGATTTTACTTCCTTGAGCAAGCCCATAAAGGCTTCTGACTCAAACTTCGCCTTCCCGCTTGCCAGATCAATGTAAGTTGAAAATTGATCATTTACGAGTTGGGAAACCATATATTCTGGCAAACCTCTGCCCAATGCATATTGATGTTCCTGATCCGCATTTTTCACCAATTCCTTGGCTGTGCTGGCAAATTGGCTCCAATCCCAATTGCTGTCGTCAATTTTAACGCCGCTCTTCTCAATAAACGTTTCATTGCCGATCAGCGCAAAAATAAAAAAGCCCATCGGCATTCCGTAAAGTCCACCATTGTCTTGCATGCCGTCCAGCACATTTGTGAAATAGTGTTCTTTATTGAAAGTAGTATCCTGAGCGATCAAGTCGCCCATATTCGCCAGCAAATGCTTTTTCACGTAATCGCCTGAGGGCAATTGATCCATCTCGATCAAGTCGGGGCCTTTGCCGGACAGCATCGCTGTGTTCGTCGTTTTAACGAACTTCTCCAAGTTTTCTTCCAGCTGCGCATCATTCGTCTCAATCGATTTCAGTTCAATCGTAATGTTGGGGTGTTGGGCTTCATACCTCTTCTTCGCCTCCTTAAAGAAGTCACTGGGAAAAAAAGTTGAAAACACGACGGTCTTCTTCTCCGTCGTCGACGGCCCGCCTAGCGCTTCTCCCTCAGGTGTCTTCTCTCCTGCTTGTCCCTCCGTTGCAGTGCCGGACGTCCCTTCACTTTCATTCCTGCTGCCTTGTCCGCCACTTCCTTGTCCACCGCCGCTTTCGATTTCGCTGCCGTTGCGGTTAGCAGCCCCGCTGCTGCATGCTGTAGCTGTAACTATAAAAATAATGGCAAGTAGTGCTACCAACGTTTTTTTCATTGCTGTTGCTTTCATTGCTGTTTGTTCCTTCCCTATTTCTTACTCATCTCTTATTGTCATTGCTTATTAAAAAAATAAGCCTTGATTCCATTTGCAATCGCTTGAGCCACTTGATTCTGATGCGCCTCGCTTAACATTGCCGCTTCATCACCCGGATTGGTGAGAAACCCCACCTCCACCAAAATAGCGGGCCGCTCGCTTTTCTTCAGCACCATCCAGCCATCATGTTTCACACCGCGATCTTTGAACCCGGCAGCCTCTACGAGCTGGCCATGCACCTCGTTTGCCAACGGGATGCTTCCTTCCTCGTAATAGTAGGTTTCCGTTCCTGAAATTGAAGAGTCAGTGAAGGTGTTGCCATGGATCGAGATAAACGCGTCGGCTTCGAGCTCATTAGCCATCTGCGCGCGATTTTCCAGTTCAATGAAGGTATCGCCTGAACGCGTCAAGTAAGGAGAAAAACCAGGCTCTTGCTGGAGCAATTCGAACACTTTGGTCGACAGCGCCAATGTATAGTCTCGCTCATAATGGCCGCTGGCCCCTTCCGCGCCAGGGTCCTTGCCTCCATGTCCAGGATCAATAACAATGATGTATTCCTGCGCGACCTCATTCATAATCATCCGTTTGTTGTTGTCCGGCGAACCTGATAATTGCGGAGCGTTCTTCCAATCCGCCGAAGTAATCGTGGAGGACAGTCCGTATACCGTCCAGAGGATGCCTGTTACCAACATTGCGCAGATCATCACAATCGTTCGACGACGCCTAATTTGTTGTCTGTTTCTTCTTTTCATACGGTCCCGCTTCCTCATCTCTTTTTTTCAAAGCTGATGCTGTATCTCCTCGGTACTCTATCAGTATAGTTATTGAATATATGATAAGTTAGATAGACTTGTATTGAAGTTGTAAAAATTGCATGCAAAAAAAGCAAAGCCAACTGCAATTGCAGTCGGCTTTGCTTTGGCGTCATCAACGCTGCTCTGGAATATCCAATGGCACCGTTCACCTGTTCAGCTTAATATCTCGAATAAAGGTTAAGCAGCGCCATGACGTCTTTGCTGAACCCGATCACTTCACTTGTCGGCCAATTCACCATGACACAGTATTTGATCTTGTCGCTGTCTTTCCCCGTATAATAAAGTTCCCCTACATTGCCCCAGTACGTCATATCCTTCAGCGACAATTCTGACGGCTTGTAGCTGCCTTTCTCCTTAATAAATTTGTCAACGATATCAAACACCTTCTCTTTATTGTTATCGGAAGGGGGAGTTCGGCTTGGCCCTATTCGGGATATTTTCATCACTTCGCCGTCTCTCGCATTCAGCACGATATCATAGGCTTCAATCGGATTCGTCGATTTGGTTAACGTCGTATAGTACAAGCCGCCCGACATTTGATCCAGTTCTTTCTTGTATTCCGGCGGGTACTGGTGCTCTTCGTCCGGGTACGGAGCAGATTTGTCGTCCTTCATCTGCCTTGTCGATCGAAATGAAGCCTCTCTGAGCAAATCCTTAAATTTGTTCTGGTCAATGGCCATCAGTTCAAATTGCAGTTCGTCCAGCGTCAAGTTTTCTCCAAAATATTTGTTGACTGCCTGCAAACTGAGGGTTTTCACTGCATCCTGAGAAAGCACTCCTTCATACTCGATTTCATCACCTTTAGGATCCTGAATTATTTTTTTAACCAAAACGGTATTTTTAGGAATGGTATCGAATACGCTCCCGCACCCTGTGGACAGAATCATGAAGGCTGCGCCTATTATTAGAAGGATAAGCTTATTCATTCATCTGTCCCTCCTTTCAGATTGCTGGATTGGAACACGACTTCGATTGTCGTGCCCTTATTTTCATTGCTCGTTACCCGGATGACGGCATTGTGAATGTCCGCGACACTCTGACAGATCGCCAGACCAAGCCCCGCCCCATTGCTGCTCCTCGTTCTGGCTTTGTCCGCCATGTAGAAGGGCTCGAATATTTTATCCTGGTGCTCCTTGGCAATCCCGATCCCCTCATCAATCACTTCAACAATATATTGACCGCTTTGCCAAGAAGCACGCAAAGTAATAACCTGCTGCCCGGCAGAAGCTTTAAGAGCGTTATCCACCAGGTTGAACACCAGCACTTTAATCAAATCCTTCTCAAGCAGCAGTTCTCCAGCTTCGCACTCCGTGACGATCACCACCTGCTTCTCTCTGGCCATAATCTCCAGCGCAGGCTTGATTTCGGCAATAACTGCACTGAAATCATATGGCTCCATCTCGAAGTTGTCCTTTTGCAGCATGATCATGTCCATCAACTTCAGAGATAACGATTCCAGCCGCTTCCCTTCCGAATAAATGACATTCAGCCCATCCCAAAACAGTTCCTCATTGTACTTCGTCGTTCTCATAAAATTCGCATAAGCAATAATTGAAGTGAGTGGCGTTTTTAATTCATGCGTAAAATTGTCGATAAATCGCTGCTTCTCCTGATTATTCCGCTCCAGATCCGTAATTTTGTCCTCGACAACAGCGGCCATGTCATTAAAGTTTTGGGCCAGCACGCCGATCTCATCCTTGGATTTCAAGCGGACACGCTCTGTAAAGTCCCCTTGTGCAATGACCTGAGCTGTCCTGTTCAGCCGATCGATCGATCTCGTCAACCCTCTGCTCACAAAAAACATAATCAGCATGTAGAGCAAACAGGCGGCCGCATCCACCTTGGCAAAAAACTGATACTGCTCCACGCGATCCCGGTATAACGGCGTCATATCGACCATATAGGTGAACACATATTGTTTATGATTAATATCCGCAATGTTGGATGTGAACAGCACCGTACGCTGATCGATTTCCCGCAAAATATAATTGATTTCACCGATGTTCAGATTGTCCAGTTCCTCACGCTCCATTGGCATCGGAAAATCTGTATTGCTGAAAATCTTCCTATTCGTCTCATCGCGTATGTCCAGATAAATGCTTTGCTCGGTATTTTTCTCTACAAATTCATTGGCGATTCTCGTGAGCACCGTTTTCTCGTAATCAATGGAGTCATAGATGCGAAGAATGGGGACAATGGCGTCGACACTGGAATGGATGCTCATATTTTGACTCAAAGCACTGTTGATTTCCTGCCCGAGTATTCTGTTGTGGCTCCGCTCGATTACCATGATTGAGGCAGCATTAAAAATGAGAACGAACACAAGAATGGAGAAGACATAAATCTTTTGCCAAAATTTCATGTTCAATCCTCCAGGCGATAGCCGAGCTTGTAAATCGTCTTGATGTGGTTGTGCAGATCCAGCTTTTTACGCACCGATTTGATGTGCATATCGACCGTTCTCGTTTCACCGTAGTAATCGCCGCCCCATACTTTATCGATGAACTGCTCTCTGGAGAGGGCAATATTTTTATTCTTCAGCAGAACGACCAGCAGTTCATATTCCTTGGGCGTCAGCTCAACAGCGGCCCCATGCTTGGTCACTTCCCGTTTATCAATATCAACTTGAATCGCTTGAAATTCCATAATCCGCTCTTCTTTGCCATATCGACGGAGCACAGTCTCAATTCTGGCGAGCAGTTCAATCGCTTCAAACGGCTTGACCATATAATCGTCGGCCCCGAGTTTCAATCCGTTGACCTTATCGTAAACCGAGTTTTTCGCCGTCAGGAAAATAACCGGAATCCGGTAAGGTTTAATATGCTCCATCAACGCAAAACCGTCCAGATGCGGGATCATCACATCGAGCAAAATAAGGTCAAACTTTTCCTGCCGCAGCGCCTCCAGCGCCGCCAAGCCGTCATAGACTTCAGTGGTTGCATAGTTCACAATGTTGAGATTCATTTTAATAATCTTTGAGATATGAACATCGTCTTCCACAATTAAAATCTTTTTGTTCATCCTGCGGATCTCCTGACATCATGATAGGTTTCATTATCTTCATGATTATATACGATAACGAAACATCGTTAAAGTTGCAATGGCTCCGCTTATCCGTAAAAAGGCAAAATAGGCTGCAACTGCAGCCATAGCATCTATCGGGATGAAGGGGCACCCTGTCCGCCGTAACCTGAGATAGGGTATACAAGCAGCAGCGACAAGTAGCCCCCCTCCCCCTGCAAATCTGCTCTATCCCTACGAAAAGACCATTAGCAGTGATAGAGTTACAATCTCGTTGGCGCTGCTGATGCGTTTCTTTACAACAGCACCTCCTTCTTCATTGCCTGTCCAGCTACAAATTGCCCAAAACCTGGCTGGACCAGCACCTCTTCCCCGTTAAACACACTCGTCCCGCGCACTATCGTATGTACGACTCTCCCCTTCCCTTCATACCCGTGAAACGGGGTAAGACGAGAGTGGGAACGGAGCCTTGTTTCATCAATCTTCCAGGGAGCCGCCGAATCAATAACGGTAAAATCGGCGTCATAGCCAGACGCAATCCGGCCTTTGCCTGGAATGCGATAAGTCTCTGCCGGGCCGCCGGACAGCCATCTGGCGAACTGCACAGCACTAATCCCCCTCCGGACGATGCATTGATCGAACAACAGGGGCACCATGAACTCCACTCCTGGCATCCCCGAAGCGGCCCTGAATATATCGCCGCTTCCGATCGCCTTTCGGATCGCTCCCCATGGCGCATGGTCCGAAGCGATCATATCCACCTGCCCTCCGCACAGCTTCTCCCATAGTCCGCTTACATCCTGCGGCTCGCGAAGCGGAGGGTTGATTTTTGCCTTTGGCCCCAGCCGATCTAGCGCCCCTGCATCAAGCAGCAGATGGGGAAAGCAGATCTCGACGGTCACATCCACACCCATCTTCCGGAACAGCGAGATCAGCTCAATGGATCGCGGATGGCTTGCATGGACAATATGCAGCTTCACTCCCGTCCAGTAGGCAAACTCCAGCACTTTAAGCACCGCGCTCGTTTCGGTTACAGGAGGACGGGTGTCTGAATGGGAGCGATTATGCTTGCGGCCCTGCGTCTGCCTTTCCCTGATCGCCTCATGAATCAACTCCGAGTTTTCGGCATGGAACGCTGCCCGCAAGCCTAGCGTCTCCAGCTTCTCCATCGCCTTGATGATGTCGGAGTCAGGGATGCTAGGGAAACGATAGGCGTCCGTCTCGAAGGTGGACATCTTGAAAGCAATCGCCCCGGCCTCTGCCATCGGAGCGATCTGGTCGATTCCGCCAGACTTGGCGATCGATGCCCACAGACCGACATCAACGATCGCCTCCGCCGCCACCCGTTTTCTTTTATCCAGAAAGCGATCGATTCGGGTAATCGGATCGGGCACATCATAAGGCATATCAAGCACAGTCGTTATTCCCCCCGCCGCCGCAGCGGTCGTTGTCGCTATAAACCCTTCCTCAGGATTGCTGAAACAATGCACGTGCGCATCGATCATTCCCGGGAACACATAACAGGATCCGAAGTCGAGCGTTCGGGCGCCCTGAAGCGTGCCACTCCTCTCGGAAATCTCTTGTATTTTCCCGTCCTGAACACCGGCTTCCCCATGGACTACGCGATGTTCAAGCACGAGAACTCCCTTAATGATCAAATCATACATCTTTCTTTCCCCTTTCTGACAAGTAGGAGCCTTGCAGGCGTTCTAGCTTTGTATCGTTTCCCCCAATTCAGCTTTAAAAACTGTATACACCCGTTCCACATCCAACGACACATTACGGTCCTCCGCCAAAAAGGGAACGACAGAACGAACACGTGCATACAGCGCGGCAGTACCGCTGCCGAGCCGGATGCCCTGGCGCAAATCGATCGCTTGCGCCGCATGCAGCGCCTCTACGGCCAGCACATACAGCAGCCTGTCGATTATCTCGCCTGTCTTCGCTGCGACAAACGGTGCATTCGTAGCATGATCCTCCATATCGCCCGAGAGCGACATATAATCGGCGGATGCCGGGTTGGCAAGATGACGAATTTCCGCATCGAGCGCCGTCGCGGTTTTCTGCAGTATGCTGTATCCGATAGACCGTTCTGCATCCGGCGTCAAGAAACGCGACAACCCGGTAAATTCGGGTGCGCTCAGCTTGAGCATCCGGTAGCAGGAGCTTCGGGACACATGATGAAGCGCCTGGCCGAGCATTTCGAAGCCGAGTACATAAACCACCGGCTCATAGTTTGCACAGGACAGGACACGGCGCTGCTCGGCCAGCACGCATGGATTGTCATCCGAGCTATTGAGATGAAGCTCAAGCTGAGCTCGCGTATAGTGGCCGGCATCGCGGGCAGCGCCATGAACCTGGCAAGCGTCACGGAAGCTGAGCGGGTCTTGCAGCGACTCTGAATTGCGCGGGTCCCACAAGCCGCTTCCTGCGAGCGCAGAACGTACGCGCGCTGCGCTTTGCAGCTGGCCGGGAAACGGACGAACGCTGTGCACCGCTTCGTCCAGCGGGCTTACATTGCCTTGAAGCGCTTCGAGCGACAAGGCATAAACCGCATCGGCCAGCGCAAGCAGTGCCAAAGCGTCGCACAGTACCAGGGCCCCGATGCCTGCGGACAAGGCGTTCGAGCTAACGAGCGCCAGCCCGTCCTTGGGCCCCAGCCGCAGCGGCTCCAGACCTGCCGCGGCAAGCGCTGCCTCCGCCGCCATGCTAGCGCCGTCTACTCGCACCTCGCCTTCGCCGATAAAGGCGATGCCAATGTGCGAGAGGTTCGTGATATCCGCTGCGCCTACGGAGCCTTTGAGCGGAAGCACCGGATGAATGCGTCGGTTCAGAAACTCCGCATACCGCTCCACAAGCGGCAATTGTGCACCCGTATGGCCAAGCAGCAGGCCGTTCAGCCGGGCGAGCATTACCGCCCGCACCTCCTCCTCGCTTGCTTCCGGTCCGACGCCGCCGCAATGGGACAGCAGCAGGTTGCGGTTGTAAGCCTCAAAGCGCTCCGCCGTGATGACTTTGTCCTTGTTGATCCCTACCCCCCGATTAAAGCCGTAGATTGGCGTGTTCTCGGCGGCCAGTTCATAGATGACCTGACGCGCAGCCTGAACCCGCCCGATGGCCGCGGAGGCGATCGCAACCTGGCGACCGTCCCTTGCAACAGAGCGGACATCCTCAATCGACAGTCCGCTCCCATCCAGCAGCAGCGGCTCAGTCATGAGCTATACGCTGGCCTTCCAGCGTATGGCTGAACAGTTCAATACCCAGCGCTTCCTCCACCTCCGGATAGACGGTCGGGTCCTTGACGCTGCTGCTCAGCGGGATTTTGCCCTGATCGATGGCAAATACTGCAATTTCCTGTCCTTCCTCGATATGTCCAACGCTAACAGGGCGGCCTGTGGCAAGCGAGATGGTAGCAATAACATCAGGGAACGTGCTGAGCCGCTTGCCTGACTGGTCTTCGACCGCCATATATTCGTTCATTACATGCAATATCAATGTCTTTCTGCCTGCCTTCACCTCGATTGTACCGATATCAAAAGCGCCGGAGTAACGGACATTCTTGCGTGAAACTTTGCCTTTGCCGATTATTCTGCCGCCGGTGTGTCCGACGATCGTATCGATTACCGCTTGCGCGCCCGAAGGTTCGGCCGCGATGATGGCTTGTCCAAGCTCGATGGCAATCGAAATCCCGCCGAGCGCGGCATGCTGCTTGATATAGGAAGCCGGCAAAGGATGGCGCGCCGCTGCGATGAACCCGCCCGCCATGTCGGCTGCCGTGCGCAGTATATTGGATGTCCGCGCTGGCGTCCCTGTCACGACAAGCTCCAGGTACGAACCGAGCTCCGGCTTGCCGCCGACAACGACCTGGATCGTCTCATAATCGGTGCTGGAGGCCAGCCCGAGCGAGCCCATCTTGCCCGTCGGATGGGCGCGAATATCGCCCGTCGCATCGACGACATGCAGTCCTAGCGCTGCCGCAGGAAGCCAGCCGTTAATGGAGCTCGACATGCCGTTTTGCGGCGTCATCACGCCGGCTACCTTGCCGTCGAAACGCTCGATCAGCAGTTGCACAGCCTTGATATAATCTTTGCCAAGCATCTGCCAGTCCGTCCCGGCCGGCGCTCCGATCGCTGTGCAAGTTACAATAATGGCGTCATCCGGCAACTCATCGACAGCGACCAGCTTCGGTTTGCCAATCGCAAGCGCAGCCCCGCCGATTTCCAATCCATGATCCACCCAGCCTCCGCCGCCGCTTGCAAATACTGAGCCTCCACGAACAGCTGCAACGACATCTTCTTTTGTCAATTCACGCATTTCTCGTACTCCTCTCCATAATTTACGTTTGAATTCGGTGAATCCCCTTGCTCGCCGCCTCATCGAGCGACTCCTCGTAACCGGCATCCGCATATCTGAGCACGCCCAGTCCCGTATCGTTCGTCAGCGCCGTTGACAGTCTGACCCCGCTTTCCTCGGAGCCATCGGCGACAATTGTGATGCCCGCGCTGGTCATAAACCCGGCATATCCGCCCCCGCCAGAGTGAATCGCCACAAGATCAGCCATCGATGAGCAGTTCAGCATGGCATTGAGCAGCGGCCAATCCGCGATGGCGTCGCTGCCATCCTTCATCCGCTCCGTCATTATGTTCGGATGCGCCATCGAGGCCGCATCCAGGTGATCCCGGGAAAACGCTACCGGTCCCGCCAGCTTCCCTTCGCTTACCAACCGGTTGACCGCAAGCGCCAGCTTCGTCCGGTCGCCGTGGCCGAACCACGCAATCCGCGCGGGCAGACCTTCTACCGGGACATGGCGGTTTGCCAGCCGAATCCAATTGGTGACGATCTCATTATCAGCGAACTCCCGCAATATCAATTCGTCGATTACCCGGATATCGTCACGGCTGCCGCTCAGCGCGATCCAGCGGAATGGACCGATCGCCCGTGCGAACAGCGGCCGCAGAAACGCTTCCGTAAAAATATCGATATCAAACGCATTGTCCACTCCATATTGCACAGCCTGTGTACGGATGTTATTCCCGTTGTCGAAGACGACCGCTCCTTGCTGCTTGAAGCCAAGCATTGCCCGCACTTCCCGCGCAATCGATTGACCGGCGTCGGCCTGCAGCTTGCCTGGCTCACGCTCCCGCACCGCTGCCGCGCGCTGCGGGGTGTAGCCGGAAGGGATATACCCGTACAGCAGATCGTGGGCCGATGTCTGATCGGTGACGATGTCGGGAATTATGCCGCGCTCCAGCAGCTGTGGATAAATGTCGGCCGCATTGCCCTGCAAGCCAATGGACAGGCTCTGCTTGTCCTCGACCGCCTTTCTCACCCATGCCAGCGCTTCATCAATTGAAGCGGTTTTCCGCTGCAAGTAGCCTGCGGCGATTCTTTTGTCAATTCGGTCTTCGGACACTTCAACACACAGAATGACAGCTCCCGCCATCGTCCCTGCCAGCGGCTGCGCGCCACCCATGCCGCCAAGACCGGCAGTAAGGATGAACCTTCCCGCAAGACTGCCCTGAAAATGAATTCTCGCAATGCTTTGAAAAATTTCATAGGTTCCCTGAATGACGCCTTGCGAGCCGATATACTGCCATGCGGCGGCCGTCAAGCCTCCCCATACGATAAGCCCCTTCTCCTGCAGTGCATAGAAATTGTCGCTGGTTGCCCAGCGGCCAACCAGATTGCAGTTCGCCATGACGACTAGCGGCGCCTGCCGATGGGTGCGGAAGACGCCGATCGGCTTGCCTGATTGAATGACCAGCGTCTCATCCTCTTCCAATTGCTTAAGCGTGTCTACGATGGCATGGTAGGAAGGCCAGTTTCTTGCCGCTTTCGCCAAGGAAGCATACACGATCAGTTCCCTGGCATTTTCTCCGTTCTCCAGCACGTTTTCGAGCATCCTTAGCAAGGCTTCCTGACGCCACCCTTTGCACCGCAGCAAAGGTCCTCTGCCTGCTGTTATGTCATCCATTGCGCACCTCTTTCCTCCCTATTCATTATCCCAATTATTCTCACTTATTTAGTAAGAATAAAAACCAAAAAAATTTATAGGCCATATCAAATTGCAAGGTCGCCAAAGCACATCACCACAGGTTGCAAATGGCTTCCAATTGCCAATCAAGGCAGCACTCACATCCATACGACAAAATATTCATTATTGTTATTCAATAATATATTACATCATAATGATAATTGTCAATCAATTTTTATATTATTCCTATTATATTACTTGGTTATAAAAAGGCGTGTCCACGCCTGATACACTGCGCAATCAAGGTATTCGTCACACGTCTCTTATTCCTTGCGATTCGACCGGGATCAAGATCGAAACAAAAAAATCGGGGAGAACGTCAGCATGCCGACATTCTCCCCGATTGTTAATTGGAGCTATAACTTCTTATCAAAAACTATCGCTTAACCATCAATTTCCTTGCGCGCTTCAAGCGTCAATCTATTCCACTGTTCTACCAACGGGATAATGTCGTTAACCGTCTTCTCGCCCGGGCCGAACATAATTTCGTTCATGATGTTATTCCAGTTGTACTCTCCCCATGCAGGAACCGTGTTACCAACTTGAATTTTTGCATTTTCTTTGGCAATTTTTACAGCTTCTTTGTTCTTGCCTTCCCACATTGGTGTTTCATCATAGTAATCGAGCAGCTTTTGGTCGATGACCGATGCGTTTGCACCTTGGTCGATTTTCCATTTTTGTGCCACTTCAGTGAACTGGAAGGACAGCCACAGGAAGCCTGCCTCCTGATTTTGCGAACCTGTCAGCAATCCGAGTGGTCCATAAATCGTGTAGCCCGGCTGGCTCACTTCGCCTTTAGGGAATGGCAGCACATCCCATTCAAACGTAGCATTCTTCTTCAGATCCGGCAATACCCAGTCTCCGCCGATTGCAAAGCCGGTTTTACCGTTGATGAACTGTCTTGTCAGTGCGCCTCCAGCGTCGGCATCTGCATCATTTTGCAGGGAGCCATCCACTGTTACCAGCTCTTGGAACCATCTGGCGATATTCAAAATTTCCGGTTTGTTCATCACGCTTTGCGTCAAATCTTCATTCATATATTGCAGGTTAGCCGCATGACCGTCCGCAACCGCTTTTGTGCTCATCAAACGCATTTGAATTTCAGCTTGTGTTGTGAAGCCGAATTCGCCTGCAACCGGATCGGTAATCTCTTTGGCAATTCTGCGCATATCTTCATAAGTCCAGTCGTTCGCCGGCATTTCTACCCCGTTCTTTGCAAGCAGGTCTTTGTTAACCAGTACCCACATTGGAACGTCTACCATCGGTACGGCCAGTTTCTTGCCATTGTAAGACATCGTATCGAAGAGGCCATCCGGCAATACCGTATTTTTCATGATCTCACTCTTATCAAGGTAAGGCGTCAGATCCTCGAGCAGACCCGCTTGGTCGAAAGCGAGCAAGTCATCCATCTCGACGACGTCAGCCGGTGTACCCGCTACTTCGAGCGCAGCGATGATTTCCATAATGTTGCCGCCATTAACCGGCACTTGCTCGATCGTGATCCACGGGTACATCTCATGGAACAGATCATACAGCGGACCGTAGTTTTCTTTCCAAGAGATGAACTTGATCGTTACGGGGTCTTTGTTTACATCCACATCTCCCCCGTTCTCGGCTTTTTCGCCGCCACCGTTGTTCGAGCCTCCATTTGTAGCGGCAGGCGGTTTCTCGCCTCCGTTGCTTGATCCGCCGTTTGTAGAAGCTGGCGTGTTGCCGCCGCTACATGCAGACAGCACCATTGTAAGCGCCACCACTAAAATTAACATCCATGTAAAGCTACCTTTTCTTTTCATATTGCTCCTCCTCGATTTTTATCGTTATTCACATAACCCCTCGGATAACCTTGCTGGAATGCTGCTAACAATTGTGGATGCGTCATTACTCACGATAGCATCCGTGGCCTCACCTCCCTTCTTATTTGAATTGGACCTACGCGGCGGCGTCTGGCAGCGTCGTCCTACTCGACGAGACCAGTACGCTCGATACCGCTAACAAACCATTTTTGCAAAATAATGAAGATAATGATCGGCGGCAAAATAATCATGAACGCCGCAGCCATATTCGTACTTTCCATAATAGGGTTATCAATTACACGCGTCTGGCCAAGCATGGTTGGATTAAGAACCTGTTCGAGCATGGTAAGTCGAATCGACAGTGGCTGGAAGTCATTCGCAAGATACATCGACGCTTCGTAAGACATGTTCCAGTACCAGATAAAGCTGAACAGAAACACAACGAGACAGGCTGAGCGTGCCAGCGGCAGCATGATTCCGACGAACAGGCGGAAAGTCGATGCGCCGTCCAGTTTGGCCGCCTCCTCCAAGCTTTGCGGCTGGGAAGCGAAAAACTGCCGGAAGATAAAGATGAACAGCGCCGCCTTCAGCCCTTGGCCCAATAAGGCCGGAATCAGAAAGACGAATGGGGTGTTAAGCAGACCCAGCTTGCTGTAAATCGCATACATTGGGAGAACGATAACTTGCGGGGGCATAAGGAATGTCAAAATAATTAAGCCGATAAATGCCCCTTTGAACGGTACGCTAAGTCTAGCCAAAGCATAGCCGGTCATCGCACATACAATAACCTGCAGCACGGAACAACCGATCGCGATAATGGAAGTATTAAGGAGCGCTCTCGGATACTGCAAGCCGTTGAAGGCTTTTGTAATGTTCTCCCATGTAATTTCGCGAGGGATCCACTTGACCGTCGGGTCCAGCAAATCGCTCATCGTCTTGAACATCGTGCTGATCATATAGAGCAGCGGCTGTAAATACAAGTACGCTACGATGGAGAGCAGCAAGTAAATAACGAGCTTGGCAAGTACGCCATCGGATACGTTGCGTCCGAGTACGACGAGCTTCGCCTTTTGCGCGTTGCGGCTCCACAGAGCGGAGGAAATGACCCCACCTATCTTTTCCAGCTCGGTCTTGATTGCCCCCATCATAAGCGTACACTCCTCTTTTTCAAGCTTCGATTAAACAAATACAGTACAACGGCAATCAACAGGAAAATGAATGCAAAGTATATCCAGGCCAATGCGTTTGCATAGCCGTACCCGGTTTCCGGCGCATACCTGTTTTTCTCGATATGCTCCAGTACGGGATTTAGCGGGAACGTAAACAAGTCGATAATCGTGTACAGCACGTTCAGGCTAATAAACGGAACAGTTGCAGGCAGCGTAATTTTCCAGAAGCTGTCCCAAGGCGATGCCCCGTCGATACGCACCGCTTCATAGATTGTCGGCGATATGGTCTGGAAGCCGGCGATAAAGATCAGAATTTGTACACCGGAGTACCATAAAATGATGACGATCCGGCTAAGCAGGGACATAATGCTCTCGGCAAATTGCGCGCCGACATATTCCTGAATAAGCGGTTCAAGATTGTACTGGCTGAGGAACGGGACATCGCCCGCCCCCTGGGAGAATAGCTCCGACAGTACTTGGCCAGTCGCGAATATGACCGGCAGAAAGAACAATGCGCGGTATATGAAGCGTCCTGGGAATCTCTGATTGAGCATGAGCGAGATGAGTAAGGCAAAAATGACGATAATCGGTACCATCAGCAGCATTTCGTAGAAATAAGTAATCATCTGAAACGCGAAATCATTGTCCTTCAAAAAGGCATCCCGGTAGTTCCTCATTCCCAGCCATTGGTACTGGAACCCGCCGGCGCTGATCTTAACCTTGTGGAACGTCATATAGATCGACCAGCTAACCGGTATAATAATGAACAATGAGAATCCGATAATCCACGGCAGCATGAACATCAAGCCCATACCGTATTTCTTGCCTTGGAACAGGCGCTCAGCTAGCCTTCTTTTATTTGCGTCCATCAGGCGCCCTCCCCTTTCTCCACATGGAACGTATTGCGCCCGTAGTCCACAATGACCTTCGTACCGTCCTCATAAGTCGTGACGAAACGTTCATCTGACAGCTTCTCGTGGTCGACGATGCGCTGCGAGTACACCGATGACAGCGAATCGAATGATTCGTATTCCTTCTGAATCCAGTCCAGCCATTTCTCATATTGGCTGCTGTACAGATACCGTGAAGGCGTATATCTCAGACTGCGCGAATCGTCGTAGGTCAGGAAGAAGGAAGGCAGCGCACCGTATTCAATCGCCTTCAAAAATTCCTGTTCCACGTTGTTGCGAAGATTGCCGTCACCAAACGTATATTCGGTATAACCATGAAGCACAATCGGATAGAACGGAACGGTTTCGTCCACCATAAAATCGTAACTGGAATCGTATGGCAGCATCGTTACAAAATCGGCATGGCCGATCGTGTAGTCGTTGCCTTGATATACGCCTGCCGCTCCGAGCGTCTTCTTCGTATAATCCAGCAGTCCCTGATATACAGTGATCGTATGGTCGCGGGTTCCGATACCTGACGGATCATAGTCGTTAAATACCATTTCGCCCACATAGTTGTACAACAGACCGGATACACCGATTTCCTTCAGTCGATCGATCGTTTCGTATGCCATTGCGACCGTCCGCTCCGGCTTGCTGATAAACCAGCCTTCGTCGACAAACACCGTTCCGTCGATTCCCCGGATGCCGTTGTTTTTGCCTGTCAATGTCGATTCCTTCTCATTGATCCAGACAAAGTCTTCCTCGAAATAAACGTCGATATTATAATCCTTCATCGCCGATACGAAAGACTTGGCAGCCTCCTCGCCGCCGAGCTTCGACTCGATCGGGAATCGTTTATACAGGTTGTAGTCGCCCTTGTTCTGCCAGCCATAATAAGTAACCCGCATGTCATGAATGCCGCGCCCCTTCAATCGGTCAACGATTTCCTTGGCCTGATTAAAGGTGGTCGCCGCCGTATATCGAATGCTGTTGAAGGCCGTTTCATAGTTGCCTCCCATCAGCTTGACATTCAACGGTACGTGCTCCACCGGCGCCAGTCTTTCTCCGAGCCTTCCCTCCTGCTCCAGATACTCGCGGTAAGCTTTGGCCATGCCGACATAGTCGGCTTCGTCGCCTCGCAGGAAGCGATATTCCACGACGCGATCCGTTTCCAGCCGCTTCTTCTGAATCGCCTTGATCGGAGTAGCCATCCGGCTCATCCGGTACAAATATTCTTCCCGGTAAATTTGACTGGAGGAGATATTGTACAGCGATGATTTCAGTCCCGGCGAATAGGCGGAAATATTAGACGAATCGGCACCTTCGGTCAAAATCGCGATGTAGGCCTGATCACCGCGCTTCATCCCGAATACCGGATACGCGATGTCCTCGCGGCGCTCGCCGGAGCGCGACCAGTTGCCCGCGTTCGTCAGCTCGAGCCCATATACCTGATGGTTGTAGCCACGCGAAATTCCTGCGCGCATTTCACCGAATTTGACGAGCCCGCCCGGTCCGTCCGGTACGAAAATGTAGCCGTCCTCATCTTTTGTTGCTCCGAAATAGGGAAGCACGTCAATGCTGAACACTTTGTACAATGCTTCCTCACGGATGCCATCGGACGGAATACGCGCCTTAAGGCCATGCTCGGTCAGCTCATACTGAATTGCAAACCCAATCTGATTGTTTTCCATATAGTAAGTGACCTGCAGCTTGTTGTCAGATCGTACCATCTCTTTGGACATTTTCGGATCAAGCGCATTCGTTACATTCCGAATCGTTTGATCATTGCCTTCCGTCTTGACGAAGGTCAGAATAAACGGCGATTGCAGGTTGGTCAGCAGTTGACCTTTGACCGTTTCCTCCTGAATCTTATCAGAGGTCGGATTGCTGGCCCATCGGTAGCCGCTGCTTTTGTCTACGACGGCAATCTGCGTTGTCGCTGGATCAATCAACAGTGTGTACTTGTCGTTCGAAAGCACTTCGGCGAAGCCGTCCGCACCAGCCGAAGGTGTCCACGCCGCTTCTTGAAGCAGCGGGACGCGTACGCTCTCAGGCGGGTCAATACCCGCCCTGGCCATCGCCTCGGCGGGGGAAATGCCGCCTCCCCTTAGCAGAATAATGCCTAGAACAACGACGATGGCTGCCACTAGCACCGATACAAGCTTTACCCGAAACGAGAGGCTTTTGATGAACTTAACCAATGAACGTCGCCTCCTTGTAAAGCTGATAGAAGAAATCATACAAATTGTAGGTCAAACCGGAGGTGATAAAGACGAACAACCAAATCGTTCCGATCGTAAAGACCGTAATGCCAATATTGCCAAGCGACTCCATAAAATCGAAGTTGTGAATGACCTGCGTCTTGACGAACAGCATGATGCCTAGCCAGATATACATAATTGCCGTCAATGAATCCACCAGTATTCGCTCTTCGTAAGTGACAATGTTGGACAATATTACGATTGGAATGGACAGAAATACGAAAGGCGCCAGTGCGTAGACGCTGCCTTGCAGCACCTCTCTGAATCGACCTTCGCCGTCGCGCACGCTGCACACGAGATAGTTGGCAATAATCCATGTCACCCACGGTATAAAGAAAAATGCGAGACTGCCGAAAATATTCACCCTTGCTATTTCAACTGGATTGAACAAAAAGCCGGTCAGGTACACATTCAATAAATTGACAATCACGACGACCGCCAGCAATAGGAGGATAACCCCGACCCCGATCTTTGACTCCTTCAATTTATAGAAGCCTTGGTAGGGATGGAACATCGTAAAATGGAAGTTTCGCAAATCAGAGACCGTCTTCTCCCACTTATCCGGAATCGGATGTTTGCGTAGCAGCGCCCTTATGAGCCGCGGAGCATACACCAGCAATGCCAGTACCGCGATGACAATGGCTGCTGCAAGTGGAAAATTGTTTTGCAGCCAGCTCAGCCGAACTTGCCAATACGCTTTAGAATAGTTCTCTGTATCGAATGCGGCTTGCAAGTAGTCGAGCGCTTCGCCAAACTCCCCTTCATGCAGGTACACTTTGCCAAGTCCCTGATAGGTGCCGTTGAACATGTCATTGCGTGTGTGGACGCGTTCCCAATACGGTTTACTTTCGTCGTAACGACCGTCTTTGTAAAGCGTGAGCGCGTTCATGACGTCGTTGCCGAATTCCGTACGGACAAACTTGTGCACTGTACCCGTACGGCTATCCGATACCCATATGTTTAATTTCGAGTCGACGGCAAGTCCGGTCGGATAACCGATGACCCCGTATTGCTGTGTTTCGTTATCCACCATACCGAACAGGAAAAGCGGATCGCCCTCATCATTGTAAATGTTGATGCTGGCCGAAACAGTGTCCACGTTGTAAATAAAACCATTATTGTCGATCGCAACATCTACGATGCCGTGGGCGGTGTTGAATGTTTTGCTTTTGTATGCATCGACGCCGCCGGCATTGAGCTTTCGTATGGCGGCTTTGCCGAAGTCCCCTGAAGTAGCGGTGTAAATAAAACCGTCATGATCAAGTGACACATTGCCGATCGGCATCGGCAGGCTTGCGATCTCCTTGGCCAGCTGTTCCTTGTTCAAGAACTGTCTCTTCAGCCAGGATACGACCGATTGCTTCGCTTTGTTGGCACCGAAATACCCCATAAACTCTCCTTGCGGATTGATGCGAAGCAATCCGTTGTAGGAGGAGTTCAGATTGATATACATGACGCCTCGACGATCAACGACAAGCTTGGTCGGAATAAAGGGTTCCCCGCCAAGCGCCGTGGAATCCGGCTTCTTGTATTCCTTGAGATAAGTGCCTTCAGTGCTGAAAAGTGCTATTCTTCCATTACCGGAATCGGCGACATAAATCGTGCCGTCCGGTGTGACGAACAACCCTTCCGGCGCACGCAGCATCCCTTCTCCTTCATCCGCCCCAATCGTCAGTTGCAAATATCCGTTCGAATCGAGCACATACACCTTGCCCGTTTTTTTGTCAGTCACATAGACGTTATCATCCGAGTCCACAAAAATATCCGAAGGTTCCTCGATTCGTACGCCGGTCGTTTCCGACGGCTCGTAAATCGACTGAATCCACATATACTGTTTTTGATTGGCATCGTAATAGAAGGAGCGGTAAGGCAGCCTGGCTTCCGCCGTTTCCGGCAGCGACATGATCATTATGGCCGCTAGCAGCAGCAACAGGACAAATTTCTTCATCTTTACGCCTTCCTTTGCTGTTGAATTACTTGATACCGGAATGAACCATTGTCTCCAGTACTCGCTTCTGGAACATCAAGAAGATGAACAGGTTGGGCAAGAACATGAGCAAACCGGCAGCGGCGGCCATATTCTGACCTGCAACGCTATTCTGCAACCCGCTCAGCAAGCTGTTGACATAGAATGCTAGCGTCCGCATCGTCTCATCTTGCATAAACAATGTCGATGTTTCCACATCGCCCCAGACGCCCTGAAATGTAAAAATCGATATGGTCGCGATCGCCGGTACAGATAGAGGCACCACTATTTTCCTGAAAATCTGGAAATGGGTTGCTCCGTCAATCTTCGCCGCTTCCAGCAGTTCGTTTGGAATTTGCGATATAAAGCCGATGAGCAAAAAGACAGCAACCGGCGAAGCCAAAGCCGGCAATATATGCCCAAAATACGTATCGTTAATGCCGAGACCGCTAATAATCAAGAAACGCGGTATGCCGACCGTCTCCGGCGCGAACATGAGCGACAATGTAATCAGCGACATAATCAGACCTTTGAAGTGAAACCGATACTTGGCAATGACATACCCCGCCATTGTACTGACGAGAATGACGCATACCAGCGTCAAAGCCGCAACGAGCAAGCTGTTGAACAAATAGCGAGTAAATGGAACCGTTGCATTAGATGCGTGCAAAAACAGTGTTTCAAAGTTACGGAACGTTGGATTTTGCACCAAAAACCGCGGCGGGAACAAAAAGAGCTCGTTTTGCGGCTTGAACGCATGGTTAAAGATAAACACAATCGGCAGCAGCATGAAGGCGGCCAGGCCGGTAAAGCTGGTAACGAGTATGACCTGGAAAGCCGATATCTTTCGGAACATCTACAATTCCTCCTTGGAGCCGAAGAGCCGATAGGCGAACTTCATTGCGAAGTAGCTGAAAATCAGCAGCATAACCGACACAGCCGAAGCGTAACCTAGCTCAAAGCGGATAAAGGCATAATCGTCGATATGATTGATAATGAGATGCCCCGAATAAGAAGGCGTAATCGGCATGCCCGTCAATTGCGTCGAAATGGCGCCAGCCTTGAGCGTGCCCACAATCGTCATGACGGCACTGAACAGCATCTGCGGTTTCATCGACGGAAGCGTAATGTAGAACACTTCCTGCAAGCGGTTGGAGATGCCGTCGATGCGCCCGGCCTCGTACAGTTCACGATTGACCGTCTGCAAGCCGGCCAGCATCGCGAGGAAGCCGACGCTGAAGCTGGTCCATAATGAAACGATGATCATAATCGTAAGCAAATATTTCGGATCTTGCAGCCAAATAACCGGATTTTCAATCCATCCCATATTCAGCAGGAAGTTATTGATATAGCCGACGCGGTCGCCACTGAAGGCGGCGACCCATACGACCGTGAGCGCAATCGCTCCAGCCATTGACGGCGCGTAGAAAGCCAGCGTATAGTAGTCTCTGATTTTGAGTGGCAATTGGTGAATAAGCCACGCGAAAGCAAAGGCCAAAATATAACCGCCGGGCCCGACCAGCAGCGCGAACAAAAAGGTGTTCGGGATCGCTTTGGTCAAAAAGACGACGTCTTGCGTCAGCATCGCAATATAGTTGTCGATGCCGATAAATCTCAGTTTTCCGAAGCCATCATAGGATGTAAAGCCCAGCGTCGCTGCCATAATGACCGGAATAACGATAAAGAGCATAAAGCAAATGAGAAACGGCGCAAGATACAAATAGCAGAAGCTGTCCTTTTTCAGTTGTTGCCAAAACATCACGAGCTTTCGCTTGACGGAAGGGCGCTTTTTCGTTTGGCCCAAGTTGGAAGCCAATTCCGGATTCATCTGTCATCCCCCTTCCATTCATAAGGCTCCAATATTTTCGGAATTCCCAGATCGTGATCGGACCGAAGGCCGAAGTCGTTCTGCCTGCGGTTCATCTCGCGCTGCAGCGACAGCTGCGCTTCCTCCAGAGATTCCCTTGCCGTATCGTTTTCTAGCACAGTACGGTTCCAAGCAAATTCCATTTCCCGGTTCAGGAAGTAATAACCGGGCACATACGGCATGTTCTTGGACCAGCTCGCTTGCTCACGCAGCACTTCCAAATCCTCGCTTGGCCATACGAGCGATTTCATCGCCTCGACGTTGGCTGTATTCCAGCGGAATTCAAGTCCGTAGAACGATTCGATATCAGCAGCGTATTGTGCTTGCACCTCGGCTGATGTCCACCACTCCATAAATTTCCATGCATCTTCTTTCCGATCGCTCTTCTTCATCATCATCGCCGCTGTAATGCCTTGCGGCGACCATCTGACGACTTCTCCGTCTGCCCTTTCTACGCCCGGCAGCGGAGCGATCTTCCAATGTCCGGTTATTTCTGGCGCAGCTACGAGCAATTGCACGTAAGTATTGAAGTCTGCTACGCCGATCGGAATGTCGCCGTCGCGGAAATGCTGGAAGAAGGCCGGAATATCGATTGGCAAGTTATGCTTCTTGTACAGATCGGTCCACATGCGGAAGGCCTGATGCCCGGCTTCGGTTGTCAAAATCGCTTTCATGCCTTCCTCGTTATACACTTCAGCCCCATGCTGGAGGCTGATCGTGAAGAAATCCGCTTTCGGATAGCTGATCGTCATGCCGTTTTCTTGCAAAGTAGGCAAAATATCAAACAGATCTTCCCACGTATCGGGCACTTTCAGCTTGAGCGATTCCAAAATGTCTGTCCGATAAAATAATACCTGGAAGTTTTGCACCTCCGGCAAGCCGTATGTGCCGCCGTTGTAATAGAGCGATCTTCCAACACCCGGAATAAATCGATCGAAAACTTCCTCAAAGCCTTCGAATTTCGTCAAGTCTTCCGCCGCGTCCCGCATCGCGAAGTCGGCCGGCATCGATTCAGCAACACCGAGCGCAACATCCGGCACTTCGCCGGCCGCGTTGCCCAAAATAAGCATGTTCGGGTTCGGCATCAGATTGATGTTGACTTCGATGCCTGTTCTCGGCGTAAAGTCGTTGTCTACCATCTCTCTCAGCAGTTCCACATAGTCGCGTCCACGATTGACCCAAATGGTCAGCGCTTCCTTGCGGTTATGCTTGCGCGTATCGTAATCGAGGTAGAACGATCTCGCAAAGTCGGACAGCGCATACGGAATGCGAGACAAAGTTGTCGCCGTTTTCAGTCCGGTTTCGGTACCAGGGGTACGTACGACAATGTAATCCAGCAGCAGCGGCTGTTGCGTCAACGTCGCCATCCACGCTCCGATATTGTTCTGAATGGTCGTAAAATCATTAATTCGAATCGGAATTTCATCGACATCCTCAGCAAGTTTCTCCAGAATGGCAATCGACGATTTAATCGCCTGCGACAAGTCCGAATCGACGCCGTTCAAGCCGTCAATATAATGCCGGACATCAACCAGCCGTTTGATGAATCCCGCAACGGTTGCATCCACATTCGGATCGAGTCGTTTCATGTCCCATGTACGCGTATTGTCAATGTTCGCGTCGAAGCCCGACTTACTGTAGTTGCCCGTCAGTTTCCGGATATGCCGGTCATAGGTCGCCAGTTCATCCAACGTATCCTTTAGCGCGAGGAATACCGGCTGCATCAATGACGAATCTGCGGTCAGGCGCAGCGTATGTTCTCCTGCCTTAAGATAGAAACGATACTCTTCCTCATCCTGGTTGGAGATGGGATGAATAACGAATTCCTTGCGTGTCGGAAGATTGTATCGATACATCTCATCGAACGGCACCTGGCCGTCGATCGAAAGCGTACGATAAGCGTGAAAACCGTTGCGATAGTCCTGGAACGCCTTCAAATCGATGACGTACCAGTCGTCCTTCGGTACCTCGAATGTCCATTCCACCCATTCGCCAGGTAAACGCCAGCGTTGTCCACCAAGCACGTTATACGTAATTCTGCCTTTCGGTTCAGGCGTGATATGCGGCTCGGACCAAAAATCGGTTTGTATGGCTACGCTTGATTTGCGATCAACCTTCTCCGCCTGAATTAGAGTGAACCATTCGTCTCCACTCGCTTGTTCAGGATGAGACGCAACATATTCCTCGTAAGGCATGGCATCCTCACCAGGCTGGAACGATACAGCACGAATGGCCACCGGCTCCCTTACGCCGACAAGCCGAAGCGTTCTCTCTCCTGCCTCCAGCCAATAGAGTAGCGGCTTAGAGGAAGCCGAAAAACTCGTAAGCGCTTTCTCTTTCCACTCCTCAAGCTCCATTTGCGGTGGTCTGATCTCCTGACCGATCTCATTGCGATCGTAAGGAAACTTGGAATCCTTCCACAAGCGTTCCAAATCCAGCCGCTCCGATTCCTCGAACGGATAGACACCATCGATCTGGATGCCCCGAACGACGGAAGCGTTGCTGCCCGGGAGCGCCTTGTATTCCAGATGAAGCTCATACCAGCCCGATCGCGCGACATTGAAGCTCCACTCCGCCCAGCCTTTCTCGTTCTCCCACATTAACAGATCGTTGCCTTGTTCCGTTCGCTTGGACAGCTTCGCATCCGGAGAAGCCGCGGAATAATCTGCGGGAGCCAGAACGATCGGCTGCAAGCTGGCATCGCGCTTCAATTCCTCGTCAAGCATAAGGCGCGCATAAGGGGTAAGAGCCGATTTGTTCTCGAAATCCATCAGTTGCTTGACGGTTACCGTTTCCGCCTGCAGCACTGGCTCTGATCCACCGACCCAGCGCACAGCTACGATAATGACGGCCGCTGCCAAAATCAGCTTCAGGACTCTGCCAATCCAATTACGCCGTCTCATGCCGATTCTCCCCCAAGGGCAAGCGAAACGCCTGTCTCTTCATCAAAAAAGTGGACTTTGTTCATGTTGAAGCCCAGCGCCACATTCTCTTCACGCTCAAAGATTTGATCGGGATCGGTTCTGGCGATGATGGTGTCATCACTCGCCTTCACATAAACATAGCTGTCCGCGCCCGTAATTTCGCACATTTCCACCTGGCAGCGTGACCAGCCTTGCGATAGTTCCGCTGTCAAATCGCGATTAAGCAGTACATATTCCGGACGAACGCCCATCACAACATTGCGCAGCGTGCGAGCCGAATGCTCGAAACGGTAATAATGCTCTTCCACAATCGGCAGCTTGAATCTTCGGTTGCTGAAATAATAGCGGCCTTCCTCGCGAATGATCCGTCCCGTCAGAAAGTTCATCTGCGGCGAGCCGATGAAACCGGCAACGAACATGTTGGCAGGCTCATTGTAAAGCTCTCTTGGCGGTGCTACCTGTTGGATAAGGCCATCCTTCATGACGACGATTCGCGTGCCCATTGTCATCGCTTCGACCTGATCATGCGTGACGTAGACCATCGTACGCTTCAGTTCATTCTGCAGCTTGATAATTTCCGCACGCGTCTGCGCCCGCAGCTTGGCATCGAGGTTGGATAGCGGCTCATCCATCAGAAACACCTGCGGCTCGCGAGCAATCGCTCTTCCAAGCGCCACGCGCTGCTTTTGTCCACCCGAGAGCTGACTCGGCTTACGCTCAAGCAGGTGGGAAATCTCAAGAATTTTGGCGACGCGATTGACGCGCAGTTCAATTTCATGCTTGGCTGTCTTCCGCAGCTTCAGACCAAGCGCAATATTCTCGAATACCGACAAGTTCGGATAAAGGGCGTAGTTTTGAAATACCATCGCAATGTCCCGGTCCTTCGGAGACAAGTAGTTGACGAACTTCCCGTCGATATACAGGTCACCCTTCGTAATTTCCTCAAGTCCCGCCAACATGCGCAGCGTCGTCGACTTGCCGCACCCGGATGGTCCGACCAGTACAAGGAACTCTCCCTCTTCGATTTCCAGATGGAAATCGTTCACCGCAGGACGCTGCTCGCCTTTATAATTTTTGAAGACATGGTGAAACGTTATGCTTCCCAACTTCGCTCACCTCTTGTGCCAAATTTAGTTCCCGTTCCATAACCTTTATTAAGAATAGAATCGGAATTGTATATGCCCTTTAATGCTAGTTTAAAGCAAACGGGATGTTATCCAAATGAGTCATTCGAAAACTTTATATTGCAACCTTAGCCTATTAATACCAAACAGTGCTTGTCGGCCGGGATGGAATGCAATAGACTGAGATTAGAGGAACTGAACGGAAAGGCGGGAATACGATGGCATACCGAAATCATCCTTGGCATGAGATGATTACCAGTAAGACGGGCACCCCCCTGAAGATCATAATAAGCCCTGTTGAGTTTGGCACCTCATCCCATTGGCACAAAGAACTGGAAATCGTTTATATATTGGAAGGAAGCATGCAGATTGAACTTGAAAGCGCTATATATGAAATGAGCCAAGGCGATCTTCTCGTCATCGGCTCCTGTGACGTCCACCGGTATTTTGCCAATCCACGGGGCTGCAACAAGATTATTATCCAACTCGACAAGTCGATGTTCGAGACATGCGGGGAAGCGTATTTCTCACGGCGCTTTGCAGAGCCTCACCTGCGGCCGGGCCAATCGCTGCACGCCGAGCTTGAAAGGGAGATGCTGAAGATCAACCATGAGATCTCGGAGCGTCTTCCGGGATATGATCCGGCCATCAAAACATCTGCCTATGCCATTATTACCGCCATTGTCCGCGGAATGAAGATGGCTGAGCATACACGGGATGAGCGTTCCAGGCGTCATGAGAAGCTGAGCCGACTTGAAAATGCGATCTGCTATATTGAGCAGCATTACGACAAGGACATTACGTTGAGCCAGGCTGCCGAGAATAACGGGTACAGCGTGTACCACTTCTCCCGTTTCTTCAAGGAGGCGACCGGCCATTCCTTCAATGATTACTTGAATATGCATCGCATTCGTGTCGGCTGCCAGCTGCTCGGGGACGTGACGCTGCCTGTAACCTCGATTGCCTATCGGATCGGCTTCAATAGTATCGAGACCTTTAATCGGGTATTTAAAAAACAGACCGGATGCACCCCCTCGGCTTATCGGAGCAAATTATGACAGAATGACGCCAATGGCTGACAAGTGCATTTGACCATGCCCCCTTATACTAAAACTAATCAAGCTTGCGATTCAGTTGAAAAATAAGGAGGCTACAGTAATGACAACCCTTAACGGTGCAGCTTCCCTGTACCGCAATTCAGACGCGCCGCTGGAAGACCGTGTGCAAAACTTGCTTGAGCAGATGAGCCTGAAGGAAAAGGTCCGTCAGCTCGATCAATATTTTGGTGCTTCATTAATGAGCGCATCGCATCCGCACATGCATACCGTGATGGCTGATGACGCGGAAATTATGTGGGAGCAAGTAGGGGAAGTTGTCGGTCGGGATGGCATTGGCTGTATCCATGATTTATATGGCAATGTGGAAACGAACAACGCGCTTCAGCGCTATGCTGTGGAGCAAACGCGGCTTGGCATTCCGATTTTGTTCAGCGAAGAGGCGCTGCATGGCTTGCTTCGGCCCGGATTTACCATTTATCCCCATGCTATTACAATGGCTTCGACATGGAATCCCGACCTGGTCGGTCAGGCTGGCAGCCAGATTGCCGCCGAAACCCGCAGCCAAGGCATTCATGAAACGTTCGGGCCGGTGTTGGACCTTGCAAGGGAACCCCGATGGGGCCGCGTAGAAGAGACGTTCGGCGAGGATACCCATCTGGCCAGCCGCATGGCTGTCGCGATCATCAAGGGGCTCCAGGGAGAGAGCTTGTCATCGAACCGCAGTGTTATCGCGGAGCCTAAGCATTTTGCCGTACACGGCATCCCTGAGTCGGGACTTAATCACTCCCCCGCCTCCATCGGCGCCGTCGATATGGGCACTTTTCATCTCCCTGTGTTTGAAGCCGCTTTCGTCGAAGGCGGCGCGATTAACGCGATGTGCTCCTACAACTCTATCGATGGCGTACCTTGCGCCTCCGATTACAGTCTGCTAACCCAGGTGCTGCGCAATGAGTGGCAGATGCCAGGATTTGTCCGGTCTGATCTGGGCGCAATCGCACGTCTGGAACATGCCCATTTCACTGCCGAATCGCCCAAGGACGCAATTCGCCAGGCGCTCGCCGCGGGAACGGATATGCAATATTATGATTATCCGCACGATCTGTACCAGCAGAGCATTATTGATCTGGTCGAGAACGGCGAGCTGCCGCTGTCTACGGTGGATACCGCGGTAAGCCGCGTGCTCAGAGTCAAGTTCATGCTCGGTTTATTCGAGCAGCCCTATGCGGATCCGGCATTGACCAGCAAAGTGGTCAGATGCGATAAGCATGGCGCAACCGCTCTGCAGATTGCGCGCGAAGGCATCGTATTGCTTAAGAATGACCAGCAGATACTGCCCTTGTCCAAATCGCTGACCTCCATCGCCGTCATCGGACCAAGCGCCTCCGTCGTGCGGCTGGGCGATTATACCCCGCATGTGGAAGGATTTGAGCCGGTCACTGTGCTGCAGGGCATTCGCAAGCTCGCCGGACCCAAAACCAAGATTCGCTATGCCAAAGGGGCCGGTATTCTTGGGGAAGAACTGGACGCCATTCCGAAGCAGTGCCTTCGGAATGAAGAAGGCGAGCCCGGACTGACCGCACGCTATTACAACAACTCGCTTCTTGAGGGCGAGCCTGTGCTGACCCGCACCGATGCAAACATCGATTATAACTGGATGATTACGAAGCCGCATCAGTCCGTGCAGAGCAATCGCTTCTCCGTCCGCTGGAGCGGCAAGCTCACGCCGGAAGCGGATTTTAATGGCTGCATCGGCACCTCCAGTCTGGACAGTATGCGCGTATGGCTGGACGGCAGCTTGCTGATCGACGGCTGGGGCAGAAGCAGCAGTGCCAAGCAGCAGGTGTCGGTTGAGCTGCGGGCGGGCAAAGCTTATGAATTGGTCGTGGAATACTGCAAGGAAGAGAGCGGCGCCCAAATCTTTCTTGGCTGGAACCATGCCGAAGAAGAGATTATGGAGGCCGTGCGCATCGCCGCCAAATCGGATATCGCGATTGTTTGTCTGGGAGATTCGGAAGAAACCTGCGGCGAGGGGATCGACCGCAGCAGGCTCGACCTGCCAGGCAGTCAGCTAAAACTGCTCAAAGCGATTTATGAGACGGGAACGAAGGTCGTGCTTGTCCTCCAGAATGGCCGTCCGTTGACAATGGAGTGGGAAGCTGACCACATTCCTGCCATCATCGAGGCCTGGTATCCAGGGGAGCAGGGCGGCATAGCGATTGCCGAGGTGCTGTTCGGGCACTATAATCCCGCCGGAAGGCTTCCTGTGTCATTCCCGCGCACAATCGGACAAATCCCGGTGCATTACAATCGGCGTCGGGGAGGACAGAAGAACTATATTGATGGCAACAACCTGCCTTTATTTGCTTTCGGCTACGGCCTGAGCTACACAACGTTCAGCTATGACCGCATTTCATTGCAATCCGCCGCTATCCATCCGGGTGATCCGGTACTGGTCAAGGTGCATATTACGAATACCGGATCACGTGCCGGGGATGAAGTCGTACAGCTCTACGTCAATGATCTGTTCAGCTCAATTGCCAGACCGGAGATGGAGCTGCGTCAATTCCGCCGCGTTCATCTGGAAGCAGGCGAATCGGCTGTGATCGATTTCATCCTGACACCTCAGGATCTCAGCGTCTATACCCGGGATCTGTCTTGGGTGCTCGAGCCGGGCACCTTCAGAGTGCTGGTCGGACCAAGCTCGGATCGGATCGTGCTTACCGCCGATTTAGTTGTCTTGTCTTAAAGCATTTGAACATCAAAGAGCCGGATATTGAAGGGCAATCGCTCCTCATTTCTCCGGCTCTTCTTTTGCTAATCGCCATGTTTCTGTACTCCTGCGCTTCTGCACTCCTGCACTCCTAACTCAACGCTCTCTTGATGCGAGATAAGCGTCGACCTGGCGCTGGACATTTTCCAAAATTCGGTCCAGGCCGTTGGCCTTCTGCAATTCCACATATTCAGCGATGTCTGTCTCGACATTCTCTGCTGTACCGAACTCAATCGGCCGCGCATATTTCTGAATCGCCTTCTCCCGCTCAGTCAATTCCAAGCGGATCTCCTCCTCTGAGAGCAGCAAACCATCAAGTGGTGAATCCACATTGATCGGCTGGGAGGCAAACGCTGTCTCCCGTTCCCAGAAGCCTTCACCATAAGTGACGCTCGGACGCAGGAAGTCGGTATTCCACAGCGCCCACTGCCCGCCCCACTCCATATAATTGCTCGTCTGTGTGCTGATTCCGTCCGGGTACACCGCCATCTCGCCGTCCAGCTCATAGGTTTTACCCAGAATTCCATATTGAACCAGATCATAGAGTGTCTGATCCGTCTCCAGCATGTCCAGAAATTGCAGCACCAGTTCAGGATGCATAGCATGCCTGTTAATGGCGATCACATTAGCGAGCTGCGAACGGTTAATATATTTCCGATCCGGATACAGCAGTGACATAGCCTGTTTGTGCGACGGATCGGCAAAACCGGGGTCAGCATTCGCCCATTCATGCGACGTAATGGTGAACATAATCCTTCCATTGCGCCATTCTGTCGCACCATCTTCCTGGGATATAAGCGAATCCCGGTTCAGCAGCCGGTCATTATGCCATGACTTCGCCATTCGGGCAGCATCAAGGAATGAGGGCTGCTGCTCCATCGCCTGAATTCTCACTTCAGGGTCATCCAGATAAAAACCCAGATTGTAGAAATTGATGTCTACCCATCCGTCCCGAACAAAATAAATGCTCAAAGGCGGAATTCGGCTTACACGCTCGTCCGGATAGGCCATCTTCAATTGCCTCAGCAGCCAATCAACATCCTCGACCGTTTGAATCGAATCCGGCTTAATCTCAATGCCGGCCTTCTCAACCAGGTCCTGGCGCCAACCCGCGAATTTGCGATCGGTCATTTTGATGTTCCATGGCAGGCCGACAACTTGTCCATTCACGGTCGCGGATACGAGATTGCCTGTCTCCTCGTACTTGCGATATAAATTCGGCGCATACTTTGGCAGCAGCTCCTGCAAATCCATGTAAGCTCCTTTGGCGACCATCTGCTTGAATGAAATCCAATCGGCATCAAAATTCATATCCCAGCGGTCACCCGCAGCAGCCATCGTGAGCATTTTGTCCCTGTATTGGGAGAAAGGGATAAATTGCACGGCAAAATTGACATTGAGCCCTTTCCGCCTGACATATTCGCCAATGGCCTGCCAAACCTCATCTGCAGCCGCCTTCTTCTCGCCGCCAAAATAGATTTTGAGGGTAATGGGCTGTACCCCCTCGTCCGTTATCTTGTCATTTGTGTTCACGCCCTGGTAGCTGCTGCTTGAATTACAGGCTGTGACTGAAAGGATCAACAGCAGCAGCAGCAGCAAAAAACGCAGCCCCTTTGTGATTTTCACCATCATGCCCCCTCTCTGTTCTCACAAGCGTATACAGCATCGCAGCCCTTTCGAAGCTAGCGCTGCAATTGCAGCCTCTCCACCTCATCCTCTTCCAGAATCGGATGGCGAATTGTGATCCGGGTTCCTTTTTCCGGGCCGGTATCAATCTGCAGCTGATACGCATCCCCGAAGTAGAGTCGCAGGCGGTCATTCACATTAATCAGCCCGACCCCTTTCAGGTCCGATGTAGACAATGAGCGATCTTCTCCAGCAAGATTCATGCGCCCCAGCACTGACTCGGGAATGCCATTGCCATTATCCGAGATGCTGAGAATAATGTTGTTCTGCTCGCGGCGGGCATCAATGACAATTTTCCCCTTGTCAAAGTCTTCCCTCACGCTATGCTGAATGGCATTTTCCACCAGCGGCTGCAGCAAAAGCCGCAAAAACGGACGATCCAGCAGTTCCTTGTCGCAAAAGTAAAAAATTCGCACCTTCTTGCCCATGCGCGCCTGCTCGATTTGCACATAAGCCTTCACCTGCTCGATCTCCCGGCGCAAGGTCGTAATTTCCTTCCCTTGATTGAGGCTCAGCCTCAGCAGATTGCCCAGTGCCGACACCATCTCGCCAATATCATTCTGGCCATGATTCTCTGCCTTCCAGCGGATGGATTCAAGCGTATTGTACAGAAAATGCGGATTGATCTGGTGGCTGAGCACGCGGAACTCCAGCTCTTTCTTCTTGCGTTCTGACAACGAAGCTTCCTCGATCAGTCCTTTGATCTTCTGAACCAGCGCCCCTACCTCACGGTAGAGCCAGCCGATCTCATCCTTGCGATTGGATGCGGGCAAGGGATACTTCAAATTATGGGCCTCAATCCGGCGCATCTGCCTGACCAGGCGTGCAATCGGCTGAGTGAACTTCATCGTAATATACACAATCAGTCCGGCACAGCATAACAGATAGCCGACCAGAAACATCACCATTACGCGATTGGTCTCCTCAATCGCTCCGGTCAGTTCCCCTAGCGGGGTCAGACTGACCATGAACCAGGGCTGGCTGTCCATCTTGACATGTGTTGCCAGATAGACGATCCCATTTATCGTGATGGAATAGGAATCTGCAGCACCAGAGAGCAGATAGCTGATATAGTCCGATGATGGAAAGAGCTGCCCTGTCCATTCGTTGGTCTCGGAATCATAATAGACGCTTCCGTTCTCATTCAGCAGCAGCAGCTTCTGGCTCTGGAACTGATCGGAGGGCGAGAAGTACCGTGACAGGTAATCCTCCGATAAATCCACCACAATCAAGCCGCGCGGAACCGGATCATAGAGACCGGTAAACCGTTTGACATAGGAGAGCAGCGGCTTGTTGTAGTCCCCCTTCTTCGGCATGAACAGATACCAGGACGGCGATTGGTTGAGCCGTGATCTTCGGAACCAATCCTGATCCTCAATGTCTGCCGGCACATCAATGGCCTTTAAATATTCCAGGTACGAGGCCGGTTTCATCGGATACAGCTTCAGTCGGAAGGCATCGACCGCTGTGGAGCTTGAATACAAAAACGACAGCATCTCCAGCGACAGACGCTCCTCGTCCTCGACGGAAACCGGCTCCTGGCTGAACATGTCCTGCAGCACCGGATTGCCGATCAAATCGTTGACCTGCTCATTTAATACGGATAAATAAATATCAAAATTCTTTTTGGCCTGCTGCAGATAGCTTTTCGTCATTTTGGTATTCGTGCTTGAGATGCCTTCAATCGATTTGTTATGCGAGTAATAGGCGAACAGCAGGAACGGAACAATGATAACGGCTAAAAACAACATGATCAGCTGATTGCGAAGCGATGTTGACAATTGCTTTCCTCCCCGTACAAATAACCGGCGCTAATCCTCCGCGATACCTTTTTGCCTGCGGTACTCCTTGGGTGTGCAGCCAACCTGCCTTTTGAACAGCTTCGAGAAATGAACCGGATCCTTATATCCTACCTGGTAGGATATTTGATACACTTTGTATTTCACATCGCCCAGCATTTCCTTTGCATTCTCCATGCGCACCGCTGTCAAATATTCGAGAAAGGTGACGCCCTTTTCTTTGCGAAACAGCTTGCTTAGCCATACGGAGGTAACATGCACTGAATCTGCCACACTCTGCAGACTGAGATTTTCAGCGTAATCCCGCTGAATCAGCTTCTCTGCTTCACTGACGATCTGGCTGATGCCCGCAGGCTGATTGCGGTAGACGGCTGCCATATCCAGCAAGTAACGTTCAGTCAAGTCCCGCAGTGATTGCAGCGTATCATACTGCTCCAACTGCTCCCAGATGGCAATGGGATTATCCGCCTTCATCTTCCCCGAAATACCGAGCGATGCCACACGATGAATGACCTCATACAGCCATTCGAACAGCTGCTGCTGAATATCCCTGATGTGAGTCAAATGCCAGCTCTTAACCATATCTTCAAATCCGATAAGCGCCGCTGAAATATCCTTATCCGAGCCGTATTTAATCAAATCGATGACCTCTGCCGGCTCTTTCATGGACAAACGCACCTGTTCTTCATCCTCATCCGCAGATTTATCCGTAAACAGCCGATTGCCCCCGTAAGCCGCCTTTTGCTCCAAAGCGAAGGCCGCCTCGTTAAACATTTCCCGCAGTTGGTTAAGCCCTCCGCTCGCCGAGCGCATGCCTGCGCTCGCCTGCACCTTTACAAACTGATTGACGCGCTGCAGACACAGGATGGCAATCCCTTCTGCCAGCTCGGACTGCTCCGGGCGCGTGCAGGCCAACACAACGACGAGCCGGCTCAGATGGTCCATGCATACGGCAAACTTGTAAGGATATTCCTCCTCCAACGTCTGCTGCACGACATTCCCGATGCCGAACTGAATGAGCTCCTTCTCCCGAATATCCTGTCTTTCAATGGCGCGCAGGTCGTCCGCTTCAATGATGAACAGCATCATCTCGCCCTCAAGCATCCACTCCAGACCCAATGTGTGCAGGCGGTGCCTGCGCCGGGTTTCCCAATACGAGTCGCATTCATGCTTCAGCAGTTCTCTTAGCAGCTCTTCCCGCATTTTTTGAATGGCGAAATTGGCATGGGAGTGCAGTTGCGCCTCCGTCTGGCTTTCCAACCGCTTGCGGTAAATAAAATCGGTTGTTTTACTGACAACAAGCTTCAGTTCATCAAGATTAATTGGCTTCAAAATATAGTCCATTACACCGATTTGAAGCGCCTGCTTGACCAGTGTGAAATCATCATACCCGCTAATCACGATCGACTGCGGTTTGTAATCGCTATCATCCTTGAACAAGGCATGCAGAAACTCCAGGCCCGACATCCGGGTCATTTTAATATCCGTAACAATTAACTCCGGCTTGTCATTTCTAGCAATTTCCAATGCGGAGATGCCATCATCTGCCGTCAATACCTGCTGAATACCATATTCATCCCAGGGAAATCGCTTACGCAATCCCTCGCGAATTTCAAATTCATCATCAACAATTAACACGGCAAGCATTTAGATTCCCCCCTGCTGAATCGGAGATTTATTAAAACTAACGACTGGAAAGTGTCACCAGCTTCGCCGTCCTTTTCAAAATAAAACATTCTCACCGCCATCGTAACCGATCATTTGGAAAACTGCAAGAAGCTGGAGAGGTAAAATGGACAGAAAATAATGCGCTTTGCCCTCTGTCCTCGCACGGTTTGCATAACGGACGATATTTCTTTTGAAATATCCGGTTTTATTTAATATTCCCTCATGGCACTTGCCTGTGGTCTGAACTATGCTGGTAAGTAGTTGTCTATTTCATGCATTCAGGAGGAACGTCGATTATGAGCAATGTTAAATTCCCGGCACAAGCCGTCAAAACTAGTGGTACAAATCCAATTGTTACCTCAATCTTCACAGCCGATCCTTCGGCACACGTTTGGGAGGACGGGCGAATTTATATTTATGCTTCCCATGACATGGACCCTGCCCGCGGTTGTGATTTAATGGACCGTTATCATGTCTATTCATCGGATGATATGGTCAATTGGCTCGATGAAGGCGAGATTCTGCGATCTGACGATGTCTCTTGGGGCAGACCGGAGGGCGGATTCATGTGGGCGCCCGATTGCGCTTACAAAAACGGAACCTATTATTTCTACTATCCGCATCCGAGTGAATCCCATTGGAACGATACCTGGAAAATCGGGGTCGCTACCAGCACGCAGCCAGGCACCGGTTTCGTAGATCAAGGATACATTCCCGGTTTGGGCGGCTTTGGCATGATTGATCCTTGCGTGTTTGTCGATGACGACCAGCGGGCGTATATGTTCTATGGCGGCGCCAGCATGTGTCTGTTCGGCGAATTGAACGAGGATATGATGTCCATCAAAGGTGAAATGCAGAGCATCGACACACTGGAAGACTTCCATGAAGCAGCCTGGGTGTTCAAAAGAAACGGCATCTACTATTTGACTTATGCGGACAATTTGCATGATAACAATCAAATGCGCTATGCCACAAGCGATCATCCACTCGGTCCCTGGACATATCAGGGGATCTTCCTGGAGACAACCGGCTGCTCCACTACACACGGCTCGATCGCAGAATACAAAGGCAAGTGGTATCTGTTCTACCATAACCAAGCGATTTCCAGCCAAGGAAATCTGAGAAGCATGTGCATCGATGAGCTGCACTTCAATGAGGACGGCACCATTCGCACAGTGACGCAGACTGTCCAGGGACTTGCACCTACAGGCCAAATTGCGGAACCGGCAGACAATCCCGACCGCTACAACGCGAGCAGCGCAGGCGGCGGAGCAGTGATTGCTCTTGATGGCGAGGGACATGCGGCCGTAACCAACCTGAATCAGCCGGAAGCGTATTGCACCTTCACTGGCATTGATGGCGCTGAAGGCGGAAGAGCCGCTATCTATATTCACTACGCTTCCGAAGAGCGCGTAGCCAAGTTGCATTTGACAGTCAATGGCGAAGACCTTTCCCTTATTAATGCACTCGGAACAGGCGGCGCGGCAGAATTTAGCGGCTGTGCGCATATTACGATCCGCTTGAATCCAGGTACCGATAATACGATCACGCTGACAGGCGGACGTGGCGAAATCAGTGTGAATGGCATTACGGTCATCCCCTTTCATGACTGACACGCCAGTTCAACAGGAGGAAACATAAATGACGAATGCCCAAATTAACACCGGCAGCAGCACGCCCATGCGGCTCTGGTACGACAAGCCGGCCGAAGTGTGGGAAGAAGGGCTTCCTGTCGGCAATGGACGGCTCGGAGCCATTCTGTTCGGCCATCCCGATTCCGAACGTATTGCGCTCAATGAAGACAGCATGTGGTACGGCGGACCACGCAACCGCAATAATCCCGATGCGCTGCAGCAACTTCCGAACATTAGGGAGTTACTGTTGGACGGCCGTCTGCCGCAGGCGCAGGAACTGGCGGAAATGGCCTTGTCAGGCGTGCCTGAAACCCAGCGCCATTACGTGCCGCTGGGCGATCTGCAGCTGACTGTGCAGCATGGGGAGGGCAAGCGGACAGCTTACCGCCGTGAATTGGATCTCGCTTCGGGAATTGCAAAAGTCAGCTACAAGGTCGGCGACATCAGCTATGAACGCGAAGCGTTTGCCAGCTTTCCAGACCAGGCACTCATCGTCAGGCTTACCTGCAGCAGCGGAACGTTGTCTCTAAAAACCCGACTGACACGCGGCAACAACAACCGCTATTATGATGAGCTGGTACAAGCAGGCCAGAATACGATGATCATGCGAGGCAATTGCGGCGGTGCTGGCGGATCGGATTTCCGCATCGTCTTGACAGCAGCGGCCGATGGAGGAACCGTTACGCAGCTTGGCGAGCACCTGCTTGTCCAAGAAGCGCGCAGCATAACGCTAGTGCTCACGGCCGGGACGACTTTCCGCTTCCCGGATCTGGAAGCGCATTGTCTCCAAGCGGCTCAGAAAGCCGCTGAACAGGCTTATGATGTGCTGAAATCACGCCATGCAGCAGATGTAGGCGCCTTGATGTCCAGAGTCTCGTTGCAGCTCGAAGCAACCGACCCTGCAGCTTCGCTTCCTACAGATGAACGGCTTGAACGGATTCGCCAAGGCGGGCAAGATCTCTCGCTCCTTGCTCTGTATTACCAGTTCGGGCGCTATTTGCTAATATCATGCAGCCGCCCGGGATCGCTTCCCGCCAACCTGCAAGGGATATGGAACGAACTGATGCTCCCGCCGTGGGATAGCAAATATACGATCAACATTAATACGCAGATGAACTATTGGCCTGCCGAGACAGGCAATCTTGCCGAATGCCATGAGCCGCTGTTCGAACTCATTGAGCGAATGAAGGAATCCGGCAGAGTGACCGCACGGGAAATGTATGACTGTGGCGGGTTTGTGGCTCATCATAATACAGATATCTGGGCGGATACTGCGCCCCAGGATCGATATATGCCGGCCTCCTATTGGCCGATGGGAGCAGCTTGGCTATGCTTGCATATGTGGGAGCACTACGAATACGGACGAGACGAAGCGTTTTTGCGACGTGCCTATCCAACCCTGCGGGAAGCGGCTGAATTTTTTGTTGATTTTCTGTATGAAACGGACAACGGGGAGCTTATCACCTTACCGTCCGTTTCGCCAGAAAATACGTACATCATGCCAAGCGGCGTAAGAGGCGTGCTGTGCGCCGGCCCTTCGATGGACAGCCAAATATTGCATGAGCTGTTTACCGCCTGTATTCAAGCAGCGACAGCGCTTGATACCGATGCAGAAATTGTCGCGCAATGGACGGAATTAAGATCGCGGTTGCCGCAGCCGCAAATCGGCAAGCACGGCCAGCTTATGGAGTGGCTGGAGGATTATGATGAGGCTGAGCCAGGCCATCGGCATATCTCGCATCTGTTTGCGCTATATCCGGGCAAACGCTTTAATTTGCGGACTACACCGGAATGGACAAGGGCGGCCAGAGTTACACTCGAACGAAGACTTGCCAGCGGGGGCGGTCATACCGGATGGAGCAAGGCCTGGATTATCAATCTGTGGGCCCGACTGGAGGATGGCGAGCAAGCCAGCATCAACCTGCAGGAATTGTTGGCCCATTCCACTTTGCCTAATCTGTTTGACAACCATCCCCCGTTCCAAATTGACGGCAACTTCGGCGGGACAGCAGCAATCACCGAGATGCTGATGCAAAGCCATGCGGGTGAAATTCATTTACTCCCGGCGCTTCCAGCCTCCTGGTTAACCGGGAAAGTGACCGGACTGCGCGCCAGAAATGGGTTTGAGGTGTCCATCACCTGGGCTGACGGGCGGCTCGCCGAGGCGCGCATTAAAGCGGCCTGCGATTATCGCTGCTCCGTCCGTACCCGCGATATGGTTACGGTAAGTACTGCGGACGGCCAAGTCGTGAACGCTGAATCTGCAGCTGATGGGAGCATCGCATGGCAGGCGGAGGCAGGCGGAACCTACATTTTGCGGCCATAGTACAGGTTCAGTCGATTATGATTGGCACGGCAGGCATGCCTGCCTGCCGTCAAATTGCAGCAGATCGCAATGAAATCTTCGCCCTGAATAGAGTTTTAGAAAAAGCTGGCTGGAGGACGCGCTGTGCATGCAATCAGTTGTATGCACCCGTGTTCTTGGCGGGCTTTTGGTCTTTCCTGTTTGGGCTTTCGGAATTCCGGATTTTCGGCTTGGGTTTTCGGGTTTGGGTTTTCGGTTGCACCAACTTCTGCTAAAGCACGGCTTGCCGTCCCCGTGCCGGCTTGTAGACGTTGCCCATCCTGCAAAAATGCAGGATTTATGACCCATGTCGCCTGCTAAGCCAATGATTGCTGCAATTGTACAGGATTTTTTTCGATCTCCCCACTATTCAGGATCATTTTAAGAACTAATGATGCATAATCACATTATTTTGCCTATCAAACTTCATGTTGTCCCTAAAATACTGCATTATAGCATCATTCGATCGACTTCTAGCCCTTTGGGTTAATGCTTCGTCCGGATGAAAGCCCTATTCAGAAACCTATGATCAAGCTACTCGTCAGTCAGTTAGTTTTTTCTCCATCCGCACATGCAAGATTCCAGCATCATAAAAAGGCTCTTCCGAAATAACCTGATACCCAAGCTTGTTGTAGAAAACTTCTGCCTGACATTGGCTGTCCAGGATTGATGCCTCCAGCCCCAGTTCCCGGGCCAGCTTTTCCAGCACCATCAGCAAAATGCGGCCGTAACCCTTTGAACGGTATTCCTGCAAAACAGCGATTCGCTGCATTTTTGCTGCTCCATGGTAGTAAATCAGTCTTCCTGTTGCTACCGGAACCCCCTGATCAACCAGCAGAACATGACGGGCATCGGCACCAATGACATCATACTGATCTATTTCTTCTTCAATGGGTACCTTCTGCTCCTCTACAAATACCTGCTTGCGAATATCAAGTGCCATCTGCAGTTGCTCGATCGTTGTAACATGTATAATTTCTGCCGCCATTTGATTTCATCTCCTTTGTTGCTGACAAAACATATAATTGATTTATTATACAGAATATTTGCATATCTGCCCAGACAAGTTGTCGTGCGGGGCTAGTGCCAATGTTTTCTTCCTCTGCTTGTGTCATGCCCTCTAACAATAAAACTGCACCTGATCAGGTGCAGCCAAATGAACGACTTTTGATTTAAAATAAAATTACAGCACGAACTGTTCAATACGCTGTTTGATAGCATCGCGCACGGCACGGAACTGATCCAGAATTTCTTCTTCTGTACCTGTTGCTTTGGCTGGATCATCGAATCCCCAATGCCACTTGATGACGTTCTTGTTCATAATTACCGGACAATGCTCGTCGGCATGCCCGCACAGGGTAATTACATAATGAGCACGATTCAGCAGTTCCGGATCAATGACATCAGACGAATGACTGCTAATGTCTATCCCCGCCTCACTCATCACTTGTATCGCTCTGGGGTTAAGTCCGTGCGCCTCGAGTCCTGCGCTTCTTACCTCGTACTTGTCACTGCCCAGTGCCCTCAGAAATCCGTCAGCCATTTGACTCCGGCAAGAATTGCCAGTACATAGGAAATAAACGAGCGGTTTAGTCATGAAAAATGCCTCTTTTCGTATTGGATTAAGATAGCAGCCAGAGCCACAAATAAAGTCCGGTCAAGGTAATAAACAACGTCGGGATCGTCAGCACCATGCCGATGCGGAAGTAATAGCCCCAGGTGATTTTCACGCCTTTGCGCGACAGGACATGCAGCCATAACAACGTGGCAAGGGAGCCGATCGGGGTGATCTTCGGTCCCAGATCTGATCCGATCACATTGGCGTAAATCAGCGCTTCCCGCATGATGCCATCCGTAGCGGTCTCCTGAATGGCCAATGCGTTAATCATTACGGTAGGCATATTGTTCATTACCGAGGACAGGAGCGCAGCGAGAAAACCCATGCCGAGCGTAGCGGCGTACAGCCCTTGGTCCGCTGCCAATTGGATAACTTCGCTTAATCGGTCCGTCAGCCCCGCATTGCGCAGTCCGTAGACGACCACATACATGCCGATGGAAAAAACAACGACTGCCCACGGCGCTTCTTTTATTACACGCTTGGTTTCAACAGCAGGGCTTTGCTGTGCCATGACGATGAAAGCCACTGCCGCAATGACGGCAATGACGGAAACCGGTATGTTCATAAACTCGCTGGACAAATAACCGACCAGCAAAATCCCCAGTATGATCCATGATGCGCGGAACATCCGCATATCCTTGATCGCATCGGCCGGCCGCTTCACATAGCTCATATCATAATGTCTGGGAATGCTCTTGCGGAAGAAAAGATACAATACTGCAATGCTGGCCGCCAGCGCAAACAGGTTTGGAACAATCATCCGGCCCGCATATTCTACAAATCCAATCCCGAAGAAGTCAGCCGAAACAATATTGACTAAGTTGCTGACCATCAGCGGGAGCGAGGTCGTATCCGCGATAAACCCGCTAGCCATAATAAAGGGCAGGACCATCCGCTCATCAAACTTCAATGCCCGCACCATGGCCAGTACAATCGGGGTTAAAATAAGCGCAGCTCCGTCATTGGCAAACAGGGCAGCGACCACCGATCCCAGAATAATAATGTATACAAACATCAACGTGCCGTTTCCTTTGGCAATCCGGGTCATGTGCAGCGCGGCCCATTCAAAGAAGCCAATCTCATCCAAAATCAAGGAAATCAATATAATAGCCACAAAAGCCAATGTCGCATTCCATACAATGAGCGTGACATCTCTTACATCCATCAAGTTGACTACACCTGTAGCCAATGCCAGCACGGCTCCCCCCGCCGCGCTCCAACCGATGCTTAACCCTTTAGGCTGCCAGATGACAAAAAGCAAGGTAACTAAGAAAATGAAAACCGCCACATAAACCATATGCATCCCCCTGTACTATGTGCAGCAGTCATTAGCCTCACAAGTTGCCGGATCGATAAGCCCAGCTTGTGAAGGAATGGCTTTCAGTATATCCAATATATAAGGTTTGTCTCCCAAACTGAGCGAATAATAGACCCACTGTCCCCTCCGGGATTCTTTGATCAGACCACCATCACGCAGCTTGCGAATATGCTGGCTAATGTTCGGCTGGCTTGTTTTCAGTATGTCGACGATTTCACATACACATAACTCCTTCACCTGCAATAAAGCGATGATCGTCAGCCGATTTCTGTCCCCTAATAATTTCAGTACATCTGCTACTTCTCCCAATTTTCCCAATGACTTCACTCCTTTAGCAAGCAAACAACGACCGTAAGTTCCAAGTTCGTTTGCTTTACATTCATCGTTTAGCCCGTTTCAAGCTTATCTTCGCATACTTTCACCCACTTGTAAATAACTATATAATTATTTACTTATATTTATTTTCTCCAAACCAAAATCATTGCTTCACGTGACTCGAGTATGCTGCTGCGGGTTCGCAGGGTGTTTCCAATCGCCATTCAAAGCCGGATTTCTTATCCTGATTTTCAAAAGGTTGAAATCCAGCTTTAAAAAGCGACCACTTCGTTTTTCCAACCTCCCTGCACCCCTTCACTGTCTTTCTCGCAGGCGGCAAACATTGATTTTCAGGTTCCTATTTAATATTTACAAAACAACTATAAAAGGCTATCCCTTAAATGCCGGGATAGCCTCCGCGCAGTTATGCGGTGCTCATTGCTAGATCAGCCTTAAAGACATGCCGGTGTAAGAACCATTCAGCTATGCAGAGTATGGCAGTCATGATTAGTATTTCCCCGATATTTAACGTCCATCCCATTTCTTTGGCGGACAGCCACAGTATAAGAAAGCTCATAACGGCATCAGAGATTGTAGCAACCGAATTGTTCGTTGACCGCAATATAAGCTGATCCCCTACATAATAAGTGATAAGTGTCAGCACAGTACCGGTAATTGCTGCATTAATAAAGGAAACGTCCGCGTAAAACATGAGCATCGCGACCACAATAACACCGTTAATAAGCCATTTCAAAACAAACTTGATCATCCCGTCACCTTCTTTATATTGTTTTTCTTATTATTGTTATTGCACCCGCTAATATCCAACATAACAATTCCAATTGCTGGATAGACCCTGAATATAAAAAAACATCTGCTATTCCTTATGAAATGGAAATAGCAGATGTCGTTATCGTGATAATTAGGATTTGCTCTGGTCGGTGAAGTAAATACCGTTGCCGGAATCGTCGCGGGCCGCTACGATCTTTCCGTCCGGTGTTTCTCCAGGTTCCCCAACAAAGATAATTTGTTCTTTATTCAAGGCATAGAACTCATCAACGGATTCGATTAAAAACACCGGGCCGGCCGCATCAAATTCAACACCGGCAACTTCATCTACCATCAATTCAACATCGCTTCCGGGCAATTTGAACCCTGTCGTCGACTCCCCCTCCCGCCATGACTCCTCCAGCCCCAACACATCCCGATAGAACGGTCTTGCAGCTTCCATATTTTTCACTGGTACAAGATAAAACACAAGCGTTCCTGGCATTGTCTTCACTCCCTGATAAAATTAATAAATGCATCATAACTATGTTATAATAAACATAACTCAGTTATGTATTTGTGTCAACGTTAAACCTAAACGACCGCGCCGTCCAAGTACAGAAGAACTTGCTTAAAGCACTATTACGGATTAAACCTTCTTTCCGCTTTTCAAGTCATGTATAATAAGCGAAGATTCCTGTATTTTGAATGCGCAATAGAGGTGAGTATTAGTGAGAGAAAGCATACCGATACCGGGAACGAGCAAGTCCAAGCTCATTCAAACGGGAATACGGCTATTTTCCGAGTTCGGTTATGAACAAGTAGAGGTAGACCGCGTAGCTGCGGAAGCAGGAGTAACCATCGGTTCGCTATACCATCATTTCAAATCGAAAAAAGTTTTCTTCGGAGTTATACGAGACGATCTGACCAAAAGAATCATTGACCGGATGGAAGCAGCAGCTGAGGCTTTGCCTGAGCAGGCATTGCAAGCGGCGCTGCTTGCCGCCTATGACGGTGTCCTGCGCATCAAAGCAGGGAAGATTCTGACCGCCGCCCCCCCCTCGGATGAACCTGATCATATTGTCCAATATTTAAGCAGTATAGCGCTCAACCAGGGGTACGAAGAGGCATCAGCGCTCGGCGTCATACTCGGCGCCGCGCTAAAAGCAGCGCTTGAACAAGATAAGATGGAAGGCGTGCATGAGAGGCATGGAAGAAAAGTGCTGGAGAAGATTACGAATAGATTAGCATGATGAACCGCTTGGCCTGGCCGTTTGACGATTATTAACCCGCTCATGACAGCCCCTAAGCCAGCCACACGCAAAAAAACCGCCCATCACGGGCGGCTATTGTTATACTGACGTTTATCATGCTGCTTTCAGGTCTGCTGCAAACCGAGGCCTTTCCGATATTCCGTAGGCGTGATGCAAAACGTTTTGCGAAATACCTGGGTGAAGTATCGCATATCCTGATAGCCGACCCTCTCGGCCACATCGGAGACGCGCAGTCTCGGCTTCTCAAGCAGCTTCTTCGCTCTGTTCATCCGCAGCTCGATCACATAATCCTTAAATCCCCGCCCCGTCTTCTGCTTGAACAATTGACTGAAATAAACCGGATTAAGATAGATGGTAGCGGCTACCTTTTCCAGGGTGAGATTATCATCGAAGTTAGCTTGGATATATTGCATCGCAATGTCGATCAAATCAGGCTCCTTGCCCGGTTCTTCCAATAGCTCGCTCAAGTGATTTGCCGACAGCCTCTGGCTCTCTTCCTTTCGTTCCTCCTGGATTTCCAGCTGCATCTCGGTAATAAGCTGCTGCAGCTTCGGCTTGCCTACTGGTTTAAGCAGATAATCCCTGGCTCCGCAGCGCAGCGCCTCTTGTGCAAAATAAAAATCCGAATACGCCGAGATCACAATCCATTTCGTACGTTGGTTAAGCTTCCGATACTGTCCCAGCAGCTCCAGCCCGCTCATCCCCGGCATCTTAATATCAAGGAGGATGATATCCATCATAGTGGCCTCGATCAGATCGACCGCTTCGTGAGCTGACCCGGCAATCCGAATGTTCGCGTCTGAAAATGCAGAGGCAATCGTCCGCTTTACACCTTCCCGAATGAACTTCTCATCATCGATAATCAATATGTTCAAGAGTTCTCCCCCTTGTCTATTGATAGGATTCATGCAAATAAGGGACGGCGATTGTAACCCGGGTCCCCTGCCCTTCTACGCTTCGCAGGCGCAGACCGTATTCCGCCCCGAATCGAAGCGCCAGCCTGCGGTGAACATTTTCAAGCCCGATACCGCTTAACGACTCCTTCGAGGGCATGCTGGAAAGCAGCAGCCCCGCTTTATCCGACTGATCATCTATAGCCAACTGCCGGGATGCAATCTGTTTCGTAATCTGCCAGAGTGATTCGGTCAATTGCTGGAGCTTTGGCTCTGTCATTCCTTCCCCATTATCTGTAATATGGATAAACATATACTGGTCTTGCTGCTCAGTTTCGATACGGATTACACCTTCGCGGTCATCCTCCAGATTGTGCAGGCCATAAATGACGGCGTTCTCAACAATCGGCTGCAAGCACATTTTGGGCAGCTTCATGGCAAGCCAGCGCTCTTCAATATTCGTCTCATAACGAAGGCTGTCGCCTATTTTGGTCTGGATAATAAACATATAGCTCTCAATCTGCTCTAATTCATCATGAAGTGTAATGCCTGAGGTTTCTTCCCAGCTGCTGCTGTAACGAAACATTCGCGAGAGGGCAAGAATGACATCGCCAAGACGCTCATTATCCTTCTCATCCAGCATCCAGTAGATCATGTCCAGCGTATTGTATAGAAAATGGGGGTTGACCTGCGATTGCAAGCTATGAATTTCCGCATTCTTTTCACTTTCCGAAACGGTGCGTACCCGCTCTACCAAGCTGTTAATCCGATTCACCATCCGGTTAAACCCCGCGGCCAGCACATTGATTTCATCAAAGGACTTCACCTGGAGCATAATATCGAAATTACCCCGCTCCACATGGCGCATTTCACGAATTACCTGCTTTACCGGGGCAGAAATCGTTTTTGAAATAAACAAGGCCAGTCCCAGTGACAGCACAACTAGAATGGTCAGCATCATGAGCAAAAACTGCGTCGTCTCATTAACCTCGGCCATCACTTCCGTTTTGGGCGTTATGCTGACAATGGACCACTCGGCCTGCTTCTGCTTGGCAAGCACAATGAAGTGCTCGTTCTTCTCGATGATTGCTCCATATTCGTCCTCTTTGAGCTGGTGCCAGGGATCAATGGCTAGCTCACTTGTAAGCACCGCCTCACTCATCGCAACCAGCGCGTTGTCCCTATCGATAATATACTGGCTGCCATTGCCGGCAATGTTCAAATTGGCTAAAATATTTTGGATCATCGTGGACCGCATCTCCACCAGCACGATGCCGATCGGACGAGTCTGGTTCAGATCGAACAATTGTCTGCCGAAAGCAAACACTGGCTGCCGTTCATTCAAGTCGATAATCGATTGCGGTTTTATTCCAAGCCAGACCATATCGCCATTGGAACGGCGCAAGGCGTCATACCAGTCCCGTCCGGGCCAGCTCGTATCGATCACCTGTGTCATTTTGCTGCCATAGCTGTACACTGCGCCCTCATTGCTGATCACATGAATGCCTGCGACATCATCCCAGGAATAGTAGATCGCCCCCAGCACGTTCGTAATGGTGCGTTCATTAATCGTTTGTAGGGCAGGGTTCGTCTCCCCGCGAGCAATCAGTCGTTGAATGTCGGGATTTCCAATGACCGATTTGGACAAGCTGATATAGCTCTTAAGCAAGAAATCAAGATGTTCACTGGCTTGCGAGACATTTTTGAGGGCGATTTCCCCAACCTTGACATTAATCTGCGCGGTAGATCGCTTGTAATAGGTGGCAGTTAGCAGAATGAGCAGAATGAGCGAGCAAATAAAAAATAAGATGAATAATCGGACGCTAAGCGAATTAAAGCGGATTTTCATAGCGCATCCCCCTGCTAAAAACGGCTTTCACCTCTACCAGCATCATATCATGCCCAAAATATGGATGCACTCATTGTTTTTGTGATTTCCCCTAGCCTTTCCCTACCCTTTCACCGCTCCGGCGATCATCCCTTTGGTAATCTTCTCGGCAAGTGTAAAATAAACCATTAAAACCGGAATCGCCCCGAGCACCAAATAAGCGCCAATCGCTCCAAAGTTGGTAGAATACTTGCTAACAAAGCTATATATACCAAACGGCAGTGTTTTGAGCGCAGGACTGGATATGAAGGTAGCTGCCATAATGTACTCATTCCAAATGGATATAAAAGTAAGGATCGTCACCGTCACAATCGGCGGTATGGATATCGGCACCATAATGCGAACAAACACACCATAGACGGATGCGCCGTCCATAGATGCCGACTCCTCCAGTTCGTGAGGAATCGTTCGAAAGAAGCCCGTCAGAATAAACACGGCTAATGGAAGAGAAAAAGCAATGTACGGCAAAATCATCGATAAGTACGTATCGGTCACATGCAGCTTTCGAAACAAAACAACAAGCGGGAGCAAGGTCGATTGCGTTGGAATCATCATGCCTACAATAAAAATAAGCAGTACAGATTTGCTCCAGCGCCACTTGAAGCGGGCGATGGCATAGCCGACCATCGAGCTAAGCAGCAGCGTTACTGTGAGCGTCGAACCCGTTACAAACAAGCTGTTAAACAAATTTCGCACATAATTCCCTTTGAAATACGCATCGCTGTAGTTGCTCCATTTCATCACATCAGGCAGGGCAAAGAATGCGCCAGATAAAATTTCCTCATTCGTTTTAAAGGAATACAGCAGCAGCCAAAGAAGGGGATACAGCTGTGTCACGAGCAGCACAGATAGTAGCAGGCCGACGCCAATTTTTTGCATGCGCATTGTATTCTCCTCCTGAATTAAGACGCCGAATTCTCATACCGTTTGAACAAAGCATTTAATAGGACGGTGGCAACCAGGCTCTCCGCAACTAAGAAGACGGATAATGCGCTGCCATAGCCATATTCCAATGACAAGAAGGTCTTGTTGTACATGAGCGTCGAGATAACGTCCGTCGCATTGCCCGGCCCTCCGCCCGTCATGACAATAATCATGTCGAACGCATTCAGCGAGCCGATAATGGCCAGTACCATGGATATTTTAAATACTGGCGCCACAAGGGGGAACGTAATGTAGCGGTCTGCTTTGAAGCCCTCGGCCCCGTCAATTTTGGCAGCTTCGTAAATATCATGCGGTATATTCTGCACTCCTGTGAACTGAATCATAATGTGATAGCCCAAATACTGCCAGAGCGACACGACAAAAATCGCATACATCGCCAGCCCAGGTTCAGCGAGCCAGGTGTGAGTCCAGCTTGCAAGTCCTACACTCTCCAGCAGCTTGTTCAGCAGTCCCCCGTAAGAGGCGGGATTGTAAATCGATTTCCACAGCTGCCCGACGACAACGACAGAAAGAATGACGGGGAGAAAGTAACTCGATATAAGGAAGTTGGGGCGGCGAATACGCCGGCTGAGCAGAATGGCAATCCATAAGGCAAAGGGGATCTCGGCCATGGAAAACAGCGAAAATAACAATGCTCTGCGGACAGCGGGCCAGAATACGGGATCAAGCGTGAACATCACTTTGAAGTTATGCAGCCCCACAAACTTGGCATCGGTCATCCCATCCCATTGCATTAATGCATAATACATGGAGACGATAATCGGCATAAATACGAACAGCAGATATAAGAGCAAGCATGGGAGGACGAATAGGGCGATTGTCTTGCGGGATACCCTCAGCATGTTCATAACAATAACTCCTTTTCTGTCGGCAACGGGAGCCTTGCTGTCGGCTCCCGCTGCCCGCTGCCTTAATAGTCGCCTTAAGGATTGTTAGCCTGGAATGCATTCTGATGCTCTTGTGCCAGCTCACTTGCAGCAATATCCGAGACGAACAGATTTTGCAAACTATTCAAATGAACCTGGGTCGTGCTCGGATCAATCGTATTATCGAAGGCAATGTCACCGCCTTTGACGGTTTTAAACAAGTCCAGCACCTCCATGGCCGCCTGCGAATAACCCGCTGCTGTAAAGTCGCCGTCCACCAGTTGGGCGATGCCGACCGCACTCTTCAGTTCGAACATCACTTTCGGATAGTTCGTCATATAGTAGTGCAAAAACGCCTTCGCTTCCTCAATATGTTTCGATCCTGCCGCAATGCAATAGCCAAGGCCAGGAGCAAGCATATATTCGTCAGGGCTGCCTTTGCCGTCAACCGTTGGGAATTTGAAAATACCGATTTTATCTTTAATATCCGAGTTTTCCATCGTGCCTACCGCCCATGATCCCATAAAGTACATCGCCGCTTTGCCGGTGACGAATAAATTTTCCGCGGTATTGTAATCCATGGAGGTAGCGCCCTCCTGGAAGCCTCCTGCCTGAATAAAGTCCTGCATCTTTTCAATTGCGCGTACAAATACCGGATCGTTGAACGTTTTATTTTTCTCCATCACATCTTCCAAAAATCCCGGACCCGCCAAACGGAGCACAATGTTCATAAAGAAAAATGACCCTGTCCACGTTTCTTTCTCCCCGATGACCATTGGTGTAATGCCGACGGCTCGCAGCTTTTTGGCTGACTCCACCATCTCTTCATAAGTAGTCGGAATAGCAACGTCCGCTTGCTCGAACAACTCCTTGTTATAATAGATGACTGCGATATCATTCCCCTCTGACAGGCCATATACATTGTCGTCAAACGTATAGTAGTCCAGCACCCCGGAGACGAACGTTTCCCTCAAGCCGTCTTTATCCAAAATATCATTGAGCGGCGCCAGCTTCTTCCCGTCAACGAACGGCTTCATTTGTGCGCCGGGGTTTACGACCGTAATGTCCGGCATATCATTCGTAGCCGCTTGCGTTTTCAGCTTGAGCTTTTGCTGCTCCATATTCAGCGCGTCGACCTCAATTTCTATGTTGGCGTGCGCGGCCGTGTAATCATTGACCAGCTTTTTCATTGCCAGGTGCTGAGGCGAGGTTTCGTCCGAATAATGAATTTGGAAGGTCAGTTTTACTTTTTTCCCCTTGTCTTTATCCTTGTCCTTGTCCTTGTTGTTGTTGTTGGCGTCATTGCCGGATGGGTCTGATTGCTGAGGCGGGTCCGAAGCTACCTTTATGTTGCTGCTGTTTCCACAGGCTGCAAGGTTGACGATACAAGCTAACATGATAACTACGCTCAAGATCAGCTTTGTCCTGCTCATTGTGAATCCCCCATTTCTTGGAATTTATTTAATGTATCTTCATTATTCCTTAATAAAGTGCGGGCCGCTATACACAAATTCAAGATCGTCGGTTTGTTTTCTTTATATCTTTGTTGGCTTCAACCTGTAAGTAGCTGTATCAAAGCGAAGGGTGGCCTTGTGGAATTCTAACGCTGATGAGCAGCGCTATTTAGGGAAATCCAGCCCCAAAATTATTGTAAGGAAACTGAGCCACCTTATTTATAGAAAATCGCATGATTTTAACCGGCTATGGGGGAATAAGCGCTGTGGCCAGCGTTAGAGTTGTAAAAGGGTCATTTCAAGCCAATTAAGAGCTGTGGCAAGCGTTAGCGCAAGATCCACACGAACAACCACGAAATAGAAAGCTCCTTAACAAAGGGACATGACGGTTTGTCAGCCACCACCAGTAATGCCCCCTGATGAAACTTGCCGGATCGCAATTTGCCTTTTTGTATCCATTAGCGGAACTATACGCTTTTTTCCCCTTTCAAAGGTTCGCCCGCCGCGGCCTGTCATCTGCTGAAAAAGGAGCGCCGCTCACTCATCAGCGCTCCCGTTCCTTTCTCTGCCCATGCCCCGCAGCAGCGAGTCTGTCTGGTCTGTCTGGTCTGCGTCTGCTTAGGCCTTCTTACGATCTACCCTGGTCTATTTAATCGTCCGCTGCAAAAATTTGCTGATCATTTGTGCTGCCTCGGCGCGTGTCGCGGTTGCCTGCGGCGCGAATTGCTGATTGCCGCGGCCAGTCAGAATGCCTGCAGTCTGCATAGCTGCTACCGCGGATTGGGCATATTCAGCAATTCGTTCCTGATCGTTAAATACGATCGGCTCGTGGATAGCTGTCAGCGTGGACTTGCCTGCCTTATCAATGTAACGAGCGAGAATGACCGCCATATCCTGGCGAGTAATCAAGGCATGCGGATTAAATTTGCCGTCTGCCCCGAGAACAATGCCATTGCTGCTGGCCCATGTAACCGCCGCATAATACCAATCGCCTTCGTTGACGTCCGAGAATGCCGATTTTTCTTGTACAGGCTGTTCAGCCCCGGCAATATTGGCGATCATCTGGACAAACTCTGCCCGTTTAATGTTCGCTTGCGGTGCAAAGTGTTGGCCATCGACTCCCTGCACAATTCCCCTTGCCGCAAGGTAAGTTACCGCATCGCCATACCAGCCAGTCACATCAGCATATACGGGCTTACTGTAACCAACCGCAAATTGTCCCGTTTGCCCGCTATTGAATATCACTTTGCCTGCAGCCTCATCATAGATGCTGTCCTGTATGACTTCGAGCTTATGATCTGCATGCAGTTGGTATACGACGATAGCATTAGGATCTTCCCCTGCTTTCAGCTTGTAAGGAATCGATACGCTCATCGTGCCGCCGCCCAGGCTCGATACCGTCCTCTCACCCGACTGAAGCTTAATATGATAGATTGGACGCGTGCCGATTGTGGCTTGATCTGACGCAGACAAGCCATCCAGCTTGCCTTGAACAACGGAAGCCTTCAAGTCGGCATTGGCACCGATCGCCTTCAACGCGGCTTTATCCAGCCGCAGTTCAACCTGTTGCACTGTAACCTTCAGCGAGTCTCCCTTATGGATGTCTGCAGCAGGGATGATAATCGTTGTGTCATCCTCCTGCTTCTCTCCATCGTTCTCAGGCTTTTTCTCCGGCTCCTTCACGCCAGGCTGATAGCTCCCCCCGCCGTTGCCGCCGCCTCCCTGGTTGCCGCCGCTGGTGGATGTTTTAAGAACCTTCATCTGCTTTTCCAATGCTTCCAATTGCGCTAATGAAGCTACTTTAGCTTGCTGCTCTTCGGTCAGGGCATCGTAAGCAGCACGTATTGCTGTCAGCTTGGCCTCATCCTTCAGCTTCAGAGCTGAAATATCCTGTTCAGCGATACGAATATCGACTGCCAGCGGCTCCAAAAGGATGAGATTGGCTGTATCATTCTCTTCCAGCAGCGCCTTCTGCGATTCGCTCAATGCGTTGACGACGTCGCGTACTTGCGCGACAAACAATGCATCGGTCAATGTCGCCTGTTGGGCGCCAAATCGTTTGCCTACCATATTATTTCCAGAGTTTCTCAAGTAACCGAGCAGTCTTTTGACCGCAGTAATATGTTCTCTATCCGTCTTAAACAAGGCGGGAAATGTCAGTGGATCTTTAATGGTAAAATCAACCCAGGTGATGCCGAGCTTCTGTCTTGTAGCCTCAGACAGCCGCTCTCCCAGATTTTTGATAACCGGTTTTTGCAATGGATAATACCACATGGCATCCGGCGCATAGCCGATTTGATAGAGTACATCATTCGGATAGAAATAATCGGCAAATGCTTTGAACTCCGGTATAAAACCCATCGTATCGTCATACATGCCTGTTACTTCGCCATCGATACTGCCGAGGCTTTGACTGTCATTGCAAAACCAGATATCGCTGCGATACGTAGGAGGCAGCCATTGTGCGCTGTAATGTTTCAGCATTAAGCGATAGGCAGGATTAATTGTCTTCAAGTGCTGATCCCAGTCTCGCGCCGTTGCATCGGTCACAGGCAAACCCGCGTCTTCTGAAACCCCGTAATACCATTCCACATCGACCCCGAAGCCGATGACGCTTTTATGATGACCATACTTTTTGAAAATCAAGTCCATCAAATCCTTCATATCCGCAAAGCCTGACTCCACCTGCAAAATGACTTTAATCCCCTGCTGGTCGAAGTAGTTCAAGTAGTCTTCGTGCGAGAGATGTCCAGTTTTGGTAGGCGGCCCAAAGCTGATATTTTTGGCGGCATAATCGATACCGTCCTCCGGCCGCTCAAACTCCATTCTCGCTCCCCCGACTCCCGCACCGCCGTCCAGACGGCCGATAATCCACACATAGGTCGGCTGGGCATCCGGAAAATACCCTTTCATCTGGTCGGTAATATGCTGCCAGTCGGCTGTCCCAAGCCACTCCCCGCTTACACCGTAATCCGAGGAACGTGTTCCGGCATATGCAATGTTGCCCGGCGCCTGATGAGGCAGCGGCTTTCCCTCCCACACGGCGATTTTATTCTCAGCTTCTTTAAGCAAATGGTAATTCGTGACGATCGCTTTCTGATCACTGGTCAGTCCGTCATAGCTTGCGCGCGCCTTGACCGCTGCTGACTTGTCAGCATGCTTGAGCACCTGCATGTGGTCAAGCAGCTTTTGCACCACCTTGGCCTTGCTGTAATCCTGTTCATGCACTACTCGCAGCTCAGCTAGCTTCTCTTCCATCTCGGCGAGCTTGCCGAAATGAGTGATCAGGCTTTTCTGATTTTCTTTAAGATGTTCATACTGATCGATCAGTACGCCAACCAAGCCTTCATCAACCGGAGAAGCAATCTTCGCGCTGTCGATCCACAAATTCAGAATGCGGGCCTCCGCCTCCTCCAGCAGGTTGAGGTTGGTTACCAGCTTCTTCTGGTTCGCATTTAATTTGTTATAGTTTTGTCTGGTAAGGACCACCGCCTCGCGATCAGCGAGCGTCGTTACTTGGAGGGCAGCGATCTTGTCAATCACCAGTTGTTCTGCACTCACCGCTTGCAGCTCTACCCTTCCATCTTCCTGCTCCTGTGTTGCTGCGTACACTTCATCGGCCTGCTGTTCAGAAGGCTCGTTTGCTGCGTACACTTCATCGGCCTGCTGTTCAGAAGGCTCGTTTGCTGCATACGCTGCATGGCCCTCCTGATCGGAAGGCTCATTCCCGGATTCGGCCAAGCTTGTCGGCACATAAACGGTTGAAAATAGAACGAATAGCGCCAGGATGAAGGTCAAATTCCGCTTCCAATGAGGTTTTTCAATGCGAACACCTCTCATACTCCTACAGCTCCCCTTCCATATTGAACAGCGCCAAAAGCGCTTTCATGCCTCTATTATTTCTCATTTCGCCGCAATCCCATATACATAAACTATAGGATTTAGGTTGAATATTTAAAGATATGAAGGAATACGAAAGAGCCCCTACCGCCAATTCCTTGGCGATGGGGGCCCTTCCTTGCAATTTTTTTCTTAAAAACGAGCCGATTATTCCACTCCAGCTGCTGTCGCTGTGCTGGCGTCTGCCTCTGTTTCGTCATCTGCTTCAACATCTGCTGCTGCAGATTGGGCTGCAATATATTTGAGAATGCTGTCGATAATGACAGCTGCTTCCGCTCTTGTTGCCGCTGCCGCAGGGTCCATGCTTCCGTTCGTACGCCCATTTACGATGCCAAGCGCTTTAAAGGCATATACCGCTTCTTTGGCGTAATCGGCGATGGCGTCATCATCCGGGAAGTCATGCTTGCCTGCTTCAGGCAATTGTACATTTTGCTTCTTCAAAGCATTGTACAGCATCACACTTAAATCCTGGCGGCTGATGTTTCTGTTCGGAGCGAACATGTCGCTGCTGACTCCTTTGATCAATTCATTGGCCAGGCCAATGTCGACATACTTTTTGTACCAGGCGTTGCTGGCAACGTCGGAGAATGCGTTGTTGTCTCCCGTCTTCGTAAAGCCAATTCCGTCAACAACAATTGCCAGGAACTCCGCTCGCGTAATATTGCCTTTTGGATCAAAGGTTCCGTCTGTGCGTCCGCTAATGATCTGCTTCGCTGCCAGCCTTGCAACAGCTTGCTGCGCCCAGTTCGGAATCAGGGAAGCATCTTTGAATCGTTCACTTAATTCCTGACTGATTTGTTCTGGCGTCTTCGGTCCTTCGCTTCCCGGCACCTTGTCAGGACCGCTCGGGATCAGCGGAAGCTTCGGCGTTGCCGGTGTCTCAGGTTCGGTTGGTGTCGTCGGCGTTGTTGGTGTCGGTGGCTGATACGGAGGATGCCATCCACCGCCCGGGTTGCCGCTGCTGCTCGCTCTTACGGTAATCGAGATCTTGGCTTTCAAGCCTTGCGTATTCGCCACTCCCTCGACCAGTGTCAGCGCGCCATTCAGCGTATACGTACCTGCTGCATTGCTGTTATATTCAGCACTGTTCCAGGTTACTGACAGCGATACCGTTTCATTATTTTCCAACGTCGCATCCACTTTGGCAGGCAGCCCCAGTTTGTCAAAGGCTGTTCCATAGTCAACGGTTTTGCTTCCAAGTTCCTGTACAGCTTTGATCTCGACAGAAGTGATTACCTTAGGCAATACCTCGATCGTTATTTCTGCTTGCAGGCTGTTGGGGTTCGCTAGCCCCTGCTCTACTGTCAACGTACCCTTCAGCGTATACACGGCTGCTTTGTTGCCGTCGTAATTGCCTGCGTTCCAACTGACCGGAAGGTCTGTCGTCTGCTCATTATCCAGCTTTACTTTGATTTTCGTCGGCAGCTCCAATTGGTCAAAACCTGTGCCGAATGCAACGCTTCTGCCTTCCAGTTGTTCCACGTCAACGATTTCTACCGGAGTTGTGCCCTCTTCCAAGACATGAATCGTAATGGATGCCTGCAGACCGGCTTGGTTTTTGATCTTCTCGCTTTCAATCAGCTTGCCTGTCAGCGTGTAGGTTCCAGCGCTATCTCCGTTATAACCCTCGCTGTCCCATTCGACAGACAACTGGGCGGTTTTGCTGTTTGCCAAGGTGACGGTTACCTCGGAAGGCAATGGCAATGCTTCAAAATCCGTTCCGAATGCTACGCTTTGGGCGCTCAGCCCTTCCACAGCTGTTACCTCTACCGGCCCTTCCTCCAGTACAGTCACATCGATGGAAGCCTGCAATCCATCTGGATTAAGCACTCCAACAGGCAGATCAAGCGTCCCTTGCAGCGTATAGGTTCCGGCTTGTTCTTGCTCGTAGCCCTCACTGCTCCAGACAACTGGCAGCTCGATTGCTTCCTCATTGTCCAGTGTGACGGTTACAGCATCCGGCAATTCCAACGCCTCAAATGCCGTTCCATAATTAACCGTTACCGGCTCTGCTTTCTCAACCGCAACGATGTTCAAGGTCTGGTCAATTGCAATCCATTTCGCATAGAAGGTTTGATTGCCGCTGATGATAGTCTCCGCTGCAATCGCCTCGCCACTGCCTTCCCGGTCCGTGAACCACCCGCCGAAAGTGTGTCCCGTGCGTTCAGGTGTCAGCAGATGCTCTCCGATAGCGGTGTCCTTCACATGCTCGACTACGCTTGCCGCTGGGGAACCGGCATAGTTGAGATCGAAAGTGACATCCACAATATCGGGCAGCGTGTTGTCATAAATGAAATCAACATACTGCAGGTTGGCATTTAAGCCATTGAATCGCAAGTAGACATTTTTGCTGCCTTTCGCTTGCTTGCTGTCCACAAAGTTGGTGGCATCCCCCAAATATCGTTCCAGTTGAGGATGGCCTGGCGTTTGCTTCGTGCTGGCTACGCCATACTGAGCCCAGGTTGCACCTGCCCGCTGCGCGAAATTAATGCTGGCAAATTCCTTGCCTAATACAAAGGTGCCTCCGTTGTACGCGTGATCATATTTTTTTCCTCCCTGTGTGGTGGAACGCCTCACTGGATTACCGGTATTATCGGCTTCCGTATAGAAAGTAAAGTAAGGTGATGTTCCGCCCTCACGGGCATAGCTGACTCTGATTTCCGCAAGTTTGTTCAAGTCGATCTTGCCTAAATAGACAATGTCATTTGAGGTGACATAACTCATGGCATCCGTACCGGACTCGAAACGGAAATCATTGCTTGCCGCAAAGATCCAAGGCGCGTCATACGTCTGAATTCTTATCCCGCTGACACCCTCGATTGCTGTCGATTTGGCTTCCACATTGACCGGCAAATTCGATCGTCCCAGATCAGCTATGGCAGCTTGCAATTCAGCGATCGCTTCGGCAACAACCGCATCGTTGATCGGATTCGTTACAACAAGCTTAATCGCTGCCAGTGTGTTGTGGAAACGCTCCTTTTTATAAGCGCTGTACGAGGTCAGATCAAGCTTCTCCGCATCCTTGATTGCTGTCTCCAGAGCGCTCACATCCACATTATCCTCCACCAGCTGGAACTTCAGCCAGTTCAAATCGACGCCCGAACTCTCGAATACAATGCGCAGCTGTTGCGGCCCTGCATCAAGATGAACATTTTCGAGCGAGAAGGTTCTCCATTCACCTCTTGTCGTCGTCAAATCAAACGTTCCAAGATGTTTATCGCCAGCGTAGACGCCAAAGGACATTTGGGCAACCTCAGATTGGCTGGAGCGAAGACGGGAGGAAATCTTGTACGTTCCTGCCTGCGCCACGTCAACATTGTAAGCAATTGCTTCACCCTTATTGTTGTTCGTGTAGCATAACCCGCCATCAACATCATTACAGGACACCGGAGTGATCGCTTTCGTGATGAGGGCTGTTTCTGTTTCAGCAGCTTTGAGCTTCGTGTTCTTCCCAATTTGCGTAACGGCTGCTTTCACATCGGTATTAAAGCGGACATAATCATAGTCGGCACGGAAGAGAGCCGCATTAGCCACACTGCCGTTCGAAGCCAGAAGTCCAAACTTCGGATTGCTGTAATCGGCGGATGTACTTCCCACCGGAATAAAGTTCTCACCATCTGCGCTCACATAGCCGCTATAAATATTGCCCAGCTTCTTCAGGCGCAAATAGACTTCCGTTGTCTCCCCAAACAAGGTTTGCCGTTGGTTCGCGGTCAGCTGTCCGATTGTGACAGGCTCCGCACCGCCGGATTCCTTCACCATGCCAATAATCCGATTGGTGCTGAATTCATACTTGACCCAGATATAATTGTTATTGTCCTGGGAGGCTGTAATGCCAAAGCCGTTATAGTTCTCGCTTGGCGCCTTGTTAAGATTGACTTTGACCGTCGCTTCCCAATTGCCGAAGGCTTCCTGCTGGAAGTAGTTTTTCAGATTGGTGTGATTAGACCAGAAGTCGCCCTGCTCTGCGGTAATTCGCAATGAGCCTGGGTTAGCAGACAATGACCAGTTCGCTGCGCTCTCCCCATTGGTTGAGGTCTCCGTATTAATCGACCAGAAATTGCTGAGCGTCGAACTGTTGAACTCATCGGTTTGCGGCGATTTGCCGAACTGCACAATATACGTATGAGCCTGATCGGAGCTGATCGCTTTAATTATAACTCTGCGGTTTGCTTGATCGATCGTACGGGATGCTTTGACCCCTTCATGCGCTTCAAAGGTAACCTCAGGCAGATTCGTCAGGCTGGTGAGCGCCACCTCATAGTTGAATCTTGTTTCCCAGAAGCCTTCGATCGGCTTGCCATCGATCTTAATCCCTTTCAGATAGGCATAGGTCGGATTTTCAAAGATAGGCTCCAGTCCTTCTTCCGAGCTGAAAATCACTTTGTAAATCCGCTTCTCGCCTCCAGCCGTAGCCGTAACGACCGCCGCAGGACGATCTGCGGTTGCCTGCACCACGTCCACTTTCACATTATTGCCTGCAATCCCTTGAACAACTGGATAGTCGCTTGCCTGTTCTACAGTACCAAACGCCTTGTAATCCAGCTTCAATGGATTAAAGACCTTGATCTGCTTGCCGCCAACCGTAATGCCGCTAAGCTGCGGATCGCCCGGCTTGGCTGTATCCACTCTGAACCATGCTCTGCCTGGCTCAAAATCAACCTGGTAGGGAATGTTTGCCGTTCTGGCAAAAGCCGGAGAGAGCATTAGAAATTGCACAATATTTTTGGCCGAACGCTGCAGCTCGCCCAGAGTAAGCTGATTGTTATCCAACGCAGTAATGGTATTAAAGGTGGCATTCCCCCTGTTTCTGTGCGTTGCTGCATTGTTGTGAGGAATAACCATGTACAGATCGTTTTGCGCGCGGACCATTGCTTTGCCGTTCGTTTCATTGTATTTGCTGCCTGGAGCATTGTAGAAGCCTTGATCCTCGCTCAATTTCGCCCACCAGTCGGTCATGACGATGCCTTCAAAGCCCCATTCGCCACGCAGGATCGTCGTATTAAGGTCATAGTTCGTAGCAGCCCAAGTACCGTTGACCGGGCCATAGGAAGTCATAATAGAACGCGCTTTTCCCGTTTTGACCGCCATTTCATAGCCTTTTAAATAAATTTCGCGCAGCGCTCTCTCCGAAACGAGCGCATTGGCTTCATGCCTTGCCGCTTCCTGATTGTTGGCCGCAAAGTGCTTGATCGTGGGAGCGGTACCATTCTTCTGCAGCCCAATCGTCTGCGCTGTAGCCATCGCGCCTGTGAGCAGCGGGTCCTCGGAGAAATATTCAAAATTTCTTCCGTTCAACGGATTGCGATGAATATTGACACCAGGGCCAAGCAGCGTATCGATCTTGTTCAGCAGCATTTCCTTGCCAAGCAAGTCGAACAACCGCTCATTAAGCTCAAGGTTCCACGTACAGGCCAGCATTGTGCCGTTCGGAATGCTGGTTGCCCGCTCAGCGTTCGTTTCCATCCGGATACCGGACGGACCGTCTGCGGCGCTGTCGATCGGCAAGCCAAGCGCAAGCAGGGAATTGGTCACGCCGCCGAATGCCGAAGCTGTTCCCGCTGTAACTTTCGGGCTGGACATGCCTTCGCCCAACACGATGGCGCCCAGATCATTGTTGGTGAATTGCGCAATAAACGCATCCATGGTGACTTTGCCATTGTATACATCCACTAATTTGTAGCCTTTATTTTCCGTCCGCTCGATCGGAGCAGGCAGATTCTCTTGAATGCGCTGCGCCAGATTAATCGTGCGCTGAGGCACACTCTCTTTCGCCACATTGAATGTTCCGTCTAGTTTACGCTCACCAGGCTTCAAGCGGTCGAAAGCTCTGGTTGGCGCCAACGCTTCCTGCAATTGCTCTACCACTTTCAAATCCTCTAGCGTATACGTTGCTTTTCTTGTCGCATGCTGCACACTGTTCCCGACATAAATCTGATATTCCCCCGCTTCCAGAACGTAAGCCGATTTATGCCCGGTTGCTCCGCCGTCGTCGTAGGATGCCATATCTCTAGTGTCAAAGGAAAGTGTAATGGATTGCGAATCACCGGGCTGCAAAATACCCGTCTTGGCAAAAGCAGCCAGTTCTTTGGCCGGTTTGCCCAGTTTGCCTTGAGGGGCGCCATAGTATACTTGCACGACCTCTTTCCCCTCAACCTTGCCGGTATTTTTCACAGTTACATCGACCTTGATTTCATCTTTCCCGGTTTGGACATCCGTGGTTTTAATTTCAAATTCCGTATAGGAAAGTCCGAAACCAAAAGGATAAAGCACCTTTTCCGGGGCAAATGTTTCAAAATAACGGTAGCCTACATAGATATCCTCGTAATATGCATTCTGAGAATTACTGCCGAAATAGGCTGTAGAAGGATAATCCGCAAGCGATGCGGCAATCGTATCACTCAGTTTGCCGCTCGGCGTGATGTCTCCGGTCAATACATCGACTACCGCGCTGCCGCCTTCCATCCCGCCCTGCCATGCGTACACAATAGCAGCCTTAGGATAGTTTTTCGCCCATGCCATATCGATCACGTTGGCCACATTAAGCACAATTGCGACACGATCAAATTTGGCATACACCTGATTAAGCATAGTGACTTCGATGTCTGTCAGCTGATAAGCGCCCTTTGTATTCGTATTGTCCCTGTCCTCGCCCGCTGTACGGCCGATAATGACAACCGCGGTATCCGATTCTTTCTTGGCCTCATCGACAATGGCGCCGGTCAATGGCATCTCAGCTTGCGACCATGGCTCGGCCGCCCAGCCGCCGCCGCCATTATTGAATGGGTTCGCTCTGATCCAGTCCGCATACACTTTCGCCAAATTCTCGTTGACATTAATGCTCGGATTATTGCGCATCCCTTCGAGAATTCCGTTTACATATTCAACCCTTACCGCACCGCCCGAGCCTGTGCCGGATTTGTAGTAATGTGCCTGAATACGGCCGAACACCGCTACATTTTCACTCTTTTTGATCGGCAATACTTTACCGATCGTATTAACGGCTTCTCCGCCCTTCGAATAACCGGGGTTCTGCAGCAGCACAATGCCTTCAGAAGCCGCCTGTCGAGCGACATCAGCCAGCCCTGGCAGCACTTGCGCCGAAGTTTGTGTCTGGCCCGCAGGCATAATGATTGAACTGACGATTGCCAAACTCATTACCATTTTGAGCCAACGATTAAATGTCTTTTTCGTTTTGTTCTTCATTCCTTCTCACCATCCTTTATGTACATTTCAAATACAAAACAGGATAAAACAGAAGTGAAGCGTTAATAAAATGGAAAACAACTTTGCGCTCCCGCAAGCCGTCTGCTACATGACGCCAATCCCTCCTAACTCTCCTATTCGTTATTAATTCATCCCTATACTAGCACTTGGCATTGTCTCCTAGAATAGAAAATCCTCGTATTTTCATTGAATATACTCATATGTAAGTTTCGATCGCTTTTCTTTTTGAAATGCCAAAATCAGCTTCACCGCATGGGAAGCTGATTCGTCGAGTTCTTGTCCTCAGGAAGAGCCTTATAGACTTCCGTGCTGTCCGCTGCGGATCGCAGCAGCTATAGCTGGCCTATTTCTTCGCTACATATTTGCGAATATCAAACGCGACGGCAGCAACGATGATCAGTCCTTTAATAATCAACTGCCAGTAGGGACTGACACCAATGAACGTCAAGCCATAATTGATGACGCCGAAAATGAGTACGCCTGCCATAACGCCCGGCACCGTACCGATGCCGCCCGCCGTGGACACACCGCCTACTACACATGCCGCGATCGCATCAAGCTCATACATATTGCCGTAATTGTTTGTTGCCCCGCCCGTGCGCGCCGCTTCCAGCACCCCGGCAAGTCCATAGAGCGCGCCAGATATCGCATAGATGGCGATCAGATTGCGCGCCACTTTAATGCCGGATACATGTGCTGCCTGCACATTGCCGCCGATGGCATACATATTCTTGCCAAGCCTCGTCTTGTTGAAGATGACCCAGCAGATAAAAGCAACGGAAACCGCGATCAGAATAATATACGGAATCGTGTAGCCGCCACCCAAATCAAAGTAACCGGAGCCCCACTTCGTAAAATCCTCCCTCAATCCGCCAATCGGCTGCGATTGGTTCGGCTCTGTATTGAAATAGATCGAGTTGACGCCATAGATGCCGACCATCGTCCCAAGTGTAGCAATAAACGGCGGAACGTGGAGTTTTGCGACAATGATCCCATTGATCAGACCGACAACCAGACCGGCCAAAATACCGATGATAACAGGGTACCAGACTGATATTTGCGGCAGATCAGGAAAGAAACGATTGGCGTATTCTTCCGTCTGCAGCATGGAAGCCGATACGACCGCTGTCAAGCCCACAACGCGACCCGCAGATAAGTCGACACCGCCCGTAATTAAGATAAATGCTGCACCAAGCGCGATAATCAGCCGGGTGGAGGATTGATGGAAAATATCCCGGAGCGTAGAAAATGCTAGAAATCCAGGGTCAGCAATTGCAATCCCGACCACAAGTACGATCAATACGACAAATATAGCTCTTTGTGTTAAATAATTTTTAACTTTGAAGACCGTCTCGGTGTTCATCCCGTCTCCTCCCTTGATTCCGTTGCCGGCTGATTTGCCGCCAGCCGCATAATGTCCTGTTCTGTTGCTTTGGAACCCTCCACAATACCTGTCAGCCGTCCTTCGCTCATGACCATAATCCGATCCGACATGCCGAGCAATTCTGGCATTTCCGATGAAATCATCAAGATGCTCTTCCCTTGCTTGGCAAGGTTTGCGATAAGAGTGTAGATCTCATATTTGGCTCCTACGTCTATGCCGCGCGTCGGTTCATCCAGCAGCAGTATTTCGGGCTCTGTCAGCAGCCAGCGTGCCAGCAGCACCTTCTGCTGATTGCCGCCCGACAAATTGCGAATCATCGTCTGAACGTTCGGCGTCTTCGTGCGCAGCTTTTCTACACTTTGCTGAGCCTCCACACGGCCCATACGCTCATTCAACAATCCAATCCGGTTCCGGTATCGGCCCAGGTTGGCAATAATCGTATTCTCATATACGGACAAGACAGGAAAAATACCGGTCACGCGACGTTCCTCCGTCAGCAGCGCCATATTATGCAGTTTGGCGTCGGAAGGCGATTTGATCTGCACCCTTTTGCCATCAATCGATATCGTGCCGGACGCAAGCTTGCGCAGCCCAAACAGCGCCTCCACCAGCTCCGTACGCTGCGAACCTACCAATCCGCCTAGCCCCAATATTTCTCCTTTCCGCAGATCGAAGGAAACTTGGCGAAACGACTTGGGATTTGTCGAGCATAACCCCTCCACCCTCATCGCAACCTCGCCCGGCGTATGCGTCCGTTCCGGGAACCGTTCCTTTAATTCCCGTCCGACCATCTTCGTAATGATCAGATCCGTCGTTAGTTCCTCCGCCGGCCAAGTGCCGATATAGCAGCCATCCCTCATAATCGTAACGTCATCCGAAATTCGCAGTATCTCTTCCATTTTATGGGAAATATAAATAATGGATACCCCGCGATCACGCAGTTTGTTGATGATCGTGAACAGCTGTTCCACCTCGATTGCGGTCAATGAGGAGGTTGGTTCGTCCATTACGATTACCTTGGCGTCGTAAGAAACCGCTTTTGCGATTTCAAGCAGCTGTATTTTCGATACGGACAATGTTCCCGTTCTGACGCGCGGGTCGATGTCAATCTCAAGCTCGCGAAGCAGTCTTACGGTGTCTTGCAGCATTTTCGTATGATTAACGAACATCTTAACCCGCATCGGAAAGCGTCCCAGCCACAGATTTTCCATAACGCTGCGGTGCTGAACGGGATGCAGCTCCTGATGAATCATGGAAATGCCGTGGGCAATCGCATCCCCGGAATTGTTGATATTCGCCTTGACGTCCTGAATATAAATTTCGCCCTGATCCGGCTTATAAATGCCGAACAGACATTTCATCAGCGTCGACTTCCCTGCACCGTTTTCGCCCATGAGCGCATGAACCGTACCGCGCCTGACTTTCAACGACACATCACTCAGCGCCTGCACGCCGGGGAATGCCTTGGATATCCCGCGCATCTCCAAAGCTAATGTCATAGCCATCCCTCCATTTTTCCCGAGCGTAACGGCCTCGCCTTCCTTTGCCCAGGAAGTGTTCGTTTCGCAGAGAATGTAATCCCATTTCTAGACTGATTTTATCCGTTCTTGTCATTAAACAAGGGGCAACGCATGGCATGCCGTCGCCCCCTTCATCCATGGGTGTTATTGTGCGTCTGCTATGTTATCTTTGGTGATTTTTTTGTAGGAGATCCAGACATACTTGCCATCGCTAATATCGTAACCGGTGTTCTCCTTGGTCGGTGTTTCCCCTTTGGCCAGTACATCTGCTATGGCAACAGCTGCAGAACCCTGGTTTTTGGCATCATTCAATACGGTTCCGAGCAGCGTGCCGTCCTGGAGCGCCTGAATTGCCGGAGCTGTGGCGTCTACGCCGATAACCGGAATAAACTTGTCGCCTGTGAAATAACCGGCCGCTTTCAACGCTTCGATCGCGCCGAGCGCCATATCGTCGTTGTTAGCCAGCACCGCTTCGATTTTGTCGCCAAACTGCGCGAGGAAGGCCTGCATTTTTTCCTGACCTTTTACCCGATCCCACATCGCCGTGTCAACGGCCAGTGCTTCTACGTCAATGCCAGCATCCTGAATCGCCTGTACAGAAAACTTCGATCTCAGCTCCGCATCCTGGTGACCTGGCTCGCCTTGCAGCATAACGTACTGAAGTTTGCCGTCGCCGTTCTTGTCAGCGCCTTGATTCGCCTTCCAGTAATCGACGAGCAGTTGACCCGAAATGGTGCCAGACTCTTCCGCCTTGGCGCCTACGTAGTACACTTTATCCCACTTGTTCATGTCCTCTGCAAGCGGCTCGCGGTTTAGGAATACGACAGGTGTTTTGGCCTTTTTCGCTTTGTCGATAATAACTCCGGCAGCTGTCCGATCGACGGGGTTAACGATCATCGCCTTATACTTCTTGGAGATGAACAGGTCGATCTTCTCGTTTTGTGTCGTTTGTGCATTTTGGCTGTCAACGACGTCCAGCTCTGCCTTGCCGCTCGCTGCGGCAGTCATCGCATTGCGCACCCCTGTCATGAACGTGTCATCGAATTTGTAAATAGCTACACCGATTTTCGATTCTCCCCCGCCCGATTTGCCGCCGCCGCTGCTGCAGGCCGCTGTGGTCAACATGACGCACGCCATAAGGGCAAGCATCCATTTTTTCTTCATTACTGGCACCCCTTTTAGTAAAGTTGTGAATGCGAACCCGGAGCGGAATCCGATATCGCTTCTAACGTTATTATGCGATCAACCGGCTTGCTTTCGAATACAAGATTCTCCTGTCTTCTATCAAAATTCTCATTAATATTCGATAGTGCTTGTGGTCAGCATTTAATGGACAAAGGGAAACAGCAACTTCTGATTGTTCATCCAGAACATATTGTCCGCGTTAACCACCTTGGTCTCAAGCAGTGTCGGCTTTCCAATCGATTCCCCGGACAACAGCGCAGCGGCCTGCTCCACTCCGATATATCCGGTGCTGAAATCGTTTTGCACAACCAGCTGATGAATAATGCCCTCCTGCAGCAATTCCAACTGCTCCCGCTCACTGCCGAATGCCACCACCTTGAAATCCAGCCCCCATTTTCGACGCATGACCTCGTCGGCTAAGCCAAGCGAAGCCACGGACTGCAAAGCAATAGCACCGTCCAGCACTGCTCCATCCAGCATACTTTTGGCAGCTACCATGCACCCATCCCTTCGGTTGCCGCACACGGAACCCTCGCGCAATTGAATGGATGGGTATTGCTTCAGCACTTCCCGAATGCCCTGCTCCCGCAGAATCAAACTCGGGTCGTGTCTTTCGGACTTTAATAATGCCACGATGCCGCGTCCCTCCAACAGCTCCGCCAGCGCTTTCCCCGCTTTGCGTCCAGCTTCCTCATTGTTGATCGCAATCGCCCCTTCGACGCCGCGTGGCGTCCGCTCATCGTTCAGCGCAATGACCGAAATACTCCGTTCCGCCCCATAAGCGCCAATTTTCCGCAGCGTGTCCTCATCTGCAGGATCGATCAACAGTGCAGCCGCTCCCTCATCCAGCAGACGGAACGCTGCCGCAAGCTGCTCCGCAGCATCATCCTCTGAACGAAACGACACATAGTCCAGCTCCAGTCCGAACTCCTTGGCTGCCGCTTCGGCTCCGATTCGCATCGCTTCCCCCTGCTCCCCTGCATGGACGGGCGCAACGAGCGCGATCCGGCGGGGAACAGCCGGCTCCTCCGTCATTACGGCAGGCGTCGCAGTACAGCCTGTCAATGCCGCCGCATGCAGTGCCACCACGCACGCTGCAAACAGATTGCGCAGACCCGCTGTTCGTTTATCCCTCATCCTCATGCCCCTCGTCTCCTTCCTCTTGCCGAATGAAAGGCAGGCGTATGCGGGCTGTCGTCCCTTCTTCCCGTTCGCTTTCGTAAGACAACCCGTAATTTTCTCCATAGTAGAGCTGTATTCTGTCATGGACATTGCGCACAGCGACCCCGGAGCCGCCATTACCTGCCGACGCTAATTCATCGGCTGGACGCGATTCTTCGAACAGCGCCTGCAACTGCTGCTCCGTCATGCCAACGCCGTTATCCGCCACTTCCATCAACAAGAAGTCTCCTTCGATTCGGGCGCTAACCTGAATCATACCTTCGTCCACCAAATATTCGATACCGTGAATAATCGCGTTTTCGATTAGCGGCTGCAGCACCAGCTTTAACGTATAGCCGGTCAGCGCTTCTTCATCCGCATCAATGGAAAATTGAAACTTTCTCTTGAAGCGCATTTGCTGAATCGTCAAATAATGCCGGGCATGCTCCAGCTCCTCGCTTACGGCAATCGTCCTTCTTCCCTTGCTTAAGCTAATGCGGAACAGTTTGGACAATGAAGTAATCATCGTAATTATTTCTTCTTTTTTGCTCATGCCTACCATGCGGACAACGGAATTGAGCGTATTGTACAAAAAATGAGGATTAATTTGTGCTTGCAGCGCCTCCAGCTCATATTTCCGCTTGGATTCCTGCTCAATAATGATCTGATTCATTAACAAACGAATTTTGTCGACCATCAGGTTAAAACGGCTGGATAATTGAATGACTTCCAGCGGACCCTTCAATGGGAGCATCACATCAAAGTCGCCCCGCTCCACTGCCTTCATGGTCGCGCCCATTCGCCGGATCGGCCTTGTCAGCATAGAGGCTAGCAAAATCGATACGTGAAAGGCCAATATGAACACAACCCCGACAACCTGCACCATATAGCTGTTGACTTCTTCCCGCGTTGTCATAATCTCATCCAGATAGGAAACTCCAACGACCTTCCAGCCGATATTGTCCACCGATTTCACGGTGTTAAGCCGTTTGGCCCCGGCCACATTATCGATATAACTGCCTGGGGTGACAAGCGCCTTTTCAACACTTTCATTGCGAAGTCCCATGTAGATTAACTGCTGCTGCGGATGATAGACGATATTGCCTGCTCCCTCATCAATGATGTACACATATCCCCGCTTGCCCAGACTGACTCGGCTGCTCAGCTCATCTATTTTCTTGAAATTGATATCAACCAGCAATACAACGTACATCGGCTCGCCGTTATGCTGTACCGTTATGCCTTTACTCATGGATACGACCCACTTATAGGGGCTGCCGCTCAAGTTTTGCACATGCGGCAGTGAAAAGCTGAGGTGATTGGATACGCGCAAGGCAGAATGAAACCAGCTCTGCTCGGTTACCCGCGCGCTGTCTTTGATCGGCACTGCAGGATGGTTGCGAAGCAGTTCTCCCTGCTCATTGAACAAGGCGATTGAGACGATATCGTCCCGGCTGCTCATAATAATGTCCAGTTGTTTCGTTACCTGGTCGCCCGCCCACTCTCCCTCGGCCAGCATATGTTCTTCAATCGCCTTGTACAATTGCGCCATTCCGTCAGCGTAGTCTGCCAGATTATAACCAACGGAATCAACGATCTGCTCCGTGCTGAGCGTAACGTTCTTCTCAGCGGCCAGCGAAAATTTGTTGTACAGCAGCACGGCTACCATGATGACGATAATGAGAATAAACGCCGAAAATGACCATAATATAATCGACTTGATGCTCCTGCTCCCAAGCTTGTTCACGCCTTGCCGCACCCACCCGATGAGTCGCGCAAAAGCGTTGCTCATGGGCGCACGGACTCCTCGGAAGCGCTGCGGCTGCGATACTCCTTCGGGGACACGCCGACACCCTTTTTAAAGCAAAAGCTGAAATAATTAGGATCAGCGAATCCGACTCTCTCCGCAATCTCGAATGCTTTGAGCTCCGTAGAGCGAAGCTGATCCTTCGCCGCTTCCATCCGTATGCCCATCAAATATTGACCATACGTCACACGGACTTCCTTCTTGAATACACCGCTGAAATAACCCGCGCTAATGTGAAGGTGGGCACACACTTTCTGAATGGACAATGCCGGGTCCATATAATTTTCCTTCGTATAACGGATCGCTTTCTCAACTAGCTCCTTGTAGGCAAATTGCCGATGGCTGGCAATATGCCGCATGATCCGGGAACATAAATCAGTAAAACCTGCTTGCATCTCATGAATCCCCGCATATTTGAACATTTCCGTATGCAATTGAAAGCCTGCGCCAAACAGTCCATCGAGCTGAACCCCGGCATCCTTGGCCGTACGCAGCACGGCAGTGACGACCTCCAGCAAGTAAACCTGCATATCACTGTAGGCATACGATGATTCATGAAGCTCTGCAAAAATCGCGTTAACGGCTCCGTGAAGTTCCTCCGCCGTTCCAACTTTCAAACTGCGAATGAGCGCCTGCTCCTTCAATTCGTCCAGCCGAAGCTTCTCGCAATCCCGGTTTTCCACATCCCTTATATCTATTACTTTGCCGGAGCCAAGCAAAAGCCGGTAATCCAGCGCCAACAGCGCATCGGTAAACGAATTTTTCAAATGGGAAGCATCTGCCGCCACTGAGCCTACGCCAATGGTAACCGGCAGCTTCAGGAAGTGGTCAATGCTGCGCAGTACATTTTCCAGCGTATCATGCAGCCGGCAGTGCCAAGCAGCATCTCCTTCGCCTGCCGCCATCAGCACAAGATTGCCCTGATGAATAAAAACGCTTCCAAGCTGCTGCGCCTCCCACATTTCCCTGGCAATATTCAGCATGGCGTGCAGCATTAAATCAACATCGCCCGAAGCTCTGAGCGATTGCCCCGGACCTGGAGAAGGCTCCTCTTCCGGAGGATGAAGCGCTGCGACAGCCACCACATAGGCACTGCCGGATAGCTGAAGGCCGTAGCTTCTCGCTTTCTCAAGGATCGCTGCTTTAGGAAGCTTGCGGGTAAGCAATGAGGCAAGGAATGATTCGCCAAGCATCGGCAGGCTCGTCCGATAATGCTCCTGCAGCCGCCTGATATCCTCGCGCCGCGACATCTCCTCTTCAATCGTCCGCCTGATGCGGAGCAGCAGTTCCTGAAGCGTATCTGCGGAGAAGGGCTTGAGCAAATATTCATCCACGTTCAGCCTGACAGCCTGACGGGCATAATCAAATTCGTCATAGCCAGTGAGAATAACCAGCTTCAACAGCGGATTGCGCTCCCTCAGCCGTTCAGCCAACTCCAGACCGGTCATGAAAGGCATGCTGATGTCTGTAATGACAACATCAGGTTCCACGTTTTCCGCAAGCTCCAACGCTTCCTGCCCGTTCTCCGCTGTACCCGAAACGATAAATCCGCAAGCTTCCCAGTCCATTTCCTGAAGAAGCCCTTCTCTGACATCCACTTCATCATCCACAAGCAGCACCTTATACATTCCCACACATCCTTATTTATAAATGTTGCATTATTATCCAGTAGCGATCATCTTTTGCTGAAAATTGTTGTTGTGTGATCAACAATTTCTCGATTTATAGGCGATGTCCTTCTTCCACTAATCCTTTCGACGAAGGTTCTAATTTTTCACGCATTTCACTCATTAATCGACAGCGCTTTTTTCTGCTGCACCGCAAGGGGCAATTAAGAGATAAGAGTGGCTCTAGTGAAGATTGCGATTCGGGATATAACTTACGGTCGCGGCATGGTAAACAAAGAAGGAGGTCTTCGCCCCTTATTCTGCATCAGGATAAAAAAATTGCCCTAAGGAAACATTAAAATGAAATCACGTCTACCTCTGGAGGTTTATATGCTATATTTGAGCAGTGTTGCCTTACTGTTTGCCGGCCTCACCGTCATCAATCTCATCTTTTCCTATCAAAGCAAACATATTGATCCCCATTTCTGGAGCATACTCAAGTTTCAGCTATGGATGCTTCCTATTTTTTTGATCGCCAATCTATGTGTGGGCTATGGGATAAAGCTGGGCTTTAAAGCATCGCAGCATCTGTCATTTATATTAATTGCAGCCAAATGTATCGAGATTCTGATTTCACTGTGGATGGGATACTTGTTTCTGAAAGAAACGCCGACTTCGAAAACATGGATTGGTCTGGCCATTATTGCTGTTGGGCTTGTACTTGTTAAACAAAAGTAAAACGGCCAATGCGCCGATTTGTCACAAATAGCGGATTCTCTGTCACTAGTGTTGCATAGACCCTGACAATGAGTGTAACCCCAATTATAGCTAATGTTCCCATACCGATCCGGCAAGTTCCATCTGGGGGCATTACGTGTGGTGGCTGACAAAATTTTTCATAAATAAGGTGGCTCAGTTTCCTTACAATAATTAGGGGCGTGGATTTCCCCAAATAGCGCCGCTCATAAGCGTTATGGCTTTCCATCCTATTTAACAATCGCCTAAAATAACTGTCATTCGTATTCGGACATAGAAAAGAACACTAAGCCCAATCGATCATAGACTTAGCGTTCAGAACGAAAATTATCCCCAGCTTAGGCTTCAACCAAATCCGGTCTTTTCACTTGAAGCGGAGGTGGTATCAACCATCCTTTTTCTTTAATAAGGTTCAAGATCTTCATACCTGCGGCTGCCTTGGTTGCATGATATTTGGCAAACAACATGCCAATATCTTCACGAATTGCTTTCCCCATCACTTGACTGCAGCCAACCAACCCGATCGATGTAGCCGTTGCAATCATCGCAGCTATTTCATGATCAGAAAATTTGATACCAACAGGAATGTCTTCCAATTTAACTTCTGGACGCGGAGGGATCGCCGGAGGAGGAGTGATCCCATTATGGGTCAATATCTCATCACATTCACTTGATTCGAGCTCGGCTTGATCAATCAATTCTTCGACAATTTTCTTCAAATCCTTGTCTCCGACATGGTAGCTGTATGCACGATTGGCCGAAACAAAACCCTTCGCAAGCATGGAGAACTGCCATACATCATAAATCTCACCATAATGGAGTGGTTCATTTTTAGAATTACCGCTTAGAATACCCATTCCTAACTATTCAGCTCCCTCAGTTAATTTAGGTTTGCCTTGATAGCATGCCAAAGTAATCCTGTTTTATGCTTAGGTAGTTAATTACCATCTATCTCCATAGTCAATCAAAACCCTTCCCTCTAGTCCATAAGCATTAATTTTGGAAAATCGTTTCTTATGGCCCTGTTTTAATTAATAAATATTGTTTATATAAAAGAAGCAGATGCTTTATCAAGCAACAATCCATGTCTGCCAAAACGTTCACCCAAGGAGGATTGATCAAGTTAATGACTATTCGCCAGCAATCAACAAGTGTGAGCCGCATCGTTATGACATTGCTTGCACTGTTCGGATTTGCCGTTGCCCTGACTGCCTTTTCAAGCGGCGCCTCAGCCGCCAGCACCATAGAGGTCAACCTGGACGAGAAGAAAATAAACTTCGACAAAGATCCAGTCTCTGCCCACGGGACAACATTGGTACAATTTCGTCCTTTGTTTGAAGCGATGGGCATCAAAGTCACCTGGAACAGCAAGCAGCAAACCATCACGGGAACCAAGGACAACTTTTCACTCGTGATGACGATCAACAGCAAGCAAGCGACGGTTAACGGCAAAGTAATCCAGCTTGCCCAGCCCCCGCAAATCATGAATGGCAATACGATGGTGCCGATTCGCTTTATTAGCGAAGCTACCGGGGCGCTGGTCGCCTGGGAGCCGTACAAACCTCAAATTCTTATTTATACCGAGTCATTTCTGCAGGAGTTGGGCGTAACCAAAGCCCAGGCCCAGGAAGCCATCAATAAGGAGCTGGCGAGAATCAAGGCCGAGTATGAGGCTGATCAAGCAGCCAATCCTCCTGTTAAGCCCGTGCCTGTACCGAATGCGCCCAAGGGCAGCGGGGAATATAAACCGGCCGTGTCCGACGCAGTTGATCTAAACAAGCTGCAGGGCATGTATTACGGCTTCCGTGAGGACCATGGCGGTTATGAATGCGGGGGAATATGCTGGGATATGTATACCTTCCTGCCAGGCAACAAAGTGCTGGTCGGCCAGCCTGCCAATGGCGGACCAGAAACGATTGATTGCAAGAAGGATGCCTGCACCAGCTATACGATTAAAAATAGCAAACTGACTCTTGGCAACGGGAAATCCTACAGCATTGGCAAGAAAAATGGAGGGCTGGTCATTGACGATGTTGAATTAACGCGAGTGAAGCCCTCCACTGCTAATCTGAAGCTTTCCAAAAAATATATTTACCGAGGCTATCAGGGACTGATTGGCATTTCCAGCGGTGCTACCTCATGGAGTAAAACCATTGCCTTCCACGCAAACGGCACGTTTGAAAGCGACAGCCTGATGATTGGCTCTGTCGAAGGCGGGTCTTCCAGAACCCAAGGCGGAACTGGCAAAAGCACCAGCGGCTCCTACCGGGTCAGCGGCAATACGCTTGTGTTGGCCTTTGGTGACGGAACGATAGAGAACCACCTCTTCTTCATTCATGAGGACACGAAGCGGGGAGAGCTTGGAGATATCCATATCGGAAAAAATAACTATTACGTAGATTAAGCTCATGAAGATTGCTAATCAAATACGATGAAGCAGCATGCGCTGAATTTCGCGACCAAAATGAATCATTGACGCTACTTGGCATCCGTGGTATCATCATGTTAAATTAAACCAATAGGAATTAATGGAATTGTAACCGGAAAACCGGAGACTCTACCTTGGTACGGTAGCAAGTCTCCGGTTTTTGACGTATTTTCGTTCAATAACTGCTGTTACGTGGTATCCGAGCAACATCAACATCTGTATTCCTACCGACCGGGCAACCGGAGGCCTTGTTAACCCCGAATGGGCTAGCGAGGCCTCTTTGCATTATAAAAAAATAAAGGATGTGAAAAGGAATGGCAACAGCTCCTAAGCAAACAAGAATAACATTACATGCAGACGTGCTTGTGATCGGCGGCGGCCCTGCAGGAACTTGGGCTGCGCTCTCCGCCGCTGCCAAAGGCGCGAAGGTCGTCCTGGCCGATAAAGGCTACTGCGGAACGAGCGGGGCAACGGCGCCTTCCGGCACAGGCGTGTGGTATGTGGAGCCGGATGAAGAGAAGCGCGAAGCCGCGATGAAAAGCCGGGAGGCATTAGGCGGCTATCTCGCGGAACGAGGCTGGATGCAGCGCGTGCTTGATCAAACCTATACGAATATGAACGACCTCGCGCTGGCAGGCTATCCTTTCCCGCTCGATGAAGAGGGGCTTTCTTACCGCCGCAGCCTGCAAGGGCCCGAATATATGAAGCTGATGCGCAAACGGATCAAAAAAGCCGGCGTTACGATCCTTGATCATTGCCCTGCGCAGGAACTGCTGACTGACAGCCATGGCATTGGAGGGGCAAGCGGCTTGCAGCTCAATAACGGCGAGCCCTGGACGGTGACAGCCGGGGCTGTGATCATCGCTTCCGGCGGCTGTGCCTTTCTGAGCCGGGCGCTTGGCTGCAATGTCCTTACGGGAGACGGGTACCTGCTTGCGGCAGAAGCTGGCGCAAGCTTGTCAGGGATGGAGTTTTCCAATGCGTACGCGATCAGCCCGACCTTCTCGACGGTTACAAAAACGGCCTTTTACTCATGGGCCAGCTTCTATTATGAGGACGGCACGTTAATTGAAGGCGCAGGCTCGCAACAAGGGCGCTCCGTCATCGCACGCACGCTTCAGACACAGCCTGTCTATGCCTGTCTTGATCGAACAACAGACGACATGCGCCAGTGGATGCGGACGGCACAGCCGAATTTCTTCCTCTCCTTTGACCGTCTCGGCATCGATCCGTTTACGCAGAAATTTCCGGTTACGCTGCGCCTGGAAGGAACTGTTCGCGGAACAGGCGGCATTCATCTGACAAGCGAATCATGCGAGACGGCGGTACCTGGACTGTATGCAGCAGGAGATGCCGCGACGCGCCAGTTAATCTGCGGCGGGTTTACAGGCGGCGGCAGCCACAATGCCGCTTGGGCGATGTCCTCCGGCTTCTGGTCAGGCGAGGCTGCTGCCGAATATGCGGCCGCGCTCGGCTCGCGAAGCAGCTCGCGCGAGCCCAAGGGGCTAAGATCTGGCCTGACAACGGCGCTCGTCGGCAGCGGGGACATCAGCGATGTTATTAAGGCGATAAAGCAAGAGGTAGAGCCATTCGATATTAACCTGTTCCGAACGGAGGCGAAATTAAAACAGTCGCTCGGACGGCTGAATAGAATTTGGCAAGAGATTCGCTACCGCTCTGCAGCAGGAGTTAACAGCGCGGTGAAGCTTCGCGAAGCCCAGGCGATGGCCGCCACCGGCCGGTGGATGTATGCATCTGCGCTGGCGAGAACGGAATCGCGCGGGATGCATAAGCGAGTCGATTATGCCGGTACCGATCCTGCCCAGCATTACCGACTCTTAACCGGAGGGCTGGATACCGTATGGATCAAGCCGGATGAAGCCTCCATCGTGACGGGGGTGAGTGCTGGATGATCGAACTGGTCAGCAGTGCGAGATGCGTCTCCTGCAGCCAATGCATCAACGTCTGCCCGACGCATGTTTTTGATGAATCGCCGCAGGGGCTGCCCATCATTGCCCGCCAGGAGGACTGCCAAACCTGCTTCATGTGCGAGGCGTACTGCCCGGCCGATGCGCTGTATGTCGCGCCGCAAGAACATCCGGTTCAGACGCCTGGCGAACAGGAGCTGTCCGCACTCGGTCTGCTGGGGAGCTACCGCCAACAGGTCGGCTGGGGCAGAGGAAGATCGCCCGGGGCCGCGAACGATACGAGCTACTTGATGTTCAAAGAGATGCAGAAGCGCCCTGGCCACTAGCATACAAGCTTCACAAGAAAGGAGTGAACAGCCATCCATGGCCATTAACAGTGTACCGGAATCGGAGCAAATTCAGAGCGGACTCAGGTTGGATAACGAAGCAAGGAACGAGAGCCAATCGGGCCGCGGTCACAGCGAGCCTCCTCCCCATTCGCTGCGTCAACTAGCCTACTTGCTCCCACGCTCGGCCGATGAGCTTCGGTTGAAGCGTTCCGGCTTCCATGCCCATGCGCAAGGAAGCTCGGCCTTCTCGACGGGCTTGGCAGATTATGCCCATTCCTTGCTGGCCGGCTGGTACAGCCATGAAGCCTGCTTGCCGCAAGCAGAACAGCAAACGAACGAAACTTCCCGGCTGGCCCGTCTCTTCGGGTCGCTTGAACAGCGAAAGGCTGTCGTAACGACAGCCTTCCATCCGATTGTCCGCGAGCAGGAAGATTTACCGGTTATCCAGGCCGATTCGCAAGGCATCAGGCTGCGGGGCAAGCAGACGTTCGGCGCCGACGCTTTGCAGGCGGATGAATTGCTCGTTTTCATACGTGAGCGAGGCGAGCATGCCCCCACGGCGGCCCTGCTTGTTCCGGTCCAGTCGAAAGGCCTCGCGCTGCAGCCCGTCGGGAGTGGAGAGACTGCCTCCTCCCCGACCGGCGTCCAAGTGATTTATGAAGATGTTGAAGTTCCCTGCGATAGAGTGCTGATCAATAACGACAGTGCCTATGTGAGTGCAATTCTGACGCATCCGCTTGTCAGATCGCTTGCCGACTACCAGTGGGCTTCGCGGCAATTGGCCGCTATTGAGCTGCTGGCCGGGACCGCCTTTGCGCTTGCCGCGCAGACCGGATTGAGCAGAGAGCTCCACATTCAAGGCGAGCTTGGCAAGTTGATTCAAGGAATCGAGACGCTGAAGGCACTGCTCCACGCCGCCGAGATCGGGGCAGCACCAAGCCCGTCGGGGCTTCTCCTTCCCTCGTTTGTGCCTACACTGGCTGCGCGCAAGGCTGGCGGGGAGCTTTATGCCAAAGGCGTACAGGTGCTGCAGCGAATTGGGGCGACCGCATTTCTGGATGATCCGGGCAACGCCGCCACGCCTGCCGGAACAGTAGATCAGGAGCGTAGAAAGCCGACGCTGCTGCAATTGGCCTGGCAGTTGGCTGGCAGCTCCGAAGCGGCGAGAAGCACGCTGCATGAGCAGCATGCATTCGGCGATCCGCTATCGCAATCCCAGGAGCTGTACCGGCATTATCCGGGGCACGAACTACGCGGACGATATCATGCATTTTGGCAGACGATAAGGCAATTGGGCGAGCATCACTATCACTTTGAGGAGGTGCGGCAATGACGGTCAAAATAACGGCAAGACAAGTCGATATGCAATTCCAAACGACAAACGAAGCAGGAAAAAAAGAAGAAATCCGCGTCCTGTCAGACTTCGAGCTGGACGTCAAGGAAGGCGAATTTCTCGCCATACTCGGTCCGAGCGGCTGCGGCAAGTCTACTTTTCTGAATATATTGGCAGGCCTTTCGCGGCAGACTTCAGGTGAAATTACGGTGGACGGCGAAATCGTCAACGGCGTCAACAAAAAGCATGGCGTCGTGTTTCAGGGATACGCGTTGTTTCCTTGGCGAACCGTACTGCAGAACGTTGAGGTCGGCTTGCAAATTCGCGGCTATCGCAAGAAGGAACGAAAGCAGATTGCCCAGGAATACATTCGACTCGTCGGCCTGCAGGACTTTGAAAGCCGCTACCCACACGAGCTTTCTGGCGGCATGAAACAGCGTGTCGCCCTCGCCCGTTCGCTCGCCTACGAGCCGGATGTGCTGCTTATGGATGAGCCGTTCGCCGCGCTTGACGCGCAGACGAGGGAGATTTTGCAATCGGAGCTGCTGCGTATCTGGGATACGAAGAAGAAGACGATCGTCTTCATAACGCACAGCCTGGATGAAGCGATTTTCCTGGCGGACCGTGTGGCTGTTATGACGGCAAGGCCCGGCAAAATCAAGGAACTGATCGATATTCCCCTCGAGCGTCCGCGAGCGGCGGACATTCGCAATTCGGAGGCATTCGTCAAGCTGCGCCAGCGGGCTTGGGGGATTCTGAAGGACGAGGTTGACAAATCACAGCAGTTGGGTCAATCTGCGCAGCAGAAATTGCCGGATCAGCACCAACATGGGCAACCTGCCCCAGCCGATGCAGCGATCGGCTATCTTTATCCAGCCGGAGCTGCCAAGGAGCAGAGCAATGCGACAATCACCGATGGTCTAGTGCCGGAGAAGGCAGCAAGCCATGGCTGACGAATGAAGGGAGCAAATGCATCATGGGAGCAGGCACGAACTATTTGAACCGGCTGAACGACGGCCGAAACGTCTGGCTGGATGGCAGTGTTGTGACCGATATTCGTACTCATCCGGCATTTAAAGGAACTGTTCGCTCGGTAGCAACGCTGATGGATTTGCAGGATGATCCGAATACCGAAGCAGAGCTGACGTTCAGAACCGATACCGGGGTCAAGGCAAATATGGCTTATCTTATTCCAAAAACACAGGACGATTTGTTCCGGCGCAGCAAGGCGCTCAAAATATGGTCGGATGCGACCTTTGGCGTGATGAGCCGTGTCGGCGGCTTTTACCGTTCCCAGCTGACCGGCTGGTATATCGCCCGTGATCTGATCAAGCAGGAACAACCGTACTTTCCGCAAAAAATTGCTGACTATTACACCTACGTTCGGGACAATGATCTGCTTGTTACGGCAGCCGGCCATGACCCGCAGATTGACCGGACAAAGCTCGCTCATGAGCTTGGCGATTTGTACACGGCACTGCGAATTGTGAGCGAGAATGAAGAGGGCATTATCGTCCGCGGCGCCAAAATGATTGCGACCGGCGCTCCTTACATGGATGAGATCGTCGTCTCGCCGCACAGCAAGAAGACGGGCGACGAGCAGCGTTACGCCGTCATGTTCGCGATTGCCGCCAGCCATCCCGGCGTCCATCTCATTTGCCGTGAATCCTTTGCCTCCGATCGGGAGAGCGATCATCCGCTAAGCGCACATTACGATGAGATGGACGCTGTTCTTATCTTTGATGACGCCCTCATCCCATGGGAGCGCGTATTCGTGAAAGATGATCCGGAGGCGATCTGGAAAATCCGCTCCGACCGGATGGTGGGCGCGCTCAGCCTGCACGAGAATATCGTACGCCTCGCGAGCAAGCTGGAGTTCACCGCGGCGGTCGGAAGTGAACTAGCCGCTTCAATCGGCATTACTCGGTTCGCGCATGTCCAGGAGAAGCTGGCCGAGCTCTTCTTCCAGCTGGAGTCGGTCAAAGCGCTGCTGCTCTCCTCCGAGCATCAGGCAGCTTTGCATCCGCTCGGTGTATGGGAGCCTGCGCTGCAGCCGATCATTACAGCAAAAAACTTGGGCAACCGCTATTATCCGCGGGCGCTCGAAGTGCTGCAGGAGCTCTCTGGCGCCGGCATGCTGCAAGTCCCCTCGACCATTGCCGAGCTGGATGGCGAGTTGGGGCCGCATTTGCGAAAGGTTTACAGGGGTGCAGACCGTGACGCCGAGGAGCGGGTTAAGCTGTTGAAATTAAGCTGGGAGCTCGCAGGAAGCCGCCTTGGCGCCAGGCATGAGCTGTACGAAAGATTTTACGCCGGCGATCCGGTTCGCACCTATGCGGGTCAGTATGTCGAATATGACAAGCAGCCTCTGCTTGATCGGGTGGCGAGCAGGACGGTATGAACGGCAGTATCTTGCGGAAGCTGGCGCTCCGCTGTCCTGCATTGGCATTGGCCGCAATCGCGTTCGCTTTGCTTGTCATATGGCCGGTCGGTACGGGCTCGGCACACTCTTCGCTAACCGATGCTTTCCCGGCACCAGACAGCCGCCTCGAGACGGCTCCGCAGGAAATCGTGCTGACCTTCAACGAACGCTTGGAGAACAAAGGCTTCGCCGTCCAAATCTACGACCGCAAAGGGATGCCTGCCGCTAAAGGACCCGCTGCTTTGGATGCTTCCCGTAATACGATGAGACTCGCGCTCCCGCCGCTGGAAGACGGCAGCTATACGATCACTTATCGGCTGCTGTCGGCCGACGGCCACCCGATCCGGGCTTCCTACGTATTTACAATAGGCGCTGCTGCTGATAGCCAGCTTGGCTATGCCTCGGCTTCCCGCCTGCACGAGGAGCATGATATCGGCAAAAACATGCCTTACTGGATTACACGCGGCCTATATTATTTAGGCTTGCTGACTGCAACCGGCTGGTTCAGCCTGCGGGTATATGCTCCAGACATTGCCCGCGTTAACCTGAAGCGGTATAGCATTGTCGGCAAAGCGCTGCTGGCATTCCATCTGGTTGCCTTGGTGTTGCTGGCCTGGAACGATTTCGGCAAATTAAGCGAAGGCCTGGCCTTGACGGATGATTGGAGCATTTTGCTTGGCACTTCGATCGGAGTATCTTATGCCATTGCCCTTCCCACCGCTGTGATCGGCTTGCTGATTCTCGGGAAATGGCGGGCCATAGACGCGGCCTGGATCATACTCCTGTTCGCGGCGAAAGGCTTGAACGGGCATGCGATGGGATTTGCTATACCGGCAATTACCTATGTGCTGGACATTGTGCATTTGGCGGCGGCCAGCCTGTGGTCAGGCGTACTGCTCGCCTTTGCAATCATCGGCACGAAGCGGCTTGCCGAACCTGGAGCAGCAGGTGCCGCCCCCCCTGCCCTGCTGCTGTCACGAGCGGCGTTAAGCGCCATCGCCCTGCTTGCCGTCAGCGGACTCGCTGCCGCCGCATTGTATACGAATGGTTTCCACCGCTTGCTGGATTCGCAATGGGGCAGGCTGATGCTTGCCAAAGCTGCAGCGGTGCTGCTCGTGATCATTGTCGGCTCGGCCCTTCGCCGCTCGCTACGACAGAAGCGATTGAAGCCCCGCTCCCCTTGGCTGCTGTTCGATTTTGCTTTGTATGCGATTATTGTCGCCATCACCGCTGTTCTCACGTATTTAAATCCGCTTGCTGCGACCGGCCCGCTGTTCTGGCATGAGAATGTGAAGAGCGTGCATATCGCGGCTGTTATTACACCTAACAAAGCGGGCGAAGTCAATCAGTTCAATGTATCCGTAGGCGGCGGCGCTGCAAAGGAAGGAGAAGGCGGGCCACGGAACGTCACCTTAAAGCTGCAATCGATCGATCACCCGGATATTGCCGCGATCGACGTACCGCTCAAGCTTGTGCAGACGAACGGAAGTCCGCTTAGCTTGTACGATTATAATTACAGTGCGGAAGGGAACTATCTGTCGCTTCCAGGGAGATGGAAACTTGAGGTGCGCGTGCTTAGCGGGAAGCTCAATGAATATGTGACAGTTAAAACCTTTTACAGCGACAACAAAAAATAAGGAGGAGATCCGCTTGGCGAAATATTCGGTTGGGACCGCCCTGTTTCTCACGCTGTTGCTGGTCTTCACGGGAACGGCGTCGGCGCATGTGACGGTCGCTCCTGCGGAGACAACCCAGGGCGCTTATGAAATCTTTACGGTCCGCGTGCCGACTGAGAAGGAATCGGCTACGACGAAGGTGGAACTGATATTCCCCGAGGACGTAGCGATCAGCCGGGTGCAGCCGCTGCCGGGATGGCAATACGAATTTGGCAGCAACGCAGAAGGCAACAAATCATCGATCGTCTGGACAGCGGACGGTCCGGGACTCGCTAACGGTGAATTTGGCGAATTCAAACTTCAGGGAAAAGTAGCGGATGACGCCAAGGAGCTTGTCTGGAAAGCAGTGCAAACCTATGCGGATGGCTCTATTGTCGAATGGACGGGCGGAGCGGAGGCGGAAACGCCCGCATCCGTGACGAAGGTTGCCTCCAGCACGGGAGCAGCGGGCCATCAAGCGGCTGACACCGGGCATCATGCAGCCGCAACATCGTCAGGAAGCAGCGGCAGCAACGACAGCAGCGTCACTAGTTTGCTTGGCGGTCCCGCCTTTTACGTATCCCTTGTGGCGTTGATCGCAGGCATAATCGCCTTATCGATCTCACTGCGGCGACGTGCTAAAGCGCTGACTTAAAACCAACTTTACCAATAAGTATAGTTAATAATTTAAAAGGAGATAAACCGACGATGGAAAACAAACAAATCCGATGGCATGCACGTACTGCCAAGCTTGGCGCCGTATTGGCGCTGGCCGTTGCACTGACCGCTTGTGGAAGTTCTTCGAATGGCGTTTCCAAGGAAGCAGCGTCCCAAGGCGGGAACGCCAAAGGCAGCTCCGACGCCGAGGGCAAGATCGTTGAGTTCAAATACCCGAATAACCCCGGTTTTGACCTTGTTTATTTGGCCGATCAGCTCGGCTATTTCGAAGGAACGACTACAAAGCCGAAATACGTAGGCAAAGTCGCTGCGCCGCAAATTATTCCGCTGATCGGCACCGGCGATATCGATTTCGGCTCGCGGATGGTTCCACTCGTCATTTCCGCAATCGCCAGCGGAGCGGACATCAAAGTTGTCTCTGCAGGCGGCAAGACGCTGCAGGAGGCGCCGCATATGAAATATTTTGTGCGTGACGACCAAAGCATCCAGGAGCCGAAGGATCTTGAAGGCAAGACAATCGGGTTTAACAGCTTCGGTGCCTGCGCCGAATTCGTCTCGAAGAAGTGGTTCAAAGAACAAGGCGTCGATATAAGCAAAATCAATTTCCTGGTCGTACCTGATGACAAGCAAGAGCAAACGCTTGAGCAAGGCGGGATTGATCTGGCCATTATCCATGCGCCCTTCTCTGGCAAGGCCGAATACAACGATAAGCTGCTCAAGCTGTGGAGCGACTATGATCTCGACCGCGGACTTGGCGGCATGGCGCCTTACAGCGTCAATGGAAAGTTTGCCAGGGAGCACCCCGAAGCGGTCAAGGATTTCGTGACGGCAATTGCGAAAACGGCCAACTGGGTCAATGACAATCCAGAGGAAGCCAAGGAAATCATTGCAAAAAGATTAGGCGTCGATGTGAAGTATGTCGATCGCTTCGCCTATATTGATGATTTGATTGTGACGGAAGACCCGATTCAGTACTACATCGACATTTTGGAAAATTACGATAAAATTCCGAAGGGGAAAGTAACTGTCAAGGATGTCTACACGAATGAATTCAATCCATTTGCGACGGAACCGACCGCACAAGCGGATCATAACGAGGGCGGCCGCGATTCTGCGAGTTAGGCAGAAAGAAAAGTCACTCTAGCGGAAAGAGGAGAGTTGTTCAATGAAATGGAAAGCCGGTGTGTTGAAAAAAACGGTTGACCGTAGCCTCGCCATTATTTTGTTCATCGTTGTCTGGGAGCTGCTGCCGCGGCTCGGCATCGTGAATGCCGCCTATTTGAGCCCGCCGTCCGATGTGGCCATTGCGATCAGCAAGCTGGTTGGGAACGGCGAACTGTGGACACATGCAGCGGCAAGCTTGCGCCGCTCCTTGTCCGGCCTGCTCCTCGCGATTGTGTCAGGCACGCTGCTCGGCTTGCTGCTTGGCTGGTTCAAACGGTTGGAGACTATTCTCGATCCATTGCTCCAATTGGCCCGGCAAGTATCCGCATTCGCGCTGTTTCCCGTCTTTATTCTGTTCCTTGGCATCGGCGAATCGTCCAAGACGGCGATTATTTTCTGGGCGTCGTTCTGGCCGGTGCTGCTCAATACGGTCAGCGGAGTCAAGCATGTCGAGAAACTGCTGATCGACTCTGCCAAGTCAATGGGCGGATCACAGCTGTTCCTGTTCTTTCGCGTTATTCTCCCTGCTGCTGCCCCGAGCATCTTCACCGGCATCCGGCTGGGCGGTGCCTACTGCATCACAGCGCTCGTCGCCGCGGAGATGATCGGATCGTCGGCTGGACTCGGCTTTTACATCTTGAACTCGCAGGAGATTTTTCAAATTCCCGCGATGTACGCCGGCATCATCCTGCTCGCCATACTCGGACTGCTGCTCAATTATGTGCTGGCGCTCATTGAATCGCGCTTTACCCGCTGGCGGAAAGGGCTGTCCAACAATGTATGAGCAAGCCAGAAATGAACAAACTACAGTGTAGACAGCAATGGCTCGCATTTCTACTGCTAATGATGCTCCTCGCAATCGCAGGCTGCAGCGACCGCAGCGGTACAGCAGCTCCCGATGGAGCGGACCAGCAGGTTGTCCGGCAGCCGGTTGAAGCGGGAAAGCTGAAACTGGGCTTCAGCGGCAACAGCGCGTTAATCGGCCTGAAGGCGCGCGGGGATCTGGAGGCAAAACTCGCCACATTGCCTCCGGAGCAATCCTCAGCTGTGGAATGGCTCTCCTTCAAGGACGATGCCTCGCTGCTGCGAGCCATTGAGGAAGGGCGCGTCGATATCGGCGCGGTCGGCGACGCTGTTCCCACCTTTCTGCACCGGGAAGCGGCGACGCTTGTTTACCTTGCTGCGGAGCCGGCCAACCCGTCTGCCTATGCCATTGCAGTGCCGCTCGACTCCGATATTTTCACGGCAGCCGATTTGCGAGGAAAACGGGTCGCCTATCCGCCTTTTTCGAATGAGCACCTCCTGCTGCTGCTGGCGCTTGAATCGGCTGGTCTGACAGCAACGGACGTGAAGCCGGTTGCGGTCGCCCCTGCCGACACAGAAGACACGCTGGCTGCGCGCAAGGCGGATGCCTGGGTCGTTGGCGAGCCGGAGCTGAGCCGCATCGAACCGCTCGGCATCCGCATCATCACAGACGGCACTCTCTCGCCTGCACAGCGCGATATTTACATATCAACGCCTGAGAGCATGGCCGACAGGGAAGCGCTGTTCGAACTGGCGATTGGAGAAATCAGCGCATACGATGATTGGCTCGGTGCCGAAATCCATGACGCTGCGGAGCTGCTATTCAACCATACCGGCATCCTCCATGCCGGCTGGCTCGCCTCCTTCGAGCGCAAAACATATGGGACCGCACCTTTTCTCCCAAGCATTGTGGGGCAGGAAGAGCAGATCGCGGCTGCAGTACAGCAGCTTGGCGGCAGGAAGAATGCGGTCAACATTCAAGACTTTATCCATACTCCATAACACGCGGCATTGAAGCGCTGGAATGGCTGTTCCGATAAGATCGGGGTGTATGGCCGGTCTTCTTCTTGAACAGTTTGACAAAGAAGCCCCTGTCCTGATAACCGATGCTTTCTGCAATCTCCGACACAGACAATCGGGTTGTTGTAAGCAGTTCGCAACTGCGCTCGATTCTCAGATTCTGAACATAGCAAGTGAATGTAACTCCCATTACCTTGTCGAACATGCGATGGAAATGACGCTCGCTTAGACCCGCTGCATCTGCAGCCTGACTGACGGCGATTGGGGCAGTGTAATTTTCATGAATATAAGAAATTGACGCCCCAAGTATTCGATCCGTCGCCGTCGAGACATCATTCTCCATTTCATCCAGTCTTCGTTCCAACTCTGTTGTAAGGATAACGAACAAGCTGTGCATGCGGGGAGCAAAACCGGTCTTCCGTTGGCGAAACTCCTGATACGCCTGAACGAACAGCGTATGGAATGCCCCGGAGGCATCCCGTATTCTCATCCAGGACGGTGTGCCAGGGACAAGGTTCAGGAGACACCGTGCCTTTGCAAGGCTTTCAAACCCTGGGAAGCTCCGCAACGCTTCGGCTACCCGGGCCGCTAGAAATATAAAGTTGTAGACAACCAAAGGGTACTCGGGATCAGTCGAGCGCGGACGGAAGACGTGCGTGGTGCCCAGCGGCAAAATAAACAATTCTCCCGGTTCTACCGAGAACGTCTCTTCCCCGATGTAATGCGTTCCTTTTCCCTCTGCAACATAGCAAATCTCCGTAAATTCATGCTCATGCATGTGCAATGTATAGGATTCCGTAATTCGGTTGACGCAATAAGGCAACTCATCATCGATGAAAAGTTTGGCTGGCGTTACCTCCACGGTTCTTCTCATTGGCCACATCTCCTTTAAGGCAGTATACCCCCCTATTTTGGCATCTTCAACTCTTTTTTGCACCTTGAGGGAAGGTATAATTAACATGAAAATAGTAATCGGAGGGAAGCCCAATGAAGCTTTCAGAACTGAAAACGGAGTATACATTCACACCGCTTGGCATCGAAACGCTGCAGCCAAGATTAAGCTGGCGATTGGAAAGCGAAAAGCGCGGCACCAGACAAACATCTTACCAAATTCTCGTTTCCGCCCATCAGGAATCCCTGTCCGCTGATCATGGCGAGACTTGGGATACAGGAAAAATCAATTCCGGTCAAACTTTTTCTGTTCAATACGCAGGGAATGCGCTTGTATCCGGACAACGTTACTATTGGAAAGTTCGAATTTGGGATGGTAGCGACTCCCCGAGCAATTGGAGCGAACCTAGCTGGTGGGAAATGGGGCTATTGCATGAGTCCGAGTGGCAAGGCCAATGGATTGGAGGAGCCCCGGTTCAAACGGACAGCGAAGCTGCCGCGCCTCTGCTGCGAACAACTGTACAAGTAGACAAGACCGTCGCTTCGGCTCGAGCCTACATTTGCGGACTGGGCTATTATGAATTAACGATTAATGGCGCAAAAATCGGCAACAACGTCCTGGACCCGGGATTTACAAATTACGATCAGCGCGTCTTCTATGTAACCCATGATATTACTTCAGACTTGCGTGAGGGAAGCAATTGCTTCGGTGTGGAACTGGGGCGGGGATTTTACGCACTCAAAACCGCTAATGTCTGGAATTGGGAACAAGCCGCCTGGAATAGCGAGCCCAAGCTGCTCATTCAGGTAAATATCCTGTTTGAGGACGGATCAAGCCTTTCGGTTGCAAGTGACGAGACCTGGACTTGGACACTCGGACCAAGGTTAAGAAATTCATTGTATAGCGGCGAAGTTTATGATGCCAGGCTGGAGAAGAAAGGCTGGACCTCTGCAGATTACAACGATGCCGATTGGTCTGCGGCAGTGCTGACCTCCCCGCCCAAGGGGAAGCTGCAGTCCCAACTCATCCCGCCGATTCAAATTGTTGAAACCGTTCAGCCCGTAAGCATCCGTCAAGTGGATACCGGCCGGTACATCGCAGATTTTGGCATCAATATCGTCGGATGGGTTGAATTTCGGGTTCAAGGTCAGGCGGGGACAACCGTACAATTGCGTTACGGGGAAAAACTGAATGCGGATGATACGGTATACAATGAAAATTCATACGTAACCGGGGAAAGTCAGACGGATCATTATATCTTGAATGGGAACGGGATCGAGACATGGCAGCCTGCCTTCAGTTATAAAGGCTTTCGTTTTGTAGAATTGATCAATTGGCCTGAAGCGCTGGAGCCCGCTTCCATCTCAGGGCAAATTGTACGCTCTTCGATAAGAAAGACAGGCGCTTTTACTTGCTCAAATCCGTTGTTGAACCAAATTTATGAAGCGACAAATCACACTATTCTTAATAACCTGCACAGCATCCCTACCGATACCCCTGTGTATGAAAAGAATGGCTGGACGGGAGATGCGCATCTGATTGCGGAAACCGCAAATTTTAACTTTGACCTGCTGCTGTTCTGGGAGAAGTGGATACAAGATTTTCAGGATTGCCAACAGCCAGACGGAGCGGTTCCGCTTATTGTGCCTGCATCCAAGTGGGGATGGGATCACGCACCTGTATGGACTTCCGCTTACGTGCTTATCCCATGGTATCTATACATGCATTATGGGGATCGTACGGTTTTGGAAAAGCATTATAGCAGTATGAAAGCTTATGCCGATTGGGAAATTTCCAAACTTGATGCAGATTACAATGCACATAGCGTGCTTGGAGATTGGGTTCCGCCGGGCAGCACTAACTGGAGTCCTCCTGAAGGATCGCTATTGATGGCATCGGCTTATGCTTGCCATCTTCTCAAGATCATGAGTCAAATCGCGGATGTTGCGGGAACGACAGCGGACGCTGAAAAGTATCGTAATGTGGCCCAAAAAATAGCCGAGCGCTTTCATACATCTTTCTACAATCGATCAAAGGGAGTTTACGAAACCGAAATCGAAGCCGGCTACCGACAAGCCTCCAATCTCATTCCGCTTGCTTTCGAACTGACGCCGGTTGAAGACAAAGCTCAAGTTATTGAACACTTGATGCATGACATTGTTACGGTCCGGGACAATCATCTGAATACGGGGATTATCGGCACGAAATATATTCTTCCTGTGCTGACCGATCTAGGATTCGGTGATATCGCCTACGCCATAGCTGACCAAAAGACTTATCCAAGCTGGGGGTTCTGGCTGGAGAACGGTATTCATACCCTTCTGGAAGAATGGGAGCTGAAATCACGCTCCCAAAATCATTACATGTTCGGCACAATTGTTGAGTGGTTCTTCAAGTATTTGGGAGGCGTCCAGCCTGAAACACCCGGTTATAAATCCTTTACAGTAAAGCCGCATATTCTCGGTTCCCTGACACAGGTCTCCGCCCGAGTAGAGACGATGCATGGCATTATTAACATAGGCTGGAATATTTCTGAGGAGGGAGATTTTAGCCTGGAGCTCACTGTGCCGCCAAACTCCCAGGCAACAATCTTCATCCCGACAGCGGAACCGGATAACGTAACAGAGGGTGGAACTGCTCTGGCGCTAGCTTATGGCGTCAAAGTCAAGGACGCGTCGCCCGGCAACGTAGTAGTCTGTGAAGTGGGCTCTGGAACCTACCATTTCTGTTCGCAGATCGTTCCAGGGAAATTGTAACTTTCTGCATGATCGCATGGCTTGGCTTTTTTCCGTTCAAACTCCAATTGCCTTCCTAACAGGAAGGGTTACCACTATAAACTCATAAATAAAAATCGGGCTGCGAAAACTCGCGCAGCCCGATTTTTATGTTCTACCTCATTACCGATTTTACCGATTGCTATAATCCTGCAACCGAGCTGATAACGGTCTTTATTTGTGCTTGACAGCACCTTAATGTTCTTGCAGCTCTAACTTGCCCTGATCAAGCTTGTATTCGATGCCGCCAAACTGTCCAATGAACCGCCGATCATGAGATACGGCGATCACCGGCCCGGGGAAATGCCTGAGCGCCCCTTCGAACTGCTCAATCAGATCGGGACTCAAATGATTCGTCGGCTCATCGATAATCAGCAAGTTCGCTCGGGATGAGATTAACCGGGCAAGCTGAAGCTTGCGGAATTGCCCCGGGCTCAGCTCGGAAAGCTGCTTGCCGATTTCATCCGGTCTGAACAAATACGTCGACAACAGTTCTGCGATCAAGTCTTCTTCGTACCCCGTTCTGTCGAAGCGGTACGCTTCCAGCACTGTCGTCGCCGCGCCAAACGCTGTTGTACCCACGCCTGCGCCTGTCCCCTGCTCCAGATAACCGACCTCAATGCCGTCAGCCAATCGAATAACGCCCTCCTCCGACTGCAACCGTCCGGCAAGGATATCCAGCAAGGTCGATTTTCCCGAGCCGTTCGGCCCAGTAATAAGCAGCCTTGACCCCGCCTCCACCGACAATGTGATATTGCTGAATAACGGTGTTTGTCCGTCATACGACTTGGCGACACCTACAATCTCCATGGCGATCTCCCCTTGCAGTTTATCCGGACGGAAATCAAGATGAAACGCAAGCGGCTTCGGCGGAATCGGAATTTGATTGTCCTGCAGCCGTTCCAGCTTCGTCTCGGCATTGCGGACTTTTTGCGAAATCGCACTTTGGACGCGCCCGCGGAAGAAGTGCTTGGCGAATTTGTCGTTGTCCGTCGGCGGTCGGTTGTGGCTCACCTGACGGCCTTTTTCGCTCATCCGCTCCCGGAGCTGTTTCATTTCCTCCTGCTGACGGTTATAATCGTCTTTCCATTTCAGCAGTTCCTTGTGTTTACTTGCTCTGTAGCGGTCATAGCTGCCTGGATATTCAGAACACTTACGCATATAATCGTCGACTTCAATGATCAGCGTAACGGTGCGGTTGAGAAATTGCCGGTCATGGGACGACATCAGAACGGTGCCCGGATAGCTGGCCATATACGTCTCCAGCCAGGTTAAAGCTTGAGCATCCAAGTGATTGGTCGGTTCATCGAGCACCAGCAAGTCCGGTGTTTCAATCAAAAGAGCGGCCAGTCCAACTCGGGTCTGCTGTCCCCCCGAAAGCGTAGCGAGAGCGCGCTTCTCATCCAAGTGGCCAATCCGGAGTCCCTCCATTACAAGTTGTGTCCGGTATTCAACATCGTATCCGCCGCGCTGCTCAAAGCGGGTTGAAACGCTGCCGAATTCCGCCAATTCAGCGGACAAATCCGTTCCTTCGGCAGTTGCCAGCATTGCCGACAGCTCATCCATACGTTGCTGCAGCGCGCGCAGCTCCTTTTGAGCATTGAAAATGTATTGTGAGATCGTTAAAGAGTCATCCGTTTGCAGCGTCTGCGGCAAATAGCCGATCGTAATGCCGGTCATGAGCGACACTTCTCCCTCATCCGGCTCCTCCGCATTCATAATTATTTTCAGAATGGTAGATTTACCAGCTCCGTTCGCGCCAACAAGCGCAGCCCGGTGACCGGCATGGACGGCAAAGGATACCTGATCCAAAATGTGATGGTCGCCATAGCTTTTACTAATATTGTGAAGTGATAGAATCGTCATAAGGTTTACCTCCTCGTTTGAACTAAACGACATTCGCGGTAAATCCCTATACGAAAAAAAAGCTGTGAATGCAGACGCACTCACAGCGGGATAGACAGTAAAAGCCACAGCTTATTTAATAAAATAAGCTAAGAAATAAACCCGTGCTTCATAAGCAAGGTCTACACAAGGCGTGGTTTCCAAGTCTTCATCTTTCGCTATGTGCCATCTGAGCAACCGGGAATGGACATACCACACCCATCGCCGCTGCCGCAATGGGCAGCGCCTGCATTCCGTATTCCTGTTCGAATAGGGATTAGCAAGCAATCAGATAGCGCATGTTAGACTGGATACCACCTTTCCTTGAATTAAAATCAAATCAATCGTGAACATGCCTTATTATATTGGATTTATCCGGGTTTGGCAACCGAAGCCGTCGCTCGGAAGTCGGATCGAGCATGCTTAATCATAGTGCAACCCCAATTATAGCTAGAGTTCCCCTTGGCGTTTGTCGCAACAACAAAATCAGACAACCCGTCTTATAGTGTAGGGCATCTCCGTCCATTTAATGACGGCTCAAAGCCACAATTAACAGTTGACGAATGCGAGCGAACGGGCGTTCTTGCGCTAACGGTTGACGAATGTGAGCGAACGGGCGTTCTTTCTCTAACGCTTGCCACAGCGCTTAAATGGCCTCAAATGACCCTTTTGCAACTCTAACGCTTCCCACAGCGCTTATTCCCCCCTTGGACGGCTAGAATCGTGCGATTTTCTAGAAATAAGGTGGCTCAGCTTCGTTACAATTATTATGGGGCTGATTTTCCCTAAATAGCGCCGCTCATCAGCGTTAGAATTCCACATCAATTCACTCATTAGCGCTTGATCAGCTTGATGTGTCATATGTATCGCCCCCTCCCCTATTCTTCCTCAATTAGTCTGAAAATTTATTGAGCTGCGATTCAGCAACAGATTTGATGTATTCTATCCGATCCTATTTTTGTAGATAGAATGGATGATTTTTCTCTACCGCATGTTGGTCCAATGTCCGATAAGTCGAACGCCCTATATAAAGCGGAATGGCCAGTTTGCTAAAATCAGGCAGCCCATTATTCAGAAAGCATTCGCCATCTTGATAGCATTGCAATATTTCACCTGCGATCCACTCATGGTCACCGAAGGTTGTTATTTGCATTGTTTTACATTCATAAGCAAAATACGCATCAGTAAGAACGGGAATATCTGCTTTGAGCCCTTCTTCATAGGCAATGTTGAATTTCTCAAATTTATCTATATCTTGACCACTGTATGTCCCCACGGCTTGGATCATTTCTGAGCATCTGGCAGGCAAAAAATGAACGCCAAATACACCGCTTTGTTCGATCAGTGGATACGTGTATGTTTCTTTGCGAAGCGATATCCCATATACTCCTGGAGAAGAACCAATATAGGTATGCCAGCCAGATGCCATAACATTCTGTTTGCCATTAAAACGTGATGTCACTACGGCTACCATACCAGGGTATGAGTAGAACAATGGTTCACTTATCGGTAATCTCATCTATATTACTCCCTCTTTATTATGGCTCCAAATGTTAATCCTGCTTGAAGAGGCTCACGGCGTGCCGCTGCCGGACCACACGGCTGCTTTCCCCGCCGCGCACAGCGCCCAGTGCGCGGGTGGGGCGATACGTGTTGGCAGTCAACCACACAACGCTATACCAAACCGAATTGCAATAATATGAAAAAAGTCTATCACGATTCCGGGCATCCTACAATCGATTCTTGGCAGCGGAACTTGGCAGCGGAACTCGCATCGGAACTTGGCGTCGGAACTCGGCATCGGAAGCGGCGTTCTCATTCACCGTTCTGCTGTGCAGCAAAAAACCGTTCGCTCCCTATAACGGGGCAGCGAACGGCTTGCTTCACAGCATTATTTCATATGCTCGGGTTCGGCCAAGCTGACTGGCGCAGTTAAATCGCTGTTAAAGCGATCCAGCACCAGCACACGGACAGCATAGTTCGGTGACTCGAAGTCCTTCACATTAAAGAACGCAGTAAACTCCTTGGCCGCAGTAATCGCATCTGACTTCACAGCGACGATGCCAACCGGCGTGGAACCGTTCATTAGTTGGAAAACGACTACCTGCTGCTCCGGCCCTGCTTCCGCGCCCGAAGTTGGCAGCACAGTCACTTCTGCCCCTATTCCCCCGCTGCGGCCCAGTTTACCGCTGCTCTTGATCGTGTATGGCTGCTGCATCGAGTTCTTCAGAAATCCGGCATTCAGCCAGTCACCGTGGTCAAAGTTTTTGCCCCCGGCATCGTCCAACGATAGACGAAGCTTTCTCGCTCCTTCCGGCAAGGCAACATCAAAGTTCCACTGCATGCCTTTCCCGATCAGCGGAGAAGAAGCAACAAGCTTCTCATCGACATAAATGCTGAAGAGCATGCTGGCATAGCCGCCCTCCTCCTCGATCTCATCATCTGCGCCCGCTACGGCCACAAAACGTTTGGCACCATCAGGGATCGTATATACGATCTCCGAATTGGCATGGGTCCCCAGCCCGCGCGCATAAGTCTTCCCGGCAGATGTAAGCGGGTTGCCATCAATGGAGAGGTTCTTCTTCGGAACGTTGGCCCAGCCCGAAGTCGCGCTGTCCCAGTTCAATTCATCCAGATAAATCTCCGGCAGCGGCGGTACAGGGCCATTATGCTCGAAGGTATAGAGTGTCTTGGATACCGTATTGCTCTCCTTGTATCCCTCGACGTACAGCTTGGCTTTCACATTGGCACTGCTGACCGGCAGTGTGAACGGTCCTGTGTAGAGCAGGGAAGTCTTTCCTGGCTCGCTGCCATCCAAAGTATAGCGGATTTCATAGGCGCTTCCTTCCGCATTGGTCTGCATCGTCACCTTGCCGCCCTCACTTATCCAGCTGCGCTCGCCATCATATAATATTTGCATATAAGGTGATGTTTTGTTAAACCGCGCAGTAACAGTACTGCCCGCTCCGTCGCCCTTGGTAACTAAGGCACGGACGATCGAGGTAGCCGTAATTTCAATGTAATCTTCATACTTAGGCGAACTTGCAGTCGGTTCCGTTCCATCCAGCGTATAGTGAATCTCGCTGGAATCATTCGCCGCCTTCAGATAAATCTTGCGTTTGTCCAGAAACCCGCCACCGTGCGGCTCCATATCGAGCTGACTTAATTTGGCGACATAACCGCCGCTGCCGCGCATGGACACTTTAAGCACACTGCTTGAAGTCACGGTCTTCTTGTCGATGCTATATCCGTCTTGTTTTGCGGGATCGTCGGCATATATATGCGCAGCATAATTGCCGCTGCCCAGGAACGAAAGATTCAGCTCCATCGTCCGCTCCGTTAGACCGTTCATCACTGCCACATACCAGGTCCCCCCGGAGCGTCTTGCCATAGCCGATACTTCTCCAATTTCACTGCCCGGCAGCACAATCGTTTCATCCCAGGCGGTCGGAATGCTCTTGATCAGCTCTACCGCCGGATTGAGCAGCATTTTTTCCGGATGCTCGCCGAAGGAAAGAATCGGGGAAGTGAAACTTAGCGCTGTGGCCAATTGATGGCTCCAGGAGCTTTTGCCCATCCGGTTGCTCAAAGACATTGGCGTGTAGTCGCCGTGACCGGCCAAGTATCTTGTAAAGGGCAAGGTCGTGTTATGATCAGCAGGCGGCGCGCCCTGCTCCAAGCCATGAACTCCCTCTCTGGAGAGTTCGTTCGGATAGGTCCGGGTCAGCCCGGTAGGCTTGTTGGACCCGTGAAAATTAACCATCAGCTGATAGTCAGCCGCATCCTCCAGCGTATCCTTGTAAAAGTTGATCTTGTATAGCTCCTCGCCATCAATAAAATCAAGCTTGACGCCTACTACACCCGCAGCGCGAGCTTTCTCGAAGAATGCCCGCCGGTCCGCGCGGTTGTAAATTCCCTTTACACCCATCCGGTCGGGGACCGCTTTCCACAGCCAGCTCTCTACATTTTTCAATTTGCCGTACTCGACGACCTCCTCGACCGCTGCCCAGTATTCCTCAGGTGAAGCAGCCCAATCCGTCCATCCCTCATCAATGAGATTATAAGGGATGCCCAGCTCTGAAGCGTAATCAATGTACAGCAGCATATTGCGTTTGGAGACATCCCCGTCAACCACCCACGACCAGGTGGAGGCGCCAGGTTTGATCCAGTCGGTGTTATTGTTAAAAATCGGGGCTTGCGGCGGATTCACATTCGTCACGATGTCGCTCTTCACAAGACCGTTCAAATCGTCCGCCACAGCCACTATTCTCCAAGGTGTCGCTACATCGCCCGCCAACGTCCAACTGCCGCCGTTATTGAAGTTGGCTTTGAAGCGGCCATCCCCTTCTGCAAGCAGCGTCATCCCGACATAATTGACCAATGCGCCTTCGCTTACGAACACATAACCGGTCTCATTCGGCAGCTTGACGGTCATCGGTGGTCCGATTTTCGTGCCGATTGGGACGTCTTTGGCGTTCTGCTTCGTGAATCTCCCCTCGTAGGAAACCGTATCCTTCTGGTACCAGACCGTGCTGTCTCCAGGCAGATTAAAGCTTGTGCTCTCGCCTGAAATCACTTTTTGAGCGGCGTTTTGAGGAAGCACATAACGGAACGCGATACCGTCATCGAACAATTTTATCTCCAGGGTGTATTCGATCCCCGCCGCTGCATCTGTAATCGGAATGGTTGTCAGCGTGTGATGATCACGCGCAGTGGAATGATTGCCGATAATAGCGTAGGTCTCGGCCTCCGGTGCAGTCGTTGTCACCTTGGCCTGATCCCAATAAACCTGCTCCCCGATATCCCGGCCTTCAACGATTACGCCAAGAGCCGAACGGTTAATGACCGTCTTGCCGTTGAACTGCATGGAATAGGTAAGCCTGCCGTCCAGTTGCTCGATTGTGCTTGTCACGCCGCCTCCTGGGCTGGCAATGACAACAGGATCGGACGGCGTCCAATTGCCCGTATCATCCGTCAGAAGAAACTTGGCTTGAAGCCAGTTCGTATGATCACAGGTCGGATCGCCCAGATCGTCTGTCACCAATGTCAATTGCCGGGCTCCGGCGGGAATGCGCACGTTGAAGGCGTGGGTCTCGCCGACTTTTAAATCCGGTGAACTGGCGATGGTGACACCATCTGCCTTGACAATAAATCTTGCCTTGGCCTTCACATACTCAGGGTTGGATTTGACTTCGTCATCGATTCCCGCTATCGCCGAAAACCGTTTGTAATCAGTAGTAAGATCATAAACAATGATGGAATTCGCATGAGCTCCGATTCCTTTGCTATAGCTTACTCCCGCTGTTTTCAGCGGATTGCCGTCCAACGACTTGTCTTTTTGGGCTGGGCTCCAGTACGATTCCATGCTGGCCCAATTCAAATCGGACAGGTAAACCCCATCATCACTTCCATTTTCTGTCTGGTTCACTGTTGATTCCTCCGTTTCACCCGCAGCAGTGGCAGTGGCATTCGGCAATCCAATGGGCAAACCGGCAAGAAGCAAGCATAAAATTACGAATATGGTCGCCGAAAATTTCGGCAGCTGACATCGGTTTGGCAACGGTATTCCTCCTCTTGTAATCGACTAAAATCGAATAAAATCTCTGCAGTTACGGCGAGAGAACCGTAATCAGGTTGTAGACAGCCTGCGCATTCTGTGCACGCGTTGCCGGAGACTTGGCATCGAATAGCTCATTGCCAATGCCCTGCATAAGCTTCGCTGCCAGTGCCTTGTTCACATTGTCCCTGGCCCAGACGGAGATCTCTTCCCGATCCTTGAACGCATCCAGCGGCTCTTGCCGCACATTGATCTTGTTACCTTTAATCTCATAAGCCCGCACCAGCAATGCCGCCATTTGTTCACGGGTAATGACAGCGTCAGGTCCAAACTTCGTATTACTGAGCCCTGTAATCAAACCTGCAGCATGCGCCGACTTGACGGCATCGGCATACCATGCACGTTCACTAACATCCGTGAAGGTTGACCCGCCTTCTGCGGCGGGCAAATTCAACACACGGACGAGCATCGCAGTAAACTCCGCTCTTGTCGTCTTGTCGTCCGGTTTGAAGAGCGCGTCTGTTTTGCCGGCAATGATGTGTCTTGCCGCCAGCACTTCGATCGTACGCGCTGCCCAATGGCTTTTGTCTACATCAGTGAATGATTTTTGGTACTCCATAGCAGCATACTGACTTAAATGGGTTAGCTTTACATTGATTTGCTTCGCTTCGCTGTCCGTTTTGCCGCCTGTATATTCCCATTGTCCAGTCGTTTCATTGTAATAGTAAATGCCGAGCAGCATTTCGTCGGTCTGCTGGGGATCATAAGGCAGTGCAAGCGCAATCCCTCCGGTCAGCTTTACCGCTCGAATTTCGGTGCCGTCTTTGGCAATCAAGCTTACCTTTAATTCGTATACTTCTCCAGCCTTCTTAAGTTTGGCGCTGCCCTGCCGGGTCACCGTACCGGCTGCCCCGCTTGTCACTGGGACAATCTTCACTTGCAGCAATGCACCTTCGCTGTTTTCGGCCTGCTTCAGAAGTGCGCTCACTTCAGATGGGTCAATCGTCAATGACACTTCGCCAAGCGTAACTTGCAGCGGCATTCCCTGCAGCTCGCTTATGGCTACCGTTGCGGTCGTATCGTTCCCTTCCAGCATCACTACAGCAATCCCGTTTCTCAGCACAGGCTTCAAGAGAGCATTCTTATTGCCTGAGCTATCCTCGGGATTGGCGTTCCAATACCAGCCACCACTCCCTCCATTCTCTTCATCTCCCTTGACCACTTCAAATTTTCGTATAGCCGTCGTATCCCCGCTGCCGGCAATCACGGTATAAGTGCCAATCATGGCATCCGCGGGCAGCGTGAAGGCGTCATTGAAGACACCTCCGTTAATCACGTTAATATACAGAAGACTTTGATTCGGTCTGAGTACTTTCAACGTCAAACTTTGCAGATCGGTCTCTCCTGTCAGCGTGGCCCGTTCACCTGGTTTGCTTGTACGAATCTCTTGAAGCGTTACAGCAGCCATCGCGGAAGCGCTTCCAATAATCACCAGCCACGCAAAGACTGCCAAGCCTAGAACAATACACTGCTTTCTCATATCCCACCTCTTTTTAGGTTTATTGCGGCCGCTCCGGCACTTAGAGGGGCGGCCTCCTGCTACTATAGTTTAGCAAGGCGGAGACCGCTTACATGAGTACAATAATTAAGGTGGACCACTTATTTTTTACGGTTGCATTTGATCCGGCCTTCTCATTTATCTCAACATCTGCTTATATTCGGTCGGAGAGCGTCCTTCAATTTTTTTGAACAAATTTGTAAAATAACGGGGGTTGATATAGCCCACCAGCTCCGCCGCCTCCTGGATCTGCACATCTCCTTCCGCAATAAGCTCCTTAGCTTTGTTAATACGCAGCTCGGTTAGAAAGCGCATGATCGTAAATCCGGTTTTCTGCCGGAACACCGTGCTGAGATAGTTAGGGGATACCTGGAAATGTTCGGCAATCCGGGTCGTTCCGATCTCATCCCTGTAATTGGATTTCATATACTGGATCACCTTCTGAACAATGTCCTGCGGAGGCTCATCCTTGTTCATTCGCTGCAGCAAACGGTCCCCGTGCGCCTTCAGAATAGCAATATTTGCATTCAATGATTCAGCAGGCTCGAGCTGCACACAGAGCGTCGTGCCCAGATAATCATGGAGCGCTTCCTTTATGCTGCTGTCCTTCAATAAATGCGGCCGTTCCGCGGCATACTGTTTCATTTCAAACAGTGCATCCATGTAATGGACATATCGTTTCTCCCGGTACAACTGAACCAGCTGCTTCATTTTGCAGCAGAGTTCATAATGCTCTCCAGTGAAATACCGAAAGGAGTGGGTATTCCATATCTTCCCAATCCCCTTTAATATGCGGAAGGCTCCACAGTCAACCATCCGGTTCACCTGTTCATGAATGGCGTCAAGCGCCAGCTGCGCCTGCGAGGAGACCAAAGTCAGCCTGAACCCTGAAGATATGCCGGGACACTCCATCAGCTGCTGCAGCTGATAAAAGAATTCATCCAGCAAATCCTTGTCCTTGGTTCCGGCGCGCGCTGCTCCTGCTACAGCCGTATGACCGCCAGCAAGGATCTTCCAGGTAAGCAGCAGACCTTTGGCTGCGAATTCCGCGACAATCTGATTCATATCGGGATAGACCTGTTTGAACGAAACCGTCTGCTCATCCCTCTCGACACATCCGTCGCCAAACAGGACCGCCATTTGGACCTGCAAGTCGGGCTCTACCGTTAATCCGGGCTCATCGCTTTCCACTTCATAATTGAGATTCCATACCGCATTGGCGAACTGCCGCTGCCTCACAGTGAATCGCTGTTGTACAGCAGCCTCCGCTGCCAGCATCGCATCCCGCAATTCCCCCAGGCTGAGTGGTTTCAGCAGATAATTCATCACGCCAAGCTTGATCCCTTCCTGGGCAAAAGCGAACTCTGAATAGCCGGACAGAATAAACCACTCCATATTCACACCCATGTTTTTGGCCTGGCGTATCGCTTCAATGCCGTTCATGCCCGGCATCTTGATATCTACAAAGGCGATATCCGGCCGCTCCTCGCGCACAATGTCCAGCAATTCAAATCCATTGCTTGCGACACCGACAACTTCCCAGTCGCTCTTAATTTCTCGAAGCATACTGAGCAGCGTTTGCTGCGCCAGAAATTCATCATCCGCAATCGCGATTTTCATCTGAACACATCCTTTAATGGAATTTGGATATGAATGCGCGTGCCTGCCCCGACCTTGCTGTCCAGCTCAAACGTTCCTCCGGGATAAGCAAGCAACAGGCGATCCTTAACATTAGTTAATCCTACGCTCGTTCCTGTACGGCTTGGATCAAAGCCGGCGCCGTTATCTATTACCGAGATAAATAGCGTATGGTTATCCTGCGTATGCACATCGACCCGCAGCTCCCGCTGCTGCTGCAGCGGTTCAATGCCGTGAATAATGCTGTTCTCCACCAGCGGCTGAAGCAGCAGCTTCGGAATCTGGATATCCATGCTCTCCCTGTCACAGGCAATATGATATTGAAGGCGGGTTTGGAACCGAAGCTGCTGCAGTTGGCAGTACCATTCGAGAAAGTCGCATTCTTCCCTGATGCTGGTCCAGTCCCGCTGCTCCAATATATAGCGAAGCATCTTGCTAAGGTGAATAATGGACTCCTCCAGCTTCCCCTGTTCGCCAATCCGGTTAAGACCGATAAAACCATTTAATATATTATAAAGAAAATGAGGCTGAATCTGGGATTGAAGCGACCGGTACTCCGCCTGCTGCTGATTGAATTTCGCCTGATATTCGCGCACGATAAGATCCTCGACCCGATTGATCATCCGGTTGAATGCCAATCCGATCTGGGCAACCTCATCCTTCCCCCTAACCTGCAATCGCGTATCGAGCAGGCCGATCTCCACCTTCTTCATCGTCGAGATAATCTCCTTGAACGGACGGATGATCCACTTGGACAAGAGAAAGAAGACGATAACGGTCAGGAGCAGTCCGCCAACAGCAAACAGCCCGCCTATAACGTAGATCCACCTCAACTGATTGATGATCTCTGAATTCGGCAAAAAAAAACCAGCTTCCATTGGGACGAGCCGATGTCCCGGCGTATGACCGTATAGGTATCTTTATCATCAGTCAGCTGAGCGAAGGACTCTCCAACGCTTCCGAGCATGGAATCGGTCAACTCCGCGCTGGAATAAACAACCTGATGCTCGTCATCCAGCACTGCAATCGTGGAGCTGACATGGAAACGAAAATCCTGAATCATATTTTTGAGCACCTGGGTATCGGCATCGGCGATAATAAAGGCAAGGTGAGATGCTGTGTCAGGATCTCTGATCATTCTGGCAACGGAAAAAACATCTGTCGGCAGCGGCTGCTTCAAGTAATCCTGCTTGTGGCTGCCGATAAACACAGCGGACCCGTTCGCTTCCATCGCTTTGTGATACCATTCTGTAGAGGAAAAGGGATAACCGTCAACAGGCGATGTCAAATCCGTTGATTTGGCATAGATAGAGCCGTCAGGGGTGACCAGTGTCGTTCCGGATATATCCTTGCGTGACATACGGATAAAATTATGAAACTTCTCATTAAGGGCATCATCCATTCTCAATTTTTCGATGGGGCTCAGCACGGCTTTGTCTTCAAGACTGGCCTTGTATTTAAGCGCTCTCATAATATCGCTGTCCAAATACGGGGTTAAGGTCAACCGTTCCAATTCATTGAGATAGGTCTCGATATTTTTCGTGAAAGATGCGGCCACGCTCTCTGCATACTGGGTATTATGCTGAATCATCAGTCTTTGAAAATAGTTTGGCAGAAAAAATACGATAATTACGGTAGGAATAACAATCGTCCAGAAATATAGCATCATCAGCTTGAAGCGAAAAGAACCCGGTCTCATTCGGCATAATTCTCCTTTCTCATGAGGTTATTTGGACAGCCGATGTGCTTCCTGTTTCATGGTCTGATCGAACGCTGCCGGAGAAATCTCATCGGCCAGCAGTTCGATTCCCAACCGCCGCATGACCTCCCACATGCCGTTCGGCAAATAAACCCGGTCAAAATAAGGGATCACCGGCACCTGACTGTAAAATCTATAGAAAGGCATAAATTCATGATCAGGCTCAACTCCCTGCAGTCCCGGCGGGATTTTCACAACGTCGGCAATCTGTTTCATATTATCCGGCCGAGCGAAATAATTGACCAGCAGCTTCGCCTCCTCCAGATACTTCGATTCCTTCCAAATGCCAAGCGTGTTGCGCTCCCCGCCGGAGAAGGCAGGAACACCGGTAGCATTCATGGACGGGACCGGCATAATGCCGATTCTGGTATTCGGATTGATCTCATACGCATCGTCGGCAAACGAGGGGGATGCAAAGGAGAAGGCTACCTTGTTCTCGGCAAACAATTTGGGCAGCTCACTGTATTTGGCAGTAAACACATCGCTGTTGATATAGCCCTTGTCGAACATTTCCTTCCACTTCACGGCAAGCCTCTCCCACTGGTGCCATTCAAAATCCTGGGCCGTCACCAGCTGTTGCCCCCCAGATGCCCGCTCCCCCACGAATGCGTTGGCAAAATAATCGAAATATTGGCCAATGGTCCAGGAATCAATACCAGAGAAGAAGAACGGAACGACTTCCCCGCCGCTCTCCTTCACGATGATGTCTGCGGCCGCCATCAGTTCATCGAAGGTAGCCGGGACCGGAATACGGTATTTCTCCAGTACATTAATATTGTAGGAGAAACCATCCCTCGCCTCGCTGACGGGGAGTACGTATACTTTTCCCTGCTTATCGGTCACTGCGGGCCTGATCGTATCCGTCAGCTGCCCGGCCCACGGCGCATCTCTGAGATCCTCCAGGTCTTTGCCGTAGCGAACTTTCGCCCACCCGTGCGTATCAAAAATATCAGGCAGCTCATTAGTGGCCAGCTTTACCTTCAAAATTTCCTCATACTGAAAGCCTGGGAATTGCAACTCCACGCGGATCTGCGGGTATTCCGCTTCAAAAGCGCGGGAGATCGCATAATACACGTTCTGCACCCTCACATCGGTAACGTACATATAGACGGACAGCTTCGCTTCTCCAATAGAATCTTCTTTGGGACCGCCGCCTGCAATGCCAGCTTCATTTACCGGACTGGAGGTTGCAGCCAAATTCGGCGCTGCACAGCCCTGCAGCACAACAACCGTAGACAGCAGCAGGCATATGGCCGAAATCCAATATTTCCTCATCGAATGCCGCCTCCACGCTTTATGATTACGCTTACATTTCGTCTCGGTATTACATGATTATCTGAGATTGATTTTACATTTTTTATCATTCTAGTGTATTTTCCAGGAAATGTACATCCATTTTTCTCAGATTGGCGTTTCAAAATCTACTGCCGCAGGCCTTCTGAAACGCCGCTACAACTTCAACAGCCCCGATGTATACAGCAATACAAGCAGCATAAGAACCGGTGCAATATAACGCAGCATAAACAGCCAGATATGAAACCAGCCTGCGCGCAGTCCTGACGCTTTAGCCGCATTCTTCCAATAATATCCTGTAAATATTGTAATCAGCAGCCCGGCGATCGGCAGCATAATATTCGAAGTCAAGAAATCCACCCAGTCAAACAGCGTCTTGCCCCAAAATCCCAGCTCCGGTCTCATACCCAGCGACATGGCAAGCGGAACGCCGAGCAAAAAGCAGGCCGCTGCTACTGTCCAGACAGACCGCGAACGGCTCCAGCCCCATTGTTCCTTCGCAAAGGCGACGGGCACCTCGAGGATAGACATAGCCGAGGTCAGCGCTGCGATAGCCAGCAGCACAAAGAACAAACCGCCAAATAGTATGCCGAGCGGCATGGCGGAGAAAGCAGCCGGCAGGGCAATAAACACCAGACTTGGGCCCTCATTCGGTGCAATTCCAAAGGCGAAAGTTGTAGGGAAAATAATCAGACCGGCAATCAGCGCATAAATCAGATCACCCGCACCAATCGCTACGCTAGCGGGACCAAGCGCCTGTCGCCTGTCCACATAAGCGCCGTATGTCAGCAGGATTCCCATACCGAGCGACAAAGAGAAGAAGGCATGTCCCAGGGCGGCAAGCGCCGACTCTGGCGTGAGCTGCGAAAAGTCAGGCTTCAGGAAAAAGGCTACTCCTGCCTCCGCGCCCGGCAGCGTTATCGAGCGGATCATTAGCAGCACCAACAGGACCGCCATGCTTGGAATCAAAATCTTGTTAAATTTCTCAATGCCGCCGGAAACCCCTTTGACAACAATCCAGGCCACGAGCAGCATTGCGATTGCCTGCCATACGATCGGCATATATCCCGAAATAAACGTTCTGAACGTCTCCCCGAAATCTGTACCTTCGCGAAGGGCGCCGCTAAAGGCGAGCACCGAATAATGCAGCGTCCAGCCTACAACAACGATGTAGAACGAGAGGATCAGAAATGGGATCAGCACCTGCAGCAAGCCTGCTGCTCGCCATCCTTTTCCTCCGCCCAGCTTGACGAACGATGCAGCTGCGCTAGCCCGCCCGCTCCTTCCTATCGCCAGTTCAGCCAGCAGCACTGGCAAGCCGATAAGCAGCAAGCATATAACAAACAGCAAAAAGAATGCGGCTCCGCCATTTTCGCCCGTAATATATGGAAATTTCCACATATTCCCTAGACCTACAGAGCTGCCGATTGCCGATAATATAAAGCCGTTCTTAGAAAAGCGATCCTCTTGTTTCGAACCCACTCACAACACACTCCCTGCTCTTTTGCCTTCACCTGGAAGATTAATTAATCAGCAAACGATCCCTGAAATTATAGAAACGGCCGGAATTGCATATCTCAGTATTATTACCCAAATTGACATAATGGCAACCGGGGTCAATTGCGCTAAATCACCAAGCAGCTATTAGTGCGGAGCCTTTACCAATTCGTTTATTTTCCGTATAGTCATGCAGATTTTGGGTACGATAAGTATAAAATTAACAGGCTGCAACGGATATTTATAATACGTTTCGCTTTTCACAGCAGTGCCCCCTATTTCGGCATCAGGGAAGGAGAGCGCGGAATGTCAGAACTGCATGATATCGACCCGAAGGAACTGGCAGAACGTCTTGCCGAGAAACTTCATCACCCGCCGGATTTGGTCAACCGGACGTTTGCCTTAACAAAGGAAGCACAAGTTCATTGTCTGTTTATCCAGACACTCGTCGATATGGGCAAAGTAGAGGATTATGTATTTCAGTTTCTGGATGAAGATCAGGAGAACGCCAAAGCTGAAGGGGAAGACGCCGAGAAGCTGGTTTCGAACTTGCTCAAGAAAATACCGCTCGTTCCTTCGGCGATAGCCACGGATTTCGATACCTGTGTTCAGGGATTGCTGAATGGACAATGTGTTCTGCTGCTTCCGCATACGAAAGAGGTATTGCTGCTTGATGCCGCCATGGCTGTTAACCGCGCGATTACCGAACCCAAGACCGAAACAACGGTTCATGGCCCCCGGGAAGGGCTGACCGAGGACCTTAATTTGAATCTGTCTATGCTTCGCAAGCGAATTAAGGACCCCAATTTCTGTGTGGAGATGCTGGAGGTTGGGAGCGTGACCAAGACGAAGATTAGCCTTCTCTACCTTCATCACATGGCTCCGCAGGAAGTTGTAGAATGCTTCCGGACACGCATTAAATCGATCGAGACCACCGCCATACTGGACAGCACCTATGTAGAAGAATGGATACAGGACAAGACCTTCTCCCCGTTTCCGACCTTGCTCGAGACGGAACGGCCGGACGTGGCGACCTCGCATATTTTGGAGGGCAGGGTTGTCGTACTCGTCGATGGCAGCCCGTTTGCACTGGTGGGTCCGATTACCTTCTTTCAATTTTTCACGGCGCCGGAGGACTATTACCAGAGAGCGGATATTGCCACAATTCTCCGCTGGCTGAGAGTGTTCTCCTTTATGCTGGCGGTGTTTGTCCCTTCCGTATACATCGCCATCATTTCCTATCATCAGGAACTGCTGCCTAATCCGCTGTTAATCAATATCGCGGCACAACGAGAAGTGATTCCTTTTCCTGCTTTTGTAGAAGCCTTAATTATGCTGATTACCTTTGAAGTGCTGCGTGAGGCCGGCCTTCGCATGCCGCGGATCGCCGGTCAGGCGATTTCCATCGTAGGCGCGCTTGTACTGGGGGAGGCGGCAGTCCAGGCGGGATTGGTGTCGGCAGCTATGGTCATTGTGGTGTCGATTACGGCGATTGCCAATTTCGTCTCTCCATCCTACAGCTTCGGCATTGCCCAGCGACTGCTGCTATTCACCTACATGGGGCTCGGAGGAGTCATGGGACTGTTCGGCATTTTATGCGGGGTGTTGTTTACGATTGTCCATTTGACATCCATCAAGTCGTTTGGCGTGCCTTACATGGCCCCGCTCGCTCCAACTGTGTTATCGGACTGGAAGGATACTCTGGTCCGTGCGCCTAGGCCGCTAATGAAGAAGCCGCCGCTTATGAACCGCAAGAAAATAAAGTAGAAGGTGAATCAGATGCGTGGAAGAAAACTGCCCATTATTTTGGCCTTGTGCTGCCTGTGTGGACTAACTGGATGTTGGGATCTGGTTCAAATCAATGAATTGGCGATCGGCTCGCTGGCCGGAGGAGACATTGACCCGGAGACGAAACAACAGATCGTCTATTACCACATTATCAACCCTTCGGCAGTTTCCAGCCAACGGGGTTCAGGCATTAAAGCTCCCGTCTACACCTACCGAGTGGAAGCCCCGACAATCGCCGAGTTGTCGCTCAAGTCTTCCAATCTCATTCCCAGGGAGCTGTTTCCTGATCACTTGCAATCCCATATTGTGACGGAACGGTTTGCAAAGCAGGGCCTCGGGACGTTCATTAACTTTATTGAGCGGCAGTTCAACCGCAGAACCGACCTGTATCTGCTCGTTACCGATTCATCGATGGCTGACGTGATGGACACCTTTACGCTGCTGGAAAGAGTTCCCGGACGCTACGTGCGTTCGTTAGTCGAGTACCAAGCCAAAGTAACCAGCACGGTCAGCCTGAAGTCCCGAGTGAAGGATCTGATCGAAAACATGGAAAGTTCCCGTCTGACCGTGCTGCCAATCATTACGCTGCACGATTCGAAAGCGGCATCCAATACGTCAAGGTATGAGAATATTGACGCCAGCAAGGGCACTATTTTTATAACAGGGGGCGCGGTATTCAAGAAGGACAAAATGATTGGGAGGCTCGACTTGAGCGATGTGTCCTTTTATCATCTGCTTAAGGGAGATGCGAAAGTCTTTTATACGACCATCAAGCTGCGCTCTGGTCCGGTTGACCTCTATGCGACCAAATTAAAAACGAAGAAGCGTCTATCGCTCGTTAGCGGCAGACCGGTCTGGGAAGTAACGATCCGGACAAAGCTCATTATTCTGAACAATGAACAGAAGGTAAAATTGTCGCCAGCCAATATTGTCGAAATCAAAAATGAATTCAATGAGCAAATCAAGACGCAGGAGGAAGCTTTCTTTGAAAAGTACAAAACCAAGGGATGGGACTTATTCGGCCTAGAGGAGAGCATCAAGAACAAGCGCGGGAAGGACTGGGCTGAAGCCCGTGAAGACAAGAATTTATGGCGGAAGGCTGCTGTAAAAATTAATGTCAATAGCAGAATAAGCGATGTCGGCGGGTCGATCGATCCATATCAGGGTTCGAAATAAACAACGCAAAGGAGGGCGCCAGGGATGATCGGATTTATCATCTTCTTCATCCTGTCTTTCAGCTTTGCAATTTACCTCATGCGCCGGATGAACAAGCAAGCCAAGGAAATTGTCATTTTCTGCGCGATTGCATGGATTGGCTTTGTGCTATGGATCTTTATCTTTCTTGATCGGCCTGTCAGTCCCAATCTATGGATTGCCTGGGTCATTGACAAGCTGGGGGTGTAATGTTTCAGCAAACGTCACAAACATCTTGGGCGGGGAGGCGAAGTTATGGAGCAGGTACGGATCAGCAGTTGGCAGTTTTATCTTTTGAGCTTCATGTATGTGCTGGGTACGACATTTTTCCTCCGCCCGGGGGGGCTTATTGCTATTGCCAAGCAGGATGCCTGGATGATATGGACTTGGACAGGAGCGGCGGGAATTGCGATGGTCTTCCTATGGGTAAAAATGGCGGAGCAGTACCCGCAGTTAACCATTGTACAAATCTGTACAGAAGCTGCAGGCAAATGGTTCGGGGGCGCAATCGCGCTGCTCTATATCGGTTTCTTCACTCAGTTATCCAGCTGGATCGTCCGTAATTTGGGGGATTTTATGACATCGACTTTAATGCCGCGCACCCCCATTTCCGTGTTTCATATTATGCTGTTAATCGTAGCCTGCTATGCCACGATCAAGGGTCTGGAGCCAATCGCCAGATCAAATGAGATGCTGACGCCAATCATCATGTTGACCTTTCTGATTATTTGTTTCTTGATGTTTCCGGAATGGAACACGGAGCGGCTGCAACCGGCATTCCGCCTAAATTTGTTGAAGACGATAAAGGAGACGCGGAACATTATCGCCTTTCCCTTTATGGAGACTGTGACGTTAATGATGGTGTTTCCTTACGTGCGTAAAGGCAGAAACAGAGCGCTGTTCATGGGAGTTCTCATCGCGGCCATCATTCTATGTGCCATTACATTGTTTATGGTAGGCGTGCTGGGGGTTACACGTGCATCCCACGGAACGTCCCCCCTGTTCTTAATCGTCCAGGAAATCCGGATCGGGCCGCTCATTGAGCATTTGGAATCATCGGTTACGGTAATTTTGCTGGTGGCGATCTTCATCAAGCTCTCCACCACCTTCTATGCTGCCGTACTTGGGATATGTCAATTATTTGGCTTGAAAGATAAGACCTGGGTAGCCGTTCCGCTCATATTGATCATATCCAGCCTGTCTCTAGCCAGTGAGAATGTTGTGGAAAATATTATGTGGGACAGCCGGTATGTATTTGAGTATGAAATCATATACGGCCTGTTGTTTCCAATGCTGTTTCTGGTGCTTGCCTGGTTTCGCAATCGGCGTAAGGCAAAAGGAGCAGGAGCAGGGTCATAAACCAATAACCTCCACATCACCATAAACGTGACACTGAAGGTTATACGTTCTTGCCTTTTGATCGTTCAGATATTACAGGAGCAAGCCAGAAACGGACATCACTTAGCCGCGGCCAATTCTTTCTCCTGAATCTCTTCGACATGATGGCAAGCTGCCTGATGCTCGACATTTTCATTAACCGTCCGCAGCTCAGGCGTTTCGGTCTTGCAGCGATCCGTCGCGTACGGGCAGCGGGTATGGAAACGGCACCCTGCCGGCGGATCGATTGGCGAAGGGATATCGCCTTTTAGTATGATGCGTTCTTTTTTTGCATCCGGGTTAACGGAAGGAATGGCAGACAACAGCGCGCGCGTGTAAGGATGCAGCGGGTTGTTGAACAGCGACGCTTTATCGGAAATTTCCACAATTCTTCCCAGGTACATGACGATAATACGGTCGGAAATATGACGTACGACGCCAAGGTCATGGGAAATAAACAAATAGGTCAGTTTCAGCTCCCGCTGCAGCGATTTCAGCAGGTTCAGCACTTGCGCCTGAATGGAGACGTCAAGAGCGGATACCGCTTCATCGCAGATGACCAGCTTCGGATTTACCGACAATGCCCGGGCGATCCCGACCCGCTGCCGCTGCCCGCCGCTGAATTCATGCGGGTAGCGATCCGCTTGGTAAGCGGCCAGTCCGACCATTTCCATCAGCTCGATCGCTCGCGCGCGACGCTCGGAAGACGGAACAACATTTTGGATTTCCAACGCTTCCTCCAACGTTTGTGCAACGGTCTTGCGCGGGTTCAACGATGCATACGGGTCCTGGAAAATCATCTGTACTTCTTTGCGCTTCTTGAGCATTTCCGATTTCTTCAAGCTGAGCAGATTGGTGCCCCCGAAGAACACTTCGCCGGAAGTAGGTTCCTCCAGACGCATAATCGCCCGCCCTGTCGTCGATTTGCCGCAGCCGGATTCCCCTACAATACTGACGGTTTCTCCTTCATAGATGGTGAACGAAATGTCATCGACCGCTTTGACATGATTGACGGTCCGGCCTAAAAAGCCGCCTTTGATCGGATAATATTGCTTCAACCGATTTACTTTCAACAGCTCCTTCTTCATCTCTGCGCGTTCACCTCCACCTTTTGCTCCCATTGTTCCGTATAGATCCAGCACCGGACTTCCTGATTGTCACCGACTTCGGTCAATTCAGGGAGCTTCTCAGAGCAGATGCTTGCCGCATGCGGACAGCGCGGCGCGAACCGACAGCCTTCTCCCCGCTCGAACGGACTTGGCACAGAGCCTTTGATAGCAACCAGTTCGTCCTGGTCCTGATCATGGCGAGGCAGCGAATTTAGCAGCCCTTGCGTATAAGGATGCTTCGGGTGATGGAACAAAGCTCTCGCACTAGCATACTCCACCACTTTGCCGCAGTACATAACAGCGACATCATCGCAAGTTTCCGCTACAACTCCAAGATCATGGGTAATGAACACAACCGACATTTGCAGCTTCTTCTGCAAATCTTTGATCAGTTCCAAAATTTGCGCCTGGATCGTGACATCCAGCGCAGTTGTCGGCTCGTCGGCAATAAGAACATCTGGGTTGCAGGCAAGGGCGATAGCGATCATAACCCGCTGCCTCATCCCTCCCGACAGCTCAAACGGGTATTGGGTGACGCGCTTCTCCGGCGAAGGGATGCCGACCATCCTCAAAATTTCGACGGCTTTCTTCATCGCTTCCTTCTTGCCCAGCTTCTCATGAATCTCATAGGCTTCGGCAATTTGCTCACCTACAGTAAAGACTGGGTTGAGCGACGTCATCGGCTCCTGGAATATCATCGAAATCTGGTTGCCGCGGATGTTGCGCATCTGTTTGCTGGATTTCTTCAGCAGATCTTCTCCGTTGTAAAGCACTTCCCCGCCGACGATTTTCCCCGGTTCGAAGATAAGACGCATTATCGACAGCGACAAGATGCTTTTGCCTGACCCCGACTCGCCTACAATCCCCAATGTTTTGCCTTTGGGCACTCGCAGGTCGATGCCTTCGACCGCTTTCACTTCCCCTTCTTCCGTAAAGAAGGAGGTTTGTAAATTATTTATTTCCAGCACAGCTGGTTGCTTGTTCATCGTTCATTCTCCCCTTTGCTCCTATTATCGAAGGTCAATTCAGGTCGATTCGCTTGTTGAAGTAGCGGTACGAGATATCCACCAGCAAGTTCACAATAACGAACATAAGGGAAAGAATAAGCACCGTTCCCTGGACGACCGGATAGTCACGAGCGCTTATAGAAGCAATGACATATCTTCCTACCCCGTTAATGGCAAATACCGTTTCCGTCAAGACGGCTCCTCCGAGAAATCCACCGAATTCAAGGCCAATTACGGTAACAATCGGGATCATCGCATTCTTCAGCGCATGTCTGTAAATAACGATTCTTTCCTTGGCCCCTTTGGCTCTCGCCGTCCGTATATAATCCTGATTGAGCACTTCGATCATGCTGGAGCGCGTCATCCGGGCAATAATCGCGGCACCGCCCGTACCAAGGGTAAGCACCGGCAATATATTCTGCGACCAGCTTCCCCATCCGGATGGACGGAGCCAACCCAGGTCGACCGCAAAAAACTGAATTAATAGGAGACCCAGCCAGAAGTTGGGCATGGATAGACCGAATAGGGCGACGAACATAACGCCGTAGTCTGCCGGCGATGCCTTCTTGACCGCGGACAGAATGCCTGCAGTCAAGCCAAGGAAAGCGGCAAGGATTGTGCTGTATATGGCAAGTTCAAATGTAATCCAGAAACGGCTGGTAAAAATCTCTTCCGTAATCGGGCGATTGCTGCGGATCGACTGGCCCAGATCACCCTTTAACAGATTGCCGACATAGTTGAAATACTGTACAGGCAACGGGTCATTGAGCCCGAGATTTTCCCTGATTTGTTCCACTTGGTCCTTGGGTGCGCCCTCTCCGACGATAACCTGGGCGGCATCCCCCGGAATGAGGTGCATAAGCAAAAACACAATAACAGTAACCCCAATTAGAACGGGAATTGTCTGAAGCAGACGACGAACGATATATTTAAACATAGTAATGGACCGTTCCCTTCATTATTTATTCGCCTTCGGATCGAGAACATCTCGCAAGCCGTCACCAAAAAGATTGAGCGCAATGACAACAAGGACGATGGCGATCCCTGGGAAGAGCGCAACATGAGGGTATTCAGCCAAATAATTGCGTCCATCATTAAGCATAGCCCCCCATTCCGGTGTTGGCGGCTGGGCACCCAAACCGAGGAAGGACAGGCCGCTTGCTGTCAAGATGGCTATCGCGATCCGAAGTGTAGCTTGCACAATAATTGGGGAAGTGATGTTCGGAAGAATATGTTTGAATATGATCCGCATGTCCCCTGCGCCCAAAGCTCGCATCGCATCGATATACTCCAGTTTACAGACAGACAGGGTGGCTCCTCTCACCACCCTGGCGAAAGTCGGGATCGAGAAAATGCCGACAGCGATAATAACATTGGTCAAGCTTTTTCCGAGAACGCTTACAATCGCTAACGCCAGCAAAATGCCTGGAAACGCAAGCAAAATATCCATAATCCTCATAATAATGGTGTCAATTTTCCCTCCATAGTACCCGGAAAATATACCAAGAACAACGCCTATGGAGGCACCTACCACCACAGAAAATATTCCAACGGAAAGCGTGAGTTGCATTCCGTGCACTATTCTGGTAAAGATATCTCTCCCATTATGATCCGTACCGAACCAGTGATCTGTGCTTGGCTTCAGCAGTTTGATCGAATAGTCGACCTTGGTAGGATCATATGAAGTTAAGTAAGGCCCGATCAAGGCTGCGATACAAACGAATATAAGAAAGTAGCCCCCAATTAGGGCAGCTTTATTCTTGCTAAGTTTTTTGTAAAATGCTTTCCAGCCTACAAGTCTACTTCTATTAGGCTGAATATTTGTGCCCCCTGTCTTCACGACTGTGTTATTCAATATAATCTCCCTTTCCAAAAATAAATTAATATATTTTGAAATTATAGTTTAAACAAATATAATTATATATTATAATATATAAATGATTACGCTTTCAATACATTTGTATGGTCGCCTTGGCTTCAGCAGTTTAATCGAACAGTAGACCTTGATAGCGTCGTATGAAGTCACAAATCTGCTTTTCTTAGGCTGATTTTTTGCCCCCCTATTTTCATGACTGAGTTGTTCCAATAAATCTCCTTCCCAGAAATTAATTAATATAATTAAAAATTATACTTTAAATAAATATAATAATCTATTATAATCTATAAATGAACAAATTATCTATATTTTTCTATTTTAGCAGAATTATCAAAAATTTATGATGTAGGGGGATTTGAAATCAAATGAAAAGCAGTGGAAAGACATTTAGGTGGATGTTGTCATTAGTACTCCTGCTAACCGTATTTCTCGCAGCATGTTCCAAAAACGATGAAACTCCGGCGCCTTCCGGGAACAATTCGCCAGGCAAGGAGTCGGAAGGGACTGAAGCATCGGAAACAGCCAAACAGGATCTGATTGTTGCGTGGTTGTCTGACCCTCCTTCCTTGGACCCGCACATGGCTACTGACCAGCAAGCAAGTATTTTGACGACCCACCTTTACGATACACTGGTCATTCATGACAAAGATTTGAACATTAAGCCTGGACTGGCAGAGTCCTGGACACAAGTAGATGACAAAACGTTGGAATTCAAATTGCGCCAAGGCGTTAAATTTACGGATGGCACCGACTTGAACGCAGAAGTCATCAAAGCCAACATCGACCGTATGCTCGATCCAAAAGTAGGATCGCCGCGTGCTTTCCTTGTCAACATGATTGAGGATGTCAAAGTCGTTGACGAGAACACCGTACAATTCGTGACGAAGCTTCCATTCTCTCCGCTGCTTGCGCATCTCGCCCACCCGGGTGTCGGTATTGTAAGTGCTGAAGGAATCAAGAAGGATTACGAATTGATTGATGGCGGCGAGAAAGCCGGAACCTACCTCTCTAAGAATCCGGTAGGCACAGGAATCTTCAAGCTGGATAGCTGGAATCCAGGACAGGAAGTCAAAATCGTTCCTAACGATGGATATTGGGCTGACCAAGCCAAAGTAAGCAGCATTACATTTAAAGTCGTCAGCGAAGACGGCACCAGGGTTGCAGAACTGGAGACCGGTTACGCCCATATTATCGACCCGGTCGCGCCAAGCGACGTCAACCGGGTAGACGGACTGGCTGACGCGCATGTCAATCGTCAACCGTCGCTGAGCCTTTCCTATATTGGTTTTAACATGGACAAAGCGCCTTTCGACGATGTTCGTGTAAGACAAGCTTTGTCGATGGCGATGAATAAAGATGAGATTATTCAAGGGATTTATGAAGGCATTGGCATTCCAGCCGTTTCGCCGCTTGCACCTGACGTATTTGGCTACGATGCATCCGTTAAGCCGCTCGAAAATAATATCGAAAAAGCTAAAGAGCTTTTGAAAGATGCTGGATTCGAGAACGGGTTCTCGACGACGCTCTGGACAAACGACAACGCAGAGCGTATTAAAATCGCAGAATACGCGCAATCCAAATTAAAAGAAATCAATGTTGACGTTAAGATTGAAGTTATGGAATGGGGCGCTTACCTTGCTCAGACCGCAGAGGGCAAGCATGACATGTTCATTCTTGGCTGGTCGACGGTAACGGCTGATGCCGACTATGGTTTGTACCCGATCTTCCATTCGGATAACGCGGGCGAGCCTGGCAACCGTACGTTTACGAGAGACGCCGAGTTGGATCAACTGTTGATCGGGGGCCGTGAGGAAAGCGATAGCAACAAGCGTAAAGAGCTGTACAAACAGGCGCAAGAGAAGCTGGTTGAAATCGCGCCGATGGTCTACATCCACCATCAGGAATACCTTAATGGTGTTAGCGACAAGGTAGAAGGCTTCTGGAGACATCCGAACGGCATTATGCAGTTCCACAACGTCTCCATCAAACCGTAAGCTAATCCAGTAGCAGGGGGCTGCTAACCTCAGCCCCCGAGCTCTCACACCACCAAGCGATCCGCCAGTATTTCTTCCTCGAATTGCCCCAATCGCACACCTTCTGTTTCGGAACGCCAGTGAACGACGGGATTAAAGTTCAGCGGCAACTCCTTATCCCAGTATAAACAAATGATCAATATGAGCTTACTCATACCAGGGATTTAAATGAATCAGCACTTCCTCCACATCGGGGTGCGCGCTCATGATGCTCTTTTTAATACGCCGGGAAATATCATGCCCGCTCTGAATTGTCAAATCCGCCGGGATGCCGACACGCACATCGACAATGACATAGTGACCGTGCTCTCGAGCCCGAATGCGGTCGATTCGCTTCACTTCCGGCACCTCCTGAATCAGACGGATAAACGCATCGATACGACCCTGATCCAGATTTTGCTCCATGAGAACGCCTATGGAGGACTTGCCCATATGAATCGCCAGCTTCAAGACAAGAATCGCGACAATGAAGCCTGCAATCGGGTCACCGTAGGCCAGAATCGCGATACCAAAATGATCGCCGATCAACGCCAAGCCGATCCCGATCACCGCTGCAATCGACGCATAGACATCGGCAAGATGGTCGTAGGCTGTCGCGATCAGACCGTTGCTGTTCGTTTTTTTGCCAATGGACATTGTATACACATACAGAACCTGCTTGAGAATTAATGAAAATGCAGCCGCAACCAGCGCAATGACCGTCGCCTGATGAGGTGGCTCGAATAGTGCCGTAATGGAGTGGTACCCCATATAGATAGCAGCCAGCCCCAGAATGATGGCGACGATGCCCGCTCCAATCACTTCTGCCTTGCCGTGTCCATACGGATGATCCTCGTCCGGCGGCTGTTTGGATACGCGCATCGAACTCAATGCGGCACCCGTTGCCACAACATCCCCCGCATTATGAACGCCGTCGGCAATGAGTACCGGACTGCTGAACACGAAGCCAACGACAAGCTTAAGCCCCGTCAAGACTATATTGCTGATCAAGCTGATCCATATCGCAAATGCGGATTTGATCTCATTCGTCATTTCCAAATATCCCTCACAAGTCATTATTTAGATCCGTTTTTTCTCCAGCCATGATTGTATCCTATTGAACCTGTGTGGGTCTACAGAAACAGTTTTAGTCCGTTTCCATAAGATAGTACGCGATCTAAATTATTGCCTTGATGAAACTTTGGACAGCGGGACCGTCGAATCTATTGATTCGCCGCAACTGCTATTCCGGCTCAAAACCAAATATCAATGCTGGGGATGAATTGTTGTATTTTCTACAACTTCTCCAGGCGCAGGAGCCGATTCTTGCGAAATTGCTGCACTTTGTACAACAATTGTTAAGTGAAATGACCTCCTCCACGTAAAATCATGTATTTTCTACAACAATTCCCCCTTTGTCGCGGCCATTATTTTGGATTGTTGTAAGAAATACAACATTAATTCCCTCGTCAACAGAAACAGACGAGCGGGAAGATATAACACTTCCCTCTCGCCTGTTAAAGGCATTATTATGTTGCCTAATGTCACGCCACTTTTACATCCCATTGAAACTGGCTAAATTTACCTGGTTTACTCTGCTGTTCCTTGGGTTACCCCATGGATATACGTGAGCGTTGGCGTATCCAGCGCCCCTTGCCCCGGATTATAAGTAAAGGAGTACTCGAGGGTATCCCCATTTTGCAAGTTATTTACGGGGTAGGTATAGTTACCGTTCCCTATTGAGGCCATCGTTACGTTCAACTGCTCGCCGTTGTTTAACTTATAGTGTAGATCGGCAAAAGTTGCACCATTTACATAAAACAATACGTCATCGCCTATTTTCTTCAGGCCGCGTACCGCATCACCAATAGTTATGACGTTGGATGTCCCCTGCAGAACAGTAACGGTGCAGTCAGCCGTTATATTGCCATCAACCGTTGTGGCAGTCACTGTTGTTGTGCCCGGAGCAAGCCCCGTCACCTGCCCTCCCTGATTCACGGTAGCGACGCTCGTGTTGGAAACAGCCCAAGTCACCTGCTTGTTCGTTGCATTAGACGGTGCTACATTGGCATTTAATTGTACATTCTGACCTACTTCCAACTGTGCAGCTGTCTGGTTTAAACTTACACCCGAAACAGATACATTGCCAGGATTTTCGTCGCCGTTTTTATACACGCGCACATAATCCACTTGCATCGTTGCAGGAATATCCTCTGGATCCGGAGTAAGAAGGCCGTCAAAGTACCCGCCGATTGCCAAATTCATAATGAGATAGAAAGGCTGATCGAACGGGGCGTTCGGATTATTCGGTGCAGCCACGGAATACCATTGATCGCTGGTGACTTTAAAGAAGAACTCCCCATCCACATACCATTTAAAGTTATCCTCTTCCCAGACCATGGAATATACACGAAAATCATTTGCAAACGTTTGGCCTTCAGGGAAGTGATATTCGCCAGCAATATACCGGTTTACTGGCCATTGTCCGCCAAAATGCAAGGCTCCGCTGGTCGTGCCAGGCAAACGTCCTTTCGCTTCCATAATATCAATTTCTCCAGATGCAGCCCACGCACCGTAAGCAGCATCTTCCGGAAGCATCCACAGTGCCGGCCAGACGCCATTGCCTGTAGGCAGCTTTGCACGGATGTCTACTCTCCCGTACTGGAAGGAGAAGTTATCCTTCGTGTTAAGCTTGCCGGACGAGTACTGTGCATAACGGCTAGGATCCTGCGGGAAGTTTTTCGGATCGTTCAAGGCTCTGAGATTTAACTTCCCGTCCTGTACAAATACATTCTGGGCACTGTCTGTATAGTGCGCCACCTCCGCATTGCCCCAACCCCAGCTATGGGGATCGTCATTGATATAATAGCCTGTTTCATAGTTCCACTTGCTCGTATCGAGCTGGGTTCCGTTAAATTCATCCTGCCAGATGAGCGTCATGCCATCGATGGCTGGGTCAGTTGGCGTTCCGATCGGAATATTCTCATGATCGGTTACATCCGGACGGGGAGCATCTGGATTGCCGATGAAGGTATAGTTGACGAAGTTGCTGCCGACGCTTCCGCCCGCCTGCCCATTTAATGGATAGCCGATACGGATCTGCATATCCTCCTGGATAGGCTGGAACCAAAGTCCATAGATATAGTCGGCCCAATAGCCCCACTGATTGGCATCTGACATGTTATTGTAACCATTAGGGGAGTAGGCAAATCCGCTCTGGCTGGTGTCCGCCAGCTCTTTCCACTGTCCGTTGATGTTGATCTGGTATATGAAATTTCCAAGCTCCGTGCCTATTGGCGCTCCCCCATCAATCTTCGGAAGCGGTATGCCGATTACGCCCTTCGCATCTGCTGTAAAGGTCGTTCCCTCATAAGGGGTAATGAGATAGGAATTTCTTACCGGCTCATTAAAGATGATGGTATATACGGTGTTAGCCGAAGAGGTTTTCGATTCTAATTTTACATTGAGAGACTCTGTTACCGTAAACCAGTAGCCGCCGCCTCCTTCGGTAAATTGGCCGAAGTTGCTATCATAGATCCAGCCGCTGGCTGCATTATTTTCAATATCAATCCAGGTGCTGCTGTTTACAGGTTTAACATACACCTTCAAATCATCAGCTACGGCTTCATAGATTATGGCCGGATCGTTGTTGAAAATAGGATAGATAAAGCCTGCGCCGCCTGTAAAACCTGCTGTAAACTGCGACCCTTGTGCAGGTGTCATAGCCGTGATGGTTGTTTTGTTTATGTTTTGAAATACAAGTGTATATTCAAGTGTAACCCCATTAGCCTTGGAGAACAGCTGAATCTCTGTCGTCGCGGAAAGGGTGAACCAATAGCCATTCATGCCGCCGTCGCTCCAGTGCCCCCAGTTTTGGTTATAAACATAGCCGCCGGCACTGTCAATATCGACCCAATTGCCACCCACTTTAACATTTACACCCAAGTCGGCCGAAACATCATTCCAGGTGGCGGAGCCGCCGTTGAATACGGGCATTACAAAACCGTAGCTAGCTTGTCCAACCCCTGATTTTGAGATTACAGGCCCGTCGGCTGCCGAAAAGTAACCCATAGAGGTAACTGTGGTTCCTGCTTCCCCAACTGCCTGAACCTTCGATGTTGGCAACAGGCCCACGCTAGCCAGCATAACTACCGCTAAGACCAAACTCAATACCCTTTGCTTAAACCGTTTCTCCGTATTGTGGAATCGCTTCATAATTGTCCTCCTTCAATAAATTAATGTCACCTTGCTTTAAAAACGTATGGTCACATGTGGATCTTTACAAACCCCCTTGCGCTTCACCTCCCATATTTCCCACGGTCAATTCCTTATGCCGATCATTTCTCCCGGCCTAAAGGAAACCGCTTACAAGTTGTTGTCTAACCTGCTTTCACTCCGGTAGACACCTTAATTCTATCGAATAAAATAATCAGTTAAAAGGTACAATTGTTTTTGTTGTAACCCATTTTTTTGGATTTGAGCTTATTTATGTAATTCAGCAGCGACAATGGTTATCCCTAACAATAGTACGCGTCAAATAGCTCCCATCTAGCGATGGGAGCTAACTTGGACCCGCATGTTTATGCTAATTGTATCACGATATCATCTAGCTGCCCCTCCCGCAGGAGGCTGGCCCATTGCTCCGGCAGCGTGTTTCCCCTAAACGTAACCTGTGTCCCTTCATATTTCAACGTAATGGAAGTGACCTTTACAGCATTTATGCCAAAGGTATCCGCACGGCGGGGATTATGATAGGTGACATCACAGGCAGACAACAAACGGAAGGTTAACTTGCCCTCCTCATCAAACAGCCAGCCCGGCAGAACGGGTGCAAATGTGAAAGACAATGCACCATTTTCAAATGCAAACCAAACATCTCCCACCATCATCTCCGCCCACATGGAGAGCACCTCGGTCGTAGAACCGCTCAGCCGTGTAACAAAGCCGCGGCCATGCAGACCAGGATCGGGATTGACGCTGGAGGCCAGAAATGAGCAGTTCTCCAACGGGCTTCTGCCATAGGTTTCAGCACTGCGGAATGGAAGCCAGGTCGTCTTCATCTCTTCAAAGAAGGGCTGATAAAGCCCCCCGCGCAGCATCGCCAACAGATACTTGTAATGCATGTGCAAAAAGACGGACTCTCGCTCCTGCCAGCCGGGAGTAAAGGCTCGGATACGTCCGATGGACATCGGCTCGTCATCCAGGGACACACAGGTTTTGTACATCTTCAACTTTTTATCAAACAGCGCAGAGCTACGCACGCTCCGGTGCAGCGCCAGCGCCTGGTCTGCGTCCTGCGTGACGCTTAGCAGCTTCACCGGACCTTCCAAAAACGCAGGTAAGGCACGCGGGCTAAATTCATGCACCATCATGCGCGGCAAACCGCAGGGTGCAAGAGCCGGCTGCCCGTCCGCATCTTCGACGGCACTAAACCCAACTGCATTAAAGGTGAAAAATGTAGGAATCAGCCCGTCGCCATAGTTCATAGCACGCTGAATCCCTTGCTCTACCATAGCCTGCATGTATGCGCACAGCTCGCTCAGCGTTTGGACGGAGTAGCTTTGCTGTTCACCGCTGATCGTAAAGCGTACCGCCTCACGGTATTTCTCACGTGCAGCGGTACAGGCATCCCAATAGGCAAAGGCGTCCAGTTCAGCAATGTCACGGCGTTGAATCAGTTTTTGTAAGGTGGTTAATAATTCCGTAAACTCACAGGGAAGCGTAACCTGTTGATCCTGTATGGCCGCCTGCTGAAGGAAGGTGAGCAGCCGCTTGAGCTCAATCGTTTCTCCCATACTGCTGCCAAACAGGCCGGGCAAACCATTCATGGCGTCGTTCCAGCCGGGTTTGTTGGCTTCCATCTCAATGCCCATGCCATACGGATCGAGCGTAGCAAACTTTACGGTTGCCAGCATGAACAACTTGGCGTATAGCCCAGTCCTGTATACCTCGCCTTGGGCAGTAGTCAGCCACTGTGCTGCATCCGGCTTCCAGCCCTGCTCCTTTTTCACCTCGTCCAGCACCACGCTGTGGTATTGGCGGGGCTGCCCGTCATCCAGCACATATTTTTGGCTGCGAGGGGCTACACGTGCCGGGCTGTTATAGAAGCGGTAGATGGCATTTTCAAACAACAGGCTGTTTGTCTGATCAGGGTAGAGCTTTAATGTGTTTTCCACCAGATCCAGCAAGTACACCCAGTGATCTACCCAATAACCTTCATGGAAGGCGGCGTTGCTCTCAGCTTCTGCCAACGCTAGCAGCTCGGCAATCAAAGGTGAATCCACACCTGTTGCTTGGACCAGTTGCCCCAGCGTAAAGCGATCGGTACAAAGTGCTTCAAGCTTTTGCGCCAGCGGCTGCTCCAGTCTGCTCAGGATACTGCTCAGCGGCGCTTGCTGCGCTGTGGGAATACGCAGCACCATTCCCTGCACCTCCAGCGGGTTATAACCGTCCGCCTGGATCAAATCCAAAAAAGTACGGATGTTGTGCCCACCGGCAAATGGATGCAGCAGCACGTCGCTGCGCCGGTTTTGGCACACATCGCGGAAGTTGCCGTTGCCCTGCGAATAGGGCTGTGCGGCAATGGAGAAAAAGTTATAGTCACGTTCTGGATCGCCGTGTTTGCGCGAGAACAGATGCACTACCGTCTGGCTGCCGCCTGCATCAAATGGGACGGGGTAGCCGCCGCGCAGCAAATTATCCAGGTAGCACTGCCGGATATAGCGGTCGAAAAGCGGCTCTGCAGAGGTTGTTTGCACATCCTGCAGCAGTTCTTCGACAAGGCTCTTCGCTTCCTCCTGTTTTTGATCCAGGTAAGCGGAGCTGCTCATTACGGGTATTTTAGTGTTGAGCCAGGCAAGACTTGCTGCGTAGCCAATAACCGTATCAATCCGGGTCTGTCCACCTGGCGGAAGGACGGCCGTAAACGGCGTGAAGGCACAGGGCAGCTTATTAGTATAGCACTGCTTGTGATCGGTAACGCCCTTCAGCCCCTTGTTACTAAATATGCGCGGCCGATCCATGCTCTGCCCTTCGCCAAAAACGGCCCAACTGTCATAGATGGGCGCTGTGATTACGCCATCCACCTGCGAGAGGGCAAAGTACCCTCCTGCCACATCGCCAACCTGCGCACTGTCACCGGTGGTGGAGCGCAACGTAAACAGCGGCGCGCCATTTTCCACGTTGCGCACCTCGGACCAACTGCGCAGCAGGTTAGCCATCTCTTTGTACTCACCGTTTTTAATTCCATAGGGAATCAGGCGGGGCAATCCGTCCAGCCCCTCAATTTGCAACTCCTGATCGCCGGTATTTCGAATGGTAACCCTCCGAACCAGTGCACCGTAATCCTCATTGGGCATGACAAAATAGGAAACATCCGTTTGGATAGAATCCTCTAAATTCTGCGTATGAATGTGCATCTGGTTTTCCTCTATGCGCATCTGTGTGTCGGCTTCGTTATCTGCCGAAAAAGGCTCGATATATTGGCCGTTTACGCGAAGGAAGGTTCGAAAACCGTTGATCGATACTTTTTCATAGGCCAGGTAGGCCGGGTCAAACTCCAGGATGGCATTGCTTTTATTATCGATGCCGAAACTGCAGATGCCCTGGCCACGGTTGACATAAAACGCCCAGATCGGGATTCCCTTTGTCCCTGCCAACCCCGGCAAAAAGCTGGTAAACGGTGCAAGCGTGCCGTAATCACGCATAATAAACGCCGTCTCGCCCAATTCATAATGCTGTGTCATGGTATTTCCCCTCCCTTTCATTCTTCCGACGCATCAGCTGCCGATACTCTGTGGGTTGCATATCCATCACATCCCGAAATGCCCGGGTAAAGCTTTTATAGCTTTCATACCCCACCATGGCAGCCACCTTGACGATTTTATTTTCGGTTTCGGCCAGCAGCCGCCGGGCTTTATCCAGGCGCACATCACGCAAATATTCTGCGAAGCCTTTGCCGATATTTTTCTTAAACAAGTTTGAAAAATAGGCATAATTCAGTGATACGTGGTTGGATACCATCGCTAAGTCCAGCGGCTTATGATAATTTTCGTGAATATAGCGGATCGCTTCGTTCAAGTCCTGCGTGTTGCGATAGCTGCACTTAAATTCATAATAAAACTGGTTAAGCCGAAGCAGCTGCTGTTGCAGCGCCTGAATGTAATCACGAATGCCCGGATAATCGTAAAGGTTGCGCAAACATTCAATATCCAGTGCTTCTTCCCCCATGTAGGGGCGGATAACACGCTCATACTCCTCCAGCATTTGTACTACGGCGCGGCATAGCTGCTGTGTGTAGCGGATGTGATAGCGCTGCAGCACATCTTTGTGGAATATCATCGAAATGCCTTCGGAAATTTTGCCGCTGTTTTTGGTGCCGATTAACTGGAACAGTTCATATAACTCCTCATAGGGAAGCTGCCACTGCTGCTCCAGCCCCTCAATCTGCTCCCACAAAATGCAGCGCTTATCTGGAAACAAGTAGCTGTGGCGGAATAGATCCATTACTTGTGTATAGCTGCCCGGCAAACCTTTTAATCCTTGCTGCGGACCAGTCATCGCAGTGACGGCACGAATCTGTCCTTCCTGAAGCGCGGTCGGCAAAGCCCCCGTATCTACGGCCGCATCAACCGCAAGGATCAAGTACGGACGGTGCTGCAGGCATATGCACCCCTGTCTGCCATATACACCGTAGGCTATGGATTCCATGCTATGGCTGCTACTGGCTCCCGGCTGGTTAATCCACAGTTCCTCCCGCAGCAGGCACAGGCGGTAGTTGTTCCACAGCACTGGATTTTGCTGCTGGGTCTGGCGGATCCAAGCCTCATCGCCCGCCGCGCCTTGCATAAACATGCTCAGCTCTTTACGGTCAGTCTCCATAGCGCGGCGGGAGATATTCTCCATATTGCGCGCGAGCGCCTGCCGTGTTCTTACCTCCAGCAATGCATGCTCTACCGCAGTTTGCAGATCCTCCCGCTTCACAGGCTTGAGCAGGTAGCCCTTTGCCCCAAGCCCAATGGCTTTTTGGGCATAGGCAAAATCGCTGTAGCCGCTGATAATCAGGTAATCCACCTTGATGCGCTCCTCTTTGGTGTGCGCCATTAGCGACAGACCATCCATATCCGGCATCATGATATCGGTAATCACCAGTTGGACGCTGTGCTGACGCAATATTTGCAACGCCTCAATCCCGTTGGCGGCACAGTAAATGTTGTCAATCTCCATAGGAAACTGGCTCAGCATGGCCTGCAGTCCGTCCCGTATATGCTTTTGATCGTCCACAATCAGAATCATAACCTACCATCCCCCAAGGTTCACATTTTCCCAAGGCAAGCGTATCGTTACACAGGTATAGGCGCCCTGCACACTGTCAATCCAAAGACCGCAGTCTTTGCCATAGTGAAGCTGCAGGCGCTTATGCACGTTTTCCAAGCCCAGCCCGTTCTTGCTGGTGACGATCGGCGTATCCGAGTCGCCCTGCAGCACATCCTGCAAATTTGTCAGCATCTGCGGGTCAACTCCCACGCCGTCATCACGTATCTCGATGAGCAGCAGACTGTCATTCTCCACCCTTACAGTGATTTGGATGCGAGCACTGCCGCCCACGGGCGCGGCATGGTGAACAGCATTTTCAACGATGGGCTGCATGCACATTTTAGGGATGGCATAGCGCAGCACCTCCTGGGGGAGATCCGCTGTCAATACAAAGTTCCCGCCTTCCATAAAGTTGATGAACCGGATATAGCTTTGTATGTTGGCAAGCTCCTCACTGAGGGCAACGGTGTCGCTGCGCCACTTCATGCTGTAGCGCAAGAGCGAACCTAACGATACCAGCGCGTCGGCGATAGCGGGCTGCCGCTGAACCTCCGCAAGCATACGGATGGATTCCAGCGCGTTATATAAAAAATGTGAATTGATCTGCGAATGCAGCGAGTGGAGCTGCGCGTTTTTGGCAATCAGCTGTTTGTCTACCACCTGCGTCATCAGGCGTTTGACTTCGTCCAACATTTTATTGTAGTTGATAGCCACCTCATCGATTTCATCACCGGTTTCGTTTTCACTCAGGCCGGTATCAATCTTTGCATCCAATTGACCTTTTCGCACCTTTCGCATAGAAGACAGCACGCTGTCCAACCGGCGGAAAATACGCCGGGTGGTATGCGATACCAGCAGCATCATTAGCAGCAGCACAGACAATGTAATCGCTACCACAAGTATATACCAGCTGCGTGGGCCCTTCATCAGCGCCTGATGGGATGCGATGTCCACCACATAGGCGTTCAGCGGGGCAATGTAGCGGTACAGCGCGTAATAGGTATGATCTCCTACATTGACCTTAATGGGGCTTTTCTGCTGCAGCACATCAAGCTGCCGATGTATACTGCCAAGGATTTCGTTCATCTCCTCCCCCGCATTTTGAGTAAACTCATGCTTGGAATTGTATACCGAGCGGGCAGGATTCATTCCGTCCATTACAACAGAAAAAAAATCTCCCCCGGTCTCCTCCAGCAGGTCACTGAAAAATACGCTGTGTTTGGCGCGAATTTCCATAATGCTGGGGCGTTTGTGCTGCTGACCCTGAAGACGTACCAGCCGGTAGTAGGATAGCGTATGGTCACCATCCTGAAAAGCAAATAAACGGTATGCCGCGCCGCCCTCCTCCCGAAGGGTCACCCAGTAATCCTGCGGCCAAAACTTGTCATAATGATAGATTTCGGGCCAAATTTCATACAAGTTCGGGTTATCGACATAAAAGCTGAGTTGGCTGATCATCTCGTTGCTTTGAATGATATTATGCATCTGCTCAAATTGGTTTTGCCTGAATTTCACCAGATGCAGGCCATCTCCGCGCATATTGGAGTGAATAAAATCCACAAAAGCCTTTTGAGTCAGCGCAGTGGAGGAAGCGTTTTCCAACATTTCCATTCTGCTGCGCAGCTGTTCGTCCAGCCGTGAAACATGGCTGCTGCCGGTGGCCATAGCGTCCTTGTACAGCTGGGCTTCCTGCGTCCGGATAAACAAAAAGGATACCACAATGGCAGGGACAGCAATCATCATGCTAAAGGCCATAAATAACTTTTGAGATATAAGGGAATTGCGGTAAATCTTCCTCATTTTAGTCAGCAGAACCTTCATTTCACTGCCCTCCCCACCTCTGTAATATACCATATATTACATGTCGGCAGGTAATTAGGCGCTGTTGCTATGTTGCAAGAACTATAAAAGTAGGGAATACCGACCACCCTTTCGGTGGCCGGCAGCAATGATTCAGTGGGCATCGTTACTCTGCCATTTTGGTTTTTCGTGCATCCAGCTCGGCCTGGCGGTATTCGATCACTTTATCGAAGCCATAATCCCCGCGGCGGGCAAGGAAATTCTCGAAGATTTTGTCAAAAGCAGCTTCATCTTTGGCGGTAATCAGCTCAGGAACGACTTCCTCCCAATTTTGAGAAATACGCGCCCAAGCTACTGCTGCATCAGAATCGCCCATCGGATCCAAGCCCTTGTAGATGCCACCGTCAATATCGGCTTGATTATTGGAGAATTCCTCCATTTGTTTAATGACAGGAGCGTTATCCGGATTCCACTGGTTGATAATTACAGGGTTTCGCATCATCCAGTAGGTATCCATAATGCCGTACTCCTCTTTCATCTTGTCAATATCATTTTGGAGCAGTTCTACCATTTCAGCCTTCAACTGCGGCTTGCCATCCACCGTTTCCCATGTTTCGCCTTCCTTGCCAAGGAATAAATCCCTTTGGCCTTCTTCAGTGGACAGATAGGTCAAAAAGCGGATTGCACGTTCAGGATTTTTGGTGGATTTGCTGACCATGGTAACCATCCAGCCATCCATATTGCCAGGGAACAGTTTGGCGCTCTCGCCCTTGCTGTTCTTTGGACCGTCCACTGCGATGTAGTATGAATCCGGGTTTTCACTGGCGGCCAGCATAGGGTTGACAGCCTTCATACCCGTCCACTCGCGAATCTGCATAAAATAACGGGCGTTGTTCGTTTTCTCCTCTACCTGGGTATCGGAATCCACCAGGAAATCTACATTGATCAGCCCGCGCTCGTAGGCAGTGCGGAACGTTTTCAGCCAGGTGATATAATCCGGATCGGTAATGCGATCATATACTTTGCCGTCTTGCTCATGTGGAACAGCAAGCAGGTTATGCAGATATTCGGTCATTCCGTAAGGTACATTCCCCTGTGCAAAGAGAGGACTGATCGGCTGGCCCTTGTATTCGCGATATTGATCCTTAATCAATTGCAGTGCGTTCAGGAAGCCCTCCGGGGTAGTTAAATCCGGTTTGCCCATATCCTCATACAGATCTTTTCTCACCAAAAAGGTTTGGTTGGCGGCCGTCATACCAGTTTCATGCATCAGGTTGGGACTGTACGAATCATTCGGTATGGCATAGGTATTGCCATTTTCTTGACGATACCACTTCAATGTACCGTCACCCGCCACCTTGAAGAAGTAGGGATCATACTGTTCTGCCAATTCATTCAAAGCATACACATGATCGCCTTCCCAAAGTTTTTTGACAGCGTTTTCCCATGAGCCCATGCTAATCAAGTCTGGCAGCTTGCCGGAAGTCATCATCAGGGTCATTTGCTCGTTTGCTTCGCCAGAAGGCACTTCAATCTTGACGTTAACGCCTGTTTTTTCGGTCACATACCGGGAAGTCAAGCTTTCTCCCCAGCTGTTCCCATACCAGGATGCGCCTACAAACCAGGTTAAATCCACAGGGCTGGTATCCAACTGCCATGCAGCTTCATCAGGGTTTGGTGTTGATTCGCCCGAAGTGACCTCGGGCTGCTCCGTGCTGCTTTTAGTTTCAGGCGTCTTTTCTTTTTCCTCAGACTTGGTACACGCGGCCATGCTCAGCATCAGAATTACTGCTAGAGCCATGACTATGCAATGCTTGATGTAATTGCGCTTCATCAAATAATCATCCTTTCTTTACTACGGTTGGGTTTTGTATATCTATTTCATACACCTATCTAAACGACGGGTTGGATAGGCAGGCGTATGACGCTTACCCTTTAATTGCGCCAATCATCACACCTTTGACCAAATAGCGCTGAATAAAGGGGTAGAACATCAGAATAGGCAGCGTGGCTACCATCATGGATGCAAACTTGATGGAATTGCCCGGCAGCTTTGCACCGAACTGTGCCATGGCTTGCTGCTGCATGAAAGACATCGAGTTTTCTGCAATGATTTTAAATAGCATGGTTTGCAGCGGCAAAATCTCCTGCGAGCGGATGTACAGCACGCCCTGATAATAATCATTCCAATGATATACGGCTGAAAAAAGCGATATTGTGGCGAGCACCGCCATGCTGTTGGGCAGTACGATTCTGAACAGGACGCCATAATCCGAAGCGCCGTCTACCTTGGCAGATTCCTCCAGACTGTCGGGAATCGTGCGAAAGAAGCTCATGAAAATGACCATATTGAAAAAAGTGTACATGGCCGGAATGATGAATACCAAAAAATTATCATAGAGGCCGAGCTTCGTCATCAAAATAAACGTGGGAATCAATCCACCTGAAAACAGCATCGTGATCAAGGCGATTTTCATATACACTTTGCGGCCAATCAGATTGGACTTGCTCATTCCGTAAGCCACAATAGCTGTAAACAATACATGCACCGTAGTTCCTACCACTGTACGCAAGGTGGTGATGAGAAAACCGTTCATCAGCACTTTATCATTAAACACCACTCGGTAACTATCCAGTGATATCGCCTTGGGAAACCAGTTGACCGTACCAAGTATAGCCTGCTCCGGCGCATTGAGCGAGTTGACGAATACAAACCACATCGGGTATAGCGTTATAAAACAAACAGTCAGCATCAGCAGGGTATTGCAGACATCGAATATTCCGATGCGCGGAAACCTTCTGCGTTTTTCCATGTATCTGCCCTCCCCTTATTAAAAAATGCCTTCGCCATTTAGTTTTTTGGATGTAGCATTGGCCAGAAACAACAGCCCTAATGCGACAATGGAGCGGGCAAACAGAACGGCCGTTGAGAAGGAATGGCGCCCCGATACCAAGCCCATGTTAAAGACATACAAGTCCAGGCTTTCGGCCATCTTCATATTCATGTTGTTCTTGAGCATAAAGATCTGTTCAAAGTTGCTGCCGAGCATCCCGCTGACAGCGAGAATAAACAAAATCGCGATGGTCGGGCGTATGCTCTGAATGGTGATATGCCACATACGCTGCCAGCGGCTTGCGCCATCCAGCTCCGCCGCTTCGTACAGCGCCGGATCAATGCCGGCTATTGCAGCTATGTAGATGATGGCACTCCAGCCGGTCTCTTTGAGAACATCGGAGAAATAAGTAATCCACCAAAAGTACTTGGGGTCGCTATTAAACAGGATTTCGCGCTCCTGAAGCCCTAATCCCATCATCAATTGGTTGATGACACCGCCCTCGCCCAGCCAGTTGAGCATGATGCCGCCAAAAATCGTCCAGGCAATAAAGTGCGGCAAGTATGAAATCGTTTGCACCGTACGCTTGAATCGAACATTCCGTATTTCATTGAGAAGCAAGGCAAATAAAATAGGAATTGGAAAACCTAGCACCAGCTTGATGGTGCTCATCCCCAAGGTATTGCGGATAGAGCGCCAAAAACGGTCATCCGTAATAAAATCCTGAAAGTGCTTCAGCCCTACAAAGGGTGATTGGAGCACAGGCTTTGCAATGCTGTAATCCATAAATCCAATAATTAGCCAAAACATGGGAAGATAACAAAAGATGAGCATCCAGATAATGCCGGGGATTACCATGCTTTGCAATTGCCATTGCCTAATAAATGTCTTAATTTGTCCTCTGCTGTATTGGAACATATTTCTCTGCCCCCTTCCTTCTCATCTTATGAAAATGGGCATGGAAAAAAAAGGCCACGGTTATTGACCCTATCCCATTTTTTTAGATTTGTTTGACCAGATGCTAAAATTAAGTATGCTGTGAATAGATGAAAGGAGTGTGCAAGGGATGAACAAGCTGATATGGCAGCAGGATTTTTTAGATCGCAATACCGATTTGAGCGCATGGAACATTCGCCTTGGCAACGACTTGATTGATAACGATGGCAAACCGATAGATCCAGGCTGGGGGAACGGTGAACAGCAGTTTTATACGGGGAATGCTAACAATCTGTATATCGATGAATTTGGCTTAAACATCTGCGCGCGCCGCGAAACCATTGAAGCGGACGGACGGAGCTTTGCCTACACCTCCGCTCGTTTGGACACAAAGGACCATCTTTCCTTTTGCTACGGCAAGCTTGTCGTACGTGCAAAGCTGCCGGTAGGGGAGGGGCTATGGCCTGCCATCTGGCTGCTACCGCAACAACAGGTTTACGGTCCTTGGCCCGCCTCCGGGGAGATCGATATTATGGAAGCCAAAGGCCGTCTGCCCCGGCAAGTATCCGGAACGCTGCACTACGGGAAGGATTGGGACCATAAAGTCACCGATGAGTCCTCCTACCAGTTTGAAAACAGCACAATTAACCAATTCCATGATTATGCGCTGGAATGGGATGCGAGTTCCATCCGATGGCTGGTAGATGGGCATTGCTTCGCCGAGCGTCGCCTGCAGCCGGGCATTATGCCCTTTGATGAGTCCTTCTATTTAGTGCTCAACCTTGCAGTGGGTGGTTGGTATGACAATGTGCCGGTGGATGAGGCCGCGCTGCCGGCGGTAATGACCGTTTCAGGCATATGGCTGTATCAATAGTAGCTATATATAAGTTGAATCGATGAACCGCCAGTTGATTTCGTCTATTCTATATGAAAAATCATATAGAATGGATCATTCGGCGATGATTTCCACTATTCTATATGAAAAATCATATAGAATGGATCATTCGGCGATGATTTTCCACTATTCTATATGAAAAATCATATAGAATGGATCACTCGGCGATGATTTCGACGATTCTATATGAAAAATCATATAGAAATGGTCATTCGGCGATCATTTTCACTATTCTATATGAAAAATCATATAGAAATGGTCATCCGGCGATGATTTCGTCTATTCTATATGAAAAATCATACAGATTAACAGGCATACAGTGTGACGAAGCTCGCGCAAGGGGAAGACAATAAAGCCATCTCCCCTTTTCACTCGGGACGCGTTGATCAATGAAATGGAGCGTGTGCACACTATCGAATAGTCAAGGGTGGCCAACTGTTTGACGCCTCGATGTTTACCTGTGGTTTGAACTAATCTTTTGTTCAACTATATAGCGAACGGCTTTGCTCCTGACAAAGAGCTATTGAAGACACATTATCAACTGCCTGATGGGATAATAAACGGTGCGCCGGAGTTGTATTTACCGGCACACCTGGCAGCTCAAAGCAAGACGTCGGGACCAGTGACACCAAAAGCTGTGTGCCTGTATACTCCGTACTTGTGTACCTGTACCTCTGCACCTCTGTACCTGTATACTTCTGTACTTATGTACTGTACTTGTGTACCTCGCACCTCTGCACCTGTATACTTGTGTACTTCTGGTACTTGTGCACTTCTGCACTTCTGCACCTATATACCTCTGTACCTCTGCACCTCTGTACCTGTATACTTCTGCACTTATGTACTGTACTTGTGTACCTCGCACCTCTGCACCTGTATACTTCTGCACTTATGTACTGTACTTGTGTACCTCGCACCTCTGCACCTGTATACTTCTGTACTTGTGTGTACCCTTGTACTTCTGTACTTGTGTACTTGTACTTGTGTACTTCTTGTACTTCTGGTACTTCTTGTACTTCTGGTACTTCTTGTACTTCTGGTACTTCTGGTTCTTCTGCACCTCTGTACTTGTGTACCCTTGTACTTCTGCACCTATATACCTCTGTACCTCTGTACCTCTGCACCTCTGTACCATTAATCATAAATCTTTTCTTGCTCCTAAATCATCCGCCCCCGCGACCTCTGGCACTTCCGCTTTCAAGATAATCCACTCAGTCTATATCCTCCCACCAGCTTGAATCCGGATATTCCATGGCGTGTATAAGGACGGTCTCACCTATTTTGGGCGTAGCCAGCGCCACACCTTGTTGAGCAGCAGCCTGTGCCGCCCGCTCAATGGGGTCGTTCCAGCTGTGCAGCGCCAAGGTGAAGGCCGCCCAGTGAACAGGCATCATTCGCTTGCCTTGAACATCCAGATTAGCCTGTACAGATTGTTCAGGCGTCATATGAATGGCTTCCCATCGTTGATCATATTGTCCGGTTTCAATGAGCGTCAGATCGAATGGTCCATATTTATTGCCAATCTCTTGAAAATGAGGCCCGTATCCACTATCTCCACTATAATAAATACGCGATGTTTCGCCAACAATCACCCAAGAGCTCCACAGTGTGCTCCCTTCATCAAGACCTCTGCGACCGGAGAAATGCCTTGCCGGAGTGCTCGCTACAGTAAGCCCCTTATAAGAGAACTCCTCCCACCAATCAAGCTCTTGAATCCGGTCCCCTGCAACCCCCCACTTGATCAGATGACCGGAGACTCCCAGCGGAACAATGAATTGCTTCACCTTTCCTCGCAGCTTCCGAATCGAGCCGTAATCCAGATGATCATAATGATCATGCGAAATGATGACCGCATCCAGCTCGGGCAAATCCTCTATCTCCGCAGGCAGCTTATCGCTATAACGCTTGGGACCGACGTAAGCAACGGGTGACGCATAATTGCCAAATACGGGGTCCAGCAGCAGCTTGACACCATTAACTTTCAGCAGCAGTGTCGAATGGCCGAACCATATCACTTGATCCTCCGGGTTTTCTTCAAATGCTTTGGCATCGAATGGAACGATTGGCAGATGATTTTTAGGTCTGCTGTTCGGTGTTCCTTTTAACGTCAGCACGATGCCTTCCACGCTTTCCTTCAAGCTGTACTTCAGAGATGTCGGAATGGAATTGTGGAACTTCCCATCAACAAACTGCGGTGACTCCCGTATTTTTCTCTGACTTTCCTCGAGACTTTTTCCGCCAAACGGAGGATAAAAATGATAAATCAATAACGTTGTTAAGATCATGACAGCCAACACTCCTGCTATTCTTCTGACATACTTCACGCAATCACCTCGTCCTATTCACGTTCACGCTCGGAGAACTTTACTCCTCGCATTTTACGAAGCTGTAGGAGGGATTCTACTTCATCGTCTTAATCTGCATTGTTTAACAACGGCACCAGGTCGAACGTATGGGACAAGTAGTTGTTGATGTTAACGATCTGCTTGGAACCGACTGCCCGCTCCGCATCGATGCCGGGGAATTGCTCCTGAACCTTGCTGTAATTGCCAGCGGCGGCGTCCAGCCTGTCGACTGCGCCCAGCAAGCTGGACAACAAAAATTGGTATGCCTGCAGTGCTTTCATCGCTTTTCTTGCTGCCCCATAGCTAAATTCTACATGATCCTCCTGATTGGCCTTCGTAGGAAGAGAATCGGCGCTGGCCGGCAAGCATAGGGATTGAATATAGCCGACTCTTGCCAGCGCATGCTCGCGAATACCGCTTATATTCAGGTTTTTTTCGCGCTCCAGCCGATTGAACAACTCGATCATAACGTTAGCTTTGTCGGCGAGGAGAATGGCAAGCAGGTCCATCACATAACCGATCTGTGTATTGCTGCAATTGCAGCCCATGACCGCCTCGTATCCATCCTCGGCTTCGAACAACAGTGGATTGTCGCACGTAATATTGTTCTCGAAGTTTACCGTATTCGCGATGATGCGAAACGCTTTGTCTACGGCTTGATCTACTTTTGCTTTGGCAGCGAATGGCAGCAGCCCGAGTTCCGCCCAAATGCTGTCTATCTTCTTCTCAATGTTGATCAGCTGCTGCATATTGTGGCAAGCATAAACCGCAATTGCCTGCGTCATCGTCGAGCCGTTCATTTGTGCCAGCGCTTCCTTGCACTCCAGCGGAAATGAAGCCTCCAGACCGATCGCTGCAAAACAGTCCTGGGCAAGCATGCGCTGACCCTTGTAGAATACTTCCGCTTCCTCCAGCCCGCTGACAACCATCGCATTGTGGGCCAGCGGCCCAAGGTCACTTAATCCTGTTGAACCCAGCTCACGGATCGCTGCAGCAATGCCCTGATTGAAAATGCTGAGCATTCTATGGATCAATTCGCTTCTCACCCCAGAGTAGCCCCGGCTAAGGACATTGGCGCGTATTAGCATCGAAGCCCTTGTAATCGCCGGATTCAAATACTCGCCGAGCCCGACAGCATGTGGGTAGGGAATCGTTTTATTCCATGCCAGATGTTCTTCAAGTGATAGCACGCTATCCTTCAAATTGCCCAGTCCTGTATTGACACCATAAACGGCAGGTGCATCGTCTACCAGCCAGCGTGTGACCTGGGCTCTGCTCGCCTCACACTTCGCGATTGCTTCGCCGGTCAAGCCGACCGTGCCCAGCTCTCCGCGAACAGCCTGAACCACCTCATCTACAGTCAAACGACAGCCATCCAAAAAATAGTTACTTTGCTTCATCGTCTGATCACCTCACCCCAGTTCTCCTATGAGATGTTCAACTGCTTGAAGAACGACACCTTGCGCCACAGCCCGCTCCGCGGCAACCATATCCGGCGATGCAAAGCGATTTGCCTTCACCATCGGCACATCCTGCCGCAAGGCTTGAAGCGCCGCGCTTGTGCCTGTCCCAAATTCAAAGTGGTTCAGCTTCGCTTGTGCAAGATCCATCCCCTGTGCAGTCATAAACATCTCAATGCCGATAATCTTATCCAGCAACGAAATTGCTTGTAAGGACTTCAGTGCCGAGCTAAACGTTGTGCAACTGTATTCGCTTGTCAGCATATTCATTCGATTCATGCCAGCATGTGAAGCGGCCAACAGCTTTAATTCCGCAAGTATACCGGTCGCAGCCGCCTGAACGACGGGAAAGCCGTGATTGAAGCCCGGATTTTCCCCTACGAGATTCATAGGAAGCCCGTAGGATAGCTTGCTGTCGAGCAGCCTGAAGCTTCTTCTCTCACTGACATTGCCTAAGTCGATCAGACCGATCGCCAGTACATCAAGCAAGTAACCGAGCAATGGATTCGTCTTGTCGGCTACGGCATTGATTTCGTCGGCAAGCTGCTCCTGCAACCATGTGATCGTATCTCTGACACCGCCATGCGTCTGCGGGACAGCCCGGATGCTAATCGCATCTTGAATACGCGGCCCGTTGTCTCCGCCGTAAGCTGCCCGTGCACGGTCTGTAGTGAATTCACTGCCCGCGATCAATCTTCTTATGTTTTCCGCTACCTTAATTTGATTGGCATAAGGTCTGCCAAGCTCATGCAGCCTCCGATCAAACGCGCCAATCTCGCCCCGTATCGCTTCCAGATGCATCGCGACGCATAAATCAGCGGTTTTGGCCAATCTTGACGCCTCCAGGACCGAAAAAATAGAAATCGCCGTTGATACACAACAAGCATTCGTAATGAACGTGACATCTTCCTTCGTATTTTCAAGCTTGCTCAGCCCCATCTCCCGATAAACATCACCTACGGGTCGATAGGTACTATTATAATAACATAGGAGTTCTTCCTCACCATAGAGAATGAGCGCCAGTTCACCCATAGCCGAGAGCTCGGTCATACTTTCCTTATGAATACAGGGTATAATGCGATGATTAATGAGAAACTGAGCCCTCTGCACCCATTCCTTGTTTAACAGCGCAGGCTCCTTGGCCGCATGATTAAGCAGCAAATAGATACTGATTAAGCCAATTTCGGTTGGCAATAGCTCGCCATCGTACTGTACGCAGTCTCTTAGTACAGGCAGGAGGCTTTCCCCGCATGCGGAGAAAGCCTCCTGCCGACGATCCAGCGCTATCCTTCCCCGCTCCGAAGTTTCTTGCTGCGGCGTAGCAATAGTTACGTCAATGCCCTTGCCAGTCACAATCGCAGCGATATCAGCCATCCTTAGACTAGATCCGCTTATAACTAATGGGGTGTTCATTCAGGTCCTCCTTCTTTCGATTAGCTGCCCAAACCGAGACGAATAACTTAATTTATTATAGTATATTAATCAGCAATAGGTAGGCGTTTGAAGTAATCCCCGGCTTCTCTCCTGCTCCACACAAAGCGTGCGCCGCGCTTCCTCTAACGGAGTTAACTAGCTCATAAGTGAGCGTCAAATAGCCCATACCTAGCGGTGAGGACTGTTTGACGCTCACTTAGATACAAGAATGCTTTGTTGCAACCCCAAACAAGTTGTCCGCCAACTCGTATGCCAGAGTTTTGGGCCCATCCATGCTGACGCCCGCCTCAGCGGCACTCAGTGGCCTGCTGTCGACGAGCGATTCTCGGAGCCTTCGCCCGCCTCCACCGGAATGGCTGCCACGAGAGCAGGCACAGCTTGCTCATCCTGAGGCGCTGCCTCTGCTATAAGAGCAGCCGCATCAGGACGAACGCGGCCTGTAATGAATACCCCAAGCAATATAAGGGCTCCGCCGGCGAGTTGAGAGGCACCCGCCTGCTCTCCCAGCACGAGGAAACCAAATATAATGGCAATAAAGGGCGGGAGGTTGTGGAACAGCGATGCCGTACCCGGACCGACGACCGCCACACCTCGCACCCACCATATACCTGCAGCCACATTCATCAGGCCGGCAATCGCGGTAAGCAGCCACATCAACACACCGCCCTGCATAACGCTCCCTCCAAGCAGCCACTCTCCCCCGACGGCGGGCACCATCAGCAAGGTGCCGACGAAGGAGGAATACGTCGTAATGGTTAAAGGGGACAGCGTACGGGCCAGCTTCGGGGTGAATAATACACTTACCGACAGGCCGAGCATCGCCAGCAGCAAGTACAGATCCCCCGTCCCGATACGCCAAGCATGATTGCTGCTCTGTACGATGATCAGCACACCTGCAAAGCCCAGAGCCGCACCCAGCAGCTTCAGCCCGCGAATCCGCGTCTTCAGGAAGATGGCCTCCAGAAGCAGCGTTGTCAGCGGTGCGGCTGCATAGATTAATGAAGCATTCGCAGCAGTTGAGTATTCCAAGCCGATAAAATAGGCCGGCTGTTGTATCAGTGTAAAGAAGATCGAGGAATACAACAGCAGTAGCCATTCGGCTCTGGTCGGCCTTTGCATCGCTCTTCTTCCGCTGCTCCCCAAATAGAGAAGAAGCAAAAAACCGAATGTAAATAAAAGCCGCAGAAACGAGAGCAGCACCGGCGAAAACGCCTGCAGCAGATAGGCGCTAATAACGAAGCTGATGCCCCAGATGAAAGCGACAACGAACAACCCGGCAAATGCGGATCTATACGAAGTGGGCATTGTGATCAGCTACACGCCGACGGAAGTGAAGCGATTGGCTGGACGCTGGAGCGACAGATGGTCACGCAGCGTACGACCGGTATATTCCGTGCGGAACACCCCTCTGCGCTGCAGCTCCGGTATGACCAGTTCCACGAAGTCATCAAGACCGCCCGGCAGACGGGAGAACGCGATGTTAAAACCATCTGCAGCTCCCTTCAGAAACCACTCCTCCAGAAAATCGGCGATTTGCTCCGGCGTCCCAGCCAGCCCGCGCTTGTTTGTCGATCGCTCATACAGCTGACGAAGCGTCAGTTGCCCCTCATCCAGCAGCTCCAAAATGCGCTTGAGCCCGCTCTTGCTCTGATTAAATTGACTAAGATCCGGCCGGATCGGCAGCGGTTCATCAAGCGGATAGGACGAAATGTCCTGACCGAGGTAATGAGAGAGCAGATCGAGGCCGAGCTGCTGCGGTGTCAAGCTCTCAATGATCGCCAGCTGCTCCTTTGCTTCCGCTTCCGTCCGGCCAATAATCGGCATGATGCCGGGTAATATTTTCAGCTCGTCACGGCTTCTTCCGTATTTGGCCATACGCCCCTTAATATCCTCATAGAGCTGCTGAGCGGCCTGCAATCCTTCTGCCGAGAATGAGCTGATTGGCGCGAAGACGATCTCCGCCTTGGCTGCGGCCAGCTCCTTGCCCGCCTCCGAAGCCCCTGCTTGAGCGAGTACCGGATAGCCTTGCGGGGGTCTGGCGACATTGAGCGGCCCATGCACCTGGAAGTGCTTTCCTTTGTGCTGAAGATTGTGCAGCTTCTCCTTATCGGCGAAATACCCGCTTTCCTTATTCAGAAGCAGCGCATCATCCTCCCAGCTGTCCCACAGCCCCTGCGTCACATCAACGAACTCCTCGGCCCGCTCATAGCGCGTCCCGTGCTCCAGATGCTTCTCCCGCCCGAAATTGCGAGCCTCCTCATCCGTCTGCGAGGTGACGATATTCCAGGCCGCCCGCCCATTGCTCAGGTAATCCAGCGTCGCCAGCTTGCGGGCGATATGGTACGGCTCATTGTAGGTCGTGGAGATCGTCGCGGCAAGCCCAATGTGCTCGGTCGCCGCGGCCAGCGCCCCTAGCAAGGTGAAGGGCTCCGGGCGAATGCTGTTGGCATGGCTAATCCCAGATTCGAATCGATCCCATACATACAACTCATCGGCATAGAAGAACATATCGAACTTGCCGCGTTCCGCCGTCTGGACGATCTTTTTGTAGTAGTTCAAGTCAAGCTGCCCTTGCGCATCGGACTCCGGATGCCTCCAGCTCGAAATATGCTCTCCCGCCGGGAAAAACATCATCGCCCCCAGCGCCATTTGTCGTTGCGAGATACTCATTTCCTCAGCCTCCTCTTCATTCATTCGTAATCCGTTGGCATTAACAGTCAGCCATTTATGCTAGGCATCGTAGTCACGTAGCCAGCTACACGCCGACCGAAGTGAACCGATTGGCCGGGCGCTGGAGCGACAGATGATCACGCAGCGTACTTCCGGTATATTCGGTGCGGAACACCCCTCTGCGCTGCAGCTCCGGCACTACCAGCTCCACGAAATCTTCGATCCCGCCTGGCAAATAGGGGAAGGAGACATTAAAGCCGTCGGCCGCCCCTTCCAGAAACCACTCCTCCAGGAAATCGGCAATTTGCTCCGGCGTCCCAGCCAGCCCGAACCTGTTCGTCAATCGACCATACAGCTGGCGCAGCGTCAGCTCCCCGTCATCCATCAGCTCAAGGATGCTCTTGAGGAGGCTCTTGCTCTGATTAAACTGGTCAAGATCCGGCCGGATCGGCAGCGGCTCATCAAGCGGATAGGACGAAATGTCCTGACCGAGGTAATGGGAGAGCAGATCGAGACCGAGCTGCTGCGGTGTCAGGCTCTCAATGAGCGCAAGCTGCTCCTTTGCTTCCGCTTCCGTTCGACCGATAATGGGCATGATGCCGGGCAATATTTTCAGCTCGTCACGACTTCTGCCATACTTGGCCATGCGCCCCTTAATATCCTCGTAGAACTGCTGACCGGCTCGCAGACCTTCAGGCGAGAATGAGCTGATCGGCGCAAAGACGATTTCCGCCTTGGCGGCGGCCAGCTCCTTGCCCGCCTCCGATGCGCCGGCCTGAATAAGCACCGGATGTCCTTGCGGTGGCCTCGACACATTTAGCGGCCCATGCACCTGGAAGTGACTGCCTTTATGCTGAAGATTGTGCAGCTTCTCCTTATCGGCGAAATATCCGCTTTCCTTATCCAGAAGGAGCGCATCATCCTCCCAGCTGTCCCACAGCCCTTGCGTCACATCGATGAACTCCCCTGCCCGCTCATAGCGCGTCCCATGCTCCAGATGCTTCTCCAGTCCGAAATTGCGAGCCTCCTCATCCGTCCGCGAGGTGACGATATTCCACGCCGCCCGCCCATTGCTCAGGTAATCCAGTGTCGCCAGCTTGCGTGCGACATGATACGGCTCATTGTAGGTACTGGAGACCGTCGCCGCCAGTCCGATATGCTCGGTAGCTGCAGCCAGCGCAGCGAGCAAGGTGAAGGGCTCCGGGCGAATGCTGTTGGCATGGCTAATCCCGGATTCGAAGCGGTCCCATACGTACAGCTCATCGGCATAGAAGAACATATCGAACTTGCCGCGTTCTGCCGTCTGAACGATTTTTTTGTAATAATTGAAATCAAGCAGTCCCTGCACATCGGCCAAAGGATGCCTCCAACTGGAAATATTCCCTCCCGCCGGGAAAAACATCATCGCTCCGAGCGCCATTTGTCGTTGCGCGTTACTCATTTCCTCATCCTCCATTCAGTTATCCAATATGAATAGACGGTATAATCCGTAAAAAAATATCACAATGTGCCTCTATCCTTTCAACAAATCATTCGCTATCAGCCATTCCTTAGCAACTTCGAGCGCAGATCGCTGGTTATTCTCAACCTCGCCATTGAGTTTTTGCATCTCACTATCGGTAATTTTCCCTGCCATCGAATTCAGTATCTTCTCCAGCTCAGGATGTTTCTTCAACACTTCATCGCGAACTACCGGGATAGCATAATAGGGTACATAGACATGCTTGTCATCCTCCAGCACAACAATCGGTCTGACCAGCACTTGGGCGGAGGTCGTTTGCACCATCGCGACATCAATCAATCCCTGGTCAATTGCTTGATAATACAAGCCCCCTGCAATCGTCTTGATATCCTTGAATTTGGGTTCGTAACTTTCCAAAACCGGCGGCCAGAGATCCGGGCGGTTCATAAATTCTTCGCTTGCTCCAAAAACCAGCTCTTCTGAATTGGCTGCAACATCCGATCCTGTCTTCAGGCCCAGATTCTCCGCTTTGTCCTTATGCACCCCGAACGCATAAGAATTAGTAAAGCCTAAAGGGTCCAGCACCGTAATCTGATTTTTCTCCTTCAGTTCCTTCTTCACCTTGTCATAGACTTTTTGAGGATCGTATTCAGGCTCTGCTTTCAAGATATTAATAAGTGCCGTTCCGGTATACTCCACATAAGTATCTACTTCCTTAATCTTGAGCGCATTCCAGAGCAGATTGTTATCCAGGCTCTTGACATTAGCTTTCAGATCAGTCTCTTGTTCAATGAGAAGCTTCAACGCATTTGCCAAAATATCCGACTCTGCGAACCCCTTGGTTGCGACCTGAATCGTATCCGAACTTCCTCCCCTGGAGCAGCCGCTCATACTGACTGCGAGCAGCACTGCTGCCGTGAGGGCAAGAAGAGCTCTCTTGCTCCTCCCCCAACGTCCGCTCATACCGCTTGCTAACCTATCCTTCTTGTTCATCATGTTCTTCATCTTCTTCCTTATCCCCTTTCTATTAATCCTTCGTCATGTGGCGAAGGCCTCTCGGTGTTAACCAACGGTTCAAGAGCAGCAGCAGCAAATTAACAATAATGACAAGCAAGGATACTGGAATCGCCCCGGCCAAAATGATATTCGTATTAATCGCCGCAATTCCGCGTGTAATAATATCACCTAACCCGCCAGCAGCAATGTAGGTCGCTATCGTCGCTATGCTGATCGTCTGAACCGCTACAAGCCGCACACCGGCCATAATGAAGCTGCGGGCGATCGGCAGCTGGACCAATCTCAGAATTTGCCAGCGCGTCATCCCCATCCCGGTTCCCGCTTCAATGAGTGCCGGAGACACGCTGAGTACGCCTGAGTACGTATTTTGCAAAATTGGCAACAGCGCGTACAGCGTCAGCGCGATAATGGCAGGCTCCTTGCCGATACCGACCAGCGGAATCATAAAGCCGAACAGCGCCAGGCTTGGGATGGTCTGAATGACGGATACGACAGTAATAATTCCATTGGCGAGCCGTTTATGCGTTGTCAAATAGATGCCGGTCGGGATGGCGATCAGACAGGCGATCAGCACCGAGATGAGCGACAGTTCGAAATGCTCTATTGTTTTGTCCAGTATTTTCGGCCAATCCGTTTGAATCGTTTCCCAAAAGCTCATACTGCCGTCTCCTTTCTTTCATAGGACTGCCCGAAAGCCTTGAGGCAGCTTTGCCGGGTAATGGTCCCAAGCAGGCGCTGGCTGGCATCGACAACCGGAACAATCGAATACTCGTTTAGCAGGGTGAGCAGCTGCGCGATAGTCGCATGATCTTGCACCGACGGAATAGGGGGACGCATCACTTCCGACACCTCCAAGCGGCCGTTCTCGCTTAATCCGGCACGCTGACCCAGTTCATTGGTTCCAACGATACCGACGACCTTGTTGTTGGCATCGGTAACGAGCAGCTCATCCACCCGGCTTGCATGCAGCTGCTGAAGCGCCTCCGATACTTGACGATGCGAATCGATCGAGCCGCTGGCATCCATCAGACTGATGAGCGAAGGAGCAGACTGCTGCTGCGCGGAAACTTCCGCGGCAAAGCGCTCGCTGCCAAGAAACTCCCTGACGAAGGCATCCGCCGGATGCTGCAGCAGTTCCTCCGGAGATCCCGACTGCACGATCTGACCGTTCTTGAGCAGAATGAGATCGTCGGCAATTTTGAGCGCCTCATCGATATCATGCGTAACAAAAACAATGGTCTTCTTCACATGCCGGTTCAAGTGAATGAGTTCCTTCTGCAGCTGCACACGGCTGATCGGATCGAGCGCGCTGAACGGCTCATCCATCAAAATGATGGATGGATTGGCTGCCAGTGCACGGGCAACGCCAATACGCTGCTGCTGCCCCCCGCTCAGCTCATGCGGATATCGCTTGCGGAACTGGGCCGGGTCCAGACCGATCAACTCGAGCAGCTCCTCAGTACGGCCTACAAGCTTCTGCTTGCTCTCTCCCTTCAGCCGCGGGACAATCGAAATGTTCTCCTCGATTGTCATATGCGGGAACAGACCGATCTGCTGGATAACATAGCCGATATTTCTGCGAAGCTCTACGGGATTGAGTTTGCTAATATCGGTCCCTTCCCACAATATTTGCCCCTGCTCCGGTTCGATCAGCCGATTGATCATTTTGAGCAAGGTAGTCTTCCCGCAACCTGAGGGGCCGATGAGTGTGACAAGTCGCTCCTTCTCTATCGTTAAGTTGAAGTTCTCAAGAACAGGACCGGCTCCGTAATCTTTGCTAACTTGTCTGAATTCCAATGCGATGCTGCTCATAGCACTCACCCTTTCCCCTAATAAACATGAAGAGACCTTATTTTCCATTATAGAAAACAAGGCCTCCAATCGTATGGTTAGCCAATATTATCGAATATTAGATAAACAATAATTAATAGTAATTAATATAAATTAAATGAATGGTAGTATGTATAATGCATCTAAATAATCTAAATCTATTATTCTCATAGAAATTGTAGGTTTTATACATGCAGAAGGACTTCCTGTTAACAGGTCAGTCTCAGCGCATGTTCTCCTCACACTTCAATGCCCATTCCCAGAAGACAAGCTGCGGTTGTTCTTGAGACTAATAACCCCGCTGACGATCGACAATTCCCTTCAGCGGCTCGCCCCGTTTAAATCGTTCCAAATTGTCGAGGAAAAACCTGCTGACATCGTCAGCTCTACTCGGTCCTGACAGATGCGGCGTAACAATGACATTCGGCAGCGACCAGAACGGATGATCATTCGGCAGCGGCTCCTTGTCGAACACATCAAGCACAGCTGTCTGCTGCGGATGGCTCTGGAGATGGCTTACGAGCGACTCCTCCACAATGAGCGGCCCGCGGCCGACATTGATTATACATGCGGTTTCCTTCAACTCCCGCAGTACGTCAAGCGTGACCACGTGGCGCGTCTCCTCAGTCAAAGGAAGCGTCAGTACCAAGTAATCGAGTTCCCTGACAAACGCGGTCCATTCATCAGCCGTATAGTGACGATCAACAAGTCCCGCCTTCTCCTGGCTTGAGCTCAAGCCATGAACAATCATATTGAACGCCCTGGCGCGGGCCACAACCTCAGCCCCGATCGAGCCCAGACCGGCTACCCCGATGACCTTTCCTTCCAGCGTTTCGACATGCTGTTCGCCCCAAATGCGAGATTGCTGGTCAACCAGCAGCCTCCCTATTCCTTTATTATGAAATAGCATGTAGCCGAGCACATATTCTGCAATAAGCTTGCCGAATTGGTCAACAATTCTCGTAATCATAATTGAATCGGGAACATCGCTGCTATTGATCAGCGTATCGATGCCCGCGCCTGTCGACTGAATCCAGCGAACGGTGCTAGCTTCCGGAGCAGACAGCAACGCTCCAGGGAGTTGCCAGCATAGAATAATGTCGGTGCCCAACAGCTGTTCAGCCGCCTCATCCGGTGTTGCTGCGGTTCTAATGGAACATCCGGCCGCCTCCCGCAAGTACTCGGCATATTGCTCCGCTCGATTGTGATAGATCAAAATAGTAGGCTCTTTCATTTATTATCTTCTTCCTCCGCAATCAGGTAATCTCATCAGGCTGAACAGCCGTCGGATGCTGTCAAGGTTAGGTCGCCGGCTTTATACTTCAAAGACATCAAGCACTGACTTGCGCCACTGCTGTACGTTCTCTTGTATCCCGTCGACATAGACCACATCCACTCGCTCGTTATAGAAGGAATACAGCCCGGCAATTTTCGGAATTTCCGGTATTGGGCTTTGATAGCTCCATACGATATTTTCATAGCTTTGGCCGTTAATCTCTGCGCTCAAGTAGGAAGCCTCACCCTTATAGGGGCAAATCGTCTTGAGCTCCGCAGAGGTGAACAACTCCTTGCGAATATCCTCCTCAGGCAAATAATAACGCACTGGGACCCCGGTTTCAAATACGATGACCGGTCGCTTGCTGTCCGCTACAACAACGCCGTTCAGCTCAACCTGAATGTGCCGGGAGCTGATGATGGCATCTACCCGTTTGTAGGGATCGCGAGGGTGTACGAATACTTCCTCTTCCTCCTCAAACCACTTGTCAACTTTATTCCAATAAAATGCAATATACTCACGAATCCCCTCACTTTGCGGGATCGGGTCCGGATAGCTCCAAGCGGCCTGTTCGATCACTCGGTCGCCCACCTTAACATCCCAATAGGAGGCATAGCCCTTGTACGGGCAGAAGGTACGGTGTTCACTGGCAACGATCAGATCTTGCCTGACATCGGATTTCGGAAAATAATAAACTGGCAAATGCCCCCGCTCATGGAGCAATACAGCAGACTTGCTGTCTGCGATCGTCACCCCATCGACCTGCACACGCACCCATCTCAATGCAGGCTCTGTTTTTACACGCGTTTCTACAGGTGAGTCACCTGGATCAATGGAGCATGCGGAAACTGTTGTCTCGCAGGCTGATGCAGCTGAATTACTCATTTTACATCCTCCTCAATTATCGTTATTAAGAAATTAATTATTACATTTAGATAATATCATCATTCCAAAAAATAAACAAGTACTATTCCGATTAAAATAATGAGAATAAATAAGAACCACTATTTCAAGCCTAAAGCGGCATCCTAGAGTTAGCGCTGACTTGCCAGACCATCCTCCAAAACAAGAAGAAGCCCACTAGCGTTGTATAACCCCTGCCAATGAGTGTAACCCCCAATTATTGCTAATGTCCCCTAGCGATCCGCCAAGTTCCATCTGGGGGCATTACTGGTGGTGACTGACAAACCGCCATATCCCCTTTGTTAAGAAGCTTTCTATTTCGTGGGTGTTCGTGTGGATCTTGCGCTAACGCTTGCCACAGCTCTTAATTGGCTTGAAATGACCCTTTTGCAATTCTAACGCTTACCACAGCGCTTATTCACTCCTTGGCCGGCTAAAATCGGGCGATATTCTATAAATAAGGTGGCTCAGTTTCCTTACAATATTTATGGGGCTGAATTTCCCTAAATAGCGCCGCTCATCAGCGTTAGAATTCCACGTGTGCGTTTAGCATCCCACTCGCCCCACCGCTTTGATCGCGAATCATGGCAACTACTGATTCTTACACAAAGCCATTTTTCGATTTGTTTTTTGTGTTAGCTCTTTATGCAACTTGTTTTTTGTGTTAGCTCTTTATGCAACGCTAATGGAAGAGCCCCACCTATTCAGGTGGAGCGGCAGGCAGGGTCTCAATTGGCAATCACTTGCTTACCAGCAATGTATTCGCTTCGATCCAGTGCATCTTTTCGTGCAGATAACCGGGATAAGCTAACAAATGCCTATTCTTGTAAAATCCCGGTAGACATCGTGTGCATGCTTGGCTTTATTTTATTTTTACAATTACCTTGCCTTTGGCCCCTCCGCCTTCCAGATATTTGAGAGCTTGCGGCGCCTCTTCAAATCGGAAAATACGATCAATGACAGGCTTAATATGGCCTTCTTCAATATAAGATTTAATAATCTTTAATTGTGCCCCGCTTGGCTTCATAAACAGAAAATGATATTTCGTACCCGTCTTCTTTTCGAGTGCTGTAATTTTACCGCTTACGATCGACAGCAGTGTTGTCTTTAGCCAGCCCAGCTGTGCTTCCTTGCCAAACCTGGCGTTCGGCAAGGCCGATACGGATATGATTTGACCGCCCGGCTTCAGCACCTGGAACGACTTTTCCAAGGCCTCGCCCCCTAAAGTGTCATACACCGCATCAAATCCGGAAAGCACCTCAGCAAACTTTTCCTTTTTGTAGTTAATAATTTGATCGGCCCCAAGCGATTTGACCAACTCATATCCTCTATCGCTGGCTGTCGTAGCCACATAGGCGCCCATCTTTTTAGCCAACTGAATCGCAAAGGTACCTACGCCGCCTGCTCCTGCATGAATCAATATTTTTTGACCTTGCTGAAGCTTCAAAATATCGTGAAACGCCTGGTACGTCGTAAGTCCAACGAGTGGAATGGAAGCCGCCTCTTCAAAGCTCAAATTCTCAGGCTTCAGGGAAATATCATCCTCATGAATCGAAATGTACTCAGCTAGTGTGCCGATCCGGCCCTTCCGAGGTCTGCCATACACTTCATCTCCGGGTTTGTAGGCCGTGACCCGCGCTCCGATCTTCACGATCACACCAGAGAAATCATTACCCAAGACGAGCGGCATGTCGTACTGCAATAAAAATCTAGCTTTCCCTTCCTTTACTTTAAAGTCAATCGGATTCAAGCTGGCTGCATGAATTTCGACCAGCACATCCTGCTCGCCAATTGTTGGCAAAGGTCTCTCCTTCATCAGTAACGGAACATCTTTTCCATATTTCTCAATGAGCATAGCTTTCATGGAAATCACCTCTATTAAGTTTATAAGTTTAAACGCATGGACATAATGAGCAGCCTATATGATTCCCTCATTGTAATAATGGTAGTAGTATTTTCTGTCATCCCCCAATTTATGCCGTACAAGCCAGTCGCCGCAGTATGATCATTAGTTTAAACGAATGAACCAATTGTTCAAAAAAAGGGATGCTATCTGCTGCACTGCGATTCAATCGCTTCGATAAGTCCCTTAAGCTGATCAAGCGGCTTGCGGACCGTTAGCATATAATAATTTTCTACGCTCTTTTTTTCAAAGCTGACAAAACCAGTTTGCCTCAACACTTTCAAATGATGGGAAACGGCTGGTCGTGACAATTTGATGTGCTCCGCGATCGTATTCACATTCAGTCCTGCTTTATGCTGTGCCAGCAGCATAATGATCGCTTGGCGACTCTCGTCGGTCAACACATCCAGCAACGGAATGCATTCTTTAAACTGTTGGAGAATATCCTCAGTTTGCTGACTCATGTGCTTGTGCCTCCCCCTTTCCTTTCATTCGTTTGATTACTTCAAGCTATTATAGCCAACCTGTGCTCAAGAAATCAAGCACAACATATATACTCGAATAGATATAGATATCTATTAAAATGTCTTTTTTGAAGGAAACGATGTCTGGAAAACAAAAAGCAGTCCCTTACAAATAAGCATGAGATCCGTAAGGGATTGCTGTTAATTCGCTACCTATTCCTTTTAATTACTTCAACAGTAAATCCGCCTGGAGCCTTAACATAAAAGCCATATCCATGATGGTTAACTGGAGGAGCAACCTTATAGCCGTCATTTTTCAAACGCTGGTTAATTTGATCCACTTGTTCTCTGTTTTCTTGAGGGAAACCAATGTGGAAAGATTTAGGGTACTGAACGTCTTTTCCTTCCATCAAAGTTAATAAAAACTGATTTTCATCATTCAGGACCGCAAATCCTTTGCCAAGAACTCTACTGAAGCTTCTACATCAATAACCGTTAAATAAATTGAAAAGTGACTAGGGGGCTATCCCCCTGGCAAAAAGAGCAACACTTTCTCTCAACAATGCTTTGAATTCTTCATCAGAAAAGGCAGGATCTTCATTCATTCTTCCCTGTGCCAATCCAAAATTCATATACAAAAAAACAATCGCCGCTTGTTCTTCATCCATGGCATACAACTTGTTTTGTGTTTTCATATCCGCAAAATAATGTGTTAAAAACTCCTGCAATACTTTTGGATGACGATGCGCATATTGGTGCAAGCCAGGAAGGGTTTGCCCGACTTTCATAATAATACGCAGCATCTTGCGGTTTCTATACATAATTCTGTGGTAATTCTCACTAATTAACCACAAATCATCTTTTACATTCCCACTAAGCTTGTTGTCAAAAATTGCACGCATTTCATCAGCATAATGGAACCGGTCAATAGCCTGCTCTAATAAATTTTGCTTGCTTTTGAAATGACGAAACAACGTCTTTTCACTAAAACCAGCTTCTGCTGCAACTTCCTCTGTTGTCACACCATCAAACCCATTCTTTGAAAACAGTTCAATAGCGGCATCCATAATTTTTTCAGAGGTTGCCTTTTTTCCACTTGAAGCCATTCGATATCCATCCCTTATAATAATGTCAGTACTGACTGACTAAATCATATACCGATCTCATCTAGCTGTCAGGGGCAGCTGTTGATCAAATAAAAGCACGGCTTGAATGACCGCTTCAATCCCGGCGGCGACCTGTTCATACGGGGTCCACTCCTCTGGGCAATGGCTGCGCCCTCCTTCGCTAGGCACGAAGATCATGCCGATCGGCGCGATGCGCGCCAGTTGGTTGGCGTCATGTCCCGCACCGCTCGGCAGCTCCATCGTCGGCCCGACCGCGCTGCATGCCTCCCGAATGATCGATTGCACCTCTTCGCTTACCCGGATTGGCTCCGATTGCGACAGGGGGTCCAAGCGAATGCCGAGCCCCCTGCGCTCCGCGATTTGAGCCGCTCTCGACCGAAGCGCCGCTGCGGCCTGCTCCACGATCTCCGTACTCAGCGAGCGGAGCTCCAGCTCGAAAACGACTCTCCCCGGAATAACGTTTGCCGCATTCGGTTCTACGAATAGCCGACCTACCGTGCCTACTACAGGCTCGCCGTATCGTTGGCTTGCGATCTCTTCGACCGCAAGCACCAGTTCGGACGCGCCTGTCAGCGCATCGGCGCGCAGCCCCATGGGCGTCGTTCCGGCATGGTTCGGCGCGCCTTCTACCGTAACAGAAAATCGGTGAATGCCCACGATGCCGGTAACCACGCCAAGGGTGTTTCCGGTTTGCTCCAGCACCGGTCCTTGCTCGATGTGAAGCTCCAGATAGAGAGCCACATCTCCAGAGCGTCTGGCCTGGGCAGCGATTTCATCCGCCGAACCTCCAGCCAAACGGATGCCATCCCGGAGAATTAATCCGTTTGGATCTTTGCGCAACAGCATTTCCGCCGATAATTGACCAACCATCCCCCGGCTGCCAATCGTCGAGATGCCGAATTCGCTCGGCTCCTCCGCTGTGAAGTCCAAAATTTCAAGCGGATGCCGCAGGGCAATGCCTTTTTCCTTCAGTACCCGGGCAAGCTCAAGTCCGGCAATAACGCCAATAATGCCGTCAAACCGTCCCCCTCCCGTTACGGTGTCGGTATGGGAGCCGATCATAATCGGCTTTAAGCCAGCCTCTGTTCCCGGCAATTCGCCGATCAAGTTCGACGCCGAATCCTGGCGCACCGACAAACCGTTCTCCCGCATGCGCTGGCGCAGCCACGTTCTTCCTTGCTCGTACCAGGACGTGAAGGGCCTTCTCGTCCAGCCCGGCTTGCTTGTATCTATATAAACGGCAAGCGCTTCGACTTGCTGCCGTATCTGTTCGCTGTCAATGGGTATTCTGGTCATGCTCATGAGCTGACAACCTCCCTTTTATAGGCTGCGCCTGCAATAAACTGGCCGCTGCCCGGCTGGGCGACGATTCGTTCATCGTCATAAACGCTTATTCGTCTTACGATGGTATGCCTGATTTTGCCTAGCACCTCCTGCTGATGGAACGGGGAAAGCTTGTAATGGGAACGGTGCTTGGCCTGGTCAATCCCCCAGATTTGCAGCGGATCAATGATGGTGAAGTCCGCATCGAAGCCCCGATGCCCCGCCGCTTATCTCCGGCTTGCCAAGTGCGCGTTCGCTGAACGTAAGGGGAAGCATAAGGGTCATAGTGACTTGACTATAAAGAAAAGGCTCCACTTCCCCTCTCAATGGAAAATGAGACCTCCTCACGCAGATTATATTATTGATATATGATAACAAACAACTGTAATTCAATAATATTATGAAGTGACTAGTTTGTCAACGATACTTAAACTAACCCATGGCCCTGTTACACAAGAGAAGTACCCTGGGGGATGAATTGTTGTATTTTGTACAACTTATCCAGACGTAGAGGACGATTCTCATGAAATTGCTGCAAATTATACAACAATTGTTAAGTGAACTGACTTTTACCAGGTAAAATCGTGTGTTTTATACAACAATTCCACGTTTACCACGGCCCTTCCCTTTGATTGTTGTAAAAAATACAATATTTGTCCCCCACTTGCGAAATTCATCCGGTTGTTATCTCCCCCTCTTTTTCAAAATTCTATATTATACCAGACAAAAAAATGATTTAACATATCTATATTAAGGTAAACCGATCATTCCCCCGAAACAAAGAAGCTATAATCGGGCATTTTCCTTTAAAATCGAATAGACCATCGTGGAGCGTCAGTGATAAGATAAGCCATGTATTATTCCTATTATTTCTATAGGATAAATTATAAACATCAATATCTACACTAAGAAGGAGAGAAAACCTTGAACAAATTCATTGCTTCACCTTGGATGAAAGGCCTCACAATATCGATCCTCTTCACACTGATGGCCGGATGTTCTGCTGACAAAGGAAGTAGCCCGGGGAACGCCCCGAAGCCTGCTGCTGAGAAGGCCGTCACTGCCAAGCTCACGCAGGGCGGAGAATTGACTTTTGCGCTCGCCTCCTCGCCGGATACGCTGGACCCGGTTGCCAGCGGATATGCTGTTTCGCACCGCGTGCTGCGCAACATCTTCGATTCGCTCGTATTCCAGCATGAGGATGGTACTTACCAGCCATGGCTGGCAACCGGCTGGACGATATCGGATGACGGCAAATCCTATACGTTCAAGCTTCGTCAAGATGTCAAGTTCCATGACGGCACACCGTTCAATGCAGAAGCTGTTAAGGCGAACTTTGATCACCTCGGGGAAACGTTCGGACTCGGGCAAGCCCGTCCACTGCTGGGGCCATTGGATTCTGTGGAAATCGTCGACGAGTTCACCGTTAGAGTGAATCTTTCCAAAAAATTCGAGCCATTCCTTAGCGGACTCAGCTCCGCATTTTTCGGCATTTCTTCGCCAAAGGCGCTGGAGGAGCACGGGGAGCAGTACGGCAAAAATCCGGTAGGCACCGGGCCGTTCAAATTCGTGAAATGGGCAGAAAACAGCGAAATTGTGTTGGAGAACTATCCTGCTTACAACTCCGCGCCTTCGATCGCGGAAAACCAGGGCCCAGCATATTTGGACAAATTGACGTTCAAGATCGTTCCCGAAGAAGCGACCCGAATCGGCAGCGTGCAAAGCGGTCAAATTCTGGCAGCAGAAACGATTCCCCCGCAAAATATCGCTGCTTTCAAGGAAGATGCCTCGTTCAAGATCGATGAAGCGATTACGAATGGGACTCCTTTCTCGCTATATCTAAATACGCAACATGAGCCGTGGAATGAGCTGAAGGCGCGGCAAGCTATCCAATTGACGATTGATCCAGATGTCATTGTCAACACGCTGTATTTGGGTACCTATTCCCGTGCTTGGGCTTCGCTGACACCGGGTATCCTTGGCTACAACGAAGCGCTGGAGAACAAGATCAAGCCTGACTTGCACAAAGCGAACGAGCTGCTGGATGAGTTGGGTTGGAAGAAGAGCGCAGACGGCATACGTGAAAAGGAGGGAAAAAGGCTGACTTTGAACTATTTAGAAGCGTCGCCCAATCGCGAGAAACGCAAGGACATTGCCGTTATTGTGCAGCAGCAGCTTAAGGAGCTTGGTGTGGAAGTTGAACTCAATATTACAACGGATGCAAGCGAGCTGCTTAAGCAGCGGAAATTCGATCTCGCCGGCGTTTCGCAGGTAAAGGCCGATCCTGATCTTCTGACGAATCTATTCCGTTCGGATCGTCTGCATTCACAGGGCGGCAACAACTACTCGGGCCTTAACGACCCGGAGATTGACAGGCTGCTTGACGAAGGCGCAATTGAATCCGACTTGCAGAAACGGAAGGAAATCTATCGCCAGATCCAGCAATATATTAGTGAGCAAGCCATCGGCATTCCTTTGTATGTATTTCCCTACACTGTAGCGCAGTCAAGCAGTGTTCAAGGGTTGAAATTTGATCTTCTCGGCTATCCGCTATTCTATGATGTCAATATCAGTGAATAAAGGCAGGGGAGGAAAGCTGTTGTGACAGGAAATATTGCAACTCGCCTTCTGACCTCCTTATTTGTAATTATCGGCTCGTCTATGCTCGTTTTTTTCATCATGTACATCCTCCCCGGAGACCCCGTTCTGCAAATGCTGGACGGCAACGCGACGACACCGGAGGCCATTGCCCAGCTCAGACATGAGCTTGGACTGGACAGACCATTCTACCAGCAATTTGTTACCTATTTTTCTCATTTGCTTCAAGGGGATTTCGGTCAATCGCGCATCAACAAGGACCCCGTACTCCCCAAAATTCTGGAGCATGTGCCCGCAACATTGATGTTGACACTGGTCAGCACGTTGTTCTCCGTCATCATTGGCATTCTGCTTGGCGTTCTTTCTGCCATTCACCGCAACGGCATAATCGACTTTATCGCCAGATTTGTCGGACTGTTCGGCATCTCCATGCCGGCCTTCTGGACAGGAATTTTGCTGCTGCTGGCTTTCTCCATTCAATTAGGCTGGTTTCCGGCGATGGGATCGGATGGATGGAAGACGCTCATCCTTCCCGGAATTGCACTCGGATTGGTCGGGGCCGGCTTTATCGTCCGGCTGGTCCGCAACACGATGCTGGAGATGCTGGGAGAGCCCTTCATCCTTACGCTGCGCGCCAAGGGATTGACGGAGCGCTCGGTGATGTACAGACATGCATTGCGGAATTCCCTGATCCCGGCGTTAACGATGGTCGGCATCACAATTGGAGAATTGCTGAGCGGAACAGTGGTCATCGAGACGGTATTTTCCAGGCAGGGCATCGGTCGGGTACTCGCCGATGCAATTCTGGCCAAGGATATGCCAGTCGTGCAAGGCGTTGTATTCTTCACTGCAATCATTTATGTAGGCGTGAACCTGCTGGTCGACCTGTCGTATCTCTTCGTCGATCCGCGCCTCAGGCGACCGCAATAAGGAAGGGAGAGGCGAAAGTGAAGGCTGAAATTGAGGTCAAGCCGCTGTGGATGGCAGATCGCAGACAACCGGGGCGGAAATGGCGTCTGGGAGGCTCCCATCTATTCCTGTATGTATCAGGCCTGATCATTATGTTCATAATTCTGTGCGCCATTGTGCCGCAGTGGATAACATCCCTGTCGCCGACCAAAATTGATCCGTCCAGCTTGATGCAGCCGCCAGGAAGAAATCATTGGCTGGGAACCGATTACTTTGGACGCGATGTCTTTAGTCTGATTGTGTACGGCAGCCGTGATTCTCTGCTGATCGCGCTTGCCTCCGTAGCAGTTGGCGGCGTGGCCGGAACGGCGCTGGGCACTTTATCCGGTTACATCGGGGGCTGGGTCGATATTCTTGTAATGCGGTTCACCGAGGTTTTGATGACCATTCCTGGCATCCTGCTTGCCCTGGCCATTGCGGCGGCAACCGGGCCGAGTCTGACCAATGTGGTGCTGGCCATTGCAGCCTCCGCGATTCCTCGCTATGCCAGAATAATGCGCAGCCAAGTACTAAGTGTCAAGAACCGGCCGTTTGTGCTCGCCTCACGATCGATCGGCAGTTCAAACATCCATATATTTCTCAAGCATGTGCTGCCAGGCTCATTTACCCCTTTTCTAGTGATGTCGACCATCGGGATCGGAACTTCGATTCTGGCGGGCGCTGCGCTCAGCTTTCTCGGGTTGGGCGTTGTTAAGGAAATTCCTGACTGGGGAGCCGTTCTGGCGCAAGGAAGGGGTTACCTGACGGTAGCCTGGTGGATTTGCACCTTTCCGGGACTGGCCATCGCGCTGTTTGTGCTGGCGATCAACATCATTGGAGACCATATCCGGGACATCCTGGACCCCAGAAACAGCAGCCGCTAAGCGCAAGGAGGAACGCTATGAATAACCCTTTATTGACCGTCGAGAGAATGACCGTAGAATTTCAGGCTTCAGAACCTCCCCTCGTACCGGTGACCGATGTTTCCTTTCATATTGAACGAGGTGAGACGCTTTGTCTTGTCGGTGAGTCCGGCAGCGGCAAAACCATCACTTCCAAAGCACTTATGCGCCTGACAGACTTCGATCAAGGACGCATTACCTCAGGAAGCGTCAAGCTGGATGGTCTGGAGTTGACGACTCTGCCCGATAGCGCGCTTAGAGCCCTTCGCGGAAAAAAAATCGCAATGATTTTTCAGGAGCCGATGGCCGCGTTTGATCCCGTCTATACAATCGGAGCTCAATTGGTAGAGACGATAGTTCAGCATGACAAGCGGACCAAAAAAGAAGCACGCAAGCATGCCATCGAGCTGTTGCGCCGCGTCGGGTTTCCCCAGCCGGAGCTTCGGCTGTCCCAGTATCCGAACGAGTTGTCAGGAGGTATGCTGCAGCGGGCGATGATTGCGATGGCTTTGGCAAGCGGCCCCGAGCTACTCATTGCCGATGAACCGACAACTGCGCTCGATGTGACGATCCAGGCGCAAATCTTGCGACTGCTCAACGACTTGAAGAAAGATTTCGGCATGTCTATCCTCCTCATCACGCACGACCTGGCCATCGCCGCTCAAATAGCTGATCGCATGATTGTCATGTATGCCGGGCGGATCGTGGAGCAAGCCACTGTAGACAGCTTGTTCACTCAACCCAGACATCCCTATACTGCAGCGCTGCTCCGCTCCATCACCACAATGAACAGCGCCCGCGGAGCTCCGCTTTCTGCGATTACGGGTGCCCCGCCCAGCATCCATGCGTTTCCTGATGGCTGCCGCTTTCATCCACGCTGTCCTCTGGCTACAGATCAATGCCGGATTGTGTCCCCCACGCTGGAGGGAAACGATGCTCACAAGACCGCATGCTGGCATACCCGGATTTTGCTGCAGAAAACTTCTGGGACAGCGAATGCTGCGAATTTGGAATCAGAGCGCTCATCTGGCTTCAGCTTGTCTGAGGCTTCTGCCTCCGCAACTGTCAATGAACCGGCATACGAAGACGAGTTGTCAGTTCTTCTTGAGGTCAAGGGACTGACCAAGCATTATCCGGTGAGAGATGCATTCGGACGGACGAAAGCGCGGATTCATGCGGTCGACGATGTAACGTTCTCCATTCACGAGGGGGAAACATTCGGGCTTGTCGGGGAGTCGGGCAGCGGCAAGTCGACGCTGGGCCGCGTTCTGATTCAATTGGAGAAAGCGACAGCCGGACAGGTTCGGTTCCGAGGAGAGGATCTGGCGACGATGAACCGGGAGAGCCGCCAGACGGTACGCCGTGACATGCAAATGATCTTTCAGGACCCTTACGGCTCTGTCAATCCGCGTTGGACAATCGGCAAGACGATTGCCGAGCCGTTCGACGTTCATGATCGTCTCCATCCGTCAGAGCGAAGAAGCCGCGTCGCGGACTTGCTGCAGCAGGTCGGACTAAATCCGAAGTGGTATGACCGGTATCCGCATGAGTTTTCCGGCGGGCAGCGGCAGCGCATTGGCATAGCACGGGCCATTGCATTGCGGCCCCGCTTCGTGCTTGCGGATGAGGCCGTATCGGCGTTGGACGTATCCGTGCAAGCTCAGATTGTCAATCTGATGCAGGAATTGCAGCAAAAGCTTGGCTTGACCTACGTATTTATCGCCCATGGCCTGAATATTGTCCGTCACATGTCCTCGCGGATCGGTGTCATGTACTTGGGCAATCTGGTGGAGATTGCCCCTGCCGAGGAGCTGTTCCGACATCCCGCACACCCGTACACGGCCGGTCTGTTGACTTCAATTCCGATACTCGACCCATCAAGAAAGCGGGAATTCGCCAACATTCAGGGAGAGATTCCTTCGCCAGCCTCTCCTCCATCCGGCTGCCGTTTTCATACGCGCTGTCCTGCTGCTGTAGCCAGGTGCCGGGAAGAGGCGCCGGCATTGCGAAATGTCGGGACAAATCATGTGGCTGCCTGTCATTATCCACTCTGAGCCTATATCTGTTGGAAGATCAATTAGGAGCGTGATTGAACATGTCCACAAGAAAATCTATTAAATTCGGCGCCATTATACAGGGTATAGGCGCACATATTGGCTTATGGAGACATCCCGACACGCCGGCAGACGCGAGCGTCAGCCTGGAATTCTACAAGCAGCAAGCCCAAATTGCGGAAGCCGGAAAGTTTGACCTGGTCTTTATCGCTGACGGGCTGTATATAACTGAACAGTCGATTCCGCATTTTCTAAACCGATTCGAGCCAGTCACAATTCTGTCTGCCCTTGCCGCTGTGACGAGTAAAATAGGACTGGTCGGCACACTGTCAAGCTCTTATAGCGAGCCGTTCAACGTGGCCAGGCAATTCGCTTCATTGGATCATATCAGCGGCGGCAGAGCCGGTTGGAACGTCGTTACTTCCCCGCTTGAAGGCTCGGCCCGCAATTTCGGGAAGACGGCGCATCCGTCGCATTCCGAGCGGTACCGCATTGCGGAGGAGTTTATCGAAGTTGCCAGAGGATTATGGGATTCCTGGGAAGACGACGCGTTTATCCGCAATAAGGAGACGGGGATATTCTTCGATAAATCGAAAATGCACGCACTTCATCACAAGGGCGAGTTCTTCGCTGTCCAGGGCCCTCTCAATATTGCCCGTTCAAAACAAGGGCAGCCTGTCATCTTTCAGGCCGGCTCATCTGAGGCTGGCAAAAACCTGGCCGCCAAATCGGCGGATGCCGTATTGACTGAACATGCGAGTATCGAAGATGCCATATCCTTCTACCGGGATTTAAAGTCCCGCGCCAAGGCCTATGGACGTTCAGAGCATGATATTGCGATTCTGCATGGCATCGGCGTCATCGTTGGTCGAACACAGGAGGAGGCCTTGCGCAAATACGAAGAAATTGCGAATCTTGTGACGATCGAACGAGCGCTTGATCAGTTGGGCAGATTCTTTGACCATCATGACTTCTCGCAGTATCCGCTAGATGAATTATTCCCTGAGCTGGGCGACCTGGGAAACAATAGCCACAGAAGCAGTGCCGATCGAATTAAACGGCTTGCTGCGGAGCAGCAGCTCACGCTTCGCCAGGTCGCGCTTCGCTCCGTATCGCCGCCAGGCGAGTTCATCGGAACTCCGGAGCACATTGCCGATCTGATTCAGCTTTATTATGAGAAAGAGGCTGCGGACGGCTTCTTCATTCAATCGCTTACGCCGAACGCACTGGAGGAATTCGTTGAGCTGGTCGTGCCTATTTTGCAGGAAAGGGGGCTCTATCGGATAGAATACGAGGAAGACACGCTGCGTGGCAATCTGGGACTTCCGATTCCAGCCAACCGCTACAACACTGTCGTGGCTGCACATCGCACATGAAACTCTCACAACGATTGATCGCGCATCTGGACGCGTACGAGAATCAAATGATTTCCATACGCCGAGAGCTGCATCGCTATCCGGAGAGCATGTTCGATGTCGAGCGAACTGCAACGGTCGTCGCACAGCAATTGGAAGCCTGGGGTCTTGAAGTGAAACGAGGCGTGGGCAAGCGATTCAAGGCCGGCGTTGTTGGCATTCTGCGAGGCGGTCAGGATGGCCGCACGATCATGCTGCGTGCGGATATGGACGCCCTGCACATCCAAGAGCTGTCGGATTCGACGTACCGCTCACTTCGTGATGGCTTCATGCATGCCTGCGGGCATGATGCACATACAGCAATGCTGCTCGGGGCGGCTTATGCCCTGAGCAAGGAGCGGGCCAGTCTGAGCGGCACGGTGCGATTCGTATTCCAGCCAGCTGAGGAAGGCGCACGCCCATGCCCCGAGGATGGCAGTCTCGTCAGCGGAAGCCGGGATCTTATCGACGACGGTGTCTTGGGAGACGCTGAGCTTGGCTTCGGCCTGCATGTCTGGCCAGATCTGCCAACCGGCAAGATCGGACTGAGGGAAGGATACATGATGGCTGCTTCCTCCCATTTCACTTACGAGTTCCAGGGACTGGCCGGACATCATGCCGCTCCGCATCTGGCAGCCGACGCTTTGATGATGACGGCTCAATTTGTGATTGAAGCCAAGACGGCTTTGGCTGCACAGTGGAATCCGCTAGTACCAGCCGTGTTGTCCTTCGGCACTATGCATGCGGGTACGGTTCTGAATGCCATCGCTGAAAAAGGGACAGTAACGGGCAGCTATCGCACGTTCGGCACTGACGCGGTTCAGCGGATAAAACATCTGCTCGAGCAGCGCGCACAGTCCGTTGCCAGCTCATTCGGCGGGACGTATACGTCCCGCTTTAGGCTGGGAACAGCTTTGCTAAACGATGCAGACACAGTTGGAATTGCAGCGAGGGCAGCAGCACATATCGGGGCAGCCGTTCAATGGCTGGAGACACCGAGTCTCGCGGGGGAGGATTTCTCTCTCTATGCCGAACAAATCCCCTGTGCCTTCGCCTTCCTTGGCATTGGCAATGAATCGCTGGGAATCGTTCACCCGCTGCATCACCCGCGTTTCGATGTGGACGAACGGGCGCTTAAAATTGGCGCAAAATTACACATGTTGTTTGTGTTGGAGGCATTCAACCATGCGAGCGAAGGTTAGCGATCATATATCGCGGGATAATAGATTTTTGTCCTCGAATACCGTTGAGAGGACAATTAAAATCGATGAAAATCCGAAGACATTGCACTTATCAAGCAAGCTGGCCAATGATTCCGTCGTTTCGGTTAATACCTTCATTAAAAAATTATACTCTCCGCTCGTTCTGTAGAGACCGACAATCTCAGGGGATGCTTCGCAGAACTTGATGAAATCCGGGCAACTATTCGTTTTGAACATAACAAATGCGGTAGTATGCAGGCCAAGCTTTTGTGGTGACAATTGCACGCGATAAGCCGTTATTATTCCTTGCTCCTCTAGTTTCCGGAGTCGTTCTGTTACGGCCGGCTGTGACATCGCAATCATTCTGCTCATCTCAGAAATAGGAATTCTAGCATTTTCATGCATCAACGATAAAATTTTCGAATCAATCTGATCCATACGAATAATCACCTCATTATTAAAGGTTAAATGATCAAAATAACAAAATAACTGAGTTTCAGATCGAATTTCACCTTAATAATAGCATTTATCTTTCGTCCTATCCATAATAAACTGTCACTAATCACTTGCAAAGGAGAATCGACATGACATTGACATTAAATGATCCCATAAGTTTAGGCAGTTTAAGTTTGAAAAACCGGCTAATCATGGCACCCCTGCAGCAATATAAGGGGACTCCCGAGGCTTTTCCCACCGACCATCATATTGAACATTACAGCCGAAGGGCAGGTCATGTAGCGCTCATTATTTTAGAATCCACCGCAATATCTTCCAGTGGAAGACTGTGGGAAAACGATATTGGTATTTTTACGGATCAGCACGTAGAACCCTTAAGGAAAATTACCGAGGCCATTCACGAACACCAGACCCCTGTCTTTATCCAGTTGTCACATGGCGGAAGGAAATCTTCACCTGAAGTTACCCATACATTAGTTGCCCCGAGCGCAATTGCATTCGATGAGTATTACGGCACTCCCGAATCGCTCTCTCCTGACGGCATTAAGAAGGTCATTGAAGAATATCGTCTGGCGGCAAAGCGAAGCATAGAAGCCGGATTCGATGGCATTGAAATACATGCAGCACATGGTTTTTTAATTCACCAATTTTTATCCCCGCTATCGAACATAAGAACGGATCGCTATGGAGGAAATTCTGAAAATAGGTCCCGATTTTTAAAAGAAGTTCTGGCTGAAATTCGAAGTGAGGTCGGTAAAGACTATCCGGTAACCATACGGATTTCTGCAACCGACTATTGCCAGGGGGGACTGACTCCGGAGGAGTGGGCAAAAATGTTAAAGCCCCTCGAATCTGAGTTAGATGCGATTCATGTCTCAACAGGCGGCCTTCTTCCTGTTCAACCTGATGACGTGTACACAGCTTACCAGGTGCCCCATGCTGCTGCAATCAAACAACATTTGAATATCCCGGTTATTGCAGTTGGAAAGATTTACACTCGCAGTCTTGCCAACCGTATAATAGAAGACCAATTAGCCGATTGTATCGCCATCGGCAGTCCAATTCTGGAAGACCCCGATTTTGCCGCAAGTTTATTGTTAACTCAGCAGTAAACGGTTGAGCGTAATCCTATATCCCCCTCTTCATTTCTTACGCATTGCGTTCCCGGCAAGCAAAAAATCAATTAACGAGCCACTTCCCTGGAAATAGGAACTGGCTCGTTCGGGTTGTAAAGACGCTTAGCATGCAATGGGGATTACACTTTTTTCCTAATCGAAAATCCTCTTTCCGATACAATTAACCCCACCAACGTAAACAATGCTCCGATCAAAGCCCCAACTGTTATATTTTCATTTAATATAAGATAGGCAGCTGACACGGTCACTGCGGGAACAAGGTAAATATAAGAGCTTGTTTGAACAGCCCCCAGAACGGCTACGCTCCAGTTCCATGTGACAAAGCATACCGCAGAAGCACCGAAACCAAGGAAAAGGATATTGGAAAGGTTGATTCCATCTGCAAAACGTTCTAAATCAAACTGGAAATCGAACAGAAATAAAGCTGGCAGCATAAACAGCAGTCCGTAAAAGAAAACTCGCCGAGTACTGCCAACAACGGGATAGCCAAGTTCACTAATCTTGCGCATCAAAATTGAATATACCGCCCAGCATACACAAGCGAGCACTGCCAGCAGATCACCCAGCGGATTTAACGCAAGAACAAAGCTTCCATTCAAAGATATTAACGAAATGCCAAAAATAGCAATTACAAATCCGATAAAAAACCTCAAATGAAGTCGTTCATCCTTGAGAAGAAAATGGGCCATTACTGCAGTAAAAAACGGGGCAACCGAAACGATAATCCCCACATTGGAGGCATACGTATAAATCAGAGCAATATTTTCCATCAAAAAATACAGCGTAACACCACAAAAACCGGCCGCTGCGAACAATAGCTCGTCTCTACGTTTCAAACATTTAACGAAGCGGGGATAAACACCCCATAAAACAACATAACCAATCACAAAGCGAAAGAACAATATTTCAAGGGGGTTAAAGTCACCTAGCAAAACTTTGGTCGAGATAAACGTTGTCCCCCATATAAAGATGGTTAACAGTGCAGTCGCATGGGCAGCAATACGAATTTTTGAATTTATCAATTTATCATATCGCCTTTCTGCAGCCCGGGCGCAGTCGCAATGGGTACCTCATTCATAATCATCCGCATGTACTGCCCAGGAGTCAAGCCAATAAACCTTTTGAAGAAATTGGTAAAATGACTCTGATCACTGAATCCGGTTAAATAGGCCGTATGAGCTGGTGCAACCCCTTGCTCCAATAACTTTTTGGCATTGGCAATTCGAATCGTTTCCAAGTAATTGTAAGGAGAGATTCCCCGCTGACGGGTGAAAGAACGTAGAAAATGATATTTACTAAGGCCAGCTAGTTGGCTCAAATTTGATAGTGTTATTTTGGACGCATAATTAGCTTCCAAATACTCGCAAATCTCATCGAACTCTGCTTGCGTTTCTCCATCTGATTGTTCACCTTCAGCTGACATATCCGAATATTCTTGAAGCAGCTGACCAATTAGAAAATAAGACAGTTCTTCTTTAATAAAATTGGTTTCTCCTCTAAATATCATGTCATGCAATTCCCGCAAAGACGATGCAAGCTCACTTTGGCAAAGAAGATTGTGTGAGAATACCGGCAAATACTCCCTACCCGTAATTTCACGAACAATTCTTCTCATGCAGTTGGGTTGTATATTAATGCTTCCATAATCCAGTGGTTTCCCTTCTATTTGTTTACAAGAATGAACATCCCTTGGATTGAAGATAAGGATATCACCTGGATTAATGATATACGCCTGATTATTACAACTCATATACCGTTGACTATTCTCTATAAAACCAATTACGTAGTAGTCATGAAAATGACTGGGGAAATCCTGCATGACTCCCTGGAAACGATAAGCTTCCATTTGCAGCTCCGCATCATAACATAACGTTCTAATCACATTGGACATTTAACCCCTTCCTTTCTGCTATCTTCGTAACTATATCAAATATGACAGCAGATTGATTGGACAATATTGCTCAATTCGGCATATCCTCCGAACGTTGTGCCGTTCCCAGTTGATGAGCAGCTTTTGTCACTCGCTCAATATGAAATATCATACAGAATCGCTCATCCGGCGATGATTTCAACATTTCTGTATGAAGTTTTCGAATAGTTCCATAATCAAGATGGTCGTCGTAATGATCATTACAGAATTAATTTGTTGTTTATCAGCTTTACGCAGCATTGGGCGCCAAAAAACCAAGGAACTAAGCAAGAACAGCCGCTTAGATCCTTGGTTTATTTCGAATATTATTTTAGGAAGTGCTGCTGTCTTCTCAACGTAAGCCAGTTGATTTTATCCTGCTTTTTGTGCACTTGGTTTTACACGCTTCATAAAGAACGATATGAAAAGTGCAAGGATCGTCATGCAACCGGCAAATATAAAGGCGCCTTTGATGCCAAAAACAAAGGAAGACGGCAAATACTCCAGCATCGCGGGATCTACTTGAGCAAGATTAAATCCGTTGCTCATATCGAACCCCTGATCATGCAAATATCTTACTTGACCTGTCGCTAACATCGTCATCGCCAGCGCACTGCCAATCGCCCCGGCCACTTGCTGGAGGGTGCTCATTATCGCTGTACCGTGCGGATAATACTCTGCCGGCAACTGGTTCATCCCATTGGTTTGTGCTGGCATCATGACCATTGACAATGCTAACAAGAACAAGCAATGCAATCCAACAATAAAAGTTGTTGAGGTATTAACCGTAATCGTGGAGAAGCTGAACATAACTGTACCAATTAGAATCAGTCCAGGTATAATTAGCCTTCTTGGTCCATACTTATCGAAAAGTTTACCCATAAAAGGACCCGCTATCCCGCTAATGAGCGTACCAGGCAACAAGAGCAAACCAGCCTGTAATACATTTTTGCCAAGGCCGTTCTGCAGCAGCATCGGCAGCAATAGCATGGATGACATAAGCAGCATCATCACTACAATGAAGAGCACAACCGACAAACTAAACATCGGATAACGGAACGTACGAAGGTTCATGATCGGCGATGTTATACTAAATTGGCGCCAAGTGAAGAGAATAAGTGCTAACACGCCAACAATCAAGCAAGATATAACGAGTACATGGCTCCAGCCATTCTCGCCCGCTTTGCTGAAGCCAAATAAAAGACTGCCAAAACCGATGGTCGAAAGCAGTAAAGAAAGCAGATCAATTTTAGGACGTGTAATAACGGATATATTTTTCAAGAAAATGATGCCGATAATTAATGCAATAAAGAGAACTGTACTGGAAATCCAGAAAATCCAGTGCCAAGACAGCTTATCAATAATTAAACCGGCAACTGTTGGACCAGAAGCGGGCGCAAATGTCAAAACAAGCCCCATCAATCCCATCGCTGCACCGCGCCTCTCGGGCGGAAAAAGAATCAGTATTGCATTAAGCATAAGGGGCAAAAGCAAGGCCAGACCAGCGGCCTGGAAAAAACGTGCCGCAAGAAGCACTTCAAAATTAGGCGCTAAGCCGGCAATTATTGAGCCTAGTGTTGAAAAGGCAAGAGAAGCAATAAACAGTTGTCTCGTTGTAAACCATTGCAGCAACAGACCAGACACTGGGCCTAAAATACCGAGTACCAGCATATAACCTGTCGTTAGCCACTGTATTGTAGTGGGACCGACTTGTAATTGCTTCATAAGTTCTGGAAGTGCAATATTTAGGGCGGTTTCACTAAACATACCAATGAAGCAGCCTAATAATAACGAAATAAGAACCGGCGCTGCTTTTACTTGTTTTGTTGCATCGGTTTGAATAGATGCTTCCATGTGTCACTCTCCACTTCCAAAGGGTTAAAGTAGGGACTGGCATTGTTCAGCTGTACGAGTCCCGCTTAAATCTATTGTGTCACTATCAGTCGTTATGGTGATGCCTGTTCAAGCTGTTCACTGCAGTGGGCAGGAATGATGCGCAGCTCAGGAAATCGGCGTGCCAGCAGCGTGAGCCGCTCGAAGTTCTCCCGGTATTGCTGCCGGTTAGGCATGATCAGCCCAGCCAGCGGGTGGGGAGGCAGATTTTCACGGTAAGCTCTGCTGGACCAGACGGCATCGGCACATAAGAAATAATCATGCTTCGTGGTTGACAGGAGCAGTCCCATCAGGCCGTCTGCATGGCCTGAAAGCTCAACCCCGATGAGGCTGCCGTCTCCCAGCAAGTCATATCCGCCCTCCGGGAAGGGCCAGCCGTCCGGGAGCGGTATCCGGGATTGTCCCGGGGTAACAGGGAGGGAGCGCACAGCGAAATCATCCGGCAGCAGGTCCGGCAAATAACCGCGGCGTACCGCCGCCAGACCGCGAAGCTGGCGTACCGCCTCATAGGCATGCGGCAAATAGATAAAGCAGGCGCCAGGAAAGTCGCGCAGGCCTCCGACATGATCCGCGTGAAAATGCGACAAGATGATAAGTTTGACCTCTGCAGGGTCCAATCCAAATTTCTCCTTCAGTTGGGAAGCCGCGCCGCCACCGGCATGATAAATTACCGGCGTCACCAGCTTGTAGAGCGCGTACGGGAGGTGCTGTGTTGCGCTGAAGAAACGTTCTGAATAGCCGGTATCGTACAGAATCGTACCATATTGCGGATGCACGATACGGGCGAACCCGGCTGGAAAGCGTACGCTGCGCAGCGAGCCTCCCCGTAATGTCACCCATTCGGGATGGGTGCAGTAGCCTGCGGCATGCAGGGTTAGTTCAAGCGGTATTGAAGTTATCATTGTGTTGTACGCCACCAATACGCGAAAATGGCAAGTCCTTCTTCCATGCTAATCTTCGGACTGTAATCTAGCAGTTCCCGGGCCGACGAAATGTCAAGTGTCTGGCTGATACTGAGCAAGCTGACGGTGTGACGGGTCATGACCGGCTCAGGCTGCCCGGGACGTAATCTGGCAGCGCCTTCCATCGCGGCAGCTAGCGATTTGCCAAACAGGAAGGGGAGCCGCAGCGTGCGCATCGGGATATCCAGCAGCTGAAACAGTTTGGTAAGTACATCAATGAATCGGCTCGGCTCGCCGTTCGTAATATTGTATGCGCGGCCCATCGCAGCAGTGGGCGCAGCCGCTGCCAGAACGAGCGCATCAGCAGCATTGTCGACATAAGTGAGATCGAGCAGCGCGCGTCCGCCGTTAAATAGAGGGATGCCTGAGCGGCTGTTCGCGCGAATCAGACGAGGCAAAATGGCCGTGTCGCCCGGGCCGAATATGCCTCGCGGCCGGAGGCTCACCGTCTCCAGATCTGAGCGGTTGTGAGCAGCGGTTATCGCTTCCTCGGCCAGCCGCTTGGTCGCAGCATAGGCGTTGACCTGCTTTGGAGGCAGCGGCTCCAATTCATGGATATTGAAACGATCCTCATTCGTGCAATAAATGCTCGGCGTAGAAACATTCACCAATCTGCGCACCCCGTGCTGCAGGCACCCGTCAATGACATGGCGGGTCGCTTCTACGTTGTGCCCATAAAACTCGCGGTACGTTCCCCAAGGAGAGGATAACGCGGCACAATGGAATACCGTATCCACACCTGCGCAGGCTTCGCGAACGGTGTCTTGATCTCGCAAGTCGGCTTGGACGAAGCGGATGCCGTCGTTCTCCAGCCGCTTCCCTGTACCTGCATTTCTGCCGACAGCCGCTACCTCCCAACCCTCATCCCGCAGCTTATATGCAAGACTTCCGCCTAGAAAGCCGGTGCCGCCGGTAACAAGCGCTTTAGCTCCCTTCATGATCACCATCCCATCCAATATCGTAAGTTGATATCAATATTTAAAGATGACGCCCCCCAGCGATACGCCGGCAGAGGTACCAAGCAGCATAACGCGATCACCCCGTTCAATTTTCTTCTGGCGAATGGCCTCGTGGAGACCCATCGGAATTGATGCGGCAATGGTATTGCCGTGATTCGGTGTAATGTACATCATTTGGTGCTTGGCGATGCCAAGCTTTCGCTGCAGGATCCGCATCGCCATAGCGCTGCCCTGGTGGGGAATAACCAGCTTCATGTCCTTCATGCTCATATTCGCTTGCCGCAGCAGACCATCGACAAAATTCGGCAATTTTCGCGAAGCGAGCCGAAAGATTTCGGTACCGTCCATATCAAAAAGAAAGTTGTCTGCTGTTGCATCGCTATGCTCACGAGCATGCATTCCACTTCCGCCCCCGCGGATTTCGGACATATGGGCCCCTTCGCTGAATGTTTTCATACTGGCGCTAATAATGGCTGAGCCGGTGCCTGGCTCAGACTGGCCGAGCACCACAGCGGCCGCACCGTCACCGAACAACGCGGCGCTTTCCTTGTGCTCCCAATTCAGCCCGATAGATGCAATCTCCGTAGAGACAAGAAGGATGCGGCGGTAACGACCCGCTTCAATCAAGTAGGACATCATATCCATTCCCGCCACGAAGCTGAGGCAGGTTGAGTTAATATCGAAGGCTGGAACGCCAGAATGCTGCTGTCCCATCGCTTTTTGAATGAGTACGGCTGTGCATGGGATCGGCTGCTCCATTGTTCCGCTTGCGCAGACGAGGCAGTCAATGTCTGCGAAGGTAAGCCCGGCATCTGCCAGTGCGGCTTCCGCCGCATAGGCGCCCATCTGTGAGGCGGTTTCATCTTCAACAAAATAACGGACACCAACATCGGATTTTTTCAGCACCCATCCGTCTTTAACGTGAAGTAATCGATCCATCTCGGAGGAGGTAACACGTCTTTTTGGCAAATACTTTCCGGTTCCGAGAATGGAAGCATGGCGTAACGGCATGACTATTCCTCCTGTCCATCCCTCCTTAAAAGGGTATAATTCAGCTTTGTCCCACCCGGGGCATCTCTGGCTGTGCATGACGAACACCCATATAAGTAAAAACTTCACGCAAGAAGTTATTAAACTCCGGCTCAAAGCTGCTTGGGAAGATCTTCGGATCCAAGTCCTTCAGCACTCTTCCCACCTCGCTCGTCTGCAGTTCCTTCAGCGCTTCTCCCAGCAACCGCTCGAGTACCAAAGCCCAGCTAGCTGCACGTTCCTGTACAAGCGGATGTTCCGGCTGCAGCCCTTCCTTGGACATGACGAGCAAATCATTAAATAACATCGTCATCTCGCGATTTACCTGAAGCTTCTCCTCCAAGCTGAATCCGCTCATAAATATCGATTGTACGAATGCATCCGGCAGCCGATTGGAGAGCCACTGCTTCTGCTGCTCCTCATACTGAATGGAATGAATCATCAGCATAATGAGCTGAGGATCGATTGTACGGTTATCCTTAACGATCTCTCTTACCCGCTCAAGCGTAGACACAACATGCTGGATGTGCTCCTGCTTCTTCAGCAGCAGCTCATATTGCATCTCCAGTGAAGCACTAAAATCCTTGCCATTCTGCTCCAAATAATTGCCGATCTCCTCCAAAGAGTAGTCTAAATATTTTAGAGTCAATATTTGATGGAGCCGGAACAAATCCTCCTCCGTATAAGTCCGGTGTCCCCGTTCATTGTATCCACTTGGCTTGAGCAGCCCCTTGCGATCATAAAAGCGCAGCGTCCTTCCCGTCGTCGAGGTCAGTTTGGCGAATGATCCAATTGAATATGTCTTTTTTATCATTCTCAGCCCCTTTCTAGCGTTAGTATAGCACTTGACGTTGCGTCAAGTGCAAGGGTTTCTTTGATCTTATCAACGAAGAAAATCATTGGCAAAACTCTCCCCCGAATAGCTTTGCCGAGAGCAAAGAAAAGGGCCAACCTTACGGTTAGCCCTTGCGTGTCATGCACAGTACGTATACAAGTGCTACTGTTTTTCCAGCTTAAAGCCTTCCTTCTCCAGCAAGGTAACCATACCCATGTCACCCAGCAGATGCAGCGATCCCACTCCGATAAAATACGTTTCTTTTTTATCACTGTTCAAATAGCCTTTAATCTTCTCGACCATAGGTACATTGCGGTCATCCATCTGGGCTTTGACCCATTCCGCATCAAAGCCAATAAATTTGGACGCTTCAGCCAAGGCGTTATAATCGCCCTCACTCCACATTTTAGCCAGAAAATCTACCGATACATCTGGAGTAGGCGGGTTCGGAGAACCTGGCTCCAGCGTTTGAAGCAGCAGCCTTTCATTCAGCGAGTCAGAGAAGTTATTCATCGCCTTAAACTGAAGGTCTATATTTTCCAGTGAAATAACCGGCTTTTTAGCTTTATAGGCTTTTTCCATCAGGTACCTGTCAATACCCATATCCGGTTTTTGCTCGCCTTGGGAGCTTTTTATTGCCAAAATTTGTTTCTCGACGAACCACGTTTTAAATATATCGAAGCTGTTCTCTGGAAGTCCCTGTGCTTTCAAGAATGCAGTAACTTTTTGATAGGTTTCTTCGGAGATATGATCCTTTAGTGTAGTTCCGTCTTTATAAACACTCAAATCCCCTATCAATTTCTTGGTTTCCTCAGGAATGTCCTTCATAAGGTCGACCTCTACGCCCAAGTAGTCAGCCGCTTTGAACGCATTTTCAATCTCCGGGCGCAGCGGATACATGCTTTCATCGGCTAGATGCATTGTACCAAGCAGATACACCGTGTTGCCCTTATTTTCTATTTTCCATAGAAAACCGCGGCCTCTCTCGGATTGCTGCTTGGTGGTAAGGTTAACCTGGCGCAGCGATGCATCCCAGGCCACTTGGTAGCCTACTGTTTCAGCGACAAAGCGCAGCGGCACATAGGTTACATTTCCGGTTTGTTTAGGCGCTACAAGCAACGTGACTGCTTTGCCGTTTACAGTTGCCTTTGTGCTGCCAATTTGCAGGGAGAAGGAGAGGCCTTCCTTCGAACCGCTGACGGTTCGGGTCGCTTCATTCCATTTTACTTGGACACCCAGCTTCTCCATCAGGTGACGCATGGGAACGAGCGTCACCCCTTTTTCGATGACCGGCTCGAACTTACTGGACTGGATTTGCTCGCCATTTAGCCTTATAGACGAGGGTTTCTCTGCTGCTTGAGCAGAAGAGAATGCAGAAGTGAGTAAGAATAGAGAAAGTAACAGTGCACTGATTTTTTTCATATCAAATAATCTCCTTTTAGTTGGAATAATAATAAACGGGCTGGATATTAGAGACGGTTTAAACCTGTCATTCACCTGCTTCTCTCCTAGTACGAGTGATTAGATGACCAAGTACCTCAAACAAATAATTCTTAAAGCTCGGATCAAAGCCACTCATTACCTGCGGGTCGATCTCCCCCAGAACTGTTCCTGTCCCACTTATCTCCATCTCCTCCAGCGATTGTCCCAGCACTTGATCGATCATCAGCTTCAGACTGAGCGCACACTCCTGGACAAGAGGATCTTCCGGCTGCAGCCCACGCTTGTACATAACGAGCAGATCGTTAAGCTCTGTCATCATCTCAGGCTCTAAGCTTGGTCCACGCGAAAACATAGATTCTACGAGCGCATCCGGCAGCTGATCGGAGAACCACTGCTTCACCTTTCCTTCGTGCTGAATGGAATGAATCATTAGCATAATGAGTTCGGGATCCAGCGTATGGTTATCCTGAACGATCGCTCTTACCCGTTCCATCGTAGCCACAACGTGCTCGATTTGCTGCTGTTTCTGCAGCAGCAGCTCATATTGCAACTCCAGTGAATCTTTAAAATCCTTGCTGTCCTGCTCCAAATACGTTTCAATCTCATCCAGGGAGTAGTCTAAATATTTCAAGGTCAGTATTTGATGGAACCGGTACAAATCCTCATCGGTATACGTTCGATATCCCTGTTCATTGTAGCTTGGCTTGAGCAGTCCCTTATGATCATAAAAGCGCAGCGTACGTTTCGTCGTTGATGTCAGTTTAGCGAATGATCCAACGGTATAATACCTCTTGTTGTTTATCCCCCTCAGCCCCTTTCTGATACCAGTATAAGGGGTAACGTTACGTTACCCTCAAGCATTTTTTTTGATCCAATTAAAAAAAGAGAGCCATAGCTAAAAGTTCTCATATCGAATGGAGCTGCCAAGGCACATTCAATGGAGATTTTAGTATGACTCAAATCGAAGGCTTGCTTGCACAAACCTCAGCTTTTATGAGCGCGCTCGTCGACCGCACGATGAATCAGCCGACTGGTCGTGACACGCTTTGGGCGCTACCCGCGTCGCTTTTCACGGCGGAGGATGATCGGAACCGTGATCGCTGCAGCGATCGCCAACAACGGAGCTAGTGCACCAGCGATGGGAAACGACGTCGAGCCATTCATAGAGAAGATGCTCAAGTCCCAGAGTCCGTGCAGAAGGATGGCGAACACGAGCGATCCGGTAGACCGCCGGGCAAGGTAGAAGATCGAACCGAGGCCAAACGAGATCAATACCTGGATCAGGGCACCCGCCCCGATGCCCAGGAAGATGTTCGGCAGGTGGAAGACTGCGAACATCGCTGTTGAGACCAGCCATACCCCGGTTTCGCCGAATCGGCTGCGCAGAGCGACTATCAACTGACCTCGGGTGATCACTTCCTCATTGAAGCCGACCAGGATGCTGCCGACGATGAGATACAGCCACATGAGGGGCGTGACACTGCTGAAATCGCCGATCAGCATGTTCACGATCGCGATGACAGTCATGATGATCGGGAGAGTCATCGTCCATCGAGAAAGAGGCTGCCTTTCAATCAGGCTGGGGCGCCACCATCCGTAGATCGTGACCATTATGATGGTCAGCACGGCACCGCCGGACAGCGGTGCTACGTACCAGAGAAAAAGGGTCTGCTCACTCTCGCCCACTCGCGTGTAGTCAACGCCGTTAAGCACGAAGATTGCGTAGAAGACTGCGCTGTAGAGAAAATATGTGAGAACAGCCCATCGTACGAGGGGACGAACTCGAAGGGGGGGATCCAAAGATTCTTGCAGCATGTCCCTATTGATTGACATCATAAACACTCCCACTATAAATTAATATTTTCTTTCATTTGCTCTTGTTTTCTTAAGATTTCAACATCGACTACTTCAAAAGTTAGAGATAAGCCCCTTTCTGTTACCAGTATAAGGGGTAACGTTACGTTACCCTCAAGCATTTTTTATCAAACCTCAGCTTTTGCTTGTCAGTACAATATTTACCAAAGCCTAACTCTGTCCTCTGGGGCAATGTACATCGCATCGCCTTCTTTAACGTCAAATGTGGAGTAGAAATCATCGGTGTTAGCAACACCTACATTTACCCTGACTTTATTCGGTGCATGCGCATCAATTGTTAGAAGCAATTGTTCAAGCTCAGGTCGAGCCTTCTGTCTCCAAATGGTTGCCCATGATTGGTAAAACTCCTTCAGATTTGCATCCGGTGACTGTTTTGCTGCTTCTAGAGCTACCATCAGTCCGGCGATGTCTGAAATATTTTCGGTTACGGTCTGTTCTCCATTGAGCTTCTGACCCAAATACTCCACTTTACTGTATTGGTCAATAAAAGCCTGTCCTTTTTCTTCGTATTTCTTGTAGTCTTCTTCCGTCCACCAATTGACCATATTGCCAACCTCATCATATTTTGCTCCATTTGGATCAAAGCCATGTGAAATTTCATGCGCAATAACAGCGCCTATACCGCCATAATTTTGACTTGCGCTTTGATTTTTATCATAGAAGGGCGCTTGCAGAGATCCGGCAGGGAATGTAATAGTATTAGTCAGTGGTTGATACGTCATATTCGCCGTATTTGCTGACATTCTCCACTCATCCCGATCAACGGGTTGATCCAATTTTGCAAAGTCGTTTTTCGTTTTTATCGTTCGAATGAAGCGATTGTTCTCAAATAACGTCTTATTTTCATCCACCTTCAACAACGAATACATGTCTTCCAGCTTGTCTGAATAGCCAACATGGATTTTCATGTTGTCCAGTTTTTTAATCGCTTCTTTTTTCGTTTCCTCAGACATCCAATCATTACTCAGCAGCTTGTCTTTGTAAATTCCAATCATGCTTTCAACCATGTCTGTAACATCTTGCTTTGCTTCTGCTCCAAAGTAGGTCTCTGCATAATAATTTCCAACAACATACTGAAATGCTGAATTTACAATATTATGAACTGTTTCATCCGTTGATGCCGCTTGTTCTTGGCCAGCTATTGCTCTGCTCAATTGCGTGGATGTTTTTACAAAATCATCGGACAGCAAAGGGGCAGATTTTAATACAAAGTTTGCATAAGTCCAACTTTTCATTTTTTCCCAGTTTTTCTCGTTGATAAGATTGTCCAAGTTTTCGAAATACTTAACGGACATGACGGAAATTTGCTTTGGAGCTTTACCAACAACATCTACCAGAAATTTTTCCAGATCAATATTGTTGCTGTATGCTTTTAACTCGTCTATGGTTTTGGGGTTATAAAACGCTTCGATATTGCTATATTCTGCTGGGCTTAATGTATTTAGAACGAACTCTTTTTCGAAATCTACAGCTTCACCGGCAATTCGATCTGCTTCTTTTTCGGTTTCCCCAACCATTACCAATAGATCGGACAGCATTTGCTTGTATAGCCCCAAAAATATTTCGCTTTGAGGATTTTCAGGCGCATAGTAGCTCTTATCCGGCATTGTAGGAATAGGAGCCTCAAGGTATAGCGCGTGTTTAGTTGCATCTTTCATATCAGACAGCAGCGTCAAACTAAATGGCAGTGCAAGTCCTTCAAAATAAAGTTCCTTTTGATTTTTTGCAAAATCCGCCAAGCTATTGATCGATTTAATTTTTTCGATATCCGCCTTAATTACTTCGTATCCCTCTTTGCCCAGCTTTTCCCGATCAGCAGCAAGCTTATAAAATTTGATCATGTTGCCGATCTCGTCATCGGCTTTGTCGCGTCCTTCGGCTGCCATCTTTGCCATATCCGCTGTCACCAGATTTTTTACATTCGTATCAAGGTCTACTAAGCCGCCTATAATGACTTTATCTGCCGGCAATTCCGTGGACGCGAGCCATTTCGCATTGACTGCTTCATAAAAGTCGTCTTGCAGTCTGGCTTCTGCAGCTTTATCGGTCGCATCTGTCTTATCTGTTTGAATTGTTTTTTCTTCAATTGCTTTTGCTTCATTAATATTGTTCACATCTCCATTGTTAGAGGCGTCGGTACATCCTGATGCAGAAATCATAACAGCAGCACCCAAAGTTATAAGACCAAGCTTTTTTATTTTTTTCATAATTCATTTATTCCTCCCTGTGTACATAATTGCTGAGATACTCAAAAGCAGGATCCTCATTTCCTATCCTACCAACGTTACTGAAACGGAGCCTAAACGAATCGATGAACATCAGCTTAAGTCTGCTCTGAGCGTTTAGCTTCTGTTAATGGAAGTTTGCTTCGGCAGCGCGGCTTTATTCATCGCTTACTTTTGCTCCTGCCGTTTAGCTTCTGTTAAAGTGAGTATGCTACTATGGAAAAGGGTGAAAATAATGACAAGTCTATCTGATATAAAAATCGTCATCGTCGACGACGAGCCTTCGATTGTCACGATGCTGCAAATGGTGCTTCGCCGGGAAGGATTCCATCAGCTATACACGGCTTCCACCTGTGCAGAGGCGCTTGACTTAGCGATGCGCGTGGTTCCCGACATCATCCTGCTCGACATCATGCTCCCTGACGGCAGCGGACTGGAGATTTGCTCCAAGCTACGTGAATATGGGAATCCGCATATTTTGTTTCTGACGGCCAAGGCTTCCGATCTCGATGTGCTGCGAGGCTTCGCTATGGGAGGGGACGATTACATCACGAAGCCTTTCAATCCTCTGGAGGTGGCCGCAAGAATTCAGGCGCGCATACGCCGTCAGGAGTCGGAAGCTCCCACAGCCAGTCCAGTAAAGCGACCCGATCCGGGGGTTTACCGATTCAGCCGCTTCACCGTCAACGAGGCGGAGGGCGAACTGGTCGTGGAGGGACGGCCTATTCCATGCCCTGCTCAAGTCTTCCAACTGCTGCTGCACTTCTGCAAGCATCCCGGTATCGTATTTTCCAAGACGCAACTCTACGATCAGGTTTGGGGAATCAATGGACAGGGCGATGACTCGACCGTGATGGTGCATATCCGGCGCATACGGGAGCGGATCGAGATCGATCCCGGCAACCCGAAGCTGCTGGTCACCGTACGCGGGCTGGGCTACAAGCTGGTAAAGGAGTCGCAGGAACGATGAAGATTCAACACCGCATCGCCTTCCACTTTACGTATCAATTGATCCTCTATTCTCTGCTGATTGTAGCCATTACGCTGATTGCCTGCATTATGTTCTTCATGAGCATGAGGAATAATGAGCTGCAGCGGAACTTTCCGGTTGGCGCCCTGCAAATGATCTCTCAGGAGGCTTATTCCAAGGACGGGACGATTCGAATCTCCCCGGAATGGGACAAGTTCATCGAGGAGAAAGGGATGTGGATGCAGATTGTAAGCGCCGAAGGAGAAGTCATCTACGGCGTCAATACAACGTCCCATCAACCACTGCCATCCTCCTACTCCATTGCTGAGTTGCTCGATATCCAGGAGACACGCTTGCTTGGAACGTATACCGTATACACGCAGATGAGTTTTTCATTTAACGAGCCGCTTATGTACTTGTTGGGCTACCAAAGCCCTGACCTTGACCAACTGGTCGCCTGGTTCGACGCCTACGGGCAGCAGGGGATGGTGCGAAGCGAAGAGGTTCCTCACTTGGAGCAGCGGCTGGGCGAAATCGGCAGTTATCTGCAGGTGATCGACTCTGCGGGTCATACCCTGCAGGGCATCGGCAATGAATCATACTTGCAGAAGGGATATCGTCCGCTTGATATTCTGGCGATCCATCAATCGCCCGGCAACTATGACACGAATATTGTCGCACACCGGGACGAGCAGACCGGAATGAGCTGGGTCCTCTATACTCCCAATCCACAGGGTGGCCCTCTGAAGCATCCTGTGATGGATTCGGCAACGCGAGGTCTTCTCTGGTTTTCAGGTGTCATCCTGCTCTCGGCACTTCCGCTCTCCATCTGGCATGGCTACCGTTACGGCCAGCCGCTCATTCTGTTCGCAGGCTGGTTCGGGCGTATGCGCCGGGGACAGTATGACCAGATACTGACTGCCAAGGACATGCGCAAGGTATTCCGCCGCAACGGCACGCTGCGATTCCGCTATAGGCTCTATAAGGAAGTGATTGAATCCTTTTACCAGTTGACGCATCAATTAGCACAAACCGAGAAGGAGCGCGAGAGGCTGGAGAAGGCGCAAGCGGAATGGATGTCGGGAATCTCCCACGATCTGCGCACGCCCCTGGCCACGATTCAAGGCTATGGATATATGCTGGAGAGTCTGCCTGAACAATGGAGCCATGAGGAGATGCGAATTATGGGATCGACGATTCGGGAGAAGGGGGATTATATGCTGGAGCTGATCTCTGACTTTTCTCTGATTCATCAGCTCAAGCAGGGAGAATCGATCATCGAGCTTCGGGAGATGGATCTGGATGAGATGGTGCGCTGCTCCGTACTGAAATACGTCAACGATGCCACGACGTCAGAATATCAGTTTCACTACGTCGGGGATGAGCAGCCCCTGATGGTACAGGCAGATGAGACCTGGCTGCAAAGGCTGATGGACAACTTGCTGTCCAACGCCGTCAGGCATAACCCGCCAGGTACAGTCATCACCGTCTCGATCGGCAGATTAAACGACAAGGCATGCATACGCGTCATTGATAACGGCAAAGGGATGGACGAGGAAACGCTGCATCATTTGTTCAATCGCTATTACCGGGGAACGAATACGGAAGAATCGACGACTGGCTCCGGGCTTGGAATGAGTATTGCCAAATCCATCGTGGAAGCGCACGGCGGTGAAATCCAGGTGCAATCCAAATTGTGGCGGGGCACGAAAATTGAGATCTTGTTGCCCTGCTGAGCGTTTGGCCGGGAAGGATACTTCCCTGTGCCAACGCTCAGCTGAGCAAAATCAGGATCACTTGGGTACGATATTTTCGGCGATAAGCTCGCCCATAGGCGTCCACTCCCAAGACTCCGGTCGCTTCGGATATGTAACCGGAAGAAGCGGGAATAGTGACTCTGCAATACGGTAAGCTTCCTCCAGATGAGGGTAGCCGGAGAGAATAAAGGTATCTATGCTTAATGCCGCATATTCCTTCAGCCGTTCAGCCACTGTACCCGGATCGCCAACCAATGCGGTTCCGACGCCTCCCCGCACTTGCCCAATCCCTGCCCATAGATTAGGGCTTATCTCCAACTGGTCCTGATGATCCCGGACGAGCTGAGTCATCCTTCGCTGTCCGACCGAGTCGAAGCGATCAAACACTTTCTGAGCGTCATCAACGTCTTCCTTGCTCACATGTTGAACCAGCTTCCTTGCAACCGCCCACGCTTCTTCTTCCGTATCCCGTACAATAATTTGTACGCGCAGCCCAATCCGGATCTCACGGTTTAATGCACGAGCCCGGGCACGAACATCCGCAATCTTCTCAGCAACCATAGCCGGCGTTTCCGCCCATGTCAGATAAGTATCGATGTGCTTGGCCGCCACTTGATGGCCAGCTTCCGAGGATGCGCCAATAAATAACGGCGGGGACTGCTTGCTAAACGGGGGATACAGCAGCTTCGCTTGTTCCACCTGAATATGCTTGCCCGAAAAAGTCACTTCCTCGCCTGTCATCAAACGGTCCCATACTGTCAAGAACTCATCTGTCGCTTCATAACGTTCGCGATGATCAAGGAAAATACCGTCCCCCTTCATCTCGAACGGGTCCCCTCCGGCAACTACATTTATGAGCAATCTGCCGTTGGACAGCCGATCGAAGGACGCTGCCATTCTGGCCGCGATGCTAACCGAGACACCTCCAGGCCGTACGGCAACCAAAAACTTTAACCGTTCTGTCGCAGTGATCAACGCGGACGCCACCACCCATCCGTCTTCGCAAGCATGACCGGTAGGCACAAGCATGCCAGTGAATCCTAGTCGGTCAACTGCTTGCGCCACTTGGCGAAAATAGTTTAAATCCGTCACTTTCGCACCCTCGCTAGTCCCTAAATATCTGCCGTCTCCCATTGTTGGTAAATACCAGAATATTTCCATCTGTTATGACACATCCTTTCGAAAATAACGTTAGAGCAAAGCACCATTGAATGTCCTATTACCTAGGCTGTGGAGCATGAGCGATCTGAGAGATCAAAAAACTTCGCATCTCGGCAAATTTTCGTTCCGACCGAATTTCGTTAAACGAGATATCCGCTTCCCCTTCAAATAGAGGATTGGTAAAATCCTGAACGATGCTCCCGGGGCCAGACTGCATAATTAAAATACGCCTGCCCAATAGCAATGCTTCATCGACATCATGCGTGATGAAAAAAATGCATTTGCCCGTTTTAATCCAGATTGAACGCAAGTGTTGCTGCATAGATTCCCTTGTGAGCGCATCAAGCGCACTAAACGGCTCATCCATCAAGACGATATTCGGGTCTGTCGCGAGCGTCCGGGCAATGGCAGCGCGCTGCTTCATCCCGCCAGACAACTGATGCGGAAGCAAGCCCCCTGCCTGTTCGAGTCCGACAAGTTCCAGATAAGATTCCACCAGTCTCCTGCGTTCTGACCGGGGGAGTTTCGCCATCTTAAGTCCAAAATCAATGTTCTTCGCAATGGTTAGCCAAGGAAATAAATTGGCGTGCTGAAACACAACACCAACATGGGCGTCAGGCTCCATGTGTACTTTCCCGTTTATTTTAACAACGCCCTCTGTTGGTTTTAGATAACCGGCTATAATATTTAGAAGGGAGGACTTCCCGCAACCTGATGGCCCCAGTACACAGACAAATTCATCAGACTGCAGCCTCAGATCGATGCCCTTGAGCACCTGGGAAGTTGAAGAGCCCTGCCGGAAGGTAAGATTTATCCCTTCCAATGCGATGCCATCCCGAGCAGCTGCTTCTTCCCCTGCCCTGCTCTCCGATGATAATTTCAAATTATACGATGCCATGATTGCTCTCCCTTCTTATTTCAAAATCGTCAGGGTTGTGTATATAAATCATTACGAATCGATTCGGTAAAGACAGACAATTCAGGTGCTTGCTTGATCGACTTCTGTTCCACCAAAAAATCGGCGGTCTCCTTCAGCAGCGTTGCCAATTTTCCAGGCTGCTCAGGTGTCCCCATATATTTAGGGCTGGTTTGCTCGGAGGCGTCCAAGACCGTTATTTCCTGCATCGCTTTAAGCGTTTCCTCGGGGGAGAGTCCCAACTCCTTGGACAGCGCCTCAGCAGCCTCCTCCGAATGCTCCCGGTAAAATTTCGTTCCCTCATCCAGCACCTTAATATAGGTTTTTACCGCTTCCGGATACTTTGCAATAAAATCATTATGCACAACACCAAACTCACCCGTCAGCGCTCCCTTGTCTGCCACTTCCTTGGATGTAATAATAATCCGGCCATTCTCTGCCAGAAGCTTAGCTTGCACAGGCTGCCATGTATAGGCTCCATCGATATCTCCACGCTGCCAAGCCGCCAGTAAATCCGGAGCTTGCATATCAATCAGCTTGACTGTTTTGGAATCTATCCCTTCCTGTTTCATTGCAGACAGTAAACTAAAGTGTGAAGTGGATCCGAATGTAGTCGCGATCGTTTTCCCTTCAATATCTCGCAGCTTTTCTATCGAGGATTTCTCTTGTACGACCAGCGCTTCACTTTCTCCAATGACATCATGAATATAGTAGATTTGATTAGGAAGCCCTTGCGCGATACCAGATGCACCCGGAGGCGTACCTAACAAGCCAAAATCGATACTGCCGCTTGCAATTGCCGTATTGACATCGCGACCGGACTCAAACTTTAACCAGGAGATCTTAACTCCGGGAAAATGCTTTTCTGCAAGTCCTAGCGCCTTGGCTACCAATTCTCCGTTAGGTGAAACCTGATATCCGATGCGGATCTCGGCTGGCAAACTTTTCTCTGCAGCTTGGCCTGTTGTGCTCGCCACCGTTCCCTCTGTCTTGCTGCTGCAAGCTGCCACTACCAGCAAAATCAGAAGAGTCATCATTAAGCGAGAAGCTAATTTTCTTTGCAAATGCGTCATTGTTTCAGCCTCCTGTTCACCTCTAAAAGGTACCTTACTTAACTATTATTCTGTCCATGGCGATACTCGGCGAATAAGCGCCCGCAAGCATAAATCGATCAATATTGCTATAAGCCCCATAATTAAAATCGCCGCATAAATAATATCGCTACGCAAATACTTGCTTGCATCCAGAACCATCCAGCCAATACCGGATATAGCAGCGATCATCTCCGCAGCCACCAGCGTCGCATATGTAATACCAACCGTAGTCCGAAGAGCAGTTAGTACGTCAGGCAGACAAGATGGAAAAATCACATACACATAAATTCTCCATCCCTTGGCCCCCAACGACTTAGCTCCATGAAGCCGGTCAACCGGGATGCGGCTGCTGCTATACACCGTTGCAATAAATAGCGGAGCAAACCCACTTAGAAAAAGCAGTACAATCTTGGACGTATCCTGAATGCCAAAAAATAGAACCAACAGAGAATAGTAGGCAAGCGGCGGCAGTGGACGATAAAATTCAATAAAGGGATCGAAAACTGCCCGAATCCAGCGTATACGTCCACATAGAATGCCAAGTGGCACTGCGGTGACGAACACGAAGGCTAATGCGATCCCAATTCGCCTGAGACTTGCTCCGATATGCTCCAGCAGAGTGGAATCCTTGTAGCCCTCCCTTGCAATATCCATGAAAGCCGACCAAACATCCTCAGGTGTTGGCAAAAACAAAGGATTAACCCATTTGTTTTCGCTAGCAATCCACCATAAACCAAGAACTACAAGCACCGAAGCCATCGAGATAAAGAAATAACGTAACTCATGCTTCGCGTGCTTTTCCATATTAATCACCTCATCCCTTAAATTATTCATTATTTATATAGGATTAGTCGGCTTTGAGACGCACTAATCCGATTAAATTCTCCCGTTGTCGGGTCGCTATGGCCAGCGAAGGATAAGCCTAGCTGCCCGATTTCATTTCTCTCTTCTTAACCATTGTCTGTAGGTATGAAAGTACATCCACTCGAAGCTTCTCATCCAAGGGAGCAAAGTTGAACAGCTCGCAAAAAAACAAACCGTCCGCAGCCAAACGTGCAGCCGTAGCTTCCACCGGGTCCTTACACTCTGCTATCATCCGGTTCTGCCACAATACATATCTCTGCCGCATAGGCTCGAGCAGGTTAGGATTGCTGGCCGCAGCCGCCAGAATGCTCGCGCTCATTTCCAGATCTTCCTTGCTGATTTCGAAGGTTTCGATAAGATACGCCTCAGCCCAGCCGTTATTCAATTTGGTATTGTTGGACGCTTCTTCATCCGTATTTGAATCAAAACGGTTAAGAAAATCGTCAAGGGTGGCCTGAATCAATGCTTCCTTAGTTGGAAAATGGTACAGCAATCCGCCCTTACTGACACCCGCTTCCTTGGCTACAGCGTCCAGTGTCAGCTTGGATGCACCCTTCTCGCTCACTAGTTTACACGCTACTTTCAATATTTCACTGCGCTTGGAGCTCTGTCCCATGCCTATTCCCCCTCCCCTCTACTGTACTGGCTGGACGGTATAGTTGTCAACGGAAATTTATTATTTTCCGATGCGTTAACTTTGATTTATTTTTCATTGAAGGGAGACGCCAAAAACCAAGGAGCTAAGCAAGTACAGGCCGCTTAGTTCCTTGGTTTAGTTGGGGGTGAATTCAATCAAGGCGTTATAGAAGTTGTTGTATTTCTCATTTCTTACAACAATAATGCCTAATTAATGCTATTACGCCAAAAATATTGTATAAAATACAACAATTTCAGGAAAATAACAGATTATGAGCTGAATTCTTGCAAAAAATACAACAATTTCAGCGGAATGACAGATTATGCACTGAAATCTTGCAGAAAATACAACAATTTTATGAGCTCAACAGGGCGGCCCATCGCATCAGTCGGCGCAGCCGCTGCCAGAATGATCGCATCAACGGCATTCGACATAAGTGAGATCGAGCAACGCGCGGCCGCCGTTAATAGGGGAACGCCTGAGCGGCTGTTATCGCGAACCAGACGAGTCAAAATGGCGGTGTCGCATTTATGGTATAATTCCCGTTCCGTTTGATCAATGCGGTGCGTGATTTGTTGCCTTGATGTTGGAAATCTTCTTCTGTCTTAGTGTCGCGAAAGCGATAAGAATGGCCACCGCCGTAATGCTGGCGGCGATTAGGAATGCCGTGCGAATCGCTTGATTCAAATCAGTAGCAGCCATCGATTCCAGCGATGCGTCCGATCCCAGGCTAGCAGAAATGATGGCCATAATGACAGCCAAACCAACGGCACCGCCGATTTGTTGACCGGTCGAAATCATCGCAGATCCCACGCCCTGTTCCTTTGGATCGATTCCCGTGCTGCCCGCAATAAACATGGTCGTAAAAACGAGCGCCTGACCGATGCCGATAATGACGATGCCAGGAATGATCCCCCATGCATTGCCCGACACGGAGAGCCCACTAAGCAGTAGGAATCCAATGCCTCCTAGCCCCATGCCGATGGCAAGCGTACTGGCTACCCCGACCGATGACAACATTTTATTAACAAGCTTTGCGCCAAAGAATGCGCTGATCGTTAGCGGCAAGAAGCTTAGTCCGGATTGGATTGCCGGTAAGTGTAATACACCTTGCATATACAATGTCAAAAAGTAGTACAGCGTACCGAACGAAGCCGAGAACAATGCCGCCATCAAAGCAGCTCCGATAAGGTTGCGATTGCGAAACAATCTGAACGGGAGTAAAGGTTCTTTCGTACGGTTCTCGATTATGATGAACAGCAGAAGCAGAACGGTACCGATGATTCCGAACGTAAGCGTCCCCGCACTGCCCCAACCTTCTACTGGAGACTGAATCAAGTAAAAGACGATAAGGATCATGCCTGCCGTCACTGATATCGTGCCTGCCGCGTCATAGTGCCTTTTACCCGATTCGACTTTGCTCTCCACAAGTACTATAGGCGCGAGAATGATCGCGATTATCGTGATCGGTACGTTAACGAAGAACGTGGATTCCCAACCGATGTAACTGGTTAATACTCCGCCAAGCAGCAATCCGATCGAGAGACCAACGCCGCCCATCGCTGCCCAAATGCCCATTGCACGGTTCCGCTCGGCGCCTTCATCAAAATTAGACATAATTAACGACAATGTTGATGGTGCCAACAGCGCTCCGCCAAGTCCCTGCAGCCCCCTTGCAATGATCAGGATAATTTGTGAGGTTGCCAGACCGCCGAGCAATGAACCTAGTCCGAAAAGGAGCATCGCGACGATAAACATTTTACGCCTCCCGAGCAAGTCAGACAGTCGTCCTCCGATCAGCAGAAATCCCCCGAAAACAAGCGAGTACGCACTGACAACCCACTGCAAATTATTTGCCGAGAACCCCAGAGCCTCCCCTAATGAAGGCAAGGCTACAAAAATAATGGTGTAATCAAGCGCCAAGATTAACTGGGATACCGCCAGTAACATTAATGCAAGACCTTTATGCCTGTTTATATTCATTATTGAATCGTCCTTTCTTTATAGACTAAACAGTCCGTTTTGATCAAAAAAATTATAGACTATTCAGTCTAATTTGTGCAGAATGTTATTTGGTTATTTTTCATCAAGGGATATTGCAGACTGAACAGTCTAATATTAATAAAAAAAATGACTTTCTAATATCACCTGACAAATAAAGTTCCCCCTCCCGCTCCATCAATAATGATCGAGCGTAGAGAGTACAACGGCTGAAACATCTTCTAAAACTTTAGGGTCACAGGATAGTTTTGCCACTTGCGTCAACCCGTATCGGGCATGATATAAGTACCGCGCAAGCGCATTTAAGTCCTGATTTTGATTTATCTCTCCCCGACTTTGAGCACGAACCAATGCTTCATAGAAAGCTTTTTCCAATAACATACGATCTCGTTCAAAAAGAGCTGCGATTTCGGGATCGTGAGGTGCCTGGTCGATGGCACTGTACAAGATCAAACATTCCTCTCGCCGCTCTTCGTCCTGCAGTGCAGATACAATCGTTTGAAAAATTTCGGCGATCACTTTTCTTACGGGCTCCGCACGCTCCAAGTAGGCAACAACTGCAGATGATTTCTCATCTACATAATGCTGCACAGCCTTGATGAATAGCTCTCTCTTCGTCCCATAAGTGTCATAAAGACTCTGACGAGCAATCCCTAAACCATCAAGCAAGGTTTGGAGAGATGTGCCTTCGTAGCCATAATAACCGAAAACTTTCATCGCCTTATGCAGCACCTCGGTAGTATCAAACTCCTTGCTTCTTGCCATCTCGTTGTCCTCCTTTCTCCCTGGTCCCCCTATATTACACATTCCAGACCATTCAGTCAATAATTGCAGCAAAAAAGCTGCCAGGTTCATCCCTGGCAACTTTTAGACGAAGATTTACCAAATTTTAATTCTGTCCTTAGGAGCTTTATACATCTGATCGCCTTCTTTGACGCCAAATGTCGTGTAGAAATCATCGGTATTGGCTACCACGACATTTACCCTGAATTTGACGGGCGGATTAGGATCGATGGCTAGAAGCAATGGTTCAATTTCTGGACGAACCTTCTGTCTCCACACGGTTGCCCATGAGGTATAGAACTCTTTCAGATTTGCATCCGGCAATTGTTTTACTGCATCAAGAGCAACCTGCAGTCCGGCAATGTCTGCAATATTTTCTGGTACGGACCGTTGTCCATTGATTTGTTGGCCCAGGTACTCCAATTGGTTGTATTGATCAATAACAGCCTGAGCTTTGGCTTCGAATTTCTTATAGTCCTCTTCTGCCCACCAGTTGACCCGATTTCCAATTCCATCATATTTGGCGCCGTTTGTATCAAAGGTGTGAGAAATTTCATGCCCGATAACCGCACCTATACCGCCATAATTCTGGCTTGCGCTTTGATTTTTATCATAAAATGGCGCCTGAAGAGCAGCGGCAGGGAACGTAATGGTGTTGGTCAGCGCTTCGGAGATCATATTGGCAGTGTTTGCTGCTATTCTCCACTCGTTCCGGTCAATAGGTTGATCGATTTTCGCATATTTGTTTTTCGTCATGATCGCTTGGATCGCCTGATTGTTCTCATACAATGACTTGTTGGCATCGACCTTAAGCGACGAATACACCGCATCGAGCTTGTCCGGATAACCAATTTTTACTTTCAAGTTATCCAGTTTTTTAATCGCTTCTGCCTTGGTTTTCTCAGACATCCAGTCATTTTTTAGAAACTTTTCTTTGTAAACGCCAATCATGTTGTCCGCCATTCTGGAAATGTCCTGCTTCGCTTCTTCTCCAAGGTAGGTCTTGCCATAATATTGGCCAGCAACATCGCTGAAAACAGCGTTGACCATATTGTAAATCGTATCCTCCGTTACCGCCATTTGTTCTTGGCCTGCCGCTCCTCTGCTCAATTGCATTGATTTTGCTACCAACTCATCGGACAACAGCGAGGCGGAGTTCAATACAAAGGTTGCGTAGGTCCAGCTTTTCATTTTTTCCCAACTTTTTTCATTGATGAACTTATCAAGGTTTTCAAAATAGTCCAATTTCATCAAGGAAACCTTTTCCGGTTTCTTGCCAGTAACATTTACCAAAAATTTTTCAAGGTCGACTTGTTTACTATATCCCTTAAGCTCCTTCACTGTTGTTGGATTATAAAACGATTCAATATTACTCATATCTTCTCCGGACATTGTATATTGCGCAAATTCGGTTTCGAACGCCACCGCTTCACCGGCAATACGCTCTGCTTCTTCTTTGGTTTCTCCGACGCTTACCAAAAGATCTGCCAGCATGTTCTTGTATGCCCCTAACAATACTTGGCCTTGAGGATTATCAGGTGCATACATGCTCTTATCAAGTTTCGGTTTAGGGGAGTTGATGTATAGTATCGTTTTCGTTGCATCCTTCATATCGGACAAGATTTCCAAAGTAAATGGTAAAGATAGCCCTCTGACGTGGAGATCTTTTTGATTTTTTGCAAAGTCCGCCAAACTGTTGATCGATTTAATTTTTTCGATATCCGCTTTAATAGCTTCATATCCCTGTTTGTTCAGTGTTTCCCGATCCGCAGCAATTTTATAATACTTAATCATGTTGCCGAGCTCGTCATCTGTTTTGTCACGTCCCTCAGCCGTCATTTGTGCCATATCCTTTGACAACTGCTTGCTTACTTTATCACCCAGATCACTTAAACCGCCTATGATGACTTTATCTGCCGGTATTTCGGTCGATGCCTTCCATTTCGCATTGACTGCTTCATAAAAGTCGTCTTGCAGTCTAGGTGCTGCAACTTCATTAGGCTGTTTAGCGCTCAGGGTAACCTGGCGCAGTGATGGATTCCATTGCACGTTATAACCTGTCGCTTCTGCGAAAAACCGGAGCGGCACATACGTTACATTTCGGATTTGCTTTGGCGCGACCTCCAGCTTGACGGCTTTGCCGTTTGCCGTTGCCTGTGTACTGTCCAATTGCACGGACAAGGAGAAGCCTTCCTTGATACCGCTCACGGTGCGGGTCGCTTTATCCCACTTTACTTTGACCCCCAGCTTCTCCAGCAGCGGACGCAGCGGGACAAGCGTCACCCCTTTTTCAATAATCGGCTCGGACTGGCTGAACTGGATCTGCTCGCCATTCATCCATACGGATGAGGCTTTCTCTGCTGCATGAGCAACAGACAACCCAGAGGTAAGCAAGCATACGGAAAGCAATAAAGCGCTAAATTTTTTCATCTGCATACACTCCTTATTATGAATTATTGATGTGGCACCGATGACATTGAACTAAATACCTTGCCCGGAATGATCGTCGCGTTTAGGCCGCTCCTTAGATAATGACGGCCGTTCCGCTGACAGCGACCATCAGCATGCCCTGGCGGACCACCTCGTAATTGATATCGACGCCAACAACGGCATTTCCTCCCATCTGCAATACTTGCTGCATCATCTCTTTAAAGGCATCGTCTCTTGCTTCCTTTAGCTTGGTTTCATAGGCTTTGGAACGCCCTCCTACAATATCTCGAAATGAAGCAAGAAAGTCTCTGCCGATATTCGCAGCCATAATGACTTCACCGGTTGCAACGCCGATGTACTGCCTGACCGGGGAGCCTTCAACGATTGCTGTTGTTGTAACAATCATGGCTCTTCCCTCCTCGTATAAAAATCAATTTGTTGTCCGTGTTCTGAACGTGTTTCTTATTGTAAGGATCCTTGGTTCTTATCCTATCAGCCTCATTGAAACGGAGCCTAAACAACTTGATGAACAACAGCTTAACTATGCTCCCGCTGTTTAGGTGCTGTTAATGTGAGCAGCAGAAGTATTAGGACCATCCATTCAGAAGAGCGGTGAAAAAATGCAGGGCCTGCGGCGGATAGGCGTTTCCACTCGCTGTTCCAACTTCTATAGGCACTCCGGCTACTTTTTCACCGCCTTTTAACAACAAATGCCGTGATTATGTTCGATAAATCATACAGAATTGCCGCGTTGCGCAACAATGCCGTAGTTATATTCGAAAAATCATACAGAATTGCCGCAACGCGCAACAAATGCCGTGATTATATTCGAAAAATCATACAGAATTGCCGCACCGCGCAACAAATGCCGTGATTATATTCGAAAAATCATACAGAATTGCCGCGCCGCGCAACAATGCCGTGATTATATTCGAAAAATCATACAGAATTGCCGCGTTGCGCAACAAATGCCGTAGTTATATTCGAAAAATCATACAGAATTGCCGCGTTGCGCAACAATGCCGTGATTCTATTCGAAAAATCATACAGATTCGCAGCGCGCCGCGCCAACGAGTTAACTCTGTCCCTGTTGACAGCCTCAGTATTAGACATGTATATTATCACTACCGACTATTTAGTCGGTAATAAACAAGAAACGGGTGCATGTCATGGAAAACAAATACGGCCTTCAACCGAAGATCCCCCTCAGCTTCAAATCTTTTGCAGGGTTCATCATCATTTTTGTGATTTGGCAAGGCGGTACGTTATTGTGGTTAAATCTCATGAATACGCTAATTCCCGCTACTCGCTCAGGATTTCCTAGTTTCATCACGCTTTTTTTATCCTTCTGGTTTCTGATTCTCGGCGTCGTTCTGGTCACCAGATATTTCTTCAAAATTCCTTTTCGAACCTTTTTGTTTGAAGGTAAAAGGCCCGACCTCCGTAAGTTTGCGATTTATTTTTCTTTGTATTTTTTGGCACTGATACTGTACTTGATTATTGATCTGGCTGTTCATCCCCAAGCTTTTACCTTTCATTTCGACCCGCTTCCTTGGCTAGGCGTATTTATTGTTGCCGCACCTTTGATTTTGGTTCAAAGCGCTGCTGAAGAGATGTTGTTCAGAGGCTATATGTACCGGATGTTCAGATCGTTAAAAGGCGGTGCATTCTGGTCCATCTGCATCACCTCTCTAACGTTCGCCTTGATTCATGGTTATAACCCTGAAATGCTAAGCTATGGTATTTGGGGACCTTTATATTACCTGCTGGGGGCCTTCTTTCTGGGAATCGTCGCTTATCACACCAATGGTCTGGCTGCTCCCATCGGAATCCATTTTGCGACGAACCTGTTTAATTTCACGATTTGGGGATATGGTACATCGACAGCGGAAAGCATGGGTCTGCAAAATATTGTTTTCCGGCATACGTTAGACATGCCCTTTGCATTCTTTGGGATTTTTGCTATCGTTATCTTATATGGCGCTTTTCAACTTTTTAAATACAAAAGGAACCGTTCGTAATTCGTAAGGTTCCGGGAGGAGCTTATGACAAGAAGACGATTGCCAGCTGAAGAAGCAAAAACGATGATTCTCAATCAAGCCAAGCTGTTATTTATTGAAAAAGGCTATGACCGGGCTACAATGGACGACTTATGCGCATCGACACGAATGAGCAAAGGAAACCTGTATCATCATTATAAAAATAAGGAGGTGCTGTTCCTTCAATTGCTCACCCAGCATGCCGAACAAACCTCGCAAAAGTGGCATCGATCGATCGAACAATTCGCGTCGCCCAGCGAACAGTTGATTGCCTTGGCTGACTTACTCGGAAGAGACTGTGAAAGTCCATTGCTTCCAGCCATTGAGGAGTATGCCAAGACGCTTTCCAGTGAATCTGAGGCATTGACTACATTGAAAGAGATCACCGAGATGGCCTATCGTGCTATAAGAGAGGTGCTGCAGAGGGGGATTGAGCAGGGCGTCTTCATTCGTGAAGATATCGAAACCTTAAGTTTCGGCGTCATGTCTACCTTGTCTGGCGCAACGCAGCTTTGCCTGACGATGCCGAAATTAAGCGGGGACGAATATGCAGCTCTGCATATCAATGCGATCAGCCTGCTTTTAAAGGGGATTTCCGTTTCAAAGCGCTGATGAAATCGCTATTAACACAATTGCCGGACGCATCCTCCCGCGTCCGGCAATTGTTTCCTTCTTTTATATCGTTCATTTTGCGACAAAATACACGGTATCGGCGTTCCTGCCAAAGGAATTCATTTACATAACCAATCCGCGCAGCTTTTCTTTGGCCCGGTGGACTCTCGACCTCGCGGCACTGATCGACGTTTGCTGACAATCAGCGAGCTGTTCATACGTCAAACCATATGCATAGACGAGCAGCATCGCCTGCCGGTTAATAGGCTCTAACGAGGCAAGCAAACTGCGAAGGAAAACCTGGTCGACGATCGTCCGTTCAACATCAGTTTCGCCCCTGTAATCGTCCAACAGCGCACTATAAATGCGCATTTCCCGACACCTCTTGCGGTACATGTCAATCGCCACATTGCGGGAAATCGTCTTGAGCCATGCTTCTTCTTTATCATGCTTCTCCAAAGAATCGAGGTTACGATAAGCCTTTAAGAACGTTTCTTGCACAGCGTCCTGAGCCAGCTCGCGATCCTTGGTAATTGAGAAGGCCGTGTGATACACTTGCTTGAAATACCGGGAATATAATCTATGGAACGATTCGACGTTTTCTCTTTTCTGGCAGTGTTCCATTACTCATTCAAATACGTGGTCACCCGGTTCTGGATCAGTTTGCTTACATCTTCCGCAGATTTCTGCCCGCTCATGAAGGTATTGAATTCCTCCAAGGCGATTATCAGCACCTTCATATCGCTGAACCTGCGGAAATTCGTCCCCGCGATTTGCTTCTCAACCGCTTCAACCCGTGCTTTTGCCGTTTCACCGCTCGGCAGCATATTTTGCGGCATCATCGTTTCCAGCGTTCCGCTCTCGATTTTTTCCGCAACTTCCTTAAGCTTTTTATTGGTAGCGGCCTTATTCATCGCCAATCCCGCGAGATTCGGTGATGCCTGCATCTCATCAGACAGCATAAACGCGATGAATGCCCAGGCTTCCTCTTGCACATTCGATTTACTGTTTATTCCCCAACTGTACATTGGCTTGAATGGCGCACCGTTATTTTTTCCGCTTGTTCCCGGCTTCTGGTAGTAGTCCAAGCCATCAGGCATCGTCAATGCTTGCTCAGGGCTGTAGATGCCCGCCATTCTAAATACAGCTTGGCCGCCATCGAACGACATCCCGTCGCTGAGCAGGCCTTCGTCATACATCGACTTGATTTCCTTCAATTTGTTGCGGAATAGGTCCGAATCGAAGTTTGGTTTGCCCTGCCCGACGAGTTCAGCGTAATTGTCCTCAATATAATCGAAGAGCAGCGACGTTGGGTCCAGGTTAATCAGCTTTTCGGAATCCCCTTGCAGCTTCAGCTTCTCGGCAACCTCCATAAATTGCTCCCAATTCCAAGGTTCATTGGGGTCCACTGAAATATTCGCCTTCTTCAATAGCTCGGTATCTCCCTGAAACAGCTCAAGCGAAAAGGAGATCGGCATAGCATACAGGCCATCTCCGTCCTGGGACGCCTTCAAAATATTCGTGTAAAGCGCATTTCGGTCGATCGTGCTGTCTTTGGCCAGCAGTTCGTTCAAATCGATCAGCAGCTTCTTGTCGACAAATTTGTCCTGGGGTAATTCGCTCATGAGAATAAGATCGGACCCTTTGCCGGACATTACCTGTGTTGTTACCGATTGTACGTACTTTTCCACATCGGCGAGCGAGATCGCTTGCATGGACAGGCCGCTGTCTCCCATGTCCTCCGATGCTTTGTACTCCTTTATCTCGATACGAATATTCTTATGCTTTTCCTCAAATTTTTGCGCAGCGGATTCCAGGAAACGATCTTTATGCATGACAGAAATGACGACGGTTTTCGGGCCGCCCTCCGTCACGCCTTTGGGATCGCCGTTGGAATCGCCACCCGGAGCGCTTGGGGAAACGCCTCCCCCGTTGCCCGAACAGGCGGATACTAGCAGCATAATGGACAACATCATAAGTAACCCTATTTTCTTCAATTGAATCATCCTCTCAATTTAATCGAATTCGATTCCCTTCCTGCAGCGGCTCGCTCGAATCCGTCACAATATCTTCTTCCAGGTAGACGCCTCCGAGCACAATGATCTCCTCTTCGTTCCCCTTGCCGGTCGTCACGTAAGCCTTCTGGACCGTGTATGTGTTGCCGATTGAGCTTCGCTTCTCCCGAACGACAAATACGTAATTTCCGGTCCCGTCTTTATCGAGCCATTTTTTATTGATAACAAGACCTTGCTCTTCGAACGGCTTCTCCAAGTAAACGCTAGCTGTCTCACCTCCTTGAAGACCGTCACCAGGCACATGAACGAGAATCGTTTTTTGAGCATTGGCGCCTCCGCCCGGGTTGTTGTTCTCACCCTCCGGCTTGTTCCCTCCTCCGCTGCCTCCTTGGGAAGCGGTCTTGATTTCGGCGACGGTTCCTTCCATCTCTCGCGGCTCATCCCCATCCACCTTAACCATCAATTTGTCGTTCTTTCGTATCAAATCTGCGGACTCTTTATCCACTGTGAAGGAGAACTGAAACCCTTCGCCGGTTTCCAGCAGCGTCAATACCGGCTGCCCCGGGGGAATGATCACGCCTTCCTGCGCTTGAAGATTCAGTACGATGCCGTTCGCAGGAGCTGTCAATGTAGGTTGTCGTCCCACCTCTTTGCGCAGCCTTTCGATTTTCCTCTCCGCCATGCCCTGATCCACCAGATCCAAATCCAGGTCGCGTTTTGCTTTACGAATCGCTCCCTCATCTCCTGATTGGTGCGCGGCCACGAACTGCTCTTTAAGCTGCTCCCGGTATAAATTCCGTTTCTTCAGATCGTCTTCCGCATCGTGAAGTTGCTGCTGCACCTCGCTGGCGTCAAACGTGATTAGAACCTGGCCTTTCTTGACTTGTTCCTCATCGCTAACATGCACCTTTGCTATCTTCCAGCCGCTATCGCTATTTATTTCGCTTTGCCGGCGCGGCGTGATCTGTCCTCCTCCTTCGATGCGATGAACCAACGTTTTTTTCGTGGGCTTTGCTGTCGCCACCTTCGGCAGCAATGCGGTCTGAAGCGTTTGGCTAAATAACGTCAGTCCCGCCAGCAAGAGGAGGAAAATAACCAGTGCAATACCGGCAATCCGTTGTTTTTGCAATACCATGTTGCTAATCTCCTTTCGCTCAGCCTTTTACGCCGGAAAGCTGAATTCCTTCAATAAAATACCGTTCGGCGCTTAAAAACAGCAGTACCATGGGCATCATATATACCACCGAAGCGGCAAACGACACGCCGAGCGCATCCTCCTGAATGCGGGAGAGGAACACCGATAGCGGCTGCATCGCAGCGTCTTGCAGAAAAATAAGCGGCTGCTCGACCATGTTCCAATAGTCGACGAACAGCAGCACGACGAGTGCGGCGATGCCCGGCTTCACCATCGGCAGCGCAACCGATAGGAAGATGCGCAAGTATCCCGCTCCATCCATTTTGGCCGCTTCGATGTATGCCGAATGGATATGGAGCATGAATTGCCGCAGCAGAAACACGCCGAAGGCACCGAACACGCCGGGCCATATAATGGAACCGGGCTGATTCAGCAGACCCAGCCGATCGACCATCAAGTAGTTGGGTACGAGCGTCACCTGAAACGGCATCAGCATGGTCATTAAGTAAAGGAAGAACAACCCTTCCCTTCCTGGAAAGGAGAGCTTCCCGAACGCGAACGCAGCGAGGGTTGCCACCGCCGCTTGTCCGATGATGATGGGAGCCACCATCGATACGGAATTCCAGAACAGGTATAGAAACTTCGGCGTCGCGATCAAAACCTTGTCGTATTGCTGGAACGACACCCAATCGGGAATCCATTTGAGATTGACGAACACGCTCGTGTCGGTTTTGCCCAGCATGGCGTAATTCGCCATAATTTCTCGCTCCGTCATGAAGGAACTGACGAGGGTCAAGACGACCGGCATCAGCAGCAGCACAGCGATGGTGATCAATAGCAAGGAGCGCAGCAGCGGCGTGACCCATTGGTTCATCACGTTATTCATCTCTTACACCTCTTTCTTTCCGGGGCCCCCGCAAAGTACCTGAATACGCTTCGAAGCAAAAACCTCACTTTGTGGGGTTATCTTGCACTTACTCCATATAAGAGCGGAACATCCGCTCCGTGCGGAACAGGATGAACACAAGCGCCATAATACATAGCGCCATCAATACCGCAGCGGACGATACTTTCTGAATATCGAGAGACAGGAACATATTGTTCATGTAATGCTGCATCATATAGATTCGGTCATGCGGGTAAGGTCCGGCCACGAGATACGTCTCGCGGAACACCTTGAACGAATTCAGCACGGACATGAGCACGACCAGAAACGTGGTCGGTGTCAAATACGTGAGCGTAATTCCGAACAGTCTGCGAACGGGACCCGCCCCTTCCAGGTCGGCGATTTCATAATATTGATCCGGAATGTTCTGCAATCCGGCCAAGAACAGAATGACGTTGTAACCGATGTTTTTCCATACATAGACCAGCACGATGACCATGCCGGCCCATTCGGATTTCATCCAATCGAGGCGGTCCAGGCCAAAATGCTCCAAAACGACATTTAATGCGCCGTTCCAATCGAACAGAATTTGCCAGACAAGCACGATCGACGCGACCGGTACAACAAGCGGCAGTACATAAGCAGTACGAAGCCAGTTCCGGATAAATACCCGCTGATTCAAGAGCAGCGCCAGCAAGAGCGATACGGTGACAAGGATCGGCACGCTGATCGTAGTGAACAAGAAGGTGTTGGACGCCGCTTTCTGAAACGAGGAGCTGAGGAGCAGTTCCTTGTAGTTGGACAGCGTGAAGCTTCCTCCAAGTCGATCCTGGAACGAGTTCAAGACACTCTGACCGAACGGAATGAGATAGAAGACAGAAAATCCGGCCAAGCTCGGGGCCAGAAAAACTAGTGCAGCCAGCAGCTCCCTGCGGGACAGACGGTGCAGCTTCATGAAGTAACCTCCAATCGGGAGCCGGCAAACAATTTGTACGAAAACGGCTTTCCGTCTATTAGTGTACAAACAAATCTGGGTACTAAATTTGGAAAGGGTGTGGAAAAAGTGTGGAATAAGGCCTCAGCCGAATTTTTTATGATAAAATAGTTAAAAAATCGGGGAGGTTGCCGCATGAAGTCCTATCAAATCGCCGTAGTCGACGACGATGCCCAGATCCGGAAAATCGTGAAGGCTTATTTGGATAAAGAAGGATACCGCACGGTTATGTTGTCGTCGGCGGAAGCCGCGTGGGAGCTGTGGAAGGAAGATCCTCCTGATATGTGGATTCTCGATATCATGCTTCCGGGGATGAGCGGCTTCGATCTGTGCCGGCAAATCCGCAAAGAGGCGGAAGTGCCGATCATCATGATCTCAGCGCGCGATGAAGAGGTCGATCGCATCCTCGGAATCGAGCTCGGCGGCGACGATTATTTGACAAAGCCGTTCAGCCCGCGGGAATTGGTCGCGCGCGTGAATCGCTTGTTTCACCGGCTCAGCTCGATTCGCCAAGCCCAGGAGAATTCCGCTTCACAGGCCGTGCATACGGCAATCGAAGTGGGTGATCTGCGGCTTGTTCTGGAGGAGAGACGCGTATTCTGGCGTGAGGAAGAAGTCGAGATGACGCTGAAAGAATTTAAACTGCTGCAGACGTTGTCGGAGCAGCCGAATCGGTCGTTCACCCGTGACGAGCTGCTCACCTTGATTTGGGGAGACAATTATTTCGGCTACGACAGGGCGATTGACGATCTTGTGAAGCGGCTGCGTAGAAAAATAAAGCAACTTCCAGTCGATACGGTATGGGGACATGGCTACCGGCTGAGGACGGAAAGGACGGGACAATAAGATGAGAATGCTGTATCGGCTTCATCTGTCATTTGCACTGCTGCTGCTATTTATTCTGGCCATCACTGCGGTTCTGATTTACCCGCTGCTGCTCGATAATTTGGTGAACAACCAGCGGCAAGAGCTGCGGAATCAAGCCAGCTTGCTGATGAATATGTCCCCAGTCATGCCGCTCATGCCGGCGCAGGAATCAAATATGAGCACGGATATGAGTACAGATTTTAGTACAGATTTAAATACGGATTGGAGTACGGATGCGAATAAAAATTTGAATATGAATTCGCAATCAAGCTTCAATGCCATGCCTGCCATTAGAAGTACGAACGCCGTACTGATCGCCCCCGGGGAGAAAGTCCTCTACAGCACGCTGCCCGTCGAAGAGACATCAGAGCTGCTGAAGCTATCAAAGCTGGAACTCCCAAGCTCGGAGGTCATTTGGCAAGGCCAAAACGATCGTTATATCGTCGAGACGTTCACGACAAGCCAAGGCATTCAGCCGGATATGCAGGGTGTCACGGCCGTGATGGCAGCCCCGCTGAGCAAGATCAAAGCCATGCAGCTCGACTTGTTTATACGGTTGATGATCATCCTGTCCGCCGGCGGCATCGTCGCTTTCCTGCTGAGCATGCTCATCACGAGAAGACTCGTCAAACCGCTCGGGGATCTGAGGAAGGAATTGAACAAGGTGGAAGCGCGCCGCTTCTCTGAAGTTCAGTTGGTCGAATCGGGAGGCGAGATCGGAGAAGTCGCGAAGGCTGTCTACGATCTCGCCGGCGAATTGGAGAACTACCAGCGCACGCAGAAGCAGTTTTTCCAAAACGCCTCGCACGAATTGAAGACGCCGCTCATGTCCATCCAAGGATACGCCGAGGGCATTAAGGACGGCATCTTTACGGGGGACGATGCCACAATTGGCTTGGATGTCATCGCGAAGGAATGCGAACGATTGAAAAAAATCGTGACGGAAATGATTCTGCTCGCCAAGCTGGAAAGCGAAGAAGGCATATTCCATATGGACCGCGTCCCGGTACGGGAATTGATCGAGGAAACGCTGGCGCGCATCAATCCGCTGCTCGTCAAGAACGGCTTGCGGATCGAAATGAACGGATTCGATAACGAGCAGGATTGGTCGGTCTATGCCGACCGCGAGAAGCTGCTGCAAGCGCTCATCAACATTCTGGGCAATGCAGCCCGATATGCCAAGGAAACGATTCGCATCCAGGCTACTGCCGGTACGGAAGGAATCCACATCGGCGTCTCCGACGACGGCGAAGGAATTCCCGAACCGTTGTTATCTCAAATTTTTGAGCGGTTTACGAAAGGAAAGAACGGAGAGACGGGGTTAGGCCTGGCGATTTCCCGCGCCATCGTCGAGCGATGTCATGGCCGCATTTCGGCCCATAACGAGCCGGGCGGCGGAGCGGCGTTTGTTATGAGATTTCCAACCCTTTCCTAGCTTGTCTGCAAGGAAGCTTGTCCACCCCAGACAAAAACAGCAGTTATCCCATAAGGGATCCCTGCTGTTTTTGTCTTATCCAATCTGAAAGATTAGAATCCTTGGATATCCTTTCTCACAGCCCCTTCAAGAGGATCGGACGTTTTTAATGAAATCGTATTGGTTTTCCCGTCATACTTTACTTCGGCATCGAGCAGCCCGGCGATTTCGCGGAGCGGCAGATAAGACGTGCCGTCCACTACGATAGGCGAGTTCTTCAGCTTCTTCTCGGTTCCATTGACCTTAATAACGAACTTCGCAATCGTCGCCTGTACCGTCTTGTCCGTCGCGGCCACGGCTGTCGTTGCTGATCCGATCAGCAGACCGAGTGAGAGAGCAATGATTACTTTTTTCAAATGATATCATCTCCTTAAAATCTTACTGCTATAATAGGCTTCTTCGTTTCCGTTCGCGTTTTTGATCCGAAGCGTCGCCTCATCAGCTGAAGCGTCGTCGTTGCCTCTCGTTACAATTCAACTCCTTCAATGTATTTATTTTCCTTACACGATTCATTTTATCACTCAATTTAGGCATAACTTTGGACAAAATGAGGAAAAAACATGGAATACATTACTAATCCATTCGGGGCTTTAGCCGAAGTTACGCATATCCCTGCCGGGCGGCGCTCCGGCAAAAGCAGCATGGCTTCAAGCCCAATAAAGCCTTTGATCGGCCACTTCACGCAGCCAGACCTGCATATAGCCCGGCTCCCGGTTGTCCCAGGCATAGTACGGCACCAGACGATATTCTTGCCCATCCTCGCCGCAGCCGGACAATACCGTAACGCCGCCAAGCAGTTCGCTGCGATGCACCACCGCAAATGCGGCGCAACGAGGCAGCACGCAGGCATCATATGCCACTCCGGGATTATCCGTCTGCTCCAGGCAGAAGACAACCGGCCCACGCTGCAAAGCAACCCTTCCGCGGTCCGCTTCCACTTCTTCGCGGGCACGTACCTTCTCGACAGGCATATCCAGATGCAGCACAATGCGGTCGCCGGCTCCCCAGGCCCGATCAATAACCAGGTATCCCTTCTCCAACCTGGCCAGCTCGGGCCCCGCAATTTGTCCATTAATTGTGACACTGTAGCTCTTGCACCATCCGGGCACCCGCAGCCGAAGCGCAAATGCGGCGCTTTCCTGCAGCGGCTGCACGTCAAAGGCTATGCTGCCTTCCCAAGGATAATTTGTCGTTTGCTTCAGCCGGATCTTGCCGCCGCCAGTCAATTCCAGGGCCGCTTCACCGCTGGCATATTGATTGGCGACGATCCCATCCGGGGTTACCGCGTACATATAGTTGCCGATGGACGGCAGGAAGCGCACCAAATTCGTTGGGCAGCAAGACGTCTCATACCATTCGACACGGTGATGACCGCCTTGCGACGCCAGCGGGTTCTCATAGAAGAAACGATCGCCTGACAGCGAAATGCCGGACAACGCTCCGTTATAGATTTCGCGTTCCACGATATCGGCATAGCAGCCCTCTCCAAACAGCAGATGTCAATTACGCAATCCGACGGCCGCAGGGACAGAATCATTTTTTTCATGCCTCTTCGGTGTCTTGGTTCATCATCCACAATCAGAATCTTCATCTGCCTTCCCCCCTTACTATCTCATTATAAAAAAAAATAAACCCCGACAGGTGGTATGTTTTTGGGAAAAGTGGATTTACGTTGGATGTTTGGAACCGACGCAGGCAAAACAGTAGCACTTATATCATTAGTTCCTGACACGACAGGGCTAACCATAAGGTTAGCCCTGTTCTTGATTTCTTGGATATCCAAAGAGGTACATCTTCCGTAGCGGGCTGATCACCCGGTTCGTAAGCCCAGAAAATACTACAATACCATGCGCTTTTTGTTACAAATTATTCGAATCAATTGAACGATTTGAACCATATTTTTTATCTAAATGTTCAATATGATTGACTCCCCAATCATTTAAAGACTGCATAATGTGAGATAATTTATTCCCATATTCTGTGATTGAGTATTCTACCTTTGGTGGAACTTGGTGATAAACCTCGCGATGAACAATATCATGATATTCTAATTCACGCAATTGCTGTGTGAGCATTTTTTTAGTAATATCTGGTATCGAACGTTGCAATTCACTAAATCTCATCGTTCCATTCGAAAAAAGACGAAGCAAAATGACGGGCTTCCATTTCCCAACAAAGATTTCTAGTGCCGTTTCAAATTTGCAGTAGGACATGTTGACCTCCAGACTCTACCTTTATTTCATTAAGGTTTAATTTTGGTAACTAGGTATAAATAAAGTAACTACTTCAAAAATATCTATCTATCATATATTATGCGTCTATAACTCAGTTGACACAATAGGCTAACAAGTATTGTAAAATTAAACAGGAGAGTGAGAAAGAAATGAATATTGCATTGTGGGTCGTACAGGGGGTTCTTGGTATTGGTTTTGTATATTCCGGTTGGTTGAAGGCATTTCAATATAAGACGGCTCTATCCACTTGGAGCTGGGTAAACGATGTTCCGCAAGGAATGGTTACCCTCATAGGAATAATTGAATTAATAGGTGTCTTAGGACTTATTTTGCCAATGGCATTAAAAATCAAACCCATATTGACCCCAATTGCTGCAGTGGGTCTTGCCGCAGTTTCGCTTTTTGGAGGAATATTCCACCTCATACGCAATGAATCAGATATTTTGATAAACCTTATATTTATGGTATTAGCCTTGTTCATTGCTTTCGGTCGCTTTAAGCTTAAAAACGGCAAACATACTTCTAATTAGGAGGACTTAACGATTTGAGGAGTCAAAATACAGGGTGGCTTGCAAACTCGGCGAGAGTTGATAGATATATGCAATTGTGCATACATTTACGTTATGTCATACTACGAGAAAAGGCTTATTATTATGGCAGGGAGGTAACTCATTGAAGATCAGCCAATTAGCAAATCTAACAGGCGTAAGTATTCGCTCTATACGCCACTATGAGGAAAAAGGGTTAATATCGGCCTCACGTCTTGCCAATAATTATCGGGAGTTTGACGAATCAGTCGTTGATACCATTCATACGATCCAGCTTTACTTGGGCTTAGGCTTAACAACCGATCTGATAAAGAATATTATGTACTGCGAGTATCCTTATCCTGAAACTTCAGAAGCAAACGATAAAAAAAGTGAGTATTGTGAAGAATTGTTGCAAATTTACGAATGCAAGCTGAATGAAATCATCAAGCAAAGACAGATAATAGATGATGCTCAACAAAGGCTGGAAATGCAAATCGATCTGCTGAAAAGAAACCGAGATCAACTTATGACTAATCACGCGACAAATTCGGTATCACGATCTTCTTCATAGCTGCGCCAGGCTTTTCTTGGCTAGCCTTGGCTTACAGGGTGAGCAGGCAAGAAGGGTAGAAGGGCTGCAACATTATTGCTTGCAGCCCTTTGGCGGTTGTTATACAATCTTCCATCCTGCTTGAGAGACTTGATAGGTAAACCGATCATCGTCGAAATCCAACCCGAATCCCGCTTTTCGCGGAACGTAGAACTTTCCCTCTTTCACAGAATAAGCACTGGCGTCCATTCCTTGTATCGTAATGTCATCCCATTCCACGAACTGAAAGCCTTTGACACTGGCTGAAAGATGTCCCGTTGCATAAATGCCATAAGCATTCCCATAACAGTGCGGAGCAGTCAACAAACCATGTTCGTCGAGTTTCGCGCCGAGCTCCAGCCAATGCGTAAAGCCCGGATGAATAATATCGTATTGTAATACATCGACATTCCCTTGTATAGCCCAGTCAATCAAGTGGGGAGAGGCATAGCCTTCACCATCCGCGATCAGCACATGCTGATTTCGTTCCTTCAGCCACGCCTTTAAGTCTCGGTACAATTCATCATCTTCGTGGAATGCTTCTTCAATCCAATACAAACCTACATCCGATAAAGCAGTCAGCACTTCTTTCGTAAGGTTAAGATTATATGCATTGTTGGCATCGATCATTAGCTTTCCCTCCGGGCCGGCGACTTCTCTCACGCCCTCCACGATCGCAATGTCCCGTCTCGTCCCTTCCATCAGAGGCATATGCATCCCGCCGCGGCCTACTTTTATCTTGAAATGGCGGTGACCCTTCGCATATCCTTGTTTGGCTTCTTCCTGAATGAGCGCCACCGCATCCTTGTCATTGGATAGATGCAAATCGTCGAAATAGAGTGAAGTATCGTAACACGGGACGGCCAGCCCGCTTTGAGATAGACTGCCTGTTTCATTAACCAGTTCATATACCGGTTGATTCCATCTGCGCCCCAACCAATCCAATAACGGATATTCGAGACAGGTTCGATAAGGCTCAAGTATTTTCCCGCTGACGTCGAAGAAGTCGCTTACATTTTTCCCAATCAACGTTTTCGCCTGATCAGTCGTGATACGCGAGGCACCGTAGGCTGTCTTGCCGTCAATTGTAATGCGAACAAGACTAACTTCACAAGCTTTACCATGAATGCCTAGTCTGCCGTTCGCACCGGCACTGCGCGCCCGCTCCCCGTACAGCTTAGCGAATTCAATCTTTTCGATTACCCAATCTCTTTCGATCCCTGCAAGATTCATTCTAATCCCGCTCCCTCATTATTAGATAGTTAACGATATCGTTATTCCTCGTTCATACTCCGGTATTCCCCAGGCGTCTTACCTACCAGTTTCTTAAACACGCGGTTGAAAGAGACAGAATGGGTGTACCCGACCAGGTTGGCAATATGGTGAATAGGTTCAGCGGTTGCCTTCAAATATTGTTTTGCTTTCTCTATGCGGAAATGAATTAAATAACTAACGAAGTTTTCCCCGAACTCTTCTTTGAAAAGTCGACTTAAATAATTTCCGCTCATTCCGAAATTCTCGCTTATTGAAGTCAAAGACAAATTGGAATCATGATAATTCATTTCGATATGCCTTTTAATTTCATGAATCGTTTCGTGGTTGCTGTTATTTTCCCGCATCGCTTGGATGTCGTTGAATAACGTCATGAGAATGTTCTTCAAATTCCCCTGGGTATCCGTGACAGACTCAATGATATAAATCTCTTCGCGTATATGGGACAAACTATTTTCCTTTAAGGATTCGATGGACCCAATATCCAAGTATGATAGTTCTCTATCCAGCACGAAGAGCAGGTAATTCAGTAAATTCACCATATCTTCCGAGGTCAATATGGCCCTCTTCACTTCCTCTGCTAATGCTTTGAATGGGGGGAGGGAAATCTTTGAAATGGAGCCTAAACAAATTAGATGAACATCCCCTTTCCACCTTTTTCAGTTTCTAAGATGACTACAGCAAAAAAGCTGCCAGGTTAATAACCTCGCAGCTTTCAATCTAATATTTTCCAAAGCGTAATTCTGTCCTCTGAGGCAAATTCGGGATGAAAACTAAAGGATTGTGCAGATACGTTAATCTTTTCAATCACTTGCACATGAGCGTCTTTAGCCAAACAAAAGACACCAGGAGCACCTAATAGATATTGGACGTTATTCAGTATCCCCTTTATACTTCAGAATATTAGCTCTTCCAATCGATGCTGCAGGCTGGCAAGCCATCTTTTCCTTCCAGCGGAAATAGCCGTTCAATAGAGGCAATGTCTATTATAAAGATATCAAAAACTTACAATTTGAACGAGATTGTCAATTGGATAGGTAGAATGCATTAAGGGTAAATCCACAGCTTCGGCTAAACAGCGGCACTCACTAGTCGTATTTTCCACTTGAAGGCATAGCAATCTGGTCGAACTGTTCGACTAACTTCTCAAGACTATCGGTTAATTCATTGCCTTCCATTGGCACCCCATGACCGGTTACAGCTATAGTCGGGTGAAGTCCATGCAAATTTATGACAGACTGCTTAGCGCTGTCCCAGTCTGTCGTAAAGTACCTTGGAGGTCCACTGATTTCCTTCTCCTGAACGAACACCTTATAGATTGATTCCTGCTTAACAGTAACAAAAGCATCACCAGCAATTAGGACACGATCTGAGTCACGAAATAATGAAATATGACCAGCGGTATGCCCTGGTGTGTGAATCCACCGCCAACCGGGAAGAATAGGAATAGCTCCATTGGATGGCAATTGTTCGATGTTATTCCCTAAGTCGATAGGTGAATTTGGATAAAACATCGACAATTTCGCCAACAAACCACCGTTAACAGAAGGATCTGGTGGAGAATAAGACTGCTTACCAGTTAAATAAGGCATTTCGAGCTCATGCGCATATACCGGCACCTTCCAAAAATTTATCAATTCAATAATTGCACCAACATGATCAAAATGACCATGCGTTAATATAATACCGTTTGGTCGGCTATTCGGCCCAAATCTCTTTTCGGCTGCGATAATTATCTCATCAGCGGAACTTGGCATTCCAGCATCGACTAGCACCCAGTTATTATCATCTTTTTTACCAATCATACAAATATTGACGATCTGAATCGTGTGGTAATAAATATCTGACAGTACCTCGTGTCCTTTCCTGCTTTGCAATGACGTCACTGGAAGAAAAGCATAGTCTTCCCCGTAATTCATTTCTGTTTCCATTTTTACCCATCCCTTTACTGAAAAATAAACTTATTTCTATTTGTTTGTATTTTACCCATTAAATGCTATCTTATTCACTTTATTCGGTTGTAGCTATTCTTTATAATTCCTGTAGCCGATTTGGAAAAAATAACCTTCTTTAAGTAATAAACCGCTTGAATAAAAGTACACTGTTCAAGGAATCGTAGAGGAAAACAAAATAAGGAGTGTATAGCATGTACTATTACAAAGAAGAATTAATTAACATTATTGAACCAGATCATCCAGACCCAGCCGCAGCCAAAGTACTTCAAGAGACCTTGGGAGGACAATTTGGGGAAATGCGCACTATGATGCAGTATTTCTTTCAAAGTTCTAATTTCCGTGGAAAAGAAAAGCAATTTCGTGACTTATTGCGGGGTGTATTTCTTGAGGAAATTGCCCATGTCGAACTCGTGCAAAATACAATTAACCAGCTTTTAAATGGAGCTGGTATATCGCAACCGGGAAATGCTGGGCAAGATCAGGCTCCTATAGATGAAGCTATAAAACATGCCAACCCTCACCACTTTATTATGGGTGCTCAAAGCTCCCTTCCTGTAGACGCAGGGGGAAATCCTTGGAATGGCTCATGGGTATACAGCCATGGCAACCTAATTAGTGATATGCTCAATAATGTTGTGCTTGAATCAACAGGAGTCCTTCAAAAAACCCGAATTTATGAAATGAGTTCAAATAAAACATTCCGAGAAACACTCGGGTTTTTAATTGTACGGGATAATGCGCATCAAAATGCTTTTGCCAAGGCATTAGAAACATTAGGCGTAGATTGGGGCAAACTTTTCCCAGTACCAAATTATGACATAAGCAAATACCCTGAATGTCGCAAATATGTCGATATGGGCTACCATAATGTTCAATTTAATTTCAGACTAGATCAAACTCGAATTGGTGAAATTTTTCAGGGTGAAAGTCCTAGCCGTAATGGAAAGCCATTATCCGTTACAGAACCACCTTCTGGCTTTCCTGTTCCTCAATTACCGGAAATGCCAAATGAGCACAGTCCCGGTTTACAAGATATGATGGTTTAAATCTTTAACAGAAACAGCTAACAGAAACACCAGCTCTCTGGAAATTCTGTTAGCTTTCGGCTCTTATATATTATTTCGAACATTGATCGATCCAATACATTAATTTTCCACCCCCAGTGCTTCTAAGGAAGATCCCCAAGCTCTTCGTCCTCGAAGGCTTGGGGATCTTCAGTTTATACATCTACTCTTGGTTTTGTCGGGTCGCATTTCGGATCGGGAACCATACCTAAACTGGCTAGCTTCAATAAATAATAGCATTCTTCCCGCATCATATGATCAGGCATCAGCGGCGTGATTCGGTCAAGTACTTCCGCCGACAATTCCATTTCCTCGAGCTCACGAAGAAACGAAACGAACAGCTTCATTTCAAGATCGATATCCTTATGGAACCTGCGAAATGCAGGAAAGTCTCGCAACTGCGTTCGCATATAGCCGGCCATCTCAACACTTTTGATGTAGAACTGTTGAAAATGTATCTCGAACTTTTGACTTTTTTCTATCAATCGTTTTTCTACTAAGTCTAAGTCGCTTGCGATTGATGCAGCGTGACCTGCTGCATCTGACAGCCATAGCAAATCGTGATGTAGTGCCCCAAAACGAGGTACCGCTTCCCCTGCAGCCAATGCATTTAAGATCCGCAAATATTCTTCCAGCTCATTAACCATATGATTGATAAAAGTTGGTGTTAATCCGATCGTAACTTTACCGAGGAGCAGCTTTTGCAAAAGATTTAATTTGAAAATTCGCAGTTGGTTAGTTAATGGAAGTGCCTGTTGAGTCAATGCCTTAATGTTTGCGTCGCTCGTGGCAGCTCGAGATAATTCCAGCAGACGGTCGAACGATTGGATAAAGTGCTGTGCTGTTTGAATATCCTCAGATTCTTTTGGTGAAAGCGCGTTAAAAATAAAGCGACTATGATCCCCGAGAATTTGAAGCCAAAAACGATGTTCAAATAACGCATCCTGGGCCAAATTTAAGTTCCTCCTTTCGGATAAACTTTAAACGATATAGGGTATGATTAAACTCTCTGAATTATTACGATAACAAGAGCCACCCATATCCTTCTAGTTATGGCTTTAAAACAACCTTAATGCAATCGTCCTCTCGATTATTAAATATTTGATAAGCATATCCAGCTTGATCTAACGGTAAACGATGAGTAATTATCGCCTTTGGATCGAATTTGCCGGCGACAATTTTATGGAAAAGCTCTGGCATATAGTGAACGACAGGAGCTTGTCCCATCTTCAGCGTTACATTGCGTGCAAAAAAAGCTCCGAGCGGAAATGCATTATAGTTACCTCCGTATACGCCTGTAAGTTGAACGGTCCCAAATTTACGTACCGCTTTCGTGGCAATCTGAATCGGGCCGATCGTTCCTCCCTGAAGCTTGAGTTTTTGCTCAATATATTCAAGCAGCGACTTCTTGCCGTCCATACCGACGCAGTCGATAACCACGTCAGCTCCACCTTGCGTAATTTCTTTCAGGTGCTCCCCCATATCATCATAGGCAGTGAAATCGAAAACCTCCGCTTGAGTAACTCTTTTCGCATGCTCTAGACGATATTGTAAGTAATCGACGGCAATTACGCGTTTGGCACCCTTCATCCAGGCGAATTTTTGAGCCATCAGCCCGACTGGGCCGCAGCCAAGCACTAGGACCGTGTCGCCTGATTTTACGCCGGCATTCTCGACACTCCAATAAGCTGTCGGCAATACATCAGACAAAAAAAGCAATGATTCGTCTTCAAGTTCGCATGAAGGGGGAATGACAAAAGGCATGAAATTGCCGTATGGCACTCGTAAATACTCTGCTTGACCACCGGGATAGTTCCCAAATTTTTCTGCGTAACCAAAATAACCACCCGAATCGTAGTGCGGATTACTATTGTCGCATTGGCTCTCCATATCATGGTTACAGTAATGGCATTGACCGCACGCAACGTTAAATGGGATGACTACGCGGTCGCCCTTTTTGACTTGGCTAACCTCTGGGCCGATTTCCTCTACAATCCCCATAGGCTCATGCCCAATAATATATCCCTTTGGCAGGGGGAAGTTTCCTTGATATAGATGCAGATCGGATCCGCAAATAGCCGTACTTGTAATTTTTACGACGATATCATCCTTTTTCTCGATAGCTGCATCTTTCACATTACTTATTGCTACGCTATTGGGACCCTGATAGGTAACGGCTTTCATTGGTTTACCTCCAAATGAACAATGTGAGTAGTCAAACATACTCCTAGTCCTTATTATGTAAAAACACAAAAAATTTCATCCTCCTTATTTTTCCCTTATTTTGGAATGGAATCAAGTTGGATAAATTGTGAAATTCAGTGACATAATAGCAAACGTTAAATCACTTAAGCCAACGGAGGTTAAACCTATGTATCAAAACCAAAACATCACCAATCAAATTCATCAGTGCGAACAGCTTGTTCAACAACTGATGAATCAAACACAGCAAGCTTCGCAAACGTACCAACAATTGCTGCAGCAAGAGCAGCAAAACGCAGTGCTTCTCGAGCAACTATCGCAAAAAGAGCATCATGCCGCTCAAGTTATTCAAAACGCATTGCAGGGCCATCAAAAAGCGACACAGCAGATGCAACAGATATTAAATATTTGTAATTCGATTGAGCATTCCGCTCAACTTAATACAAATACGGCCTTTAATAATCAGGCCGCTTACTCTCAAAACCAAAATAACAATACTGCTTTTGGATCGCGGTATTCACAATAACGAAAGATTAAGTCTATAAATCAAAACCCCTTTAGATCTCATATGGCTTCCCTAGGGAAAGCTTACATCGATCTAAAGGGGCTTCTTTATTATTGTACATGGATCTCCGCCGCGCACCCATGCAACAACTTGCCGCGGCGCAGAAGGAGATTGGTAAAGCATTTGATGAGGAACAAAAGCTGCAACAATTGATGGCCCGAAAGCCGACAGCATGATCCTTATCGCAAAACCTGTTCTATCTGCTGGGTTTGATGGAGGATACTCGCCGCCATATTGGATCGAGGGTACTCCTCCTTGCAGTCTCTGCACAATCAGTCGAGCTGCTTCTTCCCCATACCTGAAGAAATGTTGCTCAAATGTTGTTATTCCGCCTTTGAAAAGTTTGTAATGAAGTAGTTGCCATAACTGATAATCTTTAAACTTTGAGGTATACTTCTGCCCTCCTCTTCTGCAGCAACGCAAAAAGGCATCACAACAGTGTCATTAAAGACAACAACTGCATCAAGATCAGGATTACGCTTTTAATATCTCTTTATATCATTATATCGAGCTTTACAAAATCATCATACAATGCTTCGAATCGACCGTCTCTTTTGGCTTCAATTCATCGTTCCTCTACACCTAGGCCCTCATCTTTCAATGCATCAATAGTACCTTCAGCTCTAGCCTTTGCTGTCGTATAATTATAATGAATAGGCGCATATTAGCCTATTTTTTGATACCCTTTCTCAAGTAATAGCCTTCCGACTTTATATGCGCTGTTGTAATCCTCGCCTGTGATAGCATCGAACATTAAATTATCGGGATAGCTATCCACAAACACGATCGGAATATTCAAGGATACCAGCTCCGGCTGAATATCCCTCCCCCAATAAAAGGGGTAGATAATTCCTGATGGGTTTAATTCTTTCAGTTTCAACAGGAATGCATCCAACTCACTGTCATCTCTCATGCTTTGAATCATTACCATCGAGAGCCCTTTTGTTTTCAACACCGATTCCACACCAGTAATGATATCTGACACAAGCTTAGAGTCAAAAAAATTCCATATAAAATGGAAATACAAACACAATATTATTTTTCGGTTGGTCTACTGTGTCAAGCAGTACCGTTTTGACAAATGTTCCAATCCCCTGCATTTTATAAAGTATCCCCAGTGCAGTCAGCTCATCCAGAGCTTTTCTAACGGTAATTCTGCTCGTATTGAACTCTCGACAATACTCACTCTCACTTGGAATTTTGTCATTCGGCTTATATCGCCCTTGCTTAATATCCATAACAATTTTCTCTATTCACGGCCAGAGCCGCGTCGGGAAAACCGACATGCTCCGCGACCTCCTGCAAGGTCGCATTTGTATCCATCAGCAGCCCTTTATTCTTTATGACTTGTTGGAAATAATTGTCGCAGCATCCGCCTCATCAGCAGAAATCAGCCGCCATTGTTGGGCCCGGCTTCTCTCCATCCAAAACCGTTTGTACAATCCCTCTTCTAAAAACAGTTCGTCATAGGTGCCCCGCTGTACAATTCGTCCTTGATCCACTACGGCGATCTGGTCGGCATGTTGGATCGTACTGAGACGATGAGCCACGATAATTAATGTCTTGTTAACAGCCAATGCCCGCAATGCCGCTTGAATATCAGCTTCATTCTCCGGGTCAATACTGGATGTTGCCTCGTCCAGCAACACAATAGGGGCATCCTTCAGAATCGCGCGGGCAATCGAGATTCGCTGCTTCTCACCACCGGACAGGGTCGAGCCGCCCTCGCCGACCATCGTATCGTAACCGCCCGGATGCGCCGTGATAAACTCGTGACAGCGCGCTGCCTTCGCCACGGCGATGACTTTCTCAAGCGTCGCCTCGGGACGACCAAAGCGAATGTTGTTTACAATCGTATCATTGAATAAATACACATCCTGGAATACAACAGAAATATACTTCATCAAGGTATCCATGCGCATATCCCGTATATCGATGCCTCCGATGTGAATGCAGCCGCTCTGTATATCCCAGAAACGGGCAATCAAGTGGAGCAGAGTCGTCTTTCCGCCGCCGGACGGCCCCACGAGTGCGGTTATGCTCCGCTCCGGGATCTGCAAGCTGGCTTCACGGATCGTCAGTGCTTCGCTATGAATTTAGATGTCCCTTAAAGATTTATTTTAATTCCCCTATAAACCAAATTTCACCTTCATAGTGGTATCCATCCTCATCAGTAATTACTTCTTTAAAACCTAATAGTTGCAAATCATTAGGAACAGATAATTCCCATTCAGTTTGAATGTTTCTGTTATCAGATAGATGAAGCCACATTTGATATTCGTCATTCCTGTTAAAGAAATCTTTAAAATGGGAGTCACCTTTAAATATAATAATTTGCGAACCCCATAAGTCAGGTAATTCAACTGCGACCACTACACGATATTGTTCTTTGTCATTTGGCTTCAATCCAACTAGATGTTCAGCTCTATCCAAAAGTGTTTGAATACAAAGTCGTTTGATTTTATTTGGTGTTTTGTCGGAATTTATAAAGTCTTGAGCAACTGGCAAGTGCAGATGCCAGTATCCATTGTAAAATTCTGTTAGGAACTCTAATGTATCTTCTTCAATTCGTTCAATCATTTTATTAGACTTCCGTTTAATTCCTCGAACTTTTTTCTCTCGCATACTATTTCTCCTCATTCTACGATACCTGAAAACTCTTCAACATCCATTTGTTTTAGTGCTGAAAGCAACTTATGTCTCCAGTAGAATACGGTTACAAAATGTACATCAATCATCTCTGATGCCTTGCGAAGTGAATATCCCTCAATCTAAAAAAGACGGCAACCAAGACCGCTCCGGCAAACTAAAGACTGCCTGCGATACTCTCATTGCCGCCTTACTATATTTCATACTGTTTATCCGCGCAAAATCAATTCGATCTGCTCCAGCTCTTCTGCACTCAGCTCCGGTGCATTCAAAGAAGCGACCGCATCCTCGATTTGGCTCACCTTGCTGGCGCCGATCAGGGCAGAAGTCACCCGTCCGCCACGAAGCACCCAAGAGAGCGCTAGCTGCGACATTTTCTGCCCGCGCGCTGCGGCAAGCTCGTTGAGCTTTCGTACCTTGCCAAGCACTTCTTCCGTAATTTCCTTCTCGGAAAGGAAGACGCTTGGTCCGGCCGCACGGGAATCGGAGGTGATGCCATTCAGATAACGGTCGGTCAGAACGCCCTTTTGCAGCGGTGAGAACACAATGCTGCCGATGCCTTCGTCATCCAGCACATCCTGCAAGCCGTCTTCAATCCAACGGGAGAGCATAGAGTAGTTCGGCTGATGAATAAGACACGGTGTTCCGAGCTGGCGCAATAGCTGAGACGCCTTGCGGGTGTCCTCTGCATTGTAGTTGGAGATACCCACATAGAGCGCCTTACCTTGGCGGACAATCAGATCAAGAGCTGACATCGTCTCTTCCAACGGCGTATTCGGGTCTGGACGATGGTGATAGTAAATATCCACATAATCCAGCCCCATCCGTTTTAGGCTTTGATCCAGACTGGATACGAGATTTTTCTTGGAGCCCCACTCTCCGTATGGTCCCGGCCACATATAGTATCCGGCCTTAGTAGAAATGATAAGTTCATCACGGTAAACGGCAAAATCCTTGCGCAAAATTTGCCCGAACGTCTCCTCAGCAGAACCTGCCGGCGGTCCGTAGTTGTTGGCCAGATCGAAATGAGTAACGCCCAGGTCGAAGGCCCGTCTGACCATCGCTCTGCCGTTCTCGAACGTATCGATTCCGCCAAAGTTATGCCACAGGCCAAGCGAGATGGCGGGCAGCAGCAGACCGCTGCGGCCCGTCCGGTTATATGTCATGTTATCGTATCTTGTAGAGCTTGCATTATACATAAAGTTTCCTCCTTATGCGATAAATTCAGATTACGTCCTTATTGTAGCGAAAATGCCAATTCAAATGTATGGCAATAAGGAAGGAGTTTATAGCACAATGTCTGTTTCAAGATACTGCTGCCGATACAGCTTCGGTGAGCAGCCCTTCACCTTCTTGAACATGCGAGAGAACAGCAGCGGGTCCGGATACCCGACCGAGCGCGAGATTTCTCCGATTGTGCAGGAGGTCTCGGCCAGCAGACTGCAAGCTTTGGACATGCGATAATGAAGCAAATATTGTTGAGGAGGCATTCCGACGATCCGCTTGAAGAGCGCCGACACATATTTGCGGTCGAGCTTGAGCGTCTCCGACATCATTTCCATGCTGATATTTTCACAGTAATGGGCATGCAGGAAGCGCAGGCATTGCTCGACATAGGCGCTCTTCAGTCGAGGTGCGGCCATGTTATGCTCTGCGGCCGGGACAGTTCGCAGCAGTACGGAGAAAAATGCATACATGACAGCCTTCAGCGAAAGTTCGCAGCCGCCTTCTGCTTGCGCTGCTGCGCTCAGTCGGACATACAGGCTCGGCATGAACTGCTCATCCATCGGAAAGACAGGGCAGCCGGGCGACAATGAGGTTTTGGACAAAATCGTCCTTATTTCCTCACCCGTAAAACCAATCCAGGAATAGGACCAGGGATTGGTCGTATCAGCGGCATAATAAGTGACAATATGAGGATAGGTAATGAAGGCATCCCCGGCGTTTAACGTATAACTACACCCGCCAACTTCAACTACTCCGGTACCCCCGTGAATAAAGTGAATTTTATAATGATCGCGTACCAAAGGGCCTACTGCATGACCGGGTGTACATTGCTCCTGCCCCCAATAGTGGAGATCCAGGTCAGGATGACTGTGAAAGGAACGCTTCGGATTATAGTGATAGCTTGTCATTATACTTCAGCCTCTTTCTGAATAAGCTTATCCTAATCAAGAATACGGCTCCCCCATTATACCTGAATTTGACCGCTGCAGAAAACAATTAGCCCTTTACACAGCCCAGAACCAGCCCGTTTCTGTTGGGTGTTCGTGGGGATCTCGCGCTAACGCTTGCCACAGCTATTCTTGCTACACAACACATCCATTTTATGGATGAATGATGAATAGCGCAAATGAAGAAAAGTTGGTAGGATAGAAACAA
>REGQ01000057.1 GCA_004134985.1 Paenibacillaceae bacterium | reverse complement strand
TTATCCCGAGGATACCCTACTTTTTTTGTGCCTGGCTAGGCTCCAAATTGTGGTACACAAACTATTGTACGTCATCGTTATAGATTGGGTTAGATTTTTTCAAACCTCTTACTTCCTCTTACTCATCAAAATCATCGCTCTTCTTGCGGCGCAATCTTGCCGGCAGCAGCCAAAGTACATAGATGAGCCCAACAGCAAGCCCCCCAACAGTCGGTTGCCAGAGCCCTGCCGGAATCAGAAGGAGTGCGAGTACCAGCCACATCAAAGCTCCGCAAATTGCAGTCGCCGTAATAATTATACCGTTCAACGAATGATCCCTTCGCGCGCTCGGCAGCGGGTAGATATGCCGCCATACCGTATGTTTATGCACGGAGCGCAGCGCCACCGTCTGTACCCCGATTACAAGCAAAAACAGTAAATACATGCCTGCTGCCATCCAGCCCGAAAGCCAGCGCGCTTCCCCGGTGACCAGTATAAATACCGCCCCTACGACGGTCATTCTTACCAGCATTCCCCCGAGCTCAGTGCGAAGCAGTGAATTCGTGTAGAGATACTTATACGTATTCTCGTTCAAATAAGGTACACGGTTCGCAATCCAGCTTAAATAGCGACGTCGCGTAATGCGCGATGGGCTAAGCGGCACATCGATGAAGGCACTAAACAACGTATAATAACGTTTTCGGGTGCGCTCCTCCTCCGTAATCAGCCGTTCCCAAGGGAAGTAATGCATCTGGGGCAACCGCAGCGCCGCCCAGCCTGCAGCGATGATCAATAGCATGAACAGCAGCGATTTCCAAAGCGCTGCGGTAAGGAATACAGCAATCAAAAGGGCTGTCCCCACCCAGCGCAGCAGCCGCGATGCCTGACGTGCGCCAGGCCAGGCCATCCGCCGTTCTTTCCAGGACCCGATCATATTCACACCTTTAATGACCGCGGCTATAGGAATCAGCAGCGCAAGACTGAGTGCGGATTCGCCAATGACTTTATCATATAGCGGCCAATACAAAGCTATGATAAGCGCTGCGCCAATAAATCCGCCAATCCCGTTGTAACGCCAAGACTTGCTGATATAGCCGCCCATCTCCTGCTCCCGCGGCATCAGAAAGACGATATCAGGCTGTTGAAGCCAGGTACGCAGCGGACTCCAGCTAAGAAACGGGGTTAGCACAATTGCGCCGATGGCAACGATCGGAAAGTCAGGCTGCACATTGCGAAAGAGAGTTCCATAGCCGATTGAACCAAGAATAAGCAAAAGAATCAGAAATCCCGGCAGCCCGCTCATTATCATGTATTGAAAATACGGCAGCGACTCTTTGCGAAAAGCACGGGAGCGCTCGCTCCACAGTGCTTTAATCGACCGGCCGTTCATTGTTATCCCCTTCTGCCACAAGATGGTAGAATGCCTCTTCCAAAGAAACGTTTCCGATTCCAGCCTGTTGCCGGACATCAGCCAACGTACCTTGAGCGACCAGTCTGCCACGATGCATGACGAGGAACCGATCACAATAGGCTTCAACCGTTGCCAAAATATGAGAGCTCATTAAAATTGCCGCACCCTGTTCCTTGACTTGCACAAGACGATCCAGCAAGGATCTGATGCCAAGCGGGTCGAGGCCAAGAAACGGCTCATCAATAATGTACAAACTTGGCTCAGGCAGCAGCGCGTTCATTATCATGACCTTCTGACGCATGCCCTTGGACAGATGTTTGGAGAAAGCGTTGCGCTTGACATCCATATGAAATTCCTTCAACAAGTTTTCGCTGCGCTGTTCATAGTGCGCCTGATCAACATCGTAGGCCATGCCCGTTAAGCGCATGTGGTCATGGACCGTCAATTCATCGAACAGCATCGGCGTTTCGGGCACATAGCCAAAGGCGGCCCGATAACGTTCCGGATTTTCATCCAAAGCTGTTCCTTGAATGCGGATATCGCCTTGATGAGGCTTCATTAAGCCGAGAATATGTTTGATTGTCGTGCTCTTCCCCGCACCATTCAAACCGATCAGCCCCACCATCTCTCCAGGCTTGATGTTGAATGACACCTCGTGCAGCACAGGTCTGCGGGGACTGTAACCGCCAGTAAGCTGATTGACGTTAAGAACCGGGTTCATCGTCTCCATAGCATCACCTCATTCTACTGATTGCGTTTCGCTTTGAGCCACTTTGGCGCTCCTTTGTTTTTACGATCCTGCTCACGCTTGCGGTCATTCTGCCGCTTGTCAGCCGCACGGGCAGGAGCCTGACTGCTGATTGACGCGCTGCGCGGCCTTGCCGCCGTTTCCGCTTTGGAGCTCGGATGCTTCACTTCCGACGAATTGCCTGCCCGACTTGGAGCGCCCGATTTCGCCGAATGACGGGAATTGGCAGCAGGCTGGCCGCCGCCACCTGTCTCACCTCGCGGAGTACCCTCGCTGCGCTGGCCGCTTTCGCTGCGCGCCGGTCCATTGCTGCGCTGACGTCCCGACTGGCCCCGGCTTTCTTCAACCGGTACCAGACTGCCGCGAGACAACGTGCTCTGGACGATATCGATACCGAGCTGTTTGCGGAATTTATTCATAATAAAAATTTCCTGCACGGATACGAAAGAGATTACGAGGCCATGACGCCCCATTCGTCCTGTACGGCCAGCACGGTGCACATAATGGTCTGGCGTAATGGCAGGTTCCAAATTAATGACAAGCGGCAAGCCGGCAATGTCAAGCCCTCGCGCGGCAACATCGGTAGCCAGCAGCAGTTGGCAGCGCCCATCGCGAAATCTGGTCAATGTGTCGGCGCGTCTGATTTTGTCCGAATCGCCGTAGAGCACTTCGACCGTAAACCCTTCATAGGACAACTTGCTCTGCCAATGAGAAATTAATGACGTATCATTTAGAAACAACAAGGCCGAAGACGGCTCCAGCGTACGAATAACACGGCGGGTCAATTCCATCTTGTCCCTGCTGTCACAGACCAAATATTTGTGTTCTACGGAAGCGGCAACGCGCAGCTCTGGTGAAATCGCTACATAGACTGGATCATTCATCCATTTTTTTTGCAAAGTGGTCATTGTTTCCGGAAAAGTAGCAGAGAAAAATGCCAGGCTGCGGTTTCTCCCCGAGCGTTCCAAAATTGCAGTAACTTCTTTCGTTGATCCAAGCCCAAACACCTGATCCGCTTCATCGATAACAATAAATTTCGTCTCATGCATCCGAAGCTTGCGGAGTTTAAGCAGTTCGTGCAGTCTGCCCGGGGTACCAACGACCAATTGCGGGTGTTCCTTGAGCTTGTCCAGCTGGCGCTGCAGCGCCGCTCCGCCAATCAGCTGCTGCGTCCGGATGCCGATCGGATCGCCGTATTGCTTGGCAACCTGCACGATTTGCATCGCCAACTCTTGTGTAGGCGCAATAATGACCGCCTGGATCAGCTTGCTCTCCACATCAAGCTGCTGTAAAATCGGGACTAAATAGGCAAGCGTCTTACCGCTGCCCGTCTGTGAATGGGCGATGACATCCCTTCCCTCCAGCATTGCCGGCACAGCTTCTGCCTGCACCGGAGTCGGCGTTGTTATTCCGCCTTCCTGCAGCCGTTCTGCCAGATCAGGTCGTACAGACAACCCTTCCCATGTAACATTATTCAATTCTATTCCCCCACTACCTGTTATTTTTTATTTAGCCATTTCCCAGCCACCCTGCTCGATATACGGGGGAACAACTGGAACAGCTTGATGCCGACTGCGGCGCTGCGCGGCAGATCAATCTCCGGAATACGTCGGTCGATCACTTTAATTATGGTATGCACGACTTTCTCAGGCGGCAGCATAAAAGCGCTCACCTGCTTGACATAATGACCTCCCGGATCGGCCGTTTCGAAAAACGGCGTATCAATCGGTCCCGGGTTAACAGCGGATACCGCAATCCCGCTTCCCTGAAGCTCCAGACGCAGCGCGTTGCTGAACCCTAGCACCGCATGCTTTGTTGCTGAATACCCGGTTGATTTGGGCGTGCCGATCTTCCCTGCCATAGAGGCAATATTGACAATATGCCCGCTGCCCCGCTTCATGAAATGCGGCAGCACTGCCTTGGTGCATCGTACTGTCCCCATATAATTGGTATCCATCATTTCAATAAAATGCGCAAGCGGCGCTTCCGCAAGCGTCTCAAACCATGCAAAGCCTGCATTGTTAACCAGAACATCGATGCCGCCGTACTCGGAATCGACGCGGTTCACCGTTTCAAGCACGCTCTCACTGTCCGTAACATCCATTACCGCACTGCCGAACTGTCCGTTCAGCGTGTCGCACACAGCGCGCAGCTTCGCTTCATTGCGTCCAGTCAGAATCGGCATTGCCCCTGCATTGATCAGCATCTGCGCCGTCAACAAGCCAATGCCGCTCGTCGCGCCCGTAATGAGCACTTTCTTCCCTTTTATCATTTTTATCACCTGCTACAAGTTTACTTTATAATGATCGCAAAAAGCAAAAATAAGCGTGAATGTCTTCACCGTATTTGGGACGGGAGACAGCCCGTTTTGCAAGGAAAGATAAGCCGGTTTAACGCACTCAAACTTATCAGTTATATTGGGCTGCATGGAATTTCTAACTGCGAAAGCAGCGTATGTGTGGAAGTCTAATTGCGAAAGCAGCGCCTGTGTGCAATTCTAACTGCACGCGTAGAATTCTAACGCTGATGAGCGGCGCTATTCAGGGAAAATCAGCCCCAAAATATTTGTAAGGAAACTGAGCCACCTTATTTATAGAAAATCCCACGATTTTAGCTGTCCATGGGGTAAATAAGCACTGTGGCAAGCGTCCCTCGTATTTAAGGAGTTTTCTTACGAATGCTCACTCATTCGCAGGATTTCACCGTGGTCTTC
>REGQ01000056.1 GCA_004134985.1 Paenibacillaceae bacterium | reverse complement strand
TTCACGCTGTTTGTGAGCGGTTCAAACTGGCCTAAGGGGGGCTACCATTTTATGTATCCGGTTTTGCTCATTTATAGTTATAAATAATAATTCTGAAAAAGTGCCACAGAAGGAAATTGAATTTGAAGAAAAAACATTTGAGCAAAAAGAGGAGGAGTTTCGGGAGCAACATCAGATACGAAAAGGGGAACTAGATCTAGATCACATTGAGATCATAGGAGTTAAAGGAGGCTTATTGGAGTCTTTACTGTCAATATTTGAAGCTGTTAAGGCCAAGGATGATGAGGCAAGGCTTACTCTTACTTATGATCCTCAATTTGATGAGTTTGCCGGAATAGAACCCTATCTCTTAGCAGTCACCAAAGTGGAACTGGACGACTCGCGTGTAAAAGCTGTTACTGAAGAGTATGGATTAAAGGAATTTGCGGATGATGTGGCAGTAGTAAAAATTTCAATGAAAACAATTAATCGAAATTTGGAGGAGGAAATTGGAACAGGGGATTACGTGTTTGTTAAAATAAGCGGCCAGTGGAAATTCTATCGGTATCAATAAGAAGCGATAGCATCATTAAAGAGGGCAATCCCCAAAGTCATGATCTCATGACATTCGGGACTGCCCTGTTATTTTATACAGATAGATCAAAGGAATGCGGAATAACGCAGCCAGGCACCTTTTCGAATAATGGGCTTACCGACTCGCTGCGATCAATCCGGTTGATCGTTTCCCCGAATAGCGGGGCGACGGAAACAAGGCGGATTTTGCGGGAATGAACCAGATGGGGATTTTCCACCGAGTCAGTGCCGATGATCAGCTCGATCGGACTGTCGTCCAGCTTCTTCACCGCTTTCTCATCCATCACCATGTGCGACAGGCAGGCGACGACACGTTTGGCGCCCTTTTGCAAAAGGAACTTGGCCGTCTCGATCAGCGTACCCCCGGAAATGGAAAAGTCGTCGACGATGATCGCTGTTTTGCCGGCAACCTCGCCGATAATTTCCAGTATTTCAGCTTGTTCATTATGATCTTTGCGCCGTTTGTTGCCAATGGCGAGCGATGTCCCCAGGTAATCGGCATATTTGCGAGCTTGTTTGGTAAATCCGGTATCCGGCGATACGACGACCGTATCCTCCAGATCCATCTGCAGCATCGCTTCGCATAGCACAGGCAGGGCAAACAGATGGTCCACAGGCACTTTGAAAAAGCCTTGTATCTGATGACTGTGCAAATCCATTGCGACGACCCGGTCTGCGCCCGCCAGTTCAATGGACTCCGCACAGACACGGGCGCGGATGGATACCCGCGGCTCGTCTTTTTTGTCCCCTTTGGCATAGCTGAAATACGGCATAATGACCGTTACTGACTTGGCGCTTGCGCGTTTGAAAGCATCGATCCAAAATAATATTTCCACAAACTCGTCATTTGGCTGAAGCCCGATCGATTGAACGAGATAGACATCCCTGTCGCGGACGGTTTCACCGACCCGGACAAAGGTGTTCCCGTCGGAAAATGTCAACGTCTCGGATTGCCCTAGCTCGACCCCGATATATTTTGCAATTCGCTCTGCAAATGCCCGGCCGGTGCTCCCGGCGAACAGCTTCATCGTATTCATGTGCTGTCGATCCCCCCTGTCCATGGTATTATAAAATGTTTCATTGTAAATAATTTACTTGTTGCAAATAATTTTACTGTTTGCGGCTGGCCGTCATTTGCTGCCAGACGGAGCCGGCAGCTTCTTCGCCGCGTTCAATTCGCTCAAGCGCAATTTTGGCTTGCAGCTGAATTTCAAATTCGCCGTCGTTGGCGGCTTCCTTCAGGGCAGGCACGGCCGTCTCGTCGCCGGCTTCGTACAGGAAGCGCGCGGCGCGCCAGCGCACCAGCTTGTTCGTGTCGCGCAGCGCCTCGATCATCGGCCCGACCGCCGCGGGATCGCCAAGGTCGGACAAGGTGTCGCCGGCGGTGCGGCGCACAGAGGCTGAGCGATCCCGCAGCGCGGTGAACAGGTGCGGCAGCGCCTCAGGGATGCGCAGGTCGCCGAGGTAGACAACAGCCAGCCTCCGAATGGAGGTGTTGTCGTCGGTCAACGCCTGCTCAAGCTGCGGCAGCAGCTCCGGCTCAGGCACAGCGCGCTCCAGCGCCGCGTAGCGATCGCGCCAATCCGGCGAAGCGAGCCGCTCGGCAAGCTGCTGGGCAGTGAGCGGCGCAGGCCGCGGCGGAACTGCTCTGGCTTCGTCAGGAGCGTCCCCTCCTTGCGCCTGGGCAGCTTCGATCAGCTCGCGCAGCCGCTCGGGAGGATAGGCCGCGGTCAATTCCTCGACGACCTCGCGGGCTACTTCCTCCGGCTCGCCGTAGCGGACGCCGAGCTCTTCCAGCTTGCGCTCGCGGATCATGCCTGATCCGGCCGCTTCCTGCACCGCTTGCGCGAATTGTTCGGGCAGCGCTGAGCGAACTTCCCGCTCGGTGACGCGCACGCGCAGCTGCATGGGAATGCCGCGGTACATTTGTACCAGTACATGCGCTTCCCCGAAGGTGGTGTCCATGCCATAGCCGTTCGTTCCCGCTTGGCCAACATCGGCACTGTCTCCGCTTTGCAGCAGTTGGCGCGCCTCTTCCAAAATTCGCTGCCAATCGGCATTGGGCTTGCGGTCGAGGGCAATAAAATCAGCCGTCCGGAACAGGCTCCGCACGCCGTCAATGCCAAGCAGACTACGGAGCGGCTCCTGCACTTCTGCACGCTGTTCAGGTTTATAGGTGTAACGGATTCCGGATGGGAGCCGCTCGTCCATATTCAGCTTCATCGAGTTGGGACTCGGTGTGGGCTCGATGGAGATTAGTTTCATTCGTCTCACTCCTTAACCAATATAGTATGGTAACCGATGCGTAAATACGCTGATATTTATATTTTATCGCATTCACTCTCTGAAAGCGAACCGGCCGGGTATTATATAGATGCTGTCTTGCGTTTCGGAAGAAGCGATCATCGGGTAAAGTTGCGTACAAAGGCCCGGCATTGTTATGCTAACTATACAGGAAGGCAACTAGCGAGGAGGTGACAACTTGCGAAAACCGAAGTTCGGAAACCTTAACTTCGTCAAAACCGAAAAAACACTGACTCATTTCAAACGCTGGAGGCAAGAACGGGCACGGAGACTGCGCACCAAGGATTACTCCTTTGTTGTGCCGAACGTAACGCCTGATCTCGCATATTTGAGCCGCAACGCGACAGAGCCATCCGTAACCTGGATCGGCCACTCTACCTTTCTGCTGCAATATGCCGGCTTGAATATTGTGACTGACCCTGTTTGGTCACAGAAGATGGCTTTTCAGAACCGACTCGCTCCGCCAGGTATTGCTTTGGCGGATATGCCGCCAATTGATATCGTCATGGTGTCGCATTCACATTATGATCACTTAAATATCGCTTCCCTCAGACGGTTGACCGGCACAAAGCTGCTGCTCGTACCCGCTGGACTAAAGGCGAAGCTTCGTCTAAAGGGTTTCACCCGAATTCAGGAATTTCATTGGTGGGAATCGACGACTATCAAGGGGGTGAAGTTTACCTTCGTGCCTTCCCAGCACTGGTCGCGCCGCACCCCGTGGGATATGAACCGCTCGCACTGGGGCGGCTGGGTGATAGAGCCTGAGCAAATTGCAATAGATAATGAAGAGGCGGCATTCAACGCCGTGCGGCAGGCCCGGCAGATGTCCCAGGCATTGACCGAAGACGCTGATACGGCAGCTGCCGTTATTGAAGCTTCCAGGGCCGCCCTTGTAGATGAGAATGCTGCCAGGCGTATGCGGCAAGCAATATGGGGGGACGGCGCAGATTATGATCTTGTCAACCAGCAGTTGCCGGTAGTAGCGAAGCTGCCAACCGTATATTTTGCCGGAGATAGCGGGTATTTTCATGGCTTTAAGGAAATCGGCGAGCGTTTTGACATCGATCTGGCGGTGCTGCCGATCGGAGCATATGATCCGGAATGGTTCATGGGTCCGCAGCATGTGACGCCTGAGCAGGCTTTGCAAGCCTTTATCGATACGGGAGCTAAATATTTCCTGCCGATGCATTACGGCTCATTCAAACTGGCCGATGACACACCGTTGGAGGCGCTGGACCGACTTCAGCAGGGGCGGAGCTCGTTCCAAATTGCAAAAGAACGTATTGTTGTGTTGCCTCATGGCGAGACATGGCGTCTGTCCGGACAATAATGAAGCCAATCGGAGAGCGATAGCAAACGAGCACAAAGATAAGACACGAGCGCAGATAGAAAAATAGTGTTGGATGACGTATACTAGGCGGGAAGGAAGCTAAGGGAGGAATAGAAATGTCATCACAACCAATACGTTTGGGGATTATCGGAGCGGGCGCTATCGGCAATGTCCATATGACAACGTTTAAAAAAGTACCGAATGCGATAATCGCTGCAATAACCGATGTTTATTTGCCGCTTGCCGAGCAGCGGGCACAGGAGCACGAAATTCCGCTCGTTCATGCTTCGCCACAGGCGCTGCTTGAAGATAAAGAAATTGATGCAGTTGTGATCGGTGTGCCGAACCAGTTCCACGCTCCGCTCGCCATAGAAGCGCTTCGCCAGGGCAAACATGTTCTGCTGGAGAAGCCAATGGCAATTGACGGCGTCAATGCGCGTGCGATCGTCGATGCGCAAGTTCAGTCTGGCAAAGTGCTGATGATGGCGCATCAGATGCGTTGGTCAGGATTGGCGCGCGCCTTTAAGCAGCATGTGGAGAAAGGGCAGCTCGGCCGCATTTACAATGCCAAGACGGGCTGGCTCCGCAAAAAAGGCATTCCAGGCTGGGGTTCATGGTTTACCCGCAAAGACCAGGCGGGCGGCGGGCCGCTCATTGATATCGGCGTTCACATGCTGGACTTGTCCTTGTATTTGATGGGCAATCCGAAGCCAGTATCTGTCTATGGCTCAACCTATGCCGAATTTGGCCCGAAACGCGGCGGTATCGGCACATGGGGAACACCGAACTGGGACGGATACTATGATGTAGAAGATTTGGCTACCGCGTTGATCAAGATGGAGGACGGCTCCACCTTGTCGCTGGATGTCAGCTGGGCGGCGCATGCTGCGGGCATGTCGCAGGAACCGTTCATTCATTTGATGGGAACTGAGGCAGGAGGTTCGATCGTTGGCAGCCAGGGAACGCTGATTACCCACCAGTTTGATCAAGTACTGGAAACGGACATTCAGCCGCTGGACGGCGATGAGGACCGCGCGCTGCTCAGCAAACATTTCATCGAGTGCATCGTGGAAAATAAAGAGCCAATCGCATCGGCATGGTCCGGTTACACCAACAGCCGGATTTTGGATGCGATTTATGAGTCCTCGCTTTCCGGCAACGAAGTGAAGCTGGAATGGTAATTTGATTCGATTGTTAGCGATAGGCGAGGCTGTCCTGCTTCCGGTGGAAGCGGGGCAGCCTCGTTTTTTGTGCCAGGCTCGTCAGGAGATGAGCGCCATGAATGATGCGTGGTATGCCGGGCGGAATGGCTTGGCGAGTCGCAAGCGTGGCGCACAAGGAAAGGACTGCCATGCGGCAGCCCTTCGTTTGTTTTGTTCACACTTATTTATTTGCGAAGCTTGTAATAATGGTACGGTCTGTTTTCAATCTGGATTTCGTTTTGCAATTCAAAACCGCATTTCTGGATGACTTTATTCGACGGCAGATTGCGCACCTGGGCGATGGCGACGAGTTCCTGGACATTGGTGTTGGCGAACAAATACTTGATCAGGCCTTGGGCGGCTTGTGTCGTGTAGCCTTTGTTTCTGTGATCATGAGAAATTCCATAGAAGATCTCTCTGTTTGGCGGCGATACCTTATCCAATATCCCCGTCCCGCAAACACCGATAAACTTGCCGCTATCTTTGGCTATGATGCCAAGTCGCAATCGCAGTTCTCCAATATCCCCGTCCTTGGATACCGCATCTAAAAACCGCTTGTTATCCGGTATTTCGTAATTGTTGATCCAGTCTTCTCTTTTGTCCCGCGGTACATTCCAGTCAAGCAGAAATTCGTGAAAATGAGGTTGCCAGGTCAGGTTGTGCAGCTCATCCAGATCCTGAGCCTGGTACTCCCGCAATAGAATATCTTTACACGCTATAGTAAAGGTTTTGTTGTTCGTATATCGTGATTGATTCATTGCATTGCATCCTCCTAATGTTTAGAAGGAATACGCAGCAGAGGCATGATAGATCACAAAAAGCAAGCAAACCACAAGGACCTGCCACATTATGTGATCCAAGACACACTATGCTTTGCATCCTTGTAATTGTAAATTATGATTTATCGAACCATTACAAAGTTGCTGGCATAGTGTTGATCCTCCTCCCAAATATATCCTGTAAATTGTAGCAAAATGCAGCGCTAAATTCAATGCAATTCAATGGAATGGAATGTGGACACACAATCCGTTATTTGTGACAAACAGTGGCTTTTTGGCGTTCTCGCGGACAGTGGTTCCGCTAAATGTGCCAAATGAGCCTTTTTTAAGGGGATGAAGAGCAAATAGCGGATCTCCTGACCGCTTAAATTAAAAAATGCCAATTTTATTCGAAATAGCGGACCCACTGTCCGTTTCGCCAGATCGATAAGCAAAAGCGCCGCAGATGTCAATCGTCTGTGAAAATGTCACCTTAACTATGCTATGAAAATGTCACTTGTTGAAATGGAGGCCGCCCTTACC
>REGQ01000004.1 GCA_004134985.1 Paenibacillaceae bacterium | reverse complement strand
GAACTTAGGGAGGTACTCCTTTTTTATGTGCTCAAAAACCCAGTTGTAGCAAGGGATTTTATTTATGAAATTGACTCGTTTATACAACAATTCCACTTTTACGTGGTCATTCTTGTTGATTGTTGTAAAAAATACAACATCTGTTCCTTCCCTGTGGATTGGATTTGCAGACATACAGAAAAACCCCTTGATAAACGATTGTTCGTTCATCAGGGGGCTTAAATGGAAGCTGTAGACTTAGCCTTGTGCAACAACCGTACCGCTAGGAAAAGTCCACTGTACGGTGCGCTCCCGCGCCAATCCGATGAGCCTTAAGCTCAGCTTTTTTAAAATCGGCAGTCATGATGTCGAACGCGGTCTCCGATACCGTCCCTTCCTCGCGCTCCGGGCACTCCGGGAATTCCCTGTGCGTACAAGCGTTCAATGTGGAGATCATTGGAATGTTATCCTTGTACAATACCTGATCAACATGGACGTGGCCAAACAGGCAGCCGATTACCGTTCGCGGCCCTTGTTCACTAAAGTCGGCTGCTACTTGGTAGGTGAACTCGCCTTCCCCTCCCTGGGAAGTAGACACACCGCCCTCCCGGAAGGCCTTGATGATGCCCCACAATGCCTCATCATTGCGCACAGCATGATCCGTCCCCATCACACCTTCCTGCAAAATCGGCACATGCGAAACAATCAGTACGCTCCAGTATGGCTGGCTCCCCATGGCGAGCGCCTCCCGAGCCAGCCATTCAAGCTGACCGGATGAGAACACGTAATGCCATTGTCCCAAATAGTTTAGCTCCCCGGTATCGTTGAGCGTATAAGGATGGTCTGTACAGTCCAACACAACGACGCGTGTTTTCTTCAGGGGGAAATCCACATAGTAATACAAACGGGTTGGGTGAGCGGCATCGAATTGGGCGATGCCCTGGACTGGCTTGAGCGCAAGCTCCCGCCACTCCTCTGGATATACGACATGATCTGCACGCCCGCTGTTCTGGTTGTAATCATAGATGGAGTTGTCATCATGATTTCCCTTGACCATCAGCAGCGGTGTCCCCGAGACGTTCAACGCCTCCGTGATCTGCTGCTGCGCTTCAATCACCTCAGGCTTTATTCCGTTGATACTGATATCCCCGCCGCACACAATAAAATCCAGTTTCAACCTGCCTGCAGCCTCCCGGATCATGCTGGCAGTACGCAGCATATTGCCTCCCGGCTGGTGGTGAGGGTCAGTAATAAAGATGAAATTCAGTGTGTCATCACTCTGCAAGGCAGCGACTTTCTCGGCTTCCGCTGCTGCCACTTGTTCATATGTTTCCTCAAAGTTAGGCAAAGCGCTCGCTCCTTTCTGTTCGCAATATCAGCTCATTATTATCAAACGCAATGAGATAGCGATTTTATTGTTTTCCCAGAAACTTATCAAGTTCACGTTGTGCTGTTTTTTGAGCCTCTTCCAGCGCTTCTTTTGCAGATTTGTTCTCAATCTCTACCTTGTCAGCAGCCAACTGCAAGGCATCGGTAATTTTGCCGTTCGTCGGATCAATGAAATAAGGACTAGCTGTCTTCGCCTGCTGAAGCGGCGCCTTGAAATGCGGGTTTTCTTCGGTATACGCAACGAATGCAGGGTCCTGGGCCGCTGAATTGCGAACCGCGATATAACCGGTTTCAATTGACCATTTGGCGGTATTCTCACGATTGGTAAAGAACGACAACCATTTGAAAGCAGCCTCCTGCTTCTCAGGATCGACCTTCTCCAAAATGCCGGCATATACCCCGGCAGCCTCCGGCTTCGCCTCATGACCTTCCCATCCCGGTTGCGGCGCTGCGCCAATAATGGAGAAGTCCAGATCCCCCATATCGCCGGTTGATCCTGTATAGCCGAATGCGCGTCCTTGCATGACGTCGTCAATCGTTTTGTACCAGTATTCCCATCCTTGACCGCCAAAATGGATGCGCATTATTTTCTCGTCATGAATCCAGTTGCGGAACGCTTCCCACGTCTCAATCCACTCGGGACTATTGATCAGCACCTGTGTTCCATCATCGCTTAAAATTTTGCCGCCACGACTGAGTGTCGCATCGATCAGGTTGGAATGATTCCACATCGGTTCCCAGCCGTAAACTTTCGTCTCCCCGTTCTCCCTGACCGTCATCTGTCTGGCCACTTCGGCAAGACCTTCCCAAGTCGCGAGTTTGTCCGGACTGATGCCCGCCTCTTCCAGCATGTCTTTCCGATAATATAGCAGCTGCGTCCGCCCGTAAAGGGGAAGAAAGTATTGTTTATCGTCTACCTTTCCTTGTATCAGGAAGGACTCCACGAAGTCATCGGGCTCGAAGTCGGGTTGCGCAGCAATGTATTCGTCCATTGCCTTGAAATAACCTTTCTTGGCCCAATCCCGATCCTCGGCAACGACGGCCGCTGGCGGATCGCCGGCAGCGATGGCAGCTTGCAGCTTCTGCTTGGTTTCTTCATAATTCCCCTGAATAACCGGCTTGACAATAACCTCATCCTGCGAATTGTTAAAGTCGTCAATAATCACTTGCATCGTTTCCCCGAGCTTGCCGCCCAACCCGTGCCAAAATTCAATCTCAACGGCTTTCGATGCAGACGACTCTTCTGAGCCTGTGCCTTCAGACGGAGAGGGCGCCTCTTTTGCAGTGTTGCTTCCGCATGCAGTCACCAAGGAGATGAGCAGCAGCATAATAACCGTTTTTAACCCATTTTTCATGTTCATGTTGTACAACGCCTCCGATTTTATTATAGATGAGCAAGCTTTGAACGATCTAACCCTTGTTGACGCTTTGAGCATTGTTCACCCCATTAATAATCCATTTTTGTCCTACGATGAACAGAATGAGCAACGGCAAAATTGTGAACGTGCTGGCAGCCATGATGAGCGGCCATTTCATCCCGTAAGCGCCGCCTTCCATGAAGAAGCTGCGCAAGCCCGCAGAAACCAGATGTAGCTTGGGGTTTTTAGTAATCAGCATCGGCCACAAATAGTTGTTGTATTGACCGATGAAGGTTAATAGTGACATGACGATCAGCGTCGAACGAGAAAGCGGCATCATGATTGATAATAATATTTTCCAATGACTGGCCCCATCAATCTTCGCAGCTTCCGTGACTTCCTTGGGGATTTGAAGATACGCCTGACGAAGCAGGAAAATGCCGAAGATGGAAATGGCGTTAGAAACAATTAATCCCGTATAGGAATCCAGCAATCCCAGTTTGGCCAGGATAACGTAACCCGACAAATAGGTAGCAGACACCGGAAGCATATAGCTTACAACGATCAGACTCAAAAGCGGCTTCGCCAATGCAAATTTCATATGTGACAGGGCATAGGCCATCATTGAAGAGTTGATAATCTGGATGATGACAACGGCACTGGCTACAAATACGCTATTGAACAGATAGAGGCCAAACGGCGCCGCATTCCAGGCATCTATGAAATTGCGCCACAAAGGTTCTGCAGGCCATAACACCGGCGGTACGCTCCATATTTCGTCATTCGTCTTTAGCGAGCTGCTGAACATCCAGAGGAACGGGAAAACCATAATTACACAGATACAAGCCAGCGTTGCATATAAGATCAAGCGACTGACAAGTGATTTGACATGGGGCATGTATAGCTCGACCTCCTTATAAATAATGAATTCTGCGTCGGGATACGTACATGGATATCAGTGAAATAAGCGCGAGCAGCATGACAAGCGAGATGGAAACTGTAGAAGCCTGCCCAATGTTGAACTGTCTGAAGGCGGCATCATAATACAAGTAAAGCAATGTCGTTGTCGATCCTGACGGACCACCTTGCGTTAACACATTAATCTGGTCATAAGCCTGTATGGCGTCTATCGTCGTGATCATGAACAAAAAGAAGGTTGTCGGAGAAATAAGCGGCAAAGTTACATGCCAGAAACGCTGTCTCCTGTTCGCCCCTTCCATCATGGCAGCCTCATGCAGTGATTCAGGGATGTTCTGCAGAGCGACAAGATAGAATACCATCGTCCAACCGATGCCTTTCCATATCGTTACGATCAGAACAGACATCAAAGCGGTATCAGGACTCTGTGTCCATTCCAGGCCGCCCATTCCGAACAGTTTTAGAATCGCATTCGCAAGTCCGACTCTCGGTTCGTAAATCCAGGCCCAGACAATCGATACAGCGACCGTAGGCGTAACCCAGGGCGAGAAAATAATTGCCCGATACAGTGCCGATCCCCGCATTTTGCGATTCAGCAACAGGGCAAGCAGAAGCCCTCCGACAAGTGTAGGCAATACATTGCCAATTGCAAACAAAAACGTTATCTTTAATGCCTTGGCGAAAGCAGGCTCCTGAATCAGGTTGATATAGTTCTCGAAACCAACCCAGTTTTTTACAGGATTCATGAAATCCCAATCTGTGAAGCTTAAGTACACAATATAGATCATAGGCGCAAGCCAAAATATTAAATAAGGAATAAAAGCCGGCAGTATGAACAAATAGGCCTGCGGTTCACCCCATTTTTTCCAATTCATGTTATCCCACCTCTAGTCATTTTCCCCATATGCCGATTAATACAATGCCAATAAAAATGATGGCAGCCGATACGATGCGAACGGTCTCTTTTTTTTCTTTCAAAAAATAAATGCCTGCGACGGTTCCGAAAACGGTTCCGATTTCGCGAAGTGGCGCAACAAACGTCAATGGCGATAAACTCATCGCAAGCAGGAACAGTAAATAGGACCCCGGCGACAGTATGGAACCAACCGCCAATATTACGCCATTTTGCTTGATCAGTTTCAGCCAGTTCACTTGCGAGAACTTGATATGCGGCACGAGCCCGAGCATAAACCCGATGTTGGACGCCGTAAGCAGAGCAATTGGCGAGAGATGGAGTAAATTGATTTTGTCCACCAGTATATAACTCATCGTTGATAAGCCAACACCAACCGTATACAGAATAACTTTCGTCGGAATCGCTTTGCGCTGCCTTCGAAACGCCAGTCCGCTTGTCGCGATGAATCCGGTTGCAATACACAAAAGTCCAACCCATCCCCATCCGGTTAATGTTTCATTCAGAAAAAGGATGCTGATCAGGGGAAGAAGAAACGTGCTGATTCCCCGCATCATCGGATAGACCTGGGACATATCCCCGTATGTCAATGATTTGGCAAGAAAGTTCGCGTATGCCGCTTGAATAAGCATAGACAGCAGAATAAGCAAGTAAGCCTGCAACGGAAGCCCTTCACGGGTGACTTCTTCCAGAAACCACGGCATCAGCAGGATGGTAGAGGGAAGGAAGATGATCCACAGGAAAAGTTGTTTGTTATCGCTTTGCTTTGTGACAATATTCCAGACAGCATGCGTAATCCCAGACGCCAGCACAAGCAGGACAGACAAAGTATGCAAATTACACCCCCTCACAAACACACAATATAAAATATAAACACAACTAAACACACATTGTTTTTTTATCCTATCATCTATAAATGACAGTGTCAATACCGATATCCGCGCTGGCATCGAATACTGTGAGCTTGCAGCAGCAGTCCGCTTACAGCTTGCTTGCACACAAATAACCGCCAGGAACAATTCCCGGCGGTTCGCCTGTTAAACAATGAGATCAGGAAGAATAGATGACTTCTATTCCATGCTCGCTGTAGGTACGAACAAGCTGCTGATCAATATTGGAGTCGGTAACGATACGGTTGATCTCGTCAAATCCGCAGACGCGGGATAAGGATACGGCGCCAAACTTGCTGCTATCCGCCAAGACAACGATTTCTTTCGCACACGACATCATTTTCTTCTTGAGTTGAATTTCGCCCATCCCGTAATCGGTAAGTCCGTCTGCTAACGACAGGCCGCTAATGCTCATAAAGAACAGATCGGCATGGAAACGTGAGACAAACTCCTCCGCTATGTCTCCCACGACGCATTGCTCTGAATTTCGCACAACACCGCCGATAAAAATAATCGTAAAGCCTGGTTTGTTCATTAACAATGCCGAAATCGGAAATGAGTTCGTAATAATCGTAAGCCGCTCAAATTGCTGCATAAGCACTTTGGCGAATTCCGTATTCGTCGTGCTGATGTCAAGAAACAGGGATTGCCCTTCCGTTACAAGCCTGGCCGCTGTCTGGGAAAGCTCCGACTTTTCCTTGGTGCGCTTCAATTCCCTCACGGAGAAGGGAAGCTCCTTCCGATAGTCCGAGGCAGGCAAAGTTGCCCCGCCATGCACTCTTTTCAGAAAACCCTCCTTCTCCAGATAATCCAGATCCCTGCGAATTGTCTCGAATGAAACGTTGAATTTGTCGATCAACTCCGTAACCCTTACAGACTGGTTCCCGTGAAGCAAATGCAAAATGGCATTATGTCTTTCATGAGCAAGCATACTTCCGCCCTTCCTTTCCACTATCGTTTCTACTAAAAGTGTAACATACCTTTAAGCAAAAACACAAAAACAAACAATTTCGCTCTCAAATCCAACATTTCAAACCGAGCTTGCTGTACAAACCAAATAGCAGTCGGAGCCGACTGCTATTTATGACGAATACTCTTGTATAATAAGCTGTAAACAATCAATTTGGTTGCTCTGAATCGACTTTATGCTGCTCCACAATTTTATTTAAGGCCTCATAGTGTTCCTTTGACAGCGTCCACTCCATCGCCTTGGCGTTGCTCCTTAACTGCGCCGCATTCTGAGCTCCGCAAATGACAGAGGTCACTTCTTGTCTGTACAGTAGCCAATTTATAGCTACCTCATTCAAAGGTCGATTGATACCTTCCTTACAATACTGTTTTAACTGTTCTACTAATGCATACAGCTGCTCGAATGTATCGCCGGCAAGTTTCTTGTTATGGTTTCTAATATCATTTTCGCTAAAATTCCCTTTGGGTGAGAATACACCTGAAAGCAATCCTTGAAATAGTGGGCTGTAGGGAAGAAACGCCTGCCCGGATCGCGCGCACAAAGGTAGAATCTCCGCTTCTGTTCGGTAGGATAGCGGGGTTTCGTGATAAGTCGAAGCATTTCTTTCCACCATATTGTAGAGACTTTGTTGCGCAGCTATCGGGCCATACTTCATGGCCTCTTCGCTTAATGCAACACTGAAATTGGACACGCCGATATGGCGTATTTTGCCTTGCTCCGTGAGCTCCAGCAATACTTCCATAGAAGCTTCAACCGGAGTGGAAGGATCGGGCCAGTGCATTTGATACAAATCAATATAATCTGTTTGCAATCTTCTAAGACTATCCTCCACCTCGCTGCGAATGCTCTGTGCAGATAAGTTGTTTGCTATACGAAATTCGTTATCCCAGACAAGTCCGCATTTCGATGCGATGAACGCCTTGTCTCGCGGCCGATTACGCAATGACTTCCCTACAATTTCTTCAGCCAGGCCAAAACCGTAAACCGGTGCCACATCAAACACATTAATTCCCATATCCTGCGCCTCATGAATAGTCGCTATCGACTGCTTCTCGTCGTAGCCATCCCAAACAACTTCACCGGAAAAAGCCCAGCACCCCAATCCCAATGTTGAGAATTTGTCATCCATAGACTTTACAGATCTATAATTCATATCTTTTATGTCCTCCATCTGTCATTCCGAAATTAATAGGCTGCTAACGCCCTTCGCATTCACACCATCAACCCTTTGCCTATTTGACCCTTTTTTTCAATTGATCAAAGAACACGACAATTACGAGCAGAGCACCCACCGCGATTTGGAGCCAGAAAGGCTGCACGCCAAGCAAATTGCCTGCATTGCTTAATGTCGACATAATGAAGGAGCCGATCACCGTTCCAAAGATGCTGCCCTGAGCGCCAAATAAGCTGGCCCCGCCAATAACAGAAGATGCAATTGCATCCAGTTCATAGCCACTTCCTGCTGTCGGAATGCCGCTTGCTAGTCGGGAAGTAAGCAAAAATCCTGCAAGAGCGGATAATACGCCAGACACCATATAAGCGCCATACGTCGTCACTCTTACGTTAACGCCTGATAATCGGGAAGACTCTTCACTGCTTCCGATCGCAAACAGGTTTCGTCCAAAGACTGTATACTTGACAATAATCGTCCCAATGATAGCAATAAGGAGTAAAATAAATAATAGATAGGGGATGCCAAAAAAGGAGGACTCGGCAAGTTTAGTTATCGATTTCGGGACGTTGCTGATGAGCCGCCCTTCGCTTGACATGAGCGTTGCTCCCCTCAGCATCGTCATTGTGCCAAGTGTTGCAATAAAAGGTGTAATGCGTGCATCGAATACGATGACGCCGTTGATCATTCCTACTACTGCGCCCAAAAGCAGTGCAATCATAAGTGTGGGTACGACAGGCATGCCCGAGACAAGCAGCTTCGCCGTTACGACACTCGTCAGTCCAACTGTCGATCCTACGGAAAGATCAATCCCCCGAGTGATGATAACGAAAGTTTGCCCGATCGCGACGATCGCAATAATCGCTGTTTGCCGCCCCAGGTTGAACAAATTTTCAAATGACATAAATCTTGGTTCCAGTAAAAATACAATTAACCACATGGAAAGCATAATAAGAAGCAGACCATAGCCTGTTAGATGTCGGCTCCAACCCCGGGCAGCCAACGTGCCGATTTGTGGTCTTGGTTCTTTGACGATCATTATGAATCCTCCTCTTATCCACAATTCAATTCGACAATCCCTGCTATTGGTATGCCGCTTTCATTATTTCGTCATCATTAAAGCGTTCATTCCTATCAAACTCTCCCGTAATTCTTCCCTCGCTCATTACCAATATGCGGTCTGCCACTTCCATAATTTCCGGAAGATAAGAGGAGCAGTACAGTACTGCCTTGCCTTCATCGGCAAGTTTACGCGCAACCCGGAAGATGTCCCGTCTGGCGCCAACATCAATTCCTGCGGTCGGCTCATCCAGCAGCAGCACTTTAATTTTTGCTCCAATCCATTTGGATACGACAACCTTCTGCTGATTGCCCCCGCTCAGCCCGTCAATTTCCTGTTCCAGCGAACTGAGTTTGACACTGAATCCCTCCACCAGGGCCTGGGCTCTTCGCTTCTCCGCTTTCGGCCAGATCCAGCCGCTTCTGGCAAAGATGCGTCGATATGCCGGCAAGTTGGCATTGACGTAAATCGGCATGCGGGGCAAGTAGCCTTCTGTTTTACGATCTTCAGGTACAAAGCCGATTCCCTGATCGATCGACGCTCTCGGCGACGAGGATAGAAACAGTTGGTCACGCAAGTAAACCTTCCCTGTTTGCGGCTTCATCGCCCCGTAAATTCCTTTAAGCAACTCGCTTTTCCCGGCTCCGACAAGACCGAACAGGCCGATAACCTCCCCGCTTTTGAGCTCGAAAGATACGTTATCATAATACGGCGGGTTTCCTAACGCCTTTACCTGCAGCAACGGCTGGCCAATTTTCGTTTTGTAATACAGATCCCCCTCTGCATGCAATTTTCCGGCAATCGCTTCGATCAATTGATCTTTTGTCACATCCTGAATCGGTCTTGTCCAAACCTTCTCACCATCGCGGAGTACAGTAATTCGATTGCAGATCGAGAAAATTTCTTCCAAACGGTGTGAAATATACAGAATAGAGACGCCTTGCTTAACCAGCTTGCGCAAAATGTCAAATAGCCGCTCTACATCATCTTCAGCCAGCAAAGCTGTCGGTTCATCCAAAATAAGCAATTTGGCGTTTTTGGAGAGCGCCTTGGCAATGGCCACGATCTCTTGATCGGCGGCCTTCAATTCTCCGACCAGTTGCCCGGCATTCATCTTTACCCCTACCTTGGCGATCGCTTCTTCGGCCAGTCTTTGCGCCTTCTTGCGATTGACCAAAAATCCCCATTTACTCGGCATACTGCCCAGCAATATATTTTCCGCTATCGAAATGCCTGGGGCCAATTGCAAGTCTTGATACACAACTGCAATTCCGAGCGACGCCAGCTCCTTGACCGGAATATGAGGGAACGATTCCCCATCGATGCGAATTTCCCCTGAATCTGGTCGGTGTGCGCCCGTTATAACTTTGATCAACGTACTTTTCCCGGCGCCGTTCTCACCTAACAAAGCATGAATTTCTCCTGGAACGATGTCAAAATCAATGCCTTTTAAAGCGGTTGTTCCTCTAAATGATTTGACAATTCCCTTCATCTCCAGCCACGGTTTTTCCAACAGTCTGCCCCCTCCATCCGGTACAAAAGTTTGTATAGTACGCAGTCCAAGCTGCTGCGCTTGGCCATGCAATCGATCAGTCTGCCTTCCCTTAGTCACGCTTGTCAGGGTACAGGAGCTCCTGAATCTCATCTGTTTCAAAGTTCTCCATCGTTACCGCCGTAGCGCCGGTATCCACTTCTTTCTGTACATCCTTCCCTTCAATAGCCTGCACGACGTTTTCCACGCCCTTATAGCCCATACCGAACGGGTCTTGAACAATAAGTGCATATATCGCTCCTGACTTCAAAGCATTTATTTCCTCATTATCGGCATCATAAGCGACTACCGGCACTTTCCCTTCCAGATTGCGTTCTGTAATCGCTCTGGCAACACCAACGCCTGTGGAATTGTTATCCGCAAAAAATCCGAGCACATCAGGATTTTTGGTTAAAATGTCTTCTGCTGCGCCAAGCGCTTTTGTAATATCGGCATCGACATAGCGTGTTTCCAATGGCACAACGTTCGGAGCGATCTCTTTAAGTCTTTCTAAAAATCCGGTGTTGCGATCAATAAGCACCTGTACGCCAGCCATCGAGCTGATGATACCGATGTTTCCTGCCAATTCCTTGCCTTGTTCCTCCAGAGCTTTTACAAACATATCGGCTGCAAGCGCCCCGCCTTTCACATTATCCGTTGCCAGAAAGCTGGTAAACTGATCTGTATTAATGCGATTATCAACTAATACTACCGGAATATTCTGTTTCATTGCATTTTCGATTCCAGGCACACTTGCATCTGAACTTGTTGAAGCAATGACAATCCCATCCGGTTTTTTGGAAATCACATTTTCCAGTATGGAAATTTGCTGATCGATATCTTTCTCTGAGGGAGGTCCATAGGTTTTCACAGCAATCTTGCCGTTGGAATCCGCTGCTGCTTTCTCCGCTCCCATCAGCACCGTCTGCCAGAAATCGGAATCCGTCGCTTTCACAATTACGTCAATTTGGTACGTATCGGAGGTTCCTTTGCTTGATCCGCCTGGTTGTGAACAACCCGCCAATAACAACACACTTAAAGCAACAGGCATTGCATATGAAATCCATTTTCTTGTCAACATCCAATACATCCCCTTTTCACAAAGTAAATGATATCCCCTTGCCGTTGTACAAAATTGGAATCTGCTGTGTGTATCAAAAGTTAATGCTCTTCATTCATTCGATCAATGTAGTAGGGCATATTTTGCTTGCCCCATTGAAACAACGCATCGACAATGGGGAGAATGGTAATTCCTAATGCAGTCATGCGATACTCTACTCTTGGCGGCACTTCGGAATATATTTTTCTGCAAATGATGCCGTCATGCTCCAGTTCCCTTAACTGTTTGGTCAAGATTCGATTGCTGAGGTTCGTGAACAGTCTTTGCAATTCACCAAAACGATGCGGTCCTTCAAATCCTAAATGCCACAGAATGACCGCCTTCCATTTGCCGCTGATAATAGAAAGTGTAATTTCCTTCTCACAATTAAAATCGTTATTCCTTAATCGTCCCTTTACTTCTTCCCTCAAGGTGATTGTCAAAGTAAATCCCTCCCTATAACCAGAAAAGTGGTCAAACATTCAGGCAGAGGCAGCAATAGTATGATGATCGTAGCAATGGTGAATGGATCGCATTATCTGAAGGATCAAGCAGTATTCGTGGTAGATTGACAGTTGTGTTCATACGTCTGAGACGTATTGAGTTGAGTGAGACCTGCAGTTTGTATAGCGCTTTCATAATCCCAAGGGTTATATTCCATATCTTCACTGCGCATCGTTGGCTGTCCCGTCAGTAAATGCTGTGCAAGCAACTTACTAAGAACATAACGACATCCTTACCAGTTAGTTTATGCCTATCCCTTATATTCCATGTTAATCTGTTCCATTAATTATGTCAAGACATACTCTTCACTTAATTTATCAAGCCTAAACAGCTCCACTCCTAAAAAATAGTGAAACTGTTATGAAGAAACGATCATTCTTCAAAACAGCTTCACTTAAGCGGGTTGTTTACTGGCTGTCTCTGGCCCTTCTAGGGAAACAAAGCGTGGATACGGCAGCTTCTGATCCGGTTGGATAGTGCCTTAAAGAAGTAAGATTAGTTATTTCGTAAACGGCACTTCTGCTTTTAACAACTCGGTTCCCAGGCTGTCCTTCAGAACGAGCTCCAGTGTATAGTTGCCTGCACTAATGGTGCTGAGCAGTCTGTTTACGACGATTTCCTTTTCTCCCGTGCCGCTAACAAACGTTTGGGTATCGAGCACATAGTTCGGGCTTCCAGCCAAACGCAGCTCCGTTGTAAAGGTTTTTCCAGGGGCTGTTGTATTTACAGTCGCTTTAAATTGTGCAGAGGTGCTGGTTTCCGTAATATCGAGGAGAGCCGCGCCATGCTCATTGGCCGCCGTTACATCGGAGAGTCCGACAGTTGGCGTATAATATTCGGTCCACTCTTTTGTTTCGTAAGGCTGAAGCACAGAATTTTGGAAAAATTGTGACGAATGACCGGCCCAGAGTTCTACATATGGTCTTGCGGAATTGCCAAATGTCAACGGATCAGTATCGTAGCTGTTATCATAACCCCATGTCCAGAACTTCAAGCCTGGTGTATCGTCCTGGTTATTGGCGATTCGCATAACGCCTTCCTCGTTGTCCGGATTAATAACTCCCCACCACTTCTTCTCCACTTCTGGATAGGCATAAGCGATCCCCATATCCTGCCAGTTAGAGAACAAAGCCAGGTTTTTATATTCAAAAATATGGTTTGGCGCATCGATAGCGGTTTCAGCTGTCCCCATCCAGCTCCACCAGTCGTCTTTCAGCACGACTTTGTCTATTGGCACGACCATCTTCATATCCTGCGGGTCTCCACCAGGTGCAAATGTCGTACAAGTCCAATATTCATAACCAACAACTTCATTCTTGTTATTGATTAATTTCATATTCAATTCTACATAAGATTTGTCTTTGTATACCGTTACTGTCGCCACAGCCGTTATGCCTGTCGCGCCTTTGGTAAAGTTCCATGGTTTCCCGGCAAAATCCACATCATCTGTAATGGTCATCTCGACCGAAATCTGATCCGAATTATTGACTGTCACCGTTGCATCCCAAGGAGTTAGCCAGTACTTTCCATGCTCAGGCTCTGAAAACGTCGGGAAGATTCCGCCGTATACCATAAGCCAGTTATAATAAAAATTTCCTTCTCCAATCCCATACGGCGTACCAACCGGGTTTTGATACAGCAAATCATTGCCTGTCGGTTTGTAAATGATCGAAAGAATTCGCCCGCCATAATCCGGCAAGAGTGTCACCTTCAAAAAATCGTTTTCAATTACTTTCGTGTTGAAAGTTGTGGTGGTTACCGTATCCTCGTCCCAACTCTTCATGCCGTTGTCACTGAAAAGCTCAAAGGCAAAATGATCGAAATCCACTGTGGAGTCATAAATGGTTAGCGTGCCGGAAGGCGGATTGGCCAGGGCTGATGGGACACTGCCCAAAGTAAACACGAGCAGCATGAAAATAATTGCGATTCTCTTCTGATAACCGGATTTTCTCATTAATAGTCTCCTCACCTGTTTTAGTAGAATGGCCTATCCATGCACCGGATCAGGGGGCAGTTGAATGGGCGATAGCTTTGGGATAACAGCCAAAAACAACATACCATAACCGCAAGAATTTGTTAAGTACATACATTTTTGTTCTTTGATAACATTTATGTTACCAACATCAATGTTATCGAAATCAAATAACGCCAATAACCTCTCCGCTTTAATCGGAAAGGTCATGGCGTTGTTAGATGCGGCAAATGTCAGATCAGGCAGGCTATCCTTACTTTTGATACTTTAACGTAACCGTAAAACTATTGTTGTCACCACGATAACGGGCAATTGAATATTCAAATGGCTGATTGTTCATGAGATATCCGGTTGTTTTGATAAGGTGAACGGATGCCTGGGGCTCTACCTTGAGCAGCTTGACATCTTCCTCGAACACATTGATGGCCTCCAGCACCCGGGTAGCATGGCTAATTTGGTGACCATATTTGCTCTCAATCAATTCATATAACGAAGATTCCTCCAAATTCTCATATAGAAAATTCGGTGCAAGATGACAAGGAATATAACTCGTTACGACCACTACAGGCTGATCGTCAGCAAATCTTATCCGCTCCAAACAAAAGACTTCCTTGCAGTCATCCCCAAATATTTTATGAAGTTCCTCGTCCGTTTTAATCGCTTCAAACTTTAGCACCTTCGTTGATGGCTTTAACCCTTTAAGCGCCATCTCCTTGGAAAAACTTAATAAATTTTGCAAAAACCACTGATCGATTTTCGGTTTGGCCACAAAGGTGCCTCTACCTTTTTCCTTCAGCAGCATGCCTTCCGTAACCAATTCATTAATCGCCTGTCGCACGGTAGGTCTACTGATTTGACATACATCGACAAGCTCCCGCTCAGACGGAATCATATCGCCGTAATTCAGGTGCCCTTGTTTGATTTCACTCTTTATTAATTCTTTCAACTGATAATATAAAGGGATCGGACTATCCTTGTCTAACTTGATATTGTCAAGCATATGATCATCCTCACATGAAAGATTAGACCACAGAGTGTCTTATTTCAATCAACGCATCTCTTATGAGCAATGCCAATCATTGCTATATTTGCTCTATATTTTATTTAATCATTCCCTATGCAGCTTGTCAAGACGTCTTTATAAGTCTGTATGTAGCGAGCAAACCGAAACTTCAGAAGAAAAATGAATGCATGAAAAAGGCGGACACTGCGCAGCTACACGCAAACCCGCCAAGATCTTCTACTATGAAAATATTTGTCTCAAAATCAAAATCAGCTCTCGACGAGACGCGGGTGTGCTGCTGCTGCGGGCTTGCAGGGTGCCTCCATCGCCATTTAAGTCGGATTTCTTATCTCTTTTTTCAAAAGGTTGAAATCCGGCTTTAAAAAGCGGCCACTTCGTTTTTTCAGCATCCCTGCAATCCTCCGCGCTGCCCTTCTCGCAGGAGGCCACCACTGATTTTGAGGTAGAGACGAAATTGTTGTATTTCTTACAACAATTCCGTCTAATTTTTGCTATTTTGTTAAAAATGTTGTATAAAATACAACAATTTTAGCGAAATCACAGATTATGAGCTGAATTGTTGTAGAAAATACAACAATTTTAGGGAGTCAGTCCCAAAATCAGTGCTTGACAAGATAGATTTACCAGACCGAGAGATTCACCGCCTTCTGTGAGAGGTCAGAGTCCTCCTCGGGTTGCCAGATCAAGGGCCCGTTGGAATCGTGTTTCCGATCCAATGGGCCCTTCAGGCCTTCGACACAAATCAAGCAAGAAGAATGCTTCATTCACCGGCAGGGTTAACCTACCGAAAAACAATATACAACTTACGTCATTATTAAATAAAGTCTACAAGTATATCCCAATCTTCACTACACTTTGAATGCTTTCATCGCTTTGCGCAGTTCCTTGAAGCTTGGGCGTTTGCCGTACATCAGCACGCCTGTGCGGTAAATTTTGGCGGACAGCCAGCCAAGGATCAAAATCGTTACACCGAGCAAAGCAAGCGAAAGGAGCACTTCCCACAGTGCCGGTGATGTTAACCCGACTCGTAAAAACATTGCGAACGGTGCAAAGAATGGAATGAACGACGCTACTTTGACAATCATCGCGCCCGGTGCTGTCATCCCAAAAATTCCAATATAAAATCCGGCCATTGCCAGCATCGTAATCGGCATCAAAGCTTGCGCCAAATCTTCTGTCCGGCTTACGATCGAGCCAACCGCTGCAAACAATGTCGAGAACAGGAAGTAGCCCATCAGATAGAAGATGACCGCGTAAAAATAAAGCATAGGATCAATATCGCCGAAATTAATGTTCAGGCTTTCCAGTATTTCGGCATTGTGCGGCAGCAGCGTATTTATCAGAAAGACGATGACATACGCGCCAATCTGCATAATGCCTACCAGGAACATCCCCGTAATTTTACCGAACATTTGCGTTAGCGGCGACACACTTGTCACAAGAATCTCCATCACGCGCGAGCTTTTCTCTGCCGTAATTTCATTGGCAATCAATTGGCTTGTAATGAATATTCCCATAAACAGGACGATCATCATCGCATAGACAAAGCCCATGGACAGGCCCCGCTGCTGCGGTGTCTTGCCGTCTCCCTCTGTTGTGACCGATATTTGCGCCGTTTCTACCTTAACCGGGGCAAGCAGCTCGGCTTTCTGTTCAGGAGACAATCCTGCTTCCTGTACAACAAATTCTGTTTTGATCGCCTGCAGTGCGGTGGTAATTGTGCCAGGCGTACTGCCGTCCATAAAGCTTTCTGACTTGTAAGTGACTGTCGGGAACCCGCCAGCTTCATTCTGTGCGAATAAAATATATCCACTGATCTGATCATCCGCAATCGCTTGCTTCAACGCTTGCTCATTGGCACCAATCGAACCGTTATCAGGGAAGCCAACCAGCTTTAAACCGCCCTCTTCGCCTAACTGTTCAAAATACTGTTGCAGCGGTACGGAAACTTCGGTTGCCTGCGTCTCGATGAACCCGATGTTTTTTATTTTCCCTCCACTATCAAAGAGAGAAATAATATAAGGTATGTTCACGGCGATACTCAAAATGACTGCAAAAATAACCGTTGTAACGATGAATGATTTTGTCCGGATTTTGTTCCGCAGTGTAAAACCGACGACTGTCCAAAAATTATTCATGAGACCCACCTACCGATCTAATAAAGATTTCATTTAATGTTGGCTCCAGCAATTCAAACCGGCTGATCTCTGATTGGCCCATCGCATGGCTCAGAATAACCTGGGCAGTTTCAGGGCGGTCTATCAATAACTCGTACCCATATTCATGCTTGTTCACCTGGAGAACGCCGTTAATACTGTCCAGCCCCTGCAGCGGACGCTCGGCCGCTACAATGACGCGCTCACGCGGAAATTGCTTTTTCAATTCTTTCAAGTTCCCTTGCAGCACCGGATTAGAACGGTGAAGAATCGTTATATTGCGGCACAGTTCCTCTACATGTTCCATACGGTGGGTGGAGAAAAGGATGCTTGTGCCATTATCCCGCAGCTCTTTCACCGTTGATTTCAGCAGCTCCACATTAACCGGATCAAGTCCGCTGAATGCTTCATCCAGGATGACGATGCCGGGATTATGAATCACCGCCGCGATAAACTGGATTTTTTGCTGATTCCCCTTGGATAGTTCTTCGATCTTCATATTGTAATATTCTGAGATGTTGAACTTCTCCAGCCACTTCTTCAAATTGCGATCCGCATCCTTGCGGGACATGCCGCGCAGCTGCGCCAAGTAAATAACCTGTTCGCTTATTTTCACCTTCGGGTACATCCCGCGCTCCTCTGGCAAGTAGCCAAGCATACGCAACTGTTCATGGCTGTAGGGCTTACCGTTGTACAAAATTTTGCCGCCATCCGGAAAAATAAGTCCCAGCACCATCCGCATCGTTGTCGTTTTGCCAGCGCCATTGGCGCCGAGCAGCCCGTAGATTTCACCTGCTCCAACCTCGAAATTAATGCCGTTAACCGCCGTTTTTTCACCATATTGCTTCGTTACTTGATCTACAATCAATGGATTCATTGTCAGACTCCTCTCCTTTTTACCGCATCCGCAGCCGATCTTTATTAATCATCGTTTCCAAAATATCGTCAAGTTCCATTGCATTGCAGCTCGCAATGGCGATTCCTTCGGCTGCAAGCCATTGCTCCGCCTTCTGAAATTCGCTGGTCACTACCCGGATCAGTGATCCCGATACTTCCCGGTTTTCTACGCCCGGCATTGCCGCCAGACGGGTCATAGTCCGTTCTTGATCCGGCAGTTGAATATATAAACACTGCCATTTGCTGAACAACTCGTCCTTCTCATAGTAGCCCAACACTCGTCCATAGGCGACGAACACAATGTAATCGGCAAGCCGTTTGACCTCATCAGGAATATGAGTGGCCATCAGAATCGTCCGTTCCCCGCTCTCCATATAGCGGTGCAGCAAGTCGATCATCTTCTTCCAGGCGATCGGGTCAAGACCCGAGGATGGCTCATCAAGGATAAGCAATTCCGGCTGGTGGCTCAGCGCGATGACAAGATCAAATTTTCGTCGCATCCCCTTGGACATCTTGCCCAGCTTAATATTCGGATCAATTTCGAACATCCGCAGCAGTTCGCTATAATAATTGACATTCCATTTTGGGTACCAGACTTGCAGGAACGCTGTCTTTTCACTGCCCCGAATGCTTGATTCATGTGCGAAGGGCGACTCTGGCAAGTAACCGATTCGCTGTTTGATAGCGACATTGTTCTGCTCATCGAGCTGCTCGCCGAATACTTCAATCTTACCCGCATCCGGTCTGATCATGCCAAGCATATGTTTGAACAATGTGCTTTTGCCAGAGCCGTTCGGCCCCACAATCGCAGTAACATATCCCTTGACTATATCCAATTGCAGCGGTCCAAGATGAAAATGCTCCTGGCGCTGTTCAACTCCATGAAAGCGAACAACCCTATCCTCACTGCTCATTTCCACCCCTCCTTGCGAATATCGTCTTATCGTCATTGAGGAGCTCATTTGTGCTCCGGGTTTCGTACGCTGCTTCTACTGCCTCGCTCAAGCTTCTCCTTTAGTACGCGGCGGAAAATTGACTCGATCTCTCCTTCATCACACTGCACCCGCATTGCGGCTTCCACCGCTATTTCAAAAGCACTGATGACTGATTCCAGACGATGGCGGTCCCGTTCGTCAGCACCGACACTGGCTACGAACGTCCCCGTCCCTTGGCGTGTCCGCAGCAAGCCTTCCGATTCCAAATCCTGATAGACTCTGCGAACGGTGATGACACTGCACTTGAGCTGCTGTGCAAACTCTCGTATTGAGGGAAGCAGCGTTCCTTCGGTAAGCTGCCCGCTGACGATTAGCGCCCTTAGTTGAACTTCCACTTGATGATACAACGGCTCCGCGCTTTGTTCATTAAGCTGAATAGGAATCCACACGTAACCACCTTCCTCATGTATGAAAAAAGCTCCGTTTCTTTAAACGCGCTTTAATTATCCTCCCACCAAGCGGCATGATAATGACGGCGGCAACAAGCGCCGCTACTGTCGGCAGCCACTGTCCCTGGCGAGCTGCATTGATCAGATTTTGAACCGTTGCAATATTTAGAAGGTACAGTGTAAAAGCTGTTGCTGCATACACGGCAATGTAAGCGATGGATGCGATCATATATTGTCTTCCATTGAATCCAAGCTCCCAGTAGATATAAGTAACTCCTATTACCAAGGCGTACCCATACCAGAAAAGCGCGAAACAAATATATTGCAGAAGCGTTATACTTTGGGCCGCATCCAACAATATGTACTGAAGTCCGAAAAAGTAAATTTGCCCGAAAAACGAGATTACTATTAATTGCAGCAATCTTGCCGCAATAATATGATTCCACGTTATCGGCAGCAACCGCCATGCCATAATTTTGGCCGCCACAAGATCAGTGCCGCCGGTGCGTAGATAACCGCGGGTAATTAGAAAACCCATTATCGGAATAATACAAAAGTACAAAAAATCGATAACGCCGAAGAAATTGCCCTGATCATTGCCATTCAGCGTCCCGTTCAGAAGCGAGCCTGTTATAAACACCAGGTAAGTGATCAAAATGAACGAGCCGATCAACCCGAACACACTATTGCGCATCTCGAACCGGAAAATATGCCAAGCACCCTTCCATAGACTCATTGCTTATCCCCCACTCACTCTGTATACTGTGTATATCTTTATGTACAGTATATACACAGTAAAGCCTGCTGTCAACAAATAAAATGTATTTGTCCCAGCAGGCTTGAAATTATGCTATGGCTATTAGCAAGGATTGTATTAAAGCTTTATCTATCGTGGCCTAGCATTAAACTCAATAATATTGCCATCCGGATCGGTAATAAACAATTGATGCCAGCCGGTAATACTATCCGGTTTGTTGCGGTAAGCGATACCATATTGATCTAATCGTGACAATACGGGTTGCATGTCCTTTACCCGCACAGCAAAGTGACCGTCCCGTGTATCGATCATCCGGGTGCCGCGCACAGTCAAAGCCGGCTCGTGCACAAGCAAATGAATTTGCATCGTTCCAATTTCGTACCAAGCCCCTGGAAAGTCAAAAGCCGGCCGATCCGGACTTTCGACAAAACCGAGCACCTCGTCATAGAAATGCTTGGCACGCTCCAGATCCGTAACAACGACCGAAACATGATGAATCCCTTCATATGAGATCATTGTGCCTGCCCCCTCATAATATTCAAATAAAAGCGATACCCGACATTCCAGCTTCCTGTCGAATACCGCTTTAATCGCTACAGCAGGCAGCGCCTGCTTCTTGCACAATCTATACTTCTCATAACAACTAATTTGCACCCGCAGGCTCTGCACCTTGCATATCATCGTCACCTGTATGCTCACGTTTGAACCATTGTTTGAAAACATAGGCGAGAATAATGCCATACATTATCTCTTGTACCAGTTTCATCACAATGCCGCCCAACTGTTGATCTTCAACAATTGGCATAAAATTGAAAAAGGCCGGCCCTTCAAATTGAGCAAGCAGTGCAGCCGGATCACCGGAAACGCAGTATCCCATCGCAAGTGCCCACAATTCGGGATCACTGTAGGAGGCATAAAGCGGCTCGGAAGCGAAAATAATGAGCGCGCAAGCTGGAGTAAGCAGCATTCCGTTAGCGAAAATATAACCCATCTTCTTCACATCGGTCAAACGGCCCCACTCTTTAACCGGCGCCACAATTTGCCACCACATCATTAGCGCAGCGATGAGCATCACAACATAATAAACGCGCTGCAGGGAGTAATTGATCATCAAGTAATCATGAACGAGCGGAATGTGATACAGCGAGAACAAGATGTTAAAGAGAATCAAGGTAAGCATCGGATGCATCAAACCACGGAACGGCTTCCAAAACGGCTTTGAAAACCAATGTTTCCACAGAAAAGCCGGTATCCCGAGCAGAATCATCGAAGGTACAATCAAATAGGACAGCGCCATGTTGACCATATGAAAAGTAAAAGTTAAATGTCCTAGGAGCAACAATGGTCCGCCTTGTGCCAGAAAAAGGAACAATAATGCACCAATGAAATATAATTTCTGACGAAATCGTACCCGCGGCTCATGAGGGTAATGCCGTTCCCGCCATGGACCGATCAAGTAAAAGTAGCCGATCCCGACCGCTGCCATGAAGAAGAACAGCATCGGGCTCCATAAGTCCTCGAAACTAAAGTATTCTAATCCGAGCACCTGGGTCACCTCCTGAATCAAGCTTCACAAGCGTAAACGGCTTTGCTGTCCTTTGACAGACAAAGCTTCGTTTCGCATAAAAATATAAGCTATTTATAGAGGAACTCTTATAAATTCTTATATTTAAAAAAAAAGAGACGGGTCATTAGCACGACCCGCCTCCTCCAGTAAAAGTTTGCGGGCTGGTTTACCACCAAACCCAGTACTCTGCCATAATTACACAAGTGAATACAATGAATACCCCTGTTAAGACGAACACAATCGGAAAGACGTGGCCGCGGTCTTTCATATGCATCCAGAAAGCCATCTGGATATACACTTGCAGCATAGCCATAACTACAAGCAAGATATACGTAAACGACGTATTAACTTCGCCTGCGCCGACCATCGTAAAGGCAATCAGCGTCAGTAACAGTGAAAAGATATAAGCTACGAAGTGAGTGCCCGGACCTTCGACTTTATGCCGCCTGCCCTTTTCTTCCACAGAAGCATGGTTGCCTGCCATCGATTAGCCCACCTTTCCCATTAAATATACGACAGTGAAGATGAATACCCATACGACGTCGATAAAGTGCCAGTAAAGTCCGGCAACATAAATCTTCGGCGCCGTTACAACCGTCAGTCCTTTTTTGAACACCTGGTAAATCAGCAGTGAGATCCACAAGACACCAAAGACAACGTGAGCACCGTGAAACCCAACTAGCGTGTAGAAGGAGGAACTAAAGGCACTCGTTGTAAAGCCGTGTCCTTCTTTGACATAATGATAAAACTCATAAATTTCAAGTCCTAGGAATCCAAAACCAAGCAATACGGTGACAATCAGCCAGTTGATCATCGCTTTTACTTTATGCTGATGCAACGCCTGAATTGCCATTACGCTCGTCATACTTGATGTCAGCAAAATGAAAGTCGCAATTGCCACGAGCGGCAGTGAAAACAGCTCTTGTGCGGTCTTGCCATCCATCACCTGATCGCGAAGCGCCAGATAGGATGCGAACAACGTTCCGAACAATACCGTCTCCGCTCCGAGGAACAGCCAGAAACCAAGTACTTTATTACGACCTTCAAGGGTAGCCTTTTCTGGCTCATGAGGCAGCTTGCCATCATGCGTATGTGCACTCATCCTTTAACCCCCTTGTCCTGCTGCAATTCATCCACTTCAATGTGGTAACCTGGATCATCAAAGAGCGACCGGAGAATCATGCTTCCAAACGTAATCGCGAAGCCAATACCGACAACAACGTATACGTGGTACATCAATCCAAAACCGACAACAAACAGTCCCAGTGACAAAGTGAATGGCAAAATTGACGGCGAAGGCATGTGGATCGGTCCAATAGGCTCCGCTGGTGTCATTGTTTTGTTTCCATCCATCTTTTCTTTCCAGTATGGATCATAACCGCGAACAAGCGGTGTCTGTACAAAGTTGTATTCTGGTGGCGGCGAAGGAATTGTCCATTCCAGCGTCCGACCGTCTTCCCAAGGATCGTTAGGCGCATCCGCCGGTTTCCTTGTCGTAATCACAACATTGATCAGGAAGATAATCGTACCGATCCCCATCAGGAAGGCACCAACTGTACTGATCATATTCATCAGACTGAAATCAAAACCGTAGTTTTGATACGTATAGATCCGGCGCTGCATACCGAGCAAAGCAAGGAAATGCTGCACGAAGAATGTCATATGGAAACCAATAAAGAATGTCCAGAACGTTATTTTACCTAATTTCTCGCTCAGAATCCGTCCGAACATTTTCGGCCACCAGTAGTGTAGACCTGCGAACAAGCCAAGCACAAGACCGCCGACGATAACGTAGTGGAAGTGAGCAACAACGAAATAAGTATCATGGTATTGGAAATCGGCAGGCGCTACCGCAAGCATAACCCCTGTGACGCCCCCCATAACGAACGTCGGTACAAAACCGATTGCAAAAAGATGCGCTGATGTAAACTTGATTGAACCGCCCCATAAAGTGAAGAGCCAGTTGAAAATTTTAATACCGGTTGGAACCGCAATCAGCATCGTCGCGATTGAGAACAGAGAGTTCGCAATCGGTCCAAGACCAGCTGTGAACATGTGATGCGCCCAAACCATGAAACCAAGGAAGCCGATCAGAATCGTAGCAAATACCATTGAGCTGTAGCCGAATAGTCGTTTGCGCGAGAACGTACTGATGACCTCAGAGATAATACCGAAGGCAGGCAAGATAAGAATGTATACTTCAGGATGTCCAAAGATCCAGAAGATATGCTCCCATAATACCGCATTACCTCCGCCTGCAATATTAAAGAAGTTGGCCGAGAACAGCCTGTCGAACATCAATGCCGCCAAACCTACTGTAAGCGCCGGGAAGGCAAGCAGGATAAGGGAAGATGCGATAAATGCCGACCAGGTGAACATTGGCATTCTCATAAAGCTCATGCCTGGCGCACGCATGTTGATAATCGTAACCAGGAAGTTAAGTCCGCCGACCAATGTCCCGATCCCTGCAATTTGCAAGCCGAGAACATAATAGTCGACACCGGCACCTTCGCTGGATGTTGCAAGCGGTACATAAGATGTCCAGCCTGCATCCGGAACAGCACCAACGATCCAGCTGATGTTCAGCAGCAAGCCGCCGAAGAAGAACGTCCAGAAACCGAGCGCATTGACGAATGGAAACGCAACGTCACGCGCACCGATCTGTAATGGTACAATCGCATTCATCAATGCAAAGAGCAGCGGCATGGCCGCGAGGAAGATCATCGTCGTTCCGTGCATTGTAATCAGTTCGTTAAACGTGTTCGGATCTACAAAGTCGTTCAGCGGTTTCCACAGCTGAATCCGGATCAGAATCGCTTCCAGACCGCCAATAAGGAAGAAGAAACCTCCGGCGATCAAATAAAGGATCCCGATTTTCTTGTGGTCAACCGTAGTCAGCCAATCCATTAGGCCGGTATAACGTTTAACCGTGTGTCCATGAGCCAAGGTTGGTACCTCCTTCTATCACCGTTGAATTAATAATCCAGTTTATAGTCGGCCAGATATCGGGCAATCGCGTCGATTTCCTCATCCGTCAGATCTGCCGTCGGCATAGAGTTGCCAGGCTTCACTTCCTGAGGATCTTTAATCCAGCGTCTTAGGTTGTCGTACGTTGTGCCTTCGTTGGAATATTTCGGGTCATCCGTATTAAGCAGGAAACCCGCTACCGCTTCACGGTCACCCATACCTGTCAAGTTCGGGAATGCTGGTCCGCCTCTATCGCCTACAGCGTGGCAGGAAAGACATTCATCAGCGAACTTCTGCGCAACAGCCGGATCTTCAGGCAGTACCGCAGGCGCCTTCATAGCCGCTACCCAACGATCAAAGGAAGCTTTGTCAACCGCTTTAACTTTGAAATCCATCAGGGCATGGGAAGGTCCACACAATTCCGCACATTTTCCTAAGTAAACGCCAGGCTTGGACGCTTCAAAATACATCCGGTTCACGTTGCCGCCCGGATTCGTATCGATCTTGCCCGCCAATGCCGGCACCCAGAAGGAGTGGATGACATCTGAAGATTTCGCTTCAATAGAAATAATCGTATCCGTAGGAATAACCAGTTCTTGTGCAGTTATTAGCCCGTGATCAGGGTACTCGAACTGCCACCAGTATTGGTGAGAGGTTACTTTAATCTGCAGCGCATTTTCGTCCTGACTATAGTCCTTAGCTAGTCCAAAAACCGTCTGGATCGTAGGCACGCCAAGAATAACAAGCAACACCAATGGAATTACCGTCCAAATTACTTCAAGCTTGTGATTGCCCTCTACCTGTACCGGGATCGACTTGTCCCCTGGGCGACGGCGAAAACGAATAAGAACATAAATAGCAATCGCAAAAACAACGACTACCACCAGCACCATGATCGAGATTGACAATTTCATTAATCCGAGCTGTTGCTGTGCTACCGGTCCTTGCGGATTTAGCGTGGACATGTCCTCTCTTCCGCATGCCGACAATAGCAAGACCATTCCGGCCAGCAGCGGCAAAAGCCGTTTGACAACAGGCCACCGTTTCATCATTGATCTACCCCACTTTTGACGTTTTCTACAGTTGCCCCCAGTTGCCTTGCGATCGAATCCTCATCCTAATCGCAGATCCAAACCGCCCCTGCAAGAACACGATTTCAGAAAAACCTTTATAGAAACCGCTAGCCCCGCTATGCGGAGCTTGGCTCATTGCCGTCCAGCCGGACAAGGCATGGTAAGTATTATTAGTATTCTGGGCACCTGCCGGATACGTACTTCCGACATGAGACAAACTGTGTGTTTTCATGGAAGTTTTAACATTCCTGCAAACTGATTCACTTTACTTAATATAAAGTTGAAGACCCCTTTTGTCAATGTTCGTCGGAGAGTTCACAAATTGTTCTCAAAGCTGTCACACCAAGTGTATCAAGGCTTTTTCGTGTTTTTAGGCAATCCGTGAGAACGCTGAACGCCCTTTCAACTTGCTTCCACTTATTTTGCACCTTTTCCATGGTCAATTATGTATGGGCGGCTCTTCGCATATTTAATTAATTGCTGCGGAAGCTACAAGTAAACGATGCAAAGGGGTAATATTATGCGCAGAAAATGGTCCTCTTCAAAACACCGTCCGCAGCGGATTTTCGTTTCCCAAATCAGGCTGGCGTTGATCAGCACGATGGCGCTGTCGATCCTGCTTGCAACAGGCTGCAATTATAAACAGGTATTGCAAAACAGCGATTATGATTATGGAAGCCGCCAGGCCAACGACCCTAAAATGATCGGCAGCCGCATGTATGGCTCCCTGACTGGCAACCCCGATCAGCATAATAATGCCTATTTTGAATACAGCAATATGCTCTCGCGTGAAGTGTCAAGTATCAATGGGGTATTTACAGGCGTTGTAATGGTCACCGACAAAAACAGTTATGTTGCCATCATTGTTGACAATACTGCCGTCGGCACTTACGGCCGCGGTGGGGCAGACATGAAAATGCAGGACAACAGCGGAGCCAACGATGGCATATACAATAACCTCAACGGCAGTCCTTACTATAATAATCAAAAGCTTTCCACTCCATACAATTCCTATTTCACGATTAATGACCACAACTTGATTTCCACGGAACTGAAGCAACGGGTTGCGGCTAAAGTCCGCTATTATATGCCTGACGTGGAAGAAGTCCATATATCCGCCAGTATGGATTTTGTCAATGAAATGGTCGATTATGCCAAAGAAGCCTGGATGAACCGCCCGCTCTCGCCCTGGACAGAACACTTTAACACTTTGGTCAAATACGAATTTGCCGGCGGAACGCAAATGCCCGTCTCCCTCAAGGAGTTGAAAGCCCGCAGAACAGCACCGCAGCAGCGGTAGCAACGCGCTACCCAGCAGCCATTAGCGATCAGGAATAATTATCGCTCGCCATCAAGGCCACACCCATGGCTGCGAAGGATAAAATAAGCGAAACGCCTCTCTCAGATGAGCAGGCGTTTCGTTTGTTTACTTTTCCTAATCTATGTAGGCGAAATCATAAATGAAAACAGAAAAAAAGCACTGCCGCGTCCGGGGCAGAGCTATGGTATGTGGATGCAGTTCCAAAAAACAGCGGCGGTTTGCGCCATCAGGCCTTTAACGTTTATCCAACAGAATTCATCTTACCAAGCTCACATTCCACCAGCGAGGTCAATTCATCTTCGTACCCGCCAGTAATTCGATATTTCCTAATGTAGTCTTTCACAAACTTGCGTGGGTCTTTGGGCTGAAAAATTCTTGTCAGTTCTTTAAGACTATCCTTGACTTCATTATGGCCTCTTCTCGCCATGAAATCCCCTCCCATTTCATTGGATGGTCGTCCTAAATCAATGTACGAATAGCAGCGGTTCAGTACCGCAGACGCATCACCCATATGATCAAGCAATCCACTCAGTGCAGGTCGTTCATGGTTAGCCGAAAAATAAATCTGTACTCTTATAGTATACCAGTTCGCTTCTCAAGAAAAAAGGGAACAATCGCCCATTATTATGTTAATTTATTCCTTGTTGTCCGGGGGCTCGTCTTCAGGCGATGACGGACGTTCGGAAGAAGCTGCAGATACAACGCGCAAATAAGCAATAACACCTCCTACAGCAACCAGAACGCCGAATGCTACCAGCGTGGCGGTTACCCAGTCATCAAACATACCGTCACCCCCTTGAATTTTTAGTGCCTGGCATATCTCAATTTCAGATAATGATAATTATAACGAAATACACACCCTGTTTCAATGAGCGCGGCGCCTGTCCCGAACATACAGTCAGCACCGCTTCTGCTTGCCATTAGCTCATATGTTCCAGCAGTTCTCCAAGCTGCGGCACATTCGCTTTAAGTTTGATTCTCACCTGTTCTTTTTCAAAATAAATGTCCTCGATCTCCACCCACTCTGGCAGCAGCTCGCCAAGCGGAATAACCATTGCCTCCAAATGGGCAACCGGCAGATTAATGGCGCGGATATGAGCTTGCTCAGGAATGGCCTCCAGATTGCCATCTTCCCAGCGAAGGGCATACTCGGCTACGATGCCTGTTCGGATCTGCTCCAGATACGTAACATTCACATGAGCGACAAGCTTGCTGTCCTTCAGCTCAAACTTGGCGCCGTCAGCCATAAGATCAGGAGCGATCTGGCTGTTCCTGCTAATATGCCACTTGGCCAGGCTGTTAATATCGGCTTCATTTAGTACAAGCTCAGGGGTTACTTCCTCAAGTGTCGCACTCAGCTTCAGATTGCTCAGAAGATCGCTGGCTCTCTGCTCCAGATCCAGCGGCTCCGCCATGAGATCAAGTTCTTGCCGCGGCGCGATGTAGCTAATCAGTCCCCACGCCGCCAGTCCAAGCAGTATTACAATAGCAATGGTTAATAGGATTAAACGTCGAAACCATTTCATTAACCAGCGTCCCCTCTATTATTAATTTGGTGAGCCGGACAAGACCATTGCCAGTGTCGTTGTCCTGCATCTCCCCCGATTTTTTCCATTCCTATGTTTGTTCTTCTATCATAGCAGTTGCAAATGTCATCCGACAAGCGCAACGATGATTGCCGGCTGCAGAAATCAACGGAAAAAAGCCTGACCAATGCGCATTTTCAACGCATCAGTCAAGCTTGGAAGCTCTTATGCTATGACAGCAGGGCAACCGGCAACAGCAACCCGCCGCCTGCTATCTTACCATCCAGCCGCCATCCACACAAAGCAGATGACCGCTCATATAATTAGCTGCTTGCGATGCAAGAAACACCGTAGGCCCTGCAATATCTTCATCCGTTCCCCAGCGCCCGGCCGGTATCCGCTCCAGAATCTGCTTGCTGCGCACAGGATCGTCACGCAGCGCCTCCGTGTTGTCCGTACTCATGTAGCCGGGGGCGATGGCATTGACCTGTATCCCCTTGGGCGCCCACTCATTGGCCAGCGCCTTGGTCAGACCCGCAACCGCATGCTTGCTCGCCGTATAGCCCGGCACATTGATGCCTCCCTGGAAGGAAAGCATGGAAGCAATATTAATAATCTTGCCGGAGCCTTGTCTGATCATATGTTTGCCTGCTTCCTGGCAAAGCACGAATACTGCATTAAGATTGACATCAATAACTTGCTGCCAGTCCTCATAACTGTGTTCAACCGCCGGTGTACGGCGAATAATGCCCGCGTTATTGACCAGAATGTCAATTGCCCCGAAATGCGCTACCGTCTGCTCAATAATGCCTGGCAGCAAGCTGCGGTCGCTTACGTCCGCCTGGATCGTCAGCGCCTCTCTGCCAAGGCGCTCCACTTCCAGCTTCACATCGGTTGCCGGTGTCGCGTTCGTGACCAGCACAACGTCTGCGCCGGCAGCTGCCAGCCCGATGGCAACCGCTTTGCCCAAGCCGCGTCCGGCTCCTGTTACAACCGCCTTCTTGCCCGTTAAATCGAACACACTCTTCAAGATGCAATCCTCCCTCGTCTCATCAAGCCACACTTCTAAGAAATTCACTGCAAGCTGCCTTCACTGCAGCAAGGGAGCACGAAGCAGCTTGACAGCTTGTTCTTCATATTTCCTGGCAACTGCCGGCTCCAGGCCGTCATCGGTAATGAAATAGTCCACTTCCGACAAGTCGGCGAACGTAATAAGCGCGCCTTTGTCGAATTTGCTATGATCGGCAGCACAATAAACGACCTTGGAGCAGGCGATAAACACTTTCTTGAGCTTGGCCAGCTCTTCAGTGAAAATCGTCAGACCGTATTCAGGGTGGATTCCCGTCGTAGAAAGGAACAGCTTATGAACATTAAGCCGGCTGATCCATTGCTGCTCGGCTCCGCCAATCAGCAAATTATGGTGCCTTGATCCACCCGGCACGATCAGACGAATCTGATCCTTGAGCGTCAGCTCCCGAATAATAAGCAGATCATTAGTGAGCACCGTCAGCGGAATGTTCTTGATCCGCCTGGCAATTTCAAGCATCGTGCTTCCGGCGTCGAGCGCGATGATATCGTCAGGCTCGATCAGCTTGATTGCATGTTCGGCAATCGCCGCCTTCTCTTGCCCGTGCTTGCTATTGGGCAATTGCAGCGGAAGAATGCTGTCCTCCCCTTCCGGCTTCAGCATCGCACCGCCGTGTATACGTCTCAGCAGCCCTTTCTCTTCAAGCTTCTCCAAATCTTCGCGAATGGTCTTCTCGGTAACCTGAAACCAGTCGCTTAGTTCAGAAACCTTGACACTGCCGTTCTGCTCCAGCCGTTCAATAATATTGCGATGGCGCTGTGCGGCTAACATGAATATTCCCCCTGACAGATCGGTCTGATGGCGCAGCCGCCGCTGCTGCGGTTACTTCAACTCGTCCATCGCAACGACATCCATATCCTTGAAGGTATAGTTCTCGCCCGCCATCGACCATACAAATGAATAATTGCTTGTTCCGGCTCCGGAATGAATGGACCAGCTTGGCGACAGAATGGCCTGTTCATTGGCGACAACGAGATGTCTCGTCTCCGATGGCTCGCCCATAAAGTGAAATACCCGTGTATCTGGCTGCATGTCAAAATAAAGATAAGCTTCCATCCGGCGATCATGTTTGTGCGCAGGCATCGTGTTCCAAATGCTGCCCGGTTTCAAAAGCGTAACACCGAGCATCAACTGGCAACTCTTAATGCCGCCTTCATGAATATATTGATAAATCGTCCGTTCATTGGATGTTTCCAAAGCGCCCATATGCAGCGGATTGGCGTCTTCGATCGCCCCTTTCTGCGTAGGGAGCGCTGCATGCGCCAAGGCGGAGCAGAAATAAATTTTGGCGGGATCAGCCGCATCCTTGCTGGCAAGCGTTACTTCACGGACGCCTTTGCCAACATATAATACATCGAGTTTGCCCAGTTCGTATTGCTCGCCGTCAGCGGATATAACTGCAGTGCCTCCGCCAATATTTAGAAATGCGATCTCGCGGCGCTCAAGGAAATATTCCGTCTTCAATGTTTCAGCCGCTTCGAGCGTCAATGCTTCCGTCGTTGGCAGCGCGCCGCCAACAATCATACGGTCGTAATGAGAATACACCGTTTGCAGTTTATTTTCGACGAACAGGCTCTCGATGAGAAAATCCTTTCTCAGCCTCTCCGTAGTGTAAGTCTTGACATCAGCAGGATGTGCAGCGTGACGTACTTCCATAGTTAATTCACCCTCCATAAATGTTTGTTATCGTGCTATCGGTCAGTATAACATGAAATTAACAAACAAAAAAGAACATTTATGAACCTTTAGAAACCAATCGTGTCACGAAAAGTTTTGGGTGAGACGCCAACATGCTTTTTAAACAGCCTTGAGAAATAAAAAACATCCTTGTAAGCCAAACGCTCGCCGATCTCCTTTACCGTATGATCGGTATTGAGCAGCAGCTTTTTCGCTTCTGCCGTTTTGAGTCGGTGAATGAACTCATGCAGCGGATAACCGCTATGTTCCAGCACCATGCGCCTTAATGTGGAAACGGAAATGTGATGGCGAAGCGCGAGCGCAGCGGCTTCAAGCGGCTCATAGACCATGCTGGTCAAATCGTCCACAATCCGGTTAATCAGCGTACTGCGGGTCGTCATGCCTTTCTGCTCCGCCTTCAGCGTGAGCTCGAACAGAAAATTTTCCAGCAGCAGTGCCGCCCGGTCAAGATTCAACGCCTCTCCGGTTTCCATCAACCGAAAAATCATTTCCATCTTATGCAGCTTCGATTCGTCACAGCCAACCTTCATTACCCCGTCCTGCTTAATCGACCAGTTGTCCAGCCATTCCTGGATGCGATCTCCGTCTACCGTGAAATAGTATTCATCCCAATAGTCGTCGTCATGGGGGCCGTATTGAAATACAGTGCCGGGATAAAGGCAAAACAAGCTTCCCGCCTCCACCTGTTGCCTAGGACCTTCTCCTGCCTGGTAATAGCCTCTACCTTCCGTTATATATACAAAAGCCCACCGTTCGAAAACAGCGTCGACCCGCTGCATAATGCGTCCTGGAATGTGTCCGGCATTCAACAGCTGCAGGGAACTAATCCGCAGTTTGCTCTTGTCCACCTTCGCACCGAATAGACGGATCGTATGGATGCTGATTGCACGGTCAGTCATTTCCACCGTTCATTCACCTCACTTTGCATTTCCAAATACCTCTGTCCAAATTATAGCGTTTCAACGGCGATATCTCCAGCGATTTTGAATATATAGTCCATGAATTTAAATACAACAATCATTCTGTACAGGACTGCCCTAATGTTATAGTGGAGGCAAATCGAAAGGATGTGCATTCTAATGAAACGTTATAAAGTAGGTGTCGTCGGCGCCGGTTCAATCTCACATGTTCATCTGGAAGCTTACAGCAAAAATCCTAACGTTGAAATTGCCGCAATTTGCGATCTGAATGAGGAAAGAGCAAAGGCGGCTGCCGATAAATATTCGATTCCTGCCACTTATACCGACTATCATCAATTGCTGGCCGATCCAGAAATCGAAGCGATCAGCGTCTGTACATGGAACAACTCCCATGGCGAAATCAGCATTGCAGCGCTTGAAGCCGGTAAAAATGTATTGTGCGAGAAGCCGCTATGCAAAACGCTCGAGGAAGCAGAACGTGTTGCGGAAGCGGTTGCAAGAACGGGCAAATTGCTGCAGGTCGGCTTTGTCCGCCGCTACAGCAGCAATACCGCTGTATTGCAGCGTTTTCTTGAGAATAATGATTTGGGCGAAATCTATTATGCCAAAGCATCTTATCTGCGCAGACTTGGCAACCCGGGCGGCTGGTTCTCCGATTTGGAGCGTTCCGGCGGCGGTCCACTGATCGATCTGGGCGTGCATATTATTGATCTGTGCTGGTATTTGATGGGCAAGCCAAAGGTCAAATCCGTCACAGGCAATACGTACCGCAAGCTTGGCAATCGCAGCGACGTCCAAAATCTTTCATTTTATCAAGCAGCCGATTATAATGCCGAGAAAAATGATGTCGAAGACTTTGCCAATGCTCTGATCCGCTTCGAGAACGGCGCATCGCTGCTGGTCGATGTCAGCTTTACCCTGCATGCCAAAAGCGATGAATTAAGCGTTAAAATCTACGGTGACAAAGGCGGCGCTGAAATCGAGCCTTCGCTAGTCATTGTGTCTGAAGCTCACAACACGATTGTCAACATGACACCGCAAGTCGATCACCCCGGCTTTGATTTTCAGGAAGCCTTCTATAATGAAACAGCCCACTTCGTAGAAGCGTGCCAGGGGACCAAGGAAACGCTCAGCCCTGTACAGGACGGTGTTGAAATTACGAAAATCCTCGCGGCAATTTACGAATCCGCTGCAACAGGCAAAGAAGTTCAGTTTTAAGAGTTGATCGATCGGCAGAAGTCGATTCAAATTTCGATATAAAAGAAAGGGGAATGTGCAATGAAACTGACGAATAAAATTGGCGTCATTGTGGACAGCTTTGGCGTTGGCGTTCAGGAAGGTCTCAAGAAAGCCAAGGAGGTAGGCGCTGACGGTGTACAGATTTACGCTGTCTCCGGCGAGATGGACCCTGCCAATCTGAACAGCAGCCAGCGGAAGGAACTGAAAAGCTATATTGGAAGTCTTGGCCTGGAAATCTCCGCATTGTGCGGCGACCTTGCCGGTCACGGATTTCAGGATGCTTCCGTTAATGCTGCCAAAGTCGAAAAGTCCAAACGGATTCTTGATCTGGCGCTTGAACTGGGAACGAATATTGTCACAACCCACATTGGCATCGTGCCCGATGACCGGAATGGCGCAATCTATGCAGCGATGCATGAAGCCTGTGATGAACTGGGCCGCTATGCCAAAAGCATGAACGCTTATTTCGCAATTGAAACCGGCCCGGAGCCTGCCGCCCATCTGAAAAGCTTTCTGGATTCGCTCAGCACCAACGGTGTTTCCGTCAACTTTGACCCGGCGAACATGGTCATGGTAACCGGCGATGATCCGGTGCAAGGAATCATCACCTTGAAGGACTACATTGTCCATACCCATGTGAAAGATGGCCGACGTCTTCGTCCACTTGATCCGCGGGATGTCTATGGCTTCCTCGGTTACGACAAGAACGGCGGCATGTCGCATGAGAAGCTGGCCGAGATGGCTGCCAGCGAAGATTCAGGCAGCGGATTCGTCGAATTGCCGCTCGGCGAGGGCGGCGTTGACTTCGACGCTTACTTCAAGGCCGTGCAGGAGATCGGCTATACCGGCTACCTGACGATCGAGCGTGAAGTCGGCGTGCAGCCGGAAGTTGACATTCGCAAAGCTGTACAGTTTATCCAAGCCTATAAAGCATAATCATATTTTTCCCTTTTCATATAGCCGATGTTTTTCGTCCTGAGACGAGCAGCATCGGCTGTTTCCCATTTTCATTATAAGCGGCGCAATTAAAGACAAATTAAAGAACTTATCAATCCAATCCAGTGGTGATATAGTTTTATCGAGTTCAAACTGATTATAGAAGCCCAAGGGAGAGTGACATAAATGGCCTGCACAGCCGTACTGATTGGCGCCGGCATCATCGGCGACTATCACTTGAAAGCAATGGCCGAGCTCGATGGCGTCAATATGATCGCGATAGCAGACATCAATTTGGATAAGGCGCAACTAACTGCAAAGCAATATGGGATCGAGGCATTTCAAAACTATCAGCAGATGGTTGAGCAGCTGCAGCCGGATATTGCTATTATCGCGCTGCCGCATTTTCTGCATACAGAAGCGGCGATTTTCTGTGCAAACCATGGCTGCCATTTGCTTGTGGAAAAACCCATGGCGACCTCTTCACAAGCATGTACAGACATCATTGAAGCCGTGGAACGTAACGGTGTCATTATGCTCGTTGGACAGACCCAGCAATACATTGGGCGAAACCTTGATGCCAAAAAAATAATCCAATCCGGCAGACTCGGTCAGTTGGTGATGATCCACGACAATAGACATGACGTTTATTTTACTGAGCAGCGCCCCAAGTGGTTTCTTGATAAAACCATGTCTGGCGGCGGTATTGTGTTTAACCTCGGCATCCATGCCATCGACAAAATTCAATGGCTGACAGATTCCCGGATCGCCAAAGTAAATGCGACGGTAAGCTATTGTGCAGACGGGTATCCCGATGTCGAAGGAAGCGCAGTCATGCTGCTGGAGACAGATGCGGGAGTGCCGTGCACGGTCAGCTTGTCAGGGTATAATGGCGTTGCATACGAAGATACGGAGCTGGTGTTTACGAATGGCATGATCAAAATTGGCCCCAACAATACGGTATCTGTATCCGTCAACGGCAAGTATGAGGTACTGCCGCAAGTGGAAACGAGGAATCCTTTTCAATTGCAGCTAATCGATTTGCTCGCTTGCATAGAGGAGCAGCGCCAGCCGTATGCTTCCGGTGAATACGGACGTTCTGTCGTCCAAGTTGCTGAAGCCGTATATCTGTCATCAACCACTAAGAGTACAGTTAATATAGCGAAATAAACAATATAGTGCTGAATGGGAGGCCATCATGCAAGCACAATTAACCAAACTTGGCCAATGGCTGCACTCTTGGCTTAACTATGGGCCAAAATGCTATTTCGAGAAGCCTATCAGGATCATCACTGGGATGATGAAATCGTGGATGATTTGGACTATATGATTGCCAATTTCCATTCCAGAGGCGTTCCTGATTCTGAATGTGCCGGCACACTTCGCTATTTGGGCGATCAGGAAGCGCTCGAACCCGCAGAATATTCTCATGATTTCACCGCTCGTACTTGCAGCCAAGCTGTTGGCAAGATATTTACAAGCTGCTCGGCAAAAAAACAATGACCACTTTCTACCGCAATATCCCTGATTGGACGATGAGCGACCGTGTCCCGCCTCCAGAGGAGCCTTTCCAGATATGCCGGTTTTCCTCAAAACCGCTGAAGGCATTTATCTGCGCTCCCGGCATGAACAGCCTTACCATATTCGTTCCGTTGCAACAAAACCATTTTCTCGGAAATAGTTAACGCTATCGGCCGGGCCCATTCGGGTCCGTTTTTTTATTTATGTCCTTTTTTATTTCCTTTCGTGTGCGGCTTTTATTCTCCCTCATGACGGGTTTCTCTTGCGGTTTGGCAGCCTTGAATATATGCTATACTTCAAAATAACCTTGTTCAGGCATCCAAATCATTTTGTCCAGGAGGCAGGAATCTACAATGACAGAAAATCGTATCCGTACGCAAAACCCTCATATTACGATCGGCATCATCGGGCACGCTTCCGCAATACAGCAGATCGTTCAGGTTATCCGTTCCTTCCCGTCGTTTCAGCCTATTATGCGGACATTCGAGCATGAGGACGAGATCCCGGGTTTGGCGCAAGCTTTACTCAGCGAAGCCGAGGTGCTGCTGCTTTCTGGCCCTCATTCGCATCGCAAAGCCAAGGACGCCCTCCCCCCAGGCATGCCGGTTCACTATGTACCGCTGACCGATGCCGGATTGTTCCGCGCCTTGTTCGCCGCCCAACGCGGCAATCGCTTGGAGGCCGGGATATCTGTCGATACGTTGACGGAAGCGATGGTTCACCGCACCGCCAAGCAGCTTGGCATGGCCAGCGGCGAGTTTCATGTGTATGCCGGCCCTGCCTATAGCTCTGCCGCAGAGTTGGCCGCCTATCACAGCGCACTGTATCAAACCGGAGCAAGCAGCGTTGCGCTAACTGGCGTCGAGACGGCCGCAATCATGCTGGAGCAGCAGGGAATTCCGGTCGAGCGGCTATCTCCCACTGATCAGGACATTATCGTGACGCTGGAGCGAGCCTTGCTCTCCACTGAAACGAGACGAAGCAAGGAATTGCAAATTGTCGTGGGCATGATCAATGTCGACAACTTCGGGAAGATAGCTGAGCGCCGCGGCACAGAACACGAAGTTCAAAAATTCAAGCTTGATATCCACCGCATGATGCTTGATTATGTGGAATCGCTCGATGGCTACCTGTCTCATCTGGGCGGCGACGATTTCCTCTTCTTTACGACACGCGGCATCTTCGAGCGTGAAACAGGCGGCTACAAAACGATCCCCCTTGCCAAGGATGCGCTCCAATCCTACGGCATCTCACTCAGCATGGGCATTGGCTTCGGCACCTCTGCCAATGAAGCCGGCACCAATGCGCGCGCTGCGCTCCGCAAATCGAAGGAAGCTGGCGGCAATGGCTGCTTTATCGTCCGCGAGGATCGTACTTTCATCGGACCGCTTGAGATGGCCGAACCGGTCGAAAGCGTATTGTCCATGACCGATGCTGCTTTAATCAAGCGCGCTGAGGATGCTGGCATGACCAGTGCGTACCTAAGCAAGCTGCTTACCCATCGGGCACGCGGAGCGCGAACAGAATACAAAGTAGCCGAGGTTGCCGCACTGCTGCAAGTGACGGTCCGCAGCGCCCACCGCCTGCTGCTGATGTGGCAGGATAACGGACTTGTCGAAGTTGCCGGCATGGAGAAAGTGCCGCGTGGTCGACCGCGACAGATTTTTAGGTTCACTTTTTTGTGAAAAACTATATCAATTTAAAGACAATTAATAGATTTGTCTGTAAATAACTCCGCTTGTTATGATAGAGCTATCAAATGGCATAAGGAGCGAATATCATGAGAACAGTCGCACAATTGGAAGCCAGGCTGGCACAACCATCAGACCAGCTTGTAGAGGAAATGGCTGCTTTGCAAGGGGATTTGCTGGTGCTCGGCGTTGGCGGCAAGATGGGACCAAGCCTTGCCAGACTCGCCGCTGCCGCAATTCGGAAGGCTGGGGGCAGCAACCGTGTTATCGGCGTGTCCCGCTTTTCCAATGAGGAAGCCAAACGGGAGCTTGAGGAAGCTGGTGTCGAAACCATCTCCTGTGATCTGCTGGATGATGAGCAATTGCAGGCACTTCCTGATGTGCAAAATGTCATCTATATGGCCGGCAATAAATTCGGCACAACTGGCAGAGAATACTTTACATGGGCAATGAACACGTATTTGCCGGGCCGGGTGGCTGCGAAGTATCGCAACTCGCGAATTGTTGTATTTTCGTCGGGAAATATTTATCCGTTCACCCCGGTGGGGCTTGGCGGAACGAGCGAGGCGATTGCACCCGAACCAAAAGGGGAATACGCCGAATCCTGCCTGGGCCGTGAACGTGTATTTGAATACTTCTCCCACCAATACGGCACGCCTATGACGATGTTTCGGCTCAATTATGCAATTGATATGCGCTATGGCGTACTGCTTGAATTGGCACGGGCCATCAATGAGGAGCGTCCAATCCAGCTGGCTACCGGTCATGCGAATGTCATTTGGCAAGGGGATGCGAACGAGATGGCCTTGCGCTGCTTGCCCATCTGCTCCAACCCGCCGAATATCGTCAATATAACCGGACCGGAAACGATGTCGATCCGTTGGGCGGCTGAAGAGCTTGGCAAACGCATTGGCAAAACACCGATCTTCCAAGGGGCAGAATCGGAAACCGCATTGCTCAGCAATGCATCCAAATCACATCAACTATTCGGTTATCCGCGCGTTTCACTGCTGCAATTAATCGACTGGACTGCCGATTGGGTCGCTGAAGACAATCCAACCTGGAACAAGCCGACACACTTTCAGGAAAGAGAGGGGAAATTTTAATATGAGCGCATCTACCCTTTCCCCTGAACTGAAGGCAGCGCTGCACGAAGGCCTGGTCATTCCTGCCCATCCATTGGCGTTAAATGAACAGCGCCAGCTTGACGAGCGTTACCAGCGTGCGCTATCCCGCTACTATATCGCTTCAGGCGCTGGCGGTATTGCTGTCGGCGTGCACTCTACCCAATTCGAAATTCGCGAGCCGCATATCGGTTTGTATGAGCCGGTGCTGCGAATAGCGGCAGAGGAAGTGGAACGAGCTGCGCTGGATCGTCCTTTTATCAAGGTAGCAGGTATTTGCGGCCCGACGGCGCAAGCGCTCGCTGAAACCGAAATTGCCTTGTCGCTTAGCTATGATGCAGGCCTGCTAAGCATGGGCGGCCTTGGCGGTTGGAGCGAAGCGGACATTTTGAAGCGGACGGAGCAGGTTGCGGAGCGAATTCCGGTCATCGGGTTCTACTTGCAGCCGTCAGTCGGCGGACGGATCTTCAGCTTCGACTTCTGGCGGGCTTTCGCAGAAATACCGAACGTCGTTGCGATCAAAATGGCGCCGTTCAACCGCTACCAAACGATTGATGTGGCACGCGCAGTCTGCTTCTCCAGCCGCCGCGACGATATTGCCTTGTATACAGGCAACGACGACAATATCATTAATGACCTGCTCACCGTCTATCGGTTTAATGTCCATGGTCAAACTGTGGAAAAACGCGTCGTTGGCGGACTGCTCGGCCATTGGGCAGTCTGGACGCAGAAAGCCGTCGCACTGCTGGAGGAAATCAAGAAGGCGCGCATTAATGCCTCGCTCGATCCCGAATGGCTGACGCGCAACGTCGCGGTCACAGACAGCAATGCCGCCTTCTTCGACCCAGCCCATCAGTTTGCAGGCTGCATTCCGGGCATTCATGAGGTATTGCGCCGCCAAGGGCTGCTGCCAGGAACGTGGTGTCTGAATCCGCATGAAACCTTATCCGACGGGCAGGCGGAAGAAATCGACCGTGTGTACTTGGATTACCCTGAGCAGCATGACGATGCGTTTGTGCAGGAACATCTGCAAAAGTGGCTGGCGGATTAATTGTCCGGCAAGCAGTTACAATAGATTCGATAAGCCTGTTAACCACGTCGAGGAGGCAGCAACCATGCGGTTTAAGGATGTGTTCTCAATTATTGGCCCTGGCATGGTCGGTCCATCCAGCTCGCATACTGCAGGCGCTGTCCGGATCGGGCGGACCGCTCGGCATGTGTTCGGCAGTTTGCCCAAGCAGGTGGAGATTATTTTGTACGGTTCATTCGCCGACACTTATAAAGGACATGGCACCGATCTGGCGCTCGCCGGGGGTTTGCTGGATATGGCGACAGATGATCTCCGCATCCGAGATTCTCTCCGGCTGGCCGAACAGTCGGGAATTGAAATCACCATCCGCACTGCGCACAAAGCAGGACTGCATCCGAACACCGCATCGCTTGTATTGCGCGATGGGCAGCGCGAAGAGCAAGTGACCGGCTGCTCAATCGGGGGCGGCAGCATTGAGATTACAGCGGTCAGCGGCTTCGATGTTCGCTTTTCAGCCATGTACCCTACCCTGCTCATTTTCCATGCAGACCGCGCCGGCATGATCAAGGAGATGACGCAATTATTGAATGAACAAGCATTGAATATCGGGGCAATGGATCTGGACCGCAAATCTAGAGGCGGCGAAGCGCTGACTGTCATTGAAACGGATGGTGAAGCGGCTCCCGATCTAATGGAACACATTCGGCTTCTGCCTCATGTCCGCCGCGTATGTTCAGTTAATATTGGACACTAGGAGTGGAACTGCGATGAGATTTTCAACTCTACAGGAGCTTGCAGCCTTATGCCGCCAGGAACAACGGATGATCGGTGAATTGATGCTGCATGAGCAGGCCGCAGAGTCCGGACAGACAGAAGATGCTGTCTTTCGCCAGATGGCCGATTATTACGCAATTATGAAAGAAGCTGTCCGCAAAGGGCTGACTGAAGATACCGTATCCGTCAGCGGCCTGAGCGGCGGGGACGCCCAGCGGGTCATCGCTCATAGCCAATCTGCCACGCTTCCCCCATCGCTGGGCAGCGAGGCGGCAAGAGCGATGGCTTACGCACTGGCGGTATCCGAGGTCAACGCCTCCATGGGGCGTATCGTTGCTACGCCGACCGCCGGTTCTTGCGGCATTATTCCCGGCGTGTTCATCAGCACACAGGAGCGATTCGGGCTGACCGACAGCCAGTTGGTCTACGCACTGTTCAGTGCGGGAGCGATCGGTTACGTCATCGCCAACAACTCCTTTGTATCCGGTGCTGAAGGAGGCTGTCAGGCGGAAGTTGGCTCGGCCATCGGGATGGCGGCAGGCGCGCTCACAGAGCTGCGCGGCGGGTCGCCTGAACAGGCCGTCCATGCGGTCGGCCTGGCACTCAAAAATTCGCTTGGCCTCATTTGCGACCCTGTCGGCGGGCTCGTCGAAATCCCTTGCATCGTTCGCAACGGCTTCGGCGCCGTCACCGCATTGGCTGCTGCAGATATGGCGCTGGCAGGCGTTCGCAGCGCAATCCCTTCGGACGAGGTTGTACAGGTCATGCTTGATGTCGGCTCGGCGATGCCGTCCAAGCATCGGGAAACCGCTCGCGGCGGGCTTGCCGCGACACCGACCGGCAAACGAATTATGAAGGAGCTGTACGGGAACAAAGGCCAGAAGAAGAAGAACGCTAAACGTGACGGGGATGGGGAGCAGTAGTAGGAGTATCCAATGTTGAATAGCAGCAGCGTCACTGGGTTGGGGAGTAACTGAAGAACAGAACAAGGACAGTAGCACACGTCACTGGTTGGGGAGTAACCGAAGGACAGTAGCAAACGTCACTGGATTGGGAGTAACTGAAGAACAGATGAAGGACAGTAGCACACGTCACTGGGTTGGGAAGTAACCGAAGAACAGATGAAGGACAGTAGCACACGTCTCTGGGTTGGGAAGTAACTGAAGAACAGAACAAGGACAGTAGCACACGTCACTGGATTGGGAAGTAACCGAAGCTAATATGCTTTGTTTAAATGCACTGAAAGTATTGGCCTCCAAACAGACAGACGGTCCGCTATTGGCTCGCAAATCCGTAATCCCACTCATTTTTTGCATAAATAGCGGAACGTGTGAGGCTGTCGATTAATTGTGCATAACTATTTCTAACCTGAAAACGCTTCTCAGATTGAATTTTTACCACCAGTATATTCATTTGGAGAAATAATTTGATCTGAGAGTCTTCTATATAAATTGAACGAAAGAAGCATCATAGGGGATAAATTGTTGTATTTTGTACAACATTTCCAGACATATGGGCCGATTCTCGTGAAATTGTTGTAAAAAATACAACAATTCTTAATATAATTGGATTTTTCAGCTAAAATGTTGTAGTTTATACAACAATTTTACTTTAGTCGCGGCCGTTTGACCAAAAACGCCAAGACTAAACGGTCCACAATGAATCGACACGCTCCGCGTGTCCGCCAAAGTTACCTCTAACACACAAACAACAGCCTCCACCCGATATCAGGTAAGGCGCTGTTGTTCGCGAATTTTAGTTTTATGCGAATAGCAACTGTTTTCGTAGTCTACTCTGTGGAAATAGCAGATGTTCTCGTAGTCTGCTTTGTGGGAAATGCCAGCTGTTTTCGTATCGTAGTTTACTTTGTGGAAATGCCAACTGTTTTCATATCGTAGTTTACTTTGTGGAAATACCAGCTGTTTTCATATCTTAGTCTACTTTGTGGAATACCAGCTGTTTTCATATCTTAGTTTACTTTGTGGAAATACCAGCTGTTTTCATATCTTAGTCTACTTTGTGGAAATACCAGCTGTTTTCAAATCGTAGTCTACTTTGTGGAGATACCAGCTGTTTTCATATCTTAGTCTACTTTGTGGAAATGGTGGCCGTCGCCGTCGCATTGCTCCAGCTTACTTTTCTATTTAATGCTTCCGATACAAATCTCACGGGTACAACCATGCGATTGCCGATAATCTCAGCAGGGATGTCCAGCTTGACAGCTTCACCGTTAACATAAGCGGTCTCGCTGCCGATGGCAAGTACAACCGACTCCTCTCCTAATGTCGCAATAAGCGTTTTGGTTGTGCCATCCCATGCAGTCTCTGCCCCCAGCGCTTCAAAAATTACCTGCGCAGGCACCAGTACTCTTCCTGATTTATAAATCGGCTGCTGATCAGGGAAATTAACTTTTTTGCCGTCTAACACAACTGTATAGTTGCCAGTTCCTGCGTGTGCTCCTCCCTCTGCTTCTGCTCCTGACACACTATCTACTCCCTGTTCCTCCCCAGCAGTTGATCCCGTTGCCACAGGCAATAGCGATACCTCCAAACCAAGCTGCTCTTGCAAATTAACCAATCGATTCAAAGCAAAAGTCATAATCGAACCTGCGGTCATTCCGCCCATTCCCATTCCATTTCCCGGCCGCTGTCCCTGTTCACCGCGCGCTTCGGTTGGCAAAACTTTTTCATCGGCTGGTCTTTCACGTGCCGTATCGCCCTCAAAAGGTGGCATGCCATCCATAGCTTCCCTTGCTCTTCTTCCTTCCGCAGCTTCGGGAAATGCTCTACCCTCAAAGCCCGGTGGGAGGATCAGGTTCCCATTGTCATCTCCGCCGTCAGCCGAATAAGTAATATTGGCTTGGAACTGCTCCACTGAATAAAATTTTGTCGGATCAGCGTCAACATACGGTTCAATTAATTCCCCAAGGCTTGAAATCCGATCCTCAATCCCACCGAGATATTCAACAAGCTCATTGACGTACTGCAAATACTTCGCTTTATATTCCATCACTTTGAGCAAGTTGTTGATCATTGGGACGGCTTCCATGCCGACACCCAGCACAGGAACATCTACAAATGCAGTGATTGCATTCGTATTGACTGGCGTGTTCGCCGCCGTATCAGCCGATGCCACAGTCCTCCTGCCGCCACCGTAGCCGTTAAATGACATGTTGAAATCCCACGGTATAATGGTGAACTTGCCTGCTGAATCACCGTATAGCTGAAAATTATGTGCTTTGTCGCCGTTATAGCTGTCATAATTCCCAAGCACGGCATTGGCTGCAATGTATTTTAAAGCCGAATCGACATCAAGCACGCTTTCAATCTCGCCTTTCGCTCCGTCAGGCATATCGTTAAGTACTTGAATAAAATTTTTCAGAGACGCCTTATCGTCCTCAACACCAAGATCATAAGTAATACTGCTGTATTTCCCCTCCTTTTCATACTGCAAGCGAGTTCCTTCTGCGGTATCGTAAAGAACCCCGTCGGCATAATCGTCACCTGCGGTTCGTTTCAGATAGCTGTCGTCGATCGACTCTACTCCTGTGTAGAAACCGTACAATTCACCGTTAATATACAAGTTTGCAAACACAGTCAACGGCGCATCAAGCCCGATTTCCCGCAAGGCTTCATAATGCAAATATTCACGCAAATACGAGGGGTCCGCGTAGTTATTGTTTAAAGCCAGTTTATCCAGTCCCAGCAGTGTTTGTTGCTTATCGTATTTATCAAATTTTAGTCTAAAGCTATAACGATCGGAGTCAGTCATGCCTGCGACTGATCTTAATGACGAATTGCCTTTCGTGGAAAATCCAACATTGTCCAGTCTTTTTCCGTCTACCTCCACCGATACATTTTTATATTCCTTGTCCAAGGGGCTTTCCAGAATACTCTTCCAGTCCTTGTCCTCAATCGTCACCTTGACATCAATGATGCGATCACCCGCAAAAATCGATTCGTACGCTTGCGCCACACCACCTTCCGCGGCAAACGTCCTGATGCCACCCCCTGCAAAACCAAACGAGGATGTTGCAACAATAGCCAATGACAACGCGCCAACTGCCCATTTCTTAATCCCGGTTTTAAAATTCATCGGTCTCCTCCTTCAACGTTCAATTAAGCTTGTAAAATAAGGCTGTTCTCTCCCACTCCTTTTTCATCATAAAGCCGGGATATTAAGTCATGCTGAACGGAAACTGAATGTTCCCTGAGCGCTCTGTTCGCACAAAAAAAAGACCGCCAGAGGAAATTCCTCCAACAGTCTTTTGCCTTGCTCTATTTAACTTGCTTTATTGCCATTTACATTGTTCGCCGCTCTATGCGCTTTTCTGACAAGCCCGCATGTGCACCTACTTGCTCCGCTCCACATATTCATCGACCCATGCGGCCGTTTGCTGAAGCGCTTCTTCGGCTCGGCCGATCGCATCCGTCACTTGAACAGTCGCTGTACCGCCGTAAACGTTACGCGCATTGACGACCTGCTCCGGCTGCAGCACTTCATAGATCCGCTCATCGAACAGCGGCGAGAACTGCTTGAATTCCTCCAGCGTCAAATCCAGCAGGTACTTGTTCTGCTCGATGCAGTACAATACCGTTTTGCCGATCACTTCATGCGCCTGACGGAACGGCAGACCTTTGCCAACCAGGAAGTCTGCAATATCGGTCGCGTTGGAGAAGTCGTTGTTGACCGCTTCACGCATGCGCTCCTTGCTCACCTTCATGGTAGCGATCATCGGAGCAAACAGCTGCAGCGCGCCCTGCATCGTCTTCACCGTGTCGAACATGCCTTCTTTGTCTTCCTGCATGTCCTTATTATAGGCAAGCGGCAATGATTTCAATACGGTCAGCAGACCGATCAAATTGCCGTATACCCGTCCGGTTTTACCGCGCACAAGCTCAGGCACGTCCGGGTTTTTCTTCTGTGGCATAATGCTGCTGCCAGTGCAAAATGCATCATCAAGCTCCACGAACCGGAATTCAGTGCTGGACCACAAGATCAATTCCTCGCTCAGTCTGGACAGATGCATCATAATGATCGATCCATGCGACAGAAACTCCAGAATGAAATCGCGGTCGCTCACCGCGTCCAGACTATTTTCATACACACGGTCAAAATGAAGCTGTGAAGCTACAAAATGACGGTCGATCGGGAACGTTGTACCCGCAAGCGCCCCTGCGCCAAGCGGCAATGTGTTGATCCGTTTGTAGCTGTCCTGCAGCCGCTCGATATCGCGCTCAAACATGGAGACATACGCCATGAGATGATGAGCGAACAAAATCGGCTGCGCTCGCTGCAAATGCGTGTAGCCCGGTACGATCGTGTCGAGATTCGCCTTCGCTTGCTCGACTAGCGCGGCTTGCAGCTTTTGCAGCAAGCCGACAAATTCCACGACACGCTTGCGCAGATACAAGTGCATATCTGTCGCAACCTGATCGTTGCGGCTGCGGCCGGTATGCAGCTTGCCGCCGACCGGGCCGATGTCATCGATCAGTGTCTTCTCAATATTCATGTGAATATCTTCATCACCGATCGTAAACTCTACATCGCCGCGTTTAATCCGCTGTAATACGCGGTGCAGGCCATCCTGAATCGTCTCGACATCTGCCGCAAGCAGAATGCCCTGCTTGCCCAACATCGTAACGTGGGCCAAGCTGCCCTGAATGTCTTCTTCCGCCAATTCCTTGTCAAACTCGATGGATGCCGTATATTCTTCCACAAGCTGGTCGGTTTTCTTCGTGAACCGACCGCCCCATAATTTACTCATTTCCGCTCCACTCCCTATTGCTTCTTGCTCTGCTCCACGCCGGACGACACTTTCAGCCGCAGCGCGTTCAAGCGGATAAATCCGGTCGCATCGCCCTGATCATAAGCCTGTGATGGATCAGCTTCCATCGTAGCGATATCCGGGTTGTACAAGCTGACCGAGCTTTGCACGCCTGCGCCGATAATGTTGCCTTTGTACAATTTAAGACGCACGGTACCGGAAACGTTTTTCTGGCTTTCGTCTACCAGCGCCTGCATCGCCAGACGTTCTGGCGCGAACCAGAAACCGTTGTAAACGGTCGAGCTGTACTTGGCAATCAAGGAATCGCGCAAATGCATCACTTCGCGATCCATCGTCAGCGACTCCATCTTGCGATGTGCAGTGAACAGGATCGAACCGCCCGGTGTCTCGTATACGCCGCGGCTCTTCATGCCGACAAACCGGTTTTCTACCATATCGACGCGACCGATGCCGTGCTTGCCGCCAAGTTCGTTAAGCAGCTCCATTACGCCAAGCGGACTCAACTGCTCACCGTTCACTGCCGTACAATTGCCCGCTTCAAATGTCAATTCAACATACTCCGCTTGATCAGGCGCTCTCTCGGGAGATACGCTGAGCACATACATGCCTTCATTGGATTCGTCGCTTGGATCAAACCAAGGCTCTTCCAGCATGCCGCTCTCAAAGCTGATGTGCAGCAGGTTGCGGTCCATCGAATACGGTTTAGCCGCTGAAGCCTGTACGGGAATGTTATGTTTCTCCGCATAAGCGATCATCTCCGCGCGGCCAGGGAACTGCTCGCGGAACGCCTCCAGCCGCCATGGCGCGATAACGCCAAGATCAGGAGCCAGCGCCGCTGCAGTCAGTTCAAAACGCACCTGGTCGTTGCCTTTGCCTGTTGCGCCGTGGGCAATCGCCGTTGCGCCTTCCGCGCGCGCGATGTCAACCATGCGCTTGGCAATCAGCGGACGCGCGATGGATGTTCCGAGCAGGTATTGGCCTTCATAAAGCGCGCCAGCCTGGAACATCGGATAGATAAAGTCTTGGGAGAACTCGTCGCGCAAATCGTCAATGTACACTTTGGAGGCACCGGTAGCGAGCGCCTTTTCCTCCAGTCCGTCCAATTCTTCCTTCTGGCCGATGTCGGCAGTGAAGGCAATAATCTCAGCATCATATGTTTCTTTCAGCCATTTGAGAATGACCGAAGTATCCAGCCCGCCGGAATAGGCCAGGACGATTTTTTCTTTAGCCATGGATGGTATACGCTCCTTTATTGTTGCATAGTGCAGTTGCAATTTATTGTAACATTATTCAGGTGGGAAAGCAGTTGGAATTATATGATTGCCGCCATAATCGCCTTCTGCGCATGCAGACGGTTTTCAGCCTGGTCGAATATAATCGAATTGTTGCCGTCGATCACGCTCTCGCTCACTTCTTCTCCGCGATGCGCAGGCAGACAATGCAGGAACAGAAAATCTTTCTTCGCGTACTTCACCAAACTGTCGTTCACCTGATAGTTGGCAAAAGCCTGTTCGCGCACCTTCTGTTCTTCCTCAAAGCCCATGCTCGCCCATACATCCGTATAGACAACATCGGCATCTGCGATGGCTTCCTTCGGATCATGGCATACATGGATTTGCGAGCCGGTTTCCGCAGCGCTCTCCTTGGTCAGACGAATGACGTCCTCATCAGGCTCATAGCCCTCCGGGGTTGCCACCGACATGTTCAAGCCAAGTTTGGCCGCGCCCATAAGCAGGGAGTGAACCATGTTGTTGCCATCGCCAATGTAGGCGATCTTGAGACCTTCAAGGCGTCCCTTATGCTCCAGCACCGTCTGGTAATCCGCCATCGCTTGGCACGGGTGGGACATGTCGGTCAAGCCGTTAATGACCGGAATCGTCGCGCCGCGCGCCAGTTCAACGACGATGCGGTGTGCGAAGGTACGAATCATAATGGCGTCCAGATAGCGTGACATCACCTGTGCCGTATCAGAAATCGTCTCCCCGCGGCCAATCTGCAGGTCGTTTCCGCTCAGGAAGAGCGCATGACCGCCAAGCTGGTACATGCCGACTTCAAACGACACGCGCGTTCTAGTCGAAGCTTTCTCGAAAATCATGCCGAGGGTTTTGCCTTTCAACGGCTGGTACACTTCTCCCGCCTTTTGTTTCTTCTTAATGTCGATTGCCAGATCAATCAGGTAGCGGAGCTCCTGCGGCGTATAATCGACGAGGGACAGGAAATCGCGTCCTTTTAACGCTGCCGCCAATTCTTCATGGACAATATTCTGCATGTTGTCACTCCTTCCAATGTTTCATCTCACGTTATACGGTTGAAACTGCCGCTTGCTCAGCAAGCACCGCAGCCAAAATTGCCGCAGCCTCATCAACTTCCGCACGTTCTACAAGCAGATTGGGCAGCAGACGGATCACTTTCGGCCCTGCTGTAATGACGAGCAGTCCGCGCTCGCGCGCTGCCGCCACAATGTCCTGCACAGCAATCGAGCACTCGATGCCGATCAGCAGCCCTTTGCCGCGAATTTCTCGAACGAGCGGATTGTCGCTAAGCGCTGCATTCAGCTGTTCGGTCAAGTAGCCGCCAAGCTCGGCTGCGCGTTCCACCAGCCGTTCCTTGATAATCGTCTCCAGCGTCGCTTTAACAGCTGTTGTCGCAATCGGCGTACCGCCGAATGTCGAGCCATGACTGCCCGCGCCGAAGGTTTCCCGCAGCGCAGCGCCTTTGGCGAGCATTGCGCCGACAGGGAAGCCGCTGCCAAGCCCTTTGGCCAGCGTAATAATATCAGGTTCAATACCGTAGTGCTCATAAGCGAACAGCTTGCCTGTCCGTCCGATTCCGGTCTGCACTTCATCAATAATAAGCAGCAAGCCATGCTGTTCGCACAGCGAAGTGATCAGCTTCAGGAAAGAAGGCTCGACAGCGTAAATTCCGCCTTCGGCCTGTACCAGCTCCAGCATAATCGCCGCAGTCTGTCCGTTAACTGCCGCCTCCAATGCCGCTTCATCGTGCATCGGTACCGTGCGGAAGCCAGCAGGGAGAGGCTGGAAGCCTTCTTTCACTTTATCCTGGCCGGTCGCTGTCAAGGTAGCCAGCGTACGTCCGTGGAAGGACTGCTCGAAAGTAATGATTTCGTTGCGGCCCGTGCCGAGCGTCTGCTGATGGTAGCGGCGCGCCAGCTTGATTGCTGCCTCATTGGCCTCAGCGCCCGAATTACAGAAGAATACCGAGTCAAAGCAGCTGTTGTCCGTTAACAATTGAGCTGCTTCTTCCTGGGTCGGAATATGGAACAAATTCGACACATGCCACAGCTCATCAAGCTGCTTGACAAGCGCTTCCTTCACCTGCTGCGGCGCATGGCCAAGGTTGGTAACTGCAATGCCGCTCATAAAATCAAGATACTTTTTCCCCTGATCATCCCACAGCCAGCTTCCTTGCCCTTTCACCAGCGTAACCGGAAATCTGGCATACGTCGGAAAAAGCGAGCTTTCCTGTTTTTTCATAACCTTTCCCCTCCTTAGACTGCTATTGCCTGGCTTTCTATACTACTTGACAATTCGTGTACCGATGCCGTCCGCAGCAACCGCCCTGCTCAGCACGCCCGGCTCATCGCCAGGGACGATGACCACTTCGCGGACATTGCCCTGCAAACATTGCAGAGCGGCTTTCACTTTGGGAATCATCCCGCCGTAAATTTCCCCGTTTTCGATCATCTCATCGATCTCGGCAGCCGTCACTGTCGGCAGCACCTTGTTCACGCCATCGACTTTTCGCATAATGCCCGGCACATCGGTAACGACGATCATTCGTTCAACGCCAAGCTGCGAGGCGACAGCACCTGCCGCAGTGTCCGCATTAATATTGTAACGCTGGCCTGCGCCATCAATGCCGATTGGGGCAATGACCGGAATAAAGCCAAGCGACATAATGCCTTCAATCAAGCTTGCGTTGACACCGACTACATCCCCTACAAAGCCAATTTCCGCGCTATTGGCAACGGGGACTGCTTCGATCAGGTTGCCATCCACACCGGATAAGCCAAGCGCCTTGGCGCCGCTCTGTCCGATCTTGCGTACGATTTCCTTATTGATGCGTCCGCCGAGCACCATCTCCACAACGTCCAGAACTTCGTTGCTTGTTTTACGAAGCCCGTTCACAAAACCCGATTCAATACCAAGCTTGCCAAGCGTTTCCGATATCGCCGGCCCGCCCCCATGGACGATGACTGGCTTGACGCCCTGCTCCTGCAACTGGCACAACTCGGCGAAAAACGCTTCCGGCAACGCCGCAAGTGTGCTTCCGCCGCACTTCATGACAAAACGCTGTTCTCCCATTGTAAACGTCCGCCCCCTTGCTTAAACAAAGTGATAAGTGCGGTAATCCGCATGACTTCATTAACTAATATAATTAGGCTCAAGACCAGTGCTTGACGAGAACTGCTACGGGTTCGCAGGGTGTTTCAAATCGCCATTCAAAGCCAGATTTCTTATCCAAATTTTCAAAAGGTTGAAATCCGGCTTTAAAAAGCGACCACTTCGTTTTTTCAACATCCCTGCAACCCTTCGCTGCCTTTCTCGCAGTAGGCAAAGCACTGATTTTTAGGTAGAGCCTTAATTAATGATGAACTTCATTAAAAGCTATCCTAAGTTCGATAAGCCGCATTAATCCGGACATAATCATAGGTCAAATCACAGCCCCAGCCCGTAGCTTCCCCTGTGCCAAGGTGCAGATCAATGTGAATGACGACCGTATCGCCTTTCAAATACACCAAAGCCGCCTCCTCATCGAATGCGACAGGCGCTGAATCCTTCAGGGTAACAATGTCGCCAAGCCGAATGTCTACCGTCTCCGGGTTCACTTTCTGGCCAGCACGGCCTACAGCGGCAATAATCCGTCCCCAGTTCGCATCTGCGCCGAACACAGCCGATTTCACCAGCGAAGAACCGATTACCGTCTTGACGATGGCCTGGGCGGAAGTGTCGCTTTCCGCACCTTTTACTTGCACTTCGATAAGCTTCGTCGCCCCTTCGCCATCGCGTGCAATCGCCTGTGCCAGCACTTCGCATACATAACGCATCCCGGCGGCGAACGCCGCATAATCCGGATGGGAGGCTGTAAGTTCATTGTGCGCCGCGAGGCCGCTTGCCATCGCAACGAGCATATCATTGGTGCTTGTGTCGCCATCGACCGTGATCATATTAAATGTCACGTCCGTCACTTCACGCAGCAGCTGCTGCAACGCCTCGCTGCCGATGTTCGCATCCGTCGTGACAAAACCGAGCATTGTCGCCATATTCGGATGAATCATACCTGAACCTTTGGCTGCGCCGGCGATATGTACCGTCTGACCGTCAACCTGGACAGCAACACAGGCTGTTTTCTTCACGAGGTCGGTTGTCAGAATCGCTTGACAAAAGTCATCAGCGCCTCCTTCATTGGCATTCAGACGGGCTGGCAAGGCATCGATGCCTGACAATACCTTCTCCATCTTAAGCAGTTCGCCGATCACGCCTGTTGAAGCGACCGCTACATGATGCTGCGGCACGCCGATCTGTGCGGCAAAGGCGTCGCGCATCCGATAGGCATCCTCTTCACCCTGCTTGCCTGTGCAGGCATTGGCGTTGCCGCTGTTGACCAGCAGCGCGCGCAGCTTGCCTTCCACTGCGATGCTCTCGCGGGAAACGGTGAGCGGCGCAGCCTGAAAAATATTTGTCGTGTAAACGCCGGCAGCTACCGCCGGCACTTCACAGACGATAGCTCCCAGATCATGGCGTGTCGTTTTTTTCAGGCCGCAGTGCAGTCCGCCTGCTGTGAAGCCTTGCGGCGTTATAATCGAGCCATCCGGCACAATTGCAAATGGCTGTGTATGATTTCCCTGTCCCATTCGATCTTCATTCTCCTTTATAAAAGGTTGTTCCGCTCCAAACCCATAGCCTGCGAGATTGCCGCCGCTTATGGATATACAGGCACAAAGCCCAGTCCAAGCCCCTCATCCCAGCCCATCATCAGGTTAAGGTTCTGGATCGCCTGCCCTGCTGCGCCCTTGACCAGATTGTCAATAACCGAAACAATTGTTATCCGGCCGGTCCGCTCATCCGTCATCAGCCCGATATCACAATAGTTCGATCCAAATACTTCCTTCGTTGCCGGCCATGTGCCTGGCTTGCGCACTCTGACAAAACGGCGACCTTCATAGAAGCGGTTATACAAATCTACAAAATCCTGCTGACTGTGCTCGCCAACAATATTCGCATACGTCGTGCACATAATTCCGCGTGTCATCGGCACAAGATGTGTCGTAAAAGTCGTCACTACTGTCTCGCCGGCAAGGCGTGACAACGTCTGTTCAATTTCCGGTATATGTTGATGCTGGTTGATTTTATACGCTTTGAAGTTCTCATTGATTTCCGAGTAATGGGTCCCGAGACTTGCGCCCCGTCCAGCGCCGGAAACCCCTGTTTTCGCATCGATGATGATGCTCTTGTGGTCAATCCACCCTTCTGCAACGGCAGGGGCAAGCCCAAGCAACGCCGCTGTCGGGAAACAGCCCGGATTGGAGATCAGATCGACACCTTTCACTTCGTCTCCGAACAATTCCGCCAAGCCAAAAACAGCCTTCTCCAGATCATCAGCTGCCGCCGCTTCCTTCTTGTACCAGGTTTCATAGACTTCCCGCGATTTCAAGCGAAAATCGCCTGACAGGTCAATGACCTTGAGGCCTTCAGCAAGCAGCTGCGGCGCCAGTTTGGATGCCACGCCCGCAGGGGTCGCGAGGAAGACTACTTCTGCTTTCGCGCGAATCGCCGCCGGGTTCACGTCGTCCAGCAGTTCCGTGCGAATTTCCGTCAGATGCGGGTAACCGTCAGCGATCGGTTCGCCTGCGCTTGATGAAGAAATGACCGATGTCACTTCAACCAACGGGTGTGATGCAAGCAACCTAAGCAGTTCAACTCCGCCATAGCCGGTCGATCCGACGATGGCTGCATTTATTTTGGAATTCATATTCGCTCTCTCCCATGCCATACGTTTTATTTCCTAAACAATAATTGTACACTAGTCCGCTCAATGAATAAATACTCCGGCAATTTTGTATTATTATACATCCTAATTTATATAAATACAATCATTTTTATAGGCTTCCCTCTGGCGCCTTGAACCCTTCGCCCAGCACCTCCGCCGTATCGCTAATGATTACAAATGCCGAAGGATCAACTGTCTGTACCAGCGATTTCAGCTTGGGCACCTCGTTTTGGGGCAGGACAACCATCAGCACCGGCCGTTCATCTCCCGTGTACCCGCCATTCGCGCTCAAACGCGTCAAACCGCGGTCAAGCTCATGCAAAATCTGCTCGGCCAGTTCGTCCGAGCGCCCGGATATAATAAACGCTACCTTGGAGATCAGCAGCCCGGTCTGCACGATATCAATTGTTTTGCTCGTTACAAATAACCCGATCAGCGCATACAAGGCATTTTCCGGAGAAATGATAATACCCGCCGCGGCAATGACCAGTCCGTCAAAACATGCAATCGCCAACCCAAAGCGCAACCCTGTATAACGATGCAGCAACTGAGCTGCCAGATCAAGCCCGCCGGTAGAGCCTCTTCCCTTGTATACAAGGCCCAGCCCAAGACCAATGCCGATCCCGCCGTAAATGGCAGCAAGCAGCGCATTGTCGGTCGGCGAATGCCAGCCTGCTGTAAACAGCACAAACAACGGCAGCACCAGTGAGCCGAGCGCTGTCTGCAAGGCAAAGCGCTTCCCGAGCAGCAGCAGACCAAGCACGAACAACGGCACATTGATCAGCCACTGGACATAAGCAGGCGTAAAGCCTGTCAGCCGCTGCACCAGCACCGATATGCCTGCGACGCCGCCGGAAGCGATGCCCCCGGGCAGCAAAAACAGATTAAAGCTTGCCGCGATGATAAACGCGCCGCCAAGCAACAGCAATAGACGCACAGTATGTTCCTGCCACGGCTCCCTTGTTTTGCGGTGTTTTCGTCCTTTACCGGTTTTCGCCAACGCTCCGCACCTCCGCTTCATAAGCTCCTGTTCCAGTAACAATTCCAGTTTTCACAGTATGAGCTTATTAGAGAAAAGGCATACGGCAGAACCTTACAAGCAGCAACTTGCATAGTTTTATGACTCGAGTTGACCGATTTTCGCCTCATCCATCACGAATCATGCATCATGCGTCTTCCAGCGCAGCAGTACGCAAGGCTTCCAACTGCATAACGGCATAACAAAACAACCCCGATCATTTTGCATCGGGGTCTGCATGCCTGGCCTGTATACTTGCCGGTGTAAATATTATGAATTACTGTCGGCCTCATGTCGAATTTGGCTGCGCAGGTAACCGTCGATGAACAAATCGATGTCGCCGTCCATTACTGCACCGACATTGCCCGTTTCCACTGATGTCCGATGATCCTTCACCATGCTGTAAGGATGGAACACATAGGAACGAATCTGGCTTCCCCAGGCGTTATCCGCTTGCTCGCCCCGAATTTCGGCCAAATGGCGCTGCTGCTCCTCAATCTTGCGCTCATAGAGCTTGGAACGCAGCATTTTCATCGCCTGTTCACGGTTCTGAATTTGGGAACGCTGGGTTTGGCAAGAGACAACGATGCCCGAGGGCATGTGGGTAATGCGAATCGCCGACTCCGTTTTGTTAATGTGCTGACCTCCCGCGCCGCTCGCCCGGTACGTATCGACTTTCAAATCCTCGCTGCGGATCTCAATGACGATATCATCGTCGATTTCTGGCATAATGTCACAGGAGGCGAATGATGTATGTCTCCGGCCGGAAGCATCGAAGGGCGAGATGCGCACCAGACGGTGAACCCCTTTCTCCGCCTTCAAATAACCGTAGGCATTGTATCCTTTAATAAGCACGGTCACACTTTTTATGCCTGCCTCATCGCCATCCAGGTAATCCAGCACCTCTACCTTGAAGCCGCGCTTTTCGGCCCAGCGGGTATACATGCGGTACAGCATTTGGCCCCAGTCCTGGGACTCGGTGCCGCCGGCTCCGGGATGCAACTCCAAAATGGCATTAAACTTGTCATACGGCTCACTGAGCAGCAACTGCAATTCAAAGTCGCCCACCTCGCGGCTCAGTTCACCAATGCTTCCGGTCAACTCGTTTGCCATTTCCTCGTCTTTTTCTTCCTCGGCGAGCTCCAGCATCGTCTGCAAGTCTTCCTGGGTTGTGACCAGCTTGCTGTATTGATCAACGACCGACTTCACAGCGTTAAGCTCTGCGATCAAGGCTTGCGCCTTTTCGTTGTCATCCCAAAAATCAGGAGCGGTCATTTTCTCCTCGTAGTTGGATATCATCTCCTGCTTAAGATCTAAGTCAAAGAGACCCCCTAAGATCAAGGAGTTTCTTGGCTGCCTCACGCAGGTCCTGCTTTACTGATATATCAATCATTGCCATCCTCACACTCCATGAGATAGATTACCGAGCTGGAGCAGGCGCTGCTGCCAACGCCGCCATTACCCGATCATGCTGTTACTTGCCGTGGCACTGCTTATATTTCTTGCCGCTGCCGCATGGACAGAGATCATTGCGTCCTACGCGCTCTTCACGGCGGGCAGGCTTTTTGCTTTGCGGCTCGCTTTTCGTATCGACCGCCTGGCCTTCTGCAACCGCTTTGCGCTCAAGATTGTTCTCCACATGCGCCTTCATAATATATTTCGTGACTTCTTCCTGAATATGATCAATCATTTCCTTGAACATTTCGAAGCCTTCAAACTGATATTCACGCAGCGGGTCTGTACCGCCATAAGCACGCAAGTGAATCCCCTGCCGCAATTGATCCATGGCATCGATATGGTCCATCCACTTGCTGTCAACCGCACGCAGCACGACGACCTTCTCGAATTCTCTCATCGTTTCCGGGCCCATTTCCTGTTCCCGTTCATCATAGAGTTTATACACTTTGGCCAAGATTAATTCGACAACCTCTTCGCTCTCTTTGCCCCACAGCTCGTCTTTGGTCAGCATGCCCTCCTGAAGGAAAGTGGCGTGCGCGTAATCGACGATAGCTTGCAGATCCCAATCCTCCGGCACCTCTTCGCTTGGACAGTGGGCACTCACAATCCGCTCCACAACCGGCTTGATCATCTCCAGCACGATTTCCCGGATGTTGTCGGAATAAAGTACTTCGCGCCGCTGCTTATAAATCGTCTCCCGCTGCTGGTTCATTACATCATCATATTGCAACACAACTTTACGTGTATCAAAGTTGTTGCCCTCAACGCGCTTCTGGGCAGATTCAATGGCGCGGGTAATGAGACGGCTCTCAATCGGCTGATCCTCATCGAATCCGAGACGCTCCATCATTCCCATCATATTCTCTGAGCCGAAGCGGCGCATCAATTCATCCTCCAGCGACAGATAGAACTGTGATGAACCCGGGTCGCCTTGACGTCCGGCACGGCCGCGCAGCTGATTGTCGATCCGGCGGCTTTCATGCCGCTCTGTTCCAATAATATGCAGGCCGCCGCTGTCAGAGACGCCTTCGCCCAGCAAAATATCGGTACCCCGACCTGCCATATTGGTGGCGATCGTCACAGAGCCGGCTTGTCCGGCCTGGGAAATAATTTCGGCTTCTTCTGCGTGATACTTCGCATTCAGTACTTTATGGGCAATGCCTTTTTTCTTCAACAGTTCTGACAGACGCTCCGAGTTTTCAATCGACACGGTACCTACCAGGACAGGCTGATTGTTTTTATGGCGCTCGGTTATTTCTTCAACGACCGATTTAAACTTGCCGTTGACCGTCTTGTAGACCACATCGGAAATATCATTCCGAATCATAATCCGGTTCGTCGGAATTTGTACGACGTCAAGTCCGTAAATCTTGCGGAATTCCTCTTCCTCGGTCTTCGCCGTTCCTGTCATCCCGGCCAGCTTGCGGTACATCCGGAAGTAGTTCTGGAACGTAATCGTTGCCAGCGTCATGCTTTCGTTCTGTACTTTAATCTGTTCCTTCGCTTCGATCGCCTGGTGCAAGCCATCGCTATAACGCCGTCCAGACATTAAGCGTCCGGTGAACTCGTCAACGATGACGACTTCCTCATCCTGCACCACGTAGTCCACATCGCGTTTCATGATGGCATTTGCTTTTAGCGCCTGCTGGATATGGTGGTTAAGCAACACGTTCGCGTGATCGAATAAATTTTCAATCCCGAAGGCGCGCTCCGCTTTCTCCACTCCCGCTTCCGTCATCATCACGGTGCGAAGCTTGATATCAACGGTGTAGTCCTCTTCTTCTTTCAACCGATTGACAAACCGGTCAGCAGCGACATACAATTCTGTTGATTTGGCCGCTTGGCCGGAAATAATAAGCGGTGTCCGCGCCTCATCGATCAGAATGGAGTCCACTTCATCAATAATCGCGAAATAAAGCGGACGCTGAACCATCTGCTCTTTGTATAGCACCATATTATCACGCAGGTAATCGAAGCCGAACTCATTGTTCGTTCCGTACGTAATGTCGCAGGCATACGCCTCCTGCTTCTGCTCATGGGACAGGGCGTTGAGATTACATCCAACCGTCATGCCGAGAAAGCCGTACAGCTCTCCCATGATTTCACTATCCCGCTGTGCCAGGTAGTCATTGACTGTAATGACGTGAACACCATTGCCAAGCAGCGCGTTCAGATAAACAGGCAGGGTAGCAACCAACGTTTTCCCTTCACCGGTTTTCATCTCGGATATTCTGCCATTATGCAGCACCATACCGCCGATCAACTGAACATCGAAGTGGCGCATTTGCAGCGTCCGCTTGGAAGCTTCCCTAACAGTAGCAAAGGCTTCAGGGAGCAGGTTGTCCAGCGTTTCCCCTGCTGCCAGACGAGTTCTGAATTGTTCCGTCTTGCCGCGCAGCTCTTCATCGGTCAGTTTGGAGATATCCGGTTCGAGCGCATTAATTTGTTCGACTGTACGCAGCAGACGCTTAATTTCCCGATCATTAGCGTCGCCGAATATTTTTTTTACGAGTCCGAGCATAGTCTATGTTAAACCCCTTTCTCATTTCCTTTCAATGTTTAAATTGTATCAGTTTGTAGGTGCTCCCGCAATGCACCATCCGGATGGTAAAATTATAAAAAAGCAGAACTCCCGGGCGAGCGGGAGTCTGCTTTCATAAATAGCTTCAGCCTGATCAACAGGATTACACTTGTTCGATTAATCCGTATTTGCCATCGCTTCTTTTATATACAACATTAACTTCCTTGGTGTCCGCGCTCGTGAACACGAAGAAGGTATGGCCGAGCATGTTCATTTGGAGAATTGCTTCTTCTATGTCCATAGGTTTGAACGTAAAGCGCTTCGTGCGGACAAGTTCCAGATCGTCCTCTTCATCGGCAACTTGTACCGGCGCTCCGTTCTCTTCCTTAAATAACGATTTCAGACTGCCTTCCTGACGGAATTTGCGGTTGATTTTTGTTTTATGTTTGCGAATTTGACGCTCCAACTTGTCAAGGACAAGATCGATGGCGGCGTACATGTCACTATTTTTATCTTCTGCGCGCAGCAGCACGCCGGGGAGTGGAATGGTAACCTCCACATTTTGCTTGTTCTTCGTCACAGATAATCTTACATTGGCTTCAGAGGTAAGAGGTTCTTCAAAATACCTGTCCAGGCGGCTGATCTTCTTCTCTACGTAGTCGCGAAGCGCGTCAGTAACTTCAATGTTTTGACCTCGGATGTTGTATTTCATAGGGCACTCCTCCTTTTTCTGTTACAACTCTATCATACCATACTAGAGGGGTTCATTCAAAAAGTTATGTGTGATATTTGATACCCGGGTCAGATTCATGGCTTAACACAAAAAAAATCCCCCGGTTTCCCGAGGAATTAATATCCAACGTTACTTGTCAAGTAATGCCATCTATCCTTTGGCTAAGCGCCGGATGATTACAGTTTGACTACATTAGCAGCTTGTGGACCGCGAGCGCCTTCAACGATGTCGAATTCGACCGATTGGCCTTCTTCAAGGGTTTTGAATCCTTCGGACTGGATAGCGGAGAAATGAACAAATACGTCGCCGCCTTGCTCGGTTTCAATAAACCCATAGCCTTTCTCTGCGTTAAACCATTTCACTTTACCTTGCATTCATAACATTCCCTTCATCTTCATATAGCTGTGAGGTCTCATTTAACCATGGCCCACAAATTGAATATACCACCCGATTCACATAAATGTCAAACATTTTTTGTAAGCGTTTTATAAATGATTCCTGTGGGCAATCTGGCTTCCATATTCACGAACCTGTACGATATAGGACGGCCTTTATGGCGCGCCGGTAATGAGCTCTGTTAAAATGTCCAACTGGTGCTCCATCGCCACCGGGTCTTCATTGTACAGCAGGTTAAAATCAACCTCATACACTTTATTGTTCTTCACTGCATCCAGTCCCTGCCAGATTGCACTCTCTTTCAAATCCTTTTCCAGCTCCTCGCCATCAAACACCGTCAATATGATGTTGTCTCCAGCAAAGCTCGCCATTTCCTCCATGGATATCGCCCTGCCGGCATTGACCGCATCACCATTGATGACATCGCTCAGCACCCGCTCCTGAGGCTGAAGCTGAAGTGCCTTGTAGAGCAAATAACCGCCCATGTTAATGTCGCCGTAAACACGAAGCTCTTTGCGCCATACTGTGAAAATAGTGAAGGTTTCCTCACTGCCCAGCTTGCCGGCAATAGTCTGTTTGGCCTCATCCACCTTGGCCTCGAAATTACTGATCCACTGCTCGGCCTCTTCCTTCTTGCCTACAATGTCTCCAAATACACGCACTGAGTTCATCGGATCAGGATAGAGCTCCATGCCGATTGTTGGCGCAATTTTGCTGAACTGCTCGTAGTTTTCATTATTGCCATACAACACGATCAGGTCAGGCTCAAGTTCAATAACTTTCTCCAAATTCGGCGTGCTTCCAATGTCCTCGGTGCCGGCCGCTTCAATAAATGGATGATTATTGAGCACGTAGCTTGTCAGACCGACCGGCTTCACACCCAATGCCACGAAATCGCCGTAGTACCAATCCGAGACAATTCGCTTCGGTTCAACCGGGATTTCCGTCTCTCCCGATACATGCTTGTACAGTTTTACTGCAACTTCTGATGCATTATCGTCATTGGCTGCATTTGCAGCGTTCGTGGAGCTCTCTTCCGCGTTTTCATTCCCGCTCTTTTCCTGGCTCTCTGTCCCACTACTTGCCTTATTGCTCGTTCCTTTGTCTGTTTCGCTGCTCTTGCCGCAAGCCCCCAATACCATTACACATGCAAGCAAAATAATACCTAACACTGTGACTGATTTACCGCGAAGCATATCTTCATCCCTCTCGCCTATTATTGACAATGATTATCATCATCAATATTAACAATCACCGCTCTTACTGTCCATGTTAAAAAAAGCATGATTCGTTTGGATTTTTAGGCCTGTCTCTTCACCAAGCCAGCCAATTAATTCTTCCAATTGCGCTTCAATCGCTGCTGGCCCATAGCCGTACCATTTGGCCATATCGACAAAATACGTCTGCTTGTTGCGTACGGACGTGAGCTTCTTCCAATCGCGATGACGCATCACTTCACGTGCGCTCTTCCAGCCTTCGGATGTATTCTCTACAGCTACAATCATATAATCGGCTTCGATCTGCCGTAGCTGCTCCGGCGTTACCTCAATCCACTCTTTACCGGCAATGCCTGCTGTACGCATCATAAGCGGCGGGTTCATGCCAAGTGACTTATATAATAAATCCGCCCCCATATATCCCGAGCCGTAAATGGCCAGCCGCGTTGCCCGAATGTTGAATATTGCAATTGTGGCCTTCGGACCAATATTTCTGTCGAGTTGACGCTTCGCGCCCTCCATCCGTTCATCAAATCGCGACAGCCAATCATCGGCTTGTCCGGTCATCTCCACAACATCGGCTACCATGCGGAAATGATCGCGCCACCCAACGCCTTTCCATGGAATTTGCAGAACAGGAGCGATTTTGCTGAATGCCTCCAAGTCCTCGCCTTTGAGTTCCGCATTGATGATAACATCCGGGGCAAGCGATTGAAGCAACTGGTAACGAGCTTGCCGCTGCCAACTCCAATCAATGGCATGGCAGCTGCCTGCCTTCAACAGACCATCGAATCGCTTCACAATCCAGGAGTCGGCAATCGCAACGGCAGGTGTCATCCCCAAGGTGAGCAGATCAAGCGTATAGGCATGATCCATCGAGGCGATTGTTTTGGGCTGTTTCACATAGACGCTCGGCGCAACACCAACCGTTTGCTTAAATTTGCGGCTTAAATAGAATTCGTCCTTATACCCTACTTTCTGAGCGATGTCACTCAGCTTGCTGCCTGTCAGCAGCAGTTGTTCCTGTGCCTTGCGTATTCGTACCGCATTCACATATTCACTAAAGCTGCTGCCAGTGGACTGCTTGAATAAAGCTGTAAAGGACTTGATACTTAACCCGGAGAGATGTGCCAGCTGCTCCCTCGTAATCTTGCGGTTATAATGCTCATTAATATAAGCGATCGTCTGATCGATCGGCGTAAGCTTGCTCTCCAGTTGCTGCTTGTGCAGCCGCAATCGCTCTCTTACTTGAAAAAGCAATTCATATAATAAACGATTTGCGGCCAGTGGACCGCCCAATCCGTTGTGATCCTTGAGTATTGCCAGCTCCCTGGCGAGCGCAATGATGCTTTCATCCGCTTCAACTACTTCCATTGCCGTCGGGGCAGACGTTGCTTCAATATTACGGCTGCTATAAAGGCGGCCATGACGTGCCGATGCCTGCTTGAGCGTATGGAGCACTTCATACGAAATCAGGATCGCCCGCAGCTCGGATTGCGGTCTGCAATGCAGCTGCATAATGGTAGGACAGGGGAGAGTGTACTGGAATGATGCAGAGAATGAAGTAGCGAACGTCGCGACTGTGCCAGATTGAAGTGGGTGTGCTGTGTCAGCCATACGATATTCCCCATCACCTGCCGTTACAATTAACAGTGCTGACGTATCGCTTGCAAGCTCAAGCTCGACTGGCTGGCCGGGCACTGCTGTTATCTCCTGCACATCCGCGATCGTATAGACGACCGACGCTATGGAGCGTTCCGTCTTCAAGCTTATTGCATCATTATTGCCCAGATCCATCGGCATGTCCTCCTATTAAACTATTCAAATGAGATTTGTTATCATTATATTGAATGAAGGGGGTTGGTTACAACTAAAATTAATAGTCGCCAAATTAGGTAATCGCTGCAGATCTGCAGGGTGCTTACAATCCGGGACCGTTATTCGGTTCCGTGCCCTGAAAATAGTATCTTCTGGAGACAGAAAAAAACCACGCCTGCATCCCTTTTAATCAGGTTTGCACACATGGCATACATTATTTATATTTGCTTATTTGCGCTGATCAAAAAAATAGCTTTCCTGCTCATAGGCATCCGGCTCATAGATATTTTTGACGACGCGGCCATTGGATAATTTATTGATTTCAAGCTCTGCCGCGGCGCGAAGCTCCTTCATCCGTCCCACGATGACCTCGTCCATCTGCAAAATTCGCTTTACAGTAGATTGATGGGCCTGCTTCTGTGCTGGAGTAACCGTCATTTGCTGCAAAGCAATGAACAGGGCATCACGCTCACGCATATAGTCATTTAGTTGATCAAGCTCGGTAAAGGCCAAGCGTTCGACCAAACTATACGACAGTTGTTCGAGTTGATGGAGTGTAGCTTCCATTGGCACCTCCAGCAGGCGAAGCTTGATTGAGCTGCCGCGCTGCCGCAATCCATGTTTCTTTCAACTCTATCAAATGAGTGAATTTTACATTATTTTACATTTAATTAACTACGGAAACACCATAAAAAGTCATCGTTCTCCCTATGAACTGAAACCATCATTTAATACAATCAATTAGAATCCTATTATCAGGAAAGATGGTGCTAACAAATGTTGAGTAACGAACTTCATGCGGAAATTGTCATCATTGGCGGAAGCACCGGGGGATGCGCTGCCGCACTTGCCGCAGCCAAACTCGGCAAAAAAGTGATTATGACGGAAGAAACGGACTGGATAGGCGGCCAATTCACCAGCCAGGCTGTTCCCCCAGATGAACATCCATGGATCGAAAGTTTCGGACGTACCCGCACCTATGCACAGTTCCGCGACGGCGTACGGCAGTATTATCGGGACTTCTTCCCTTTAACTGCCGAGGCCCGAGCCAATCCGGCGCTGAACCCGGGCAATGGCGGGGTCAGCCGCTTATGCCATGAACCACGTGCCGCACTTGCCGTGCTTAATAATATGCTCGCACCCTATGTACACAGCGGTCAGTTGACCATTTTGACGCGTCATCAGATCACGTCTGCCGAGACCGACGGCGATCAGGTGCGCTCGGTAACCGTGCTGAACCATGAAACAGGCAACCATGCAGTGCTCACCGCACCTTATTTTCTCGATGCAACCGAATGCGGCGATGTGCTGCCGCTTGCCGGGGCTGAATATGTTACAGGAGCGGAGTCTCAGCAGCAAACCGGAGAGCCGCATGCGCTGGAAGGCGCAGCCGATCCTATGGATATGCAGGGCTTCACCTACTGCTTCGCCATGGACTATCTGGAAGGCGAAAATCATACAATCGATCGACCGGAGCAATATGCATTTTGGCGGGATTACCAGGCTGATTTCTGGCCGGGCAAGCAGCTCAGCATGACCGGTGTCAGTCCCTTCACCCTTCAGCCGGTACAATACGAAGTGTTCCCAGGCACAGAACATTACTCCCTGTTCTACTATCGTCAGATTGTTGATCAAGCCAACTTTGCCAAAGGGGCCTTTCAAAGCAATATTTCACTCGTTAACTGGCCGCAAAATGATTACTGGCTGGGGCCCATTATTGATGTCACTGAGGAAGAACGCAACCGCCACCTGCACGACGCCAAGCAACTCAGCCTTTCCCTACTCTACTGGCTGCAGACAGAAGCTCCGCGTCCGGATGGGAAAATCGGCTATCCCGGACTGCGCCTGCGCAGAGATACAGTAGGCACCGAAGATGGGCTTGCCAAATATCCATACGTCCGCGAGTCCAGAAGGATTAAAGCCGAATTCACCGTGCTGGAGCAGCATGTCAGCGGGGATTGCCGCCCACAGGGCAAAGGCGAAACATTCCACGACTCCGTTGGCGTTGGCTCTTACCGCATTGATTTGCATCCAAGCACAGGGGGACGCAACTTTATTGATATTTCATCCGCTCCCTTTCAAATTCCGCTGGGCAGCCTAATTCCTGTCCGTATGCAGAACCTGCTGCCCGCTTGCAAAAATCTGGGCGTCACGCATATTACCAACGGCTGCTATCGTCTTCATCCGGTTGAGTGGAATATCGGTGAAGCAGCAGGCAGTCTGGCTGCCTATTGTCTCGATAAAGGCGAGTCACCACGTGCAGTGAGAAACGACCCTAACCAGTTGGCACAATTTCAAGCGCTGCTGGAGCAGCAAGGCGTGGAACTCGATTGGCCTGCCATTCATGTACGCTAACTATTTGCGTTGATCTTGCAGACAGCAATAGAGCCAAAAAGAACCTTCAACCCACTCTAATGTGGCATTGAAGGTTCTTTTAGTGGTGCTACTAAAAATCAGTGCTTGCCTATTGCGAAAAAAGCAGCGAAGGGTTGCAGGGAGGTTGGAAAAACGAAGTGGTCGCTTTTTAAAGCCGGATTTCAACCTTTTGAAAATAGGATAAGAAATCCGGCTTTGAATGGCGATTGAAAACACCCTGCGAGCCCGCAGCAGCACATCCGAGCCTCATGGAGATCTGATTTTGGTTGTTAGTCCTTTAGAGCACATCCGAGCCTCGTCGAGATCTGATTCTGGTTGTGAGCCCTTCTCTCGTTACTCGAAATTAATTAACACTTGCAAACCATTCATTCGCAGCCTTCACCATCGCATCCCCGCCATCAGCTTTCCATTGTGCCAGGAATTGATCATAGTTGCTAAGCGGCTCAGAGCCGGTAATAAACTTGATAAATTCGTCTTCAGCCAGCTTCATGAGCTTCTGCTTGTGCTTGGAAATTTCAACAATTGGCGGTGCAAAGGTCAATGCATCGTAATAAGTAATGCCTTCGGCATTGTTCTGATAGGTTTCATAGTAGTTCTGGACAAATGGATTTTTGCGAACACGCGCCTGCCAGTAGGTTGGGTAAATCTCTTCGTCCACCCCGTTCAGCATCGCGCTGGCATTGCCATATTGCTCATCGAAAATCGGAAGGATTGGGAAATACTTGCCATCCTCAACCTTGTGATGTACGCCTTCCTTACCAATCGCAAGCTCGATGAAAATATCATCCTGCAGCTTCAGATCCAAATATTTAATGGCATCTTCTTTATTTTTCGCCCATTTCGGAATGACCGTGAAGCTGGTGATGCCGCCGGACGCGCTTCCATGTGCTTGACCCTGCTCATCTTTCATCGGAGGCAAAATTCCGATCTTGGCATCAGGGAAATTGGCTTCGAGCGCATTATTAATATTAGCCGCATTCCACCATCCTTCGCGATACATAAACGACTGACCGCTTGAGAACCGTTCGATCAGAATATTCGATTGATTAATCGCCCATTCTGGATCAAGCAATCCTTCATTATACAATTCATTCATCACTGTTAAGTACTTTACTGTCGCAGGATCTTCCACCATGTGAATAACTTTATCGCCTTCTACCTTCCACTGGTTCGCCAGTCCATATTGCCAGCCCATTGCTGATCCGATTTCCCCCTGGAACGGATCCTTGCCTCCCGAGAGTGGGATCACTTTCTTCTTGTCTTTCACTTCACGCAATACATGGATCAGCTCTTCAATCGTTGTTGGTTCCTGAAGGTTTAACTCCTCCAGCCAGTCCTGTCTGTACACCAAGGCTTGACCAACGCCAATACCGCCTGATTCAGGAATCGCGAGAATTTTCCCGTCTAATTTCACGCCGTTCCAACTGGCCTCGCTGATCTTCTTCGTCATATTTGGCGCATACTGCGCCAGCAAATCGTCCAAAGGCTCTAACGCACCGGAAGCGGCAAGCTGCTCAAATTGGACCTGATTGATCTTCATGAAGTCATAGGGTTCCTGGTTTGCCATCAGCAGATTAAGCTTCTCATTCTCATTTTCTACCGGAAGCATATCATATTTTACTTCATAGCCCGTTGCTTCCTCCAAAAAGTCAGCAACAACATCATTATTCGGATCAAACCGGCTGTATTGAACAAGCTCACGCAGTACAGGCTTTCCTCCTGTATTCGATTCACTTTCTTTGGAACCATTGTTGACCTTCTCCTTATTGCCGCCCCCTGCGCAACCCGCAGCAAGCGATGCCATGAGCACAAACGTTAACAACATTAACACAGTCTTTTTCATCTCTCTGTCAGCCTCCCTGTTCTCAAATCTCACCATTTTGCTATTACCAACAGCTTATCCCTTAAGGACCACTCACGCTCTACAGTTGGCTTTTCACCTCCTGATCGTAATGTACTAGCCTTTTACCGAACCAATCAGCACACCTTTGACAAAATATTTTTGCAGGAACGGATACACAAGCAGGATCGGCAGGGTCGCCAAAATAATAGAGGCTGCTTGGATAGATTGTGGCGAGGCATTCATCGCTGCATCGATATTGATATGACTGCCGGAGCGCAGAAACGCATCGCTGGATGTAACGAACAACTCTTTCAAGTACAACTGCAGCGGTTTTTTCTCCGGTGTGTTCATGTAAATCAAAGAGGCAAAATAATCGTTCCAGAACTGCACCGCATAGAACAGACCGATCGTTGCCAGAACAGGCATTGATAACGGCAGCGTAATGCGCCATAAAATCGTCAAGTTCGATGCGCCGTCCAGCTTTGCGGATTCTTCCAGTCCGTCAGGCAAATTTTCAAAGTAGCTTTTAATAATCAGCATGTTGTATACACTGATCATCGCCGGCAGAAACAGTACAGGAAGCTGATCAATTAGCCCCAGCCCACGCATGAGCAAATAAGTTGGAATCAGGCCACCGCTGAACAGCATCGTGAAAATATACATCAGAATAAAAAACTTACGTCCGCGCAGCCTCGTCTTTGACAATGGGTAAGCTGCCAGCGTCGTCATCAACAGCGCACATAATGTGCCGCATACCGTAATAAAAATCGATACCTGAAACGCATTTAGAAACATGGAGCTGCTGGCTACAAATTTATAGGTGCCGAACTGCAAATCCACGGGAAGCAGATTGACCTGGCCGGACAAGACAGCCGTCTCACTGCTCAATGATTTTGCAATCAAGTTGAGAAAGGGAAAAAGCGTTGTAATACTGAACAAGATAAACAAGGTATAGTTAAACACCGTAAATATTTTTTCGCCTAGCGAAGTTTGTATGCTGGTTTTCATAACCCATCCTCCTTGTGATTACTCACCATATGCTGCGTTGGAGATATTTTTTGCTAAGGAAGTTCCCTGTAATGATCAGCACAAAGGCGATAATCGATTCGAACAAGCCGACAGCCGTCGAAAAGCTGTAGTTTTGCTCCCCAAGCCCTACCCGGTATACATAGGTCCCGATAATATCGGCAACATTGTAGACACTCGGATTGTACATGACCAGAATTTGCTCCAGACCCGCCTCCAGCAAGGAACCAAGCCGCAAAATGAACATCAGCGTAATAATCGGAATCAGACCCGGAAGGGTAATATGAATCGTCTGCTTCCATTTGTTCGCGCCATCCATCTTGGCCGCTTCATACAGCTGGGGATCAATTCCCGTCATCGCCGCCAAATAAATAATCGTGCTCCAGCCTATCTCTTTCCAGCCTGCAGATGTAATGAGAACGGTACGAAAAATATCACTATCGAGGAAGAATCGAATCGGCTCGCCGCCAAGCCCAACAATCAGCTTGTTGACCAATCCCCCGTTGACTGATAGCAAATCAATAAACAATCCGCTGACAATAACCCAGGACAAGAAGTGAGGCAAGTAGACAATCGTTTGCACGGTCCGTTTGAAAATCATGTTTTTAAGCTCGTTCATTAGGATCGCAACAATAATGGGCAACGGGAATAAAAACAAAATTTTGTACAAGGAGATAATGAGTGTATTGCGAAACACCTGCATAAAGCCACGCGAGGAAATCAGCCGTTCAAAATGCTCCAGTCCTACCCAGGCACTTGCTGAAATACCCTCGTAAATATTGAAATCCTTAAATGCAATAACTATTCCGTACATCGGCGTATATTTAAAGAGTAGCAAGAACGCAATTCCCGGAATTAGCGCGAGATAGAGATCCCAGTCTTTCCGGATATCGACCCATAATTGCCTGCCATACGAATGCCCTGATGTACCGGATTGACTTCCATGAATTGATTTCATGCCATTCTCCTCCGAAACAAATCGTTTTATGTAACGCTCTGTTATCATTGTAAAATGGAACCCGGTTCATTAGTAGGCGAATGTGATTACCTTTTGTGGTACTTTGATAGCTAACGGGTAAAAATTATGCCCGTACTTCCCCGGGCGTGACTCCCCAATACTTGCGGAATACTTTCGTAAAATAACTGACATCCCGGTACCCGACCTGATTCGCAGCATCATACACCTTTGCTCCGCGCTGCAGCAAGCTTTTGGCGCGTTCCATCTTATGCTCCAGCACGTAGGCCGAGAAGGTCTGTCCTGTCTCCTGCTTGAACAGCCGGCTCAAATAGGAGGAGTTGACATACAACTCATCCGCAACCGTATGCAGCGTCAATTCCTTGTCAATGTCCCGCTCCACCTTGAGCAGAATCTGTTTGACCGTTTCATTGCTCACCGCTTGACGCTGGCTATGCACGTAGGCCGTGATGCTTTTTACTGTGCGATAAAGCCATGCTGCGATTTGCTCCTTGCTCGTCAACTGCTGGGCATTCTGAAAGAAAACAAAGTCTGCGCCCACCACTTCTTTCAAGCGCCAGCCTTGCTTTTGAATCATTCGTATTAACAGACTGCTGAAATAAAATACATGCTCATGCACATCATCAATGGAATCGGCCTTGCCGATCCCTTCCTCCCACAGCGTGTCCAGCAGTCCGCTTGCTTTCTCGCCATCGCCGGTTTCAATGGCAATTTCCAGCGCTTTTTCCGTGTTCGGCTGCACAGCAGCCATCGCAAAATCCCCCTGCTTCTCCTGATACGGAATAGCAATATTATGACCATATACAATCCGCCCCTGAAGCGCGCGACATGCCTGAGCGTACAACTGATGCAGCTCTTTCCAACTGCCTGTGCCGCCGCAAATGCCCGCGCTGGCCGTAAGTTTCAGACAATCCTTCACCCGCGACAGCAAGTTGGTTACCGTGACATTGACGTACAGCAGCCGACTGTTCTCGTCCTCTTCAGGGAAACTGTAGAAGATAAGCGCTGTGCCGCCTTCAGGCGTCGTAAAAATCCAGAAGGATTCCGCATGCTTCAGTTCTTTCACAATGCTATGCAGCGAAAATTGCAGCAGCGCGCCATCCCCATCCCCGAAGCGCGTTTCCCCTTCCGGCAGCGGGTCCATATCAAGCACCGCAACAGCATACTGCTGTTCAGACGATAAATCGATTTGCATCTCCTTGCTATGCTTATTAATCTCCCATAGGTCATATTTTCCCGTAGCCCAGTGTTGGAAAAAACTATTTTGCAAATGCGGCAGATGCTGATGCCATTTCTGCTGCAATGCCACCTGATTGTTAAGCTGATCCATTTCTCCTCTGAGCTGCGTGGCTGCCTCCAATACCGCCTGCAAAATCTCCTGATCGCCTGCCGGCTTCAGCAAATATTTCATCACCCCGATTTCAAGTGCCGATTGGGCAAAAGCAAAATTATCATGCCCGCTCAAAATAACAATCTTGACTAGCGAATTCAGTTTCATAAACTCCCTGGCAAGCGTAATCCCATCCATCTCGGGAATCTGAATATCAAGCAGCACAATATCCGGCTTCTTCCGTTTGAAGAGCATCAGCGCCTCGCTGCCTGTGCCAGCAAGAGCGATAACCTCAACACCGTGCTCTTCCCAACTGATGTTATTCGCCAAGCTCGTTCTTAACCGGAGTTCATCTTCCACAATAAGCAAATTCATCGAAATCCCTACCCTCTATTATAATGACAATGCTTTTGAATCGAAGGACGGCTGGCAGCGCGCAAGGGGCAGCAGCATTGTGACCGTTGTGCCGGTTCCAGGCTCACTCTGAATTTGTAGATCGGCCATTTCACCATAATATATTTTGATCCGTGAAAACACATTGCGCAGTCCGAACATATCCTCGGCATTGCTCGGCATATAAGACAAAGGCCCTGACTTAAGCACAGCGATATGACTTAATTGCTCATGAATGTAGTCAATCCGTTCTGCGCTCATCCCCACCCCATTGTCCTGCACAGCGACGACAAGGTATTCCGATTCAATACGTGTAGAAATAAGCAAGTGACCATCTGACTTGCTCTCCAACCCATGAAGAAGCGCATTTTCCACCAACGGTTGCAGCAGCAGCTTGAGCAGATGGATCTGCTTGCTCTCCTCCTGCAAATCATATTCCACCGTGAATGAATCGAGAAATCGCAGCTGCTGCACACGAATATAATAGTGCAGATGGGTGACCGTCTCCTCAACCGTAAATGTCTCCTGTCCCTTGCTCAGACTGAGCCGGAAGAAGCGCGACAGATGAAGCACCATCTCACTGATTTCCTCTGCGTCATAATTTTTAGCTGTCCAATATATCGAATCTAATGTGTTATACAAGAAGTGCGGATTTATCTGCGATTGCAGAAATCTCAGCTCCGCATTGCTCAAGCGAAGCTGCTGTTCATAATGATTTTCGATGAGCGATTTCTGCTCCTCAACCATGTTGTTAAACGCCCTTGTCAAATAGCCGAACTCGTCCCGCCGATTATTCACCAGCCTTGTGTTCAAGTTACCGCTGCCGACTGCGTTCATCCCCTTCAACAGCCGTTGGACAGGAGAAGCAATGCCCGAGTAGACCGCCCATGAAATCAGCAAGGCTAAGAAGACACTGACCCCGATAATGATATACGTAAACCGGCGCGTTAAATTAATCTCCTTAAATACTTCATTCTCTGGCTGCAGGAGCAGCAGCGACCACTTATAAAAGCGAGAGTCGACATTAACGGCAAATTCGCCAGGCAGGGAATCTTGTGCAATCACCTGCTCGCCTCGATCACCATTGCCTGTCACCAGCTCATGCTTGTTCGTATATAAATAGATTTGGGCATTAGGCGAGGGGAGCAAGGAATTGATCAGATCGAGCAGCTTGCCTTTATTCAAGGTCATGATGAGCAGATTCGGCTCACGGTCCGGGTTGTTCAAATCCATAACGCGAATCAGCGAAATACTGTCCGTCTTCATCAGGGAACCAAATGTCTCCTTGTCCGACAACGGATAGTCAGGCATGACATACATGATATTCGTGCCATTGCTTACAGCAAGCTCGCGCAGCTTCTGCAAATGTCCGGCATCCACAACACGCTTCCCTCCATAATTCGTTAACATCAACATTTGCGACTTGTTGTGAAAGAACGCAACCTGAGAAACCATATGATTAATCGAAGTCAGGTTGGTTAATTCCTTCATAATTTCAGACAGCAGAATGTACCCTTTGGCGTCGAGGGTAGCTCCCAACTGATTCACCTTGCGGAGCAAATTATTATCGGTCGTCGTAAGCGTCGAGAGCCCCTCGACATTTTGCAAAGTCAGCTCGATGTAGTCCATGGATGACATCAGTGCAGCCTCCGTACGTTCGACTGTCCGGTCAAGCAGAATGGTCTGAGAGCGAACATTAACGAACAGACTCAGCACCACAAGCGGAAGCAGTATGAGCAAGAAGTAGAGCGTCAGGCGGGTCTGAATTTTCTCGCGATACATTTGACTCGGCCAGCGGATGAACTTGGATAGCTTATGTAGTATGGTTTGGGGCATGTGGTTCCTCCTTTAATTTGGGGCTCAAAACCAAAATCAGATCTCGACGAGGCTCGGATGTGCTGCTTCGGGTTCGCAGGGTGTTTCCAATCGCCATTCAAAGCCGGATTTCTTATCCTATTTTTCAAAGGTTGAAATACGGCTTTAAAAAGCGACCACTCCGTTTTTCCAACCTCCCTGCAACCCTTCGCTGCCTTTCTCGCAGGTGGCAAGCACTGATTTTTAGGTAGAACCTAATTAATTTTAGGGTAAATACATAAGTTAATTTACATTATTTTACATATAGTTGTTATTAAGATTCCCCCGCCCAGCCTATTATAGCATGCAGTAGTGCGAAAGAATCGTCTGAAAAGGGAGCTCCTGAATGGCAGAACTAAAAAAAACGCAAATGCGGAATGTGAGGAAATATGGAAGATGATAAGCTGCATATAGGTGGGAGTCAAATAGCCCCCACCTAGCGGTAAGATGGGAGCGGGTGAACAGGCTATCTGAATCTCATTAGTCGAACGATGCGGAAGGCTATAACCGTGATCGCCAAGGGGACAAGCAGTTCCAGTATGGCCTGATCTTAGACGGATAAGGGCGCCCGGTCTATGGGGATGTTCACGATGGAAACCAAAGCGATAAAAGCTGGAATTTGAGGTATTAAAGCCGTTGGATACCGAACTGCAGAAGATCAATCTGCAAGGGTTTATTTATGTAGCCGATTCGGCCGCGATGACGCTTGAAAAGCAGGAACAATCCAGGCGGGCCAAGACCTACCTGATTACCCGCGGCGGAAACCACTTGAAGATCGTGAAGCAATCCCTGAAGCAAGCCGATTAGTAGGAAGGCCGCTGGTCAAGCCCTCAGGTATTCGCTTCTTCCAAAGCCAGTGCCTCGTACCGTCTGCAGGAATTTGCAGCCGATTATGAGGGCCATGCCCTGCGGCTGGTTGTGGTAGAATCGAGCGGCCAGAGCAGCGGCGACTGTTGTCTCTGTTTGGCTATGATGAGTCCATATATATTTGAATGTGTTTTGGAGCACGATCGACACTATCTTTCCAGTGAAATCCCTCTATTGCGCTGGCGTGCTTAAATCCAATAGGGAAAAGAGTGCCGCTAAGCACTCTATCAGATGATGTCGCTTTTGTTTTTATTTTTTCCGGTCCATTAGAATGCTGTCCGCAGCATAAACATTTTCGTACGCTTTGCGTTGGGTCTTAACCTGCTCCCTGTTACGGAGCCAGTCTGCAGCTTCGTTTTTAAGCTCAAACATCCGTATACGAATGCTTTCCTCGCTCTGCTGAATTTGATGTATCCGGTTTTGTTGCGCTTCGCTCAATGGATGCTCAGCAATGATCCGAGCCATTTCATCAATAATTTCCTGACGCATTTCTACAAATTCCGACAAAGCTTCATACGAGGTTTCGCTTAAATTCAGCAGTATTTCTTCGTTGTGATTTTCCAGCCTCGTTATTAAATCATCCATGCACATTGGTACTTTCCTGGGCTGTATTCCCCGCTGCCTTGGCAGCTTGTGCCCAGTTTTCCCGCAGATCCATAAGATAGCCTAAGACTTCTTCTGCCGGAGCCGTTTGTTTTTTCACATTGGCATCTATTAAAAGATGATTCATGTACTCGTAAAGGCTGGATAGCTGCTGAGAGATTTCATAGGAATAATCAAGCGTAATTCTGAGCTCGCTGATGATCGCCTGGGCTTTGCCAAGCAGGGTATTGGCTTTCTGGTAATCCTGACCTGTGATGGCCTCAATCCCTCCACGTACAAAACGAATCGCTCCATCATACAGCATAAGCAGAAGTTGACCCGGTGTCGATGTCTGAACGGACGACTGTCTGTATTTATCATAAGGAGATGTGATCATCGATTATGGTCCTCCTATTGTCCCGCGAAGTTTGCCAAGCTCGCAGATTGCATATTAAATTTATTAATGGCTTTTTCCATGGCCGTGAATTGCCTATAGAGATTGTCTTCAGTGACTTTTATTTTTTTTGAAAAAGCAGCCATCCTTGAGTTTAAATCCGTTAATTCCTTCCCCATGATGCTTTGCTCATTAAAGCTTGCTTTAGGATCAGCACTAAATCTCATTGTCCCTGCTTTGTCGGCAAGCTTGGCAAGTGGAGTTAGGGCCTGATCATACATATTTTGAAATAGTCCCTTGCTGCCTTGATTCCCATTAAAAATAGCAATGACCTCATCAGGATTGTCAATGATTGCCTGTTGTAGTTTCCCTTCATCGATGTAAAGCTTTCCGTTCTCTCTGTAGTCCCCTGTTGTAATACCAATAGATGCTAAGTTCAGCTTCTTATCGCCCATACTAGTAGAGGCATCCCATAACAAGCTACGCATTTGGAAAAGAGCATCTTTAATTATGGAGTCACCTTTCAAATTACCACTTTTCGCTTTAGTTTCCCATTTTGTTATTTCATCTTCACTCATTTTTTCTTTTTGCTCTGCTGTAAGCGGTGAAAAGTCTTTATATTTTTGTTCATTAATCTTTGAATTCAGAGCCCCAATCAGGCTATTATAATTTCCAACAAAAGATTTAATTGTGTTAATTAAATTAGCTCCATCAGGCTTTGTAGTTACAACTGAATTTTCATCTTTTGTTACCTCAAGAAAAGTGAGTTTGACTCCATTAATAGTGAGTTCATTCTGTTTAGGGTAATGTGTTTGACCATTGATCTCAACTCTTGCTGAGGTTCCATTCTCCAGTTTCCCTCTATTCGGAGTACCATCTTCCCCACCATCATCAGTTATTTTCATTATATCGGTTTGAAAACTCCCGCTTAGAATAACGGTATCCGCACCGTATTCTTTCGATTTAATGATAATTTTCCGGGAAGCCTCATCGAAAGATGCAGTTAAATTAGCCTCACTCTTACCATTAATTTTATTTAACACGCTTTGAATTGTATCATCTTTAGAAAACTCCAGTTTTAACGGTTCACCTGAACCTTGACTAACCTCAAGAATAAATGGTCCGCTCACATTACCATCTGCAGCTAATTGACTTAATTTCGATTGCAGATTTTTGTCACTATCTAATGTAGGTGAGGAAGCCGTAGTTTGTGAAGCTAGTCGTTCCACTTTGATGTTCATAGTCACTTGATTAGCGGATTTGGTTGCCTCAGCAGTAACTGCTGTTTTGTTGCCCGAAACAGTAGAACTAAATACGTTAGTTGCATTAGCCAATCTGTACTTATCCAATTTATTATATCGGAAGTCTGCAAGACTGCTATTGATTTCGCGATAACTCTCTCTTCGCCACTCTAATAACTGCTTATTTTGGCTCATTTTATCCAGTGGCGCACGTTTCGCAGTCATCATATTTTTAACTAATGCCTCAATATCCATGTTAGAAGCCAGACCCGGTACTCTCATTTTCTTCCTCCTTATCTCCGTTCATCAATGATGATACCTGCAAATTCCATCATCTTGGCAACAAGCTCCAATGTTTTTTCGGGTGGTATTTCTCGAATGAGCTCTCCAGTTTCCTTATTCAATACTTTAACCATGAATGCCCGAGTTTTCTCATGGACACTGATTTCAACTGCTGTTTCCGGACCCTGCAATGCCTTTATTGCTCTGTCAATATTTCGGACAAGTTGTTCTTCACCAATTGACATATGGGCATTAACAGTATCTGTTTTATCACTTTCTATACCCAGTTTAACCGATTGCTTGATTTCTCCACTTGCTTTGGCGGCTTGAGAATAACTATTTGTCGCAGCAGATGGGCTGCCAGAAAAAGAAATTTGCAGATTCATCATCGCACCTACTCTCGTAATATACTATTGATGTATATATCGGTTAATCAGGGCTTTTGTATGAGGGTAAAAATATTATAATCGATAGTTTTAATTATTTTTAATTAATACCGCCATGTATGCCATTGAAGTAAACTCTTTTTCTCTAAGCAAATCTCTAAGTTCTTGAAGAAAAGCTGGGGAATGCTCCACAGTTTTGGCAAAAGACTGAATAAGTTTTAGTACATGATCCGTATTGAATGAGTTTTGGTGATAGCCGGCCATTCCAATCAAATGAAGCTTAATCATAGAATAGTGAATAACCAACATGATATATTCATCAAATACAAAATTACCAGCTTTCACTGGGAACAGATTTTTGAATATGTAATTCACTAAATAATTTTCAAGTATGTATTCATGCTCTTGTATAAAGGGGGTATAATATTTTTCGAAAGTGTCCTGATATCTAATCAGAATTTCTTCAATTGAGGATTCAGCTGAATATTCGATTCCATGAAGGAACTCCGCAAAACACTCCAAATAGCGCTTACTCCCAACTCCCTGACCCACACGCATATCTGTAATCTTTTTCAAGAGTTGCATTTGTATTAAGCTGGATGTTGGAATATCATTGATTATTTCACCAACAGTATTTTGCTCAATCATATTCATATATGCATTTAGAGTAGAGGGTAGTTGCTCTTCCAACTGACCTAAATCAATGTGATTTTGCACTTTTTGCAAAAAAAGACCTAATATAATTAATCGTTCTGATAAAATAAAATTTCTATTTTGTAGTAGTTCTATAGAAAAAATCCGCAATTCCCATAAGTATTTTCGTGCCGATGAGGCTGGAGAATTATTAGTATTAATAAACCCAGATAAGGTGGTTGTTAGATCAGAAGCTTCCTCGCTTTCATCAAACTCTAATCCTTCTGGCTTTAATAAGGCTAAACGCGCAATTTCAGGACAAGACATTGTTCCAGACTTTTCGTATACATGATTCACTTTATTCGTTAAACGGGGATAAGTGCTGCAAACAAAGGAGAGATAGGACTCACCTGCCTGCATTTGAATACTGCAGAGCTTGTCTTCAGTAAGAAGTGGGCACTCACCTTCAGCATTCATATTAATATGTGCGTAGTTTTGAAGTGATGACTCTACCCGATTACGTTTTACATGCTTATCAAGCTCATTTCTCAAAACAGGGTTTCTCAATTTTTTATATTTCTTATATGTAGGTTGATCAATAGTTACTTTCCAGCCAACGCAACAAGTATCTTCACATGCACTACCAATACAAGAAAATTGCTTCATATAATCAGGCGATAGTAATCTCCTAGTTGTTTTCATTTCTTTCCCTCCCTTAATTTATCTCAATGCAGTCTGTTCACATTAGAAAAGGGTTCTGGAATATCCCAGAACCCTTTTCTTGATAAAGAAATTAACGAAGCAATTGCAGTACGCCTTGTGGTTGTTGGTTTGCTTGAGCCAGCATTGCTTGAGCTGCTTGTGTAAGGATGTTGTTCTTCGTGAAATCCATCATTTCTTTTGCCATGTCAACGTCACGAATACGGGACTCAGCAGCAGTCAGGTTCTCAGAAGTAGCACCCAGGTTGTTAATTGTGTGCTCAAGGCGGTTTTGGTTAGCACCCAGTTTGGAACGCTCTTCAGATACCTTATTCAAGGCACTATTAATTGTAGTAATTGCAGCATCCGCCAATTCTTGTGTAGCAATTCTGACTCCTTTAGTATCATCTTTTACAGTCAGGTCCGCTGCATCAATTTCTACGTCGCCTGTCGGAGCATCTACAGGAGTAGTTCCGTTATCCGATTTGAATTCAGCATCAAGTCCAGCCTTGCTTGCAGCTTCCTGCAATGCAGCCGCAATCTCATCCCGAGTAGCAAGGATTTTACCATCATTTGTTGCATCCCCAGCACCTTGTCTGAGCGTAAGGGTGAATTCACCAGTTGCCTCGTCATAAGTTGCTGTAGTTTTTTCAACAGCTGCTGCAACACCAGTAGTAGCATCTGTTGTAACTATTGTAAGATCTGTTTCAGAGTAGTTTGTAATTTCAAGTCCTAATTCAGCAGACTTTGCTTCAGTTCCTTTAACACCAGCAATATTCAAGTCTTTATTGCCCATGTTGTTAATAGTTAATTTAATGTTTTGACCAGCATTTGCACCAATATGGAATGTTTTGTCGGAGAAAGAACCATCAAGCACTTTTTGGTTATTGAACTCAGTATCTGTAGAAATACGTTTGATTTCTTTCGACAGCTCATCAACCTCAGATTGAAGCTTTTGACGGTCAACGCCTTCATTTGTATCAGAAGCAGCTTGAACAGCCAGCTCACGCATACGTTGCAGGATGCTGTGAGTTTCAGTCAATGCACCCTCAGCAGTTTGAATCAGGGAGATTCCATCTTGCGCGTTTTTGGAAGCCATGTCCAGACCGCGGATTTGGCCACGCATTTTTTCGGAGATTGCCAGACCAGCAGCATCGTCACCAGCACGGTTGATACGAAGACCGGAAGACAATTTCTCCAGGTTTTTGGAAGCTCCAGCAGTGTTAGCACCCAGTTGACGGTGAGTGTTCAAAGCAGCAATGTTGTGATTAATACGCATAATATATTTCCTCCTTGAAATATTCGAATTCCGCATCCTTGCGGAAAGCTTGCGACTCGCAGGTCGGCCGCCCTGCTATCGTGCCTACTATATATATCGAATTTGGCTCAACAGAAATGAAGAGCAATTTTTAAAGTTCACAATATTTTTCTTATATTTCATTATTTCTGTTCACGCTTCTGCTCATTTTTCAATAAACTAGCCAATTGGGTAAGGGGAACAGCCCCCTGAACAGCCTGCTGAACCGCCGCGCGGTTCTCAGACTGAATTGACTGATACAACTCCTGCCGATATATATTTACATCTTTGGGCGCTTTAATGCCAAGCTTCACTTGGTCACCTTCAATGCCGAGCACCACTACCTCAATATTGCCGCCGATCATGATCGACTCCTCTATTTTCCGAGATAATACAAGCATGTCCGCCGCCTCCTATTCTGCCAAACCCGGTTCCGCAGATAGACGCAACAGCGGATGGCGGGAAGTGTATTGACTGTCATGCAAAATATGCTGCTTGCCAAGCCGCCCCGAGCGGTTAAGCACAATCGGTGCCAGCAGGTTAATAGTGGATGCCGCAGCTTCATGCGATGTCGTAATGATCGCGAACACCGCTACATCGGATTCGCCTTTAATTTGAAGTTCCTGCTGCACCGCTTCCGGCAAGTCCCACTCATAGTCCGGGTAGAACAGAAACGGCTCGGCCACCAGAAAAGAAATTTCACGTTGTTCCAGCGATTGCATAATCAGGAATGGCAATTCGTCATTTATCGGTATGATCGTGAACTTCCTCAGCGTCTCGAATCCTGGCAACCCCTGTTCGAATACAGTAATCTGGTCCTCAGTAATCTCAAATGATCCCCAGGCAATGGTGTCAACTTTCATCGTGCAGCCTCCTGTCAAGCGTAAACGGCTTCACCGTCTGGACGGGAAGCGGCCGTTTCGCAAAGAAATATTTATATATTTCCAAAAAAAACTATAGACCGTGTATCTGAACAGGATACATGAAGGGCCTATAGTTCTCAAGTTTGACCGTTGAAATCGAGAGATTTGCAGCAGTCGTTATATAGTTGCATCAATCGTAGGCGGCGTGATCTCCACCTTGCCGTACTGGCTGACATAAATATTGAGCCTACCCAGCTCATAATGATGAACAGGACGATTGACCTGCACATCCAGATCAACACGACCATCGGTCACATCAATGGACAGCTTGCTTGGCGTATAGCGCATATCAATATTAAGTACTGATGCCGGGCCACGAAATTCAAACTCCGAGAAGCTGCGCCGCCAGTCTGCTGCCATGTCCATAAGCGGATTGCCGCCAAGATGAATCTGGGCCAAGCGATTTCCGTCCTCCACTCGCCGGGCGATCCCGCGCATGGCGATATCCGAGGCAGCAGAGTAAATCCGGCTCATGACATTCAAATGTCCGCCCAGTCCCATAGCATCCCACATTCGCTGTTGATTAACCTCAAGATACCCATTGGTTGTTTCCATTCGCAGCTCAGGCTGTACTTGCCGCATATTCATCGAAGGTCGCGATTGCTCGATGTTCTGACGTCCGCGCCCCGCCTCAATACTGAGCAGCGTCGGCTCCTGCCTGATGCTGATTTGCGGAATGGTCATGCGATTTCACCGCCCTACCTTAGAAAATCCACCAGACTTGGCATAATGATTTTGGCTCCGGCAGACAAGGAAGCTTGATAGATATTTTCGTTAACCTTTAGATTTGTGATAACCTCAGCCAAATCGGCATCCTCCGTCTTCGACTGAATGGAAGTCAGGTTGATGCCCATTTCCTCCAGACGTCCGCTGATCATGGCGACACGGTTCATCCGCGCCCCCACTTCTGCACGCTGTTCCAGCATTGCGTTCATACGTGTATCGATCTTACCCAGCAGCTCAGATACCTGTTCATTTTGACCGTTTCCAAGTGCTTCTACTACACGGCTTAGCACATGAAACACATTGTCACTGTCAACATCGCTATCATCGGTAACGGGCTCTCCAAAGATTTCATTACCCGTCAAATTAACAGACATTGTCATTGCCGGGGAGAGTTCGTAATTGATTTTCCCTGGATCTGTCCCGACATGCTGCGCCTTTGGAGTAACAGCGCTATCTGATGAAACTTTAGGATAGGGAGGCGTTTCTGTTTCCTCTCCGTTAAACATATACTTCCCATTAAATTTGCTATTCCCAATCTCGATCAGTTGATTGTACAGCTCTCCAATTTCCTTCTGGATCGCATCGTAGGCAGTCTGCGGCATCGCCCCGGTGGCCCCCTGTACCATCAATTCTCTCGTACGCTGCAAAACATTGACCGCTTGGTCAAGTGCCGTATCGGTAAATTCCAGGCTCGATGCGGCTGTATCGGCATTTTTCACATATTGCTCATTGGACGCCAGTTCACTGCGGTAGCGCATTGAGAAAGTCATCCCGACCGGATCGTCAGAAGGCGCGTTAATGCGCTTGCCTGACGAGAGCTGATCCTGCAGCGTATTCATCCGTCCCAAATTGTTCGATACGTTGCGCAGCAATTGCGCGCTCATCATCGTCTGTGTCACTCGCAAAGACATTCATGCTCACCCCTATACCTCTATTTGTTGCACCATTTCCATTTTTGTTATCTATGGTCAGCACTAGCGCCCTACAATGCCCATGCCATTAATAATCTTATTGAGTGTCTCGTCGATCATCGTCATGTTCCGCGCAGCCGCATTATAGGCATGCTGGTATTTGATCAGATTGGACATCTCTTCGTCCAGCGAAACCCCGCTTACCGACTGACGGCGGGAATCGACCTGATTGGTCAGCACGACGGAATTATCGAGTCTGCGGCTCGCTTCCTTGGCTTGTACACCCAGTTCCCCGACAATCGAGCGGAAATACGCATCGACCGTATTCAGATCAGGATCAAGCGACGTTCCGAAATCAAATTTGGCATCCCTCATCTGCGAGAAAAGCACAGCCAACCCATTGTTTCCGCGTACGACTGTCTCTGTCCCGCTTTCGTCCGACACCCGCAGCGAGGTTGAAATTCGGGTCGGATTGTCAGCGATCAGCGAATTAAGCGAGAAATTAGCCGCAGTCAAGTTAGCCGAATTGCCGCTGCCGTCGGTGAAGAAAGGAATGCCTACCGGATCATTGGAGAAATTGTAGCCCAATTGATGAAGTCCGTTCAGACCCTTAACCGTTACCGTCAGATCATCCTCAAGCGTGCGCGCGGCGCCGGAATAGGTGACGCCGTTCAGCACCGTGCCATTAGGCAGCACAGAGCCCTTCGGAATCGTGATCTCGACATCCCCGTTCGCAATCGTATTGGCTAAGTTGTCCAGATCTTGAATATAGCCTTCAACGTAATTGTCACGTGAAATAATCATGCCGTACACTTGACCGCTGTTCAGATCCCCAGCTTCAAAAGCAGCTTCCACCAGTCCGACGTCGATTTCGACAGGGCCATCCTCGGCAAGTACCACCTCGCCGCCAATTGATATCTGGTAGCCGAACTCGAGTTCATCTGCACGAATATTGAACAATCCGGACAGCTCGTCTGTAATCAGGTCGCGCTGATCGCGCAAGTCATTGGCATTGTCCCCAAGACCCTCTACCCGTCGGATCTCGACATTCAATTCCGCAATATTGCGGAGCATCGCATTCGCCTCGGAAATTTGAATGTTGATATTTTCAGTTAAGTCCTTCTTCAAATCTTCCAGTTGCTTGGCGGTATGATTCAGCGTGTCGGAGAGCGCGAGGGCATACTCGCGGACAATTTTGCGGCCGTCCACACTTTCGGGGTTTTTACTTAGGTCTGACCAAGCGTTGAAAAACTCGCCCATTACCGTCCGAATCCCGCTCTCTGTCGGCTCATTGACGATTTTCTCCAGCTTGGTGAGCGTGTCCTGCTCGATTTTGTTCTTGCCAAAGTTTTTGTTCTCGTTGCGGAACTGATCATCAAGGAACTTCTCTCTGATACGGGAAATCGAATCGAATTCCACACCCATCCCCAGCTGACCAGGCGTGTTGGTCCGCATCATCCCATAGGCTTCAAGCGGTCTTGCGGCCACCATGTTGACCGTCTGACGGGAATAACCCTTGGTGTTGGCGTTTGAGATGTTATGTCCTGTCGTATTCAGCGCCGCCTGCTGTGTGAACAGGGAGCGCTTTGCGACTTCAATACCGTGAAATGTGGAGCGCATTGTATTGCACCTCTTCTCTAGTCTGAGCTTGCATGCCTTATCCAGACATCTGTTGCCGTTATATACCTAAGCTTTCGTGTCGAACTGGCTTCTGCGTTTGAAGCCTTCCGCTTGCAAGGAGCGATGGTAGGTCGCCTCGTCCTCGCTCGGTCCAGCGAGCAAATCAAGCGAACAGGAGATATACTCCAGATTAAGCTTAATCATCTGCTGGTTAAAATCATTAATCTCACGCAATTGCGCAAGCGCCTGCGACAACTCGGTGCAAGCGGCGCGAAGCTGCTGCTTCTCCTCGGCAATGTAGACCATTTGTACAAGCTGTTCCATTCGGAACGTGCCAGTTGGAGTAAAGCCAAGCTTCGCCACATATTCCCCGACCGCCAACAGGCGGCGCCGATCGGTATCGCCTACCCGCTGAATCACCTTCGACTCGCGCGTGGCAACTGCAGCAATAAGATCTGTCCGATTGGCTGCAATGGCTTCCTGCTTTTCCTTGCTATAGACAATCAACTGGCGGTGAAGCCCAGTCAATTCCTCAAGCGTATCTATGATGACTTGCAGCTTATCGTTCATTTGCCTTCCCTCTTCCTTGGCTGTCGCCTCGTCCCATTCCTTCAAGTGCCGTAAGCTACTTTAGATAGGGAAGAAGCTTCTCGGCAATTTTCCCTGCTTCTACATGATAAGTGCCGGATGCAACGGCTGACTTAAGGCTGTTTAGCTGCTCTGAACGTTCCGCTCTGCTTGCCCTGTTCAATTCGAGAAGCTCCTTTGCTTCCGATGAGATCGATACTTCATCCTTGCGTCGGACCGATCCACCGGATGTAGTGCGCTGCCCCTGCTGATTGGCATATTTCTGAATGCCTGCAATTCTGCCTGGCTCATTTACTTTCATATTCCTCACCCCGTCTAACACGGCATATTTACTGCAAAAAAGCCGATGATTACTTATATAGTAATATCGGCATCCGTTTTATAAAAGTTTATAGGTGTATGGAACGATCCTGCTAGTCCCGTTGGCGGTAGGTGGCCCGGTATACACCATCCTGTTGAAACCCGTTTCTGTTCTGTTTGGCAGCATCGCTCTCTGCCGCAGCAACATCCTTGAGCAATTTCTTGCGGCAATCGTTGCACATATGGTGCTCCTTAATGAACGCACCGCACATTTCGCATGGATAGTGCATGTTCGGGGCATTGACGATTGAAATTCGCCCTTCACGGATGAACTTCGTAATCTGTCTTACCGAAACCCCGGTTTCCTCAGACAGTTCTCCCATGGCGCAGTTGCGGTTTTCCCTCAGGAAAGTGGCGCATTTCTCATAATCCTGATCAATCTGCTTGAGACAAGCAGGGCATACTTCGCGAAAAGTGGCAGTGAACAGCTTGCCGCAACGAGGACAGTTTCCCAAATTCATATTAATAATTAGCGCTTATTCCCATAGCTTCGACCATGAGAGGAAACGCCTCTCCTTTCCTGAGGTTATCCGCTAGCGGCTGACGCCGCACGCGCACGATCTCTATTCTTCTATCTTAACGGAATTGGCAAAAATTTTCACTATAATTTTGTCGAATCGTTATCGAAGGAAATTGTCGAATGAACCTTGGAGGCCCTACTTTGTTTCGACAATGGATTCAAACAACTTTTGCATGATTACATAGGTTTGCTCATAAGTCAGCAATCCCTTCGGATCAAAACGGTTGCTGTTCTTGCCGTTCATCAATCCAAGGCTAACTGCCTGATAAACATTATCCTTTGCCCAAGACGAAATTGACTCGTCGTCAGCAAACGCGACCGATGTTGACGGCGCCCGTGGCGCTTCCTCGTTGATCAAATCATACAACTTGACGCGAAGCTGCAGCAGCAGTGTAGCCGCCTGCTCGCGGGTGATGTATTGATAAGGGGCAAATTCCCCCGCTTTCACCCCTTGAACAATTCCGCTGTTGCTTGCCCAGGTGATCTTCCAGTCATTCACATCTTTGAACGGGGATTCCGCTAGCGCATCCGGCTCCTGATACAGATCTCTTCCCGCTATCGTTTCGGCCATCTGGACGGCCATTGAAGTAAAATCATCTCTTATTATCGATTGCTGATAAGTGCGGTCATAGAAAAGCGTTACAAGTCCATTTCCTTTCGCCTTCCTATATTCATCCTGCGCCCAAGCACTCACCTTATCCTTTGGATCGGCATCCTCTACCGTAACATAAATTACGCTTCTCGAACTAAAATAATCATTAAAGGAAACCCTCGCTTGACCTTTGCTGAGCGCTTTTATTTGACCGTTGCTATCGGCTGTGAGCACCTGGGGATTGCTGCTTTCCATCTTGAAATCGCTTTGCTGCGCACCGCCATTATGAGTCAATTCAAGCGTTTCACCTTTGCGAAGCATAATATCATAACGGACGTTCAACCGCGGCACCATTTTGAAAAATTTCGTGGAAAACTGGATTTCGGCGGAGGATCCGCTTTGCTCGTACAACCCGGATATTTTAACGCGGAACACATCGTTATCCTCAAATGCAGCGATTTGCTCCGGACGGAAAATAACCGCAAAAGGCACGCCATACCCACTTCTGCTAACTGAGAAGAAGCGGCCCTTCTTATCGGTGTGCTGCTGGTCAAACGCCCATGTTTTCCCGTCGCGTTCCCGGGTCAGCTCTACCGTAATATCTGACGACCGCTGTGCATCATAGCGATTCGGGTTAAGTGTTACCGACCAGGAATCTTGCGGCTTGAATACTTCTTTTGGGAAATGGCCCGCTGACGGCCAGCTCATAAAGTCGTAGCTCACAGCCCCCTCTGCCCGCTCCCGGTCAAAAGCATACATTGCCGCATGCGGCGTACCGTACCCGTCTTTCCCCTGCGTGTATACCATGCCGAACATCGTTTTGGTCATGGCTGGATTCATAATCCAGCGCCGATGGCCAACACTGCCGATATTGTTGTCCCCGTTATCCGCCATATAGCCCAGCACATTATCATAGAAGGTTCGGCTCCCCCAGTATAAATTGCTAGACTTCGCCCCATCGGCCCCCAGCTTGAACAAAGCATCGTCCATTCCTGCGGGCTGGTTCGGATAATGGCTCATCTGATTGTTGACCGCGTTCACCAAGGCTGTGGACTGCTCCTGACGCTCCAGGCCCCAGTCAAGCTGCAAATCGTCCGGCACCCCGGCCAGATAACGCACGAAATTGGCAGCATTCAACCCGTCTTCAAGATATTCCTGCTTGATCTTCCCTGGCGAAAATGGTGCTGTCAGCGCAGGTTTCTCAGCGTAGATCCGATCCGCCGACATATAGTTGTCGCCCATTTCCATCGGGCGGTAATTCAGCCACTTGGCAACAATGTCCTCTTTCGTTCTGCTCTCTAACCGCTGCTGAAACTCCGAGGAGGCCGCGCTTGCCGATGCGCCAACAGAAGAAAACAGCATCGCGCAGGTAATTCCCAGCGTCAGAGCTACTTTGCCTGCAAGCCGCGACTTGCTCCGCCAATCCTCATTTTTCACTTGTTTCACTTGCTTCACATGGTTCACTTGGTTCACTTGGTTCACTTGGTTCACTTGGTTCACTTGCATCATTACTTTCAAACATCCTCTCATAATATCTATAACTATTGACCTATATCAATTATCGTCAAGAACGTGCCCAAGTTAAAGCATAAATTTCTAAAGGCCGATCCTGCATACTCATCAGCGCCCGTGCGCAGCTGTGAACCGTACTGCCTGTCGTATAAATATCATCGACCAGCAGGAGCCGCAGCGGCTGATTTGGCTCGCAATTCATCTGCTGACGGAGCGGCTGTTCCCGTATCGCCACCATACATTTTCGCGCTCGCAGAGCATCCAGATTAGCCGGAGCGTCCGGCAGCGGGGCAAACAGCCCGCCCACGTTGCTAACCCGCTGCTGCCGCGTCTTGAAGCTTTGCTTGTCGCTGTCCCTTGTTCGCAGCAGCAGCGGCACAATCGGAAGCCCGTACTGCGCAGCGAGGCCGGCGGCCATTTGCTCCGCCTGATTAAACCCCCGCTCTCCGGCGCGTTCCGGACTGATGGGTACATACGTTATGGCGTCCCATAACGAAGCCCGCAATGCAGAGCTTATTTCCTTTCCGCTACCCAGTCGCATTCCCAGGAGCGATTTCATTAAGGTACTCAATCGCTTCCTCAAAAGCGATGGCGCTTCATCCAGCCATCCTTGTCCTCCATCCTGTCTCATAGTGCGGATATTAGGCCGAGCGTTCAACCTTTCCCTGCTTCGGGCATATAGTTCGGCGGTCAACTGTTCAAACACCGGGAACAGCATCGCAGTCAGCAGCGGCTGCAGCCGCTCGCTCCCGCGGTACTTGTATTGAGCCAGCCATTCCCTCATGTGCTCATCGTAATTGACGGCACTTCGGTTGGCAATCAGCTGTGCATCACTTCGCTTAACACAGTCTTCACAGTGAACAGACCTGCCGCAGACAGAACAACGGATGACACTGATCCATGAAATACTTGCCAGACATCCCTTGCAAAGCTGGTGTGAAATTGACACTGGCAGCGCAAAAGAAGCCTGCCCCCTTGAATGGACGCCTGAGCTTCCATGGCTCCCATTGTTCCTGTAACTCTCTCCATTCCCTTTACTGCTGCCGCTTCCCCCGTCCATGCCCTCGCCGCCGCCATAGTTGGTACTTTTTCCGCAAACCATGCATGCTGCATGTGACGGGCCTAGCAAATTATACAGAAAGGTAATGCTTTGTTTAATTACTCTGTTGGCACCAGCCATCGTCAGCCTAGCTGAAGTCGGTTTTGTCATTTTCTCTCCTTTCACTTGTACAAAGTACCGCATCGTGTACTCCTATTGTAAAAGCCATCGGTCAATGTCCCTTTGTTTTCTGCCTCCCAATTCGAGCTAACCTGTCTAAGTCTGGTACGCGTCTGTCTATGTCTGTCTGCTGGTCCACGTCTGACTGGTCTACATCTGTCCACTCTGTCTTCATCTGCCGATGACTACCCCTTTCCAGGCTGCTGCTTTAACAAATAGCCTTTTTTAAACGCCGTTTTGTTCATGGCCGTAATTTGACGGATGGCCGACAATTGCGCTCCAGTGCGCTCCCTGCCGCAAAAAAACACAAGACCGCGCGGATCGTCAGCTGAACGGCCTGCACGGCCAGCCATCTGAATTAATGAAGCATCATCAAACAGCTTCCCGTCGGCATCGAGGATAATAACATCACTTTTCGGCACGGTTACCCCCCGCTCCAAAATCGTCGTCGTCACCAGCAGGCGGATGTCGCGATTTCGAAAACGCACAACCTTGTCAGCCCGTTCAGCATCTTGCGAGGATGTACCGTCAATAACAAGCTGTGGGAACCGTGCTCGCAGCAGCGTGACAAGCGGATTAACATGGCGGATCTTCTGTACAAAAAGAAAAATTTGCGCACCTCTGGCTGCCGATGCCGTGATCGCCTTGTGCAGTGGCACAGGCAGACGATTGCCGCGTATCATTTCTTCGACAGCCGGAACGCGCAACAAAGCAGGAACAGGCAATGGATGCCTGTGATAGCGCACAGGTACGCGTGCATGGGGCAGACGTCCCTTGCTGGCTGCCCTGCGCATATCCCGCGGCGGTGTAGCGGACAACAGGACACGCGCTCCAGCAGGCGACGCGGATTTCTCGGCGGCATAGTGAAGGATCGGATCGCCGTGGTAGGGAAAAGCATCGAGCTCGTCCAAAATAACCAGCTCGAATGCCCCGGCAAAACGCAGCAATTGATGCGTTGTCGCCAGCGTGATGCTCCCCTGCTCCCAGCGCTGCTCGCTACCGCCATACAGTGTGACCACTGACGCACCGGGAAACGCTTTACGTATACGCGGATTCAGCTCAAGCACGACATCGCGGCGCGGCGTGGCAACAAGCGCGCGGCCACCCCGCAGCAGCACCGATTCAATGAGCGGGAAGATCATCTCGGTTTTGCCAGCCCCGGTAACGGCCCACAGCAAAAAGGACCGCTCCTCAATTGTCCCTGTGCCCCTCACCTCGCTGGCGGTTGAACTGTTGCTGCCAGCAGTCTTTCGCAGCGCATCTCCAGAAGCTGAATTGTCCGGCTCGCCTGCGAGCCTTTCAATATAAGAGAGTGCTTGCCCTGCGGCTTCCAATTGAGCAGGGCTTAGTCCCCAGTGCTTCAGCCGCTCGGACACCGGCGGCAGCCTGCCTTCTGCTGCCGAATAGCTTGGCCGCTCAGCGCGGCTGGCTGATGTTGCAGCGAACGGCATCTTTGACCCAGAGCTTGTATGTAAGTTCGCTGTTGATTCCACTGCTGCGAATTCTTTTGCTCCGGCAGTTGCACTGGCAGTTGCTCCGGCAGCTGCGCCAGCAGCGCCAACAGTTCCAGCTGGGCCAACTGGGCCAGCAGCGGCAGCTGCGCCGGCAGGACTCGCCTGGCTCGCCGCGGGGGCGCCCAGCACGAGCAGCCCGCATTCGCGGGCGCGCCCCATGCCGAGGCACGCCTCGCAATAGGCGCAGCGCTCCCGCCCGCATGCCGCGCATGCGGTGCGGCGCATTTGCGCCTCGCCGCTGCCGCAGCGCTGGCAGCGGGGGCGCCGCCGCGGGCGCGCCCGAAACAATCGCCGCGGCTGCTCTTCCGCGGCGATTGCGCTGCGCAAGCGCAGGCAGCCCAGCAATGCAGCAAGTTGGAGCACAGCGTTCCAACTTGCTGTACCAGCGGGCAGGGCTGTGCCTGCAGCGGCGAGCAGGTCGTGCGCTTCATGCTGAAGCAGCGCACGACCCTGCAAAACGCTGGCAGCGGCCAAAGCCGACTCCGCCAGCGCTTGCGCCTGTTGGATCGCTTGAGGTATCGCCTGAGCGTATTGGGGATACTTGCTGACGCTATGCTGCGTATTCTGCAGCTGATAAGCAGGCCACAACCGGATTGCCTCAGCAGCTTGCTGGGCGGCGTCATCCTCCGTCAATGACACTTTTCCACTTGCCGAATTCGCTTCAGAGATAGCTTGCCTTACACTGTGGGCCAGCACATCGGGTGCGCCTCCCCTTGTGCTGCCTGCTTTCGACTGCGCCGCCATTTCTACCGCATGAATTGCAGTTGAGAGCGATAATGGGCGTTGCCAAACCCATACCTCCAGCGCATCATCACTGTTGAATTTTTGCTCCAGTTGGTGGGACTTGCCTTGACGACTCCTGACCGTCCAGTAGCAGAGCGCCACATCAAGATCAATAATCGCTTCAAACTGCCATCCCCTCCCGGTATAAACGCCGCAAACCCATCCTTTCATAAGCCTTCCCCCTCATTATTTAGAAATTGAACAACAAAAAAAGCACACCCCAGCGCCTAAACGCTTCACGGGTGTGCTTCACTCCGAACTCATTTAACTTTATTATAGCGAGCAATAGACAACCTATCAACCATCGTTTTTACTGAACTAGCATGGCAGCTTAGCCAAATCGTCCGGGACACGCAAGTCAATGCGCACAATCTGCTCCGCAGCACCAGCCAATGCTGCATTCGTCAATACACTGCTCGTATTTAGTTCTTTGGCACAATGGCAGACAACGTCGGTTTTTTCGGAAAACTTTTTCACAATCGCATAGGTTTCATCGGCAAAACCCTCATCAATAACCGTTACTCTGGCCGGTATTCCTGACCACTGGGCTTTCCAATAGATCGAGCGGATATACCGTTCCATTTGCAGTTGCTGACTATCTCCTACCAAAACATAATGACACACCGGAACATCTTTTCTATGGGAGCGGTTAAATACCGCATGCACCGCAACTGCTGCCAGAACGTAACAACCGACGATCCCCGCAAAAATAGCAGCCAACACGAGAACCACCATCCCTTTTTGTGGCAATATATGCGCCAGAAGGCTCAAAGGTTCCAGACAAACCTGCTTGGCCAGTCTTATATGTACAAATCCGCATCCGGCCACGACTCGCGGGGAGGGAGAAGGATCTTTGTCAGAGCACTTGCAACGTCGGAGGTATCTCTGTTAGAGCACTTGCAGCGTCGGAAGTATCTCTGTCAGAGCACTTGCAGCGTCGGAAGTATCTCTGTCAGAGCACTTGCAGCGTCGGCCGCACTATCCCCTTAACTCAGCCCAACCAACGTATGGGAAAATATTCTCTACTATCTATCCACTATCCTCGTATCCTCTACCCTTTTTCCTTTTTCCTTTTTCCTTTATCCTTCATCCTCTATTCTCTATTCTCTATTCTCTGTACATCCTCCCCTAAAAATCACTTGAATTAAGAACATTTGTTCTGTATAATAAAAGCATAGGACGAGAACGTATGATCCCATCAAGCTAGGAGGTATGCATATGAACGATATTATAGCGTACTTTTTTAAACTTAAATGGCCGTCAGGTTTTCATTGCCCGCGCTGCTCCCATACTTCTGCCTGCACGATTGAAACCCGCAACTTACCGCTCTATCAGTGCAGCCGCTGTCGGCACCAGACTTCGCTTACCGCCGGAACCGTTATGGAGGGATCACGAACTTCATTAAGCAAGTGGCATACCGCTATCCATACCATCGCGCAGAGCAACGGTATTAACGCTGTCCGGCTTGCCGCTCTGATTAAAGTGACTTATAAAACAGCTTGGGCCATCCTTCATAAAATACGACTTGCAATTAGCCGCTATGACAATGCTCATCTATTAAGTGGCGATGTTCATTCCGCGCTTGCTTTTTGCGGCAACCATAATCGTGAAACCCACTTCCGCCATCCCAAAGAACAGGCATGCGTAGCCATGGCTACTTTCATGGATGACCCTGGCCCTCAATCAGATGTAGCACACCATATACATAGAGATTTCGAACCACATCACACGCTCAAAAATGAGAACATTTCCACTCCGCCCACTTCTAATGAGATCACTCCCAACAACCTTAATTCAACTCAGAATACTTCTAATGTAATGACTTTCAATAAAATTGATTCCGCTCAGAGCACTTCTAATGACACTACTCCCAACAAGATTAGATCTGCTCAGAACATTGCTATTGGAACTACTGCCATTAAGATTGATTTCGCTCAGAACACTTCTAAAGTAATGACTCCCAACAAGGCCATGTCTACCCGAAACACTCTCAATGAAATGACTTCTGACCAGATTATTGGGAGAAATAATTCAACACACACGGAATCGGATAGCGGTTCCGAGAGCTTATTTCCTCCTGCCTTCGTGCCAGAAAGTCTGGCGAGGATCAAATTTAAAATTGCAAAACCTGCGCTGCTTCATAATCGCGCTATTCCAGATGTCCTTCAGCATCTGATGTTAAATAAACATATTGACACCTCATCATCAACTGGCCAATACGCCATTTTACCAGCATATGAAATCCGTATGAATACTGACCTAAGAACCAAAACCAGACTACTATTATCCGCTTTCCACCAATTAAAAGAGTGGATCTTGTTTCAATTTCATGGAATCGGCCCAAAATACCTCCAAAACTATTTCAATGAATTTTGCTTTCGCTTTAATGCAGAACGAAGTAAAAGGAGGCTCTCCACTGGCGATCAACTAGCTGTGTTATGTATGGGAAATGTAACTTAATCCCGCCCATCCTTCCACCTCTATATACGATTAACCATCAACTCTCTGTTTCTGATTAATCGTCAACTATATTTAAAAAGCGGCATTACGTTCTCTTCGTCAGTCGCGTGAATGGCAGCCCAGTGAGTGAGGGTTGCTCTTAGAACGAACATGATCTGGCTAAATGAACAGAGTCTAGGTGGTGAAAAGCAGACGGGTTGCTTGCAGAGGCGCCTAGGTGGTGAGAAAGTGATCCGACTGCTTGCAAGGGTTATTATGTGACGAAAAAGTGGCCTGGCTGCTTGAAGGGGCGTCAGTGGTGAGAAAGTGGCGCGGCTGCTGAAAGGGGCATCTAGGTTGTGAGAAAGTGGCCTGATTGTCTGGAGCGGTGTGGAGGTGGTGAGAAAATGACCTGACTGCTTGCAAGGGGCTATTAGTGACGAAAAAGTATCCTGGCTGCTTGAAGGGACCTCTGTGGTGAGAAAGTGGCAAGGCTGCTTGTATAGGTGTAGGCGGTCGAGAAGTGAGCTGCTGTGTGAAAAAGATCTAGTCAGTTGATGAAAGTAGTCTACCGAATGCAGGCAGTCTGGGTGGGTTCAAGCGCGGTCTGACTGTGCGTAGGTTAATCGTCTAGCTGAGTGAATGGGATAGTCTGGAGCAACGCCAAACCTGAAAAAAACAACCTGTGCTCCCCTCTGCTTGTTCTTCCACTCTCCATTCTCCATTTCTATATCTATCTATCACTATCTATCGCTATCTATCTCCATTCCCTCTCTCTAGTCTCTCTAGAAACAACAACAAAACCCACCTTCATTCAGCCCTGATTACTTACAAAGGGCCTACACATCCGGCGGGTTAGTTCAATTCCTATCATTTTCAAATCAGGGTTTTTAGCGGTTTTTCAGTAAATCGCGGATTTCGGTTAACAATTCTTCTTCACGCGTTGGAGCAGGCGGCTCCTCCTCGGCTCTGGCTTCTTCTTTGCCTTTGCGCTTTAACTTGCCAAGCAGCTTGACAAACATAAAGATTGAAGCAGCGATGATAAAGAAGTCAACGACCGTCTGCAGAAATGCACCGTATTTCAACACTGCATCCCCATGAGTATATTGCAGGCTATTCAGACTGACACCGCCTACGAGCAAACCAATAATCGGCATGATGATATCATCTACGAGGGAAGATACAATTTTTCCGAAAGCTGCACCGATAATTACGGCAACCGCCAGATCAAGCACGTTACCTTTGAGCGCGAACGCTTTAAACTCTTTCCACATATGTAAAACACCTCCTTCCAAGCTTGGTGATTAAATGATATTATATCACATTGTTTTCATAGTCAGGTGCGAAAAAAATAGCCGCCATGCTCTCCAAAATTACAGGATGGAGGGACATGGGGCTACTTATTATATGCTGCTTATTGTATTGCTGCTTATTGTATTGCAACTTATTGTGTTCCTGCTTATTATATTGTTACTTATTAATTGTTACTTATCGTACTGCTAGTTATTGCGTTGCGATCTTAGAGGGTGACCCAACCATTTTTGATTGAGTTGATAACCGCTTGTGTACGATCGTCAACCTCCATTTTTTGCAAAATGCTGCTGACATGGTTTTTAACTGTTTTCTCGCTGATGTACAGAAATTCACCAATCATCTTGTTGCTCTTGCCTTCGGCCATTAAACGCAGAACCTCGGCTTCGCGACGAGTCAATGGGTTATCATCACCCGCAATGAACTTTACGCCTGCTTCTTTCGTCGCCGCGGTACCTGCTACTGCGCCAATCTCATCAAGATACGTCATCCGGCGCAGCTGGTTAATCAGCTTGCCTGTTACTTTAGGATGGATGTATGCATGACCATTTACGACAGAGCGAATCGCGTTAACGAGCGCCTCTGCCTCCATGTCCTTAAGCAAATAACCGGAAGCTCCTTTACGAAGCGTTTCGAAGACATAGCTTTCATCATCATGCAAAGATAATATAATAACCTTAACCTCAGGAAAAATGTCGCGCAGACGTTCTGTTGCAATTACGCCATTTTCCACTGGCATATTGATGTCCATCAGCACAACCTCTGGACGCTGTTCGTTGCAAAACTCCAATACTTGTATGCCATTGCCGCACTCACCGATTACTTCAAGATCCTCTTCCATGTTGAGTATTCGTTTCAACCCTTCACGAAAAAGCTGATGATCATCGGCGATTAAAACTTTAATTTTACGGCTCCCCGCTGTTTTCAGGTCCATCGTCAATTACTCCTTTCCTACCTCCGCGTTGATGGGAATGTGAATCGTTATTTTTGTCCCCTCATTAATTGCCGATTCGATCTCCATCCTCCCCTCAAGCAGTTCGACCCTCTCACGCATACCGATCAGTCCGAAGCTTGAATTGTCATGCGCCCGCGCCTCTACCAGATCGACATGAAATCCCGATCCGTTGTCCTGGATAACGATTTTCACCATTTGAACCTGATATGTAATCTCCAAGGACACAAAGGAAGGACTAGCATGTTTCAGCGCATTTGTAAAAGCTTCCTGTACCAGCCGGTAAATGGCGGCTTCCATTGCAGACGGCAAACGTATTTCCCGCCCTATGGTGTCAAAAGTCGTTCTTATTTTTGCTTTTTCCTCAAAATCCTGAACATACTTCCGAAGGGTCGGCACAAGTCCCAAATCGTCCAATGCCATCGGTCTTAAATTAAAGATTATTTTACGTATTTCTTCTAGCCCCATCCGGACCTGGCTTTTCAAATCTATCAATTCGTCCTGAACCAATCGAAATTCCTGCTTTATCAACATTCTTTCTGCAATTTCTGTTCTGAGTACAAGATTGGCAAGCGACTGGGCAGGGCCATCGTGGATTTCCCGCGAAATTCGTTTGCGCTCTTCCTCCTGCGCCAGAATGATCTTTAACCCGATTACTTGACGGTTTTTGGCGGATTCCAATATTCTCGTAATCTGATTCAAATCTCCTGACAGATACTCCAGTACGACATTGACTTGGGAACTTATTGTTTCTGCCCGTTCAATGGAGAGATCGACACTCTTCACCCGCTGTTGTAAATCATCGCGGCGCGCTTTCAGGTACGCTTCCTTCTCACGAAATACCATCAGATCCAGCTGAATCTGTGTGGCCTTCTCATAAGCGCTCTTAATGTCTTCTTCCTTGTAACGGACAAAATCGCGGCTCACCTCCGTCAACCGAATACGCGCTCTCCGAAAATCCAGCTCGAGACGATCGACCTTGTCAATCGTCTCAGCCGTTTCCTTGTAAACCTGCTCAAGCTCTTGTCCCAGTGCACCCAGTTCCTTGCGTGCTGATTCACATATTTCAAAAATTTGATATTTACTGTCTTCCATGACGTCAATAGCGTTGCGAATGACGCGGTCGATGTCCTTTATTCGATAGTCCACTTCCACCTCGACTCGCTTTCTGATTCGGAATCGGTACCTTTATCATATCATAGTTAGTAAAATATCGACTACTTATTGAATCGTAATTTGCTTGGTTATATTTTCCCATTTCACAGATAAGCCAAGCTCCTCCGTCACGACCCGTACCGGGACTAAAGTCCTTCCATTCCGTAAAATAGGCGCGACATCAACCGATTTTCTCTTCCCGTTAACGATAATATTCTTACTGTTCAATTGCATATCCAGCACTTTGCCTGCCCGGATAAATGTGACGCGCTTCGCCTTATTGTCCCAGGCAACTTGCCCGTTAATGGCGTCTGAAACAAATTTAAGCGGCAGGTAGGTGGTGCCTTTGACAACAACCGGCGCAGAGTCAAGCGAGACGGCCTTGCCGTCAATGGTGGCAGACTTTTTACCAACCTGCAGGACAATTGTCGGCGCGTCCGGCGCTACAATGGTTCCTGCATAACCAAACTTAATGTTATCCACATAGACCTCACCTGTGGCTAAACGTTCTTCCTGGCCCTTCTCCGGGCTTGTGACATAGAGGCGCTTCACCTTCACCGGATAAGCCATCGCCAGCCCGCTCAGGTCGGTCTTGACAGTTTTCCAGCCATTCCAATCGAGCGGTCTTGCCAGATCGACATAGTGGGTTTTATTCTTGGCGTCTACAATCTCTGCGCGCAGCCAGTTGCTGCTGCCATCACTGTACACGTCCGCTGTAATCGACGAAGGCTCTCCCTGAACATCTACGCCGTTGCCGTTAAACACGGCATAGGCCCATTTGCCTCCTGTTCCAGCTGTGAAATCATACGCGATTTGAAGCGCTGAACCGCTCGGCCGCTCCGGCAAGCCCTTGATGACTTTGGCCGTTCCCTTTGTTTCCGCTGGGGTTGCGGTAAAAGTAATCGGATAGGCGACATTTTCAAAGGTCTCCCATGACTTCTCTGTCACCGCTGTGCCTACTCCGAACGCTGCAACGGTGGAATAGCCATCGTAGCGGCCGATCGCGTAAGCTGCAGTAACATCCTTCTGCAGTTGGTCCACTTTAAGCTTGCCATTCTTCACACTGCCGGTAAAACCGACAAGTTCCCACTTGATCGCACTGTCAGGCACCTGCAGGTCGCGTCCGTCCTTCAACTTCGCACGCACAGGCAAGGCAATCTCCGCGCCGCTGCTCAGCGATGAAGAGCTTGCCGCCACATTCAGTTCATCAAGATGAGCCGCGCCGATGATGTCCACGGTCATTTTGTCCGATGCGCCTTCGCCGGCTTTGACTGTAAGGGTCGCCTGCCCCGGCTTGGTTGCTGTAAACGTATTGCCGCTGAACTGGCCAAGTCCGCCGGAAGCACTCCAGGATGCTTTCATGTCGCCAGGCTCCACCGGGTTATAGTACGTATCGTACGCGCTCAGCGAATAGTCCGTTGATTCACCGATAAACAAGGTGCTCTTGCCGCTGGCCTTGATGCCCTTCACGGAACCCTTTGGCGCGGAGGTATATACGCCTACGCCGTTGGCAACCCGCCGCTGTACGGTGCCGCCGCTGTTCTCGGTGGCATGGGCAAGCCGGATCCCGCTCTGGCCAAGCCCGCGGTCAGACATCGTCGTCGAACCGCCGCCGTCCAGGTTGAGTCCCTTCCAGACGCCAAGCGATACAAGCGCTGACTGTAACTCCCTCACCGTCATCCCGCTGCTGTTGCCTGATTTCTCCACCGTGACCAGATAAACCTTCTTGTTGTCCCTGCTGTAGCCAATTGCTGTCCGCGAGCGCGCGCTTGTTCCGCTGATACCCGCCACATCGCGCGAGAATGCCGACGCCTGGCCGTCATTGACGAGAATCGTATGACCTCCTACCATCATCTGATAGGTAGCCGGGTCTTTCTTGGCGCCAGAGGAGGCAATCAGGTTGTAAGCAGCGGTAACCGGCTGGCCTACGATAAGATTTGCCTTGACGAACTTCGCCGCTTCTCCATGGGTCCGCAGTATGTATCCGTCTTTCGGTACTGCCATTGCCAGCGTCCGGTTCTCCGCGATCTCTTCGACGATCCCGTTACGCACAAGCACTTCGGTCGGGATCGTACTGCTTCTTGCACTGTTCGGACGCTCAGCCGCCGTCCAGGCGCTGGTATAGATATACATAGCATTTGCATGGCTGAATTGTCCGGTTCCGGAATCAGGCTCCGTCATATAAGAAGTCTGATTGATACCCGCCAGTTGGAACTGCTTGCCGTTAGTGGCTGTCACCGTTCCTTCGAAACCGAACAGGTCAATAACCGGCACACGGTCTTTGGAAAGGGCGAAAGCATACATCCCTTTCAATACCGATGGGCTGGTTACCAACTGGCCGCCGGTAATCTGTCCTCCCATTGGCACGCCTTCCGCCTGCATATTGAAATAGTCGGCATTGATGCCGGCTACAGCGCCTGTCTCTACGGTCATTTTTGTTACTGTATTCAAGTTGGCAATGGTATTATTGCTTCCACTCATCACATCAAGCGATACATAGGGGTTGCTGAGGTCAACTTCAATGACATGAACATTCGCGCTGACAGTCTTCCCGCTTCGGGTCGACGTCCATACATAATCCAGCCGCTTCGCTCCCGCCGTCACCATTTCTTCCTTCTGCAGCTTAAGCTGAGACGCCGCTGTCTGCGACTGGACAGATGAGCTTGCATCTGCAGACGCTATCAGGACTGAAGACACAGACAACGGTTGAATCAACAATACGCCACTCAAAGTAAGAACCAGGGCCCTTCGCCGCATGTTTCTACCAAATGTTCCCCGAATGCGGTAAGAATCAACGCTATTCGTGCTGTTCCGCGGTATTTTCATCTTCGTCTACAACTCTCCCATCTTAAAGTCTATTAGTAATAGACTGTTTGAATGAGCAAAAAGTTACGATAGATGAGAATACTTTAATTAATCTTTAGGCATCCAAAAATTCAATATAGACAAGCAGACGCTTGACCATGACTGCCGCCTGGGCGCGTGTCGCATCCGACTTTGGACCGATAGTCGTCTTGGTCATGCCATTAATAATGCCTGATTCGATCGCCCTGGCCACATCATCCTGGGCCCAGCTTGCAACCGCTGAGCGGTCTTTATACTTATTGAGCGTTGCTGCGGAAGTGCCGGCAAGCACGATTTTGACATCGGCCGCCGAAGCTGCGCGAATCATCATCGCCGCCATTTCCTGCCGCGTAATGAAGTTGTTCGGCTTGAAAGAACCGTCGGTATTGCCTTGCACAATGCCTGCATTAGTCGCCGCGCCAATGTACGCCGCATATTGCGTGGACGCCGTCACATCGCTGAATTTCGCCGCAGCCTGCTTGTCGCCCGACAAGCCTAGCCCGCGAGCAATGAACATCGCGAACTCGCCGCGCGTTACCTGCTTTTCAGGCTCGAACTTGCCGGCAGCGCGTCCTTCAATAATGAACTTGCTTGCCAGATTGGCAATGTCCTTGGACGCCCAATGCTTGGCGATATCGGTAAATGCCGCATTGCCTGAAATGACGGCGTAAGAACTGTTGCCTTTACGCTTGAACGTCACAGTCGAACCCGTCCCATTGACGACCCGGGTAGGCACATAGGACAGGACATCTGTCTCAGGGTCAAGCCAGACGGTCGCCGTTTTGCTCGGCTCAAACTTCACCGGCGAAAAGATCGTGCGGGTGACGTAGCTGCTAAACGATTTAATTTCCTGTTTGATCGTGCCGTTCGTAGCATAGACGCTGAAATTAATCGGGCTGCTCATCAACTGGCCGCGATTGCGGCTCACAGCCGTAATCAAATTCGAATTGGAAGGCGCGGCACCCGCATCGATCTCAATGATCAGATTGCCGCTGATGACACTTGCGCCTATCAGCCTTACGATCTCGTTGAAATCCAGCGCAGCAAGCGGGATTTCGTAGCTCACCGTCTTGTGCTTGAGCACAAACGTTGCATTCCCGATCTTCTTCCTCGCCGCCTCAAGCTCAGCCACCGGCAAGGAAACAATTGCCGCCCCCTGCGTATCCGGCACGGTAAATTGCACCCGCGGCAGCTGCGCGCTGCCCGTCAGCACCGCATTGTACGCGGCCGCCAGACGGTCGGCCGAAATCGTATAGCGGTTCACGCTTTTGCCGCTGGAAGCGACATCGGAGCTGGCCATCGCCGAGCTCACCTTAATGTTAAGGCCGCCACCGTCCAGCGCTTCGAAGTCCGCGGGCAAGTTGCCGCCCCACGAACCTTGCGTTTGCACCGGATAATCCGTGAACGTCTGAATAGCTTCGCCGTTCAGCGTGCGCAGCTGCTGTGTGCCGCTCGCCAAGTAACTGACGGTCACCGTCTCGCCCGTGTTGATCGGACGCAGCAGCGGCAGCGTCACGGTCGAACCGGAGATGGATACGCCGGTAACGGTGCTGAACGCCCCGTTAATTTTCACATAAAATTGCCCGGTCGCCGGAACATTGGCTGTGCTAAGCGATTGAGCGAACACCAGCAGGACGTTCTGCCCTGACAACGTCGCGCTGACCAGCGAGCCTACGCCGATCTGCCCGCTGCTCACACTGCTCGCTGGCATGCCTGTGAAGGCGTACGCGTTGTTGCCAGAAAGGTCTGTCAGCGGCGGATAGCCGGGTGAATAGCTGACCAGCACCGACTGGCCGTCGGTAACTCCCGAAGAAATCGTCAGCTGCACCTGCGAGTTGAAAACTTCGACCGCTGTCACCGCGCGCACAGCGTTGTTCACCATCACCGTAAAGTGGTTCGCCAGCGGAACCGAACCGGGATTCAGCCCTTCGTTGTAATTCAGGATGATTTTGGTCCCGCCCGCGGCAACCGATTGCAGTACGGGCGGCGATGTATCCAGTCCATTGCGCACATAGAAGCTGCTGAACGACTGGACCGCATTGCCGGCATTATCGCGCAGCGGATACGAGCCTGGTGAATAGCTTACCGCTACCGACTGGCCGTCGGTAACCGCTGAACTCAACGTCAGATACAAAGTCGTTCCGCTGCCGCTAACTGCGGTTACGCTGCGGTAGGAGCCGCCGACGTACACCGAGAACTGGCCATAACCGCTTGTGCTGACCGAAGCCAGCGACTCATTGAAAGTCAAGGTCACAGAACTGCCGTACACCGTGCCGCTAGTAGGCCGCGGGTACGTGGTGGACGTGGAATTGGTCACCTCGCGCGCCGACAGGTTGACCGCCGCGTTGCCGGACAAATCCTGGATCGGGCTGCTGCCCTTGGAATAGGACACCTTGACCGCCTGCCCCAGCACAACCCCGCTCTGCAAAGTGATCGTTACGGTCGAGCCGCTGACCTCAACTTTGGTAACGTTGCGCGCCACTTCATTGACCGTGACATAGAAGTTGGCCGTTGAAGGCACCGACCGCTCGTCCAGCACTTTGTTATAGGTCAGCACAATGCGGGAGCCCCCGGTCATTGCCGCTGTGGAGAGCTGCGGCAGTGTCGTGTCCTGACCTGTCTTGAACGTCCAGGCGTACTGGTTCAGAATGCCCTCATAATCATTGCCTGCCATATCCTGCACAAGCCCTGCAGGAATTTCGACATAGTAGGAGGCATTGCCGGATATGCCCGACGTTGGCAAAATGATATTGACCTTGCGTTTGTCCTTGGTGTCTAGCACCGCTTGCACAGGTACGACAGTGCCTGTGCCGCCAATCTGCCGAATGTTCATATTGCCATTGTTGACACTGGTAAGTTGAATATCTTTGTTGAATGTCGCCGACAGCGTCGAGCCGAGCTGTACGCCGCTGCTGTTGTTGGCCGGGGACAGCGTAACAAGGGTTGGCGCCGTTGTATCGTTCGTCACTCTGAACCACCAGCCCGAATTGCCGCTTGTCCCTGCGTAGCTGTTGCCTGACGCATCATTGAATGCCCCATTGCTAATCACGATATAATAGGACGCGTTGTTAATAAAGTTAGCGCTCGGCTTCAATACGATTTTGGTCGTACCGCCGCCGCTTACCTTGCTGTCGTCTGAACGAAACGATTCCACAAGAGCATTCGTTTGCCTGTTGTGAATCGAAATCGTGCCGCCAGCCGGATACACCGGCTTGTCGAAGGTCATCTCAAGCTGCGGCCGAAGCGCGCCTTGCAAGCCGCCGTTCGTCGGTTTCAGCTCGGTCACCTTCGGAGCGTTCGTCTCCAAGGTGCCGATCGTCATGAAGCGCCAGGTCGAGGCATCAGAGATGCCCTGGAACTTCGTTGTGGCATCTGCATCAAGCACCAGCGCACCCGCATCGATCTGCACATAGTAGCCTGTCCCTGCCTGCAATGTTGCCGGCGTTATCGTTAAGGTCTGGCCTGCTATTACTACATTATTGTTTGCCTGCGCTACATTGAATGATTGGACCAGCGCATTATCGGCAATTTTGCGGATTACAATGCTGCCGGTTCCTGCCCGCACTGCCCGGTCGAACGTTGCGACCAACTGCGTGTTAACCGGCACTTTGTTAATAACGCCAGAAGGAGTCAAACTGACGATATTCAAAGGCGCAGCCGCAGTCACAAACCGCCACTGATTGCCGCTGATCGCCTTGCTGCTGTTGCCCCACTGATCTTTGAAGGCGCCTGCCGGCACCGTTACCGTATAGCTCGCATTCGGTTTCAGCGGCGTTGGCGGTGTAATGGTAATTTTGTCTGAATTTCCGCCCACGACAGAGGTTGATTGCACATCGATCGTCTGTACGTCATTGGCCAAACTGTTGTTAGTGATTGTAATCGTTCCTTGAGAAACAAACACCGCTCTGTTGAACGTCAGCTCAAGCTTTTCGACAGGCACCGACACCGGATTGCCTGCATCGGTTAGCGGCGACATGGAAGCCACTTCCGGAGTCGTCGTGTTCGCCGCCCTGACACCGAACATCCACTTCGTTCCATCCGAAATACCCGCGTAATTCGTCGTCCGCGAAGCATTGGTGAACGCACCCGCATCTATTCTCACATAGTAGCTTTGCCCTGCAACCAGCGTACCTGAGCTGGGTGTTATTCTAACCAGTCTTCCGCCCGAATCAATGCTGATTCTGCTGCTTGACGATGTCTGAAATGTTTCTACTGCCACATTATCCGACACCCGGACGATGTAGACAGCAGCGCCGGTTGAGCTTGCCGCTCTCTGCACGCTTTCGTCAAAAGTCATCGTAAGGCTTGTCCCTTCCGGGACGTTGTCTGCACTGTTGGCAGGGTAAGTAGCCAGCACCTCCGGTCCTCCAGGTGCAGCCTCCACAGTCTTCGCTTCTCCGATTAACCCTGTTATCACAATTTGAAGCATCAATACAGCCGCAATAACGACGGAAATTTTTCTTCTCCACTGATTCACGAATTTCACTCCTCAAAATAGACAGTCGTACTCTTATATTCGGTAAATTTGCCGTGCAAGTTTAGCCATTACCTGAAAAAAAGCCGAGAGAATTCGCAGACGACTCTAGCAATGTAACCCTATTGGAAACAATATTAAGATTTGTTCGACATAATTATCGTGTATAATGATAGAATACTAGCGAAAATAGACGAAGGAGGTAGAATCACTTGTCCAATATATGGAAACTGGCTATTGCAGCTGCTATTCTTGCGGGAGCAAACGGGACGATTATCGATTCAACCGGGTCCTGGGACAGTCGCCTGACTATTGAACGGACCTCTATTAAAACTGCTTCCGCTTCATCGGGCTTTGATTCTTTCATGTGGCAGAATAATCCGGGTCGGACGGTCAAAACGAATGACAACGGCAATGATATTATTTTAAATCCTTCCAGTACTGTCGCTCTGGTGAACAAGCAGCGTTATCTTCCTGGCGATTACGAGCCGGATGATCTTGTCGTCCCTGATATCCCCTTCTCCTTCTCCGGAGACGATCCTAAGAAACAAATGCGCCAGGTTGCGGCTACTGCTCTGGAGAAGCTGTTTGCGGCGGCGGAAGAGGACGGCATTGAACTGAAAGCTGTTTCCGGTTATCGCTCCTATGCGAGACAGACGGAGATATTCAACCGCAATGCCAACGTCAAAGGCGAAGAAGAAGCCAACAGGACGAGTGCACGCCCCGGGCAAAGCGAGCATCAGACAGGACTTGCAATGGATATTTCGAGCGCCTCGGTCGGATATGATCTTGTTCAACGGTACGGCACGACACCGGAAGGCATCTGGCTGAAGGAAAATGCGCCACAATACGGCTTTATCATTCGTTACGAGGAGAACACGGAGAAGATAACCGGGTATTCCTATGAACCTTGGCATGTCCGCTATGTTGGGGTGTATATCGCCGGTCAGATCGCGAGCCAGGGCGTTACATTGGAGCAATATTTGGAGAGCTACGCGGTTAGCGAGTCTTAATGAACTATCCCGTGAAAATTTCACCTATGTAAGGGGTTTGGGTTGCTGGAACAAGATTGTTTCTGCGGTGATAAGCTGCAAAACGTGTGCGGTGTTATAGGCAGCAGGGGCTTCAGGACGAGGAACGTCCTGAAGCCCCTGCTGTTTTGTAGATTAATAGCGCGGAGGCGGCCCCTCCACACGCGGGCTCTGCGCGGCATTTACCAACAGCAGAATACCAGTAACCAGATGCATTAGCCATCCAAGGAACGGAATCCATGCCACCAGGCTTGTAACAATTCCTAGTACAGGTCCGTATACCGGCTCCCTGTTCTGTGAAGATAGAATCAGTGTAATTACATGCAAAATAAACATGACGCCCAATGCGACGTAGCCGCTGCCTACGACAATGAGGCCCCCGAGCATCGGGATCGCCAGAAACAACTCCAGCCCCCCTGTTACCCACTTCAAAACGCGGGAATTCGACAAAGTTCCACCTCCTCCATTTAGTTGGTTCCGTCATTATAACAAATATTTCCCATTTTCGACAGAGAAATTTCCATTATACTGGATGAATTATTTTCATCTGTATTGCTATATTATTAAGGACCACCGGTAAAAATACCGGATAGGGTCATCACGATCTCATATACAGCACAGCAAAAAAGCTCCGCCGCGGCGGAGCTTTTCGACAGGGCAGCGCACATGGCCGCCGCTAAAGATAATAATGATTAAGCTTATGCTAACGCATCTGCTTTCAGTTTGTCCGCTTTGTCAACGCGTTCCCACGGCAGGTCAAGGTCAGTACGTCCAAAATGGCCGTAAGCCGCTGTTTTGCCGTAGATCGGACGACGCAGATCAAGCATCTTGATAATGCCTGCCGGACGCAAGTCAAAGTTGCTGCGAATAACTTCAACAAGCTTCTCTTCGGTCACTTTGCCTGTACCATACGTATCAACGCTAATCGATACCGGATTGGCAACGCCGATGGCGTAAGCAAGTTGAATCTCACATTTGTCAGCCAGACCGGCTGCAACGAGATTCTTCGCTACGTAGCGCGCCGCGTAAGCTGCGGAGCGGTCTACTTTTGTTGGATCTTTGCCGGAGAACGCGCCACCGCCGTGACGGGCATAGCCGCCGTAAGTATCGACGATGATTTTACGTCCGGTAAGACCGGCATCCCCTTGTGGTCCGCCGATAACAAAACGGCCAGTCGGGTTAATGTAGTACTTAGTATCGGCATCCAGCCACTCGGTTGGAACTACCGGCTTGATGACATGCTCTTGAATATCATTCTGAATTTGTTCCAGCGTGATTTCTTCAGCATGCTGTGTAGATACGACAATCGCATCAACACGAACCGGCTTGCCGTCCTGATATTCAATCGTCACTTGTGTTTTGCCGTCTGGACGCAAATATTCCAGCGTACCGTTCTTGCGCACTTCCGACAGACGGCGTGCGATACGGTGGGACAAAGCGATTGGCAGCGGCATCAGTTCAGGCGTTTCATTCGTAGCAAAGCCGAACATCAAGCCCTGGTCGCCAGCGCCGATATCTTCATTTTCTTCAAGAATGTTCTTGCCATCACGCGTCTCAATCGCAGCATTAACGCCTTGTGCGATATCAGCGGATTGCTCATTAAGCGATGTAAGCACTGCGCAAGTGCTGGAATCGAATCCGAATTTAGCGCGAGTATATCCGATATCCTTGATCGTGCGGCGCACAATCGCCGGAATATCGACATAATCCGCTTTGCTGCTGATTTCACCAATAACGAGCACAAGCCCTGTTGCAACCGCCACTTCACACGCTACACGCGCATGAGGATCTACTTCAAGAAATGCATCAAGAACTGCATCCGAAATCTGGTCGCAAATCTTGTCGGGGTGGCCTTCCGTTACTGATTCTGATGTGAATAAATGCTTTGACGCCATCCGTATTAACCTCCTACAACCGAATAATAATATAACTAAACTCTATAATATCAACCGGCATAAATAAACGTGCATATTCGAGCGGCTGATATGTATGACGTTGACAAAAAATGAACCTTTTCCGAAGACGGAAAAGGTTGTTAGACAACACTTCTAGGACAGTATGATACCGGATATGTCGCTTCTTGTCAATGAAGACCGCGCAGTGTCTGCTCGGCTTGACGGATGAGACGACGGGTCATTTCGCCGCCTACAGCGCCCGTTTCTCGGGTAGCCATATGGCTCCATGATTCCCTCGCAACATACGCAGCTGTGGGCGTACCGCCCAGCTCGCCGGCAAACTCTGTATCGGCATTTCCATGACCGCCTGCTGAACCTGATGCTGGTCCAGCAACCAAGCCAAGCTCTGCAGCAATTTCGTATTTCATCTGATGAAGCGCTTGGCGGCTTGCTGGAACAATAGTACGATTACTGCGACTTCCCATACTAACACACCTCCATGAAAGTTGATGCCTTTAGTATGTGCGATTCAGCAGCCGCAGAAGCGTATTAGATATTGCCATTCGGGGCAAAATTAACAAAGCGATTATTGCAGCTTATATTCACCGCGAACCATTACAATCAGCTTATTGCCCTTCACCAGCGGATCAGGCGCAACACCGCGGCCAGGGCGGGGCGACAAAATCAAATGGTTCTTCGCAATTTTCTTGCCGTTTGTCAGATCCGCACCAGCAGTCAGGTCCGATACCCCGTCCTTGTCTGCACTGTGCGCCAGCGCGCGTCCGGAACGGACGATAAACTCTGTCCCTTCCTGCGCGGCGACAATGGCCTTGCCGATCGGCACGGTCACAATCTTAAACGTGCTGGCTGCGGCAGCTGGCGGGGCAGTCGGAGGAGCCGGCACATTGCCGCCGCCCCCGCTGCCCACGGCCTTGGCAATCGCCTGATCGACGTAGCTCTTCGTGACGACCGGATCTTCCACTGAACCGGGCGTTGAGCTTCCTTCAGCTTCGCTCGCCCACAGGCTTCCAAGAATGACTCCGGTTCCGATGCAGACGACTGCCGCAGTCAATTTGATCGCTGTGCTTTTCACTGGCTTAACGCCTCCTTCATTCGCTATCTAATTTTTGCTATTTTACTAGAATACTAGATTGCGTCTGAAATGACCAGTTGCCAGCGAATCAAGTTTGGATTAACTTTCTGTAATAAACCAGCGCAGTTCCTTGCTCGCAATCTTAACGCGTGTCTTCTCATCGAGCTGGTCGTAGATGTTCAGCTGATATTTGTTGTATACAACAAATTTGGATGCAATTTCTTTATCCTCAATGATTAACTGATATGTGCCATCTTTTGCTTCAATTAATCTGCCTGCGGAACCTGCTGCTGTATCGACCTCTTTAGAGATGACCGCTTTGTTTTTGTCGAGGTTGACGACCTCAAAGACAAGCTTATGCGGTTGTGCAGGTACAATCGATTCATCTTTTTTGATCAAATCGTACTTGAAATTCAGGAAAATACCGGACTGCTTCATATCTTCCGGAGTCTGACCAGTCGATTCCCTGCCTGCATAGATATTTTTAAGCGAGAGCGTATAGTCGGCATATGGAATACCTGTCAAATCGCCAGTTTTTGTTTTCGACAAATCGTTAGCAGGCAACCTGTACGATACCGCCTTAACGATGCCATCGATCTGCGTGGTCGGCGCTCCTTCGGGCTTGCTTGGTGGCGTTGTCGTTGTAAGTGTTTGTCCAACAATTAGCTTGAGATCCTTTTCTTCAAATTCTTTTGGAATATTCGCCCAAGCAGATAACAGCACTTTGCCTTGCACCGGTATGCTTTGCTTATATTCAGATAGCTGAACTGGAATTATCTGACCGTTAGGCGCCTGCAGCATTGCCGACAATGGAGTTGGCATTCCGCCACGCGTTTCTTTATTCTCATACGTAAACTCGGCATAGAAGACTTTGTCGTTATCCGAATTCCTATCATATACGCCTGATTTCGAGATTGAAAGCTGGGCGCGGCGACCTTTGTTTTCAATTGAATACGGTGTAGACGTGCTCACCAATTGTGGTGCGCTAATCGTAGCATCCGTAAACTGATACAATGTTTTAACCTTTTGATCCTGCTGGGCTTCATTAAGCAGGAAACTCAGCTTGCCGATCGTTGTAAAGTAAGGTACCTTAGCGTAAACGATAAGATTTGTACTTTCACCAGGCGCAAGGCTGATAACCTGATTCAAATTCAATTTGTGCGTTTCTGCCGCGGCGATCTTCACGCCGTTAATCATAAACTGACCATCTACCGCAGGCAAGCTCATGTAGTTATCGCTCTTATTCGTAATCTGCAGTTCAGCAGTCAATAAGTCATCGTCTGTTGTTGGCACCCGCTGAACAGACTGCAATCGATAAGCATATTTCTTATATTCGAATACCGTACTTGCGCCGCCTTCAATGCTTTCCTCGGTCCCAGCTTTTAATTTATACGTACTGAGGAGGTAACCAGGGCCTGCCTCTGTCTTAGGCATGCGTACGACCAATTCGGCGGATGCTACATCAAAGCCTTTTGGCAATTCTCCACTCAATTCCAGTTTTTTCTCAAGGTTTGGCAGTAGTTTATTTTCGCCTTCGTTCTTATAAGTAAGCGGGTAGTAGACATCATTCTTCGTCTTCACAGAGAACTCAAGAGCCGGCAGATCAATGGTGACTGCGCTGGAATTTTTGAAGACGAATTCCATAAGCAGTTTGTCTTTCTCATCCTCTTCCGTCATGTAGGCCGGGAGTGTATTCGTATTAACCGCTTGTCCGTTCAAATACAACAATTTCGTCTTTCCAGGCTCTACCGAAGCAGCAGGTTTTACTTTAGGAATAATAAAGTTGGCCAGCGGCGGTGTTTTTTTATCCGGCTTCGTAGTTCCCTCCGCAGGTTTCTCTTCTGCTACAGTCGATGCAACCAGCTTAAGGTCTTTCTTGATAATCGACTTCGGCAAAGTCGCCTGCATCGTTACAATTTTCCGTTCATCTGGTTGCACCACCAGTTGTGCCAAATCCCCGGCATGAACATCATAGACCGACTCGCTTGCCGTCTGGATCGTAAATTTCATCTTGCTTAAATTCTCCGACTTCTGACCTGAATTTTGCACAAGGAAATTGATCGTTACATAAGCGTTATCTTTATCTTCACTGACGGTATACTGTTTGATCGCTCCGCGAATCTTGCCCTTCTCGTAGGTCATAACGCCTGCCTTAAACGGCTGAACATTCATCTGCACGACCGTTTCCTTGCTTGGCTTCGGTAAGGCGAACAGGCCAAGCGGCAGCTTAATATTCGCTGTTTCATTTTTGGCTGCAATCACAACCGACAAATTCTTCTGCACAATCGCTTTTGGCAATGTTGACTTCAACGTAACAATTTTGCGTTCCTGAGGCTGGACAACAATGTCGGCCAAACCTGTGGGATCGACATCATAGATCGTCAGACTATCGGTCTGCAGCGCAAAATCGAGCTTGGACAGTGCAACTGACTTCATCCCAACATTTTGAACAAGAAATTCTATTGTTGCATAGGCATTATCTTTATCTTCCGTAATCGTATATTTCTTAACCGCACTCCGAATGCGGTAATTTTCAACTTCAACGACACCCGCTTTGTAAGCGCCGACCTTCTCTTCGAAACCGAATGGATAGCCGATCGTACCCAGTTTGCGTTCAAAGCTGGCAACTGAGAAATCCCAGGTGACAATTTCAAACTGGATATCCGACAACTTCACGCCATTATCAACAACCGCATAATACGTCAAGTTTTGCGTCGATTTGGGAGCAACCGTTGTTTTGGCCTTGTCACCTTCAGCGGAGTTGAACTTGTAAACCTTGCCCGACTTGCTCTTCAGGCGGAAATAATAATCCGTCAAGTCCAGCGTCTTGGAGTTATTATTTGTTACGGTAAAGGTGTAAGTCAGCACCTTACCTTGATCCTGCATCATAAACTGGGCATCTTTCAACACGATGCTTGCCGAACCGTTAAGCGTAATTCGCTTCTGTGACACCTTCTTCGTCTGCGTTTGCTGCGTCGTCTTTCCCGCGGCCGCTGCGATATCGGTGACCACTGGGCCGGTCAGCAGACTGAACGCCGTTATAGCAGCCACACTGTAAGTCAACCACTTATGCTTCACTTCGCTACCTCCTGGTCTACTCTTTTTTCCCTAGTAATATAGACGCTGAAAATAGGCATTTGGTTTCGGAAAAGCAAAAAAAAAGAAGAACCCGAAGGTTCTTCTTTTAGGGATAAAGATTATTGAACTTCAACAGTTACAGTTTTAGTTGTTCCACCGGAACTAACTGTTACTTTGAAATCTGCGCTAGTAGGCAGAACAGTTACGTTTGCGCCACCAGTGCTATTAGCTTGAACTCCAGCGATATCAGCGATGTACAACTGAATTGCACCCGTAGATTGGTCACCAAATTTAAAGCTACTTCCAACGAAACTTGTATTGTCTACTTTTACGCCGTATTGGTCTTTGATTTCCAAAGAACCTGCATCAGTAACTGCATCTACATTAAATACAGAACCAGTTGGCGCAACATCTGGTGTGAAAGCAATGTTATCCAAACCAATGCTGTTAACTCTTGGGTTAACATTAGATACCTTAACATCAGCTTCTACTGTTTTAGTAGTAACTGAAGAGCCAGTAACAGTAACACTGATTTTTCCAGTCACTTCGTTATTTACGCCTGCAACTGAACCAGCAATACCTTTTACTTTTTTGTCATTAGTAATAGAGATTGCGTTAGAAAGTGTAGCAACAGTATACTCCGATTTAGGAAGTTTTACCTTTTTACCATCATTTGTTTTACCAAATACGTCAACTGATTTCTCATAATCTGCATGAAGAGTAGCACCAGTATCATTAGTAGCATACACGTTTCCTACAGATTCAATTCCGAAGTTATCCAGCTCAGAAAGCTCAACGGAACGGAAGCTTGCAGAGAAAGTATCTACAATATTAGTAGTATCCCAAACATAGTTTGGTGCAACGTCAGTACCAGCATTAATCGCTTTTACCAATGTGAATTTAATTGAAGAACTACCTTTACCTACACCACGCAATTTACCTACTTTTGCATCATGTCCGATTTCATCAGCAATAACGGATACATTAGTAGTTGTAGATTCAGGCGATACAAAAATGTGATATTTCCCTGCAGCAGGAGCATCAGCAATCAAAGCTTTGACGTCATCATTAGACAAAGTACGTCCATGCTGATCACCAATGTTGAAGCTAGAATGCTTAAGCTCTAAGTCAGAATCTGCAGTGTTATTTTTGAAAATTGCAGTGTATACATCAGTTTTCAGACCATCCAAGCTTTTCAGTTCTGCTTTAGCTCTGACTTCGAATGTTTTAACAACATTTTTCAAACCAGCAGTGAAGAATGTTAATGTATGAGTCGCCAACACATTAGGTGCAGTAAACTCATAAACCATTTCTCCATTTACTACTTTAAACTTACCATCATTGCCTGCGAAACTTGCGTTAACATCAACGCCTTTAGGGTTGGTGTTATTACCAGAGTAAGATGCACCACTATTCAATACATTAGGATCTTTAATTTCAACACCGTTTGGATCAGTTACCAAAACTGCAAAACGAGTTTTTTCACCTGCAGCAATTGTACCTGAATCATAAACCACAATGTTATCAGCTTTTTGTCCAGTGCCTACAGTAACTGTGAACTGAGCAGCCTTTGCATTAGGTCCAGTAGGGATGAAGTTAATGATACTAGTACCATTTGTCAGGGAATTATTTGTATTTCCTGTAGCCAAACGCAGAACTGGTTTACTAACACCATCAATAGTTTCAGTTTCAAATGTTGCTCTTGAAACGCCACTAACAATAGAATTCTTAATGTTTGCTACGTAAGGATTAGAAGCAGAAACAATAATGTCTTTGCTCAAAGTAGCCGGTGATGTTACAGGATTGCCATATTGATCTGTAGCGTTAATTACCAGCATGAAGCTATCTGGCGCAGAATCGCTATTCAATACCGCATCTTTAGGTCCGTGCAGTTTTTCAATTTCTACTGTTGTCACTTTCGCTTCTGGAGAAACTTTCAGCGTTTTTGTAATAACAGTCGAAGTTTGCACGTGGATCAGCGTCAAGGAAATTGAACTGTCCAAGATAAAAATTGTGTTAGAAGGTGAAGTAATTGTTGCAATACCTGTTTGTTGGTTCAAAGAAACATTTCCACCACTTGAAGAAGAATTCAAAGAAGTGACGTTAGTAATGTTCTCACCATATTGATTTGTTATTTTATAACCTACTTGAACAGCTCCGTAGAAAATCGGTTGATCTTGTTTAGGAGTGTTAACCAAAGATGCTACATCACCAAGAATTTCAACGTTAGCAACTTTTTCAGTTTCCAGTTGAAGATCTTTAGTCAATGCTTCTTCAGCAACGCCTGTTGCACTTACAGTGTAAGTACCAGTAACGAATTTGTTAGATGCAGTCAGAACAGCGGAACGCTTATCTTCTGCCCATTTAGTATCAGTAAGAGCGATTGTAGAAGTACCACGTTTAACAGTCAAAGTTACTTTGGAAGTATCTTCGATTGCTTTGTTGAATTTAACTTCAATTTTACGAGCGCCAGTTGCAGCAGCGTCGAATTCTGGAGCATTGTAAGTTACAGTAACATTTACTTTAGTACCTTTGTAAAGAACTTCGATTACAGTTGCTTTACCAAGCTCAAGTGCAGTTTCCAGTTCTTTCTCAACTACTGTACCATCGGAGAAAGTTACTTTAACTTTTTTGTCAGTCAAAGCTTCGGCTTCATAAGTAACGCCTTGAGTAACAAAGATTTGGTAAGTAGCGTATACAAGCAGGTCGCGAGTTGCAGCTACTTTGTAATCTGTTTGTGCAGGAAGCAGACCAGCTTGCAGTGCAGCAGCCAGAGTTCCTTCTTTGATTACCCATTCGCTAGCAGCGCCATCAACAGCAGCATCAGATGCTGGCAGGTTCAACGCGCGAGCAAGTACAGCAGCCAATTGCTCAACAGTTACGTTGTTGCTTGGCTCGTATTTCTTGATTTTAACGCCAGTTCCTTTGATGTAGCCTGCTTTAGCAGCTGCACCGATTTCGCCGATTGCCCAGTGGTTAGCTGGTACGTCAGTGAAGTCAGCCGCTTCTGGAGCAGCTTCCAGAGAGAAAGCTCTGGAAAGGATTGTCGCGAACTGAGCGCGAGTAGTAGTTGCGTCGAGTTGAGCATCCCCATCTTCGCCGAAACCTTTGAAAAGACCTGCTTCTTTCAATACTTCAAACTTCTCTAATGCAGTCAATTCCTTGGCTGCTTCTTTTTCGTCGGCTGCGGATGCTGTGGCTGCGAACATGCCGAATACCATAGCAATTGCCAAAAGCAAAGATAAACTTTTCTTCATAACCTTTTGTTCTCCTCCTCTAAAATACCTCGGTTGTTGAGAGTCTTGCTTAGAAATGTGATGGCTCGTTTCACTCATTAGCCGTGTCACCCCCTTCCCAGAGTAGAGCGCGATTTTATCAAATGATGTCTGCGGGACATGCTTAACCCTATGTAATAACATGTCGCAGAAACTCGTAAACAAGATAAGAAAATTTTGGTAGATTTAAAGCCCACTACAGTATTATACAATGGACATCAACTACCGTAAAGAGTATTTTCTCAGCAGAAAGCACTTTATGAAATACTCGCTCCAATGAACTGCTTCGTTGTGACTTCATGTATATAAACGCAGCAGTTTCGAAAAAGTTGCGATCCCGACAAAAAACTTTATTAAATTTGTTTCTCTCGTCCATTGGACGGATGCTGCCGGCCTTCTGGTACTAACCCATTATGTATGGTGGAGGCTTGCTCACAGATTAAGTATACCTTGTTACCCACCCTGCGTCGACAATAAACATTTTCCATAGCAAACTTTACTAGTTCGTTGTCGAGGCTTGTCTATTAAAGTGTACTTGCCTTTATCCAACATGCTGCTAGGCTCCAAAAGACACGGTTAAATGATTATAACCCATTTCATACCCAAAAAGCAAAAAAACTGCAAAGTCGGACCAAACGCCGACTTTACAGTTTATCACCTTACTTCGTATACAGCTTCGGAAGCTTCTTCTGATCAGTCATGACGCGCGAGATGATCATCGCCGCCTCTGCGCGAAGCAGACGGGATACAGGCTCGTAGACAAAGCCCTGCGACGGATCATTTATACTGACCGGCGAGCCCTGAATAAAGCCTTTCTTCAATATTGCCGCTACCGCAGGCTTGGCATAGTGCTGAATGCTTGCCTCGTCCTTAAACGCCTTCTGCAGGTCTTTGCGAACTTTGTCTGCCTCTGTTCCCTGCTTCAGGTTCAGCGCGTTGGCAAGCATCACCGCAGCGTCCTGCCTGGAGATCGGACTCTCAGGGTCGAAGATGCGCGGCAGCGTGCCGCGGACAATCCCCGCTCTGGCAGCTGTCTCGATATAGCGATAGTCCCAAATCGCTTCCATTGTAATAGAAGAATCAAAGTTAGGCACATCGAAGAAATGGTTAGGTCCATCGTAATTTAGCGGCAATTCCATCGCACGTACGATCATTCGCGCGAACTCGGCACGCGACACATACATGTCGGTTCCGAAGACACCGCTTGGATCGATCGCATTCATTACGCCTTTGGAGAAGATCGCCTCTCCTGCAATACGGGCGTATGGATGATCGTTAATATCGCCAAATCCGTAGCTAAGTTTTCCTACGACATAATAGCCGAAGCGGTCAAAAGGGACTGTAATCGTATTTTTGCTGTCATTGACCACGCCGCCAATATTCTCCCATTGCTTCACAAATGGGTCGAACCGGAATACAGTCACCTGCGTGCCTGCACCTTTGCGCACGGATGCATCATACTTCAGTGTCAATGTTCCGCGTTTGGAAGGCCGCAGCTCACGCCCTGGATCACGATCATAATAGAAAGAACGCGTCAGCCCTTTTTCCTTGGAATAAGGGAGCGGATCATAACCGGCTAGAATCGGGTCATAAAGATTCGGCGTCATCGCGTTGTCCGCCTCTCCCGCATCCACCCAGTATACCGGACTGGATTTAATGAATCGATCCGGGAAACTGGCTGTAAAGTAGATGCGTCCCATATTAACCTGAAGGTCATAGTTGGCTGGTACGCTTTCGAAGTCATGACGGTCAATGACGCCATCCTCCGGGTTCGCTACCCCAAACAACAGGTCATTGCCATTGTACACTTGTCCCTTCAAATTATCCGGCACATTGTAATCGCGGCGGATCAGGTTCGTGCCGCTCGGGAATTTCAGCTCGAATGCCCCGGCAAACAACTTGTGCGACGAACTCATCTTCTCCATAATTTGTGCCCCTGGGATATTCTCGGGGGTGTAGATGACATTGAAGCTGCCATTTGTCTTATCTGTGCCGCGCGAAATGGTAAAATCAATTTTGGTCGTCTTGTTTTCTTTGAGCTTCGGGATGACCGCACTGAAGGCGGTAATTTCCGTCGGGTTGGAGCCAACAAGATTGCCATAATCCAGATACGTAATTTTGCGTGCCTCAATTTTGTTGACTACGATGCTCTCCGCTCCAGGAGAAGTAATGATCACCTCGACGAAGTTCTGGTTCAGATTCGTCTTCTCCATCTTCGGCGCCAGGATCGTATAAGGAATATTCACAGGATCGACTTCAAGACGATGCTGCGCTTTCGGGCCGTTAATCCCACTGTTGTACACAAAGAAGTTGTACACCTTGGAACTGCCGTCCTCTGGTATGTTCTGATCCTGCAACAGAAAAGAAAAAGTCTGGTTTGAGGTATCATAATAAACCGTAATTCCATTTATCAGTGATGCCGGGGTACCGATTAATTCCCCATCAATATAAAATCCGTTGTTTAGTGTCCAAACAATATCACTTGCACCATCTGTGACAATGCGCAGCATAAATTTCTTTCTGGCATCTTCATTCATAACACTATCAGCAAGTCGGCCTCTTACTTCAGGAGCGCTTACCCCAAGGTCGATAAAATCAAATGTGCCAAAAACGTTCATCTTTGCTTCCTTGGTCGTATAGACGTCGCCCTGAAGTACAAAGTTCGGATCATTCGGCATTGGAGTGCTGTAATTAATACTATATGGGAACACCCCACTTGTCCCAGGCACCGGAATAACAGGCAGATTGGTCGGCTGGATTACAAGTTTCATCTGGCTTTCATAATTGTTATTTTTGGTACGAAAAACAAATTTAATTGTATTTTCTCCACCCTTATAGAGTGCATCGAATGCCTGTGCAGGATCAAGCACTTCAAATTTCGGATGATTTATATTACCGGGATCAAGCGGCTTCAATTTGACTTCTATATTGTTAATATATAAAAACACAGATTGAAGCTTATTGCTGTCAACATTACTGTAACGAATATCTGCCGGAGTACTTACATTTAGCAATTCACCTCTTAAATTGGCCAATTCAGTCCCGATAATTACATCTTTCCCAATATCAGGAGTCAACGTCGTATCATATTTAATCGGCATTGCATCATATAATTTTTCAAATTTAACGTAAGGTCCGTAAAGCAGATTAACCTTCGCATCCTGAGTACCTTCAAAGTCCTTTAATTTAAAAGTCAATGTTTGGGAACCTGATGTTGGCAGCATTGTCACTTTTAGAAAGACTCTGCGAAACTGTTGCTCAACCCCGTCAACCGTCTTGGTAACGAACAAGTCTGAGGCTGGGGTGATCACTTCGACTTTGTATTCAGTATCTTTTGCATCAATGCCTGTCACTAATTTCACATTTGAAATTTCTGGCACAAGTTCGTGTGTGCCTGGATTGCCGATCAGTAATTCAACTCCCATAGGCAAAGATGAAATGTTTGTCCCGTCCAGTTTAATTCCTGTCATGGCTTCCAATTGCGTTGATTCTGTCGTGCTGGTATATCCAGGAAGGTGATTGACCTCATAAATATAAGGTTGAGAACCATTCCGCAGCTTGAACGTATAGATTCCTGAATTTTCAATGGTTGGCGATGGTGTTTTCATATAATTGTTTGCCTGAAGCCTCAGTGAAAATTGTTTATTATAATCTGCATTATTCGTGTCATCAACAGATGATATTACATCCTTCTCAAATTCTACTGTAATAAAAGCATCATTAGGACCTGGGGCAGATCCTAGCAGATTTACTGTCCCAGTATTGGGGTCCATAAATGCCCCATCGTTAAATTTAATTTTTATTCCAGAGGGCTTCAAACCTGTCTCCAAGTCGTCCCAGTTTGGCGCAAACTGAACAACGCCATTCTCTGTTGTCACCTTAAGCGGCAAAATCGCTTTTCCCTTGACGAGCAATTTTGTACCAGGTGCTACTGAGAAATTCGGATTGTTTTCCAACGGAACTGTTGATGTGCCAGCGGTATGAACACCTACCAACTGCAAATCATAGAAAGTCGCCTCACCGTTATAGAAGGCGATCTCACGTGTTGTTTCGACAAGTTGGCTTTTGTTATGGACTTTAATTGTCACCGAATTCTTTCCCTGCTTCACATTAAGCGGAGAGGCCGCGAATGCCCAATTGTTGCTTGACGAGACAGGATAAGTATAACTTCGATTGTTGACCACTACGGTTACTTTATCTGCATTAGGAGCCTTCCCTGTAATACTGATATCATAACTGGCTTTGTTACGTGAATTATTGGAATAGACAACTGTCGTTCCTGTTTCTTGAATAATGAATTGCTGGCCGTCAATGTTGGCAGTCAGGTCATACAGGGTCGGACTATTGCGGTACTCAATATAAATGACGCTCGTCACTTCCGAGAACCCTTGTGTTCCTTTGAACGTCAGGCGGTTAAGCCCAGGGTACAGCAGCACATTGAGCACAGTGATGTTGTTGCCGTTCAACTGAATGTTGGCCGTCTGGTTTTCATTGGAATTGACGACTTCTTCCTCCGTTCCTTTCAGCGTAATCTGATCCACCGTATAAGAGATCGATGAACCGATAACATTATTGATGGTGCCGTTCAATGTGACACGGTCGGTCAATACGGTACGGGCTGAACCGGCGGAATACTGCTCATTTTGAAATTGAAAAAACTCCGCCGCCGCGGACACCCCTGACGGTTGCGGAATTCCACCGCCAATCAGCAGACAAAACGCCAGCATTACGATAAGGTACTTTTTCACAGAGACTGCTCCTCCTTTAAAGCTTTTCTTCCAATTAACATAGTCGTACTTCTATTATCGGTCCTGACCGAAGGATAATTTAGCCCATAGCGAAATTCACCAAAACAGTTGACGCTTTTAAAGACAAAAAAAAGAGGCTCAACCTCAAAATCTGCGCTTGACGGTTACGAAGTCATTCGATGACGGTTATGGCGTCACTCGATGAGAATTCCTACGCGATAACGACTCTTTGGGTTGAGCCCTGTTGATCCCCTAAAATTGTTGTATTTTCTGCAACAATTCAGCGCATAATCTGTCATTTCGCTGAAATTGTTGCATTTTATACAACATTTTTTAAGAAATAGCAATAATCAGGCGAAATTGTTGTACTTTTTACAACATTTCTATGAAAGATTTTTATTGTTGTAAGAAATATGGCCCAAAACCAAAAATTAGCTGCTTAACGAGGCTCGGGTGTGCTGTTGCGGGTTCGCAGGGTGTTTCCAACCTCCCATCGAGATCTGATGTTGGTTTTGAGCAAAAAAAGAGCCGTTCCGCAGCGATGAAGCATGCGTACAGCTCTTTACTAATCATTAAAGGTTGTTTATTTGGAACGCGTCTCCGCGCCCGGCTTAAGCAGCTTGCGTTGAATGAAATTGATGACCGGCCGTTTGGTTTTGTCCACGATTCCGATCAATTCCGCACCGATCTGCAAGCAGAACATCATAAGACAAATGACTGCGAAGGTAATCCAGTTCGCCGCATCAGAGCGTACCACCACCGTCTGGATAATCGCACACATTCCGAAAAATGCCGCAACGCCGTAAATGATCAGCACCGTCCGTTGATGACTGAAGCCCATATCCCGCAAACAATGATGCAGATGTCCCTTATCCGCTTCGAAGATCGGCTTCTTATTGATCCAGCGGCGCACAATCGCGAAGAATGTGTCCGACAGCGGCACGCCGATAATGAGGAGCGGTGTTACGAACGATACAATTGTGACCTGCTTGAACGCAAGCATCGAGAGGGTTGCCAGGCTGAAGCCGAGAAACAACGCTCCCGAGTCGCCCATAAATATTTTGGCAGGGTGGAAATTATAAACCAGAAATCCGCCAATCCCCCCGAGCAGCAGGACGCTAAGCAAAATAATCGGCTCAAATCCCATGATGACGGCCATAATCAGAATGGTACCTATGGCGATACCGGACACACCAGCCGCCAGTCCATCCAATCCATCGATCAGGTTGATCGCATTCGTTACGCCGACGATCCAGAGAATTGTAAGTGGGATACTGATCCAATCCGCAATCGGCTGCATCGCATCCCCAAACGGAATATTTACCAGACTAATTTTTACGCCGAAGCCAAAAACGACAATTGCTGCAGCGATAAGCTGACCGAGCAGCTTCACTTTCGCTGACAATTCAAACCGGTCATCGAGCGCGCCGACCAGTACGATAATTGTACCGCCTGTCAGCATGGCGCGAATCAGGTTAATATCATAGCTATTCAGCATGCCTTCCGGAGCGAATGGCAGCAAGACCAGCAATCCTCCGGCAAAAGCAACATAAATCGCCAGACCGCCCAAACGGGGCATTATTCTCGTATGAACTTTTCGATGGTTCGGCTTGTCAATTGCGCCCACGCGGAACGCAAACCGTTTCACTAGCGGTGTTAAGGCAAGCGCCAATATAAGTGCTATTGCAAAGCCGAGTATATAATATACACTCTCAGACATGTTCCAACTCCCTTTCTGCATCTACCGGATAGAATTATACTCCGATCGGGCTAAAAACTCCATCTTCGTTTTTCGGCGATTTTCAGCAAATTCGGGAAAATTTCACGAGATAGAAGGTCGTTTCGTAACGTTTTCTTTCTCGCGAACCACTTTCGCTGCGAATTTCGGGAGAGCAAGCATTCTACGGTAGCGTGTCGGCTCCCTTAGCAAGCGATAAAACCATTCCAATCTGAGCTTTTGAAAAAGTACCGGCGCCCGTTTTGTCTTGCCCGAAATGGAGTCAAAACTGCCGCCGACCCCCATCATTAGCGGAACGCCCAGCGCTTCCTTGTGCTTGGCAATCCATGTCTCCTGATTGTCCACCGCGCGGGCGACAAACAGCATGTCCGGCTTCGCTCGGCGAATTTCCGCGATGACCGCTTCATCCTCATCTTCTGTGAAGAAACCGTTCCTGAAGCCCACAATGCGAACCAGCGGGTAACGCTGGCGCAGCCGGGCTGCCGCCTCTTCAATGACTTCCTGGGTCGAGCCGAGCAGATAAGCCGTCCAGCGATGACGCTCGCCTTCCTCCATCAGCTCGTGCAGCAGGTCAAAGCCTGCCACCCGCTCCGCCACAGGCGTTCCGACATAATTCGCTGCCCAGACGACACCCGTCCCGTCCGGCACGATCAATTCGGCCTTGTCGAGCGCTGTGAAGAATGTCGGATTCTCCAGTGCGTACATAACCATAATCGGATTGCCTGTCACAATCTGCATGACGCGGCCCGCCTGAATATTGTCACTTAAATAGCTTACAGTCTGCTTCATGTCCAGCCGAGAGAAAGAAAGTCCGAAGATGGGCACCACAGGAACTTTGCCGTCCGCTGTCGTCCAGTCGTGAACTTTGTCAGCCAATGCTGAATTTGCGCTCATCGTACCTTGTCACCCCTTTCTCTTTTGACGAAGCAGCCCGATGATTTGTTTCGCCGGAAGCTGCGCCCGCTGTTTTAAATCTGCGATCAGTATCCGATGTCTGTCCCGCCACTGATCCGGTTCGTCCAACAAACTGCTGGCTGCCTTCACAAACGACTGCTCGTCCAAGTACTCCGTCGTTCCGACAGGCAGAAGCCCAAGCTGCCCAAGAAACTGATCGATCTTCGGGTCATAGGACAAGCCCAGCATCGGCACTTCCACATTCGCCGCGTAGATAAGCGCATGCAGCCGCATGCCGAGCAGCATATCGCAGCGGCTCACTTCCTGCAGCATCAGCTGCGGATCTTCGCCAGGCTCGGCGCGCTCCGCCGTGCTGCCTGGGTGCAAGCCCGCTTGCTGCTGCGCCCCAAGCTGCTGCCACTGCGCGGCCGCCACCGACGCGCCAGCTTGCTCGCGCGCATCAGAGGGGCCATGCCCGCCTGCACCAGCAGGCGCATTGCTGCCATGCCCGCCGTCGCCCAGCGCGGCGAGCCGACGCATAACATACGCCGACGCCTCCGTATCGTCGGGCGTATGAAAATCCAGGAACCGAAGCCGCACCGCGCGGCTTCGGGCCAGAGCTGCGAGCGCGGCCGCCGCGCGCTCGAGATCGGCACTGTCCTTGCGCCAATTCCGCAAGGACACGCCCACCACGGGCACGCGCCCCGCCTCATCGGCGGATGCGCCGGCCCGCTTCGCTGCCGCTGCCGCGCCTCGCGGCAGCGGCAGTCCCATCACCGGATCGGGTACAACCTCGATCCGTTCAGTCGGGACGCCGATCCGTCCGAGCAGCGCGGCGGATTCGGGGTCCCGCACGGATACGTACGCGCTCTTGCGAATCGCGCTGCGGATCATCGGGTCCATCCAGCGACGGTTCACCGGACCGATTCCCTGGGCATACACGAACGTCGGCTTGCCAAGCCATTGCGCCAGCTTGATGACGCCCGTGTAATAGGGAATTGTCTTCGTTCCCGTCGCGTCCTGCAGCAGGCTGCCCCCGCCGCTGATCAGCCCGTCGCAGCCGCGCAGGGCCTTGATCAATTCGGCAGGGCGCATCCGATGAACAGCTTGTACACCGTACATTTTCGTCGTCCACGCAGGATCTTGCGACAGTACAATCGGCTCGATCTGTACGCCCTGCGCCTTCGCTTCCGTCTCCAGAGCGAGCAGGATCGATTTCAACACCGCTTCATCGCCGCTGTTGCGCACTCCGTAGTAGCCGGAGATGGCTACACGGTAGCTTTGTTGTTCTTGCCTCGCTGCACCGCCCATTTGCGCCAAACTCCTTCCGCCAACTGCCATACTCCGATAAGCACCACGCCAATAATTGCGCCAAGGACAAGCCCCAGTACAACACGCAGAGATGAGATATAGAGCGGCGTATGAATATGTGCAAAAGTATCAACCAAAGACAACTGTCCAATGGAAGCAACGATGATTAGAATCCATGCTGCCCGATAGCGCAGCGACAGGAAGATACCAAGCAGGAACAAAGGATGTGCGAACAGGAATTCCTTGAAGCGCGGTCTTACGCCAATTGTCGTTTCCAACAGATTGCGGAAGATCATTTCAATGGCGGATACTGATCCTGCATTGCCTGTCCGCGACAGATAGTACATGCCAGCGACGCCCAGCACCGCTGCTGCGATGACCCAGAACAGCGTAATTTGCAAGCTGAGCAGTTTGCGCAGATTCTCTTTTACCGAATTACCCGTATAGATGAACAGATAAACAGCAGTCAGTGCAATCGGAGCCAGATGCAGTAAAGCTACCCCGCGGAACTGCTGAATAACAAGACTGTACGTAATGTTGTTCAACAGACCAACCATCAGCGGAACAGAGACAAGTGTCAGAATTGCTGTCAGCACATAAAGCACCACAGCCATCACCAGTCGTCGTCCTGCGCTCATTCCCGGGAATACCCATCGTCCGCCGAACAGCCCTGAGCCGCTTAGGCCGAACATGTCAATAACACCTTGCCAGCCTTTGCTGCGTTCCGGTGGCGCATCCCATTGCCCACCAATTGTGCGGCGGTCGCCGTCGGTGTGAAGGCGAATCCGCTTGGTCACCCAGATAAGCGCCAACGTCGGCGACGCAATCGTCGCGCCCAGCGCAAGTCCCTGCTCCAGAGCTGAACTGGAAAGTACGAATAATCCGGCGCTGCCAACCAGCCCGATGACAAAGGACGGCAGCAGCAGGAGCGGTATAAAGACGCCAATCAGCAAGGCGATAATCGCCACAGCTCCCAGCACGATAATCGCTTTGAGCGGTTTCGTCCAGGAAGGCTGCTTGTAATCGAATGCTTTGGCAACACCCGTGTCAAATCCAAACGATTTGAGCAGCGCGATGGCGCCTTCGGTCTCGCCGTCTTTGTCGCCTTGCAGCGAATCATAGATGTTGTCGAGCGAGTGAATAATTGCCGCTTTGTCCACACTTCGCACTGGCGCGCCATTCAAATAGAACATTCTCATGTTCCGATCTTTAGCGGCAAGCAGGAAGCGGTCGGCAATGACGCTTGGACTCAGACGCATCGCATCGGTTTCCGACAAAGAATACACGCGGGTTACGTTGTATTCTGTCAAAGCAGCGATTGTGTTGAAGCCCTTTTGCGGCACTTTCAGATTTTCGATTGCGACGATGCCGATGCCGTGCTGTTTCAGCAATTGTCCGAATGAGCGCAGATTTTGCTGCGGCGCCCCTTCCGCTTCGGTCTCACCGACAGCGGTCGCTGACAGCACTTCACCGGATTCTGCAACTTCGTTCTCGCTGTCGGCGAAGCCTTTCACCGCTACCCCGTCGAACAGAATACGTGTGACGCCAAGCTCTACAAATTGCTGCAGGAGCGCCTCCGCTTCTTCTGCCTTATAAGGCTGTACCCGATCGGAAAGCCGGGGCAGCAGGTGGAAGCCCGCTTGCTTCAACTTTGCAATGGTCATCGGGTCAAACGGCAGCGGCTTCACCATTGCGTTCTCAATCGGTGTGCGCAGCATCATGCCCGGACGATCTTCAAACGTCCACGGCTCAGCAGGTATGTCATAACGTGCGAACGTCTCTTCAATCATCGGTTGCCATACATCGGCTGCCTGTTGATCGGCGAACAGCACATACGTGTAATTTTCGTTCAGCGTAGCGGCCTTGCCTTGCAGCAATGCGGCTTGCGAAGAATTGTACATCGTCAGTCTTCCAGACCAGATCAGTTCATCAAAGGAACCTTCGAAGATTGACATCGTGCCGATGCCCGCTTCGCGCATTTTAACCAAATGCTCATCTACAAACTGCTGCGGGTCTGCCTGGTAAGAAGCGATTTGCAGCAATGCCCGGTAATTGTATACAAACTCAATTTGCTTGGCGCTCTTCTCCATCTGCACCCGGCTTGCACCTAGCGGCACCGCGGCGATGATTCCGATAATAACGAGCACCCAAAGCCATTTTACAGACTTGCGGTTCCATTGTTGTAACTTCTGAAGCACATCTTCCACTCCTTAAGCTTGATTGTCCACCTGCGCCATTACGGCTGTCCGCAATCCGTCAAGCGCCGCGGCAGCTTCGGATCCACTCTTGCCGCAAACTGCGAAGTACACTTTTATTTTTGGTTCCGTACCCGAAGGGCGCAAGCAGAACCATGAGCCGTCAGCAAGCAGAAACTTCAGAACGTTTTCCGGAGGCAGACCATCCAGCCCCGGCAAGTAATCGAGCACCTGTGCAATCTCTACGCCGTTGACTGCTTGCGGCGGCGTATTGCGCCAAGCCTCCATAATACCGGCAATCTTCTGCACCCCGTCAAAGCCTTTGAGTGTGCGCGATTCCAGTCCCTCCAGGTAAGTGCCGTACTTGGCGTACAATTCGAGCAGCACATCGTACAGCGTCTTGCCCTGGCGTTTATAGTATGCCGCAGCTTCAGAAATTAATAAGGAGGCGACAACAGCATCTTTGTCACGCGCATAATTACCGGCCAGGTAACCGTAACTTTCCTCATATCCGAACAGGAATGTTTTATCCCCGGCTTGGTCGTATTCCGTCATTTTCTCGCCAATATATTTGAAACCGGTCAGCGTATTAACGACTTCAGCCCCGAATGAGCGGGCGATGTCTGCCCCCATTTCACTCGTTACAATCGTTTTGATCACGACGCCGTTGGCCGGCAGGCGACCTTGCTCCTGCAGTTGGCTGAGCACATAATACACCATCAATGCGCCGGACTGGTTGCCGCTGAGCACAACATATTCGCCGTCATTATTTTTGACAACCGCGCCCATCCGGTCGCAGTCTGGATCGGTGCCGAGAATCAGATCAGCATTCTTCTCTTTCGCCAGTGCAATGGCCAGCGTGAACGCTTCGCGCTCTTCCGGGTTAGGCGATTTGACCGTGCTGAATCCCCCATCAGGAAGCTCCTGCTCAGGAACGACCAGCACGTTGCCGAATCCGGCTTTCTTCAGCACTTGACGCACCGGCTCATTGCCAGCGCCGTGCAGCGGTGTGTAAATAATAGTAACGTCATCGCCTACACCGCTTGTCAGCAGCGCGCTATTCAGACTCTGCGCCACAACGGTGTCAACATACTGCTCGTCCGCATCTTCATCCAGCCAGCGAATCAGCCCGCTAGCTTCGCCTTCTTCACGCGAGACACGCTTGATCGCGCTGAAGCCAGGAAGCGCCTGAATCGCTGCAATCACTTGCTCAGCATCAGCAGGAATCAATTGTCCGCCATCTGACCCATATACTTTGTAGCCGTTGTACTCCGGCGGGTTATGGCTTGCCGTCACGACGATCCCGCTCTGGGCGCCAAGCGCGCGAACTGCATATGACAGCTGCGGCGTCGGACGCAGCGCCGGAAACAGGTAGGCGGTAATTCCGTTGCCTGCCAGTACTTGCGCCGCCACCAGTGAAAATTCAGGCGACTGATTGCGCGAATCATGCGCGATGACGACCGCTGGCTGTTCATGTCCCTGGCTGAGCAGCCAGTCTGCCAGTCCTTGCGTAGCTTTGCCGACCGTGTAGGCGTTCATCCGGTTCGTACCCGCGCCCATGACGCCGCGCAGTCCGCCTGTCCCGAATTCCAGCTCGCGGTAGAATCGATCTTCAATCTCCTTTGGCAAGCTGGCGATGCCTGTCAATTCCTCTTTCGTCTGCGCATCAATCAACGGATCATTGAGCCACGATTGATAACGGATTGCTGCCTGTTCCAATTGGGTCATTATTTCGCCTCCCCTGCTTTTGGTTCTGTGAGCGCAAACATAATCTCACCTTCAGCCACAAGCTTGTCGCCCACTTTGGCTGTTGCGCGTCCTTTGCCGACAATCCCCTTCAGGCGGGTGATTTCGACTTCCAGGATGAGCGTATCCCCAGGCCTTACCTGGCCGCGGAAGCGAAACCCGTCAATTCCTGCGAACATGGCAAGCTTCTTGCGGTTCTCCTCAATCATCAGGATCGCTACCGTACCCACTTGCGCCAGCGCTTCGACAATCAGCACGCCGGGCATAACCGGGAAGTCTGGAAAATGTCCTGCAAAATAAGGTTCGTTCATCGTCACATTTTTCAGTCCAACCGCTCTTTTACCTGCTTCCACTTCCAAAATCCGATCAATCAGCAAAAAAGGCTGCCGATGCGGTATAATTTCTTGAATTTGGTCAATATTCAGCAATATAAGCCACCTCCGATAAATTTCAAAAAAAATAATACGCCTTATGTAATAATCTGACGTAATTATGCCAATAATAGTTCTATCCCTTCATGAACTGCAGTCGTGGAGGTTGAGATAAGGAGACTTGGCCGGCTATGGGGAACGAAGCATCCTCACGGTCAGGTCTCTTTTTGTTAAAGTTCCCCAGCCTCCATTATAACGCTACGCGCACAAAAAAAAAACTATACAAAACTTTGCAGCAGACTTGGATGCTGTTTGCTGATGATATTTGTCGATTTTACTGGCGGGTAGCGAGCTTAACGTCTTATGCTATTCGAGCGGAAATATTGCGTGTAGATCGCCATAATAAGTCGTTACAAAAACAAAAAGGGCTTGCGCTGATTGATTCAGCACAAGCCCTCTTCTATCTGTTATTCCACAATGATTCTTACTTTGGCTGTCTTGTTGCCAAACTTAAAGGTCAGGTTGGCTTTGCCCTTGCCTTGGGCGGTCAGCAGGCCATGCTTCACATGAGCTACGGTTGCTTTGGAGGAACTCCACAATCCATCGACCGTTACATCCCGGTCTTTGTTGTCCGAATACGTAGCTACACCGCTCAACTGCAGCGTTTGACCTCTCTTAAGCACAATCTCGGTTGCAACTTTGTTGTCACTGTATACATCGAGATATTTCAGGACATCGACTTCCACTGCCACCGAAATCGTTTTGCCATTGTATTTGGCCGTTACTTTGGACTTGCCTGCATTAATCGCCTCGATCTTGCCATTATTAACGGAAATGATTCTGCTGTTGCCTGCTTTCCATTCCGCCAAATCGGTTACATCCTTGGTCCGTCCGTCAGCCAGCAGCGCTGTCAGTTTAACTTGATAGGATTCGCCCGATTTCATGTCCAGGTTGGCTGTGTTAGCGGTCAACCTCTGAATCGAGCCGACCTCTACGGCAACGGTTATCGTTTTGCCGCCGAACTTGGCAGTTACGGTTGCTTTGCCGTTGGCAAGCGCTGTGATCAATCCGTCGGATACTTCAGCTACTTTGGCCGAGTTTACCGACCATACCGCTTCCGTCGTTACGTTGCGCTTGTTGCCCTCTGAATCGGTCGATGTCAGCGTAATTTGCTGATTCTCGCCAATTTCCAGCAGCGCCATCGCTGAGGAAGTAGATAATGAGCTGGCAATATCAACTTCCACGTACAAGGACACGCTTTCCCCACCGAAAGATGCGGTAATTACTGCCGTACCGCCTTTATTCGCGGTAATCAATCCTTTCGACACATCCGCAACATCGGAAACGGAAGACTGCCATGTTGCCTGATCCGTTACATCCTTCGTTAAACCATCTTTATACTTTACAGACAGCGTAGCTTTCTGATCTTTGCCCTTCTCCAAAAGAATTTTCTTCTGGCTCAGCGTCAGCTTCTCAATAACACCGACAGATACCGGAACGTTTACGGTGCGTGTGCCGTATTTTACCGTTATCGATGTGCTGCCTGTTGCAATACCCGTTATTGTCCCTTTGCGGGCTTCAGCGATATCGTTGTTCGCAGACGACCATTCCGCTTCCTGTGTTATCTCTTCAACACGCCCATCCTCATAAACTGCGGACACTTTCAAATCTGTTGTATCGCCTACTTGCAGCGCAACTGTATCCTTGTCCACTGTAATGCGGTTCGGCACATTTACTTTGACGGTCGCCTTGATCTGGCGTCCACCGTAAGAAGCGGTCACTTGGGCGATCCCGGACTTGTACCCGGTCACACTGCCCTGCTTGACGAACACAATCGCGTTGTCGCTAGAAGTCCAGTTCGCCTTTTCGGTAATATCCTCTGTGCTGCCATCGGCGAAGGTCGCCGTCAGCTTCAGCTTTTTCAGATCATTTACCCCAATGGCTATAACGTCGTTGTCCAACTCCAAACGCCGCGGCACATCAACATCAACGTGAACTTCAACTGACTTGCCGGCGAAAGAAGCGGTTATGGTCGCTTCACCCGGACTGTAGGCGCTGATTTTTCCTTTTGTTACGAAAGCGATGGACTCATCCGAGGATTCCCATTTCGCATCCGAAGTGACATCTTCAACTTTTCCGTCGATGTAAGTCACCTTCAGCGCAAGCTCCTTCGATGTGCCTGTTTTCATAAACACGTCCTGCTTGTCGACTTCTATTTTTTTCGAAGCATCAACGTTCACGACAAAAGAGGTCGTTTTCGTGCCGTATTTGGCCGTAATGGTTGTTGTGCCTGTCCCGTATGCCGTCACGACGCCTTTGATGGCGTCCGCAACTTTGTCGTTGTCGCTTTCCCAGTCCGCTTTGTCCGTAACGTTATCCACGGAGCCATCCGGATAAGTGGCCATTAGTTTAATCGGTTCTTTTTCCCCTTTAAGCAAAAACAACTGACTGTTCTCGACATCGAGCCGTTTGGCAATTTCCACCGATACCGTTGCGGAGATGGATTGATTGCCGTATCTAGCCGTCACCTCAGTCTGGCCGGATTTCTTGCCGCTCACAAGTCCATTCACAACGGTTGCGGTCGCATAACTGCCGACAGACCAGTCTGCTTTCTTGGTGACGGACTCGCTCGTACCATCCTCAAAAATCGCCGTCAGCTCAACTTGCTTCTCCTGGCCGATCCGCAGATCGAACTCATTGACGTTCATTGTGAGCGCCTTGACTTTCTTGCTTACCGTCACATTGACGATAACCGTCTTGCCAGAGTACGTTGCCGTAATGACAGCTGTACCTTCCGCCTTGGCCGTTATGGAGCCTGCATAGACGGTTGCGACGGCTGTGCTGCCGCTTGTCCAGTCTGTCTTGATCGTTACATCCTCTGTACCGCCGTTCACCTTAACAGCTGTTGCTGTAAGGGCATATGTTGACCCTGCTTCAAGCGCAAGCTCGTTCTTATTCACAATTAGACGCGATATCTCATCACCGGCCGCAGCGTTCACCGTTCCCGCCGCTGGCAGCACAAGCGCTACCATCAATGCTGCTACGAGTAGCCAATTCAGCTTCACCCGCAATCCCAATCTGTCCATCATTTAATTATTGTCCCCCTCATCCTCACAAAGCCGCTTTGCCTATGCCAAGCTATACTTTGCTCTGTTCCTTGCTCATTGCTCACATTGCTTCATTAAGATCCGTTGCGACATGATTCTTCCATTCTGATGATACCCGCTCATAAGGCGGATTTTGGACGTTACTATATATACTATCGGCATATCGTTGGAGGATATGAAGACATCCTGCCGAATTCATCTCCATAAGTTTAGACGGCTTTGACTTGCGCTTATATCAGGCGCGCTTGTTTCGGCAGCGAAACAGAAGTCAGATTTTAATAAATCTTTAGATAAAAAAGTGCAGCATCCAACGAATTACTGTAACATTTCGTCGAAGATTTCCGATAAACTAACTATCTTGGTAATGAAAAGGAGTAATTGTGATGATCTCTGCTACATCCCGCATGGCGAACTTATTGAAAAATGTCACCCTGTCTCTGCTTGCGTTCGCTTTGCTCGCGACCGTATGGAGCGCAGAACCCGGCCGCGCTAACGCGCAAGCTGTCAACTCGGCTGCAACTGTCTATTACTTATCCGACGGTGATCTGTTCCGCGTCAAAAACGATGGCACTCCTTCTGAGCTGCTAATCAGCGACTATGAAGGCGCTCAGCTCAAGCAAGCTGGCGATGCCTTGTACTATTATGCAAGCGATGATTCAATGACTCTGCTTCGCTTCCCTTTGAAGGGCAGTGCTGCCGAGCCGAGCAACTTTAGCGGCAACAAACGAATTGTTTCCTTCGAAACAGCAGGAAAATTCGTTTACTTTGTGGATGATACCGGCAAGCTATACCGCGCCGCTTCCACTAGCCAGCGCGCATCGGAGGCAACCTTGATCGCAGATAAGATTGATCTGGACTACGCTTCCTTCAGTGTCATAGAAGGGCGTGTCTACTTCAACGCCATTCGCAATGGCCGCGCAACCTGGGTAGGCTCCCGTTCAGCTGTAGGAAAAGGCGCGATCGAGTGGATCGCTGCAGGAGCGCTCGAATCCGAACATTTGACGAGCCTCGATGGCAAGAACGTTCATCTGATCATTAATACAGATCCTGAGGAGCGCGTATACTCCACGGATTGCATGGTAATGTACACTGTACCGGCCAAAGGCGGCAAGGCAAAAGCAGTGAACGCCAAATCTCCGCTGGACGCCAATGCTGTGTATTCCGGCTTGTGGGCCGGACCGGATTCTTATGTGTACAACCAAGGAATTAAACTTGATGTTGATGGAGAATACAATTACAAGCTTGGCAAAGGAATGATCATTAACAAAGATGGCCGTTCGTTTGCCATCAGCCAAAACGCTATCTATGAAATTGCAATGATCGCCAAAAACAAATATGCGATTGTAGACGGCAGCGACAAGGCATTTGTTAACACGATTTCCAATTACAAAGTAGCTTCATCAAAACGGATTTCGCTATTTGATGTGTACTATACACACAATGTAGCCAAAGACGACAAACAGTCCCATACAGTAATTTTTGCCCGCCAGGGAATCTACACAGTCAACGCTGACGCATCCCTCAAAAATCTCGTAGGTGATGAGTGGGCCACATACATGACTGCAGATGGCCTGGATGCCATCTTCTATACAGACGCTAGTAAAGACAGAACTTTGCATCAAGTGTCTCCTGGCAACAAAAAAGTAGTGAAGCTTGCCGACGAGTATGTTACGAGCATTTTGCTTATTACGAAGGGCTAGCATAGTACACAAGCAACAGCCCCAAAGCGGATGTTTTCCGTTTTGGGGCTGTTGCTCTAACTTGTATCTCTTGTTTTCATCCGTTATTTTACGGTGGCAAGCAGGCTGTCTACAATAAAATCAAGCTGCTTGTCCAGTGAATAGACATCGTTATAATAGCTTAAATCAAAACTAATTTCGATCAGACGTCCTTCCTTCACAGCTGGAAGGCTCGTCCAAATCGCGTTGTCCGACAAATCGACCATCGTTTCATACGAGGAGCGGAAGACATAGTCGCCTGCATAATCAGGCAGCACTTTATTGAATTTTCAGTCCTCTCGAGTGATTCGCCTTGGGCGAACAACACCAGACGAGACGGAGACGAGAGCTCGAAAACACACCAATTCTAAGCCATGGCATTCAACCCCACGCCATACCTCTACCAAGCGCCCAAGGGACACATGTTCACTAACGTTGCATAAACCCTGACAATGAGTGTATCCCCAATTATGGCTAATGTTCTCATTGCGATCCGGCAAGTTCCATCTGGGTCCATTACTGGTAGTAGCTCACAAACTGTCAAGTCCCCCTTTGTTAAGGCGCTTTTTATTTCGGAGGATTCGTGGGTCTTGCTCTAACGCTTGCCACAGCTCTTATATGGCCTCAATTGGCCCTTTTGCAACGCTAACGCTTGTCACAGCGCTTATTCCCCCGTGGACGGCTAAATTCGTGCGATTTTCTAGAAATAAGGTGTCTCAGTTTCCTTACAATATTTATGGGGCTGAATTTCCCTAAATAGCGCTGCTCATCAGCGTTAGAATTCCACGTGGCCTTCTTTTGCTTCATCTACTTGTCTGGCCCTCACACTACTATCTGCTTCTTATATTGCCGCTCACACTACTATCCGTTCCCCGTCTGCCCTCTTCCCCGCCAACGTCGCAATAGCAACAGAACCTAAAAAAAACCTCAATGGAAGCTCAATGGAACCTTAATGGAACTCCAATAAAAGCACATAAAAAAACAGCCCCCTCACGGACGCTGCTCCACTCTTTATCTATTTATCTATCCAAATCAGGTATCAGAAAAAATAAGGTCATACATGTGCCGCCATGTTTCGATCTCGAAAACATCATCCATTGAGCCTTTGCCCAGAATGACATATCCCAAATATAAACCGCCTGCCAAGGCCAGTATAAGCAGAATCGGCGCAATGCTTTTAATCATCAGCCAAAAAATAAGCCTGACAATCCAAGGGCGTTTCTTGCGCGCCTTGGCCTTTGACTTCGTTTTCCCTTTGGCTTTGCCAGCGCTATCCTTCGCATTGCCTGATTGTGATCCGGCATTCACCGCAGCATCAATCTTCTCAGCCGCATCCTTACGCGCATCTCCGTCGCTGTCTGACCGCTCGCGGTTGTCGCGCGAGGGCGAGGAATAGCCCTGGTCTGCTGATAGCAGCATCCCTGGAGCACCAGCACCGGCAGCGCGTACGCTGTCACTGCTCAACCATTGATCATTCGCGCCGCGCGATTCCACGCTTCGTCTTGCCACTGTGCCGCGGTTGCGCTCTCCACCGGACGACGTACCGCCCGTTCCGGAAATCGGCCTATATGGCTGTCCATTCTGACTTTCCATACTCATTTCAAATCCATCCAATCTTATCAGCCGCGCAGGTTGTTGGCGAGTCCCATCATGGTATCACTCGATGTCAGCGCCCGCGCGCTCATTTGATAAGCCCGTTGAACAATCATCAACTCCGTCATCTGATCCGCCAACTGAACGTTGGATTGTTCCAGGAACCCTTGTCTGACCGCTGCTTCAGTACCGTCGCCAGGCAAGATCGTACGTACAACATCGTCTTGATTCAAGCCCGGTGCGATCACAAACAAGTTGTCGTCTACTGCCGTCAACACGGCCGGCTTCGTCGGCTGAACGAGCTTCAATCTGCCCAGATCGCGCTCCGTCAGGCCATCCGCAGAGACCGCGGTTACTTGACCGTCAGCATCGATTCGAACTTGATGATTCTTCGGAATGACAATCGAGATATCTTCCAGAACGCCCTGCGCATTCCTGCGCTGTGCGATAACCGGATAGCCTTCATTTGTCGTGAGCGTCATATTTCCTGTATTATCGGTTACCGTATATTGAAAGTCCCCGTTGCGTGTGTAGGCGCGTCCGCCATCGCCGTCGACCTGCACTTCAAACAGCGCGTTGCCTTCTATCGCCAAATCATTTTCTTTGCCTGTAGTAAGCAGCGCGCCCTGCGAGAAATCTGGCTGCATCATGGTCAGACGCGATCCCCATCCCTGGTTAAATCCCGGAGGAGTAAAACGGGACGGCTGTTGAAACGAATCTTCCTGCTTATATAAAGTAGTCAACAAATCCTGAAAGGATGCATTCTTACTCTTATAGCCTACCGTATTAATATTGGCAATATTCTCGGCAAGCAAATCAAATTTCTGCTGCATCCCGTTCATCGACGCCATAGCGCTAATCATTGAGCTGTTCATTTGCCTGCCTCCTATACTCTGCCGATTTCGTTAACTGCCTTCTCCAAGCTGCGGTCGTAATACTGAACAATCTTCTGGTTCGCTTCATACGCACGGAACGCAGCCATCAAATCAACTGCTGATTGTGCGGAATCGACGTTGGATCGTTCAATAAACCCCTGACGCACTTCAATCGTCGCCAACTCGCCGGCATTGGCCGCGCGCACATTTTCTTCGCCGCCTTCATTTCTGAGCTTGCTGTTGCCATCGCGTACGAGCAGGTTCGGATTTTCAACACGTGAAATCAGCAGCTGCATTCCCGTATCCGCTCCCGTCACCCGGTCGACGAAACGCTGGTTTTCCCCAAGCGCAAGATTGTCCAAGGCAATGTCGCCAGCGAAGCGAATCGGTGCATTGTTCGTCCCAAGCACGAGGGAGTTGTCGCCCGTCACCAGATAACCTTCGCTATTCAGACTGAACTTCCCGTCCCTCGTATAGCGTGTCTCGCCATTGCGATCCTGCACGGTAAAGAATGCCTGAGGCTGGAAGGTCACCTCGCCGCTCTCCGGATCGACATACTTCCCAGAGCCATCGAAGGCCGCACCCTCAACGCCCAGGTTTGAACTAAGCGCGAAATCAAGTGTTCCGTTCGTCTGAAACAAATCGCCCTGCAGGTGAATGGAGAGGCTCTCCTCCGCGAAAACGCCGGTATTGATAACACCAATCCGCTTGGCAGGCTGGTTCTCAACACCGGTCAATGAGACAAGCATGTCAGGAAACGATTTGGAAACCGCGTTAACCTGCTTGAACCCAGGTGTATTCAAGTTGGCAATATTGTTCGTTACCGTATCGTGCCGGCGTTGCTGTGTCACCATTCCGGCAGCTGCTGTATAGAGTCCTCTGAGCATGAAGTCCCTCCCTTAAAACTAATTGATCAGTTTCTTAGCCACTTTATCCAAATTATCGAGCATGATGCCCGTGCCCTTGACGACACAATGCATCGGGTTGTCCGCTACGAGAACAGGCACTTTAAGCTCTTCAGCAAGCAGCGTGTCCAATCCGTTAAGCAGCGCGCCGCCACCCGTGAGGATGACGCCGCGGTCGATAATATCCGCTGACAGCTCAGGCGGCGTTTTCTCCAGAACCGCCTTGGCTGCAATTACAATGCTTGACACTGAATCCCACAGCGCTTCACGAATCTCGTCCGAGTGGATCGTTATTGTGAGCGGCAGCCCTGTTACCATATCACGGCCGCGAATATCCATCTCTTCCCGGCGCCCATCCTTCGAGACGTTACCGATCTTGATCTTGATATCCTCGCTTGTACGCTCGCCAATGAGCAGCTTGTACTTGTTCTTTATGTATCTCATGATGGCACTGTCGAACTTGTCGCCAGCTGTCTTAATGGAGGCTGCCGTTACAACATCACCCATCGACAGGACGGCTACATCCGTTGTGCCGCCGCCGATATCGACTACCATGTTGCCGCTAGGCTGGAATATATCCATTCCAGCCCCGATCGCAGCCGCTTTAGGCTCTTCTTCCAGAAAGACTTCGCGAGCGCCGCTGCGTTCCGCCGCTTCGCGAATCGCCTTCTGTTCCACTGATGTTATATTAGTTGGAGCGCATATCAGAATCCTCGGGCGGCTGTACCATTTCCTTCCGCCAATACGGTCTATGAACGCTTTCAGCATAATTTCGGTTATATCAAAGTCAGCAATTACCCCATCCTTCAACGGACGGATTGCCGTAATATTACCAGGTGTGCGGCCTACCATGCGGCGTGCTTCATCGCCAACGGCCAATACTCGTTTCGTGTCGCTTTCGATTGCTACAACCGAAGGCTCGTCAAGTACAACACCCTTCCCTTTCACATGTATGGATACATTAGCCGTCCCAAGGTCGATTCCGATATCATTGCTCAACATAACTCTTAAGTCCCCCACCGTAATTAATGTTCGATAGCTGTTTTCGGCTGCATGGCCGAAATGCCACACCGCTGCGACTGACGCCGTCTTTGACGATGGCAAATCCGATCCCGACTAATGTGGATGTCAAAAAAAGCTTATCTAGTTCAGTATTCGCTGCGAAAATCGAAATTCCTCTATTTTTGTAGAAAAAAAGTCATGTTTTTCCGGCAGTAAGCACTTCACGCTTTTTGGTAACAGTTTTCTTATATTTGATTTTGGTCGCTTCGCCTCCCCTTAAATGACGTATCGATTTGTGATATTCGAGAATGTGCTTTACCTGGTCAGCAAGATCAGGATTAATTTCCGGCAGCCGCTCAGTCAGATCCTTGTGCACCGTGCTTTTGGACACACCAAATTCTTTGGCTATCGTCCGTACTGTATTTTTTGTTTCCACAATGCAGCGGCCGATTTTTATCGTCCGTTCTTTGATGTAATCATGCACGTTCCCGCCTCCCTACTCGAGATAGTTTGGTACATTATATGAGGGGAGCGGGTATATATTCTTTGTAGCCAAGCGTGACAAGCTGTTTTAGTAAATTATTTTCAACCAATCCCCTGAATAGAGTGCAAAACAACAATATCCCGGTTCAATGCCAGATCCAATTCGTAAGGAGAACCGACAGCCGTTCCGTCCGATTCTCTAATAATTTTGACGATAGGCCGATGCGCCATTCCGGTACTTGTGGCCGTTACGACAGCAACTTGCCCGCTGCTTAATTTAAGTACGCTCGCCTCCGGAAAAAACAGCACCTGCTTCAAAAACATATTCACTAAATCCGCCCTGAAAAAGTGGTTGCCCGACGCAAACAAATATTCAATGGCCTCGCTTTCGGAAAAAGGACTGCGGTGATGACGGGGTGAGATAAGCGCATCGAATACATCGGCAATCGCCACAATCTGCGCCATTTCCGGAATTTCCATTCCCTTGACACGCATCGGATAGCCGTTGCCATTGAATCGCTCATGATGAAACAACGCGCATTGGGCCGCCTTATGGGATACTCCGTCTATTTCAAGCAGCATGCGGTAGCCTTCTGTCGTATGATTCTGCAGGGTCATCCGCTCATCGTAAGTTAATTTACGGTCACTCTTCAAAAGCGACGGCGGCTGCTTGATCATACCGATGTCGAACATCAAGCCGCCTATTGTTAATTCCAGCAGCTCCGAGCTGTCGAATCCGCCAGCTACCCCCATGATGCACGACAATTCCGCTACATTAATCGAATGTTCAAATAAATAATTGTCCATCTCCAGCAGTTGGGCAAGATAATCCACCATCTGGGAATGAGAGGAAATATCAAGCATGATGCTGCGAAACACCCGCCGAAAGCGGCTTTCGAGGGCTTCGTCCGTCATTCGGCCCAACAGCTTGCCGGGCTCGATCACACGAATCAGCGTGTCTTTGACACGCTCACGGTAATGCAGCATATATTCTTGCTGGACATGGTCATTCTTGCGTCGCAGCTGCGGCGTCGCCTGGTGCATCTGGACAACCATCATTCCCTGATTGGCCTGCGAGGATACTTGCCGGCCCTTCTGCGAGGACTCCGCCTGACTGCTCCCTATGGGCGCAAGGACGCTGGCTGTCGGCAGCGATTCAATCATGACTGTCTTAATCCCCATTTGCTCCAACCGGTCAAGATAATGACCGGTAAGCGGCGTGCCTTCCTTCAGCACAGTCTGGCCGTTCTTATTGCGGATTGAACGAGCGATGACATCCCCCGGACGCAACATGCTTATCAACGTTTCCCTCACTCTAAACCAACCTCTCCTCTTCCAATTATTTCTTTATGCTGTATGTCTTAAACATTATTGGCCTGGACCCAAATGTCTAACTTCGTCTTGGCAGGTCGCACAATACCGATAGTTCGACGCCCAGACCCCAAATCAATCTGCTTGACCTTCCGAAAAGTGTCAGGAGAGCATTGAAACAATCTACTTGTCTAGCAAGGAAAATCGTGTCAGCATAACAGAATAAAGGCCAGGATGGCCTCAACAATCATATTGCATCGTTTGAGAGTGCGTTTTGTTTCACACAAAAATACAGGAGGTGCGAGAGTGTTCTTAAAGGACGACATCATTGTAGACAGGTTTCTGGTATCTTACAGGGACAGATCACCGTACACCTTAAGAAATTATCGGCTGGCTATCTCACGATTTCGGCAGTTTATTAATCCGGCTTCGCTTCGGGAAGCCCAGTGGCAGGCAGTGGAAAACTTTAAGTTGGCGCTGTTAAACGGAGAGTTGGGGAAACGGCCGCAATCGTCGGCCAGCGTTGCCATTCAGATGGCTTCGATCCGCTCTTTATACAAATGGGGCAGCGATCCTAATATCGGCTTGCTTGAGCAAAATCCGACAACTTGTGTCCGCATGCCCAAAATTCAGATCAATAGCAGGCACCGGTACTTGACCAAAAATGAATTATCCATGCTGCTTGCCGCACTTAAAAAGCAATCCGTTCGCAACTATATGATCGGTTTAATGCTTGTCATGCTTGGGCTTAGGGTATCTGAGCTTATCGCAGTAGAGTGGAGAGACTTCTATGAGGATGTTGCGGAGACATCAATCTGGGTGAGTATCCGCAAAGGGAAGGGCGGCAAATCAAGAGAAATCAAAGTGCCGCCGATGCTATGGTCGGAAATTCAGAACAGCAGGCAGTATTTTGGCATGGTGCAGCTCCTGCCGATTACAACGCGGCAGGTTGAGCGTATTATCCGCCAAGCCTCTAGCAGCGCCAACCTTCAGAAAACCGTAACGCCTCACTGGCTCAGGCATACGAATGCTACGTTGGCATTATTGGGAGGGGCCACGCTGCAGCAGGTTCAGGAAAGTCTCGGTCATGCGGAAATTACTACGACCCAGCGTTATCTGCACACTGTACAGCAATTGGAGAAATCTGCGTCAGATTATGTAGAGGAAAGTATTAAACATCTGCTTGCCGCCAAATAGTTTTAAAGAAACGATCTCTTCTGAGCGATAGGGTTAATTCAAAGGATCAGGATGACAAACTATTGAAACCCATGTTAATATAGACCTAAATACCTATAATTAGATATGGTTTGTAAGGCCTATTAAGTCGAACTATCGGTATTGTGCGACCTGTTATGATATAGGAATTATTACTCACTTATTTACTGGAACATGCCAACAGCTTCGCAATCCACGAAGGATTGCGAAGCTGTTGGCTGCTGCTCCCTTTTGGGAATTGCTCAATTTGCTAGATCGGAGAACAATGCTAGCGGATTAAGCGCTTCTTCGTCATTGCGTACTTCAAAGTGCAAGTGAACACCGTGGTCTTTCTCCAGCTCGTTGCGTCCCGCTTTTCCGATAATTGTGTTCTGCAGAACAGCATCCCCAGTTTTCACCTGGACGTCTGTCAAACTTTGATAGATTGTTACCAAACCATTCGGATGCGTGATCTCTACAATATTGCCGTTCGTCGGGTGAAGTTTTACATGGCTGACTTTTCCGCTCATCGCAGCGACGACCTCAAAGCTTTGATCATCTTGCCGTGACAGATCGATTCCCATATGCGGCGTGAACGTATTGTCCGTCTGCACGATGGCCGCCTGCCGGTCTTCGCCTGACGCTTCGGCCTCGTAGAAAGGCGTCGAAACTTCCAATTCTTCACGGTTCAGAACCGGCCACTGCATTTGCTCATTTTTAGCGGCCGCTTCCATTGTTTCTTCTGAAGGCGCCAATACACCTTCTTCGTTCCCTTCAGCGGTCTCCGTAAGTACGCCAGTCTCGTTCGTCGTCACAGGCTGCTCTTGCGTCCCCTGGTAGATCCACATTAAGGTTACGATGAGTGCTGCCGCGGCTATGAACGCTGCCGGGGAGACCCATTTTTTCGACAGCAACCTTTTCCATGATGAGCCTTTTACGGCAGTACGCTCTCCTGAAGCAGATTTGAGAGCCTCTTCTTCTTGCTTATTGGACTTGTTCTGTTGTTCATTCATCTTTCATCACCTCACTAGCCATTGTTGCCAGAAGCTTCTCTTTTATACGTGAGGTGATTGCTAATTTTAAAGATTCGAAACTTGTTCGATAGTGATGCCAGTATAGTAGTGTTTCAAAATCTGCTCCGCTGCGTTCCCTTCCATCGCCATACCGTTGGCTCCCCATTGGCTCATTCCCACGCCATGTCCATAGCCATAGGTCGTTATAATGGCTTCTTTGCCTTTAATTTGAATAGCAAACTGGCTTGATGCCAGCTCAAGACGCTCTCTGATTTCTCGGCCGCTGAACACTTTCCCGCCAATAGAGATGCTCTTGATCCGATGGCCTGGCGTTCGGTCCAGCACCTGGATATCCTTATTGCCCTGTTTACCGATACCCAGCTTCTTGTTAAAGTCCGTCAGTTTCATCGTCGTCTGCTGCTCATACTTGGGAGACAACGCCTTGTCCCATGGGCTTGCCACACTTCGCAAATAAGGAAGCTCGTTCCCCCAGTAATCCTCCGAGTTTTCAGTGAAGCCATTGCTTGTAGAGAAGAAGGATGCGTCGATCGGTTCCCCTTTATACGTAATAACCTGGCCTTTCGTTTCCTCTACTGCGCGCGCCAGCTTATCCAAATTCGCTTGAGCCGTCTCCTCCGGCCAATAATCAAGCAGTTTCTCCATAGATAGATAGACTTGATGCTGCTGTGTATCGGTAATCTCTCTGCCTCTATGTTTCATAATATAGGTTCGGGCGGCAATGGCCTGCGCCTTGAGCGCCTCCAATTCAAATTCAATCGGCATCTCCGCGGCGAGCACCCCGCGCACATACAGCTCCAGCGGAACGCGCTCCGTCCGCTCTTCCTCTGAAAGATAGACATCGATCAACAGCTGGCCTGCACCTGCCAACGCAGCCTGTGAGGCTTTATCTGCTGCATCGCTGCTTGCTGTTGGAGATGCAGAACCGTTCGAGGAAGGCATCCCCTTCCCCCCGCCTGCCTGACTGCTGCTGCCATGCTGGTCTCCTATCGCTTCTAGCACATTACTGTCATATCGCTCGCTTGCTGCTCCCGATTGCTGCATGATTATGGGCGCGAGGCAGAGAATGACAGCCATTCCGCATCCGAACGCCACCCACCATGCCCTGCTGTTCATTATTATCAACCCTCTTTCCTTCTATTGCCTGTTGTTGATAATTTATTCTATGAACTGCAATGATAGGATAGAACGAGCCTGGCTCGTCCCACGAGAGCGGTGATATGAGGCGAAAAAAAGAAAAAGAACAGACCGATGTCTGTTCTTCGACTTTATTCGATTCAGCTTATGCCCAGGTTGGCTGTACTTTCAACACTTTTACTTCCGAATCGCGCTGCTGCTTGTAGCTCGTTGTCGTCTCCGCCTGGCTGTGTGCCGCTACCACTGGCTCGTTCCCAACTGCGGGCACCTTCGGTTCACTGACAGTCACGACTGCCGCAGCTGCCGGCAGTTGTTCTTCCGCACGCTGTCCAGCTTCCGTACGAAGCTCTGGCTCGTCCTCGCGGTGAATATCGGCGCCCAATCCTTGCAGCTTGGCCATCAGGTTCACATAGCCGCGGTCAATATGATGCACGCCGGTAATTTCGGACTCGCCTTCCGCACGCAATGCCGCACAGACTAATGCGGCTCCGGCCCGCAGATCAGTAGCACACACCTTCGCCCCGCTAAGCGGAACGTTGCCGCTAATAACTGCGCTCCGGCCTTCCACTTTAATCTGGCCTTGCAGCTTTCTAAATTCTTCAACATGCATGAAGCGGTTTTCAAACACTGTTTCCGTTACAATGCTAGTGCCTTCGGAAACCATTAGCAGCGCCATCATCTGTGACTGCATGTCGGTTGGGAAACCCGGATAAGGCAAGGTTTTGACATCGACCGCTCTCAGCGGCTCGTTAGCAATAACCCGCAGTCCGTTCTCATCCTCGATAATTTCGACACCCATTTCCTCAAGCTTGGAAATAACCGGGGCAAGATGATCCGCAATCGCACCTTCCACATAGACGTCGCCGCCAGTGATGGCTGCAGCGATTATGTAAGTTCCGGCTTCCACGCGGTCGGGAATAACCGTATGCGCGACACCTGTCAGACGCTCAACGCCTTCGATGCGAATAAGGTCAGTGCCCGCTCCGCGGACAATGGCTCCCATCGCATTCAAATAGTTGGCCAAATCGACGATTTCCGGTTCTTTGGCCGCATTTTCAATCGTTGTTGTTCCCGTTGCCAGCGCGGCTGCCATCATAATATTTTCTGTGGCTCCAACACTTGCCACATCGAGATAAATTTTGGCGCCTTTCAGCTTGCCGCTCGTCTTGGCTTCGATATAGCCCTGACCCAAATTGATTTCGGCTCCCATCGCTTCAAAGCCTTTCAAGTGTTGGTCAATTGGGCGCGTCCCAATTGCGCAGCCGCCCGGCAAAGAAATTCGAGCATGGCCGAGACGGGCAAGCAAAGGTCCCATCACCAGAAACGAAGCACGCATTTTGCGTACAAGATCATACGGCGCTTCAACGGATGAAAGTCCAGACGCGTCTACACGCATCACTTCACTTTTGTAAGAAATCTTGGCGCCCAGTGAAGCCAGAACTTTGTGAATATTTATAACATCATCGAGTAGAGGCACGTCATGAATCAGGCTTTCTCCTTCCGTTGCCAGCAAAGAGGCTGCAAGGATCGGGAGCACGGAGTTTTTAGCGCCGCTTACCCGAACATTTCCCGATAATCTTTGACCACCGCGGACGATTATTTTGCTCATTATTATTTTCCCCCCGCGCGCTGCGATTTCAACTTTTATTTTCAGTCCAAACGGCTTTGTCATGGCTTGCAATCCGTTAAGTCAGAGTAAATCGCGATGAAAGATAAGCTTATATTAAGGGTAAGAGTACGTATGTTATCTTTCAGAAAATATGTCACCTTTTACCGGTAACCACAAACTCCATCATAACATTTTCCATCACTAATCGACAAGCATTATTTCATTACCCATTGTTCGCTTTTTTTAAGCAGCTTATTCTACAAGCCAGCGCAACATTCTGGTCCAATCCATGTAATCTAGAATAAATCGCGCAAATCCGTGACCGAGCACAACCGACAACAGCAATTGCAGCATACGTGCCTGCGGGCTTTTCGGACGCTTGACAAAACTATCCATTTTGATTTCCTGAATAATATACCAGGCAAATGTAATACTTAACAGTGTTACGACAATGGACAGCAGCCCGCTCATGCCTGCCGCGTTCGTGATCGATTGCATAGACGCCATTCATTCCCTTCTTGTTTCTTAATAAATCGCCCGGAACACAAGTGCGGCAAATTCAGCACGGCTCGCATTGCGATTCGGTTTGAATGAATTGTCCGGATAGCCGCCGATCCAGCCAGTCTTCTTCAAGCCGTGCAGCATTGGCGCTGCCCAGTTGTCGGCCTTGACATCAATGAAAGGCGCAGTTACCGAGGCGATACCTTTGACCTCGTTGGCGGCTCCGAACATCGTGGCCATTTCTGCCCGGGTAATCGGACGGTCAGGTGCAAACTTCCCGTCAGGATAGCCCTTCACCCACTCCTGGCTTACCGCAGATGCAATTGCATTGCGCGCCCAATGGCTGGCTTTCACATCATTGAACGATAACTTCGGAGATGAATTGCTGGCTTTGCTGCCGAAGGCTTTCGTCAATATGCTGACTGCCTCGGCTCGGGTAATGGGACGATCCGGTGCGAACCGGTACTCTCCATAACCGCTGATTAATTTCTTGTCCGCCATTCCGGCAATTGCGTTCTGCGCCCAATGACCCTGTATGTCACGGAAACCTGCAATAATCGGGTCCGCATGGACGCTGAAATGGTAATACTGATCAGTGAACGGCTTGTCTGAAGTCAACTTAATATAATAGACGCCCGCAGCAAGCTTGCGGTTGGTTGTTGCTGTTGTATGGCCCTTGGCAGCTGCGATATCAAAGAGCAGCTTCTGCTTTTTGTCGTAAACCTCCAGCTTCATCTTGCGGTCTTTCGGTACGTCATCAAGCTTCATGTTAACAATGCTTTCATTATTGAGCCGGATCTGGAACCAGTCCACATCATCAGCCTTGTTAATGACACCAACATAGTCGCCGCCAAGGCGCATTGAAGTCGCCTCATACAGTTTATCATTCGGCTCATTCGGATCATCATAAACCATCAGGAAATCAAATTTTAATTTATATTCTGCCATCACCGGACTTGCCTTGCCGGATACGGCATTATACGCTCTAATGTAATACTTGCCTGGTGTAATTGTGATCGGCTGCGACTTCTCTGTCTCGCTTTCCCGGCCGGCATCCACCTCTTTCATCGGCTCGCCAGCCCGTCCAATCGCAAATGCCGGATCAATGCGCACCGAATCTGTCGACATCTCCACATTCAGAATACCGCCTTGCGTGAAAGTCATCACAAACCAGTCCTGGTCTCCAGTCTGGTGGAAGTTGCCGGTTATCGTCTGGCTGCGCGGCGCGAGCGTGGATGCCTGACTAATTTTATCATTTGGCTCGAAGTCATCCGGAGCGATTGTAAATTCAGCAGTCAGCAAATAAGGCAGCAGACCTTCATACTTTTGATCGTTTAACCGAAGCTCGATGTAATTTTTCCCTTTGGAAACCGGCCATTCAATTGTTTTGCTGCCGATCTTCACCCCAATTGCGCTATGCTTCTTCGTTGCCGTGTAATGCGTAAGCATTACAGGCGGCATTGGGCTGCCTGGGGACACCAGTCCTTGAAAGTGAATGGAAAGCATGCCATCATACGGGACGTCCAGCACAAACCAGTCCTTATCCGCGCCGCCGGCAAGCTGGCCGGCAATGCGCGAGTTCAGCGGAAACACGGTTGATGCTGCCCGGGTATTATTCGGTTCATTCGCATCGGCGCTGTACTTGTCCGTCAGCGCCGCGTCAATCTGAAGCAGGCCGTAGCCCGTCGCTTCATCCCATCCCTTGGGACCGATGTCCTTGGCCGATTGGCGAAGGATCTCCCTGATCTGAAAAGGCTTCAGCGACGGATATTTAAGCCAGACCAGCGCTGCTGCAGCAGCCGCCTGCGGCGCTGCCATTGAAGTGCCCTCTTCCCTGCCGTAACCGCCGCCAAGCTTGGTCGTATATACTGTCCAGGCGGCAGCAATATCCACCTCGGAACCGCTGTTGGAACGTTTCACCGGCTTATTGTCCGAGCTCGCACCCGCTACTGCCAATACGGTCGGATAACCGGCCGGATATTTCACAGCTATCTTGGAGCCATATTTCTCCCCATCATTGCCTGTCGCGGCAACGAGCAGTACGCCGTTGCTTTCAGCATACTTGACAATATCGCGCATATAAGGCGATTCCCGGTACAACCCGACAGCGAGCACCACAATTTTGGCGCCGTGCTTTACCGCGTAAAGCACCCCTTCGCCAAGCTGGTCTTCATCGCCAAAACCATCGGAATCGAGCGCCTTGACGGGCATTAGCTTGGCTTTCCAAAGTATGCCTGCTACGCCTTCGCCATTATTGCCCGCCGCCGCAATAACACCGGCAACATTCGTACCATGTCCATTGTCGTCCTGTGGACTTCTCCCTGGACGAACCAGATTGGTTCCCTCAACAAGGTTGTCCTTCAAATCAGGATGTTTGAGATCAATTCCGGTGTCGACAAGAGCGATCTTCATATCGGTCTCAGGAGTAATCTTCTCCCAGGCCCGCTTTGCGCCAATTTGTTCAAGATACGATTGCTTGGACAACTCAGGATCATTCGGACGCACTTTAACAGACGGCTTCACATTGGCAGTTAGCACCTGGACCCGTCCATTCTGCTGGACGTATTCCACCTCTGGCAGACCGCTCAGCCGTTTAAGCCACTGTTCTGTGTCTGCGCCTTCGACAGGCCTGATAACCTCAACCGCCGCTGCTGGCTGGCGCTTCAACACTTCGGTGTCCGGCAGCGCAACTGCCGCTGCAGGGTCCCGCCATTTCAACAGCCAACTGCGCGGTTCGTCCGGGTCTGAAGATTCAGTCAACGGACTGACTTGCCCATCTGGATTAACTTTACCATGCACCATTCCAGCAGCTTGCATGTTCTGCAAAGGCAGTATGAAAAGACAGAACAACAGCAGCAGAACGAGACATCTGAAAGAGGGGGCTTCTCTGGAGAAAGCCGCCCTTGTTCGCTGTTTTAATTTCCTGAATGACGCGGAATATTTTCTATTTATCATAGTATAGGCCTTTAATGTTCATTTTAGGGGAAGCAACTAGACAAAAACTAGAATGTTAGTTTCATTTTATGACAAAAGACCGCGCAAATCGACGTTTTTCATAGTCTGTTAAAGCTGAGCGTGAAGTTGCTCATTCTATTATACGGTTTTACGCTTGCGTTGTATATTAATCTTACTTCAGAATTCTCATAAATAAAGCTGTCAGGTATCCCTGACAGCTGGTAAATTATTGTCCCCTATCCTGTTGCCACCCATATAATCCGGGTAATAATGCCTCACCTAAACCCTCCGATAAACAGATCAACCGAAAGATTAAAATTGCTGTTGATCCATTCCAGTACTGGTCCCGGAGTTACCCCTAATACTGCCGTTGCTGCAACACATATCCAAATGACCAGTCCTGTCGCTGCCGGGATGCGAATGTCACTGCCCCCTTCTGCCGAACGCATGAACATCTGCCGTATAATAGAGAAGTAGAAGTAGTAGGAGATCACAGTGGTTGCCAGCATGATGGCCACAAGCCAGTAGTCACGCATCTGGGCTGCCCCGAGCAAAATAAACAATTTACCGAAAAATCCCCCCGTTACCGGCAAGCCGGCCAGCGACAATACCAGGACAAGCATCCCCGCAGCCGTCCATGGCGCGCGGTAATAGAGTCCGGCAAACCCGCTCATCTCCTCATGACCCGCCGCCTTCCCTACGACCGCCAGCACGGCAAATGCCCCAATATTCATTAAGGCATAAGCGATGAAATAGAACAGCCATTCACTCATATTGCTGGAATGGAAGCCAGCTACCCCAATCCCGATCGGCACCAGCAGGTAGCCAGCATTCGCAACACCAGACAGCGCCAGCAGCCGCTTGATGTTATGCTGCCGCAGCGCAGCTGTTGTGCCGACAATCATGGCAGCTGCCGCCAATACCTTCAAAGCCAGAAACGCATCCGTGCCAAGCGAAGCGCCTTGGCCTGTGAACACTTCGGTGTCCCGCAGCACCGTGTTGTAGAAAATCCGGAACAATACGGCCAGGGCAGCAGCCTTGGATACGACCGCCAGAAACGCGGCCACCGGAATGGATGCTCCCTGATATACATCAGGTGCCCAGGCATGGAACGGCGCAGCGGCAATTTTGATCGCCAAGCCGCCCAGGAGGAAAAATATGCCGACATAGACAAGCGAATTATACTGGGCGATGGCCTCCGGGAGCCGCATGCCGATAAGACCCAGATTCGTCGAGCCGGTGACACCGTATAAATACGACATGCCAAACAGAATAAAAGCAGAGGATATGCCGCCGATCACTACATATTTGAATCCCGCTTCAGCGCCGGTGCCCGGTCCGTTGTTTTTGCGCATGCCGACCAGTACGTAGGTGGATAGGCCAAGCAGTTCCATCCCGACAAAAATTGTAATCAGATCGCCTGATGACGCCATGATCATCGCTCCGAGCACCGCTGGCAGCAGCAGCGTATACAACTCCCCCTTGTCCGGTATCTCGCTGTCGTTGCGGACGGTGCCGAGACTCATCAGCACAATCAGCGAAGCTGCGCTGAGCATGACGACTTTAAGCAGATTGGCATAACCATCGATCCGGTAACTGTCCCCGAGCAGTCGTATGAGCGGACCAGCTTCTGCGCTGCCTACGCCTGATAGGGATGAACCGCCCGCCTCCAGCATAAAAGAAATAACAAAGCCGAGCGATGTCAGCAGTCCTGCGAGCGCGAGCCAGCCAATATACATCCTGCTCACCTTGCTTGGCAGCACCAGATCAAGCAGCGCCAGAACGATTGCGGCGATCAGCAGTGTCAACTCCGGTGTGAGATAGGCCAAATCATGCCATGTCAGCCTGCCCATTGCGTCATTATATGCCATGGTCTATCCCCCCGCCCTTGCATGTAATTGGTTAAGCAGCAGATCGAAGCTGTACTGCATGGAATTTGTCAAAATCCCCGGATAAACACCGAGCAGAATAATAAAGGCCGTTAGTACGACCATCGGCAAGCTCTCCACAAGCCGCGCATCTCCGAGCGCTGCATAGCGATCATCAATCGGCCCGTAAGTGATGCCCAGCACGGCGCGCAGAACATATACTGCCGTTAGAATAATGCCGAGCGCAGCGACAGCTGTCAGCCATTTCATCGTCGCGAACAGTCCAAGCAACGCAAGCAGCTCACCGACGAATCCGGACAGCCCGGGCAGTCCCAGCGATGCCAGGCCAGCCACCAGCAATATGCCGGACATGAATGGCATTGCGCGCGCAAGGCCGCCAAGCTCTGCAATGTTCGTCGTGCCTGTGCGCTCATACAAGCTGCCGACAATCAGGAACAATAATGCCGATATGAGTCCATGCGAGATGAGCTGGAAGACAGCGCCCTGCAGCCCAATCGTCCCCAGCGAAGCGATGCCAAGCAGCACAATGCCCATATGGCTCATCGACGAGTAAGCAAGCACCAGCTTGAATTCAGTCTGTCTCATCGCCAGCAGCGCCCCATACAAAATATTGATAACCCCGAGCACCGCAAGCAGCACCGCCCATTGCTCTGTCTGGTGAGGGAACAGGAATACGCCGAACTTGAGCAGACCGTAGGCGCCCATTTTAAGCAGTACGCCCGAATGAATCATGACCAGCGCCGGCGGCGCTTCCAGGTGGACCTTAAGCATCCACGTGTGGAACGGAAAGATCGGAAGCTTGATGCCAAACGCAATCAGCAGCAGAATAAAAATCGCCCATTGCAATCCCGCCGACATATAGAACGGGCTGCCTGCTGCATGGACAAGCGCATCCGGATCGCTCAAATTTTGGAGTATAACATCATAATTGCCGCTGATCAGAAAGTGCAGCCCGCTGTCCGTCTCCGTATAGCTGAAGCCCGCAGCGGCAATTAAGATAACAAACGCAATCAGCATTAATGCGGAACCGAGACCGTTATAGATAAGCAACTTGTTCGCTGCTTTTTCTTTATTATAGGAACCCCAAATGCCAATCAGAAAATAAGAGGCGATCAGCGTCAATTCAAAGAAGAGGAAGAATAGAACGAGATCCCGCGCAAGGAACACGCCCAGCATACCTACTTCCAGCAGCAAAAACCACACATAGAATACTTTCCAGCGCTTTTTGATATAAACCGATGCAAAAGCAGCCATTGCCGTGACCAGCGCAGCAAGCAGCAGCAGCGGCAAGGAAAGGCCGTCAACGCCCAGATGGTATTCAAATTGCAGATTATACGTGTAAAATTCCGGAGGGGCATCGACAGGCACGGCTTCCTTATTGAGCGGCACTTCGATCCAGGATGCCTGCTCCTCATAAGCCGCCCCTCCCTGCTCCGGATTATAATTCGCGAACAGCCAAAACGCCAGCAAGAGCGGCAGCAGCGTCCCTATAATTCCCGCAGTGCGCAGCAGGCGCGGGCTCTTGGCGGGAAGGAGCAGCACCGCAAGCACGCCTAGCAGCGGTGACCATAAAATCAGCGTTAAAATCGGGATTTCGGTCAGCATTACCAGAACCTCCTTCCGACGATAGCGATCAGAAGCGCGATAATGCCTAGCGCAGTCAGCAGCCCGTAAGTCTGAATCTGCCCGTTATGCGAGCGGGTTACCCCGCGTCCGGTCCAGAGCGTGCCCGCGGCAACCAGCCTGACCACACCGTCCACAATATAATCATCTACCGCCTGGAGCGTCCGTCCGACATATTGGAGCGGAACGATTACTCCGTAGCGGAAAAATTCGTCCATATAATATTTGCGCTCAAGCAGCCGCATCAGCCAGGGCAAGCGGGCGGAGAACGTATCGCGGGCGATGGAGCCCTTCACATAGACGAGCCAGCCCAAGTAGATGCCAAGCGCGCCGACTGCCGTTGAGATAATCATGACCAGTTCATTGCCATCATGATTGGGCACTGTTTCAGGAAGCCATCGGCTGAGTCTGTCCAGCCCGCTCCATGGCATCTCCACAAAACCGGATATTGCCGCGAACACAGCAAGCACAATGAGCGGGATGGTCATGATCCGGTTCGATTCACGGACATGCCCGCCTCCCTTCGGCTTGCCGAGGAACACCAGGAAGAACAATCTGGACATGTATAGCGCCGTTAGCAAGGCAGTCACAACGCCAACCGCGAACAGCAGCGGATCATTCGCTAACGCGACAGTGAGAATCGCATCCTTCGACCAGAAGCCCGAGAAAGGCGGAATGCCGATCAAGGCGAGTGCGCCGATGCCGAATGTCCAGGTCGTTATTTTCATCCGGGCGCCTACCCCGCCCATCTCATGAATGTTCTGTGTATGTAAGGCATGGATGACGCTTCCCGCACCGAGAAACAACAGCGCTTTAAAGAATGCGTGGGTGAACAAGTGAAAAACTCCGCCGCTTATCGATCCGAGGCCAAGCGCCAGCATCATATACCCGAGCTGGCTGATCGTTGAATAGGCCAATATCCGCTTTATGTCGCTTTGCACGAGGGCGATGGATGCCGCGAAGATCGCTGTGAATGCCCCGATGTAGGCAACCACCTCCATCGCCGCTGGCGATGCCATAAAAATATCAAAAGTGCGCACAACCAGAAACACACCGGCTGCTACCATTGTAGCAGCGTGAATGAGCGCACTGATCGGCGTAGGCCCCTCCATCGCATCCGGAAGCCACACATGCAGCGGGAACTGTCCGGATTTGCCCATTGCTCCTACAAAGATCAGAATAGCAATCAGCGTCGTCATGCCTGCCCCGATGACACTATGCTGTCCGTCGGCAAATACATTGTGGATGTTGGCGAAATCCAGCGTATGATCCGGCATATGCCAGAAAAGCAGCAGAATCGCCAGCAGCAGCCCAACATCGCCCACTCTGGTAACGATAAATGCTTTCTTCGCAGCCGCTCTCGCCGCGGGCTTCGCATACCAGAAGCCTACCAGCAAGAACGAGCACACGCCGACAAGCTCCCAAAAAATATACATCGTCAGCAAATTGTCAGACAGCACCAGCCCAAGCATTGCGAACGTAAACAGCGCCACATAGCCATAATAGACAGCGATCCGCTCATCTTTACTCATGTAGCTCGCGGAATATAGGTTGACCAGCAGGCTGATAAAGGTCACCACGGCAAGCATCAATGCGGTCAGGTGAGTCACCTCAATGCCCATGGCAAGGTGAAAATCCCCTATTGCGAGCCAGGTAAAGCGCTCGCTGTACTCCTTCTCTCCACTGCCAAGCTGTTCCATCAGCACGAGCAGGGACAACAGGAACGGCAGCAATGAGCCGGTCAGCGCGATCAGCACCGCCGCATGACGGGCACCGCGCCCAAGCGCCGTAATGATCAGGAATGCGATGAGCGGAAATACCGGGATAAGCCACGCATACTGCGAATAAACGGTATCCATAGCCGTTACCTCCTCATCTCATCAAATTCATCGACATTAACCGTGCCCCGCCTGCGGAACAATGCAATGAGAATTGCGACCCCTACAGCAACCTCGGCTGCCGCCACCGCAATCGTAAACAACGTAAATATTTGGCCTGTGAGCGCTGGCTGGACGCCATACTTGGCAAAGGCGACCAAGTTAAGATTGACACTATTGAGCATCAGTTCGACGGACAGCAGCACGATGACTGCATTGCGCTTGGCAAGCGCCCCATACAGTCCAATGCAGAAAAGAATCGCCGCCATAGTCAGATAGGATGACAGCATCTTAGTCCGCCTCCTTTCTTGCAATGACAATCGCTCCGATAAACGCAACCGTCAGCAGCACCGACACCAGCTCGAACGGAATGACATAGCCGGTATAGAGCAGCTTGCCGATTTCCATCGTTTGATCTTCCACGACAGGCAGCTGTTCCGGCGTAGGAAGCTCGCTAACTCTGATCGCGTAAAACAAGATTCCGAACAATACGAGCGCAGAAACCGCGGACACAGATTCATGCAGCGGCCGCACCGGCTCCTCATTCACCGCATCATGCTTCGTCATCATGATTCCGAATACCATCAGAATGGAAACCGCACCAGCGTAGATCAGCACCTGCACGAAGGCAACGAATTCCGCCTCCAGCAAAATGAACATACCCGCCATGCCGAGAAATACTGCCGCCAGCGCGACAACCATGTGCACAACTTTAGTGAAGCTGATCATCAGCACAGCGCCGCTGATCATAATGATCGCCAAGACGAAAAATGCGACAAACTCGCCTGTCAACTCAAAATTGAACATGGCTTACTTGCCGCCCCCCCTCGCTGGCGCGCCAATGTTGTTGTTGTCCTTGCGCACAAGCTGATTATTGCCGCTAAGCCAGCTCATATCCTTGAACAGCTCATCCCTGCTGTAGCTCGACAGTTCAAAATTGCCTGTCATGACAATCGCTTCCGTCGGGCAAACTTCAGTACAAAGATCGCATAAAATACATATTTCAAAGTTGATATCAAAGGTGTCGATCACCTTTCCCTTCTTCTCCGGGTCCGGATTCGCCTTGCCTGTAAGCGTAATGCAGTCTGTAGGGCAAATGCGCGCACACTGGTTGCAAACAATGCATTTGTCAGGCTCGAAATATTGAATTCCCCGAAAGCGGTCCGGCATTAGAAAAGGCTCGTCGGGATAGGATGTCGTAACCTTCTTTGCTGTTAATGATTTCAGCGTGACGCCCAAACCTGCTAACAATCCTTTCATTCCCTTCTCCCCCCGTTACCCTTTAATGAAAAACTCAAGATAGGCTGCCGTCACAAAAATATTCAATATGGCCAGCGGCAGCAGCACCTTCCAGCCAAAACCCATCAGCTGATCCACCCGTACACGCGGGAAGGTGGCGCGAAGCCAGAACAGAAAAAATACGATACAAACAAACTTTAGCATAAACCACAGAATGCCCGGCACAAATTCAAGGAATGGGGCTGGCGCATGCCATCCGCCGAGAAACAGCACCGTTGCGAGCGCAGCAATCGCATAGACGTAGACGTATTCGGTCAACATGAAGAATGCGAACCGAAAACCGCTGTACTCGACATGGTAGCCCGCTACAAGCTCCGACTCCGCTTCCGGCAAATCAAACGGCGTCCGATTCAACTCCGATACCGCCGCGATGATAAACACGACAAATCCGATGATTTGAGGGAGAAAATTCCATTCCCAGAACCAGTTGCCTTGGGCGCTGACGATTTTGCCTAAGTTAAGGCTGCCTGACATCATCACGACCCCAACGACCGAAATGACCAGCGGCACTTCGTAGCTGATCATCTGTGCCGCGGATCGCATCCCCCCGAGCAGCGCATACTTGTTGTTGGATGCCCAGCCTCCGAGCACAATTGCCAGTGTCGTGATGCCCGACAGAGCGAAATAATAGAGCAGCCCCACATTAAGATCGGCGAAATATAGCGTGTCTGTGTAGGGAATAACGGCGAGCACGGCAAAGGCGGGCACAAAAGCAAGCGCGGGAGCCAAAATGAACAACACCCTGTCCGCCTTGCGGGGAATTGTATCTTCCTTAATAAGCAATTTGAAAATATCGGCAACCGTCTGCAGCAAGCCGAGCGGACCGACACGGTTCGGGCCGCGGCGAAGCTGCATCCAGCCAATGACCTTCCGTTCAAAGTATATCGCATAGGTAACATAAACGAGCACAATGACCATCAGCAGCGCGGCGCAAAGAAAAAATATAAGTGCATTGCCCCATGTCAATTGTTCAAGCAGCAAATCGCCCATCAGCAATCGACCTCCCCGACAACGATATCGACCCCGCCAAGAATGGTAATCAGATTCGCCATCGTTTCCCCGACGAGCAGTTTCGGCAAAATTTGCAAATTGACAAAGGACGGCCGACGAAACTTCAAACGGTATGGCTCGGCTTTTCCCTTGGATACGATATGGCAGCCAATCTCGCCGCGCGGCGATTCAATGCGGACATAGGTCTCGCCTGCAGGCGGGCGAATGGCGCGCGGCACTTTGCCCATGGTGTCACCGCCTGACGGCATCTGTTCCAGCGCTTGCTGCAAAATCCGCAAGCTCTGCCGGATTTCCTCCATCCGAATGACGTAACGGGCGTAGCAGTCGCCTTCCCTAGCAATCGGCACATCGAACTCAAATTGGCTGTAAAGTGAGTAAGGCTCGGCCTTGCGCAGATCCCACTCGACGCCTGTACAGCGCAAGTTTGCTCCCGAAAGGCCATAGTTGATCGCAGTGTCTGCATCATACCGCCCAATCCCCCGGATGCGGGCGAGGAAAATCTCGTTGCCCCCAACCAGTTTGTCATATTCGGCAAGCCTGCCCGTCATATAAGGCAGGAAGTCGCGCACTTTGTTCAGCCAACCTTCCGGCGCGTCCCACTTCACGCCGCCAACACGCATGTAATTATACGTCAGACGGGCGCCGCACAGTTCATTGAACAGATCGATAATGATTTCCCTATCGCGAAAAGCGTACAAAAACGGGCTCATCGCCCCGATATCCAGCAGGTAGGTGCCCCACCATACGAGATGGCTGGCGACACGCTGCAGTTCCATGACGATAAGCCGCATAAATTCCGCCCGCTCCGGGATCTCCAGACCCATCATCGTCTCGACTGCATGACAGAGCACATAATTGTTCGTCATCGCTGATACGTAGTCCATCCGGTCGGTATAGGGAATGATCTGTGTATAATTCAAATTTTCGGCCAATTTCTCTGTCCCGCGGTGCAAATAACCCATGACAGGCGTCGCTTCGGTGATGGTCTCGCCATCCAGCTTGACAATAATGCGAAAAACGCCATGCGTGCTTGGGTGCTGCGGCCCGACATTCAACAGCAATTCTTCCGTACGAATCATGGCAGCTCACACCTCCGAATCAAGCGGCTTATAGTCTTTGCGAAGCGGATGGCCGACCCAGTCGTCAGACATCATAATGCGGCGCAAATCCGGATGTCCGATAAACTGTACGCCCAAGAGATCAAAGATTTCGCGCTCATTCCAGTTGGCTGTTGCCCAAAGCGGCGTTACGGAGTGGACAGCAGGCGCTTCACGGTCCAAACGCACTTTCAGCACATAATCATGTTTTGTTGCCAAATTGACCAGATGATAGACGACTTCCATATGGGTCTCATAATCAACACCGGAAATATTGCGCAAGTAATTGCAGCCCAGCGACTCATGACGCATAAACAATGCTGCAGCAGCCTGAATATGTTCAGGCTTGACGATCAGACTCGGCACATCGCCGTTCAATTCATTTATGTAGGCTTCTTCTAATGCTGACTCGCCGATAGCTTCTTTCAGCAGCCCGGCTGCCAATTCGAGCCGCGGCTGATTAGGCGAAGGGGGCTTCGGCTCTGCCGGCGCAGCCTCAGCCTCTGCGGCCGCCTTGGCCGCCGCCCGTGCAGCGCGCGCTTCCGCTGCAGCCTGACGCTTGGCTTCCTTGGCGGCTTCCGCGTCTTCTGCGTCGGTAATGGTCGTCTCGGGCGGTGTCACCGTGCTGCTGCCCTTTACAGACGACTTCGCTTCGGTCTCCTCCGGATCAGGCGTCTTCACCCCGTTGTCTCCCGCTTCGCTCATCGGTTCGTCACCCGCCTTCCGGTTTTCGCCTCATAACGGATCTTCTCTTGGAGCTTGTTGATTCCGTAAATCAGCGCAACCGGATTGGGCGGGCAGCCCGGAATGTAGACATCCACCGGAACAATCTGGTCAACGCCTTTCATAACTGCATAGGATTTCACATAGGGACCGCCTGCCGTGGCGCAAGAGCCCATCGCAATGACCCATTTGGGCTCAGGCATCTGCTCATACAATCGGCTGAGCAGCGGCCCCATCTTCTTCGTGACCGTCCCCGCCACAATCATCACATCCGACTGGCGCGGCGAAGTTCGAAACATGACGCCAAACCGGTCAAGATCATAGTGGGATGCCCCTGTGCCCATCATTTCAATCGCACAGCAAGCCAATCCGAAAGTAAGCGGCCACAGCGAGTTGCTGCGCGCCCATGCCTTCAACTGCTCCAATGTTCCCATAAACACATTGCGTTCCAATTCTTTGCGTTCTTCGGGGGTAATTGATTCGAGATTCAGTTCCATTTCAACACCTTCTTCTTCCAGGCATAGAGGAGACCGACCAGCAGCATGGCAACAAAAATCAGCATTTCGACAAGCACAAACAAGCCGAGCTGCTGATAGGCAACGGCCCAAGGATATAAGAAAACGGTTTCCACATCAAAGATGACAAACATAAGTGCAAACAAGTAATAACGAACGTTGAATCTAACCTGTCCTTCTCCAACCGGTACGTTCCCGCTCTCATACGTCGTCCGCTTTTCTTCATTGGGCTTATGAGGCCGAAGAATGCGGCCGGCAGTCAATGCCACCACCGGGAGCAGGATTCCAAGCAAAATGAAGATCGTTACAATTACATAATTGTTCATGTACTTCTCCATATGATCGCCTCCGTTCGCTGGCATGACAATTATAACAAAACCTTCCACTTCCGTCTATGCAAACCCGCGAAAATCCGGGGGATTAGCCGAGGTAAATTTCCAGTAGAGAGATGGGTTCCGATTGTCCTCTCTCCATTTAGAGAGACGGGTTCCGGTTGTCCTCTCTCCATTGTATGCGAGGTTAGCCCGTAAAATAATTAAATCCGAACAAACAGTTTCACCGCATGAGACAATGCCCTAATAGCAGCGCCGCTCTTGGCGAGCTCTGGTGCACCACAATAACCAAATCTACACCGCCGCTCTTGACGAGCCCTGGTGCACCACAATAACCAAATTTACACCGCTGCTCTTGACGAGCCCTGGTGCACCACAATAACCAAATCTACACCGCTGCTCTTGACGAGCTCTGGTGCACAACAATAACCAAATTTACACCACTGCTCTTGACGAGCTCTGGTGCACAACAATAACCAAATTTACACCACTGCTCTTAACGAGCTCTGATGCACAACAGTAACCAAATCTACACCGCTGCTCTTGGCGAGCTCTGGTGCACCACAATAACCAAATCTACAATGCGCTAACGCTTGCCACAGCTCTTAAATGGCCTCAAATGACCCATTTTCAACTCTAACGCTTCCCACAGCGCTTATTCACCTCATTTACGACTAAAATCGTGTGATTTTCTATAAATAAGGTGGCTCAGTTTCCTTAGAATAATTATGGGGCTGAATTTCCCTAAATAGCGCCGCTCATCAGCGTTAGAATTCCACATGGCCCCCTTTGTCGCACTCCCCACTAAGCCATTACTGTTGCTTCCAGCTTCCACTCCCGTCTGCACTACCATTGCTTCTTCCTCCTTGACTGCAGCGCAAAAAAGCCGTTTTGAATGGGACAATCCCCCTCAAAACGGCTTCTATAGCCCCTGCTCTGACCCGCAATCGCAATCCTGAGCTTACGCTCTGACTGCTGATCGCTTAATCCAATGTAGCTTTCAGCATCCAGACGGTTTTCTCCACCCACTCCTGCTTGCCGATCAGCAGATCATTGGTCACACAGTCTCCTGCATCATCGGCCAGCTTCGCCGCCTGTCCCATCTCTTCCGATACCTGGACAAAGTCACTGATGATCGCCTGCAGCATCTGGTCCGCCGTTTCGCCACCCTTGGCTTCCTGGATGGATGTCAGCGACAACTGCTCCTTCAAAGTGGATACCGGCTTTTCGCCGATCGTCAACACCCGTTCTGCCAGCTCGTCCATAATGGCAGTTGCCTCGTTGTATAGTTCCTCGAATTTTGCATGCAGTGCAAAAAAATTCGGTCCTTTGACATACCAGTGAAAGTGATGAAGCTTCATGTAAAGAACGCTCCAGTTCGCTGTCTGCTTGTTCAATGCCGTAGCCAATTGGGCCGAGTTTGCTTTCTTTACCGGTGCGTTTGTTGCCATGATTATCGCTCTCCTCTCGATATTAGCCTCTACCCAAACGATTTACCCTGATCAGGAGATGGCTAAACACTCGTTCGAGCTTATTTTGCTGCCGTTTACGCCAGAATATACTTATCATTTCGTTTAAACTGGACGGCCGCACGGCCAGTTCATCGTAGGACTCATAGCAACTCAATGCAACTCATTACCTCATCGCACCTCATTGCACCCATTACCTCTCAGCGCACCTCGTTGCACCTTCCTGCGGCTATCGGTCAGTCTGAACTGTCCAACGAGCTGTTGCATGAACACGGTGATCGCTTCCACATGCGTGGAGGTATGGCGAACCTCCTTGATGTCTGACACCAGTTCATTAACCCGTCCTTCCAATTCTTTCGATACCGCTCGGTTATGAACGCTGATCAATGCGATTTTCTCCATCAATTCCATCACTTCATCGACGACTTGCGATTTACGGACTTCTTCCTCCTGGGCCTGTCCCAAAATATCGCTGGCCGCCCGCACCAGCTCGGTCCCCTGCGCAACTACACGGGTTCCTTCCTCCATGGATGATGAAGCCATCACTGCATTGCCGTAAATTTTGCCGACGATCGCCTGTACCTCTTCTGTGGAGCGGCGTGTCAACTCTGCCAACTTACGAATTTCCGCAGCGACAACTGCAAACCCGCGACCATGCTCCCCTACCCGCGCCGCTTCAATCGAAGCATTCAGCGCCAGCAAGTTCGTCTGTGAGGAAACTTGCTCGATGACGCCAAGCACTTGACGAATTTCCTCCGTTGTCTCCATAAAAGCAAGGATCGTGGCGTTCGTTTCGGCGACACGCTCGGAAATCTGCTCCATCTTCTCTCCAATGCGCATCACTTCCCCTTGGGCGACCCCCAACTGTCCCGCCGCTTTCTCTTCGAGTACAAGCAGCATGTCCCTCATTTCCGATGCAGCCGATTTGACAATATCGATGTCCTTCAGTTGGTGACGCATACTGCCAATCATTTCTTTGATCTGTACATTGACCCGTTCCGTCGATTCTGCCGTAATCCCTGTAGAAGCATGCAACCCCTGCTGACTGCTTAGCACATCCTCGGATGCCAGCTTGACGCGCAGCATAATCCCTTCCAGCGAATCAATCATATTATTTATCCATTTGGAGAGCTCTCTGGTCTCGTCATTGTCAAACTGGCCTGGCTGTAGACGCTCGGTCAAATCGCCAGCCCCTTCTGCATTATTCCGTATAAAATGATTGATATGGCGCAAGCTGTCAACGATCCGCGTACTGCTCCGTTTGTTGACGACAGCGGCGGAGGCCAAGCCGAGCAGGAGGCTCCCGATGCCAAGCGCAACCGCCGCAACCGCTGGCGATAGCAGCAGGAACAAAGCATAAGCCAGCGCCCCCATCAGTACAGACACCACCGCAGCGTTGACCAGCTGCAGCTTGAACTGCCGCCACCCGATTCCTCTAATTCGGTACACTTCCTCAAGATCGCCTTCACACATCATGCCCCACAAATCCGGGCAATGCGGCAGTTGGAAGGTGACGCCTTTGCCAATGACCGGAATATGGCGATAATCGGAATATCCCGGGAACGAAACAAACAGATTGCTGCCATGGCGAATCGTATTCGCCACCCCGGGATGCAGCTCTCCGGTGGACGGATCATTGAAGACGATTTCGAGTTCCGTATGTTCTTTAATGCTTACTTTGCCCCAATCCGTCGTTACTCCGTCTTTGAGATTCTCTCCGTGGGTAAACGTCCGGTCCTCAAACCGGCTGCGCGACAAAGCCGTGCCTGGCGCAATCTGTTTGTTCAGATAAGGTTTGGCCATGAAAATATAATTGTCTCCCGAATCCGGATAGACGTGGCCCGATTCACGCTGAATCAGATCGCCAATGACATCATTGGGCACCCGTCCGCACAAGGCTCCTTGCCACTGTCCATTATCGGTAATCGGCAAAATAAACAACAACGTCATTTTGTCATGGAAGGATGAGGAACGCGCCCCGATTTCCAAAGTCAGTGCATCGCCGTATGGCCCATATAAGCACTTGCGCCCCTCTTCTGCTTGCGCATAGTCCAACCCTGCGGCAAATACACTCTCTGAGCCGTGTACTTGCCCCTCATGGCTCGTATATGTCGAATGAACAACCGCCCCGTCCTTGTCCAGCAAGAACAACTCTGTAAAATCTTCTGCCCGTCCATAGACAGTGCTGCAATGGGTGGCCCATAGCTCTTTGTTCCTTCGATCGAGGAGCATGCCTTCCTGTGTAGATGAGGTCATTTGATCCAGCAGCCTCTCCAAATGGCTCCAGTAATCGCTTGTCCAGGCCGTCAGCAGATTTTTACGGGTATCGGCAATCCCCTCGAAAATATCTTCAACATCCGGCTTCAACTGCATATTCAAGCGGCAGGACCACCACAGCGGCAAACCTTTTCTCAAGCCTAACCAGTCAAACATGCCATCCCCTCCAGCCTCTATCAACGTAATATCTATGTTCGTTAATATAACATAAAAACTAGGAAAATGGTCATATTTTTTAATTTTATATGTAAAAAGTCTATGAGTCATTATACATAACTCTAAACGTGATAAATCAACTCCCGCAATGAAAAGTTTAAGCGGAGTTTTAAACTCCCTTGAGTATGAAAAAAAGCACCGCCATCGGAGTTATCTCCAATGACGATGCTTTAGTTGTGCCGAATAATGGCTTATTTGCCACGCTGCTTGACATCCAAACGGTTGAGTGCGCGATTCAGCGCCAGCTCAGCGCGCGGATAGTCAACCGGGCTAATATTGCTTGCCCGGCCGCCAAGACGCTGCTCAGCCCGTTCTTTAGCCGCACGAGCGCGCTCAAGATCGATATCGCCCGGAAGCTCAGCGCTTTCTGCGAGAATAACAACTTTGTCCTTGCGGACTTCCAGAAACCCGCCATGCAAGGCGATGATTTCATCTTGTCTGTTCCTCTTCACAACAAGCGGCGCAATTTGCAGCGCAGTGACGAGCGGAATATGATTCGGCAGAATCCCCAGCTCGCCCTCGATGCCTCTGACAACTATCATATCAACATCCTGTGCGTAGACCTTACGCTCAGGCGTGACGATTTCCAATAAAAAGGTGCTCATGTGAAACCCTCCTGCCCTCGCTATTACAGCGTTTTGGCTTTCTCCACGGCCTCTTCGATCATGCCAACATACATGAATGCCGCTTCTGGCAGTTCGTCATGCTTGCCGTCGAGGATCTCCTTGAAACTGCGAACCGTATCTTTGACCGACACGTATTTACCAGGCGTTCCTGTGAATGCCTCAGCAACGTGGAACGGTTGCGACAGGAAACGTTCAATTTTACGTGCGCGAGCAACCGTTACTTTATCTTCCTCTGACAACTCGTCCATACCGAGGATGGCGATGATGTCCTGAAGCTCTTTATAACGCTGCAATAGACGCTTAACGCCTTGCGCAACCTCATAGTGCTCTTCACCAACAACGTCAGGCGACAAAATACGGGAAGAAGAAGCAAGCGGATCTACCGCAGGGAAAATACCCATCTCTGAAATTTTACGCTCAAGGTTGGTTGTTGCATCCAAGTGGGCAAACGTTGTTGCCGGAGCCGGGTCAGTATAGTCATCCGCCGGAACGTAGATCGCCTGGATGGATGTTACGGAACCTTTTTTCGTTGATGTAATCCGCTCTTGCAGTTGACCCATTTCAGTTGCCAGCGTTGGCTGGTAACCTACCGCGGACGGCATCCGGCCGAGAAGGGCGGAAACCTCGGAACCTGCTTGCGTGAAACGGAAAATGTTGTCGACGAACAAGAGAACATCTTTGCCTTCTACATCACGGAAGTACTCAGCCATTGTCAAACCTGTCAAGGCAACACGCTGACGCGCGCCCGGCGGCTCGTTCATCTGTCCGAATACCATCGCTGTTTTCGTAATAACGCCTGCATCCTTCATCTCATGATACAAGTCATTACCTTCACGCGTACGCTCGCCTACACCGGCAAATACGGAAATACCGCCGTGTTCTTGTGCGATGTTGTTGATCAATTCCTGGATCGTAACGGTTTTACCTACACCCGCTCCGCCGAACAGACCGATTTTGCCGCCCTTGGCATAAGGAGCAAGCAAGTCGATAACTTTAATGCCAGTTTCCAGAATTTCAGCTTGCGTGGAAAGCTCTTCGAATGAAGGCGCCTCACGGTGAATCGGCAGGTTGATCTTCGACACAGCCGGTCCTTCATTGTCAATCGGTTCGCCCAATACGTTGAAAATACGCCCAAGTGTAGGCGCGCCAACCGGAATTGTGATTGCTGCACCGGAATCAATTACTTCGGCGCCGCGCATGAGTCCGTCTGTCGAGCTCATCGCAACGGCACGTACTTTGTTGTCTCCGAGGTGAACGGCGACTTCCAATGTCAAGTTGATATCTTTACCGCCGTCCTTGCCTTTGTACTCAATCTTGATTGCATTCAGGATTGCCGGCAAGTGACCGCGTTCGAACTCAACGTCAACAACCGGACCCATGACGGATACAACGCGTCCTTTATTCATATTTGTCCCTCCTGGTTCCATCTATAGTGCTTTCGTTTCATGTCCTTACGCTTGCGCATTCGCACCGGCAACAATCTCGGAAATTTCCTGGGTAATTGCAGCCTGACGCGCACGGTTATAAGTCAATTGCAACTCGCCAATAATTTTCTTCGCATTTTTGGTCGCATTGCCCATCGCTGTCATACGAGCACCGAACTCACTGGCTTTGCCGTCAAGCAATGCGCTGTAGATCAGCGTTTCTGCATATTTCGGCAGCAGTACTGCAAGCACACCTTCCGGAGAAGGCTCATACTCATAGCTTGCTGTATTAGCTCCGCCCGTGCTGCCCAGATCCTCCAGCGGAAGCAGACGCTTCTCGGTAGGAACCTGGGTAATGGCGTTGATAAACTCGTTATAGAACAGATACAACTCGTCATAAGCGCCTTCCTCGAACTTCTTGACCGAGGTATAAGCAATTGATTTAATATCTGCAAATGATGGGGAGTCCGGAATTCCGGTTATTTCTTCAACGATCGGCATTCCTTGACGACGGAAATAATCGCGTCCTTTTCTGCCGATAACGAAAAGCGCGTACTCATCCGGTGATTTATGCTTGTCGCGAATCGTCTGCACAACTTTACGGATGATATTCGCATTATACCCCCCAGCCAAACCGCGGTCCGATGTAATGACAAGATAACCAGTCTTCTTCACCGGACGGGTTTCCAGCATCGGATGCTGGACGTCTTTGGTACCTGCGGCAATGCTCGCCACTACTTCCTTCATCTTTTCTGCATAGGGACGGGCTGCCTGCGCAGCTTCCTGAGCACGGCGCAGCCTTGACGCAGCCACCATTTCCATCGCTCTGGTAATCTGCTGGGTATTCTTTTTGCTCTTGATTTCGCGTTTAATATCGCGCATACCTTTAGCCATTTGTTTCACCCGCCTTCGTTGCCCGACCACAGCACTGCCTTGGCCCCGTGATCAACGCGCACTTATGCTGTTAGCTATACGCATCAGCTACGTATCGACCGCGGGAGGGCCAGTCAGAGCCAGGTCCAAGCCTGGTGTTTATCGCAAAACTGACCGTTCAACTGACCGCACTGCTGGGCGGCCAGTCTATATATAATTTATTACTTCGTAGCCGCGAAGCTGCGTTTGAACTTGTTAATCGCATCTACGATCGCTTTATCGTTTTCAGGAACAATATCTTTGGTATCGCGAATCGAAGCCAAAATGGCTGGTTCGTTCGAATCCAGATAAGCAAGGAATTCACGCTCAAAGCGCAAAATGTCGCCTACCGGAATTTCATCAAGATGGCCTTTAACCGCTGCATAGATACTGATTACCTGTTTTTCAACAGGCATCGGCTGGTTAACGCCTTGTTTCAAAATTTCGAGGGTGCGAATACCGCGGTTCAGACGCGCTTGCGTCGATTTATCCAAATCCGATCCGAACTGGGAGAACGCAGCAAGCTCACGATATGCTGCCAGATCCAGACGGAGCGTACCGGCAACCTTCTTCATCGCTTTGATTTGCGCGGAGCCCCCTACACGGGATACGGAAATACCGACGTTGACAGCAGGACGCTGACCGGAGTAGAACAAGTCTGACTCAAGGAAGATCTGACCGTCCGTAATGGAAATTACGTTCGTCGGGATGTATGCCGATACGTCAGATGCTTGTGTCTCGATGAACGGCAATGCGGTAAGCGATCCGCCGCCGAGTGCGTCACTCAATTTCGCAGCGCGCTCAAGCAAACGGGAATGCAGGTAGAAAACGTCACCTGGATAAGCTTCCCGGCCTGGCGGACGACGGAGCAAGAGTGAAAGCTCACGGTATGCAGCCGCTTGTTTACTGAGGTCATCATAAATGACAAGCACGTGCTCGCCTTTGTACATGAAGTACTCGCCCATTGCGCAGCCTGCATATGGAGCCAGGAACAGCAGTGGGGACGGCTCGGAAGCCGCTGCAGTAACAACGATTGTATAATCAAGCGCACCGTTGCGACGCAATGTTTCCACTACGTTCGCTACTGTGGATTGTTTTTGGCCGATGGCGACATAGATACATTTCATGCCGCTGCCTTTTTGGTTGATAATCGCATCGATGGCAATCGATGTTTTACCTGTTTGACGGTCACCGATAATCAGCTCACGCTGTCCACGGCCGATTGGCACCATCGCATCGATCGCTTTGATCCCTGTTTGCATCGGCTCGTGTACTGATTTCCGTTCAATAACGCCAGGAGCCGGAGACTCGATCGGACGAGTTTCCTTGGTCTTGATTGGCCCTTTGCCGTCAAGCGGCTGGCCAAGCGGGTTCACGACACGTCCAAGCAGCGCTTCGCCAACCGGAACTTCCATGATGCGTCCGGTACGCTTAACCTGGTCGCCTTCACGAATTTCACTGTACGGTCCCAGGATGATGGCGCCGACATTGTTTTCCTCCAGGTTTTGAGCCATGCCCACGACACCATTGGAGAATTCGAGCAGTTCGCCGGCCATAGCGTTCTCAAGGCCGTGAACGCGGGCGATTCCGTCACCGACGTTGATAACGGTACCTACATCGACAACTTGAATTTCGGATTTATAGTTTTCAATCTGTTGTTTAATCAGTGTACTGATCTCATCAGGTCTGATACTCAATTCGCTCACCCCTATCTACAGTGCTTGTGATTTCAATGTTTTTTCCAACCTGAAGAGCTTGCCGGACAAGCTGCCGTCATACAAACGGTCGCCGATACGCACTTGAACTCCGCCGAGCAGCGCAGGATCTACAACTTGCACAGCACGAATTTTCTTGCCGGTAATTGCTCCGAACTGCACCGCCGTCTTCGCCAGATCTTCATCTGAAAGCGAAGTGGCTGTATATACAACAGCATCCGCTTGGCCAAGCGCATCACCAGCGACCTGTTTGTATGCTGTATAGATTTCACCAAGAGCGGAGAGACGCCCCCGTTCAATCAGCAGACCGAGCGTATTTTGCAACAAGTCAGACACTTTGCCGTTCAATGCTTTCTGAAGCAGGGCAACTTTCTTGCCTGTTTCAATATTCGGAGAGGCAAAAAACTTGGATACATAAGCATCGCCATCAATCACTTCAACAACGACTTGCAATTGTCCCTCAACGTCCGCAGCGACGCCATGCTGCTGCGCAAGCTCGAACAACGCTTTTGCATATCGTTTTGCTACGATCGCTTCACGGCTCATGAGCGGCCTCCTACCTCTTTGAGGTAATTGCCAACCAATTTCTCTTGCGACTTCTCGTCGATTTGTTTCTCAATAATTTTTGAAGCAATTTTTACAGACAATCCGCCAACTTCGCCACGCAAAACAGCGATTGCCTTGTTCTTTTCACTCTCAATATCCTTCACAGCTTCGTCTTTCAGACGTGTAGCTTCCACTTTAGCTGTCTTAACGATGTCATCGGCTTGCTTGACACTCGTTGTTTTGGCTTGCTCGATAATATCATAAGCGTCTTTGCGCGCTTGTTCGAGCGCCGCTTGCTGATCAACCAAAAACTTCTCAGAAGCTTTGCGGTTATTCTCCGCTGTTGTAATTTGCTCTTGCACCATTTCTCTGCGCTTCTCCATAATGCCAAAAAGCGGCCCAAACGCATACTTGCTCAACAGCCAGTATAACAGGCCGAAGGCAAGGATCGCGTACACTGTCGATGTCCATTGAAAATCCAAAGCTGACACTCCTTTCCGCAAGGGGTTATCTTTCAAAATAAGCCAATCATAACGAAGGCGTGGAGGCTTTCACCATCCCCGCCTTGGTATAGCTTTGAGAAAATATTAGCTGAAGAAAATAAGGAAACCAAGAACGACACCCAGAATTGGAACTACCTCTACGATACCTACACCGATAAACATTGTTGTTTGCAAAGCGGATTTTGCTTCCGGCTGACGGGAAATCCCTTCAACTGTTTTACTTACGATCATACCGTTACCGAAACCAGCGCCGATTGCGCCCAAACCGATTACAATTGCTGCTGCCAAATAATCTAAACTCATTGATAATATCCTCCTCAAGGATTTAAATTTGTGTATTCTTCTATATGATATCCTGACCTCGGCTTACAACAGCCCGTTTATCAGGCTCATACGGTGGTTAATGTTTTTCATGACCTGCATGTTCAGCGTGATCATCATGCTCTTCATGAACCGTGGCTCCCGCAAGATAAACCATCGTAAGGATGGTAAACAGGAAAGCCTGGATCGCGCCGACAAATATACTGAAGCCTTGCCAAACGGCAAGCAACGGAATCCCTACCCAATTAAGCATCAAAATCGTCGAGATCAACACTTCACCTGCAAAAATGTTCGCAAAGAGCCTGATTGCGAGCGTTACTGGTCTGGAAATGGTCTCGATAATGTTAAGTGGCAGAAATATCGGGAAAGGCTGGAAATAGTGTTTGATATAATGCTTGGTGTTGGTGAACAAACCCGCCAAATGGATGATAAGAAATACAGTAAACGCGAGTCCGGCTGTTACGGAAAGGTCGGCTGTTGGCGATTTCCACCACGCAAAAGCGACGTGCTTGCCAGCGGCATGCTCTTTCTCGTACTCCGCTTCACTCATGATTTCCATCCCAAACGCTGTGACTGCTCCATGATGATCATCTTTAACCTCTGTCACAACACCGAACGGCAAGCCGAGCAGGTTGGAAACAAAGATGAAGAGGATGAGCGTCAAACCTAGTGTAATAAATCTTTTTGCATGCTTAAGCGGCATCGTACTTGCAACCATGCCATGTACAAACTCGACCGCCCACTCCATGAAATTCTGTAGCTTGGAAGGATTGTGCAAAGACAGATTCGTCACAGCCACCCTTGCCAGGACAAATACGAGCAAAGCGGACACCGTAATTGCCAGAAGTGACGAAAGGTCAAACCCCACCCCACTAAAATTCACTACAGGAAAATGATGCATTCAGTTATTTCACCCCTTTCCGCTATTATTTTCTTACATTACGTACAAATGCGGTTACATAAACGGCAATTGAAACGTAGAAGCTGGATACTAATGTCGACGGCAAGTTGAATATTGCGGGGTACTTGTGTGCAACCATTGCTGCAAGCAGCACCGAAGCAAAGCGGATGCCCATGCCCAGTCCCACACGACGATGATACTGACCGCTTAAATAAAGCGAGATCAGTTCAATTCGCCTCCGCAACAAAAGCGCATTCATGAGACTTACAAAGCAGCCAAGCAGCAAACCCGCAGCTATCGTCTTCCCGTCAGGAAACACAAACCATAACAGCACGCAGACTATTATGAAGTAAAACGCTGAACGCCGGGCAGGGTTTAAAATGTCATCCATCGGGATCCTCCAGAATCTTTCTGACAAGTACGACACAGGATAGGATACCGACTGTCAGACCGACAACAAGACCCAAGACAACCCAGCCTCGTGAACCGCCCAGCCAGTCTGCGACAAAATAACCCAGAACCATACAAATTGCGATATTGAGCCCCATTGCGGTAACCAGACCGGCTGCACGCAACGGATTGTCCCGATTGTTCTTTCCATTCATATCGTATACCCCTGTCAATCCTCATATATTTTATCGAAGCGACGCAAGGTTTGTCAATTGATTTAAATTCAAACATTTAGTGAACTCGATTCGCCAAACCCTTGATAAATCTGGATTTTCCCGTATGGATAACCGTACAGTAGCACTGTACGCTGTATCCTTCCCCGGCAAACTCTGCATCTGGCCAATTGTGAATTTTTTGTGAACGAAAGCGATGTCAGCTTGATGGCAAAATGAATGTTCCCATTCATGCAAATTTCCCTTCCTCATCTTTCCAAAATGAGCAGTGTCCACCGTCCATCTCAGCCCTTCTTTCGACAATTTATCCCATAGGCTGCCGATACAGCTTTAGCCGTGCCGCTTGCACGGTACGGCTAACTTGCTATTGCTGCGAAGGGGTGAAGGGCGCAGGTCGATCCGCGCTGCGTCCAAAGTGATGCAAAATCGCCTGTACAATGCGCTCGGAAGCGCGCCCGTCCCCATAAGGGTTGGCTGCCTGGCTCATTTGCAGATATAATTCCTGATCCGTAAGCAGTGCATGCGCCCGCTCGTACACCTTGTCCTCGTCTGTGCCTGTCAACTCCAGCGTGCCGGCATCGACGCCTTCCGGACGCTCTGTCGTGTCGCGCAGCACGAGCACCGGAACCCCGTAAGAAGGCGCTTCTTCCTGAAGGCCGCCGGAATCTGTCAGAATGAGATGCGTATGCGGATAGAAATTATGAAGCTGCACCACATCAAGCGGATCGGTCAGCTTGATTCGCGGATGCCCGCCAAGAATTTCATTCGCCGGTTCCTTAACTGCCGGGCTCGGATGAACGGGATATACAATTGCAACATCTTCAAACTCATCGGCAATTCGTTTCACTGCACGGAAAATTTGACGGTGCGGCTCCCCTTGCGCCTCGCGGCGATGAGCCGTCATCAGAATAAGCCGCTTTCCAGCTGCCCATTCAAGCAGCGGATGCTCGAAGCGTTCGGCAACGGTATATCGGAACACGTCGGTTACCGTATTGCCCGTTACATAGATCGCCTGCTCATTTTTGTTCTCCTTGCGCAAGTTGTTCGCCGACCACTGCGTCGGAGCAAAATGAATGTCAGCAAGCACGCCAGTGAGCTGGCGGTTCATCTCTTCCGGGTAAGGCGACAGCTTGTTCCATGTACGAAGGCCTGCTTCGACATGGCCCACTTTGATCTGCTGCAAGAAGGCAGCATAGCTCGCCAGAAAAGTGGTCAGCGTATCACCGTGCACCAGAACGATATCCGGCGCCGCTTCGCGCAGCACCGGCTCCAGCCCCTGCAGCACCTTAATTGAAATTTCATTCAGGGATTGGCGGTCTTTCATCACATCCAGATCATAATCAGGACGGATATTGAACACTTCCAGTACCTGGTCCAGCAATTCCCGGTGCTGTGCCGTCACGCAGACGATCGATTCAATCTGTTCGGGATGGCGCTGCAGTTCAAGCACCAGCGGCGCCATCTTGATCGCTTCGGGACGAACGCCGAATATTGTCATTACTTTCAATCTGGACATTTTACTTCACTCCTAATCATTCCAGGGCTGACTATTTAACGAAAGCGCCCTGTCTCAAATCAATTGGTGCCGTAAATCCGGTCTCCTGCATCGCCCAATCCGGGTACAATATAGCCCCGGCTATCCAACTTTTTGTCCACCGCAGCCAAGTGAATATCCACATCCGGATGCGCCTCCTGCACCGCTTGTACACCCTCTGGCGAAGCGATAAGACACATCAGCTTGATATGACGGCAGCCGCGCCGTTTAAGCGCGGAAATCGCCTCATTGGCAGAACCGCCGGTAGCCAGCATCGGATCGATGACAATCATCGTGCGCTCAGCAGCATCCACAGGCAAATTCACATAATATTCGGCCGGCTTCAACGTCTCCTCATTTCTTTGCAGCCCGATATGCCCTACCTTAGCGGTTGGCAGCAGCTTCAACACACCGTCTACCATACCAAGTCCAGCGCGCAAAATCGGCACCAGTCCAAGCATCCGGCCAGCGACAATGTAACCTTCAGCTTCTGCAACCGGCGTCTGTACCTTTACCGTTTCCAGCGGAACATCTCTCGTTATTTCATAGGCAAGCAGCGTGGCTACCTCATCCACCAAAGCACGAAAATCCTTTGTGCTAGTCTCCTTGTCGCGAATAAACGTCAGCTTATGCTGAATAAGCGGATGTTCGCAAACGAACAAATTTCCCATAGTTCTCCCCCTGCTAAATGCGTAAACGGCTGCGCCGTTGTTGGCGGCTCAGCATCGTTTCGCTGGTGCAATGCTCTAAAGCTCAATCATTTCCCGACGAGCACTGCTTTCAACTGCTTTCTCAATCAATACAACAATTTCGCGCGCTTGCTTGGCGCTAACCGCGGGCTCCCGCCCGCTGACAATGGCATTATAAATATCTTCATAATAGCTTTGGTAGGAACCGTGCAGTGTCTCTACTGCGCCAATGACATGAAGGCCGGAAAATTCGGTATTCAGTTTGCCCCACTGCTGCTCCGGCTCGCGGCCCCAGTCTGGCATCGCCGGAGTCTGACCGCTCTTGAGCGCATCCTCTTGCGGATCAAGCCCGTACTTCACGAATGATCCCTTCGTGCCATGAAGCGTAAAACGCGGACCCAGTTCCCGAACAAGGGAGCCTGCCTTAAGTATTGCCTTAACCTCATCAAATTCCAGCACCACTTCAAAATAATCGTCCACTACAGCTCCCGGCCGCTGGGCGCGAACATCGGCAAACAGCCGACGCGGCTTCCCGAACAGCTCAAGCGCCTGATCGATTAAATGCGGCCCAAGGTCGTACAGCACACCGGAGCCAGGCTGTTGCTCATTGCGCCAGTTTTCATCCCCGGCAGCAAATGGTGTATAACGGTCAAAATGAGATTCAAACTCGACAACCTTCCCCAAAGTCCCGGTTTCAACAATTTGCTTGACTGTAAGGAAGTCACCATCCCAGCGCCGGTAATGAAATGCGCTCAGCACGACGCCTTGCCGCTCCGAAACCGCTATCAGCTCGTCCGCTTCGCTGGAGTATACAGTAAATGGTTTGTCAATAACAACATGCTTGCCATGCTCCATCGCCAACTTGGCCAATTTCGCGTGCGCAGCATTTGGCGTAGCAATGACCACCAGCGAAATATCCGGATCTTGTACCAGTTCTTCCGCAGTTCTAAGCAGCTTTATCTCAGGATATTTCTCCAGTGAACGTTCCCCGCTGCGCTCCACTACTGCATGCAGCTTCAAGCCGGGAACACTGCTGATTACCGGTGCATGGAAAGTTTGCCCCGCCAGCCCGTAACCAATCAGGCCTACTCCAAGTGTTTCCATCCCATTCCCTCCAAAGCACTCTTATCATGTTTCATCATAGCAATCATCGTCAAGTTGTCAATAGCAGTCATTTGAGTGCCCGCCATACGGCTGGTCATGTCCATTAATAATATACAATAAAAACGGGATGCCCGCATCTACAGCGAGCATCCCGGATAAGCGCAAACGGCTTCGTCATCCTTCTGACGGAGGAAGCGAGCCGTTTGGCAGGTGGAAAAAAAACGAATTGGTGCCAAGCTTTATAATTTCGGAATTAATAGGACAGTTCAGGGTAAAGCGGGAATTTCGCAGTCAAATCACGCACTTTGCCTTCAGCTTGCTTCAATACTGCTTCGTCTTTCGGATTGTTGAGCGCCAAGCCGATCGCTTCAGCAATCACTTTCATTGCTGCTGCGTCCATGCCGCGCGACGTTGCCGCAGGCGTGCCAAGACGGATGCCGCTCGTTACAAACGGACTGGTAGGATCGAAAGGAATAGCATTTTTGTTGGCAGTAATGCCGATGCTGTCAAGCACATGCTCCGCTTCTTTACCTGTAATGCCAAGGCTGCGTGTATCAATCAGCATCAAGTGGTTATCTGTTCCGCCGGATACCAGGTTCAAGCCCTCTTCGATCAGCGCTTCAGACAATACTTTCGCATTGCTTACTACGTTTTGAGCGTACTCTTTGAACGAAGGCTGCAAAGCTTCACCAAGCGCAACCGCTTTGGCAGCGATAATGTGCATCAACGGCCCGCCTTGCGTTCCCGGGAATACCGCTTTATCGATAGCAGCAGCCCATTCTTTGCGGCAAAGAATCAAGCCTCCGCGTGGACCGCGCAATGTTTTGTGCGTTGTTGTCGTTACAAAATGAGCATGCGGCACTGGGCTCGGGTGAAGTCCACCAGCAACCAGTCCGGCAATATGCGCCATGTCTACCATGAACAGTGCGCCAACATCATTTGCGATCTTCGCAATTTTCTCAAAATCGATAATGCGCGGGTAAGCACTGGCACCGGCAACGATCATCCGCGGACGGTGTTTGAAAGCTGCTTTGCGCACTTCGTTGTAATCGATTGTGAATGTATCTTTATCTACGCCGTACTCCACAAAATTGTAGAGCAAGCCAGAAGCATTAACAGGGCTGCCGTGCGTCAAGTGACCGCCGTGGGACAGGTTCATGCCGAGTACAGTATCGCCAGGCTTGAGTGTCGCCAGGTAAACAGCCATGTTCGCTTGCGCGCCTGAATGGGGTTGTACGTTGGCATGCTCGGAGCCAAACAATTCATTCGCACGGTCGCGTGCAATGGATTCAACAATGTCTACATGCTCGCATCCGCCATAAAACCGCTTGGACGGGTAGCCTTCCGCATATTTGTTGGTCAATACAGTACCCATCGCCTCTAGAACAGCCTCGCTCACGATGTTCTCCGAAGCGATCAGTTCGATGTTATCGCGTTGGCGCTGCAATTCAAGGCCAATCGCTTTCGTAATTTCTGGATCTTGCTTTCTCAAGTTTTCCATTTTCTCTTCTTCTCCTCCTGGTGTTTCGTATGATGATGTTGCCTGTTACATCTATGTTATATAAATGAGCGTAACTGACTTCACCGTCCAGCCGGTCTGGCAGCCTCACAATAGGCAAAAGCAAGGCCGGCGAGACAAAAACTCAGTCACAGGTATTAAGCTGCTTATCAGTAAAAGATGCGGCTTCCTGCCTCAATTCAGACGATGAAGTCTCCAGGGCTGACGCGCTGACACCTGGCTGTGTGTACACCGCGCGCGCACCGCCAATCAACTTCGGTCTTGACCAGGCCATTGTCACATGAGCTCCGCCAATGCTGCGTATCGAAGGGCGCACCGGAACGGCTACATGCCGAAGATGCATGCCGATGAAAGTGTCGCCGATATCAACGCCTGCATGGGCGCGAGCATGCTCCACCAGACACGCGTCACTCAAACTGAGATAAGCGTGGGCAGCCAGCGAACCGCCTGCCGATGGCACCGGAACAGCTGACACCTCGTCCAGACCGTATCTGTTAGCCGCATCCCTGGTCGTGACCAGGGCGCGATTCAAATGCTCGCAGCATTGAAAGAGCGGGAGAAAGCCTATATCCTGCCGGACATTCTCCACGCCTTCAAAGATGCTGCGGGCAACATCCAATGTCCCCGCTGTGCCGATATGGCGCCCCGCCACTTCACTGGTGCTGGCGCCAATAACCAGCAATTGCCCTGATGCCAGATTGGCAGCAGCAGCGACTTCCCTCACAACCGTTTCAACTTGCCCGGTCAACTGTCTGAAATTCAGAGCGCTCATCTTGGTTACCGTTCCTCCAATCAGGACTGTGCGGATTGTGCAGGGTAGGCTTCTTCCAGGTTGGCCAGTTTTTTCACACGGCCGACATGGCGCTCGCCTTCAGAAAATGGCGTTTCCAGCCAAATTCGAATAATCTCCTGTGCAACACCTGGACCGATGACCCGCTCGCCAAGCGCAAGCGCATTGGTATCATTATGCTCACGGGTGGCCTTGGCTGAAAACATGTCATGGACAAGCGCACAACGAATGCCATGAATTTTGTTCGCCGCAATGGACATCCCGATCCCTGTGCCGCAGATCAGAATAGCGCGGTCAGCATTACCCTTCACCACTGCCTGACAGACCGGAAGAGCATAATCGGGATAATCGACCGACTGGTCGCAATCGCAGCCGTAATCTTCAACTTCGTGACCGAGCGACTTAATATAAGGGACGACAACATCCTTGAGCCGATAGCCTGCATGGTCTGCGCCGATAGCAATTCTCATTCGGTAAACCCTCCTTATTCAATCTCCCGACCGCATACTGCACATTTAAAGATCGGGCATCTGGTTTTATTATACCTGATTTTGCCCAAAAGACGAAAAAAAGAGCAGGACATGCATAGCTGCATGTTGCTCTTTGCCCAGGCGACCGGCCGTATGTTCCGATGCTCCATCGTGGTTACCCACTTCCGTCGCCAGTTACACCGGATCCGTCTTATATTAGTTATATCATAACGGATACCCTCTCAAAAATCAATCCTTCTTTGCCCAACTGCTCATCCCGCTTCATCAAACAATCCTGCCCCGTTTTCCTTCAGGCAGATCACTTCTGATCAAACGATGTGGAACGGATTTTGCGCACAAGCTTATCCAAAGCATCCTTAATTTGCTTCGCCGTCATCCGGTATTGCTCCCGGGAGCCGCCAAACGGATCGGCTACATCAAAACTTGGGATAGAGCGCTCCAGTTGCAGCAAGCGTGCGCGTTCTGAATCGCTTAATTGACCGCCAAGCGCCTGTTTCATATGCAAGTCCGTATAAAGCCCTTCCAACTCTGCAATATGTCCAAGCACCTCTGCATCATCTTCCACATATTCCTTCAACGTATGGGATTTGTCCACCACTTGCGGGTACCTCTCCAGCAAGCTGCGCTTGTGCCCAGCAGTCATTGTCAGAATCAGATCAGCCCAGGCAACGGTTTCCGCATTGATCGCCCGTGAAGCTCCGCAATGTTCAATCTCCATTTCTCTGAGCGCTGCCACTGCATATTCGGATACCGGAAGACCGTCCACTGTAGATACGCCGGCTGACCTCACTTCGTGAGCCTGTCCTGTTTCTTGGACAAGATTGCGAAGCAAAGCTTCAGCCATCGGACTACGACAAGTATTGCCGGTGCAAACTAACAAAATACGCACCCCGTGCACAACCCCCTTCTACTGCATGCTACCTACACTTTACCACAACTTCTCTATATTAAAAACAACACGCCAAAAGCAAGCAAGATCACGCCGCCGCAAGCTTCACCGTAGTCGCCAAGATTCTGGCTGACTCGTCTGCCCAGAATCAGACCGACCGCAGACATTACCCCTCCGAACAACCCGAACATGCAAATTGTCAACAGAAGGTCGGCTGCAAACATCCCCAGCGAGACGCCAACGGAAAAAGAATCGATGCTGACACTGAACGCAAAAATAAGCATTCCCCACGCTGTGCGGTAATCAAATGAACTTGAAGCGCCGCCCCGAAAAGAATTATAAATCATATGCGCGCCCAACAGCAGCAGCAGCAGCCCGGCGACCAGGGTCGCCACATTGCCAAGCAATTGGCTCATATATTGCCCGGCGAAAATTCCTAGCAAGGGCATTGCGATATGAAAGAGGGCGATGACCAGGCTAAGTTTAATAATATCAAGCCGCCGTATGCCCTTCAATCCAACTCCAATGCCAAGCGAGAACGCATCCATCCCCAGAGCGAACGCCATAATTATAATTGTCAGCAGTTGGCCTGTATGCAGCGTATGCAAGCCAGCCTCAATCATTATTCCACCCCCGTATCCCTTCCGTTCTTCTTGATCATATGCGGACAAGGCATGAAACATGACCAAGCTATCGGGCAAGGGGGCATGAGGCGCTCTGAAAGGAAGGATTATATACAAGGTGAGATGAGGGGTTTGATTGCATATGACTTTAATGCCTCGATGTGCTGCTGTTTTGAGTGCTCAGACTCTAACCATGCGGGGTCCAGCTGTGTTTGAATAATTGGACGCTAACGACACGGCACTTGCTGCTTTGAGCCGCAAAATCTAACAATGTGGCGTCCTGCTGCTTTGAGTACTCAAACTCTAACAATGCGGTGTCCTGCTGCTTTGGTTAGACGGTTCATCAGTGCCTGGCCAATGCCAGCTCGCGAACAAGCTTCCGCCCAAATCGCTTCCACTTCGCAAGCATCGAACTCACGCAGCACAGCATATAACTGCCTGGCTGCCGATTCCAGTTCCCCCAGACTTCCGCAGGCCAATGCCAGATGCGCATCCTGATACTCAGCAATATGCTCATCATAAGTGAGTACCCCTGTCTTAACGCCGCGCGCATTCGCTTCCGCAAGCTGGCGGTTAATGTATGCCTGGACAGCAGACGGTTCTCCCTCAACAAGCAGCATCGACCCTCGCGGCGCGTAATGCGTATATTTCATCCCCGGCGAACGAGGTGCCTGGGTCTCCTGCAAGACAACGGCCGCATCTCCAGTTCCAGACGACACGCCGACTTGAGCGGGCATACCGTCTTTGGACGACACACCAGCTTCGGTGGGTACACCGTCTTCGGACGACACACCAACTTCGGTGGGTACACCGTCTTTGGACGACACGCCGACTTGAGCGGGCATACCGTCTTTGGACGACACACCCAATCGGGCTGGCACACCAGCTTCTGTCGATACGCCAACTTCGCTTAATGCCGACAAGGCGTCCTCGGGTTTTATATCTTTGGTCGCTTCCGTTTTTTCGTCTTCTTCATCCAGAACACAGCCCGCTATTTCACCAAGCTGCTCTGCGGTAACTCCGCCGGGGCGCAAAATACGAACCGTATCGTCAGATACAATTTCAATAACCGTCGATTCCAGACCTACGCCTGTCGCTCCGCCATCTACAATACCGTCGATATAACCCGACAAGTCTTCAGCTACGTGGGAAGCAAGCGTCGGGCTGGGTCGGCCTGATCGATTGGCGCTCGGCGCTGCGACCGGACACTGTGCGGCAGCGATCAGCCGCAGGGCAACTTCATGATCAGGCATTCTGACCGCTACCGTATCCAGCCCCGCTGTGACCCGCTCCGAAACGGCGCCCTCGCGAACAGGCAGTACTATTGTCAACGGTCCCGGCCAAAAGCGATCCATAAGCCGTGAAGCCAGCTCGTTCCAATCGGCAACAAAATCCGCCAGTTGCCCCCGATCCGAAATATGTACGATCAACGGGTTGTCTGACGGTCTTCCCTTGGCCTGAAATATTCGTTCTACAGCGGCCGTGCTGCGCGCATCAGCCCCCAGACCGTAGACGGTTTCAGTAGGGAACGCCACAACCCCACCGCTGCCAATTTGCTTGCCTGCCTCTAAAATGGCCGCTTCATCCGCTTTTTCAGCTTGCGCTGCATCTTCTGCTGCGTTTGCGGTTCGCAGTTCATCCTCTTCCATGTCTGCCTGGTTTTCTGCGCGAACACCCGCCCCATATTGTGCAATAGGGCGGGGCGGGGCGTAGCGGCTGCTTTTCATGGACCATATCGTCGTTGTTATCATAGGGTTCTCTTGCTCCTTACGTTACACGGTATATCCGTCTGCATTTCCTAGCTGAACAGATTGCGAACAAAGTCGATGAATGACTCAAGCAGCTCCCAAAGGAAAAATTTCATTTGCGGTGCTTGCGCATCCTCAGTTCCAGCATCCGCTGCGGCATCTGCCGACACTGCAACGACGGCCTCGCTATCAGCCTGCGGAGCTGCAGTTGCCTCGCCGCTCATCGCATCTACGAAGCAGAGCGGTGGGAACAGCACGCACCACCAGTTCTGGCCTTCCGCATTGCCCAGCGATACACGCAAAGCTTCATAATCTCCAGCTGGATACACTCTGCTGCCGTACATTTTCGTCGGAAAGTCGACAACACCCAACTCAACCTTCGATGTATATTGAAATCCGCGATCCTGCAGCTCCTTGGCAACCAGCGCCTCAAGCTCCGGCAGACGGGCTTGCATGTTGGCACGCGCCTCTTCAATCGTCTGGGGACCGTCAACCCAGGCGGCCAGTTCAGCCACAATGGCATCGCGGACATGTCTTTTCACAGCTTGGTCTTGCGGTGAATCCGAATTGGCCAGAATTCTAAGTCGAATCGATTCTTGCGGAATTCCACCTTCTATAACTGCAGCATCAATCCGATGCCCTTCCCAACTCATTAACAGCACTACCAGTACGAAAAAGAGATAAGCATACGATTTACGGAATGAAAAACGGGAATGATTGCGGATGACCATTGTGACACAAGCCCCTCTCGTTGCACCCGTCGGTGCATCAGCTTGCGTTCCGGAACGTCTATGTTCCAAGTATGTCCGCCACTCTCGTTTCGTAAACCTATGAATCTAGCAAATCTTTTCGTACAGTGATTTTGGCTCAAAACCAAAATCAGTGCTTGACCACTTTCCTGTGTACCTGGATCAATGCTCAACAGCGATGGCAATTACATGGCGCTCAATGCCGGCGTAGTCCCGAACAATCTCTACTTCTTGCCAAAAGCCATAGCGCCGCAGCATGTCTGCGACCTCGCGGGCCTGATGGATGCCCACTTCAAAGGCCACAATGCGCGGCGGCGCGGCAAGCGCCGGGATCTGGGCCAGTATCCGGCGATACGGCTCCAGCCCGTCCTCGCCGCCATCCAGCGCAAGGCGCGGCTCGTAGTCGCGCACCTCGCGCTCCAAATGCGCCAGATCACCCGCCGGAATATACGGCGGGTTCGACACCAGGATGTCGGCGCGGACCCCGCTCATCGCCCCTGGGCCGCTGCCGACATCGCCGGGCCGCGCCTGCGCGAACGGCCCGAGCAGGTCGCCCTGCGTGAACGCTACCCGATCCGCCACCAGGTGGCGGTCGGCGTTCACGCGGGCGACTGCGAGCGCGTCCTCCGACAGGTCGGACGCGCAGATGCGCCATGCCGGACGCTGCACAGCGAGCGTCACGGCAATTGCGCCGCTGCCGGTGCCGATGTCGAGCACCGTCAGCGGGTGTGCAGCTTGCGCAGGCGGCTGCGGAGGGCAAGCCTCATCCGCCGTTGTCGATTGCTTCGCTGTCGCATCATCCGCGCACGCATCTCCCGTTGCTTGCTGCCCTGGCACATCGTCCGCGCGTACATCTCCCGTTGCTTGCTTCGCTGTCCCAGCATCCGCGCACGCATCTTCCGTTCTTTGCTGCACAGGCCATAGACGCTCAGCCGCTTCCAGCACAGCTTCCACCAGCAGCTCTGTCTCCGGTCGCGGAATGAGCACACCTGGCTGCACATGGAAGTCAAGCCCGTAGAAGCCCTGCTCCCCCGTAATGTACTGAAGCGGCTCTCCCGATGCCTTGCGGGAAAGCAGTTCCAGCCATGCCGCCCATCGGGCTTCCGGCATCGGATCATAATAATCACGAAGCAGCGCTGAACGCTCCATTCCAAGCAGATGCATAAGCAGCAGCTCCGCATGGCTTCGCGGCTCCGGCACGCCCGCTGACTCCAATGCAGAAGAAGCCTGCAAGCAGGCTTCTCGTATGGTCAATTTGGGGGAGTACACTAATCCGAAAGTTCGTTCGAATTGTTCCCGATTCATTTAGGCCATGTTCTCCTTCTCAAGCAGCTCAGCCTGCTCGGCAATCGTGAGCGAAGACACAATCTCCCCCATATCGCCGTTCATAATCTGATCAAGCTTATGCATCGTCAGGCCGATCCGGTGATCGGTGACGCGGCTCTGCGGAAAGTTATAGGTGCGAATACGTTCACTGCGGTCGCCAGTACCGACTTTGCTTTTGCGCTCGCCGGCATATTTCGCTTCCTCTTCCTGCCGTTGAATATCGGCAATCCGGGCACGAAGCACCTGCAGCGCCTTCGCTTTATTCTCATTTTGCGATTTGCCATCCTGACAAGTTGCCATAATGCCTGTAGGCACATGGAGAACACGCACAGCAGATTTTGTCGTATTTACGGACTGTCCGCCCGCTCCGCTGGAACAGAACGTATCGATTCGGATGTCCTTGTCGAGGATTTCCACTTCCACTTCCTCCACTTCAGGCATTACCGCTACCGTTGAGGTCGATGTATGGATACGCCCCCCGGATTCTGTAACCGGAATACGCTGTACGCGATGCGCCCCGCTCTCGAACTTCAACTTGCTGTATGCGCCCTTGCCAACGACCATAAAAATAATTTCCTTATAGCCGCCCAGGTCGTTCTCGCTGACATCGAGAACTTCAGTGCGCCAGCCTTGGGAATCAGCAAATTTGGTGTACATGCGATACAAGTCGGAAGCGAACAGTGCGGCCTCGTCGCCGCCTGCCGCGCCGCGCACCTCAACGATCACATTTTTATCATCGTTCGGATCTTTAGGCAGCAGCAACAAGCGGATTTGCTCCTCAAGCTGCGTCTTCCGCTCGCCAAGTTCCTCAAGCTCCATCTTGACCATTTCCCGCATCTCGTCATCAAGCTTCTCATTTTGCATCAGCTTGGCTTCTTCATACTGGGCACTGGTTTCTTTATATTCCATAAACGCGTTATACGGCTCCTGCAAATCAGACTGCTCCTTGGAATAATCGCGAAGTTTCCGCGAATCATTCGCCACATCCGGGTCACAAAGCAACTCGCTAAGTTTCTCATAGCGGTCGGCCAGCGCCTGCAATCGGTCCAGCATCATGTTCTCACACACTCCTATAGTCATTAGCGGCCGCTTTGCGCTGCTCCAGAAAAATTCGCGGCTCACTGTTTTCGAGTTATCAGTCTTATTATTATATCACATTCGGTCGACTTTCGAATACGTCCCGCATAATGGCATCAAGCGCCTCAATAGCGTATGCAGATCATAAGGACAGACGTTCCATTTATTTTTTGCAAAATGCATCCTGCTAGCTGCAAAAGTGTTGCATTTTATTGCCTTTCATTTAGCTTTGCAAATTCTAGCTTCGCACTGTATAGTGCTGCTGCTGCAGCTGTATACCCTATCTCCGCCAACACGGCTGGCGGGCCGCAAACCCGCAACTTCAAAGCACAGCAACCGCCGCACCCAATCTGCTGGCCATTCCTCACAACCTGAGTTAGGGTGTACAAGGAAAACGAGTGATAGTGTGCAAGGCTGCGGCTCAACTGCCAACGTATCACCCTACCGCACGGTGCAGAAAGAAATGGAGTTAGGGTGTGAACTAAAAGTTGAGTTGGCTGCAAGCGCACGCCGAAACGACCTCGCCCTCCCGCAGGAAACGAAGCCGCTTGTACGCCGTTAGGCTATAGTCTAAACATTGAAGCGGAAATGCATAACATCGCCGTCTTTAACCACATATTCCTTGCCTTCAAGACGCAGCTGTCCTTTTTCCTTCGCTGCATTCATCGAGCCGGCAGCAACGAGATCTTCATAGGAAACGACCTCTGCCCTAATAAATCCACGCTCGAAATCAGTGTGAATGACACCTGCCGCGCCAGGCGCTTTTGTCCCTTTGCGAATGGTCCAAGCGCGCACTTCCTGCACGCCTGCAGTGAAATACGTATACAATCCGAGCAATTTGTAGGCTGCCTTGATCAGACGGTTCAAACCGGACTCTTCCAAGCCCAACTCCTCAAGGAACATCGCCTTGTCTTCGCCCTCAAGCTCGGCAATTTCAGCCTCTACTTTGGCGCTGATCGGCACAACCTCGGCATTTTCACTCGCAGCAAACTCGCGGACAATTTGAACGTACGGATTGTTGTCCGTATCGGTCACTTCCTCTTCGCTTACATTCGCCGCGTAAAGCACAGGTTTGATCGTCAACAGATGCAGATCGCGGATGAGCAGCAGTTCTTCATCGCTCAAATCGAGCGCGCGAACCGGTTTGTCCTCATACAGCGCTTCTTTGATCCGCTCTAGCAATTCCACTTCCTGGGCGTATTTCTTGTCGCCGCCCTTCATGTTCTTGCGAGAACGATCGATACGCTTCTCTACGGAATCCAAATCCGCCAGCACAAGCTCCAGGTTGATTGTCTGAATATCGCTCAGCGGGTCGACTTTTCCCGAAACGTGGGTAATATTGTCATCTTTAAAACAGCGGACAACATGAACGATTGCATCCACTTCACGAATATGAGCCAGAAACTTGTTGCCGAGGCCCTCGCCTTTGCTGGCCCCTTTCACAATACCGGCAATGTCAATAAATTCAAACGCGGTCGGCACCGTCTTGTTTGGCGTTACAAGTTCAGTAAGCTTATCCAAACGCTCATCGGGAACTTCAACAACACCAACATTCGGATCGATCGTACAGAACGGATAGTTCGCCGATTCCGCGCCAGCTTGGGTAATTGCATTAAACAGCGTCGATTTGCCTACGTTCGGCAGACCGACGATTCCACAAGAAAGCGCCATGCATTAACAACTCCTCTAAAGTAATTCCTCTATTCTAATCTTTCGCAATTATACCCGATGTCCCTCCGCATGAAAAGCCCCGGCGAATGCTCGCCAGGGCTTTCCCAATATTCCCCTCGCAACTCCTTTGTTGACCAAAGCAGTTGTTCCTTGCCTGCAAACAGCTGTCCTAGTTGCGAAGCGGCGCTTCCTGAAGATCGGCGCGCGCCTGGAGAAAGCGGAAAAATGCTGCCGATGCTTCTGCACGCGTCACCTCGCGCTTAGGCTGGAAGTTGCCTGCCGCGTTCTGTGACATAATCTTCAGTCCGGCTACGATTGCCGCCTGACCTTTGTTCTCAATGTCCGCTGCATCCTTAAACTTGACATCGAACAAGCCTTCACGCTTGGCGAGCGTATTGTAACCGAGTGCGCGTACGATCAGTTCTGCCATTTCCTCACGCGTCACCTTGCCCTCCGGATTAAAGGAACCGTCTCCCTTATCAATCAGATTTTGCTCAACGGCGCTCTCTACGTAAAGGAAATAAGCATTGCTGCTTCCCACATCTTTGAATGAGGCGTCCGCTGAACTGTTCATTGCCTCATAATAAGGCCTGCGCCCGCTGTTCATCGACAAGACGAGCATCTTGATCACTTCGCCGCGGGTTACAATGGCATTCGGATTGACTTTGCCGTCCGTAAGATCAAGCGCCTTGTAGGCAACCATCATCCCAAGCTCGCGCTCTGCCCAGTGACCGACAATGTCGCTTGCCTGCGGTTTGACCAGTTCTGTCTTGTCCCCTGTATTCAGGTCACGCCATTCGCCTGTCTGTGCGTCAAGGAAAACCCGCTCGTCCAACGGACGCTCCACCAGTCTGTAAACCAGTTTCGCTTTCTCCTGCGTGCCGCCTTCTCCTCCTGCACCCGGTGCAATTTCTCCGGCCGCAACCATCAAATTGTATTTCTCGAACGGGATTGGATGCCCGTTCCACAATGCTGGGGACACATAGGTCAACTCAACCTTGTAATAGTCCATGAAAGCGTCAATTGCCTTCTCCTTGCTGATGACGCTCGGCAGGCTGGCCGGGAAAGCAAAATCAGAGAGTTGTACATTGTAGTTTCTGACCTCCCCGGTGATCGCATTAACGGATATATAAACCCCATCACTATCAACGAGGGCGCCATTAACCCGGCGCTGGAATGAAAATGAGTAGTCCCGGATGCTGTCCACATCTTCTTTGCTGTAAGTAGCATAGCGTTCGCTGTCATCTTGCAAGTAAAGCTCGTGCACGTAGCCCGGAAGCTGCTTCTTGATGACTTCCAAAGCTTTCTTCTCTGCCGCTTCATATGTTATTGTGGTTATTTTCTGACCGCTTTGGCGCGCGTAATCGTTATCCATGTAATAGGAGTAATTGGTTACTTGCCCAGTTTGGCTGTTAATCGATGCCCATGCAGAGCCCGCCTGCTTGCCGTCCTTCTTGATTGACCAGTTCAAATTCCAGGCGGAAACCGTTCGCCCTGTGTACTCGTTCTCGTATTCGTTGAAGCCACTGTCAGTAAGCTCGGCTCCTTCCGGGAGCGTAAAGGCCGCTTTCACTGCTGCTGCTGATTGCTCCGCATCCAGCTTCTTGCCGCCGGTTGGCTTGGCTCCCAATGACGATTCATTAACCGGTTTTGTCGTATTCGGCTTGCGCGATTGTTCATAAGGCGACCAGACGCTGCCATCCTTGGCACTCAGCATAAACGACGGCATGCTATAGGTCAAATGCGGCTCCGCAGGTGATTTTATATTGTAATTCGTAAGATAGCTGAGTTCCAGGGCGGCCTGTTCGCGGATTTTGGCTGTTGCCTGTTCCAGCGTAATGCCTGGCTTTTCATTGTCGAAGGTGACGGTATCATCCCAGCGAATCGAATACTGCATAATATGGCCTTCGCCGTCCACTTCAATATCGATAAAGTTGTCCTTGAAGGCAACATCATTGACAAGCCGGTCGTACCGCAAGGAATAACGGACGTCACCGTTCAGCGGGGGACGGAACTCAATGCCGAAATCCGCATTATAAACGAGCTCATCCTTGTATTTCGGACTGACTTTGCCAATAAACTCCGTTGCAATCTGTTGTGCTGCAGCACGGTCAACCTTGGGAGGATAGACCGGCTTGCGGGTAGGATCATCCAAATACGTTGAATAGCCTCGCAGCTCCCCGCTTGTAGCATCGATTGATACATTGATGCTGCCGACGTTTCTATTTTTCACTTTTTTTGCAAAATAGAGGTTCCAGACCGTACGCTTGCCTGCTGATAACGTTTCGGTATTAAAAGATGTGCTCTGCAATGTGTAGTCATCGGGAATGCTGACAAGTTCCTTGGCCAGAGAAACCGCTTTCTCTTTGCTTATCTTTGCTTTGTCCGGCGATTCAGTCTGTGTTTCAGACCCGCCTTGGTCCGAAGTGACTGACGTCTGCGGCCCTTCTGCTTTGCTGGCTGGTGTCCACTCAGCGGGCGGCAGTGATTGCTGGCCTGCAGCGCTGCTATATATTCGCTCATCGGCATGCGCCGCTGCTGGCAATGCTGTTGTCAATGCCAAGGCAGTAGATAACGTCAAAAGAACCTGTTTTTTCGAAGATTTCTTATTTTTCTTATGCTTCAAGTGTGAACCCTCCCCATAATGAATGATATTCCTATAAGTCTAAACGCAGTCGAATGGTAATTTGTTGCAACAGAATATAAAAAAAAGAACCCCGTTCCTCCTTTGGGAAGAAACAGGGTTCTTGTCTGCCGTTAACCAGCAGTTATTGCTTGTGTTCATCTGCCGAAAGCAGATTACAGTTGGTTGGAGATTTTGGTTTTCAAAGCGTCTTTGCTTTGCAAGCCTACCATTTTGTCAACGGGTTGACCGTCTTTGAACAAAATGAGTGTAGGAATGCTCATTACGCCGAATTGTGAAGCCAATTCAGGCTCCTCATCCACGTTTACTTTACCGATCGATGCTTGGCCAGCAAGCTCGCCGGACAGTTCTTCTACAATTGGGAGCTGCATTTTGCAAGGTCCGCACCATGGCGCCCAGAAGTCTACCAGGGATACGCCGCTTTCTGTAACTTCTTTAAAATTCTCTTTAGTCAAAGCTACTGCCATTTGAATTCATCCTCTCTTCACTAAATATTTGTCGTTTCGCGATGCACGAAACGGCCGCTGTTCGAAAAAAAGTGCTGCCATATGTTAAGGGAAACCCCTTCACATCAACTTATCGCTTGCCTGCGCGCCCAAAGCTCCGATACGCGTTTCAAACCGTCTGATCACGATGATGAATCTGATCCAGCACATCCGCAATAGCAATCCCGCTGAAAAACTGTTCCAACTGACGCTCGGCACGGCAGAATATGCTATCCATCACTTCCCGCATATTCGATCCGACTATACAATCCATATCCGGATCGCCTGAGCACCAGCTCGGCATTAGCGAGCCCTGCGCCATTACGCGGTATACATCGCCAAGTGTTGCCGTCTGCGGATCAATCGTCAACCGGTATCCTCCACGCATACCTTCGCGCGTTTCCACGAAGCCTCCGCGCTTGAGACAGCTCATCACTTTGCGCACTCGTGCCGGATTGGTCTGAACATTCTCAGCGATCGACTCACTCGAAGCCATTCGTTCCGGCAAATTCGCCAACATCACAAGACTGTGGACGGCTATTGTAAATTCGCTGTTCATAAGCAACGGCACCCCGTTTCATACTGTAATAATATCAGTTACAGTTAAGAATGTCAACCTGCTTATTTTTACGAATTTATTATGCCGGCGACGGCGGTTGATTATACGGACAAGCTTAGAACAGCTCAAGCTGCTCAGGCTCATCCGGACGGATGATCTCGAAGGTCCCGCGCGGCGGAAGCTGACCGAGCATCCCCATCAACTGCTTGGCATTGTCTGCGGCATCCCCGCCGGAATTGTTGTTGAACACTACGCACACCTGCTGCGACTTTTGCTCCAGACGGCGAAGACGGTTCATCCATTCCTCCAACTCCTGTTCCGTATAGCGGTACAAATAACGAACTTCGCGCCAGTTGGGCTGGGAACTTGCCTGCCATCCCGCTGTATTGCGACCGTGGAAGCGAACGAGCGTCAGCTGATCATCTGTGGCATCTTCGACAATCGGTATGCTGCCCATGCCTGCCTGCGGCTCATCGCATACCGTATGTACCCAGCCTTCCCGACGCATAAAAGCGAGCGTTCTATCAGCCATCTCCGGACCGAACCAGCTTTGATGACGAAATTCCAGCGCGCAAGTCACCCCTTCCATACGGGCTTTCGTCTCGCGCAGCTTGTCCACATTTTCCCTCGTACAGTCGAACCAGGGCGGATACTGGAACAACACCGTCTGCAGCTTGCCCGCTTCCAGCATCGGGGCCAAGGAGGCGTGAAATGCATCGTACATCGCCTGTTCATCATCAAACGGAATTTTGCCCCGGGTATGTCCTGTCATACCCTGATAGGCTTTTACAATAAAACGGAAGGATTCCGGTGTATTGTTAGTCCAGTTTCCCATATTCTGAAGGGATTGCACCGCATAGAAGGAACTGTCCACCTCCACCGTCTCAAACCACGCTGCATAACTTTTCAATTTTTGCTTCGCCGCTTCCCTGTCCGGATAAAGCGAGTCATGGTCGCCCCATCCAGTCAATCCGATGACGATCATATATAATGTCTCCCTTAGCTATTTCGGTAATCTGTCTCGTTCTTTTTATTCTATAGCAAAATCCGTTGTCATGGAAATGAAGGTCCGGCGAATAGACATAGAACAGAAGGGCGCTTACTTATTATTAAAGCAAATATCAGGGAGGTAATCAGGAATGTATGTGGTGTGGATCATTGTGGCCGCAATTGTCGTTGCGGCGATCATCTTCGCCGCGGTTAAAGCAAAACAAAGATGGTTGACCGTCAAATCTGAGGGCGGCACGCGTGCGGAACAGATTGACCGGCTACAGGCGTATTTGAAAGCGCAGGATATCAAGGCAAAAACCGTCTCCGTGAGCGGCTCCGTCCGGCAATTGAAAGTGCTGAGAAAAGACGAGGCGCGGGCAAGATCTTTGGTCGAGTCCTTCAATCAGGAGGCATAAAAAAACAAAGGCATGACGATGTTCATCCGACCTCGTCTGTGATGCAAGCAGACACAGGTTCCGTTATTTGCCCGAAAGTCACCCTGCATGCGATTCTGAAGGCAGACGTTCTAGCGGAACGTCTGTCCGGCGAATTAGGATCAAACAAACGAAATACCGCCTGCTAAATCGGCATTGACCGAATTTTGCAGGCGGTTTTTTTGTAACGGTATAATTAGCTACTAGCTGCCCAGCAGCGCCTCGATTTCTTCCTTGGAAGGCATCGCCGGAATGGCGCCCTTCTTCGTCGTGACAAGCGCTGCCATCGCACATGCGAAGGACAGTGCGGCCGCAAGCTCTTCCTCGCTCCACAACGTCAACGCTCTGCCATCCTCCAGCAGTTTGTACAGAAAACCGCCGAGGAACGAATCTCCTGCGCCCGTGGTGTCAACAGCTTTGACTTTGTAAGATGGTACGGAACCCGCTGTATCTCCCAGAAGATAATAGCAGCCCTTCTCGCCCAGCGTAACCAGGAGAAGCTGAATATTATACTCGCTTGCCACACGCCGGGCCGCCCTGTCAAGCTGCTCGTCATCGGTCAGGAACACAAGCTCCTCCTCTGACAGCTTAACAATGTCGGATGCTGCCAAGCCCTCGCGAATAATTTCCTTCGCCCGCTCAAGATCATCCCAGAGCGCAGGGCGCAAGTTCGGATCGAACGAAACAAGCTGACCGCCAGCCTTGGCCGCTTGCAGTGCGCGGCGCGTGGCATCGGCCGCCGGCTGATGCGTCATAGAGATCGACCCGAAGTGAAATACTTTGCTATTCTCAATCAACGCTGTGTTCACTTCTTCCGGTTTCAACAACTGATCAGCACCGGGATTGCGATAGAAACTGAACGTACGGTCGCCATCTGCGGCCAGATGCACGAAGGCAAGCGTCGTATTCGCTTCAGCATCCAGCACGACGCCCGAAGCATCAATGCCGCAGCCCGTCAATGTGTCCAGCAAATAGCGGCCGAATTGATCGCTGCCAACTTTGCCGATAAAAGCAGTTTCTACCCCAAGCTTGGCCAGCGCCGCCAGCACATTCGCCGGCGCTCCTCCAGGATTTTGCTCGAACTGCACATTGCCGGCAGCCGAGCTGCCCGCGGGTGTAAAATCAATCAATACTTCTCCAAGCGCTGTAACTTGCACAGATGATCTCTCCTCTATCCTACAATTTAAATCGTGATGTCAATTGCCGCATAGCCTCCGCCAGTTCGTTCAACCGGTCAGCCGACGCCGAAATTTCCTCCAGGGAGGCAAGCTGCTCCTGCGTAGCTGCGGACACCGATTGCGCAGATCCGGCTGTCTGAACCGATGATTGCTCAATCTCCTGCAAGGAAGCGGAAATCTGTTCCGATCCGGCCGACATTTGCTCAGCGGCTGCGGATGCTTCCTGAACATGATCTACTGTGTTGCGGGTCGCATTCAAAATCAGGTCAAAGGCTGTGCCCGTTCTCCCGATGGCTTGAACACCTTCGCTCACTTCATGAGTTCCCTTCGCCATCGACGTCATCGCGTCGCCAATTTCGCCGCGAATTGTTTCCGTTAACGCCTCCACCTGCATGGCCGATTCATTCGAACGGTTGGCCAGCTTCCGAATCTCGTCGGCAACAACCGCAAACCCTCTTCCATGCTCGCCCGCCCGGGACGCCTCGATGGCTGCATTCAATGCCAGCATGTTCGTCTGTGATGAAATCTCCTTGATCGTCACCGCAATTTCTCCGATTTCCCGCGAGTTGTCGCCGAGACTGTCAATTGCGGCGCGCAATCGTTCCATCGTAGCGCTAACCACTTTCATTTGTTCAATCGATTCCAACACCAGTTGATTGCCAGTCTCTGCTTCTTCAAGCGTGGATGTCGAAGCATCATACGCGCTCGCAGACATTTCCGCGATCCGCTGGATGCCGGACGCCATGTCCTGCATCGCCCTCGAAGCGTCCTGTACACTTCGTGCCTGTGTTTCGCTGCTGTGCGCCACCTCCGAAATAGAAGTGGTCGTGTGCTGAGCCGCGGCGGTCGTCTCTGCAATGACGGACGCCAGCGACCTCGCCGAAGTGTTCAAATTATTCGAACTGAGCTTCAAATTGCCCACAAGCTGTTTTAAATACTCAAGCAATTGATTGAACGCGCCTGTCAGCCGTCCCATCTCATCGCGACGGGTCTGCGGCAGCGGCTCGGCAGTCAGGTCCCCCTCCGCCATCCGCTCGGACTGGGCGGTGATAAATAGCAGCGGACGCGATATATTGCGGGAGAACACGGCGACAACGATCGCGCCGACCGCAAGGCATATTATCAGCGTGAGCAGCATTGTACTGAGAATGGCCTGTATGCCACCCTCAAAATCGCGCTCATAGGAACCTGCCGCTACGATCCAGCCCCAGTCGGAGAACACTTCGGAATAAATGACCTTAGTGCCCTCTTCACTATCATTTGGTGCAGGCAGCGGCCAGCTATAATGTGTGAATCCGCCGCCTTCCAGCCCTTTATGTATCGCTTCCTGAATATAATAGACGCCCGAGGAGGATTGGGAATCCCAGATGTTCTCCCCTTCTTTGGACGGATGAGCAAGCAGCTTGCCCTTTTCATCAATCACATAAAAGTAGCCGTTTTCACCCAAATCGATTTTGCGGTTAATTTCCCTGCTGCCGTCTTCCTTCTTTTCGCCAAGCAACAGCTTCCGCATTTCTTCCTGGGCCATTTCAAGTGTTTTTGAACCGTTCTGCACCGAATTTTCCAGCAGCCCCATCATCTCGATAGTTAGCCTGACATTGTTTTTGAGCCCGTCCTTGACGATCGCTTCAGTCTCCCTAACGGATACTGAATAGGTAGAAAGACCTAGAGAAACGATTGGGAGAATAAGTAGCGATAATGAAATAATAAGCAGCTTTTTACGAATTGTGAACCATGGTTTATTGCTTCCCCGAGACATATAATTCACTCCACCCGATGTTTTTTTCTTGTTTTTTAATGCAGGAGTTTAACTGGAAACCCGCTGTTTTAGCTTGATTTTATCAGCTATGCGGCTAGGTTTCTATTACTATAATAATAGGTCTCGGGTATTAAATCAAAACACATTAAATACATCGGAGCAATGCTATTGCCCCGCCGGCAGTCTGCAGCCCGCGAAGCTGAGAACCATTATACCACACCAATACGATGACAAAAATGGAGCGATAGCACCGCTTGTTCGTCGCTCGCTGTACGCAATAAAATACGCCCGGCCCCAAAAGTGAAGGGAACCGGGCGTCACGCTCAAAAAAGTGCAGGCGTCGCACGTATTGCTCTAAAATATGTGATTTCCCGCTTCATGACAGGCGCAAACAACGCTGCCCGTCGCCGGCTTCGTTCTCCGTCGGGTAGAAAAAGCTTTTGCTCTTGCTCAATTTAGAATGGTAATAACAGTAGTGGTAATGTTTCTTGCATACTCCCCTGGCATAATGAGGGTCATTACACCCTTCGAAACGACATAGCGATTTGATGCCCCGTCTTCTCCCCATAGCCTATCCCCTCCTGCAGACAAAACCTTGATTTGCACAGCTTGCACTCGACGACATGCCCTCGCAAAACTACCCTGTTAACCAGCACGCTGTACGAGCCAATTTTCCGTTCGGGCACTCCTCTACGAAATAGCGCTTGCGCACCATTAAATACCAGCTTCGCCATAGCAAAACCTAGACCAAGCGGTATTTTGAACAATATTATCAGTCCAAACTATACAATTTCTCTGCAAGAGTAATAAAAGGCATGCTATGGCTCTCTGCTGGGGAGATCTTCTTCTATTTCTGCCGCGGCTTGCGCCAGCGCTGCCACGCCATTGTCAGCGCAATGCCGACCGTAGCGCCGGCGCTGTCAATCATCACATCAAAGACACGGGCGCTGCGGCCAGGAACGTACAATTGATGCAGTTCGTCCGAGATTGCGAACAGAACGCACAGACCTAGCGCGTACACGGCTCTGCGCCAGAAAGAATGGCTGCTGACCTTGCGCACCGCATAGGCGGCGAGCATGCCTAACAGCAGATAAGAGAAGAAGTGGGCATTTTTCCGAATGAAATAATTGAATTTGCTCATATCAATGTCGGTCTGGGAAAATATCTTCTCCACTGCACGAAGAATCGTTGCAGCAAAGCCCTTGCTCAATTGATCAGATTGATGCCCCGGCTGGGCCGACATATAGAAGATAAGGAACATCCAGCATATGACGGCAGCCCAAGCGATGATGCGAATATAGTTAAAGCGCTTCGTGTTACGCATAATCACATTTCCTCTACTGTTGAATGATTGCACTCACAATATCATGATCAAACCGGAGTCGTCAATCATCCACCCCGCAGCACTGCCGCTATTTTCGCGCGCCACCCCACATTGCCCCTCGCCGGAGCCGGCGGCAGCGCAAACGGCTGATTCCTTGCAATGCTATCTGCGTTGTTCTGATAGTAATCACGCCATGCCGTTCCCATCCGGCGCCCCACCTGCTCATAGGCTTCCGCGAGCCGAAACCCTCTTGGCTGAAGGTTATGGACATCGGAGGAAATGACATGGATCAGGCCGCTGCTGCACAGTGTCCAGGCGATCCGCTGAATGCCGCCGCCGAATCCCCCCAGCAGCGAATGTGCGGTCATCTGGCCGTATGCGCCCGCTTCAACGAGCGCAGCGAAGCTTGCCGGATGGCGCGCGACCTCCGCATTGCGCTCCGGGTGCGCAATGATCGGCTTCAGCCCGAGCAGCTTCAACTCATGAATGAGATCCGGCATACTGCGCGGTATCGATGACGCAGGCATTTCCAGAAGGATGTACATCGATCCGCCCAGCGTCAACAGCTCGCCGCGCGACCAGGCATCCAGCAGATCGTCATGAACGCGTATTTCCTGTCCGCTCAGCACCTGGAGAGGAATTCCCGCCAGCTGCAGCCGCTCGTTCGCTTCCTGCGTTAGCCGAACGATATCATCAGCTTCATTCGTATAGCGTGTGGTAGCATGATGCGGCGTGGCAATAACCGAAGCCACCCCTTCCTGCACCGCTGCGCGGGCCAGCGCCAGCGAATCCTCCCAGGTTGCGGCGCCATCATCAATTCCGGGCAATAGATGTGTATGAATATCTATCAAATGTTCCACCTCATCTCAAGCGCAAACGACTTTTGCCACCCTTTGGACAGGAGAGGCAAAACGTTTCGCGGCGATATAGAAGCAAGTTATAGTGAACAGTAGCTAGTTATAGTGAACAAGCGCTGGCTGCAGGATTTCGAAGCTAGTATCGTGTACAGGAGCTGGCTGCAGGATATCGAAGCTAGCTATCGTGTACAGGTGCTGGCTGCAGGATATCGAAGCTAGTTATCGTGTACAGGAGCTGCTGCAGGATATCAAAGCTAGTTATCGTATACAGGAGCTGGCTGCAGGATATCGAAGCTAGTTATCGTGTACAGGAGCTGGCTACAGGATATCGAAGCTAGTATCGTGTACAGGAGCTGCTGCAGGATATCGAAGCTAGTTATCGTGTACAGGAGCTGGCTGCAGGATATCGAAGCTAGCGTATGACGCTATAAGTTGAACTAAAGAAGTACCATACGGGATAAATTGTTGTATTTTCTACAACTTATCCCGTCGTATTCGACGATTCACGTGGAATTGCTGCACATTATACAACAATTGTTAAGTGAAATAACGCTATTCAGGTAAATTCTTGTAGTTTATACAACAATTCCACGCTTGTTGCGGCCATTCTTTTGGATTGTTGTAAGAAATACAACATTTGTTCCCTAATATTGCGAAATTCTATCGTCGGCTTTCGTTTTCCCAACCTCCCTGCATCCTGCAACCCTTCGCTGCCCGCGCACCGCGCGCAGCTCCCAGCGTGCAGTGGGGCGATACAGTGCTGGCAGGCAACCACACGCCGCGTGGTTGGCAGGCAACACAGTAGGCAAGCACTAATTTCCAGGCTGAGACCCTATATATTCATTCTATTTCACAATACAATGCCGAAAAAGCCGGACTGCGGCAGCAGCCCGGCTCCTAATCCCTTGCAGCAGCATAAGTGCGGAAAGGGTCCGGCTTCGTTGCAAGCCGGTCGGTCGATGGCTGGCCTATTTGCCAGCCTTTGGATCAAACGAGCTTTTGAGCGAAACGATGCGGTTAAAGACCAGTTTCTCCGCTCCAGTAAGCTGCGGGTCTACATTGAAATAGCCGTGACGGAAAAATTGGAACTTGTCCTGCCCTTGCGACTTTTTCATGTCAGGCTCGACATAGCCTTGCAGCACCTCAAGCGAATTCGGATTAATGCAATCCAGAAATTCCTTGCCGTCCTCATTCGCCTCATCGGTAATGAGCGGTTCGAACATCCGGAACTCAGCAGGCACTGCCTGCGAGGCGTCCACCCAGTGAATCGTTCCCTTCACCTTGCGTCCGGTAAAGCCGGACCCGCTCTTCGTTTCCGGATCGTAGGTACAGCGCAGTTCAATCACATTGCCCTGCTCATCCTTGACAACTTCCTGGCACACAATGAAATACGCATGTTTCAGACGAACTTCATTGCCTGGGAACAGCCTGAAATACTTCTTCGGCGGATCCTCCATGAAATCATCCTGCTCGATATAAATCTCGCGGGAGAAGGGGATCATCCGGCTGCCCATCGCCTCGTTCTCGGAATTGTTCTCCGCTTCAAGCTGTTCCGTCTGCCCTTCCGGATAATTCGTGATGACGACTTTAAGCGGACGCACAACCGCCATTGTACGGAGCGCCTTCAGCTTCAAATCTTCACGAATAAAATGTTCCAGAAAACGCTCGTCAACGGTACTGTACGCCCGCGCCACACCAATTTCGCGGCAGAAATTGCGAATGGCCTCCGGGGTGTACCCTTTGCGTCGCAGCCCGGACACCGTCGGCATCCGCGGATCATCCCAGCCATCGACTATTTTCTCATCAACAAGCCGCTTCAGCAGCCGCTTGCTCATGACAGTGTTCGTAATGTTCAATCTGGCAAACTCATACTGGCGCGGTTTGGCCTCCATCTCACACTGTTCGATGACCCAGTCATACAGCGGACGATGATCCTCGAACTCCAGCGTGCATACGGAATGCGATATCCCTTCAATTGCGTCGCCAAGCGGGTGGGCGTAGTCGTACATCGGATAGATGCACCATTCATTGCCAGTCCGGTGGTGATGCGCATGAGCAATCCGATACAAAACCGGATCACGCAAATTAATGTTGGGCGATGCCATATCGATCTTGGCCCGCAGCACCTTCTGTCCGTCCTTGAATTCGCCAGCGCGCATCCGAGCGAACAAATCCAGATTTTCCTCCACAGTGCGGTCGCGGTACGGGCTGTTCGAGCCAGGACGCGTCAACGTGCCGCGCATTTCGCGGATTTGCTCCGCATTCAGGTCGCACACATAAGCAAGACCTTTCTTGATCAAGATTACGGCGCGCCCATACATCTCTTCAAAGTAGCTCGAAGCAAAGCACAGCTTATCCCATTCGAAACCGAGCCATTGGACATCCTTCTGGATGGCTTCGACATATTCCGTCTCTTCTTTGGCCGGATTCGTATCATCGAAGCGGAGATTTGTCCGCCCGTTGAATTCATCTGCCAGTTCGAAATTCAGACAAATCGACTTGGCGTGGCCGATATGCAGATAACCGTTTGGCTCCGGGGGAAAGCGCGTAACGACCTCGCTCACTTTGTTCGAAGCCAAATCTTCACTAACGATGTTCTTAATGAAGTTTGACGTTGCCGGTTTGTTTTCCAGTTCCATGTCGATCAACCTCTCCCCTGTTGAAAATTCTATCCCCTTATCATACACAATTATGCGCGGAAATATAAGGGATAACCGTGAAACATCCGCCTCCCGGAACGGAACGCTTCCGCTCACGATTGCAGCAGGGCAGAGATATGATGGAAGGATCACATATATTTTCATAGATTTTAAACGATTTTGGAATATTTATAGTATAATTTAACTATTGCTTGCCAATGGCCCTCATACCAGCATGTGCGGCTTGTCCGATAGTTGTAAGCAGGGGACGTTAATTGTAAAATGTTTGTAATGATTGTTTTAGGAGGGCCCTATATGTTCGCGAAACGTCTCAAACAGTTGCGAAAACGAAGAAAATATTCCATGCAGGAAGTCGCTGATGCGGTCGGCGTTGCCAAAAGCACCTATGCAGGATACGAATCCGGCTACAGACAACCTACATTGGAAACCATTCAAAACATTTCAAAGAAATTGAATACATCCGCGGACTATCTCCTGGGGCTTACCGATTATGCCGACCCTGTTGAACCCAGCAACAATGCAAGAGAACTGCTAAATTACGAACAGCTTCATTGGGACGGCATCCCGCTCGAGAGAGAAGATATTGAACTGGTCAGACGGCTGCTTGAGCGCGTCGTGCGCGACAGATTGTCGGATGAATCGCCCTGACAGCAGCGTGTTCTAACCTTTCATCTCTTTCATAATTTGGCTCATCGCCTGCCCCCGGATCTCTTCCTTGGTCGAGTTATATTCACGCTCCCAAGCGCTTGCGGCCTTGAACGTTAGCTTCTGACTTTTGAATTCGGCCTCTGCCCTGGCTTTCAAATCCGCGTACTGCTGATCGCAGCTCGCTTCCGCAGCCGATATTTCGTTGAACAGCTTTGGATCCGATGAGCCAAGCGCCCCTTCCCCATCATCATTACCCACATTGGACAGCAAGCTGCTCAGCAGTTCGTTCGCCCGGTTAACACAACCAGTCTTCACCTTTTCCAACTCCGCTGTATACTTCTCATTCAGCTGCTTCTCCTTGCGTGCCAGCTCCTGCTGCTCTTTCTTCTGCTTCGCTTTATCCGAGTCAGTTTCCTTGCCGCTCTGCACGGTCGTATCCTTCTGCACCGGTTTCTGGGGTTGTTGGGGCTGCTTAGCGCCTTGCCCTGTCGTTCCCGTGTTTCCGGTTTGCTGTACATCCGGCTTGCTTTCTTTGCCGCCGGTGCCGCTGGTTGCTGTTTCTTTTCCCCCTGCACCATCGCTCTGGACCGTACCTTCTGCTGCCTTCCGATCGGCTACCTCTTGCAAAATTCGCTGCCGTTCTGCTTTGTCCTCGACACCAACCGCTTCGATCGGATAATCAGGATCGACAATGACCAGATACTTTCCATAATCCTTGGTAATCGAACGGAGCGCTTTAATTTCTTCCGTTGTCAGTTTTTTCAACAGCAAATCACGAATCCGCTGCTTCTCCTCGGTGCTGAGCGTTTCCGTAGATTGTCCAAGCAAGTAGTACATCTCCCGAAATGACAACCCTGAATTCAGTAAAATCGATGCGACGTCCATCGCATCTTCCGCATTGACCGATTTGCCTGCCAAATCGCTGGCTTTGTCAACTGCGCCCTCCAAAGAAGAGGGCAAGGAAGCTTGCCCTTTCTCTGATTCATTGCCGGTTTGCTCTGCTTGCACCAGTCGTCTGTTCTGGATGTCCTCAAGGTCAATAGAGCGAATTTTCCACAAGAACAGCGCAGATGCTATGACGACGAGGAGCAGCAGCGTCCCCACCGACAGGAGCGTAATCTTCCACGCTTTACTCATTGTGCCCTCCAATCTCCTTGTCCAAGGCGGTAGATCAGCACAGCCGCTTCTGCCCGGCTGGCATTGCGCAGCGGATTAAATTTCCCTTCATTGCCTGTCACAAGCTGACGGCTGGCAGCAAGCGCCACATCATCCCGAAGCGCCGCAGGAATTGTCGATCCATCGGCGAATTTCGCCAACTCGCCATCAACATTATCCACAGCAACATCGCCGTGCTCCAGCTTCATCGCCCGGGAAATAATCGCCGCCATTTCCGCGCGTGTAATTAGCGCTGCAGGGTCAAAAACGTCTGACGAACGTCCCGAAATGAGCCCATTCTGATAAGCTGCTTCAACATAAGGAGCGAACCAGTCCGTCTGGTTGACATCCTTAAATCCGGCTGCAGCCGCTTCCTCCGGCAAATCCAGTGCCCGAACGATCATCTTGGCAAACTGCGCTCTCGTCACTTTGGCAGCAGGTTCGAACCGTCCAGCCCCTGTTCCTTCAATAACACCCTTGGCCGCGATACTCTCAATCGACTCGCCTGCCCAAGACTGCACAGCTGCCAAATCGCTGAATGACGCCTGCGTATTTTCAATGACGACATAAGAGGCAAGCGATGCGCCTCGTTTGGTGAGCGTCTGGTTAGCCGGGTTGTATTTCCCGCCCGCAGCCTTTAATTTGCCGTTTTCAACGACGGCGACCGTCACTTTCTCCGGGTTGTCGATCAGGTCTGCATCAACCGGGAATACAAGCTCACCGTTCAGATTGGCCGCTTTGCTGTGTCCGGTGCCGATCTCCAGATCAAAGGTATAGACGGGAGACAGGATCGTTACATCCTCCGGAAGTGAAGCTGTTTCGGATGTCTCAATGCCCAGTGTTACCGGCTGATTAATTCCGGTCAGTGACTGAGAGTAGGCAATCCCGAAGCCTTGCACTTCCAGCGAGCGAATCGATGCCCCTTTCAATTCATTCAGCGCAGCAGCGGATAAATTGAATTCCAAGCGATTAATGTCCGATCCGGCTTCATTGCCGGCCGTCAGCACGCCAACCGCATTACGCGGTGTGTTGCGCGGTGTATTCCGGAACGGTCTTAACGGACCAAGCTTCGATGAAAAGTCAAACACCAGCGACGAGTTCAATTGAGGGTCCACTTTCGCATCAAGCTTCTTCATCCATTCCGTGATCGTCTGCGATGCATTACTCCGCGCGCTCAACTGCTGCTTCAACTGTTCCGCCTTAGGCGCGATCACAAGTGCATTGTCGCTCACCTCAGTGGCGAATTCGGAAATATCAATTTTGCTTACCTGCTCCCACAAGGAACGCACGGTGGCAAGAACTTCAGCCGAAATCCGCAGCTTCTCCGCCTCGCTTGCATTGCTCCATTGTTCGAAAAACTGATCCATTTGGTTAGCGAAGGCTTCCAGTGCCGCAAGGTCCGGCCCGCTAGGGCCACCGTTGCCGTTGCCGTTTCCATTACCGTTTCCATTACCGTTTCCATTACCATTGCCGTTGCCGTTGCCGTTGCCGTTGCCGTTTCCGTTACCAGACCCCGGATTCTCTCCGCCTGGGTTGCCTCCTCCAGGATTACCGCCCCCTGGGTTGCCTCCTCCAGGATTACCGCCGCCAGGATTACCGCCCCCTGGGTTACCTCCTCCAGGATTGCCGCCTCCTGGGTTTTCTCCGCCCCCGCCGGTCGCGGTGAGTGTCACTTCTTTCACAAAAACAACTTTGTTCAGCACTTTGGCCTGAATAACAGCTGATGCCGTACTGACGCTGGCCGGGATCTCAGCAACGCCGCTTGCCGAGATCGTTACATCCGCGCTGCCGCTTGCCTTGGACCAGGCAAGTACGCCGTCCGGCACGTCAATGCCAGCAACCTTCAATTTATACGTATGGCGCCGTCCGTTATTATCAACGGTGACCGTCTCCTGTGCTTCCGAGCGGATGTAGGCGACCATAAGCGAGTTGATTGCCGGGTTAACCTCTTTCAGGTTGTTGCGGAAATTATTCATCGTATTGATGATGTCAACCTTCGTTATGTCCAATGTCCGAAAAATCGAGCTGACGGTGTAAGTGTCCGGATCATTCAAAATCGCATCCAGCGCATCGCCAAGAATTTTGTTCTGCTCCTGCGTGCTGATCAGCAGCATCGCAAGCTCAGGAAGACTTTTTTCTGCCAGCCTGTTGGTGATTTCACCCTCAAGCCCGCCCACCGTTCCATCTCCGAAGAAGAAGCGCACAATGTCATCGACCGTCAGATCGTCTTCGCCGCCTGCCGCTGCCACGCCTTGCAGCACGGCATGATAAACAGGGTCGGTGCGCAGCTTCTCCAGATTGGCGAGCGTCGGATCAAAGTACATCCCGCCTACCTCGACAAAAAACTCAAAGATCGTTTGCTGCGCAGCTGCAGGCACTCCCGTTGGGGATATTTTATTCCAGATCGGGTCCGTCCAGCTGCCATGCTGTGCAAAAGTGAGCGTTTGGATTTTATTGCGCAGGTTGCGGACCTGCTGAATATCCAGTTGGTCATTTCCAGCAATCAAATACTGATGGAGCCGCTGTATCCGCTCCAGAAACTGCTCGCTAACAAATCCTTGCGCAGCTGCGACCGGAACCCCGCTCAACTGGGGAAATCCGGAGGCCGACCCTCCTGACGTCCAACTGATCGGTGCCCCACTTGCCAATACGGCTGCCAAAACTGCAGCCACTGCTTTTTTCTTAAGCTTCACCTTGTCATCACCTCATCCAATGATTTGTCACTAAATTAGTTCATGAAGCGCAATATCCTGGGTGTTCATGCCTGGCCGGCCAACCGGATAGTAAGCAAAACCAGTATGGCGAAGCTGTTCGGCTGTAAACGCATTGCGACCATCAATCAGGATCGGCGTCACCATCGCCAATTCAACCTCACGCAAATCCGTCTGTAGAAACTCTCTCCACTCCGTAAGCAGACATAGCGCATCGCAATTGGTCGCCGCCTCGATCGGCGTTCTGCACCATTCAATCGCCGGGTGATCGAGCTGCTCGCGGAAATTGTCGGCTGCAATCGGGTCGGTGACACGTACCGAAGCGCCTTCCAGCAGCAGACGTTCGATAATTTCCACAGCGGGCGCCTCTCGTACATCATCCGTCTCCGGCTTGAAGGCCAGCCCCCAAATGCCGATCGTTCTGCCCCGCAGGCTGCCGAGGGCACGATGCAGCTTGTCAATGACGCCAAACCGCTGATCGCGATTGACCTCTACTACCGATTTCAGCAGTTTGAAATCATATTCGACATGGCCGGCAATTTGAATGAGCGCTTTGGTGTCTTTAGGGAAGCAAGAACCGCCATAACCGATGCCCGCCCGCAGGAACGAGGAGCCAATCCGGCTATCCAGCCCCATGCCATGAGCTACCTCGGTTACGTCCGCCCCGACTTTCTCGCATATATTGGCGATTTCGTTAATGAAGGATATTTTGGTAGCGAGGAATGCATTGGAAGCGTATTTGATCATTTCCGCGCTGCGAATGTCTGTGACCACAATTTTGCTCGTCAGCTTCTCATGCAGCAGTACGAGCTGTTCGATGGCACGAGGACTTTCCGCGCCGATAACAATCCTGTCCGGGCTCAGCGTATCCGCTACTGCTGACCCTTCCCTCAAAAACTCGGGTACCGAGGCAATATCGAACGGCTTTCTGGTCATCGATGCGATAATCGATTTGACACGCTCGTTCGTGCCGACAGGCACCGTGCTTTTTACAACGACGATTTTGTAGCCATCCATCGCATAGCCGATCTCCCTGGCAACAGCTTCAACATAACGCATATCCGCCTCGCCGCTCGGAAGCGGGGGAGTACCCACGGCAATGACGACAATATCAACCTGAGGCAGCGTCTTGACCAGATCGGTCGTAAACTGAAGCCGTCCCGCCAGCCGGTTCTTATCGGCCAATTCTTTCAACCCCGGCTCGTAAATCGGCACGATGCCTTGCAGCAGTTGATTGATCTTATGTTCATCCTTGTCCACACAGATGACGTTGTTTCCCCGCTCCGCGTAGCATACACCTGACACAAGCCCCACATAACCGGTTCCTATTACGGCAATATTCATGTCTGTCACTCCCGTCTATTTTGTTAAATTTGCACACAAAACCGCATAATGTCTTCCCATACTGTACCGAGTCTGACCGTCTCGTCTCCATCAAATTCCCGGCCCCGCATCACTTCAATAATTTCCATATCATTGACCGCCATCAAGCTGTGGCGGCTGTGCGCGGGAATGACCACGACATCGTCAGGCTTCAGCTTTCTTATTCTTCCGTCCTGCAGCAGCAGGCCCTCGCCGGAGAGCACCGTCCATACCTCTGAGCGTTTATAGTGAAAGTGGTAGCTGAAATTTTTGCCGGCTTCGACACATACCCGCTTCGTCAGCCTTCGCTCCCCGTCCTCACTGACAGAGCAGTCCAGCACGACGAAATGTCCCCAGCGGCGCTCCTCATACATCGGACGCGCATCAAAGTGCCGGGTAACCTCCTTAATGCGGGGGCTGGCCGATTTCTCAGCGACCAGAATGCCATCCGGACTGGCTGCGATAACGGCATTGGACAAGCCAAGCACCGTAATCGGAATGCCCAGTTCATTGATGACATGCGTATTCTCCGAATCTTCGGTAACGATGCCGCTGCCGGTTACTTGCGCACCCATCTCCTCGGTCAACGTATTCCATGTGCCAAGGTCTTTCCATGATCCCTCGTAGGGCAGCACCGATACGTTGGCGGCTTTCTCTACAATTTCATAGTCAAAGCTTGTTTTCGTCATATTTATATAGCGCTTGGCCATCTCATCGTAATGAATAGGCAGCTTGCGCTCGATCAAGAGCTGAATCAGGTAGCCGAGCTTGAATGCGAAGACGCCGCAATTCCACAGCGCAGATTGTTCGATCAGCTCTGCCGCGGCCGCCTCGCTCGGCTTCTCTGTGAAGCGGCTTACTTTGCGGGCGGCTCCCCACGGAACCTCTTCTTCCGAAGATTGCTCTGGGACGATGTAGCCGTATTTCTCCGACGGATGCGTCGGCTTCACGCCGATCAGCGCCAGTTCTGCGCCGGATTCCCCTACCGCACCGTCAAGGTCAGCGACGCGCTGGAAGAAGGAATCGTCGACGAAAGGGTCCACCGGCAGCACTGCGACCGTCTCATTCAAGCTTGTGCCGACAACGGTATACAGGTACACGGCCGAGAGAGCGATCGCCGGGAACGTATCCCGGCGCTCTGGCTCCAAAATGATCGGAACATTGGGTCCGAGATGGCAGCGAAGCATTTCCTCCTGTGCCTGCCCTGTCGCAATGTAGGCTGAGCTCTGCAGTCCTGCTTCTCCGAGCTGGCGCCAGACACGCTCCACCATCGATTCCCGTTCACCGTCAGGACCATTCAATATCCTAAGAAACTGCTTGCTCCTCGCGTCGTTGGATAACGGCCACAACCGTTTGCCCGAACCGCCTGACAATAAAATCAGCTTCATCTCGCCGCCCCCTCTCGCACTGCATGCTCCTCACGCGGCTTCCACCGCCGTCTTGCCGTTTCCTTCGCCGTACCACCGCTGCTCATGGCAGCAGCGATACTCTCATGAATTGCATCCATAAAGTGCTGCTCCGAAAACTGCAGCGCGCAGTCGCGCACGACCTTGCTGTCCCACGTTATTTGCTTGAAATCCTCTACCGCATCCATGACCGCGCGCACCGTCTGCACCGGGAAATAAACCCCGTTCTTCCCTTCCTGAATCGTATCGAGTGCGCCGCCATCTTTATAGGCGATCACCGGCCTGCCGCAAGCGTTGGCTTCCAGCGGCGTAATGCCGAAATCCTCCTTGCCGGGAAAAAAGAGCGCCTGGCACCGCTGCATATAGGCGGTGACCTCTTCATCAGGCAGTCTGCCGGCGAACTCCACTGTCGGTCCGGCCAGTTCCTGCAGCCGTGCGCGGTCAGGACCGTCGCCGATTACGATCAGCCGCTCTCCCAGCTTCGTGCAAGCTTCCACAGCGAGGTCAATGCGCTTGTACGATACAAGACGCGAAACGACCAGGTAGTAGGGCTCCGGCTCTTCTTCAGCAATCGCGAACCTCTCGATATTGACCGGCGGGAAAATGATCTGCGAAGGCAGACCGTAATTTTCCCTGATGCGGCGCTGTACAATGGTGGAATTGGCGATCAGATGATCGACTTTGGCCGAGTTGTTCATGTCCCAGCGTTTAACCGGGCCCAGCAAGAGCCGGGAAAGCTGTTTAACAATGCCCGGCACGCGCATTTTCTCCATATAAGTGTCGAATTCCCAAGCAAATCGCATCGGGGTGTGACAATAGCAAATGTGCAAGCCCTGCTCCGGCCGCGCCGCCCCTTTGGCATACGCGCTGCTTGAGCTAAGCACGACATCATAGCCATCGAGCTTGATGGAGCGAATCGCGAGCGGATACAGCCAGAACAGCAGCTTGTGATACTTCAGCACGCCAGGAATCCGCTGCATCCATGTCGTGCGGATATCTGCTCCGACTAATTCGGGCAGCAATCCCTTGCGGTCGGCAATCGTCGTATAGATCGGCGCGTCCGGAAACATCTGCCGCATGACACCGACAACCCGCTCTGCGCCGCCCATCTGATTCAAATAATCATGGACTATGGCCACCTTTAATTTCGCCATCATGCCAGCTCCTTTGCACGCTGATCCAAATGCGGCGGAACCGCTTTGCTCCGCGTTATCCGTTCATGCAATTGTTCAATTTGTCTAACCGTATTCGTGATGGCGAACTGCTCCGCGCGGACGCGCGCCTGCCTGCCAAAAGCCTGCCGCAGCTTGTCCTCCCGCGTCAGCCGCCGGATATAGTGTGCCAGCTCCTTGACATTGCCGACCGGATAGAGAAAGCCGCAGCCATCATGTTCAATAATTTCGGGAATGCCGCCTGCTCGCGTGCCGATCACCGGTCGTCCCTGGGCCAGCGCTTCGATCAGCACCCGCCCGAACGGCTCGTTGTCGGAGCAGAGCACCAGCAAATCCGCCGCTTCGCAAATATCGGCCACATCTGTCCGAAAACCGGTGAATCGCACTGCGCCTTCAAGCTCGGGCGCCGCGGCCAGCCGATGCAGTTCCTGCCAATACTGTTCATTCTCTTCCCTGAACTTCGCGGCGCCAACGACCCACAGATAGACATCTTCGCCGGCCTTGCGCAATTGACGCACCGCTTCTATCGCATCAGCCTGCCGCTTCCATGGCGCAATCTGTCCGACAACGACGACGACCTTGCTATGCTCCGGTGTGAGCAGTTCAAAGCGAATGGCGCTGCGGCGGCCCGCTCTGTCCTGCTGAGCGTGTACTCCCGAATCACCGATCTCCACGCCGTTGTACACAAGCGCCGTTTTCTCGCCCAGCTCCGTATCGGTGAACTTGGCAAGCACCGCATTGGAGATGACGACGACCGCCCGCACTGTACGCGACGCGAGGCTGCGGATTGCCTTGCCGACAATGCCCTCGGGTGGCATATCTCTCACATGCCATACAATGGGCACGCGATGGTAGAAGGCAAACAGCGCTGTCATCAGCCCTGCCCGAATCGAGTTGGCATGAATCAGATCCACCTGGCGCTGCTTCGCCGCGCGGGCGAACAGCAAGCTGAACCAGATCATGGCCAGCGCCCCGGCCAGCAGGCGCAGCGGATTGCGGGAATTCCTGGCGCTGAAGCTCGGCACGATGATCACTTCAATTCCGGCCGCCCGCGCCCGCTCTGTCAGTTCCCCCTCGGGGGCGAACAGCACCGGCTTCGTACGGGAGAGGTTGCGCATCATCAGCAGCAAGCTCACCTCAGCTCCGCTGACTTCACTCGTATGATTGTAATAAGCGACTGTTAACATGCGATTATCCTTCCTTACTGGGCCAATTTAGGCACTGCCGCAAGCGATCCTGCCAGCGCTCGCTCTGCTCGCGGAGCCTCGCCGTTTTCCTTCAACATGTAGACGGCCGCGGCGATAGCAAACCAGTACATGAATGTCTCATTGTTGTCCTGTACGAAATTGGAGATGAAAAGCGACAATAGAACAAAGTAGGTGCCTGCATAAACCTCGTCAGGGTCCGTTCGTCTGAATGCTTTCACGAAAATATAGCCAAGAATGAGAAAATGCAGTACGGCAAACAATGTCCCGCCCTCTACGAGCAAATACAAAATGCCGTTTTCCAATACTTCCGGCAGTTTATTGAGCGCCTGCCGATTGACAGCCAGATTGACATCGACTGCGCGCGTCGTTTCCGCGTAATTGCCGAAGCCGACGCCCAAAATAGCATTTTCCCTGTATTGTTCCAGGGCGTGCTTGACAATCGCTTCCCTGACGATGACTGTATCGGCGTATTTCAAATGCTCCTTGGCGACATTGTCCATATTGCCTGTCGCATACTGAATTGCCGTGACAAATTGTGTCGGCAGGAAGCCCGCCAGCAGGGAACTGCTGGCAATGACAACCGCAGTCATCGTTGTGAGCGCAATTACAAACAGCTTGCGATTCATCATTTTGAAACCATACATGATGATGATCAATCCAATTACAATACTTAGAATTAATGTTTTTATTTGCATAATGAATACTGCTGAAATAATAAACATAATTGCGACCAGCAAATATTTTTTTCTTTTGCCAATAAGCCACTTCGTTATCGTTAATGGAATAACGACGGAATAGATAACATTCAGGTACTGTTTGTCAAACAGCGTATATTTGCGAATATTGACGATGTCAATTCCCATCTGCACCACTCTTGCCCCCGCCAGCATAATATCGATGGAGGTGACGACACCCAGAATAATCGCCAATTTATAAATCGTCGCAAGCGTTGACCGCTTCAAGGTGTTGACCATAATCAGCACGACGAACAGGTAAGCGAATATTTTGAAGGCGCTGAAGGTAATGCCTGTTTTGTAGGCCGTTAACAGCAGAGAAATGATCGTCAGATAAATGAGCACATAAAATCCGGTATAAGGCTCGATTCGCTGCTTCTTTACGATGACGATCAATCCCATCACTATCACCAGCGCGATCGGAACAATCGTCAGCGAGCCGCCCGGCATATTGATGTATTGGTTCAAAAAGCCTGACAGCAGTGAGAACATGACACTTGCCGTAATTAATATCCGCATAATATCAACTCCTTGCCCGCACCTTCCCGGATATCAAATGTCCCGCGATTTGCCCGTATATTCGCGCGTACTCCACCGCTCCCTGCACCAGACCGCTTGAGGCCGAGGCGGAGCGGCTGTTTGCCTTGGCATGCTGGATATGATCCAGAATGGCATGCTTGGCATGGGCAATGTCATAATGCGCCCGCACAAATGAGCGGTTGCTTTCCAATACCTCTTGCACTTCGTGGCTATTGGCCGTGCGTTTTAAATTCGACACCGTTTGTTCCAGCTCGGCGAACGCGGATGCCGGACAGGCCACGCTGCGGCCGGAAAAGTTGGTGCGCTGCAGTTCAGCTATGTTGTCTGGGCCAACCTGCCACATGCCGCCCGCCTCATTAACTACATAGGCCAGCTTGTTGTAATACATTGGCTCAAGGACGCTTCTTGCCTTGCCGAAGGCAATGTGTGCGTGGCGGATATATTTCATCACATCAGCCTGGAACCCCTCAACCTGAATAACCGGCGAACTCAAGCGTTCATTAATGTGTGCAGCCTCGGAACGAATTGTCTCCAGCCACCGCCCGTCGCCAACCAGATGAAGCGAGACATCATGTCCAGCATCCTCCACAAGCTTGCGGGCGTAATCGATCACCAGCCGCACCGATTCGATCTTCTCGTCATCCAGCCTGGAGATCATCAACAAGCGGATTGTGCGATCGGTACGGGCAGGCTCAAAATTGTGCGCCGCCTGATCGAATGACAACCGGTTCGTAATCAGATGAATATTCGGCTCCGAATAGCCGTTGTCAATTAACGCCTGCCTGTTTTCCCTGCTGAACACGATCAGATCGCGATTGCGGACAATCCGCGTGAAGTAAGCCGGTATCTCCGCGCCGGGAATAATGTAAACGACCGGGATGCCGAGCAGCTTGCGAATGACTTCGTGATACACACAGTTGCACACTGCAGTCGCCACGATCAGCTCGATTTTCTCGCGCTTGAGCAGGCGGCAGTAGTCATACAAGGTCCGCATGTTCCCGAGCGGGCGGCTGTTGCGAAATACCGGAATGGCATGTGTTGCAATTCCAGCTTCATCGTAGGCCCCTTTGGTTTTGGAATATTCACCTGCCGAAACGACTTCATGTCCATGCTGATGAAGCAATTTGCCGTATTCCAGCAGCGAGAGGGACGATCCGCCATGAAAGCGGCGGTTTTTCAGCATAATTTTCATCGGGAGGCTCCTTTCCTGATTATTTTGCCAGCCAGCGACTGCAAGGAAGCCGTTATTAGCCTCATATCCTCTTTCGTCAACAGCAGCAAAGCACGCACCGAATGCTTTTCCTTCCGGGCATACGCGACAGCGAAGATAATGGCCCCGACAGCATAACTGATCGAGGAGGCCGCAGCCGAGCCGTTAATGCCGTATGCAGGAATCAGCTTGATGTTCAGCACGATGTTGATGATGAGCGGGAGGATGTAAATCCAGAAAGCATAGAGCGGGTAGCCTCTGCCTGCCAGATCGGGATGCAGAATTTTGACAATTGTCATAAAAAACACGCCCGGCAGCAGCAGTTGCAGCACGCTGTAAGCTTCAGTAAAATCTGCGCCATAGATGAGGGTAATGAATGGACGGGCCAACAATGCCAGTCCCAGACAAAACACAAAAAGCAGACACAATGTAATGCGCAGCAGCCGTACCGCGCGATTGACAGCTTCACCACTGGTTTTACTGTTCGCGCTTCGGGAGAAAAGCACCAGACTGAGCGCTGCCGGCACCTGCCAGATCAGCTCGGCCATGTTGATGCCGACGGAGAAGTAACCCAATTGTTCTGCCGAAACGGCCGGCTCAAGAAAGAAGAAGTTGATCCGGTAGTTCAGCTGCAATATGAATAATGCCGCCGCATAGCTGATGCCTTTGCGAAAGATGTCGCTCATCACCGCTTTGTCTACTTCGAAACGGATTGGCGCCACGCGTCCGACAATTTTGACTGCATACCAGGCCATCAGCCCCGCCATCAGCATCTGAGTGATCAAACCGCCGATAACCCCGAGCTTAATGAGCCACATGAACAAAATAATGCCAATTGCATTGCCAGCCAGTCCAAGCAGATTGCCGATATTGATCTTAGAGATCATCTCTCTGCCCTGCATAATGCCGTTGCTGTACTTGAACAGCAAATTGAGCGGCACAGTGGCGGCGGCGAGTAGATAAAGCATCCACTGGCTTGTGCTTGAGGTCTGGAACCAGGAGATGGCTGCAACCATGACGACAGTCAGCGTAGAGGTGATAAGCCACAGCACGCCGAGTGAATTCGTCACTTGCTGCGGCGTATATCGCTTGCTTCCGATAAAGTAAGCCGATGCCTGCCGCACGCCAAGGTCACCCAGGGTCACAACCAGTGTCGGCAGTACGAGCACAGCGGTGAGAATGCCCTTGCCCTCCGGGCCGAGCAGCCGTGCCATCACGACCGACAGCAGGAAGGAACCGCACAGCAGAACCACCTTGGTCAGCAGCGAGGTCAGCAGATCGAAGGCGGTCGAATTCCGCTTCGGCTGCGATGCGCCTGACTGGGCTGACGCTGGTGCTGCGGCCGGGGCTCCGGCTTCGCTTGCCGCCGGGATTGACTGCCCATGAGCGGCCTGTACAGGAGCAGTCAGAACAGCTTGCGCTGCTGCTGAATTCCCCGCAGGCTCAGCAGGAAACGCTGCGCCTTCCGGTTGTGCTCCGTCTTGCCGGTTGCTGCCAGCCATCATACTTTCACATGATGGTATTCCTTATACCATCGCACGAATTTGCCTAAGCCTTCATCAAGCGAGGTCGATGGCTTGAAGCCTGCGGTCGCGATTAAAGCATCGACATCTGCAAATGTCTCCTCGACGTCCCCCGGCTGCATCGGAGCAAATTCCTTCTTCGCCTCCAAGCCGAGATGCTTCTCCAGCAAAGCGATGAAGTCTGTCAACTGCTCCGGCTGGTTGTTGCCGATATTGAATACCCGGTAAGGGGCGCTGCTTGACCCCGGATCGGGGTTGGCGCGGTCCCATTGCGGGTTGCCAGCAGGCACCTGCGGCAGCACCCGTACAATGCCTTCGACGATATCGTCGATGTAGGTGAAGTCCCGTCTCATCTTGCCATAGTTGTATACTTTAATCGGCTCTCCCCGCACAATCGCTTGTGTGAAGGAATAGTAGGCCATATCAGGTCTTCCCCATGGACCGTATACGGTGAAAAACCGCAGTCCAGTTGTCGGTAAACCGTATAAATGGCTGTACGTATGAGCCATCAGTTCATTTGATTTTTTCGTACCCGCATACAAGCTGACGGGATGATCTACCGTATCGCCGACCGCGAATGGCATTTTGCCGTTCAGGCCGTATACCGAGCTGGAGGACGCATAGACCAGATGCTGCACGTCATTGTCCCGGCATGCTTCCAATATGTTGAGGAAGCCGACGATATTGGATTGAATATATGCCCTTGGATTCGTCAAACTGTAGCGCACGCCCGCTTGGGCAGCCAGGTTGACCACCTCTGTAAAGCGGTAATCCCGGAACAGCTTGTCTATCCGATCCGTGTCTTCCAGCGCAATCGCATAGAAGGTAAAGCCGCTGTAACCGGACAAATTATGCAATCTGGCCTGCTTCAAAGCCGGATCATAATAGTCATTCAAGTTGTCGATGCCGACAACTTCCCGGCCTTCCCGCAGCAGCCGTTCGGCGAGATGTGCGCCGATGAAGCCGGCCGCGCCCGTAACCAATATCGGGCCTTTGCCTGCACTCATTGCGCTTCCCCCACTTTCAGCTCGATCGCCGCGCCCAGTGCCGCCAGCTTGCCGGCGATATCCTCATAGCCCCGCTCAATTTGCGAAATGTTGCCGACAACGGTCTCGCCTTCGGCCAGCAATCCAGCCAGCACGCAGGCCGCTCCGCCCCGCAGGTCGGTCGCCTTGACGTTCGCGCCCCGAAGCGGCGTACCGCCATCGATAATCGCGGTATTGCCAAAGGTATGAATGGTGCTGCCGAACTTTTTAAGCTCTTCGATATATTTGAACCGGTCAGCGAAGCGCTGATCTGTAATGGAGCTTTGCCCAGGCGCGACGAGCGCCAACACCGCAAAGATCGGCTGCATATCCGAGTTGATGCCCGGATAGGGCGCTGTGAACAAGTTGAACGGCTTCTTGCCGCGTTTGCCTTGCACGTACAAGGCATTTCCCCATTCGAACAGCTCCACCCCGATTTCCCTTAGCAGCTTAGCGTCTTCCTGAATGAAGTCCAGATTAAAATTCGGGATGCACAGTTCACCGCCGGTGGCCGCAGCCGCCGCAATGTACGTGACCGCCTCATCCCAGCCTGGCATGACACTGTACTGTACGCCGCCCCGAATGCGCTGCTTGCCGCGAATCCGTACAATCCGGTTGCTGCATGTAATGTCCGCTCCCATCAGATTGAGCAGCTTGCCCAGCTCCATAATTTCGGGACGCGTATTGGCGTTCAAAATCATTGTCTCGCCCTGCGCCATGGCGGCAGCGATCATCAGATTCTCCGTGCCGGATGTTGTCGGCAGCGAAAGCTCGATCGATTCACCCCGCAGCCCCTGCGATTTCAAGCGGATGACCGTTTCTTCCTCTGTCACCACTGCTCCCAGCTTGCCAAGTCCCATCAGATGCAAATCATATTTGCGATCCCCGATCTTGCAGCCCCCCGGCACAGGAAGCGCAACTTCGCCTCCCATGGCGGCGGTAAGCCCGAGCAGCAGCAGAGAATAGCGAATCTCTCCAGCTACTTCCGCTACGCTGCCGTTCCCCGGGAATGTGCCCCGGCTGCAGCTCACGCGGTTGCCGTCAGTCTGAATGGATGCTCCTGCTTCCTTCAGCACCTTGATTAGTATTTGCACATCACGGAGCCCGGTGGGCACATCCAATAATGTCGTCGGCTCCTCTCCCAGGCATGCAGCTGCAATCATCGGCAGCGCTGCGTTCTTCGCCCCCGACAATCTGACCTCCCCGCCAATCTTCCGACCGCCTGTTACCGCAATGGTTCGGTCAAGTACCCTGCTCATGCTAATGCTCATGTTATACACCCCTGGTTTCAATATGCATCTCTAGCAAATACCATTTGCTTGATCGTTCTAAAAATCAATCCAATATCGCGTAGAAGGCTGCGGGTTCTAATGTAAGTTAGATCAAGCTCTACCATCTCGGCAAAACTCAGCTCATTGCGCCCGCTTACCTGCCACAACCCGGTACAACCGGGTGTTACCGCAAGCCGTTGTCTGTCATAATCAGAATATTCTGCCACTTCTCGCGGCAAAGGTGGACGTGGACCGACAAGCGACATTTCGCCTCGCAGCACATTGAGCAGCTGCGGGAGCTCATCGATACTTGTTTTGCGAATAAGCTTGCCAACGCGCGTAATGCGGGGATCATCCTTCATTTTGAACATCGCGCCTTCAATCTCATTTTTGGAAAGCAGTTCCTTCAGCAGATCCTCTGCGTTGTACACCATGGACCTAAATTTATACATCCGGAACGTACGCCCCTCACGACCTACCCGAATTTGACTAAACAACACCTTCCCGCGCGGATCTTCCAGCTTGATCGCCAAGGCGACGAGCAAGAACAGCGGAAGCAGCAGCAGTATGCCGACAGCGGAAGCGCACACATCCAGTATACGTTTGCTGACCAGATAGAACACACTGACTGACCTTCCTTCAACACCGGCCGTTTTGTAATAACCAGCCGCTCCTGTCCTTACTTCAAGCTCGTTCCGACTTGAAGGCGCCATCGCTATTCACCTCCTGCAGCCAACCAGCCATTCGAGCGTTCCCGATCCACAATATCCTCCAACGCAGCGAGCAGCGGATTTTTCATATCCTTGCGACGCAGTGCGAAGTCAAGTGAAGTGAGAATAAAACCAAGTCGTTCACCGACATCATAGCGCACGCCCTCAAAGTTGTACGCATAGACTCCCTGTGACATATTCAATCGCTGGATAGCGTCTGTCAGTTGAATTTCTCCGCCTGCCCCGATTTCATGGGCATCCAGAAAGCTGAATATCTCCGGTGTCAGCACATATCTGCCCATGATCGCCAGGTTGGATGGAGCTTGTCCTGCCGGCGGTTTCTCCACAAAACGATTGACTTCATACAATCGTCCGTTGCTGTCTCTTGGATCGACAATGCCGTATCGCTCCGTCTGGTCCTGACCGACCGGTTGAACGCCAATGACCGATTTGCCGCATTTCTCATATTGCTTGATCAATTGCTTGGTGCAAGGCTCGGCGCCCAGCACGATGTCATCGCCAAGCAGCACGGCGAACGGCTCATCGCCGATAAAATTGCGGGCGCACCATACTGCGTGCCCCAACCCTTTGGCTTCTTTTTGCCGAATATAGTGAATTTCCACATTCGAGGAGCGCCGCACCTCGCGCAGAATATCATGTTTGCCCTTGCCCTCTAGGGTGTGCTCCAGCTCAAAAGCGATATCAAAATGATCCTCAATCGCCCGCTTGCCTTTGCCGGTCACGATAATAATATCTTCAATGCCGGACTCAACTGCTTCTTCGACGATGTATTGAATGGTAGGCTTGTCGACAATCGGCAGCATTTCCTTCGGCATTGCCTTCGTCGCCGGCAAGAAACGAGTTCCTAATCCGGCAGCCGGTATGATCGCCTTCTTCACTTTTTGCATTCTGATCACCCTATCTTTTTATATTATTGGTTCTGAGCACTTGCCTGTTGGGTAAAAGATAATACCGTTAACCGGGCATTTAACCCGCCCTCACATCACACCATTGACGATGAACGTCTAAGGCCGCCAGCGACCCACAGCATGACCGAGTGCCTCCAGTGATACAGGTGCAGGAGACTTTACCATCTTCCGCTCAACCTTTTAATAAAACCATTGTTTAGTTGTAGTAGTAGTAACCTTCTGCATCTTTGCGATTGACGTTGTTCAGCACAACGCCAAGAATGCGTGCTTTGACATGCTCCAGACTCATCTTTGCTTTCAATGCTGCTTCTTTCTTCACACTTCCGGCATCGATGACCATAATGACGCCGTCACACTTGGCAGCGACAATTTGGGAATCCGTGACGACCGTAATAGGCGGCGTGTCCACGATGATGATATCGAACAGCTCCCGCGTCTTCTCCAGCAGCGCCGTCATCCGCTTGGAAGCCAGCATCTCGGAAGGGTTGGGCGGAATCGGGCCTGATGGGAGCACCGTCAGATTCGGCACCGAAGTAGATGCCAGCACCTCCTCCAGATCATGCTGGTTGCTGAGCGCCGAGGTCAGCCCGAGCCGATTCGATACGCTAAACACCTGATGCTGTGTCGGCTTGCGCAAATCGGCATCGATCAGCAGCACGCGCTTGTTCGCCTGAGAATAGGTGACAGCAATGTTCGCTGAGGTTGTACTTTTGCCTTCGCTCATTTTCGAGGAGGTAACCATAATTGTCTGTACATCTTCCTCCAGGTTGGAGAATTCAATATTCGTACGCAAAATTTTGTAGGCCTCTGATATCGGCGACTTGGGATTCGATTCGGTAATTAACGGCCAGCTACGATTCGAACGTGACATTGCTTTCCCTCCTGACAGACTCGACCGCTTGCCGTTTGTCGACAACCAGATCGCTCTCCTTGATTTTCGGAATGACGGACAAGGTTGGAATGCCAAGCAGTGTCGCGACATCCTCTTCCGTCTTGACGGTATCGTCGAGATACTCGAGCAGCAGCGCCAGTCCCAGTCCAAGCAGCAGCGATAACGCAAACGAGACGGCGATGTTCATAAGCGGGTTTGGAGAAACCGGCGCAGGTGTTTTCGTCGGATCAGCCTCATTGAGAATGGAAACATTGTCGACACTCATCAAATTCGGGATCTCTTGTTGAAACACGAGTGACACCGCGTTGACGACCTCTGCTGCCTGCTTATAGGAAGGGTCGCGTGCTGTCACAGACATGACCAATGTATCGTTGACTGAGCTGACACTTACTTTATCGATCAATTCGCCTGCGCTCATGCCGAGTCCAGGGTACTGACTCGCTACAGCGTCCATAATGCGGTTCGTTTTAATGATTTCCTTGTAACTCTTCACCAGTTGGATATTGGAGTTGATCGTGCTTAAGTCGATCTTGGAAAGGATATCGCTTGGATTGCTGGTTTGATTCACAATCAGCTTCGTCGATGCTTCATATTGCGGATTGACGAAATAGTAGGAATAAATTCCAGTCCCGACGGTTGCAGCAACTACCAATATGGCGATCAGCCATAGCTTCTTGAGAATGATGTTCCAGTATTGTTTTAATTCCAAGGGATTGACCTCCGTTACGATAATTATTATTCAATTCGCGACCTTTTACCCAAAAAAAATTTCATACATCGTTTTCTTTTGTTTTCGGTCACTACCAGCAGCCTCCTTGTCTCCTGATCCATGCAGCCTTGAAGTCGAATCACCGCGCGCAAATCGCCATGATTCGACTGTTTGTAAGGCAGTAAATTAAAAGTTATTCATTATGAGGAATTATTTCACAGTATAATTCAGACCAGCCTGCTTTGTAAACTGGGGTTTTGATTCCAAACATTCCTGAATAAATCCGTTAATGCTCCCTCCATTCAGCATATGATCCATGAAATCTTCAAAAGTTGCATTGACACCCAGCCGGCGCAGCAGCATTGAAAACAGTTCAGCCATATCAACATGAGGCTTCTGATTGGAACCGACAAACCGTTTTTTGCTGTAATCGTAGACCAGTTCTTGCTTGATAGGGTACTCTGCCAACTGCAGCAGCTCCGTTATGCTCCGCTTCCCGCAAGACGACTTCTCATAATCAAGCGCAGGATCTTGAGCCAGACATGTCATGAACTCTCTTACTCTCAGCGCTTGCCGCTTCTGCCGCAGCAGATTTTGGAGACTGTCCGAAATTTGATCAAGCTGTTCATTAGCGATGCTGTAAGTTCTCATCTTCATAAACTTGCGATCCACATTCATTACCAGTTTCCTCCATTCCCCATCCTATCCTGTTTTAAGGTCTTTGCTTATCGAGCCTTCTTTCTGAAATTAAGTTATCCGTTTTGAATAATTATAAAGTATAAAAAATGAAAATTGTGTCGTTATTTGTCGAATTATTTTAGTTTTTGCGAAACACTACTTATTACCTAGCCGAACATTTGCATGAATATCACAGTGATTGTTCGGTTGTTCCTGCTCATAAGACTCGATAACAAATGGGTGACCCTTCACTGAAAATTAGGATTGTGTTAGTATGATATTATTCATAATGAATAATAATTTTAGGGAGGCCGATTCGGATGTTAACTGAACTTCGCCAGGATTTGCGGGCCGCCAAGGGGAGCGCGCTTTCGACAATTTTAGCTAACCGCGGATTTCATGCCCTGCTTTTCTACCGCATTTCGCGCATGCTTTGGAAACGAAAAATACCGCTTATTCCGCTTGTATTAACTAGATTTATCCAGGTTTTATACAGCATTGATATTGATTACCGCGCTCGTATTGAAGGGGGCTGCATCATCGTGCACGGCTGCGGGCTGGTCATTGGCAAAGGAGCTGTCGTTGGCAGAAACGCCAAACTTTATCACGGGGTTACGCTCGGGGCTTCGCATGGCTCAAAGGGAGGGTTCCCGATGCTGGGCGACAATGTGATGGTCGGCTGCGGCGCCAAATTGCTTGGCAAAATCACGGTGGGAAGCAACGTGATGATCGGCGCAAATGCGGTCGTTGTGGAGAACATTCCGAACGATTGTACAGCAATTGGCATCCCTGCCAAAGTGATTCGCAACAAGGACAAAAGCAATTCCACCCGGGGCAAGTTTCCCAATCCGGCGGTCCTTTAAACAATGTCTAATGCACCCTGTCTTTAAACAATCTTTATAAAAAATGGTGCGACTGGCCCAGCAACTTTTTTCCAGTGTTTTCTGGGCCGGTGCACACCTCGCTTCCGAAAGCATCACTTCTCCAGGATCAAGTCTGGATACAAATCAGTTCCCCGGTCCATGAACCAGCATACAACCGCCCTTGATCATCAATTACCGGCGTGGAATGTCCCTTGCCAATTCGATGCTTCCATACCACTTCCCCATCCCTCGTCAAACAGACAATCGATCCAACCTGCTTGTTGGGCTGCTGATCGGCGCTTTCCTTGGTCGTAATGAACAAATAGCCGTTTTGGTCAATACTTGCAGTCGTCCATAAGCCATTTTGCGCGCAGCCAAGCGTGAGTTTGCGAATGATCCGTCCGTTTTCCTTGTCCAGAAAATAGAGCAAGCCGTCAAGCCCGGCTATCAATATATAACGATCATATGACACAGCCGCCGTTCCTTTCGTGCCAGTAGGGAGCACGGCTTCCCATTTCAGCTTACCTGTATAATCAAGTGCGTATACCACCGCAGACTGATGGCTGCGGGACACAGGGACATAGACAAGCTGACGTTCCGGATCAATCGAAGGATTGCTCCAGCCCTCATAGCCCGCCTTTGTCCTGAAGTTCCATTTCAGCGTCCCGTCCGGCTTATAGCAGACAATCTGCTTCTCCTGCGCTGCGGCAAATATTTCATTCTCTTCATTAATAGCAACTCCGCTGAGATGGTTTCGCGGCTTGCCCAAATCGCGCTCCCACTTCACTTGTCCCGTATGGATGTCAATGGCATGCAGCCCCTTCCCGTAACCGGTCATATAAAGCACGCCGTTGTCATCTACATTAGGGGAAGACCAGCATTTCGCATCCCACAGATTGTTCGGCGAGGAAAATTGATTTTTCCACTTGCGCTTGGCCAGATCCCACAGCTTGCCGGCCTTGGACAAGGTTTTGCGGTGGGAGGCGGTTAAATCGACATGCCACAGTAAATTTCCTTGCAGCGAAAATCCGAACAAATGACCATTCACATCAGCAAAGCAGACGATATCATTATAAATCAGCGGACTGGAGTAAATTTTGCCGGTGGCCCGAAAAAACCAGCGCAGCTTCCCCTCATAAGTTAATGAATAGAAGCAAGCATCATGACTGCCAAAGTAAATATTCTGTTCTTCGTCCATTACCAATGTCGACTCCGGTGACTTCAACGGGTAGCTCGGCAGCTTATAGTTCCATACCGGCTCCGGCTGTGCCAGACCTTGCTTGTTATACAGCAGCCTTCCAGTGCGAAACCGATCAAATAAAAACATTTGCGACCCCATACGTTGGCCTCCTTAAAAAATATTCATTTTGAATAATATTATAGATTAATAAATTCTAAATGAATAGGGTCGATTGCGAAAGGAGCATAGATGGGATAGCTGACAGCAGTACATTTGCACATCGCTCGTTGTCGTCCGTAGTCTCACCATGTATAATCGATTTAAACAGCAGTCCAACCAGGATAACGCCACTATAGTTATGAAATGAGGAGTGCACAATGAAAGTGCAATGGATCGTAATTTCCGCCTTATTATTCGCCTTGATTACCGCTGTGTTCGCCGTTATTAATGTTGAAGCGGTTCAGGTTAATTTCCTGTTTACCCAAACGAAAACCCCACTCATTCTCGTCATCCTTGCTTCGACGCTGCTCGGCGGGCTGACGGTAGGATTATTCGGCATTACCCGCCAGTTCAAGATGAAGCGTCACATTCGCAAGCTGGAGAACGAAGTGAGCGATTTGTCTGCTACTATCGCCAGTTTGGAGTCTCCAATTGTGCCGTTCATGAAGCAGGAGGATCATAACGATGATTTTGATCCGGAACCTGAATCATTGAAATAGGCCAGACTTGGCTGCAAGCAGGGCATGTCTTTGTTTCCTCAGAGGGTGATGTGCCCGTTTTCTTGTATACCCTATCTCAGCTAGATCGATCCAGCGGCGAAATGCTGGCAAAGGCAGGCGCAGCACCAATCGAGACGTTTCGGATCGGCATACGCCGCAACCTGAGATAGGGTATACAGGCCGGATGGAGTATCTACCCGCCAATAGACTGACCTTAACGCGACTGACCTCAGTTGGCACTGCTCTTAGCCACAACCGAATTAGCGGCAATCATTGTCTTCTGCGCACAAAGAACCTGACGTCCTGGGAGACGTCAGGTTCTTTGTTTACGATGATAACCATTCATGCCGCTCTAGCCACACGTAGCTGCTGCGGTTGTTGTGTAAACCGATCCTTCTTAATTGCTCTATCACTAGAAGAAAGCTTCCAATAAGCTGTATAGCGGAAACCATAGAAATAATAGCAGATGCAATGCTCCCACCACATAAGCGCGGCGCGTAGCCATTCTCTGGTAGGAGGTGTAGGCATAAGCAAATCCTACAGCACCAACAATGACAGGGCCTGCCATCATTAACCCGCTAATCGCCGTTCGCTCATTGCCCCATAATAAATCGGCGATCCAGAACCCGCTTCCGGCAAGGAACAGCGCGAAGGAAATCCACCAGTACAAATTTGCTTTCTGACCCGACGACAAATGGCGGTAAATTTCCCATTCTCGCCGATCTGTATTCTGATCATTATTTGTTTTTGATTTTAGATTGTCATCCGATTGCTTGTTTGGATTGTAATTCGGATATCTGTCCATCCGAATCCACCCCTTTCAGACCGCAGCAGAAATTTCTCGTGTTAGCTTGATCACTTGATACGCGGCTTATTTCTACCTTACCCCGCTTTTTGAAAACTGAACCTTTTTCGGTCATCAAAGCAAATCGAGCCACTGCCAATAGGGAATACACAGCATTGTGAGAAGCAGTACCGCAAAGGCGTACCACAATCCGATCCGCTGACCCTGACGATGATTAAAAGCTTTTCCCTCTGTGCTGTAATAGGCCGTCAGATAGGTCGGCGACTGATAAGCGAAGAAAAACGGGTCTGTCGCAAGCAAAATGACGAATACGACAATCCACGGATGGATGCCTGCGCCTTCCGCCAGTGGAAGCAGCGCGGTCACCAGCAAAATTACCGCAGGATCATCTCGGATCACAAGCGTGACTACAAAGGACAGCACGATGACAGCCAGCAAAAACAAAGCGGGCGACGAGGCGAACGGCGCCATATACTCGTTCAAGAATGTTGAAAGCACCTCGGCAATCCCCAGTTCCCTGACCGCCCCGGCAAAACTGAACGCCACCCCGAGAAACAGCAAAAAAGTCCAGTCAATGCCGCTAGCGATGGTCTTTCTGTCCAGTACGCCGCTGACGACGAGCACGGAAAACCCCAACAGCATAATCCAGGTGCTGTCGATGCCATGCAGCGGCTGCAGCATCATCAGTCCAATGCTTCCCACGACGGCAAACAGGGACAAGCGCTCCTCACGGGTCAAAGGCCCCAGCAAACGCAGCTGTTCGTGAAGCACTTCGGGGGAGACGGTTTTGGCTGGCGCCGCATTGCGGAACATTCGCGTCAGAACCAGCAGCAGCATCGTGCAAAAGATTGCGAAGGCTGGCAGCGCATAGAAAAACCACTGCAGCCATGTAATTGGCGAATGCTGTGACACAAGTCCATAGGCCATGACATTCGTATAGGAGCCTGTCAGTACAAAAGGCGCTGTGAAGCCGTAGAAAATCATCGCAGCCAGGCCCAAACCAGCAGCCCCGCGGCTTTTTTCGGCAAGTCCCATCGATTCGGACAACGTTTGGGCGACAGGGACCCCCAGCGACACCTTCGCCGACGAGGACGGGATAAGCGGGTTCATCACGATTCCCCCGACAACAACTCCCCACAACTGCCCGCGGTAGGTAGGCGGGAACCGCTTGAGTGCATTTAAGGAAAACCGATATAAAATGCCGGATTTCATAATGACCGCGCTGATGGCCATGATGAAAATCATAAACAGCCAGGTCGTAGAGGCAAAGCCGGACAATGCCGTTTGCGCATCCACCGTGCCGCTGAGCACCCATAACATCACCATGCCCAGCGCCACAATGTAATCAGGCACGATGTTAATAATCCACATGATGACGGCTGCCAGAGCAATCCCGATAAAAATCATCGCTTCACGAGACAAGCCAGCTGTCGGTTCGAGCACATATGGCAGCACTAAACATAGCAATGCCAGCATTATTGCACATATCGCCGTCAAGCTGCGCCGCTTCACAAGCCGTCCGGCATTTTCCGCCAAATATTGATGCCTTCGGCCGGCTACTTTCTGTTTCGCCAATTGAAAAGCCCGTTCCTCATCCGCTTTCCCTCCAACTGGTTCAGACAAGGAAAGCGCCGCAGCTTCAGCCAATTGCATATATTCATAGGCTTGCTGCCTGCGGTTCAGACAGCGGCTTAGCTCCGCCCCCCATTCGTAGACTGCGAGCAGCTGCTGACGTGAACAAGCAGCGGCTTGCTCATTCAGCACAAACTCGATTAGCGTCAGACCAGAAGCCGGGTCATGCTTGCGGCAATAGTCAATATAATATTCGACCAGGTCAAACCGGGCGGTTAAGTGGTGCTGCGGGCAACGATGCAGTTGTTGGCAGATGGCAGCCTGCTGGGGGCCGGCTTGGGTCGCTAGAGCGCTGGCAGTGCTTCCGGCTTTGCCATTGGTCCTGACTATAGCATCGGCGCCGGCTTCGGCTCCGCCTTGCAGCGCGGCACCGGCCATGTTCAACAGCGCCTCCCAATTCTTGTGGTCGGCATAAAGCTCCGCCGCTGCGGCGTAATCCCCCGACGATTCGTAATAACCGGCCGCATCAGCCACCCGCTGCGCAGCATGCTCCGCGCCAGCGCCGGACAGCTCCAGCTTGCGAAGCTGCTCGGCCATGGCCGGCAGCACGGTGACCCGACGCAACCGACCGTCAACTGCAGCGCTCACGCTCAGCCACTGCGCCAGCTTCGGAAAGGAGGCAAGTTCCGCCTCCAGCCCGAAGCCGAATGTATGGGCAACGAGCTTGTCGTCTGCTGCCTGAACATGCATGCACCAGAGCAGAAATTCACGATGCTTGTCTTCCATCTGCTCAAGTTCTTGTCTGACCCACTGGGTTTCCGTTTCCTTGGACGCCTGCAGCCGCTGGTTCGTATTGACGAGTCGGCGAGATAGCAGCCGGATAAAATAAGCGGAAATAAGCGGGTGCTCGGCAATTAGACGATCAAAGGTTTTTCGATTGATCTCAAACAGCATCGTATCGCTCTGCGCCACGGCAGATGCCGAACGGCGCTCGTCGGTAAGCAGCGCCATCTCCCCCAGCGCATCTCCGGCATAAAGCACCGCCAGCAGCTGCCGTGAGCCGCTCTCCGCAACCGCATATAGCGCAACTTCCCCTTGTTCAATAATGTACATGCTCTGCCCGCTGTCACCTTGTTCAAACAAGGTCGATCCCGCTGGCAAGCTGCGTTTGTCCAACTGGCCGAGCAGCTTGGCCAGTTCCATGTTGGATAGCCCCTGAAACATTTCAATACGTTGTAGTGTCATGATAGTGTTTCCGTCCCGCGTCCTTCCAGCCCCCGCCCGCTGGCAGCCTGCAGCTCCGCCCGAATGATGCGTACATTCAATGCATGCGCATCGTCTGTGTTCGAGCTTTGAAAGCCATGGGCAAGCCGCAATTGCTCCAGCGTCTCCACGTCACCCGGATTCCATATGTTCCCAGCGTCTCCCTTACTCCCTGCATCCCCTTCACTTCCAGTTATCCCGTTGCCCACGGCCAAGCGCAACTGGCCGATATGCTCGGTAGCCACCGCAATGCGCCGCTTCATCTCCTCCGTTGATTCAGTTGGATCGCCATGCCCCGGAACGAGCAGCGTCGGCTGACGTTCGTGCAGAATGGACGACGCAATACGAAGCGTCTCCTCATAACTCGCTGCGCTGTGCTCGATGAACGGCAGCTCAAAGTCGGACAAGTAGTCGCCCGCAATCCATATGCCGCCCGGCTCGACCAGCGCAAACATGCCATCAGCGGTGTGGCCTGACGCCAGCCAGAACGTTAGCTGTGTGAACTGCCCTATGCGCAGCCGCTGTCCATTGCTTGCAGCAATAATCTGCGGGTCAGGATAGCAGACGGGGTCGCGGCGTGTTACATAATAGGCTGCATCAAACTCGTGAATTTGCCGCAGCTTGGCTGCCCGCTCTTCTGCGGAGGCGTCAGCCAGCGTTGCACTGGCAATGACAATCGCATCGGGAAATGCGCCGCAGCCGATCAAATGATCAAAATCATTGTGTGTCACCAGCAGATACAGCGGCCTGCCCGCCCGTTTGCGCTGCACCTGTTCCCGGATTGCCTCCACTTCGTGCGGCAGCCAGGTTGGATCGATGACCATGATCATATCCGGTGTCTCAATCACCGTCGCATTGGTGCGATAAAGCGCGCTTTGAAACACTGTCGCGCATCCATAAGCCATCGTTTTCAACCGAAAGTTTCCCCCTTGCTTAATAGGTGTCAATTTCTAAATTGTACCATATGGAAATTGCAGGTTGCATGTTATTTTCAAGCAAGGGTGCCTTTGCCGTTCTGGGGACGGGAAACGCCCATTTCGCATCGAAAGATAAGCAAAACTGGAATGATGGTGCTTCTAACTATTTATCTTTCGCCAAAAATAGGAACATATGTTTGTATTATATGATTTGCTATGTTATAATTTCCCTATATTATGGATCAACAATAATCTGTTAGATATGGGAGGTCGTGTAATGATATTGCATAATTATGCCGTTTGCGGAAGGCCGGCTCTTCCACCGCAATGCGATCGGGGTGAAGCTTATGAAGCAAAGCTCGATTTATAAAATCAGATCCGAACGGCTTCGCAAGAGCAAGTGGCAGCTTGTCACCGACTATGAACAGTTTCAAGCCAACAATGAGGTCGTCAACCTTGCCGACAGCACACTGCTCCGCTTCGTTCGTGAAATAAACGGCATACGTCCCGAGCAGTTTCAAGCACAGCTGGCAGCTATAGAGCGGCAGATTAGCGAATTAAAGCTTGAGGATTCCAGCCCTGCCAACCGGCGGAAGCTGAAACAGCTGCACAAGGCGCTCCGCTCCCTGCTGCATATCAGCGATTTAATCTTGATCACGATGAATACTGCAGCCGATTTTGACCGTTTGAATCACAGCAAAGGGTTTACCGTTGATGGCGTTCCCTTTCGCAGACTGCTTGCTACTGCGGGGGGAGTCAAACAAAAAACGGTTATTTATGCATCCGAGAAAGTATATGGGCCGCTGCTCAAACGGATCGATAACGGCCGGAATAGCAGCCTGCCAATTGTCCCTGCCAAGCTGGAAGCCTATCGGGCATTGGTGTCCAGCGCTTCCTTTCCGGTGCCTCATCCGAACGGCGTGCTCGTTGTGTCTGATTGTATAACCTGCTTCAAGGAGGATGTGATCCGCATTTTTGACGAGGAGGGGCAGACTTACCCGACCATTCGCGAGGAAAGCGGGTATACGATTACGAACAATGCATCCGATGGATTCGGATTGATGAGCCCTGAATTAGCTCAGAGATGGCGGGCCAACAGCGGCGCCTGTCTGCGTAACGCCTACTTGAAGGGGATGGTATTTCCGTTCGATTTCCATGCCTTTGCAGCAGAGGTGGCTGGCAGCAGCGAGGTGACCGATGTGTGGGGCAACAAGCATGATATTGGTCAAATCGAGCTGGTGCTCACGACCTCGATGCTGAAGCTCTGGAACGCCTATACCAGCATTGATCATTATCTGACCTGCTGCAAGGAAAATGGCTACTCGTTCAGTCTGACCAAAGTGACGCCTGAGCGGCTGGAAAATCAGCGCAATTTGAATTACCAGTTCATTCAGGCGCTGGAACTTGACGATCAGGATATTGCCGAGCTGACTGCCCCTACTGTGACGATGATCAAAGAGATCACCGGCGGGGATTACCGCAAGAGCATCCTCTATCTCAAGGGGATGGACCTAGCCGAAAATGAACCCTTGCAATTCAGTCATTATGATTATGTCAACGCGCTGCTCATTGATGAGCGAATGGCCGACGACCCGTTCGTCCGAAACAAGATCAAAAGCCTTATTCAGAAGCGCACCACTGACGCCATGCGGGGAGATTTGATTGTGAGAGGCAATTTTGCCATTGCGGCGGGCGATCCTTATGCCTTATGCCAGTCGATGTTCGGTATGGAAGTGACCGGCCTGCTGCAAGCCGGACAATTTTATTCCCGGTACTGGAGCGATCTTGGCGTGGAGCGAGTCGCCTGCTTCCGGGCGCCGATGTCGGTTGCCAACAATATCCGAATGCTGCATTTTCACGATACAGAACAGCTCCGTTACTGGTATCGGCATATGCGGACCGTTAACATTTTCAATGCTTTCGATACGACGACCCATGCGCAGAACGGCCAGGACTATGACGGCGACGCTAATCTGACGACAGACAATTCGGTGCTGCTACGGGTCATCAAGCCGTTGAAACCCATTATTTGCGAGCAAGCTTTCGTTGAGAAGATCATTCCTGCCGAGCAGCATCTGATTCATGCCAACAAGCGCGCATTCGGAGACGATATCGGCAAAGTAACCAACCGGGGCACCTCTTTGTACGACGTGCTCGCCAAATTCCAGCCCGGAACTGCCGAGCATCGGGAAGTGCTGTACCGGATCATGTGCATACAGCATTACCAGCAAAATGCGATCGACAAAACGAAAGGCGCAGAAAGCAAGCCGCTGCCCAAAGAGTGGTACAGCATGGATGCCAATCTCGCCGAGGATGGGGATTCAGAGGAGATGAAGGCGCAGAAGGCTTTTAACCGCAAGCTGCTGGCAGACAAGAAACCCTACTTTTTTATATACAGGTATCCAGAAACGAAAAAAAGCTATGAGCAATATATCAAACGGTACGACGACAATTGTATTTTCAATTATGGGATCAAGCTGAAAGATATGTTGGGCAAACCGGATAAAACCGACGAGGAAGCTTCGTTTGTTCATAATTACTATCACTATATGCCCGTGTCGTTAGCCGACTCCCCAATGAACCGGATTTGCCGGAGGATGGAACAGGCGTTGAGCGGCATGGTTCGTGAGCAAGGATGCACGGAGGCCTTCGATTACCGGATGATGAAAACGGACAAACACTATTGTCCCAAGCAATACCAGCAGCTGCTCAAGCTGTACAAAGCGCATAATGAGCGGATGCAAATTTACATGAAAATCAGCAAGCTGGACCATATCAGCGAGGAGGAAGTCAAAGCGCAACGGCAGTCTTTCCTCGATGAGTTTACGGCTAAAGCTTACGAGCTGTGCAGCAATGCCGAGGATCTGACCAATATGGTGCTGGATATTTGCTATCAGGAGATTCATACGAACAAGTCCAAGCAATTTGCCTGGGACCTATGCGGCGAACCGATTATTGTCCGGCTGCTGGAAAACCATCATTATAAGGTCCGCTATCCGGTCCGGGATGATCATGGGGATATTCATTTTCAAGGCGAGCGTTTTCGGATGATTGAAAAAATAATGGAGAGGTGAGGAGAAATGGAAACGATTTTGAATGAAAGGAAGTATATTTACCGTCTTGTCGCGCAGCGGATTGTCGATCCCAATATGTATAATGCGGCACGTCTGCTTATTAAATATTATGTCATTCATGAAATGGATAAACAGAAAATCGGCATTGCGATCTCGAATTACTTGAAGACACATTATGAAGGCGTCGATGAGGAAACCAGAGACCGTATGGTGGTGAAATATGTTAATGCAGCGATGAAGAGAAAGCAGGCGCTTGCGCAAAGCGGTGAGGAGTGGCAGCTCCATGATCTGGACTGGATTTGCATATGGCAGAGCGAGCTGGCGAAAATTTCGGCTTTGCAGGATGTAAAGCTGGAACGGCTGGCGTTTATTCTGCTTGTGTACAGCAAACTCGCGCAAGCCAGAGCAGGCCGGCAAGGACAAATGGATGAGTATGGCGTCTATTGCGACAAAGAAATCTTTCGCGAGAGTCTGCTGCCCTATTCGTTTAAAAGCAAACTGTTGATTAATCGACTGAAAGAGCTCGAGTACGTGCTGCCGAATATGCACAATGGCAATTCCAATTACGTAAGCGTGCTGTTTGCCAGCAAAGGAAACAACGCAGGAGATAAAATTTTGTTCACCATTTCAGATTTCCGCAATGTGGTCTATATGTATGAGAAATTCAACGGCAATAAGCACGTTTCCCATTGCAGCCAATGCCGTATGCTGTTCGAGAAGCGGTCAGGCAATCATAAGTACTGCACCGCTTGCGAAAAGGAAAAACAGCTTGAATATCAAAGACAAAGCATGCAAAAACGAAGAAGAAACCTGCAAAGCTGTTAACCTCGCAACAACTCGAAAAGCGATGAAGGCATGTGAAGCTGCTGCCCTCTCCCGCAAACCCACGGCCTGTCTGGATCGGCAGGCCCCTCCTCTCAATCTCTATAGTGAAAGAATTTATGTGAAAATTCTAAATTTTCTCACGATTAGGGAGGTGAACACCATGCGACACTTGAGCAAAGTGAAAAATACCGTACTACAGCGTCTTGTTCAGTCTGATGAAATAACAAAAGCCTTATTTTATCCAACACCGGATTTTCTGGATCAGCCCCCTGTAGAGCAGCCGCACGATCTTGTGTACCAAAAGATCTTTCCTTATCGCTACATACCGGATGAATCCGATGAGGCGGGCACTTATCTTACCTTTTCGCTGCGAGGCTATCAGCCAGTGCAAAACACCTACAAAGCAGGCTACTTGCATTTCAACATCCTTACACAGCGCCAGTTGTTTCAAACCCGATACGACCAGCTGCGTACCGATCTGATCGCATCCGAAATTGATCGGCTGATGAATGAGGAAGCTGCCAACAGTATCGGGATCAGCAAACCTGTTTTTCATGAAATGGATGAGTTGGTCGCCAATGAGCACTACAGCGGCATGTATATTGCTTACAAATTGTATGAGTGGAAGTAGGCTGACGCTATGAAGATCGACCGCCTTCAATCGTTTCTCGGTCTGCCGCATAAGCTGGATCATAATATTTGTCTGTATTCGCCCCGGGTATCGGAGATTGTGGAAGCTGGCGAAGTCGATTATCTCGTCTACCTGCTGCTGACTTCTTTTAACAAAGAAAAAATACTGCAAAACCTGTTTAATCTGAGCGAGGCGGAAATGGAAACATTGGCCCCCTATCCTGATTATGAGGTTTTGACTGAGCATCCGGCGATTCGAGCGCATATTTGCCAGGCATTTTCTTTCTTCACTAAAGTCGAGGTCACGTTTGATCATATAAATCATGCATTTAACGCGAACGGTCACGTATTTATCCATCGGGATAATTATCGTGATCTTTCCTGTATTGTGGACGAGTTAAACGGGATTGACCGGAAAGAGGACAGCCTAAGGTTCAAAAACAACAAAGCTAGAGAAATATTCGACAAGCTGAGCAAACTGCGAGCCAAACAAAAGAAAACAACAAATGATGCCCTCGAATTCAAAGATATATTATCCATCCTCTGTCATGCGGAAGGAAACGGTCTGAACATTTTCAACATCCAGCAGCTTACGATTTATCAGGTGTATGAGCACTTTGAGCGCTTAAACCTGAAGGAATCGCATAACCGGATTTTGCCTGTTTGGGCAAATGGTCATTTAAAGGAAAATGACAAGCTTCCTGAATGGATTGTCAAAACAAAAATGTAATCTAAATAACACACAAACCAAGGAGGAATTACAATGGCTTTAGATTTGGGACGATATGGTTCAAGAGAGATTTTGAAATTGCAGGTATTTGACGCAGTGAGCGGTACGCCGCTGATGTATTTTGATTATGCGAACACGGCTTCCCAGGAGTGGACCGCTTCGCGGGTATATGCTTCCGGTGCCGGCGTGCGCCGCATTGCCTGGGATGGCGACAAGGAAGAGAAACTGACGGTCGAAACGCAAATTTTCACCATGCAGCATCTGGCGATGATCGCTGGTGAAGAAATTAAAAGCGGTGCCGCCAAAATCTACAAATCCGAGGTGCTGAACGTTGTGGATGACGGTACGGGCGGCAAACAGCTTACGCTGTCCAAGCCAGCCGTTGGCGGCGCAGCCGCAATCAGCGTATTCGAATACAAAAACGGCGTCATTGCCAAACCGCAAGCTATTGAAACTGTTGCAGGCGCAATCGTGACCCTGGCGGCATCCGCTACTGTGGGCATCGGAGACGAAGTGGAAGTGTACTACCAATTCCAGTCCACAAGCTCCCATTCGCTGCAATTCACGGCCAAAGGCTTCCCGAAATATGTGAAGCTTGTCGGTGACACGCTGTATCAAGATGAGGTTGGAGCCGAAGCAGTTGCGGCACAAATCGTTTACTACAAAGCGAAGCTGCAGCCGAACTTCACAATCGCAATGAGCTCTACAGGCGATCCGACTTCCATCTCGCTCGTATTCGATCTGTTCCCGCAAAAAGTGGACGGCGTCGACGTGACCACGGAAATTACGCTTTACGAAGAGTAATCCCCCTTCCTGCCCGGCCCCACAAGCGCATATGGCTTCGCCTCCTGGAGACGGTTGCGGTCATTGCGCCTTGTCATTGGGGTTAACATTGCCCTGCCTCTATGGCGGCTTTAGAAAAGCCGTCCCCTCCCGGGGACGGGGCAATTCCAGCAGGGATGTTCGTTAGAGTCGGTTATCCGTTCGATTCCATTCGTTTAGTCAGTCCAACCATAAAGGAGAGAGCGCCTTATGAGCAAAACGCTTAAAAACTTGAGTTTGCAAGCCGTCAAAACAGAAAACACCAAAAGATACAAAGACAAAAAACGCATTCAATTCGACCAAGCCAAGCTTGATGTCGAGCTGGTATTCCGCCCATCGAAACGCGATGAAGTGATCGCGGAGTACATCAGCGTATTCCAGGATGCGATTAAAAATGGAACCGCGCTTAACGAAAGCGGATTGTTCGCAGTGACTGCTGCGCTAATCGTCAAGCATTTTACATCGCTTGAAACGAATGCCGCCACTTACCCGGAGCTAATCGAACTGCTAGCCGCCTTGAAGGATGGCGATTATTTGGACAAAATTTTGGGAAGCTTCGACGAACTGGAGCTGCAGCGCATGATCGAGCAATTTAGTCAGGCCAACACGCTGATTACCGAGGAAATGAAAAAATCCGCCGTGGAGCAGAAGCGTGCTAACCAGAACAAAGGGAAGTCGCGCAAAGCTGTTGCCGAAACGGCTGAGGGCAGCAACGAAACCGACGATGCTGACGGCACTGATATCAGCATCAGCAGCAGCAGCCCGGCAGCCGGAGGCAAAACAGGGGCGCGAAAGAACGCAAAATCATCAGAGACAGCAGCCAAATCGCCGAAGGAGGATGGTCATGAAGCTGTTTAACTATGAGCTTGAGGCTTTCACCACCTTCCTGTACGATCTGAAGCTTGTCGATCGGCAGAGCAGAATGCGTACCCGCCTCACTCACTTGCTCGCGGAGAAAATCAAGCAATTCGAATCCGAATACAATTTGCTGCTTGAGGCTTATGTGGAGAAAGACGCCGATGGAGAATTCGTCCAGGTCGAGCTTGAAGAGGGAAAAACAGGCTACCAGTTGACCGACCCGGCGGCATTTCAGCGCGCCACCCAAGAGCTTGGCGAAGAAGCGGCCATCATCGAGGAAAATGAAGAGCGCATGCCGATGCTGCTCGTCGTTCGCGATGCCGTCCTGAATTGCGGGCTCGCCTTCGAGGGTGCAGAGGCTGTTCAGTATGAGCGATGGTGCACGGTGCTCGAGGCGATCCAAGCCCCCTCCCCTGCTGCTGACGTATAGAATCGGCTCAGCTTTCACTGCTGCAACAATCCGCATCTGTCTTGCGCGCCCAGGCGGCAGCTGCATGCGTCATCGCGCGCCTTTCCACTCCTCGCAGATGCGGATTTTTATAGCAATGAACGTGAAGCAGTGATGAATGAATAAATAGCATAATTAGAAAGGGGACCACACGATGGCTGATGAAAATTTGCAGATTAACGTATCTGCTACTATTAATATGAATAAAACCTTGCGGGATATTAATAAGGTGATAAGAGATATTGAGAGCTCCCCCCGCTTGTACAAGCTGAGGTTGCAGTTACAAATCGATATGTCTGATATAAATCAACTTTTGATGAATATTGAAAATTCCTCTAACTTGAGCAAACTGAAAGTTCAGTTGCAGATCGAAACGCCTGATATGAATCTCGAACAGGAGAAAGCTTCATTTCTTAATTCAATCGATTTCCAACCCTTATTAGATCTGTCCACCACCGCGTTAACCAAAGCCGTAGAGACTATCTTCTCGCTTGAACAACAAGTAAAGCAACTAAAGCAGACTATGAGCATGGATACCAATTTTAACAGTGTGCTTGAGAAAAGCCATCATCTGGCGGAAAATCTGGGCGTATCACTTGAGAAAGTTACTGGCACCTTAGCCGCTATATCCAGTTTGGGGTACTCTGAGGATCAAGCGTTTGCGTTAACAAAAGCATCGACCGTCCTTGAGACAATTAGTACTCTTAATACAGATGATTCTATCTCCGCAATTACAACAGCTATGACTGATTTTAATATTGAAGCCAGCAACTCCATGCGTATTGTAGACACGCTCACTGCCATTAAAAACAACTATGGAATCAGTACGAATGACTTATCAACAGCAATGGGAACAGCTGGCGCCACAGCTCATAACTATGGGGTTTCCCTACAGGAACTGACAGGCCACATTACGAGTATTAGTACAGCTTCACAGCAATCTGCTCCAATTGCAGCCAATGCGTTAAACAGCATTTATTCCAGATTGATGACTTCCAATAAAGCAATTGCTTCCCTGCAGGATGTTGACATAAATAATCGCAGCAATGATGATTCTAAAACATTGAAGTCTGCATCTGCACTCCTTGACGAATTAGGTACCAAATGGCGTACCCTTTCCTCTGCCAAACAACAAAGTATGGCAATGGATATTGCGGGCAGTGAGCATTTGTCCAGTTTTATTTCACTAATGGGCAATTATGAGACCTCTCTGGAAGCAACGTCAACAGCTATGTATTCTCATGGATCAGCTATGCAATCTAATGCTGATTACATGCAGTCTTTTGAAGGCCGTGTTGAAGTAATGAAGCTGCAGTGGCAGAGTCTGGTTATGGCAATGGGCGATGCGGTGTTAAACAATGCGTTAATTAATTTAATGAGTGTGATTACCAGTTTAACGAGTGGTCTCGCCTGGTTGATTGATAAAGTGGACTTACTGCCGTCTTTATTTTTTATTGTTGGATCAATATTATATAAAAACAATGACTCTTTTCGAAAATTAACCATCACCATTGTTACTACTACTAAAGCTTTTTTCGACTTAGTTCGTTCAAAGGGAGTTGCCAAGGCCTCCATGAAGGCGGTTACAATTGCTGCTACAGGCCTAAGGAAAGGATTAATAGCTTTAAAAGCCTCTGTATCTGGCTTATTAGCATCAACAGGAATTGGCCTTCTGTTTATGGGAATTGGATACGCAATTGAATTTTTAATGAATAAACTGGGGAATAACAATAAAAAAATTGATGAATCGGCAGAAACCCTTACCAATTTTTCAGAGAAAATTAATAATGAGCAACGTTTGCAACAATTAGCCCAGCAATACGAAGCTTTGGCGAATAAAACTGACAAGCTCGGAAACTCTGTTGCCTTGACCACTGAAGAGAAAATTAAGCTTGCCAATATAGAAAGCGAACTACAATCTCAATACGACATCAGCCTCACTTCTCTTGAGGATGAGAACTACGCTTATGAAGTAAACTCCCAGCGCATTAAAGAAAAAATTGCTCTAACGCAAGAAGAACTCCGACTGCAAAGAGAAAAATTTTCAAGTGAATTTCGAAGCAATGAATCTTCGCAGAGATCAAAAATCGACAAAGAGACCACCAAGGTCGATCAACTTGAAGAGAAATTGAATGCAGCTAGAGACGCTTACGATAATTTTATTAAACAAAGAGATAGCGGGCAAATGATTCTAGGGAAAAATTATGATATAGGGTCCCATTTAGCCCAACTCAATCCATACGACCCTGAACATCAACAAGGCTTGCAATCGTTCGGTGAGGAACTATCTACGCAAATAAATCAACTATTGGACAAATATAATGAAGCCAATAATAAATTAACGGACTCTATAGCCTCAGCCTCCCAAGGCATTAGCGGTGAATTCCAGAACTATTTGGATGTTTTGGAAGTTCAGGGCGGTAAAATTGCGCCATTGACTCGCGTTTTATTCGATTCTTTAGCATCTTTGGACGCCGCTAATGGACTAAATCTGAATTCGAAAGACTTAGAGGATTATTTTGAAGTTATCAACTCCGCAGATATAAGTTCAATTGAGGATATTGAAAAAATGTTTAGAGAAAAGCTGCCGAAAAGCATCGTACTAACAAAAACCCAACTGGCGGCCATCGATACTCTAATGCAGCAAAATAAACTTGGAAAATATGCTGAACAAACGAATTATGCTGCGCTCGAAGCACAAATCTTTACAGATCGATTAGCAGAGTTAGATGAGCAGACCAAAAATGTGACATCTACAATGAGCTCATTAGAATCCGCCTATCAGACTTTGCAAAAAGGTGAAGCTTTGTCAGCCAGCACATTGCATGAATTAATAAAAGCCCACCCCAAAGTTGCTGCATATATCGCGGAAACAAACGACCTCACGCTGGATAAAGGCAAAATTCTCGAGCAAGTTGCTAATGCTGAGCGTATACTCGCACATGAGAACACCCAAAGGCTGATTGAAGAACAAACTGAATTGTGGGAATCGCTCGAGGCAAGACGGAAAATGTATTATGAGTATTATAATAAGCTGTCATTTTATAATGTTGATCTATCCATGCTGTGGAACGACAATGATGAAGAAGCCTACAAACAGGCCAAAGAAAGGATGGATGAATTACAAGCAAGATTGAAGGTTTTAGATAAGCCCATCGTATTTCAGGTTAGCACCGGAGGTCGTTCAGGAAACAAAGGAAATGCCAGCGGTGGCTCTTCTTCTAATAAAGCTGCTCCACCACCCCAATACGAACCAAATATTAAAATAATCCGTGCTGAGGAAGATATCAAACGTTTTAATCAATTGCTAGACGAAAATCAACGCAATATCGATGAAGCCCAGAAAAAAGGGAGAACCTATCATTCGCTTCTTTCAACGCGCCTGGGATACTATGAGAAACTAACTAAGGCACTGCACAAGCTTCACCAGGTACAAGTATCCGAGCAAAAAACCATTGCTACAAAACTAACAAAATTAGGTTTGATCGATACCTCAGGTCAAGTCATTGATAAAGCTGAAGATAAGTTGGTTTCGCTTAGTAAAGAGAGCAATAGTTCACGGTTGGGTCACTCGATTGAAGAGATTGAACAATTTGTAAAACGGTACATGGAGTTAAGCGAGAGCATAAATAAGACAAAGGCTGACTTGAGCCAGGCTGTTACAGACATTTCGGCAGCAATGTCCACCGCTCTTCAACAAATTCAGGATGAGGGATCAGTAAGCAGAAGCACAACGAGCAGGAAAGTATCATTGCTTGGAGAAATCAACAGTCTTGAGGATAAGAAAAAAATCGTTCAATACGGAGAAGAGACACTTAGAAGTTTAAAAGCGGAACGAAATAAAATTTTAGTAGAAATGAACAAGCTCAAAAAAATTATCAATGACCCCAATGCCTCAGCTGAAACAAAAAGTGCTGCACAAATAGCACTGCCCTCTTATCAGGAAGCTTATAACAACACGAATAAGGATGTCATTCTTGAGGCAGAAGCACTCGGAAAGTCACAAGCGGAAGCAGTAGCTTTTGGCTATCAAAAAAAAATAGAGCGTCTTCAATACGAAATGAGCTTGCTCGGTGATTCAAAAGAAGACAAAGACAAAGCCAGACAAATTGAAGCAAAGATATCAAAAGCGCGAGATCAAGCAAGCAATACTTATAAAAGGCAAATCACGGAATTGGATCGAAAATTGGCTACACCATTATCTCCTGAAGATAAAATGCGATCCGAAACTAAACGGGAACAATTGCAGGACTATTATAAAGATAATTACTCCGAAATCATCACTTCTGCCCGACTGCGTGGAAAATCAGAAGCGGAAGCGGTGACAGCTGGCTTCAACGAGAAAATTAGCGAATTGGAATTCCAAATTTCGTTACTTGGCTCAACAGAAGAGGAACAAAAACAAGCAAAACAGCTTACGGAAGTGATTTTGCAGGAAAGCCTGGTTGCCAGAAAGAAACTTCAAGTACAAATTGCCGAACTTCAAAGAAAGGCTGCCTTAGACCTGACTGATGAGGAGCGTGCCCGTGTGCACGCGAAACTAAATGATCTGCTTGAGCAGGAGAAACAATATCAATCAAAAATAGCTAAAATCCGAAATGACGAGTTGAATGAGCGCGAACGTCAAGCAGATAAAATCATTGAAAATCATAAAAAAATGCTCGAAAAAGAGCGCGATATGAAATTAAAGGCAATAGATACTTTAAAAGAAGCCGAGAACAAGCGCCACCAAAATGTGATTGATAATCTTGACAATGAATTGCAAAAATATAAAGAAGTAATAGAACATATTATTCAAGGCATTGATCGACAAGAAGATGAAGATGGCTATAATAAAGAACTTGGGAAGAGACAGCAAGAACAGCTAACTCTCGAGAATAAAATAGCGGAACTATCAATGGATGACTCCATTGAAGCGCAGGCAAAGAAACGTGAACTGGAAGAACAACTGCTTAAAAAAATTGAGGAAATTGAAGAATTTAAACATAAACGAACCGTTGATCTTCGAAAACAATCATTGCAGGACTTGATCAAAAACAAAGAAGAAGAAGTTAATACTGCGAAAGAAGCTGAAAATACAACGAATAAAAACAATTTGCAATCATTAACGGATCAAGAGAATGCAATAAAAACTTCTTATGAAATTCGACTTACAAACGAAGAAAGCTTCTATTTAATGAAGCAGGAATTAATGAGCAAAGATCAGGAGACGGTCAATCGTAAACTTGCCGAATTGAAAAAAGAATACGAAACCTTTTTTGACTATTTAAAGAGCCAATCTGAATTAACAGGTCTCGATATGACCAATAACTTGCTATATTCGTTTGGCCGAGACAAAGAGCTTCTGAATGGCAACCAATCTCCAAAGCCTAGTCATTCAAACAACTCTACCCCGCAAAAAAACTATTTGCTGCCAGGTTCCGCCTCTCTTGTTAAAACTTTTGATACAGGCGGTTATACAGGGGACTCGGAAGGATTGGCATGGCTAGATAAAAAGGAATTGGTACTAAACAAAGATCAGACAAAGCATACGTTAAGTTTGTTTCATATGGTGGATCGGATGGTCAGCAAATTAAACCCCTTCTCGCCGGGTTCTTTCTTTAATAATAAAGGTTCAAATGACACCATAAGGTCTGATCAGCATATGCAGGTTAACATTCATATCGACAAAATTGAAAAAGAGGCAGACTTTGATACCCTTCTGACCAAAATGGACAGAAAATTCAAAACATTAGGGTTTGCAATGAGATAGGAAAGGTTGGTGATTCCATTTGTCATTTCATGAAATGCATTTTCAATACGATGGTATGAAAAGCAGCGACATGGGGGTTTGTCTCATTAGTACCTCCACTGGTCTCAAAGAACGTCCATTCTTTGCTGACCGCGAGTTAAATTTTGAGCTAATTCCCAACAATGATACACCCTATTATTATTCGACCAAAACACAACCATTTCGCATTTCGCTGCAATTGGCGCCGCTGGATGGGAAGTGGACAAGCGAGTTAAAAAGCAGTGTATCGCGCTGGCTGAATAATGGTAAGTTTAACGAGTTCTATACTACTGATGACATTAACAGGGTTTATTTCTTAATGCATACAGGCTCCCCCACACTTCACACAACAAGTTCCAATGAGGGGTATATTCAAATTGAATTTATCAATATTGATTGCTACGCAAGAAGTCAGGAACGTAAAGAAATCTATGAAGTTAAATCAAATAATCAGGCCACTATTATCGAGACCGTCAATGTTGGAGATGCCCCTCTCTATCCCGTCTTACAGATTCAGAAATTTGGAGCAGGAGATATTTCCATACGCAACTTGCATGATGGCGGTCAAGTTTTTTCTTTTACTAATATTGACAACATGGAGGAGCTCTACGTTGACTGTCAACACCGTTACATTCGTACTTCCTTAATGAATACGTACAGGTATGATGACTTCAGTGGTTATTACTTGAAGCTGCCTTACGGTAAGAACAGACTGGAAGTAAGCGGAAAATGCAAATTGTCTATTGCCTATCGGTATAAATTTTTATCACAGTAAGGGGGTGAACACCATCCATGGGTACGAACATTCAATTGGAAAATTCAGCGATCCATCAATACCGCTTTTATTTGTGCAAGCCAAATCGTCAAACGATTGCCGAATTGCATGCGATCAAAAATATTAAACTGATTGAAAATTATGGCGGTATTAATGAGCTACAGTTCGCGGTATCCTATCAATTGGCCACGACTGAAGGCGAGCAAATTCGTAATCCCATCATTGATCAGATTCGTGGCGATTACTTAATAAGATACGAATTTAGAAATGAAGTGAAAGACTATTTTGTCATTGCCAATCCTGAGAATACAGCATCAGAGGACGGAAGCGAGATGCTCGTTGTATTATGTTACCAGTTGCATTACGAATGGCGAAACAAGTTGATACGAAGATTCACCGGTGTTCTTCCTTTATATGATCCAGTTGGTTCCAACGGCGTCTTAAATCAAACGCTGCTAAGCAAAACAGATTGGACAATTGATTATGTAGACAGTTCCTTATTTACACCCACTCACAAGCATCGCACCTTTGATGAATCCGAGAAAAACTTGCTGGAATTTGTGTTTCAAGCCATCGAAGCCTATGGCTCCTACATTCCTGTCATCGATACCGTTAATAAACGATTATCCATCTATCTGGACAGTAATTACGGAATGGATCACGGTCTGACCATTGAGAATGGCAAGTATTTAAAATCACTTAAAGAGGTTGAGAAATTCGACGAGGTTATTACTCGTCTATTTGTTTATGGCAAAGATAATCTGTCAATAAACGCGATGAATCCTGGGGGAACGGACTACTTGGAATCATTTGATTTCTATATGCACCCTTTTGCACAGGATGAGCACGGGAATGTAACCAGCCATAGTCACTATATATCAGATGAGTTATGCCAGGCCATCATTTCATACAACCGGCTTGTGGCCTCGAAGACGAGTGAATTTACAAATATGCTTGCACAGCGTACTTCTATGCGTGAAACGTTGCTTCAACAACAAAATTTGCTCACGAACTTAAAAACAGATTTGCAAAAATTATTGGATCAGAAAGATGTGCTGATTGGTACAAACGGAAGCTTGGATACGATTAATGGCTCAATTGCCAATAAGCATGCAGAAATCGATCATCAAATTAGCCAAATCAACGCGGTTTTAACAAGCATTTCATTTATCGACACTCAAATTAATACACTGAAGACAACACTGGCCATCGAGTCCAATTTTACAGCTGATCAAATTAAGGAACGCAATCAGTTTATTAAAGAAAAAGTGTGGCAGGACACAAACTATTTTGAAGCTGAGGCACTTTATGCGCAGGGAAAAGAAAATTTGCTGCTTTGGAGCCAGCCGAATGTTTCTTATGAGATTTCAAGTGTTGATTTTCTGAATGCCTTAAATGTGACCTATGATAAAGGTCGATTGAAACTCGGTTCAGTAGTAACCATTCGTTATCCCAAGTTTCACATTGATATTAAAGCCAAAATTATTGTGATTGACCATGATATTTCAGGCAACAGTTTGAACTTGACCATCGCCAACACCAAGGATATCAAGTCGGGTTTTTTGAAAATAAAAGACTTGCTTTCTCGCAGCGTCAGTACCAGCAGCCAAGTCGATATGTCGCGCTTTAAATGGGATTTATCCGAAAGCAATCATACGGAAATTAACCACATTCTAAATAACGAATGGAGTGCTAACAGAAATGCCATTGTAGGCGGCAGCGCCCTGCAATATGAACTGAATTCGCGCGGCTTAACGATTAGCTCCCCTACTGATCCGATGAAGTTTCTCAGAGCTGTGAACAGTACGATTTCCATCACTAGTGATGGCGGGAACACCTATAAGAACGCCTTGACCTATCAAGGCGTTGTGGCCGAACGATTATTCGGTGTTGTCATCGCTGGCGCGAATTTGACCATCCAGAACGATGCGGGAACGGTTTCGATTGACGGCAATGGCATGACAGTTACGGATATGGACTTGGTTATAACAAAAACCGACCTCAAAAACCGGTTGATGATGAATGCCACCGACGGATTCCGCATTCAGCGAAACACGGGCACAACCGCTAATCCAAACTGGTCTGACCAAATTTCTCTGGATGCACAAGGCAACGCAGTATTTTCAGGCAAGGTGAGAATTGGGAGCGGCAACTCCATGTTCACTGCAGATGATCAGGGCATCTATTTGGGCAGCAGCAATTTCAACAGCGCCCCCTTTTCCGTTTCGCCCCAAGGATATTTGAAAGCGACCAATTCTGTTGTAACAGGCACCATCAATGCAACTGGCGGGACATTTAGCGGGAATATTACGGCTAATGGGACAATTACAGGTGGAGTACTAAGTGGTAGTTATATTAGTGGGGGGAGCATTAATGGTGGAATAATCTATGGTGGGAGTATTTACGGTTCTTATATATCTACTAATCAGTTTGGATACCCAAGAGCAGAAATCAGTAATACCTACAATTCATTTGGTGTTTATAGTTCTGCAAATAGTCATATTGTCATGACAGCCGCACCAGGAGCAAACAATACACCGTATCTAACATTTACTAGCGGTGGAACACAATCTAACATCACTCACGTTGACGGGGCAGGACTTATGATTTCCAATGGTTCTGGTCAGGGTGTGTGGATTACTGCTAATAGAATTCCAATGAATGGCGAGGTTAGTGTTCCTAGTTGGGGTCATTTGAGTGCTGGTGGTATATCACTTGCATATGAATTAAATCAATTAAAAAGTTCGAATACAACTTTAACAAACAGAGTGAATGATCTTAATACATCATTAATTAGTGTTAGTAATCGTGTAAGAGTTTTGGAAAACAGGCCATAATTAAATTCCAATCATGGTATAATAGAACAGTATTTTAATCTATTACCAGGAGGTACTAATGAAAAAGTTTGTTGTTGGTGTGATATGTGGTGCAGTTGTATCTTTGGGAATTTCAGTGTCAGCTGCTGAAATCAAAAACAGTTTCGTAGGAAAAAAGGTTCAATCTGAAATGACCGTAAGTGTGAATGGTAAACTGGTAAGTGGAACCGCCATTGTAATCGATGGTGCTTCTTATCTACCTGTCAGAGCATTTACAAATGCTGTTGGAGGAAAGGTTGAAAGCATCAAGGATGGGAGGATTAGTGTTGTGACAAAAGATGAAAGCAATACAAACAAACCAAAAAACGGAGCTAGAACAAAAGAATTAGAAAATGCTGAAGAGAATGTTTCTAAAAAGAGAGTGGAACGTGACAATTTAAAATTTGAAGTAGAGTCTTTAGAAGGTGGTATTAAATATAGAATAGATGAAGATAAAGAATTCATGGATATGGAAGGGAATTTGTTTCGCTACAAAGACACACAAGAGTACCAAAATGACCTCAAATCTTTAGCAGACAAAAAAGCTCGTATTGAACAATTAGATAAAGAAATTGCTGAACTTGAAAAAGAACTTGACAAACTCTATGGATTTACTAAATAACCTTGCCTAACTCTGTAGTTAATCAAATATTATCCTCAAGCGCTTCGGATTTAAAATTGAAAACATGTGAAATGCCGAGGAAAACAAAGAAATAATTATTTTGAGGGGTGGGTTCGTTGAAGAAGTTTATATCTGGCATTGTAGTTGGTGCTATGATATTCACAGGAATTTCTGTATCTGCCGCGGAAATAAAGAGTAAACTTATAGGTAAAAAAGTCCAAGCGACCATGATTGTCACTATAGACGGAAAGCTGGTAGATAAAGATGCTATCGTTATTAATGGAGCATCTTACTTGCCGGTAAGAGCAATTACAGATGCAATTGAAGGTAAAATTATCAGTGTGAAAGATGGGAAGATTGAACTTGTAACAAATGATTTAGCGAAGATCGATGAAAACGCTCGAAAAGGAGCCGAGGAAGCGGAACAATTACAGGCAGAAGCAAACAAAGTGGCTAACGAAGCCAATAAGAAGGAAGAAGAAAAGATTAAAAATGATTCAAAAATAAATAGGATAAACACTCTAATCGAATCCATCAAAAATAATAAAAGTTATTTAAAAGCTGTTAAAGAAGAGCTAGCTAGCATAGAGAAAAAAATTGAAATGCTCGATATTGTTGAAATCGTCAATGAGAAACCTATCTACTATAAAGATACTGATATGTACAAAAACGATTTACAAACTATAATAGAGTATAAAGAGACTATCAAGTCACTAGAACTGAAAATTGCAGAAATGGAACAGGAACTTAAAGAACTACAAATGAAAAAGTAGTCGTCAGAAAAGCAACTATGTAAGTTTAGACTAAGGCGACAGCCTGAATTTCCCATATTAATCTTTAGTCAAGCCTTCTCAATAGAGGGCTTTTTCCTATTTATAATATATCTAAAGGAGCTATAACAATGTCTAATTTTGAGTTTAAAGATCCGCTTATTTACCAATTAAGAAGCGGAACTTCCAATGATCCTTTTAGGCCTTTTGTCAATTACCCTTATAAAATTGTGAAGAACATTGTTCTTTTGGAAGAAATTCCAAATCCCATCGATAAAGTCCAAATTCACGATCTTGATTCTAACCAGCTTTATTACGAGGTTGAGCATGATGATATTGGCGAATTTGAGTATAAAGTGAATTATACAATTGGGTTCGTCCGCTTTCACCCATCAGTAAATGGGAAGACACTGTCTTTCACTTACACTGGCAGAGGTGTAGTATTGATTCCAGTTGAAAGAATTTATACAAAAGAAACAGACGGTGTAATCGGCGAAACACTGGGAGACTTCCTAAATGATATTGCTAAATTTCATTACATCGGTGAATACAATTCGGCTGATAAATATGATAAATACAATATTGTCACCTATCAGGGCGCTTCTTACTTATCATTAGAAAATACAAACTTGATTCCTACAAACGAATATCATTGGGTTAGGATTTCAGGATTTAAAATCAGAGGAGTCTATAATCCGACTACTGCTTATTTTTCTGGTGATATTGTAAGCAATGAAGGCAACAACAGTATGTATTATTCTCTGGTGAATAACAACACTGGAAATAATTTGACGGATGCTGCCAAATGGCGAATCCTAATCGATGCGCAAACTGCGATAGATAGTGCATATGAGGCTGCGGAGTATGCTAATACACAAGGGGAATTTGCAGAAGAGCAAGGTAATTATGCGAAATCACAGGGTGAATTCGCTAATACACAAGGCGACTTCGCCAAGGAAGTTGCTAAATCTATAATTCATAAAGGAAATTATAGTTCATCTACTTTATATGTAATTCGAAACATTGTTTCCTATCAAGGATCAACCTTTATGTGCATTCAAGATACAACTGGAAATTCGCCAGATGATATTGTCTACTGGGCTAAAATCACTGGATACCGTTGGATGGGGACTTATTCCCCCTCAACTGCTTATCAATATGGAGATTCAGTTGTCGATGCTCAGAACCAAAATATTTACCACAGCATATCTAATAACAATCTTAATCATTCATTAGAAAGTTCTCTGCACTGGCAAAAGATAATCGGTGTTCAAGCTTCTGTTGAAAGTGCTAATGCGGCTGCTGAATATGCCATTGAACAAGGGGACTATGCAAAAGATCAGGGAGAATACGCTAAAACACAAGGGGACTACGCAAAAACACAAGGTGAATTTGCGTTGGAAAAAGGACAATATGCTGAAGAACAAGGAGATTATTCAAAGGAGCAAGGAAACTTTGCACAAAATGTCGGTGAATCTCTGGTTTGGAAGGGTGTCTTTGATGAGGCTATAGGTTATGTAAAACGAAATATTGTAGGATATTTAGGTTCAACTTATATGTGCATTCAATCTGGCACAGGGAATTTGCCGAATGATACAAATTACTGGGTTAAAATCGCCGGCTATGATTGGAAAGGTATGTTCTCTCCAACAGTTGACTATAGATATGGAGACATCGTAACCGACAGTGTCTTTCAAAATGTTTATCAAAGCAATTCTGATTCAAATACAAATCAGCCATTATCCAATACAGCTTATTGGGTAAAGCTAATCAGTGTCACAGATATTGTGGCTACAACTGAATTAGCTAGAGACAACGCAAAATTAGCCGCTGACAACGCTAATAATGCTGCTGAGAATGCACAAAGTGTGGCAGACGAAACTAAAGGTTTGGGAGAATACAATTCTTCCACTACTTATAGTCCTAATAACATTGTCACATTGTCAGGATCGTCGTACATGGCACTCGACACAGTACCAGGTATTACACCTGGTACTGATGCAACGAAATGGCAACTCATTGCAGCAAAAGGACTGGATGGTACTGGAGCTGGCACAGTCGTGAGTGTGACTTCTGTTAATAGTGATATAGCCATTTCTGACCCATCAGATAGCGTTGTATTGACATTGAATTCAGATGTAAATGCTTCTAGTAATACAGTTGTTAAAAGGGATGCTGGGGGTAGGATAAAAGCAGAAGTTCCTGTTGCAGACAAAGATGTTGCGAATAAGAAGTATGTGGATGAAGTTTCACCTGTTAAGTCTGTAGCAGGTAAGACTGGAGATGTGATACTTGTTGCTAGTGATTTAGGCGCTGAAGAAGCAGGATCGTCTGCTATTGTTCAAGATAACCTTGACGAACATATTACGGATAACGTATCCCATACTATTTGGCTTGGTACTACTGAAGGGACTAGTACAGCCTATGTAGCTTCAAATTCAAAAATTACATCATTGGTTGATGGCATGCGGATATCTTTCAAAGCACATGTAACCAGTGGGATTAACCCCAGAATAACAATAAATTCAGCGACAGAATCACCTTTACTCAGACCGAATGGAAAAACTGCTAAACTCGAAGCAGATGGTGTGTATACCGCAGTTTACTATTCTTCGACTTTTATCTTACAGGGTGAAGGAGGTGAGGAAGCCGAACTTCCTGGTGTAGAATGGACGATAAGAAACAGTGCTGCTGATAACAATTGGCGATCTGTTTGCTATGGTAATGGACTTTTTGTGGCTGTGGCATTATCGGGAACAGGAAACAGAGTGATGACCTCTCCTGATGGGATCAGTTGGACGATAAGAAACAGCGCTGCTGATAACAATTGGCGATCTGTTTGCTATGGTAATGGTTTATTCGTTGCTATAGCGCATTCAGGAACAGGAAACAGAGTGATGACTTCTCCTGATGGGATCAATTGGACGATAAGAAACAGCGCTGCTGATGAACGTTGGAGTTGTGTTTGCTATGGCAATGGTTTATATCTAGCGGTTGCAGACTCAAATTCAGGTAATCGTATCATGACTTCTCCTGATGGGATTAATTGGACATTAAGGACGAGTGCTGCTAATAATTCTTGGACTTCTGTTTGCTATGGTAATGGACTTTTTGTGGCTGTGGCATTATCCGGAACAGAAAACAGAGTGATGACCTCTCCTGATGGGATCAATTGGACATTAAGGACGAGTCCTTCTAATAATAATTGGATCTCAGTTTGCTATGGTAATGGACTTTTTGTGGCTGTGGCGACAGGAACTACAAGTGGAATTATGATTTCTTCAGATGGAATATATTGGACATTAAGAACAAGCGCTACTAATAATTCTTGGTATTCTGTTTGCTATGGTAATGGATTATTCGTGGCTGTGGCGAGTACAAATTTAACAGACTCATTTTCAGGTAAGCGTGTCATGACTTCTCCTGATGGCATAAATTGGACATTAAGAAATAGCTCTGCTGATAATGCTTGGCAGTCTGTTTGCTATGGTAATGGGCTTTTTGTGGCTATAGCAAGATCAGGATTAGGCAACAGAGTGATGACTTCATCTATTTCTGGTGAATTAGGTGAGTATTTTGCTGAGGTATCTAATGGTAAAGAGTTGATTGCGAATGCGATTACTGACAAGGGTGTATCAACATCCGCAACAGATTCGTTTCAGACAATGTCAAGTAATATTAAAAACATTTCTATAGGTGTGGGTAACGCACAACCGCACGAAGTCCTACAAGGTAAGACATTTACAAATGATGATGGACAGCAAACGGGTACTGTAACTAATCTGCAAAATTCAACCGTGGATGCCAATCCTGAAAATGTATCTGATGAATACTTAATCGCTAAACAACCAGAGATTGGTATTGTAAATAATAATACAAGTTTTCGGATATTTGATCCAAATTTTATTCCAAGTAACATAAAAGCAGGGACATCGATATTTGGGCTAGACGGTACTTATGCGGGAGAAACAAGTATTGCCATTAAAGACTATATCAATGCTGCTAATAATGACTTCTCATTAGTTAATGACCCTACCGGGACGAAAGAAGTAGTCTGGAGCGCTACGTTTTTGAAGGAATCTCATGCTCTTCCTATTAAAGCGTCTGGCTCGTGGGATATAGATGTAACATTGAATCGCACCCCACTTTTTGTTTCGGGGATGCCCCCTAGACATTATATTATTCGGGCTAATGCTGGAACCTATACACCCTATCCGGGGACTGCTGGTGTGCAGCTCCGTCAACTAGAGTATGTCCTAGATGATTTTGAAAGTATTAGACTAACCACAAGAGCGATTGATTCAGGTAATGAGTTAATTATTAACTTAACCTTCACCTACGACCAACCGCTTGCTCGGCCGCCAACTTGGAACCTTAATGGTGTCTATGTTCAGCGCGTGTCTATTCGACATTATAATAGTTAGCAGATCAAGCATAGAAAGAGTAGAATTATAATTAAATAAGCTGTTGGAGCAAAGCTGATTTCTTTTCTATACAAACAGGTATTTTCGGTATTGTTTGTTAGCTTATTAATCCTTATGCTTATAGATCATACTGGATTGATGGCTGAAATTTATTTAGGCGAAGGATTGAAGAACACAAAGGATTGTTTAAAAAGTCTTGTACTATCCTGCTTATTGGTGCAGTTGCGATTACTGAAATGTCCGCCTTTTATTAGTAATGGAATTGTTGTAGACAAAATTCCCCTGATGCATTCGTAGTGATTGAACTGTTACGTCCGATTGGCCACCTAGCTTTCAGAATGAGCCCCCTACAATCCCATCCACCACCAAGCACTGCAACAACGGCGCCAGCTTCTGGCGCCGTTTTTACGTGCAGAGGTGCATTCCTTTACCGATTGGATGCTGGATATGAACATTCATTACGAACGCCAACTCAGGGGTCTCCCCTGCCCTACTACATTGCAAAGGAGGTGTCACACTTATGGAACGACTTGATCTGATTATTAAAACCATCATCGGGTTCTTTATTGGCGTGTTTTCATTTTTGACGGGTTTGTTTGGGGTCGCTTTTGTCGCATTGTTGCTGCTCATGCTGGCGGATTTTATCACCGGCCTGATTACTGCGCTGTATAATGAAGGCTTGAAGAGCGCCCGCGGCTACAAGGGCCTGTTCAAAAAAATTTATACGATGCTCCTGATCGGAGCTGTTTACCTGGTAGAAATCGCTGTCCTGGACAGCAGCGGCGCTGTCGCTGACGGCTTGTCCGGAGCTTTTTGCGTTATTGAACTAGTCAGCATTGTTGAGAACGGGAACGAAATGGGCGTCAAGCTCCCCCGCTTCCTCGCCAAAATTATTGCCACAATGAAAAATCAGGTGAACGAAAACGATGATGACACTCGGTCCGGTAAACAATCCTAAGCCAAACAAGCATACCTGCTCTTCCCTACCACTCTGCTCGGACAAGTACGGACTGACAACAATTCACGCTGAGAACTCCCGCTGACAAACAAAAAAATCCTCGCCTCAACTGAGGCGGTACAATATAGGTGATAACATGAACAATAATTCGACGCATTTTACGATTTTCAAATCCAGGCAGCAGTTCAAGGAATGGCTGGCCACTCAACGAGTCACGCGCACGATCAAACAAATTCAAAACCACCACACCTGGAAGCCAAGCTATGCCAATTGCTCGCCATACAATCATACCGCTGTGCTGGAAGGCATGCGGAACTTCCATATGAAAACGAATGGCTGGTCCGACATTGCCCAGCACCTGACGACCTTTCCGGACGGGTCCATCGCCTACAGCCACGGAAGGCCGTTCAACACCGCCCCTGCCGGCATCAAAGGGGCAAATGCCCACGGCATATGCATTGAGCACATTGGAAATTTTGACGCGGGCGGAGATACGATGTCAGAGGAGCATAAGCAGACGATTCTGTTTCTGAATGCCGCTCTCTGCGACAAGTTCAAGCTGCCGATTACAACGGAAAGCATTGTATACCATGCCTGGTGGGATGCCGGGGGCAACTGTATCTATGATCTGCGAACCGGTAGCAGACGCAGTGGTGCATCGGTCAAAAGCTGTCCGGGAACGCAGTTTTTCGGCGGCAATACGGTGCTTGCGGCCCAGCAGCATTTCATTCCGCTGATCAGACAATATAATCTGCAGGAGGAACCAGCTATGAACCAGACGAAAGTTAAAGTTGAAGTAACAGACCAGACAACGGGCAGCAAGGACGAGGTTAATGGCTACCTGATTGAGGGGCGCACCTATCTTGAACTGCGCAAGATCGCTGAGTTGTTTGGTGCCAAAATTACCTACGATGCTTCCACCAAAAAAGCCGGTTTGCTTAAATAATCGTGTTGCCCGCGCTCCTTGTCCTTAGCCTGACCTCTCGATTTTTGTTTGATTACAATAATGAAAGCATTTCCGAGGAAATAAGAGGAAACGCCAATAAACCTCATAAATATGAGCTAAATGCCCAGAAAACAGATTTTTCTGAATATTTACAATATTCTATGATTAGAGTATGATTTACGTAAGCTTAACAGAGAGGAGATAGTCCAATGAAGTAGGTTAGCGAAGCATGCCGGAGCATGATCTAACAAAAACGGGATGATCAGGCGCGGAGCAAGATAAGGCATGTGGGGACCCGACTCAGTCAAGCCGTCGAAGCTAGAATGTTCAGTACTTAAAAAAATATGAGCGGATTTTGCGAAAGTTGTCAGACCGACGCATGTCACCCTAAAGATTGGAGTTGCAGTAGACAATTGAATAGTCAACAAGTGAAAGGATAGGGATTTCGGTTATCTTCGATAAGCGAAATCCCTATTTTTTCGTGATGGCATTATGAGCGCGAAAAATGTCATAGATCTGCTCATGCCTGCCATCTTCGGCATCGACCAGCACCAGAATATGCCCTGCTTTAACTTGCTCTTGGTACACGCTCGCCTGATCTTCTGCGATCCCCAAGCCGACCAATCCGCCGATCAGCCCCCCTGCACCTGCGCCAGCAAGCGCTCCGGTCACAGCCGCCACAATCGGCCCCGCGGCGATGATTGGCCCAATACCGGGAATAGCAAGCGCTCCTGCGCTGGCTATTAATCCTGTCAGCCCGCCCAGCATACCGCCCGCCGCAACACCTGCAGTCATACCTTCCTCCGCTCTTGTCCCGGTAGCTCCTGATACATAATCCACATCCGCCTGATCCCTGGCTACAATCGAGATTTCATCACTCTCATAACCGTGCGCTTTCAAAGCTTCAATCGCTTGAACTGCTGCTTCCTCCGATGCAAATATTGCTGCTACTTTTCTTATGCTGCCACTGTCCATGCGCAACTCAACCTCCTCTTTCCCTATTCAGGAAGAATCAGTTATAACTTACCCTCTAACAGCAGATGATAAACGCACCGCCTGCATTCTAAGAAATTGCACTCTACAAAATCGGTGACAACAGCCTCGCCAGCGATTCCCGCAGTCTAAGCAGCAGCGATCGGTTATGGTACACTTCCAGCGTCAGCTCCGCACATACATCCAGATCATTGACAAAAATATTTTTCAGACGGGTCGCCGTTTCAGTGTCATATATGAAGGCATTCATTTCGAAATTGAGCCTGAAGCTGCGAATATCCATATTGGCCGTGCCGACCGACGCGATTCTGCCGTCGACGACGATCGTCTTCGCATGCAGAAAGCCGCCGCTGTACAAATATACCCGAGCTCCACTAGCCAGTAATTCACCCAGATAGGAAGCCGAAGCCCAGTACACAAGCTTGTGATCCGGCTTAACCGGCATCATTACCTTCACATCTACCCCGGATACAGCAGCAAGCTTCAAAGCAGTCAGCAAGCTATCATCCGGTATAAAATAAGGGGTTTGCAAATAGATGCTTCTTTTGGCCGCATAAATCATTTTCAAATAGCCGTTTTTAATCTGCTCCCATTCGGAATCCGGACCACTGGCCACAATCTGCATGCCCACTTTTCCCTCTTTTTCCGGCTCGGGGAAATAACGGATTTCAAACGGAATTTGAACGGACGAAGCAATGTTCCAGTCCAGCATGAACTGCACTTGAATTTGCTGCACCGCGCCCCCTTCCAGCTTCAGATGCGTGTCCCGCCATGCGCCAAACCGCTTGGCCAGCCCCAAATATTCATCCCCAATATTAAAACCGCCGATATATCCGTATTTGCCATCGATAATGGCCAGTTTACGGTGATTGCGATAATTAAGCCGCAAGTTTAATAATGGAATTCGGGAAGGAAAGAATGCCGCGAACTGTCCGCCAGCTTTCTTAAGTTCGGAGAAAAATCTCGCCGGCAGCGCACGCGACCCCACATGGTCGAACAGAAAGCGCACCTCTACGCCCTCCCGCGCTTTTTTCGCCAAAGCGTTGACGAGCCGTTTGCCAAGCGCGTCATTGCGCACAATAAAATAAAGCAAATGAATATGCTCTTCCGCCGCTTCAATTGCTTGCATTAAAGAATCAAATTTGCTGTTGCCTTCTGTGAAGATTTCTACCTGGTTATTTTGGGTAAACAGCGCATTGCTGCCCACCAGATTCATGAAGATCATATCATGGTAAGCGTTGATAGCGGGGTCTTTATACTCAATTTTTCGCGTTTCCAGCAGCTTGAACTGATTGTTCAGCACGTCCCGCATTTCTTTGACCCGGCTCAGCTTGATCTTGTAAATTTTACGCCTGCTTAAATTTTGACCGATAATCAAATAAAGAATAAACCCCACACTTGGCAGAAAAAATAAAACCAGCAACCATGCCCATGTCGCCGCAATATTGCGTCGTTCCAGAAAAATGACCGTGCCCGCCAAAAAGATGTTTAACACATACAAAATAACTACAATATTTTGAGAAATTGCTGTCACGCGCTGAGCACCCCTCTGCTCTCTCTATTTTATCTAGTATACCATAGGTTTCCTGACGGCACGAAACTGGGGCAAAAAATAACCCCATGCATCATCTGCATAGGGTTAGCTGTTATTTATTGCAAAAAGGGTTCAGCCTGGCCATCCGTTCAACGGACTTAGCTGGCTGGCTCCTCTGTCTTCTCATTGCCTGCTGCGGCATCATTCGTTGACTCGTTGCCATTCGTTCCATCGGTGTCCGAAGGATCGGTTGTCTCCGTCGTTTCTTCTGCCTTCTCAGGCTCAACTGGTTTTAATGAATTATTGATTTCGGATTTCTCCTCCACACCTTGATACCAAGAACCAGCAAGGCTCAAAACTTTGTTCTGCGTCAGCAGTCCAACAATTTCTTCTTTCTTGTCTTCAAGCTTTACTTCTGCTTCCTTATGCTCAAGCGTCTTAATGATATGGAAACCATAATCCGTCGGAACCACATCGCTAAGTTCACCATTTTTCATCCCAAAGGCGGCTTCTTCAAATTCAGGCACCATTGTGCCGCGCGGGAAGAAATCATACACTCCGCCATTATCCTTGGAGCCTGGATCTATCGATTTCTCTGCTGCCAGCTTAGCGAAATCTGCCCCGTTCTTCAATTCGGCTAGAATCGCATCCGCTTCTTCTTTGTTTTCGACCAGAATATGCGACACCTTAACCATCTCCGGCGCGCCCCACTTGCTCTGGTTTTGCTGATAGAAGTCCAAAACTTCCTCATCCGTTACCGTAACGTCCGGTCCTAACAGCTTGGCAAGCTGAACCCGCAATCTCATTTCGCCGCGCAGTCTCTCTTCTGTCATCCCGCTTTGCATGAGATACATTTGGAACTCTTCTTCGCTGCCAGCACCGCTTTTGAAGTTGTTGTATTCCTTATCAATGTCTTCATCGGCAATCGTCAATTTCGCATTGGAAAACTCCTGGTCAATCAGTTCTTTCATGATCAGGCCATCCAGCGCTTGCTCGCCCGCTACAGAAACAAGTTCATCATACAGCTTGTCCTTCGAAATCGAAACACCGTTCACTGTCGCAACTGTACCGCCGCTAGCGCTTGTACTGCCGAACGGATTGAAAACCGCCATCACAATCAACAGCCCGAACAGCACGAGTGAAACGCCCATCCAGACTTTGCTGGTCGCTCCGCCGGCTGGTACAGCGCTCTCATTGCTGCCTTGCTCACTGCTGTTCTCCAGCACTTCATATGAATTTGTCTGCTGCGTGTTTGCATCTTCATGATGTTCGTTTGCTTCTTCGCGATTCTGATCCAGATTGTTCTGAGGATCATTGTCCTTCATTGTCTCTGCCCCCTTAAGTTCCATTCACTCTATCCAATATAGCAGAGTCGCCCTGTAAAAACCTTAAATGAATATAAAAAATGCAATTCACAGGGCAAAAATGGCTATTTAAGCGGATATTTGAGCAAATCCGGGACTGGGATAATGCAAACTATATTTCATTAACACCGAATAAACCTTGTGTTTTCTATTAGGCTTGATAAGCAGGCAGCGGAATCGGATTCGCCCAACTGAATTCCGGGTCAGGTTGGTCGGTTTCTTTATATGTGCTGATTAGCGCCCATCTGTCTTTGCCAGATATATTTTGATGAGAAGAGTGGAACGTAAGGTCATGGAAAATAACGACACTGCCGGCTTCCGCTGCAATGGAGACGCTTTTGCTCTCATCAATCAACTCCGCAGGCAGCCTGCTGCTGAAACCTTCCTTGCTGTTCGCATGCGCGGCATGCTCCACTTCCGTCTTGTGTGTGCCTGGAATGATCTTGAGACAGCCGTTCTCCGGCGTCGCATCATCCAGTGCAATCCATACTGAAACTTTATGACTCCCTTTCCAATACGGCCAATCCTGATGCCAGGGAGACGGAAAGTCTTTGGCAGCATCCTTGGCGACGAGCTTATCAGACAGAAACAGCATGGACTTGCCGACGACATGCTGCAGCACATCGGAAACCCGCCGGTCCGCCGCGAGCGCTCTGAACATCTCGCTTTGCAGTGCCAGCCCAACGTACACCCCGTGCGACTCGAATCCCTCTGCCTTGCCCTCCGCCTGCAACTGCTCAATCACCCGGCGAATCTCCGCTTTAAACGCTTTCACTTCTTCCTTTGAAAATACCTTTTCCAAAATAATATATCCGTCCGTCTCATACGCTTCTTTCAACTGGTCTGTCATCTGCGCACGCTCCTTAGCCTTTGATTTGGTTAGCTATACAACTCGATTATGGTCGATTGGGTGAAAGGTGTAAATAATTCGATTGCAACAAACTGTTCCAAATGGAACCCGGGCAGCCGTGCGTGTATCGTTGCCAGCTGCCTTAGAATCGCATACACTTATTACACAAACACAACTTGTTTTTCAAAGTGACAAATGCCAGCACTCAGTGATCGCCAACCACCAGATGAAGGGGGTGCATTCAGATCTATATCAATTTTTCTACCCTGTTTGATTGCGGCCCGCTCCCGCTGGTGGCGCTTGAAGCAGGGGATCAGAAGTTGACGAGTTTTTTCAGCAGCTACCAGCAAAATTGCCTGCCCTTTCATCAGTTCGTTTACTGCTACCAGGGCAGCTGCACTTTTCATACCGATGACACACAAATCGATATCCTCGCAGGGACGGCGCTTTTTATGAAACCCGAACTTGTCCATCATTACAAGCTTCAGGGCGAAGCATGCGGTCTGACATGGGTCGCTTTCAACGGGTACCTGATTCAGCAGTTAAGCGCGGATTACGGGATGGCCACACAGGAACCTTATGCGGTCATTCACGGTCAAACCTTGCCTGCTCTGCAGCGCGAAATGACCGCCTTATTCGACTATGCTGACGATCCGTTTGCCCTTCAGCAGTTATCGACCGTCCTCTATCGCATCACTATTGAATTTTTTATCGCCTGGAAACGCCGTGCTATAGCACCGCGCTATGACAATACCCAGGACGCCATTGCCGCCGCGGCGACAAGGTGGATCAGAACAAACATTAGCGAGCCAGCCAACGTTTCCCTGCTTGCCGAGGAATTGCGCTTGTCCCGGCAGCATCTGTGCCGGATCTTTCAGCAGCGCTTTGGCATCTCGACGAAAGCGTATTGGACGAGGCTGAAAATAGCGCAATCCCAGCAGCAATTGGCGCAATATCCACACAAGACGATCAAGGAAATCGCGCTTGAATTGGGCTTTGTGAACATGAGCCATTTTAATAAAGTGTTCCGGCAAGTAACCGGCAGCTCACCCGGCACATTCCGCTCCTCCTGTATGACGAGACTATTGCCGGAGACTTAATTGTAAAATGTAACTTTTAGAATATAGAGATGAGAAATTCGGCCTTGAGGCACTTTTTAGTAAAAGGAGAGAAACGATATGGATTTACGAAAACTGCGATTGGATGAACAAGCAAACGTTCATTTTAGCGAAGAGCGTGAAGAATACGAACGCGACTATGCCCGTTTGCTGCAATCCCCGGCTTTTCGAAGACTGCAGGGCAAATCACAAGTGTTCGGCGCCGGCACAGGCGACTATTACCGCACTCGACTGACGCATTCACTGGAAGTCTCGCAAATTGCCCGTGAAGTTGCCCGCAGACTGAACCGGCATTATCCCTGGCTGGCAGACCACAAGCACCCTGGCCTGATGCTTGATCCTGCCGTGGTGGAGTGCGCGGCTTTAGCGCATGACTTGGGACATCCGCCGTTCGGCCATAAGGGCGAGGAAGTGTTAAATGAGCTGCTGCTTGCGCACAGTGGGCTGCCTTATGAAGGCAATGCCCAAAACTTCCGCATCCTGATGTTTCTGGAGAAGCGGGCTGGAAGCGGCAGCGGACTCGATCTGACGGCAGCTGTGCTGCTCGCGATCAATAAATATCCGTTTTCACTGGATGAGCCCAATCGCCTGAAGGGGTTGTACAGCACGGAATGGGGCGCGATCGCACAGATCAGGCAGCAATGGGAGATGCCCGCAGGCTGTGGTACGCTGGAGACACAACTGATGGATTTATGCGATGATATCGCCTACTCCACCCACGATATTGAAGATGGCATCCGGGCTGGAAAAATTCGCATGGACCGATCCTTTTTCGAAGATCCGCGGCTTGCTGAACATTTGGTACAGGAGATCAAAAGCGATCAGGGCAACAGCGAGGTAGGCTGGGATCAGGTCGATATGCCGTCCATGGTGAAGAAGGTGCTGCAGGACTATTACGCACAATGGGAAGAGGTTTACGCCGCATCCGATATGGAAACCTCACGCGCGCGGCGCGAGATGAAAGCTCGTTGGGTGAGCATATTTGCTGGCCGGGTTGGCATTATCGATGATCCGGTTAAAGGCTGGATGAAGGTCACCTTTGTCAAGGATGGGCAACAGGATTATGACCTGCTGCGCACGATGGAAATTTTGAAGAAGCTCGCTTGGGTGACACTCATTCGCGACTTTCGCGTGCAGCGATTGCAGATGCGCAGTGAAATTTGCATTCGCCGTCTATGGGAAAGCTTCATTGATCCGCACTATGGGCGGCTGATTATCCCGCCAGACTGGCTGGACAATTATGAGCGCCACAAAGCGGACTGGAGCTGGCCGCGGTTTGTTGCCGACTATATATCGGGGATGACCGATGCTTATGCGGAGAAGGTGTATGCCGAACTGTTCGTCGGGAAGTCTGGGACGATTTATGAGATGGATTGAGGTTGGGCGTCTTCGGCGTGCTTGGGGGCTGTGGTTGCGCAGGATTCTTCGGCATGCGTGGGGGCTGCGGGCGCGCAAGGTTCTTCCAATCGCCATTGAAGCTGGATTTTTGTGATTAGAACTCCAAAGGTTAAAATTCCGGCTTCAAAAAGCGACCACTTCGTTTTTCCAGAATCCTTGCGCCCCTCCGCCCCATTTGCACGTCATGCACACAACAATAGCGAATACCGCCAAACTAACTATTTTGGCAAAAAAAAGCCCAAACGAATTTAGTTTGGGCTTTGAAGGTTGCTAACTACTCAGCCGGTTGGAATACAGCAGTAGCAGTAGCTTTTTTTCCGTTGTTGCCGGTAACTGTAATTTCTACTTCATATTTTATTGATTCACTAAATGTAATATCTACATAGCTGCCATCCATACCTTGTGGTTTCACTAAAGTAGCTAATTTGGCGCCATTTGGAATGAAGTTATGATATTTCTGATTATTAGCATCTCCTTGGGAGTAATTAACGCCTGACACATTGTCGTACAGGTAACCATCCCAGCTCTTATCCTTTACAAGATGAGCACCTTCTTGTTTATTATTGGTGATCGCTACAGGCTCTCCAGCTTCATCGAGATAGAAGTAGCGAAGCTCCACATTGGTCTCTGTCACATCAAAATCTATTGACTTGTCAATTGTAAAATCAAGTCGTAATACACCGTCTACTACGGTCAAGCTTTCGCCACTAATAGTTGGCGCAGTATCATCATTTGGATCGTTTACTGTCACCTTTACTGTCTCCTTAGTTTCTTTGCCTGCATTATTTTTTACCGTAATTATAGCCTTATAAATTGCTGGCTTATCCGGATTGAAGTTTATATATGTCGAATCACTACTTACCTTAGTTCCCAAAAGAATCTTAGCTGGGATCTGGTCAGGGTAAGTCTTGCTTCCTGGGTTAGTACCCTTAGAGTATTTTATTGGTTGGTCCGTACTGCTCATATTATATAAATAGCCAGACCAAGTTTTGTTTTTAATCAGCTTACCCGGATCTTTTGTATTAATTAATGGCTTGAAGTCATTTCCATCTTTTTCGAAATATTCAATTATGACATCTGCATTTGATAGAGAAAGATCAATTGCTTGATCAATACTGAATAGCAAAGTCAACCCATCGCTATCGACTTTCAAACTTACATTCTCAATTTTCGCTGCAACAGGAGCTGGCTCGTTCCCGCCGCCACCTGAATATACAGGGTAGTTAGCGTTGTTTGTCGGTGTTTCACCGTTAACTTTTCCAGGTTTTGTTTCGAACGAAGTTTTTGCTTTGACATCATCATTGATTTTTGCGGAATCGATTTTGCCGGTTCCTGTGAATTTAGCAACAGCATCAAGCACAAGTTCAACGATTTTGGCATCTTTGCCCAAGTTTACTGTCAGCCCTTCCGCAGAAGCTACGACATTCACCAAATCCACTGTTCCACTAACGAGGTCCACTTTGATCTGTACGCCTTCGATTTTCAGGCTTTCAAATGAACCAATCAGTTTCACCAGATCGTCTTTGGAAAGCAGGTTCGTCAATTCAACCGCTTTGATGCCGCTCGAAGTCACGTTTGCTTCTTCAATTGTCGCAGGTGAGTTAACGATTACTTTGTCAATGGTTGTAGTGCCTTCAGCAACGATTCTGACGGTTCCCAGCTCTTTGTCGATCACTACTGTAACCAGTACAGAGTTGTTGAAGTGAATACTATTTGCTCCGCCGCCTTTGACAGTCGTAATTCCCTTAACGGTTACGTTGTTCAGCGTAACATCGCCTTCGCCGATGCCTTTGTCAAGAAGCAGGTTGCCGTTAATTACAAGGTTTTGCAATGTGATGCCTTCAACGGAAACTGTTACATCCCCAGTAATTGTCTCTGTACCAGTCTCCGGGCCATAGGTGCCAGCTGTGTCATAAACGACATCTTTCGCAGCTGATTCTTTGGCTTTCAGCGCATTGAACAGCACGACCACCGCTTCGGCACGTGTTGCCGAGCCAGTCGGATTAAACAATTGGTTATAGCCGCTCATGATATTATTGTCTGCAACTGCAGCAACTGCATCTTTGCTCCAGGCCGCAATGCTCGCTTCGTCTTCGAAAGCGCTCACATAACTATCTGAGGCCTTAAGATCAAGCAGCTTGGCTACGATGACTGCAATTTGTTGGCGGGTAATAACATCGTTCGGTGCGAAGGTGTTATTTTGGAACCCGGTTATGTAACCTGCCTCCACGCCAACTTGCACTTCCGAGTAATACCAGTTTGCTGGCAATACATCAGAGAAAGCAATCTCCGACTTCTCGGTAAATCCAAATGAGCGATTGGCCAATGCGGTGAATTCAGCACGTGTTATCGTCTGACCCGGTTTGAAGGAGCCATCCTCAAATCCTTTGACAATGCCTTTTTCGAGCCACTCGTTGATTTGTTCTTCCGCCCAGTGTCCTTTAATATCCGAAGCGCCTGCGGCTCCAACAACTGATCCGAGTGATGCCACTACCAGGCAAAATACTGCCAACATACTGATCCATCTGCGATTACGTGTAATAATAGTCATAATTCCCTCCCGAAATTCTATTTTTTGTCTCTCTGCATGGTCATTAATCAGGTTGGCAAGAAGACTTGTATCCTCCCTTGATAACCTTTCATCTTATTCACTTCACTCATAAATAATAGTTCTTTTTTCCTAAATAATTGATTAATGACCACTGTCTACTAGTTCAATAGATATAGAAGACTTACTACTATAATACACCATATGGAAATTAATTCAATGACTTGGCAATAAAAAAGAAATTTTATACAATTTATTTATTTTAAGAATCAGACACATCGCCTTTGGAAACACAGTAATATTTTGTCTTGTATCGACATGGTGAGCAATGTTTTCGCGGACAGGCGTTCCGTTATTCAGCTAATTTATTGCTACACGGGTTTATTCGGACAGGAGATCCGCTATTTCTTCGAAAATGCATAAGCTGTATACCCTATCTCAGCTAAATGAACCGCCCAGTTAAAAGCCGAAAAGTGCAGGCGCAGCGCCCGTCGCAAGCGAATGATCCGAAGTTGATGCTACCTGAGACAGGGTATACAAGAAAAACGAATAGGTTAACCCAACGTCAGAGTATACAGCAATCAGCAATTGGCAACCAACAATCGGCAACCCGGCATCCCAGCATCCCCTCGCTCGTGCGATCCCCCGTCTGACAACTGCTATCCATAAAAGAAAGGACGATCCTGCAGCAGTAATGTCCGCTGTTGGAATCGTCCCCATACCTTATACATCTATTGTCGCCACAATTATTTTTCACACGATGGCGAGATTGCTCTTTAGCGTTTGTTAATTACGCTTGTTTAATTTTAATTACGCCTGTTAATTGCCCTTGTTAATGTGTTTGTTTACACTTGATGTGTATGCCTGTTGCTCCCGTCTGATCTTTACTCCGCTTTTTTGTGGAGTGTAAGAAGGTGTTTCTTTGTCACTCTTCATGAACGGCCACCAGTTCGCTTCACCGAAGATGCGCACCATCACCGGTATGAACAATGGCAGCATCACGAGCGCATACAGGAACAGTCCGCACAACACAACTGTAGCAATCTGCAGCAGTGACAATACGCCTGAAGGAAGCATCGCAGCGAATGTACCGCCCAGAATAACCGCCGCTGAAATAATGACGGTGCCCATATTTTTCATTGCCATCAGAATGCCTTCGCGCGGCGGCAAATGACGGTATTCCTTGAAGCGATCCATCAAGAAAATACTGTAGTCGATGCCGAGCGCCACCAGCAAGACGAAGCCGAAGAATGGTACTGCCCAACTAATTCCGGAGTAGCCCAAAATATTGACGAACAACACTTCTGTAATCGCGAGCGATGTGTAGAAGGTGAGCAGCAATGACAAAATGAGATAGATTGGCATGACGATTGATCTGAACAGCAAGATCAGAATAAGCCCAATGCCAACAATCATCAGCATCACCGTTCGCGAATAATCGCCTGCGGAAATCGTGCTTAAATCATGGTTCATACTCGATACGCCGCCTACGGCATACTCGGCTTTCGCATAACTGGTTCCTTGCAATGCTCTGCCTGCAGCCGTCTGCAATTCTGCAACCTGGTCCATCGTCTCTTTGCCGTATGGATTGGTTTCGAAAATGACTTCAAATTTAGCAATCTGCCGATTTTCCGACATATAAACATCCAACGCAGTCTGGAACTCTTCACTCGAAATCGCCTCATCCGGCATAAACCAGCCTGTTACCTGCTTATCCGGCGCCGCTGACAACTCGGTCAGGTACGACTGAGCCGACACGAGACCTTCGCTGACTTGCGTAAGTCCATCTACACTTTCGTTCAGTCCATCTGTCAGTTGACCCAACTGGCCGTTCAGCTCTGCAAACCCGGACTGCAACCCCTTCTGTCCATCTATCAATTGATTGAATGCGGACGTAATTTCAGGGATTTTGCCGACAATTTCGCCTTGTCCTGCGGACGCCTTCTCCAACCCGGATTGCAATTCACCCAGCCCGCTCGCCAACTGGGCCAAACCAGCCGCCAATTGCTCCTGCCCATCCGCGGCTTGCTTGAAGCCTTGATTGGCTTGCTTCAATCCAGCTGCCGCGCCGCTCAGCTCGCCATTCAACTGCTTCAGACCGGCACTCAAACCGGCAGCGCCTTGCTGCAGTTGGGTAGCCGTACCTTGGATGACAGCAAAGTCGGGATCACTCTGCAATTCGGGATATTTCTGCGCCAGCCCTGACAGGCCTTGTTCCAGTCCGGAAAGCCCAGACACCAGGTCAGCCTGACCGCTTGCAATCTCACTGTAGCCAGCGCCAAGCGCCGATAAGCCACCTTCAATGGCCGCGTAGCCCTTCAACAGTTCCTGTGCGGAACTCGCCAGCAAGTCTGCGCTCTTCTTGGCTGTTGCCAATCCTGCCTTCAGCTCGCCAGCGCCGGAAGTGCCGCTCTCTAATCCCTTGTGAATTTGCGACAATCCGTCACCCAGTTGTGTAACGCCTTCCTGCAGTTTCTGCGTGCCGCCGACCAGTTCCCCGGCTCCGCTTACTGCCTCTTCAAGTTTTGGACCATTTTCACTAAGCGACTGGCTTGCCTGCGACAAACCATCGGAAATTTGGCTAAGCCCATCCCCGCCCTCGCCAAGGCCGCTGCCGAGCGTATCTACCTGACTGGCCACCTGGAAATCCTCAATGACCTCTCCGGTAGGACGCGTCGCGCTGCGTACGCTCCTTACACCTTCGACTTTGGCAAGCTCGCGGCTCATCTGCTCCACCATGGCAAGCCCTTCGCTGGTATCCAACGGCTGATCGGTTTTCACCACGACGGTTGAAGGCAGTGAATCCCCTGGGCCGAAGCTGTCGGAGATCAGTTGGAAACCTTTCACCGAATCATATTTATCCCCGATTTCATCCAGGGAGTTGAACGAGATCGTTCCTTTATATGCGGTCAAGAAAGGCACGGTAATGACCGCCAGCAGCAATAGTGCCCATATTGGACGCTTCAATGAGAAGCTTCCCATCGCGCCCCACAGCTTGCTTGGCTTATGCTCCAATGAGCCGCGCACTGGCCAGAAGATTTTTTTGCCAAGCAGCATCATGAAGAACGGTACAATTGTAGCCAACGCCAGCAGCAATACCGCCACACCTACCGCAACTGCTACTGCAGAGCGGTACAAGACGAATGTTGACAGACCGATCGAGGCAAACCCGACGAGCACCGCCAGACCTGAAAACAGCACCGTACGGCCTGCTGTACGATAAGTTGCCAGTATGGCCTCCTGATTATCTTCGCTATGTGCAAGCTCTTCCTTGAAGCGGCTGATCAGCAAAATACAATAATCCGTTCCGATACCGAACAAGACCGCAACCATGAAGATTTGGGTAAAGTTAGATAGCGGGAAATTGGCGTATTCCACAAGGTAGGCAACAACAGATTGCGAAACAATGTAGCTGAAGCCCACAGCCAGCAGCGGAATAAACGGCGCGACCGCCGAACGGAATACGGCAAAAAGAATGACCATAATAAAGATCAGTGTAATCCATTCCGTTTTCTTAAGCCCTTCCTGCGAGCTTTCAACAACATCTTCTCCAATGAGCCAGTTGCCGGTATAGTAATGCTCTACCTTCACATCTGCAATTGCTTCATAGAGTGCATCACGCGCTTCACCCGGGGTGCGACCTTCCAATGAACTGTTGACGAGCATCAGCACTGTCGTCCCGTCTTCGGATACGAGCTGATCCTTCAGTTCCTTTGTTTCCAGGTGAGTCATAACGGACTGAACGCCGTATGCTTCACGGCCGTTTTTTAATATCTCTACAGCCCGCTCCATCTCCGCCTGGTCTGCAGCCGTTAATCCATTACTATTATGAAACACAAGCACAGAGGGTTCGCCTGTACTGCCCTCCGCAGTATCAGGCGACATTTGGTGAATAAGCTTATCGGCCACGACCGAAGAATAGCCGTCTGGCACGCTGATCTGTCCTTTATCGCGAACCAGGTTTTCCATATTCGGCGCGCTAAGAAACAGGCCAACGGCTGCGACCAGCCAAAGCACCATAATGACCCATCTGAATTTAAGTATGGTTTTCATCCTTTATTTTCTGCCCCTTTCCTCCGTTTGTTCCAATACGCTTGCCAATTTCTCATACGTGGTAATGAACGTGATTGCTTCCTGCTCCTCGAACTGCACAAGTATTTTTTCCAGTACCTGCTGCATCAGCACAATCATCTCATCGGAAAGCCGCATGCCTTCTTCCGTCAACGCCAAGTAAATGACCCTACGGTCCTTCTCATCGGGAATTCTCCGAATCAGCTGTTTGTCGAATAAACGATTAATAATGGCCGTAATCGAGCTGCGCCCCACACAGAAAGCCTCTGCCAGCTCTGATGAAGTCGGCCGACTATGTCTGCGAATATAACGAAGTGTTGCATATTGATCGATTGTCAGCGCGTTCGGCATTACCTCGCGAAACATGGCATCCAGTTTTTTCTCTACTGTGAACGTCGCCTGTTCATACCGGTCAATAAGCTCCTTCAGAAATGCGTTGTCCATAGTTCCTCCCCTCAATCTGTGTCACTTGAAAAATACCCACTCGCTCATTTTACACCAAACAACTTCAACTGACAAATAGTTCAACTGTGAAACTTTTGTGTACAGGCCCAGTAATATCAACGGTCAGCGCACATCTTTTGGATATACTTTGCTCCAGAGGATAAAGCCTGCATCTCCCCAAATAAATAACCGGCATCCCGCGCTGGAAGCGGGTGCCGGTTATTTGTCGTTCCCTTAACTGATATAAGCAGCTTCTCCGTCGCTCTCCTCATCTGAGAACTGGCTGTTGTACAGATCGGCATAGAAACCATTCTGTGCGATCAACTGCTCATGGTTTCCTTGCTCGATCACGTTGCCCTGGTTCATCACCAGAATAAGATCGGCATCGCGAATTGTGGAAAGTCGATGGGCAATGACAAAGCTGGTTCTTCCCTTCATCAGTTCTTTCATCGCTTGCTGAATATGAATCTCTGTCCTCGTATCGACGCTGCTTGTCGCCTCATCAAGGATCAGAATGGTCGGCTCCGCCAATATTGCGCGGGCAATTGTCAACAACTGCTTCTGTCCTTGCGATATATTGGAAGCTTCCTCATTCAGCACCGTATCATATCCATCCGGCAATGTGCGGATGAAATGGTCGGCATAAGCCGCTTGCGCCGCCTGAACAATGTCGGCCTCAGATGCATTTTCGCGCCCATAGGCGATATTGTCTCGGATCGTCCCGTTGAACAGCCACGTATCTTGCAGCACCATCCCGAACATGCCGCGCAGCTCGCTGCGCTTCATTTGGGTAATATCGGTGCCGTCAATTTTAATGCTGCCGCCGCTCAGCTCATAGAACCGCATCAGCAAATTGATCAAGGTGGTCTTCCCTGCACCTGTCGGACCGACAATCGCAATCGTTTGGCCGGGCTTCACATCAATGCTCATGTCATGGATGACATGCTGGTCCGGTTTGTAGCCGAACTTGACATTTTGGAAGGATACCGCGCCAATGCGTGATGACACTTTGGCTGGAGCCGCTGCTTCGGGAACTTCCTCCGCTTCATCCAGCAGCTCGAATACCCGTTCAGCTGACGCGATTGTCGCTTGAATAATATTGGCGATATTGGCCATCTGATTGAGCGGCTGCGAGAATTGACGCGAATATTGAATAAAAGCCTGAATACTCCCGATCGTTATCGTTTGATTGGTTACCAGAATTCCGCCCACGACACATACCAGTACATAAGCGATGTTATTGACAAACATCATCAGCGGCATAATGATCCCGGAGATAAATTGCGCCTTCCAGCTATAATTGTACAGATCATTGTTAATGCCATCGAAAGTCTGCAGGGAATGCTTTTCCCGGCCGAATGCTTTAATAATCGGATGTCCCGTATACATTTCCTCGACATGACCGTTGAGCGCCCCGAGCGATTGCTGCTGATTTTTGAAAAAAACCTGGGAGCGTTTCGCTACAGCCGCTACGATAATGAAACTTAACGGCAAGGTCAAAATGAGAATCAGCGTAAGCAGCGGGCTGATCGTCAGCATCATCACAATTACACCGATAATGGTGATAACCGATGTGATCAGTTGAGCCAAACTTTGCTGCAAGGTGTTGCTAATATTGTCTACATCATTGACCGCACGGCTGAGCACTTCGCCATTCGGAGTAGCATCGAAGTATTTCAGCGGCAGCTTGGCCAGCTTGCCATTGACTTCTGTACGCAATTGCCGAACCGTCTTCTGTGCTACATCAGCCATCAGATACTGCTGTACATAAGTAAAAATGGAGCTGAATACATACAAACCGGCAAGAATGCCGAGAAAGTAAAAGATGTTGTCAAAATTAATATAAGGCCCTTCTGCACCCTGAAGCCGTTTGAAAAGCCCTTTTGCCAACTCATCGGTGGCATGGCCAAGAATACGGGGACTGATGATCATAAATACTGTACTGGCGATCGATGCGATCAGCACAGCCAGCAATTGCACCCGAAACGGTTTCAGATAGCCGGCCAATCTGCGGAGGGTTGCCTTGAAGTTCTTCGCTTTCTGGACCGGCATCCCCATTCCGCCACCCGGGCCTTGCCCAAAGCCGCCGCGGCCAGGACCAAACCCGCCGCCTCTACCCGGTCCGCTTGAGCCCGTCGAACCGGCGCCATGTTTCCCCGCTTCGCCAGTCGCTGCTGATGCGGCGCCTGCTCTGGCTTGACTTTGATCATTATGTTGGCTCATGCGCTCTCCTCCTCTGACAACTGCGAGGATACGATTTCCTGATAGATCTGGTTCGCAGCCATCAGCTCACGGTGGGTGCCCATGCCGACAATTTCACCGTCATCGAGCACAATAATCCGATCCGCATCCATCACTGTACTTACTCGCTGTGCTACGATGAGCACGGTTGATTCCGTCGTTTCCTGCTTCAAAGCTGCGCGCAGCTTGGCATCGGTTTTGAAGTCGAGTGCCGAAAAACTGTCATCGAATACATAGATTTCCGGACGTCTTACCAATGCCCGCGCAATCGAAAGCCGTTGTTTCTGTCCGCCGGAGACATTGCTGCCGCCCTGACTGATGGCCGCTTCATACCCGCCTTCCATTCGGGAAATAAATTCCGCGGCTTGGGCTGTTTCCGCAGCCTTGCGAATCTCCTCCTCTGTCGCATCTTCCTTGCCGTATTTAATATTGTCCGCTATCGTGCCTGAGAACAATACCGCACGCTGCGGCACGAATCCGATTTTGCTGCGCAGCTCCTCCTGGCTAATGTCGCGCACATCTACGCCATTGATCAGTAAACGGCCGCCATCCTGATTGATGTCATAGAACCGCGGAATCAGACTGACCAGTGTTGACTTCCCTGATCCGGTTCCCCCAATGATTGCCGTTATTTCACCCGGTGCTGCATGGAATGAAATGTTGGAGAGCGCTGGCTTCTCGGCTCCTGGATAGCTGAACGAAACGTTTTGAAATTCCACGTTACCGGCCTGCCCTGCAGCTGGCGCAGCATGTTCAGGATTGTGAATCGTCGCTTCCATATCCAGCACTTCGTTAATCCGCACGGCAGAAGCCTGTGCGCGCGGAATCATCACGAACATCATCGATACCATAATAAGTGAGAACATAATTTGCATGACATATTGAATAAAAGCCATCAGGGAACCGATCATGATCGTCCCTTCTTCAATTTTCAGTCCGCCAAACCATAGAATGGCGATGGTTGCCATATTCATAATCAGCATCATGGCAGGCATCATCAGCGCCATAATTTTGTTGACCCGAATGGCCGTATCCGTCAGATCCTCATTGGCCTCGCCAAACCGGCCGCTTTCATACGCTGTCCGATTGAACGAGCGGATGACGCGGATCCCTGTCAGTCCTTCCCGCAGCACAAGATTCAACTTATCAAGCTTCGTCTGCAGCACTTTGAAATACGGGATTCCTTTGCGGGCAATGCCATAAATCGACAGCGCCAGCACCGGAATAATGATCATAATGATCCACGAAAGTCCCGGTTCCTTTGTCACCGCCATAAAGATGCCCCCGATACACATCATCGGTGCCATCACCATCATGCGCAGCATCATATTCAGCACCTGCTGAACCTGAGTAATATCGTTGGTTGTGCGGTTGATGAGTGATGAAGTGCCGATCTTGTCAAACTCCTGCAAGGAGAAGTTGGCCACATGGCCAAATACCTTTTCACGTACTGTCCGGCCAAACCCGGCAGCTGCCTTGGAGGACAAATAACTTGCGAAAATTGAAAAGGCCGTCCCGCCTGCGGCGATCAGCAGCATCACGCCCCCAATCCGCCAAATATATGGAATGTCGCCTTGAACAATCCCTTTGTCGACGATATCCGCCATTAACGTGGGGAGATACAGCTCCGACAGCGTTTGAAAAAAAGTAAACAGCAGCACGCCTGCTACAGGTATCCAAAATAATTTCAGGAAACGGAATAACCTAATCATGCTTTATCATCTCCGCATCGGTCGGTTGGGGATTCATTCGAACCTTCCAACTCATTAAAGTAATAAATCATCTTCTTAAGCAGTTCAACCAGATGCCAACTTTCTTCTGTACCCAGGTACCCGATGAGCCCGCTCCATTTCTCCAAAATCTTCGCTTCAAGCTCACTGACCAGCTTCTCGCCTTTCTCGGTCAACGTAATTCGAACGACCCGCCTGTCTGACACATCAACTGTTCGTTCAACGACCCCATCCGAAATCAAGCTTTTAATTTGCTCCGTAATGGTCGGCATCGTCACCTGCAGTCTGCTGCTAATATCCGAAACTTTCATGCCGGACTCACCGACAGCTCGAAACCGCTTCAAACTAAACAACACCATAATGTCCCGCTTCTTGTAGCCTTCCATCGATTGATGACGCCACTCTAATTTGCGGAGCTGCATGAACGTTTGCATCAACTGCTGTGCCGTCATTACAGGCTCCTGATTCGTTCTCCCGGCACCCTCATTATCCCCGATATTGTCACGATTCAATATTTTGCCCCCCTCATTTAGCAATTATTAGAATATAATTTAGTTAGGTGAACTAAGTATATGACAAATTAAATATCAAAGTCAATTTTTCTTCTCCCCGCTAGTTTGATGACATCAAGCTTTGGGAACAGGATGCTGCCTTTGTATAGGATAAAATTGAAATGTTGATGAGCCTGCACACTGGTCAGCAGCCTTTTTCTCTGGCGTTTCGCACGATCGTCAATTTAACATTGCAGAATAGCGGAAAATAAGGTATACCTTGCTTAGGAGGCGGTAACAGATGAATCATGAACAACGGACATTCTGGAAGAAATATGCCGCCAAGGCACAGCTTGAATTGATGTTTGCCGCGTACACCAAGGTGGGCAAGGAATGGGGAGACAGCAAGTTTGTTCCCGACTACAACCGCTTCTATTTCATTACCGAAGGCGAAGGTTTTGTCGCGGTAGGCGACAAACGCTACTATCCGCAGCCAGGCCAGCTGTACTTGCTGCCCGCCGGCGTTCAACAATCCTACGGCACAATCAGCTCCCACACCTTCGGCAAGTATTGGTGTCATTTCACAGCGACAGTTGGAGATCTCCCTTTGTTCAAGCTGCTGGAGACGCCACTGTCGGTCAATGTCGCCGATCCTGACGCCCTTATCGGCAAATTCAAAGAACTGATTCATTATGCGCATCTCGATTCCCTATCGGGGCAATTTCGGGTCAATGCCCTGCTCTTTGAGTTAATTGCGCTGTTTTTGGAAGAGAGCGACAATGTGCGCTGGAATATGTCAGCCTCCGCTTCCTTCGAAAAGATGAGCGCCGTGCTGCAATATATTGAGACTCATCTGGCCGACAATGTTTCCATTGATACGCTGGCGCAGATCGCCCATTTTCACCCCAATTATTTCATTAATGTTTTCAAGCATTTCACCGGATATTCGCCCATTCAATACATTAACCGGATCCGGCTTGAGAAAGCCAAACATATGATAACGACAACCGACCGAAGCGTCTCGCTCATCGCCGAAACAGTCGGCATGGACCTGCCGTACTTCTCCCGGGCTTTCAAAGAATATACCGGATTCGCGCCTACCGTTTACCGTGATATGGTGTCGCGGCCAGACGGAAGCGACTCGGACGGTCTTCCCTAACTGTCATACGACTGCGTCTCAAGCTTCCCTGTACACTGGACTCAGGTCTAGTGCCAACTGCATTCCGGGGATGGAGGAGCAGGCTGCATTACTGTGATATGCTAGAGATACTTAAAGACTCAGTTCATTTGAAGGAGAGATATCCCGATGAAACCCCGTTATATTTTTGGCCCTTTACTAATTTTGCTTGGCGCCTATTTATTTTTTAATCAGGGTGATTCATTTGGGCCGGGACGGATTTTTACTTATTTCTGGCCGAGCCTGTTCGTTATCCCGCTAGGGCTGTTCTTTCACTGGATGTACTTTTCCATGACTGGACGCAGGGGGATCGGTTTGCTGGTTCCTGGAGGCGTTTTATTGGTTGTCGGAATTACGTGCCAATTCGGCATGCTGTTTGACAGCTGGGGATATATTTGGCCCGGCTTCATCTTGGCGCCGGCTGTCGGGTTGTTCGAAATGTACTGGTTTGGCAACCGCAACAAATGGCTGCTGATCCCGATTAACATTTTGACGGTGCTGTTTCTGTTGTTCTTCAGTGTGTTCTCGATCGGCACACTGCTTGATTCAATCGGCCAAGGGCGTTCCATGATCGCAGTAGCACTGATTATTGCTGGCGCTTTCGTAGTAATGTCACGGAAAAAGGAATTTTAACTGCCGCGGGATTTCGTCACATAATGAGAAAGAAAGAAGGCAGCGCATGCGGCGCTGCCTTCTTTCTTTTCTGATCCGTGGCCGCTGCGGGCTTACCGTTACGGATAAAAAGCATTGTCCGGCGTCGTCGTGGGGCACCAGCGCGAGCGGAAAAGAAAGGCAATCAGCACATCCTTCGCCTCATCTGTGCCGATATAGTTGAGTGCTTCCGCGGCATGGGCGCGCACGTAGCGATTATCATCCTCCAGCGCTGCTGCCAGCTGCGGCACGGCAGATTCAGCTGCAGCACCTAACCGGGACAAAGCGAGCCCTGCTGTAAAGCGCACCTGCGCATCGTCATCCTCCAGCGCGCGGATCAGGCCCTCCACGGCCGGCTCAATCGGCGTTGCAACGAGGGCTAGCGCTTCTGCTGCCGTCTGGCGAACCGCACGCTCGGCATGTTCAACCAGCGCCGCCAACTTCGGCAAGGCAGGCGCGGCATGCTGGCGAAGCTCGCCCAGCGCAAAAGCCGCATGCACCACGGTATGCTTGTGCGGACTGTCCAGAGCAGCCAGCAGTCCGGCGACCGCATCCTCCCCGCTAACCGACAAGCCATAGGCCGCATTGCGCGAAACGGGCTTGTTCTGATGATGCAGTCCTTCCAGCAATATTTCCACGCCTTGCTGGCCTGTACGGGCAAGCTCATAGGCCGCATCAAGTACAGCCGGCTCAGCCCCTGCCAGCAAAGCGTCTTTCAGCTCAGCCAGTTCAGACGAATCGGCTTGCCGCGTACCCGCTATAGATCCAAGACGGCCTGTCAGCCAATTCCATGTCTCCTCCCACAGCGTGTCATGCTCCGCGATCGGCGTATTGCAGATCGCCGGACGCCGCCATACCGAATCCTCATTGTCCCAACTAGGCGCTGCCGGCGCTTCGGTCCGCATAAATTCGAATTTCAGCATGTAACGGGGACGCCCCAGCAAATTAGGTGTGGAGCGATGCCAGATATCATAGTGGATCAGCGCAAATGTACCCGCTTTGCCGCTCGCCAGCGCCTCCTCCTTATTATCGTCCTGTGCGAATAAGCGCTGCTCATAGTTTTGCGAGCCGGGATATACGCCTGTCGGTCCCAGTTCGACGGGTGTATCCTGCGGAAAATACATAATCATCGCCCACCAAGGATGATGATTGCGCATCCGTTTATAGCCCCAATAGCTGTCCTTGTGCCATGCACCCGCTTGCGATGCCGCATTGTAATGTCCATGCCGGTGAGCATGCAGCATATAATTCGGACCCAGGACACTGGTGAGCGCTCCCGTTATTACGGGGTGGTCAAAGATCATTTGCACTTCCCGTACCCGCGGCAGCAAGTTGTTTCCCGGATTGCCCTCCTTTTCATAAACGTCATTCAAAGTCTGCTCCAGTTGGGTATGAAATTGCTCGGAGAAATCCGTGTTTAAAATTAGAAACCCTTGTGTAATAAAGGTTCGCATCTGTTCGTCAGTTAACAATAATGGTGTGTTGGATTTGTTCATTGTGTTCTTTCCTCCCTATCGTAATGATAAATGGCTATGCCTTATTATAAGGAATCAAGGGAGTAGGCAACATTGCCGATATTAATCCAGATTTGCACAAAACTAAGAACCCTGCATGGCGTTAAGACACCGACACAGGGTTGCTGGCAAAGCATCATTAGTTTCTCACCACACACGGGCGGATAAAATCCGCTCAGACGTTCCATTACACGATCATTTCTCTGGGGATGAGAGCATTTCCAGGCTGCGGAATTCATAGCCTTGTTTGCGCGCTTCCTCAATAATGGCACCAATCGCTTCCGCATTGTCCTTGGATACTGAATGCAGCAAAATAACCGCACCCGGATGCAATTGGCTCATGACTTGCGTCAAAGCGTATTTCCAACCTTTCTGCTGCTGTGTTTCCCAATCTTTATAGGCGACGGACCAAAAGACATTCGTATATCCGAGCTCACGCGTGACCTTCAATGTGCGTTCATTGAAAATACCGCGCGGCGGGCGCAGGAAGCGCATCGTCGGCTGGCCTGTCAGTTGTGTCACCGCATCCTGAACACGGGTCAACTCCTGCTTGATCTGTCCGTTGCCGATGGTAGTCATGTCCGGGTGGCTCCACGAGTGGTTGCCCACAATATGTCCTTCGCGCAGCATTCGCTTGACCAGTTCCGGTTCAGTCGCAACATAGTGACCCGTTACAAAAAAGGCAGCCGGCACTCCCCGCTCTTGAAGGACGTCCAGAATTGCTGACGTATAGCCATTTTCATAACCGTTATCAAAGGTTAAATAAAGATTTTTGCGGGAGCTGTCACCCATGAAAATTGCGCCATGCTGCTTAATAATCGATTGAAAGCCTTCTTCGGCAATGGAAGCGGGTGCTCCGTCAACACTTTTTTTAAAGCCGAAATGAAAAGCCTTATTGGCAGACGGCGCGGCAGCAGACAACCCGGGAATCGCTGAGCACAGCAGTATACCGAGCAATAATGCTATTCCAACTCGTTTCAAACCTGATCACCTCGCTGTTATTATTCGCCGGGTCGCTCGTTACTATTCCAGTTTTTCCACGACTTGTGTCTGTTTCCGCTTCGAAATACGGTTTTGATTAACTATTTTGCGTTTTTGCTAAACGACAAGCTGCACCGAATTAAGTATCATTGTGTTGAATCTACTTTAGGGAGGAAAACATGATGGCACACTATACAATGGGAAAACAAACACTGGAGATGGGGAGCCGCTACTTGACTGAGCTGCGAATTTCCAATGATATATTAACGGATGCCCACGCTCTGCGGGACCGCTTGCAGGAGGACGGCTATCTGTTCATCAAAGGATTCCATGACCGGGAGCAAGTACTGGCAGCAAGAGGGGAGTTTCTGAACAAACTGCATGAGATGGGGCGGCTTGACCCGCAAGCTGCGCTAGCGGACGGCATTATTGGAAGCGATAACAAAACAGCGATGTGGGCAAAAGGTGAAGCTGAACTGCAAGCGGACTTCCCGCAATTTCTGGAAGTGGTCAACGGCCAGCGCGTCATGCGCTTTTTTGACGAATTGCTTGGCGGACCGAGCATTACCTACGAATTCAAGTGGCCTCGGGCCATTTCAAGAGGCGGCAACACCGGTGCGCATTATGATGTCGTGTATATGGGCCGCGGCACGAAAAACCTGTACACCATGTGGACGCCATTCGGAGATATCCCGCTTGAAATGGGGACCTTGGCCATCTGTTTGAACTCTCAAAATTTTGAACGCATCAAACAAACGTATGGCGAGTCCGATGTTGATCGGGATAACATTGCAACAGGCTGGTTTTCCGAGGACCCGATTGAGCTGGTTGACACCTTCGGCGGGCAGTGGGCAACAGCGCCTTTCGAGGCGGGAGATGCAATTATTTTCGGCATGTACACGATGCATGCTTCCCTGAATAATGAGACTGATCATTACCGGATCAGTTCCGATACGCGTTATCAGTTGGCTTCCGAGCCTGTCGATGAGCGCTGGGTGGGCAGAAAGCCGAAGGCACATTACGCCTGGGGGAAAACTACGCCGAAGCCGGTGGAAGAAGCCCGCAAGGAGTGGGGCGTTTAGCGGATTGTAGCGCGGGCGCCACTTCCCATCGCGGGTTTCTTACTAGAAATCTCGCAGCGGGAAAGGCGCCCTTCGGTTGATCGTGAAATGGAAAATGATCTTTCAGCGAGCTTTTGTGCTATCCTTCACATTCAGATACTATATTTATCAGCGCTATTGATTAGGGTTACTGATTAGCGCTATTGTTGAGGCTGTCGATTAATTGTGCATAACTTTTTTTCTGGCCTGAAAACGCCTCTCAGATCGAATTTTTATTATCAGCATATTTCGTTTGAAAAATAAATCGATCTGAGAGCCTTCTAGAGGCCCAAAAACGCCGAGATTAAAACTGTCCACAATTAATCGACACGCTCTTGTTTAGAGCTACTGATCAGCGCTATTGATCAGCTCTCCAGCACAAAGCTCTCGCCCGGCTCCAGCACGATCCCTTCGATATTTCGATCTCCAAGCTCGCGGGCAAACTGATGGCCATCCTGCTCAATCAGCGGGAATGTATTGTAATGGATAGGAATGACTCGTTTCGCCTGAATCCACTGCGCCGCCAGCAGCGCGTCCTCCGGCCCCATTGTGAAGTTGTCGCCAATAGGCAGAAACGCAAGATCAACTTGGTTTAACTCACCGATTATTTTCATATCCCCGAATAATGATGTATCTCCGGCATGGTACAGCGTCACTCCGTCTATATAAAGCAGCAGCCCTGCCGGCATGCCGGTATAGACGAACTCTTGCTTGCCTTCCGGCTGATAGCCCGATCCGTGGAACGCCTGGGTTAATTTAACCCGGCCAAAATCAAAAGAGAATGAACCACCGATATGCATCGGATGTGTGCGGCAGCCCTGCCAGCCCATGTATACGGCCAACTCGTTGGGCGCAATAATAACAGCGTCATTCTGCTTCGCAATTTGCTCGGCATCTCCAACATGGTCATTATGTCCGTGAGTGAGCAAAATTGCGTCCACCTTGATGTTGTCCGGCGACTGCTTGGCAGCCGGGTTGCCGGTCAGAAAAGGATCGATAATAAGGGAATGCGTCGCCGTCTCTAACTGAATGCAGCTCTGTCCATGAAATGTGATCTTCATTTTATTGGCTCCTCTCAACCAGCTTTTAATCGCTATTATTATACCATATATCCTAATTTAACCTTGCGAACCCGTAGCAGCACACCCGAGGCTCGTCACGCACTGCTTTTTGGGTTTGAGCCGTAAAATTGTTGTATAAACTACAAGATTTCACCTAGAAAAGTCATTTATCCTAGCAATTATTGCATCAACTACAACAATTTCACGAGAATCGGCTCAAACGTCTGGAGATGTTGTACAAAATACAACATTTTGTCCCCTATGGCACTACTTTCGGTTCAACTTATCTAATTCCTATGGGATATTGATATATACCGAACTTTTATGAGACAATTAATAAGGTTTGTTAATCTCTTCTTTAGACTAAATTTCCTTATTACAGGGAGGACACAATATTATGAGAACGATCAAGCTGGGAAGCAGCTCACTGGACATTCCGGTAATTGCCGTTGGCTGCATGCGCATTAATTCGCTGGAAAAGGCAGAAACCGAACGCTTTGTACAAGCAGCGCTGGAAGAAGGAGCGAATTTCTTCGATCATGCCGATATTTATGGCAGCGGTGCTTGCGAGGAAATCTTCGCTGATGCGATTCACATGAATGACGATATCCGCGAAAAAATTATTTTGCAATCCAAATGCGGTATCCGCAAAGGAATGTTCGACTTTTCCAAAGAATATATTTTGGAATCGGTCGACAACATTCTGAAACGACTCAGAACCGATTACCTGGATATCTTGCTGCTGCACCGTCCGGATACGCTGGTAGAGCCAGAAGAGGTTGCCGAGGCATTCGATCAGCTTGAACGTTCAGGCAAAGTGCGCCACTTCGGGGTATCCAACCAAAACCCGAACCAAATTGAACTGCTGAAGAAATATGTGAAGCAGCCGCTCGTTGCCAACCAACTGCAATTGAGCATTACGAATGCTACGATGATCTCCAGCGGGTTCAATGTCAATATGGAAAATGCATCAGCTGTTAATCGCGATGGCAGCATTCTCGATTATTGCCGCCTGCATGACATCACCATTCAGCCTTGGTCGCCTTTCCAGTACGGATTTTTTGAAGGCGTGTTCCTTGGCAGCGACAAGTTCCCTGAGCTGAACAAGCAAATCGATGAGATCGCGGCCAAATACGAAGTTAGCAACACGACAATCGCAATCGCCTGGCTGCTTCGCCATCCGGCCAAGATGCAGCCGGTTACCGGTACGACGAACATCGAACGTTTGCAAGATTGCGCGAAGGCAGCCCATGTTCAATTGACGCGCGAAGAATGGTACAGCATCTATCGTGCTGCAGGCAATGTGCTTCCTTAATAGTTCTGTGTAACAAAAAAGCAATGTGCAACAAACAGAGTTCATCATGAACGATAAATAAAAAGGTCAGAGCGGCTTTGTGAAAAGCCTGCCCTGACCTCTTTTGTTAAATTCGCGGCCAAAGGAACCCCCTGGCTACTCCGCTTTGTCACGATATTGGCCCGGCGTGATCCCTTCCATCTTGCGGAAGTAGCGGATGAAATTTGCCGGATTGTTGTATTTCAGCTTCTCGGCAATTTCCGTTATTGTGAGATTCGTCTCCTTCAACCACCGCTTGGCAATTCTGAGTCGATATTGGGACAAATACTCCGCGAAGTTCACTCCTGTCTCCTGCCTGAACACCCGGCTGATATACTGTGGATGATAGTTGATTCTGGCCGACAGCTTCTCCAGTGTCAGGTCCGTGTCGAAGGCTTCCTCGATCAGCCGCTTCACCTCTTCGGAGATGCTCGTAAACTGCACTTGCCGCTGCTCCTCCAGCAAGGAGATCGCAGGAGTCACAATCGTATCGTTGAACCATGCCTCGATTTCCCTTGATGTATGCAGCTTCAGCAAGTCTCCGAACAATGAATCTTCGCCGGATTTCAGCACATGATAGGAAACCCCTGCATCCTGCAGCAGCCGGATCAGCTCCATCAGCAGCCTTACGAGAGCCAGCTGATAGTCATTATGGTCGTACTCCTGAACGGATAATGCGTCCATCATCGCGGCAAGCGCGTTTCGGGTGCGCTCCAAATCAAGCGATTTAATCGCCAACGACAATTCCTCGGCAAGCTCCTTGGGATAGATCATTTCCTTCCCTTTGTCCGGCTGCACATCCTCAATAAACAAGATGACCTGCTCGCCTAGACGGGCCCGGTACTTAAGCGCATTGCCGCCTTCCTCATACGCGCGCCTGGATTCCGGCCAGCATTGGAAGGAGCGGCTGATGCCGATGCTGCTTGGCAGCTGGAGATATTGCTTCACTGAAATCTGCACTTCAGCAGCTCTGTCGAATACAGCCCCCTTGAATACTTCCTCCGATTGATTTTTCGATCCGACCAGCAGCACCACAGACTCCTTCATTACGATCGGGAGCAGACGCTCATCTTCGGGAATGATTTCTGCAGCGATGTTGCCCATCGCGAACAGCAGCAAGTCACGATCCTTCTCAGCATAGCGCGTACTGTCCAGACGGTCGAACTGGAGAATAAGTACCCGCATCGTTTCCCACTGGTCCGCATAGCTATAGCCGTAGTACTGAAGACGTTCAAGCGCTTCTTGCGGCTTGGCTTCGCCCAGCATCAGCTTGCGGACAAGCAGTTCAACCAATTGCTTCTGCTGTCCTTCCAGTTCGACCTTCAATTTGGATTGATCCGACAGTATCCCTTGAATGCGGTTCGATATGACGAGAAATTCATCATTTTTCTGATGTGTGTCCTTATCATCGAGCAATGACCGGTACATACGACGCACAGGACTGTACATTTGGCGAGAGCCGATGACTGCGACAATCACTGTAGCGACCAGCACAACAACGCTGACCAAAATAGACGTCCACCCGATGGCCATCGCCTGACTGGTAATCGTCCTGGTCGGTACGACGGATACGTAAGTCCAGCCATTATAGGCTGATTTGCGAAACGATATCGAAGACTGCTCGCCATCAGCGGCGTCATGAAATACGCCATTCGTGTCGGAATGCTGCCCTATAGCCTGAACGTAGCCGTATTCACTGAAATCCATGCCAAGCTGCGCATCATTGGGATGCGCAATCACCCGCTTCTCCTCATCCAGGATGAAAATATCACCCATGCCAGGATCACTGTCGATTAATTGCTTCAACTGCTGCGCTGACAAGACAACCGAAACCAGGCCCCGCGGGTTCCTTGAATTAATCGGCCACTTCTTAATATTAATGACAGCGTGCCTAAGCTCAACCATTCCCTCCGAGCCCTGGACGCTGGCTGAGTTGCCGCTGATCCACAATGAACCCTGCGAGCTTCCACTGTTGGCAAGCAGATACTCCTTTAATCCCGGGTGGTTATAGCTGTCAAGGCCATCATTGTTTATCAGCCAATCCTGTTCAAGACTGAGCAGGTATACATCCCTGATGCCGAGCTCGTAGGTCTGAATGGAGGACAAGTTATTGTATAGTTCCTTGACCATTTCAAAATCTGTCGGCTCAAGCTTCTTGGGAATCGCTTTGGTGATGATCGGCAAATTCAAAAGCTGTGCTGTTGAATAGTCAATCATCTTAAGCGTTTGCTCCACTCGCAATTGGCTTTGCCGCAGCACTTGAGTATTGCGCTCTTCCACCTGCTCCAGCACCGATTTCGAGGCGTAGTGGTAAGAGTACCATCCGAGTGACAACACCGGAATGATACCGACAATTAACGTAAGAATGACGAGTTTAAGCAAATATTTGGACACACGCACGCTACCACTACCCCCGAAAATCTTTATTCTACTTCCGCACCTTGACCCTTGAAATGGAAGCAATCAGGCGGCAAATGCCGCCTGACCTCAGGTGTTGTCGCTTATGGATTCAAGTCATTGTAAGCCTGTGTAAATTCCTCGATGATGTTATTGCCGCCATCCTTGAGCCACTTGGCTTTAGCTGCTTCCCAGCTGGCTTCGTCGATCTCCCCCATCACGAACTTGATCCGGGCATCTTCAATAATTTTGTCCAGCTCCGAACCTTTCTCACTGTAAGTGTCAGAAATTAGGGACATAAATGGATTGGTGACGGCAATTTCTTTGTTTTTATTGTAAAGCTCATCGCGCAAATGGACAAGCGGTCCGCCATACGTGACAATTTTATCACGCAAGATGCCGAGCTGAGAAGCGTCGCCCATACCAAACTCCACCAGCAGCTTCGGATCAGTTGTCTTCACATATTCATCATTTTCAATCGTAAACTGTCGGCCTTCAATTCCGCTGACCAACATATTTTGCATATCCTCATCAGATACTTTGTCGAAGAAGTTCAGCACCGCCTTCAAATCTTCTTCTGTCTTGACCGATGTTTTCGGAATCATAAATGAGCCAAAGGATCCTGAGCCGCCTGCGCTGCGCTGCCCGGCAGGTCCTGCCAAAACATTGGTCATGGCAATTTCCGCAGTCGGCACGACCTTCCGTACATTCTCTTCCATGCCCGCGCCGTCATTCAAGTTGCCCACCCAAGCGCCAGCCTTGCTGCTGGTCATCAACTGCTTGCCATCTTTCACAACCGCAAAGTCCAGATTAATCAATTTCTCATCGTACAGCTTTTTGTAAAATTTCATCGTATCCAGGTAGATTGGCGACATATGCGCCGGGCTTGCCTTGCCATCCTTTAATTCCCAGTCCACCGGACCGCCATGCCATACCAGCAATGATCGCCATGCGGCGTTGGCTTGCTGTTCGGCCAATCCAATCGTATCGGCTCTTCCATTCTTATCGGGATCTTCATTCACAAACGCTTTCAGAACTTCATAAAATTCATCCAGCGTGGTAGGGATCTCCTTACCGACATTATCCAACCAATCTTTGCGAAGCATCACACCGTCTCTGGCCAAGTCACGCTCGCGGTAAATACCATATACTTTGCCGTCGATACTAATTGAATTCAGGGCGATTTCATTCATCCTGCTAAGGTTCGGATAATCCTTGAGGTAGGGACCAACCTCCCAGAACATCCCTGAACGAACGGAATTTACGATATAAGGAAGCTGCTGATTCAGTACCAGCACTGCACTGGGCAGTTCCCCTGAAGCGACTGTAGCGCTAAGCTTGTCAACATAAGTGGAGGAAGGCACCCATGTCAACGTCAGGTCGGTGTTGGTCCGCTCTTCCAATCGTTTCATGATTTCGCCTTCACTATCCATCACTTCAGGGTTGTAGCTGGTTAGCATAATCGACATCTTAAACGGCTTTTGCTCCCCGCCAGCCGTTCCTTTGCTATCCGAATCTGCCGTCGTTCCCTTCTCGGAGCTGCCTCCGCAAGCAGCAAGCGTTCCTAGCATAAATACCGTCAAAACGATCGATGCAAGCTTGTACCATGCACGCTTCTCTGTAGTTCTGCTCATGTAACGTGATCCTCCCTTAATAAAAGTTTAATTGTATCGAAGTAGGTCGTAAAAGACAATCAGCCTTTTACAGAGCCTAATAATACCCCTTTGGCAAAATGCTTCTGCAGGAACGGATACACCAGAAGGATTGGCAGCGTGGAGATGACGATGACGGCCATCTTCACCGATTGCTCCGGTGGTACAAAATCAGCCTCGAAGGCTGCCGTATCTCCCAGCCCGCCGCCTTGCGACAAAATAACAATCTGCCTCAGCAGCACCTGAATCGGCCATTTGGCGGCATCATTAATATAAAGCACGGCGTTAAAGAACGTATTCCAATGGCCTACCGCGTAAAACAGCGAGAACGTAGCAATGGCCGGCAGCGACAATGGAAGGACGATTTTAAACAAAATCGCAATATCGTTGGCACCGTCTATTTTGGCGGACTCCTCCAGACCATCAGGCAACTGCTGGAAGAAGCTGCGGATAATGATCAGGTTGAAGGCGCTGATCGCGCCGGGCAGCAGCAAGGACCAGTAAGTGTCGATCATGCCCAGTTCTTTCACGACGATAAAGGTGGGAATCATCCCGCCGCTAAACAGCATCGTGAAGATAACCATCAGTTGAATCGGCTTCCGGAAGTCCATGTCTCTACGGGCTAGCGGGTAGGCCATCAAGCATGTCAGCACAATATTGATCAGCGTTCCCGCGACGGTAATAAAAATGGTAACCCACATGCTGGTCATCAGCGTACTGGTGGAGAAGATAAACCGGTAGGCTTCCAGCGAGAACTCGGTAGGGAACAGAATAAATCCCTTCTCGAGCAGTTCCCGCTGCGTAGCAAACGAACCGGCAATAACATAGATAAACGGAACGACCGTTATTAGGGCAAACAGGCCCAGGAAAGTAACATTAAGCGTATCAAAAATTCGACTGCCCAGGGAACGGTCATGCACCATGGATATCATCCTCCTTCTTCATGTTGCGGACTAAAGAATGCCTTCCTCGCCAAAACGCTTGGCCAGGTAATTGGCTCCAAATACGAGCACCAGACCGACAAGTGATTTGAACAAACCGACCGCTGTACTGTAGCTGTACATTCCCTGGGCGATCCCCGTGGAATACACATACGTATCAAACACTTCCCCGACTTCCCGGTTAAGCGAGTTCAGCATTAGCCAGATTTGTTCGAATCCGGTATCCAGGAAATTCCCCAGCCTCAAAATAAGCAAAATCACGATAGTCGAACGGATGGCAGGGAGTGTAATATGCCATAGCTGGCGAAGGCGGTTTGCCCCATCCATTCTCGCAGCCTCATACAGCTGTGTGTCCACACCGGCCAGCGCTGCCAAAAATATAATGGTCCCCCAGCCGGTTTCCTTCCAGATCACCTCGGCGGTTATGAACCCTCGAAACCAGTCCGGACTAAGTAAAAATTGAATTTTTTCTCCGCCAAGCGCAACAATCGCCTCATTGACCAAACCGCCTTCGGTCGTAAAGAACAGATAAGCAATGGAAACGATAACAACCCAAGACATGAAATGCGGAATATAAATCAATGTCTGGATAAGCCGCTTATACACGACCACTCTTAGCTCATTCAGCATTAGAGCTATGATGATCGGCAGCGGAAAGAAAAAGATAATATTATAGATGGCCAAAACGAAGGTGTTGCGAAGCAGCATCCAGAACAACGGATCTCCGAAGAAACGCTCAAAATGCTTCATTCCTACCCATTCACTGCCATTGAAGCCGAGAAACGGCTGATAATTTTTAAATGCCAGCAGTACGCCATACATCGGAATGTACTTAAAAATAATAAAATACAGAAGCCCTGGCAGCAGCATCAAGTATAGCCATCGGTTGCGGATAAGCCGCCGAAGCATCTGCTTGCGGTGAACGCTGGCTAGTGACGATGTGTTCGGGACTGCTAGTTGTTTGTTCATATGCCTACTTCCTCTCCCTTTCTCTCTACCCTGCGATTGTTCCACAACTATCGCGGCCGCAACTATCGGCGCCGCTGCAAATCCGTTCAAGGGTACCTCTGCATCTTAAGAGAGCAGTGGGATTGCCGTCCATAGTCATTCCTGTACGACATGACAGAAGCCAGTCCCAGCAAGGCTTTGACCGGCTTCCATATTCATAACACTACCTTGGATAGTCATTGTTTGATCATAGTCTGACAGGCTGAATATTGCACATATCGCAACAAAAAAAAGGCACCAGCAATTTCTGGTGCCCCGATATCGGAGTAACTTGCTAAAACTTCTTTGCTAAATCTTTTTAACAAATTCAGATTTCAGCTTCATTGCCCCAAACCCGTCGATTTTGCAATCAATATTATGGTCACCATCGACCAAGCGGATACTTTTGACCTTTGTGCCCATTTTCAAGACGGATGAGCTTCCTTTTACTTTGAGGTCCTTGATCACAGTGATAGCATCGCCATCGTTTAACACATTTCCATTCGCATCTTTAATCATCCGGCCAGCTTCACTATTGTCGTCTGCTGACTCCAAAGTCCACTCATGAGCGCATTCCGGACAAATAAGAAGACTTCCGTCCTCGTAAGTATATTCTGAATTACATTTTGGACACTTTGGTAAATTAGACATCGGTTCTGATCCTCCATTCATTATTACACATTCTATCATATAGGGTGCGGGCAAATAACCCTCATGTGTCAAATTCGCAACAAAGTGGTAATGAAAGATGAATTCTGTCAGAAAGCCATTTTCCCGTCTACTTGTATGCAAATATGTTTTAGAGGAGGCACCATCATGCCGATGGAACAAAAATCTGCGTACCGCATTGCGTGTACGATGCTCATCCTGCTGGTTCTGCTGGTCGGCTGCACTTCAAAAACCGATCCCGAACCGGCTAAACCTCCTGATCCCGAACCGCCAGTTGTTACGGAACCGAACGAGCCTGTTGAGCCGCCCGTGGAACCGGGAGAAGAAATAGAGCCTGCCGGATGGGATGAACCATTGAGCAAGGCGCAGCTTTCCTTCAGTTTTAACTTGTACAAGGAACTGGTCAAGCAGGAGGAAATGACGACAACCAACCTGTTCATCTCGCCGCTCAGCATCGCGTCTTCATTGTTGATGACTTATAACGGCGCTTCAGATACTACACAGCAAGCAATGGCGAAAACACTTCAGGTAGGCGCAATTGATGTTGAGCAAATCAATGAGGGCTACCGCTCTCTTCTCGAACAACTCAGCACTTATGAACAAGCGGGAGCCGAGGTTGAGCTCGCTCTAGCCAATGGCCTGTTTGCCAAGCAAGGGACTGAATTGTCTGCGGATTTCCTGCAAATCAACGATGACTACTACGGTGCACACACCGCCCAGCTTGATTTCTCATCGCCTGAAGCAACTGAAGCAATCCATAACTGGGTGCGCCAACATACGCAGGGTACAATTGCGTCCAACGCAGATAGCCCGCTCCCAGACAGTGCTATCTTGTATATGATCAATGCGGCCTATTTCAATGGATCATGGGCGACCGCTTTTGACAAGCAGCGCACACAGGACAAATTATTTATTTCCGATAACGGCATGCAAACTGAGGTGCCGATGATGGCCCGTGAGGCCGAATTTGAATATATGGAAGACAACGGGGTGCAAGTGATCCGATTGCCTTACGGGGATGAAGATTTGGGGATGATCGTTGTCCTCCCTGCCCCTGATCAGCATCTCGAGGACTTTATTGCTGCGCTGGATGCAGGCAAATGGAGCTCGTGGCTCGGCAAGTTGGCACCGGTTCCCGGTCAGCTGGAGTTTCCGCGCTTTCAGATTGCGTATGACCAAAGCATGCGCGAAACATTGTCTGCGCTTGGCATCGCTGAAGCTTTCGACCCGGAGCAGGCTAATTTCGAGCCAATGATTGCAGGCAGCGAATCTGAGGAGATGAACAGCGAGGACAGTGACACAACAGATAACAGCCAGGCAGGAAGCAGTAATACTGAAGCTTCAAGTCCAACCGGCAGCAATACGATAAGCAGAAATGCCGAAGGTAACCATATAAGCGGCAGCAAGGACGTACGCAGAAATGCGGAAGACAGCCATATGAGCGACAGTAAAAGCGCAAGTGGAAGTGCGGAAGACGATCATATAAGCGACAGTAAGAGCGTAAGCGGAAATGCGGAAGACGATCATATAAGCGACAGTAAGAGCGTAAGCGGAAGTGCGGAAGACGATCATATAAGCGACAGTAAGAGCGTAAGCGGAAATGTCAAAGACAGCTCTATGAGCGGCAGCAAGACCGTAAGCGGAAATGTCAAAGACAGCTCTATGAGCGGCAGCAAGACCGTAAGCGGAAATGCGGAAGACGATCATATAAGCGACAGTAAGAGCGTAAGCGGAAGTGTGGTAGATGGTAACACGAATGGCGGTAAGGACGTTAAAACTGACGAGGCGCTTGAAGATAATCCGCAAGATTTCCAGGGTGGAATCGCATTACATGACATCAGACACAAATCCTTTATTGATGTACAGGAGACCGGAACAGAGGCAGCGGCTGGAACAAGTGTACAGATCGTTGATGCGAGCGCTCAGGAACTGCCAGACGACTTCACAATGTATGTAAACAGGCCCTTCTTCTTCGCTATTGAGGACCGCAGCACAAATACACTGCTGTTCATGGGCTCTGTATCCCAGCTAGGGAAACAATGAAGCCCACGTTCCTTATCCACTCCACCACCCTCGGCCCCTGTCCGCCTGCTCCTCCCAAATTTGCTGTATAGGAGGCATGGCTACGCAGGTGCGCAAATAAGCGTGAAAGCGTGCAGATATACCTTGCTTCTGCCGCTGCACATAGCGCTTTATTTCCTCCAGAAACTGCCCGGTATGAAAACCGGGCTCTTCTTGATGGTCATGCAGATTTTGCTGTACTCGATGGTCATGGAGAACTTGCTCATCATGATGGCCATGTAGATCTCGCTGCACTTGTTGGTCATGCAGAACTCGCTCCTCATGATGGCCATGTAGATCTTGCTGCTCTTGATGGTCACGCAGGTCTTGCTGTACTCGATGGTCATGGAAAACCTGCACCTCTTGATGGTCATGGAGATCTCGCTGCTCTTGATGGCCTTGCAGACCTTGTTCCACTTGCTCCTGCTGTGGCTCCATATCTGACCAACTCTCGCCAGAACGTGGTTCGCAACCGTATTCGACCTTGTATTGTTGCCACGCCAATCGAATCTTGCGCAGTAATAGCCCTGCTGTTTTGACAGAGACATGCAATATAGAAGCCAGCGCTCTCACCGTAATTAGGGGCTGTTCCGCGTAATACACCATCGCGCGCAGCCATGTGCGCATCGGAAGCCTGGTCTTATGAAGAATCGTTCCAGCGGTGGATGACACCTGATGCCTGCACCTCTGCTTCGCACATTGCCTGACCCCGCGGCCCGGCAGCAGCCAGCCCCTAAGGCTGCCGCAACGGGGGCAACAAAACTCCATTTGCCAGCGCTCAGCTTCCCAAAATTGCTGGCAAGCCGCTTCGGTCGGGAATACTTCGTCAAAGGTTTTCACGCAGCAGGGCAGTTCAAGTCGCATCGGAACGTACCTTCCCTCCATAAGAGTATATTCCCATTATACCAAACAAACGTTCTTGTTTCAATGAGAAACTTACAAATAGTGGAGGATATTCGTATCACAGGGAACGTTATGGAGTGGAATTGTCGCTCACCTGTCAGGACCTATCACATCTATTTCCTTGTATACCTTAGCTCAGATTACACAATACGTCAGGTTAACCTGTTCAACTGTGCGCTACGCCTGCAATTATTCGCGTTGATCTTCCAAAGTGCTTTAGCTGAGATAGGGTATACATAAAAAACAGTCATCTACCTCGAGACAGGAAAGATTATATATAGCACTATAGTACGTAGACCAAGTTTAAGAACACATGTCATCTGGCAGCTGGCTCTACTCCCAGTGCGCGGTGTGGCGATACGTGTTGGCAGTCAACCATCGTCGTCTATCGTCTGTCATTTGTCACTTGGCACCTGTCATCTGTGTCTTTCGTCTATCGTCTGTCATTTGTCACCTGACACCTGTCATCTGTGTCTTTCGTCTGTCATTTTTTATCTGGCACCTGTCATCTACCTCTATCGTCTGTCACATGGACCTGTCACCTGGCAGATGGCCCCCCCCACACCTTGGGATATTGCATCGATCAGGAATGCGCCAGCTCGCCAGCATGATGCAGCCCATAATAGAACCCACGCTGCTTCAGCAGCTTTTCATGGGAGCCTTGCTCAATCAGCTTACCCTGCTCCAGCACCAGGATGTGATCGGCTTGCCTGATCGTATTCAGACGGTGGGCAATAACGATGCTCGTTCTGCCGTCCATCAACCTGTATAACGCTTCCTGAATTTTCAGCTCGGTAATGGTGTCGATACTGCTCGTCGCTTCATCCAAAATAAGTATGGAAGGGTTAGCAAGCAATGCCCGCGCGATCGAAAGCAGCTGCTTCTGCCCCTGACTGATCCCGCTGCCATCCTGGTCAAGCAGTGTATCGTAGCCATTGGGCATTTTACATATGAAAGTTTCGGCATTGGCCAACTGCGCGGCCTTCTCAACCTCGGCATCCGATGCATCAAGCTTGCCATAGCGGATGTTGTCGCGGATCGTCCCTTGAAACAGGAATGAGTCCTGCAGCACAAAACCCATGTGGCTGCGCAAGCTTTGCCGCTTAACGTCCCGAATGTCCTGACCATCGATATAAATCGCGCCCTGATCCGCATCGTAAAAGCGCGATAGCAGCCCGACAACGGTCGTTTTACCGGCGCCTGTAGGACCGACCAGCGCCACTGTCTCACCGGGAGCGACACGAAAATCTATAGCCTGTAGCGTCGAGTGCTTTACATCATAACCGAAGGAAACGTTGGAAAAGATAATTTCCCCGGTCACTTGATCAAGTTCAACCGCACTTTGCTCGTCCTGCTCCTCTTCCTGCTCATCCAGCACTTCAAATACCCGCTCCGCTCCCGCAACTGCAGACAGAAAGGTGTTGAACTGATTGGCAAGGTCGTTTAGCGGTCTTGTAAACTGTCTTGAATACTCCGAGAACGTCACGATTACCCCGACGGAAATTAGATTATTCAAGGCCAGCAGTCCTCCGGCACCAGCGATGAGCGCAAAGCTTAAATTGTTGAGCATATTCATCAGCTTTGGAATAAAGCCTGAATACGTCTGGGCCCAATAGCCTGATAATTTCAATCGTTCATTTCTAATATTGAATTCATTGATGACTCTATTTTCTTGGGAGAACGTTTTGACCACCTGTTGGCCAGACAGTGTTTCCTCCACGAAGCCGTTTAAATCACCAAGATTGCGCTGCTGCTCTTTGAAATATTTTCCGGTCCGTTTTGTAATCCACTTCATCCCATAATACATGAGCGGAATAACAGTCAATGCAATTAAAGTCAGCCACGGACTGAGCAGGATCATGATGCTGATCATCCCGACAAAAGTCAATACGCTGGAAAATAACTGAATAAAGGAGCTGTTGAGCGTCTGACTGACATTATCGATATCGTTGGTAAGCCGGCTCATCATTTCTCCATGCTGTCTTTTGGAGAAATAGGAGAGCGGAAGCTTATGCAGCTTGCGGAACAACTCCGTCCGCATCGTATAGACAGTCTCTTGTGCCACACCGATCATCCAATAGTTTTGCAGCCACATAGCCACTGTATGGAGCAGGTAGCTGCCGGCGAGCAAGCTGAGCAGCATCGGGAGCCTGCTGAAATCGCGATCAAGCAAACGGTCGATAGCCGCTCCGATTAAATAAGGCCCGAGCAGTCCCATAGCTGAACTGACTACCACCATAACGAGAATCAGGATAAGTAAACGTTGATAAGCCGCAAGATATGCCCATAACCGTTTAAGGGTTCCAAACCAATTTTTGGCCTGGTTTACCTTTGGTTTTGCTGTCATACCGCATCCCCCTCTCTGTCTTGGGACGAGATGATCCGCCTGTAAAGCGGCGAGTTCCGCAGCAGCTCATCGTGATGACCCTGCGCAAGCAGACGACCATCCTCCAACAACAGAATAGTGTCGGCAGCCCGGGCGGTATCAATTTTCTGAGCAATAATAATCGTCGTGCAGGAATAACCCCGCAGTGCATCCAGTAGACGCGCTTCTGTCCCGGCATCGAGCGCACTTGTGCTGTCATCGAGCAGCAGCAGTCCTGGCCGGCGAATTAGCGCTCTGGCAATAGACAACCGCTGTTTCTGTCCCCCAGACAAATTAACACCCTTCTGTCCCAATACGGTGTCGTAGCCTTGAGGGAGCTTCATGATGGTATCATGAATTTGTGCTGCCCTGGCTGCATCGATCACTTCCTCTTGCGTCGCTTCTGGCTGACCCCATTGTATATTGTCCCGCACAGTGCCTGTGAACAGCAGTGATTCCTGCGGAACATAACCGATGTCACGGCGCAATGAGTTCAGGGCGAACTGCCGGATGTCGGTGTCATCAATCAGTATGTCCCCTTCATCCACATCATACAGCCGGGGAATGAGCTGGAATAGCGTTGATTTCCCTGAACCCGTCGCACCGAGAACAGCAACCGTTTGACCAGGTTTAATCGTAAAAGAAACCGATTGCAGAGCTGGCTGCGCCATGCCCGGATAAGAGAATGAAACATTGTTGAACGACAGCTTCCCTCTGTTGATGCGCAGGCTTTGATTCACATCAGTCGAATCAACGATATCGGTCTCTGTATTCATCACTTCTACTACCCGATTGCCCGAAGCCTTCGCACGCGAGATCCCGGTTACAATGAATGAAATGACAGAGAATGCGCCAGTAATCCGCAGTGCATAGTTTACAACCGCCACTGCATTGCCGACATTGGAACCGGTACCCTGTCCCATGTTTCCATACCATAAAATAAATAAAATACTCAAATTCATGACCAAGAGCAGTATCGGAAGTGACAATTCCACCAGGCGCAGGACGGAAACCGTCTGCTCGGTGAGTGATTTGTTAGCGGTTGCGAAACGATCATTTTCATGATCCCGACGAACAAAAGCACGAATCAATCGCATTCCTACAAGATTTTCACGCAGGACGCCATTGGCGATATCCAGCTTCTCCTGTACCGCACGGAACATGCGAAAACTCCGGTTCATAACCCAAATCAGAATACCGAACACAATCGGCGTAACGACAATTAGTACCAGCGCCAGCTTGAAATCTACCAGCAGCGCCATCGTTAGTCCGCCAATCATAATTAGCGGTGCCCGCAGCAAAATTCTTAAGCCCATGAACACCAGATTTTGCAGTTGTGTAACATCGCTTGTAATCCGAGTAATTAGCGTAGGTGTCGAAAAGCGATTGAAACTGTTGAAGGAAAAAGACTGAACCCTCTCAAATAATTGCTTGCGAACTTGATAACCGAAGCCTTGACTGACATGTGCTGCAAGATAGGAATTAATGATACCGCCCGCAAACCCAAACAAGGAAAGGCCGACCATAACCCCTCCCCATAGAAGCACATTGTCCATATTGTTGGCGATAATCCCTTCATTAATGATTTTCGCCATAAGCAGTGGATGCCAAAGCTCCACCACAAGCTCGGTCAACATCAGCAGCAAAGCCGCTGCTGCTGCTAAGCGATACGGTCTGAGAAAAGAGAATAATTTCAGCATGCTGCATTACGCCTCCACCATCAGATTATTAAACATCGTCCTCTTTATTATAGCACGCTGGTTGAAATCGCGTAGCCCGAACGTCATTTCCGCGAGCAGACTGAGCTCGCCTTGACTGTGAATAGGTTATTTCAAAATATTCCATACTAGAAAAAGGAGATGTTTTCCACACAGAAGGGGGCAACATACGCATGAGCAAGTCCAGGTTTTTCAATCGCCTTCCGTCGGAGAGCCGCCGCAAGCGGGAGGCGCGCAGCGAGAGACTGCTGCCGTTATTGTTTCGTTTTGCCGCTATGGTCAAGTGGGCAGGCATTGCCTGCGCGCTCATGTTGATTGTGGCGGCCGGGCTGCTGCTTTACTTGCGAAATCAGTCACTGCCTGTCTCAGTCATCAGCCAAACCTCTCAAATGTACGACTTGCATGGACGGGTGATCGACTCTTTTCATAGCGGTCAAAATCGGCACTCTGTCTCGCTGTCGGAAATTTCCGGACAATTGGTGAAAGCCACCCTCGCTATCGAGGATCACCGATTTTATGAGCATTCGGGTTTTGATCTGCTGGGCATGGTACGCGCCGCAGCAGTGAATTTGGAAAACCTGTCCAAAAAGCAGGGTGCCAGCACACTCACACAGCAGCTTGCCCGCAATCTCTACTTGTCACATGAGCGGACATGGAAACGCAAGCTGAAAGAGGCCGTGTTTACTGTCCAGCTTGAAATGAACTATGCCAAGAATGAAATATTGGAAATGTATTTAAACCAAATTTATTACGGGCATGGCGCCTATGGCATTGAAATGGCCGCCCGTTTATATTTTAACAAACCGGCTTCTGAGCTGACGCTTGCAGAAAGCGCCATGCTCGCCGGCGTGCCTAAAGGGCCCAAATATTATTCACCTTACAACAATATGAAGCATGCCAAAGACCGCCAGAAACTTATTCTGCAGCGGATGGTAGATCTTGATAATATTACCCAGGCACAGGCTGACCAGGCCTATGATGAATTGCTGGCCTTCCAGCCGCTCGGCAGCGTAGAACGCGAGTTTGCTCCTTATTTTCGGGATTACATCCATTCGGTTGCCGTCGATGTGCTGGGCATTGAGGAATCGCTGATCAACGAGGGCGGCATTCGCATCTATACCACCCTGGACACGGACGCCCAGCGAGCCGCAGAACAAGCGGTTGCTGATGGCCTGCCCACGGATTCTGACCTGCAGGCGGCACTCGTTGCGATCGATCCGCGCACTGGCTACATTAAAGCAATGGTAGGCGGACGCGATTACAAACAAAATCAGTACAATCGCGTATTTGCAAAAACGCGCCAGCCGGGATCTTCGTTTAAGCCGCTGTTGTATTTGACCGCGCTGCAAGAGGGCGTGCTGACACCCGTATCCCGCTTTCGGAGCGAACCGACTGTCTTCACTTATGATGAAGGACGTCATACGTATCAGCCGCGAAACTATAATGATAAGTATGCCAATGATGAAATTGATATGCGACGGGCTATTGCCAGTTCGGACAATATTTACGCAGTTAGCACGGCGATGGCCGTCGGACCGGAGAAAGTCATTGAGCTGGCTCACCGGCTCGGCATTGACAGTGAGATGAAGCCTGTGCCATCACTGGCCCTTGGAAGCTTTCCGGTCAGTCCGTATGAAATGGCATCCGCATTCGGCGCGCTCGCCAACGAAGGCAAACGGGTAGAGCCAACCGCTATTCTCCGGATTGAGACCAACCGCGGACAAGTGCTCTATGAAGCCAAACCAGCAACGGTCCAGGCGGTTGACGCAGCCAATGCTTACGTGCTGACCAACCTGCTTGAGAGCGTCTTCGAGGCAGGCGGAACCGGACATCGTGTGTCCGCACTGATCAAGCGTCCCGTCGCCGGGAAGACTGGCACCACATCATCCGATGCCTGGCTCGTCGGCTATACTCCTGAGCTGTCCACAGCCGTCTGGGTCGGCTACGACAAAGGACGCACCATCGTCTCTGCCGAAGCGCACCGCGCCGCGCCGATTTTCGCGGCCTTTACAGAGAAGGCGCTGGAAACCGTGCCGCCCAAAATTTTTCCCATACCTGAAAATGTAGTCAGTGTGTACATTAACCCTGCAACCGGCCTGTTAGCCTCCGATGCCTGCCCTGATAAACGGCTGGAATCTTTCGCCGCAGGCACAGAGCCGACTGTCACCTGCAGCGGAGATACTGCTGAGAGCACCGGGAATACCGATGTCAATAATGGCAGCAGCCACACGGAAACGGATAAGGACGGCAGCCGCGGCGCAAGTAATGAAACGGAACGACACCGCGAGCAGAACCGCTCCTGGTGGCAGCATTTGAAACGCTGGTGGGAAAACTAGCGGAGAATGCAATCCGGGAAAGTTGGCGGGGAATTAGCGGGAGTTGGCCTAAGCAAGCAAAATTCAGTTAATGAAGTCCCTGCTCGAACTCTCCTTTATCCCGATAGAAGAAGTTAGGACGCTCTACCCGATTGATATAGGATTTATGAAATATTCCGGTGGCTGCAGGGGAAACTGGCGGTATGAGCCAACTCCAGTCCCCAGTCACCTCCCGTCCTGTATTCGCTTCATTCCGCTCGAAGCGCTTGAACTGCTGTGCAGCGGTATGATGATCGACGATGGTTACGCCATGCTGCTTGAAGGAATGTAGCACGGCAACATTCAGCTCCACCAGCGCTTTGTCCTTCCACAGGGAAGAGGCCTTGCTCTGATCAAGGCCCATCAAGGCAGCTACTTCAGGCAGCATGTTATAGCGATCTTCATCAGCAAAATTGCGCGCGCCGATTTCCGTTCCCATGTACCATCCATTAAAGGGCGCAGCCATATATTGAATCCCCCCAATTTCCAGATGCATGTCCGAAACCATCGGAACCGCATACCATCTGAGATTCAAGCGGACAAATGCCGTCATTTCCGGATGCTCGATCGGCACCTCCAATATACTTCGCTGTGGAATGTCAAACCATACCGGCGCATTGTCACCGATGCGAATGACGAGCGGCAGAACATCAAAAGCGCCACCCTCGCCTCGCCAGCCCAGTGCGCTGCACAGTCGGGTGAAGGCCAAGGAAGCGGGATCGCCAACTGGTCCACCGCCTGTCTCATATCCCGCATATCGAATCAACTGGTGATTGCCTAACCGAATCGTACGGTTGGGAGCATTGGCTGCTCGAAACACAGTAACGACCGGGCGGATTTTACCACCGTTCGTGGCAAATTCAATATGCTCAATCAGTTTGGCCGCAATCGCCTCTTCCGTATCGGCATCACGAGCATCCATAACGTGCAGGGTGTCCCAGAACAGCCTGCCGATACAGCGATTGCTGTTGCGCCACGCCATCTTGGCGCCGTGCTGCAGTTCCTCCAATGTATGTTCATAAGTGCCATTGCAAGCAATCGCCTGATTTACTTCCTTCAGCCTGCTGGCTGTCTCGTCATTACTTTTACCCAGTTCCTGATAACAGCTCTTAATAAACTGCTCCGCCTCTTGGAGCAACCCTGTCCGTTCTGTCATGCGTGTGCAATCCCCTGTCATTCAAAATACATGCTCCCATTATTTTAGCAAAAACTTCAGGACCCATGCGTATCCACTTTCTGCCTGAAGGTGGCATATTGATGAACCTTCGCTTTAACGCAAAAAAAACCTGCAAATATATTTGCAGATTTTTTTCACTTTTAACTATAAAGCCTTCTATTGTGCCAAACCAATAATCTCATATTAAAAAAGTTTGTATTATCGGGATTGATGTCCATGTTTATCTTCTCTGTTGAGAAGTGTGCCTCGAATTAACTCAATAAACTCAGTTGACGCTTCATATCTTACTGCATCTTCCAGAATATCCTTCAGTTGCTGAGTATCAAGCGATTCGATTACTGACGGGCGATGATTCTTTTTCCTGGGTATGTACATAAGCTCCTCCGACATGATGTTAGTTAACGATTAGAATATCATGATGAAGGTATGTTGTCTCCAGGGATTCGCATTCCAAAAAAACCTTTACATAAAATGGATTATATGAGACGATAAGGGTTGTATCTTTTTATATACAATCAGTTATGTGTAAAAAATCAAAAAAAGGAACAGCCCTATTCATCAGGCTGCCCCTCTTTTTTACTTTTCAAGTATTGCTTAATACGTTTTTCATTGGCTTCCGACACCGTTGCATAGAGCGATGGTTCACTGAAATAAACAACTTTACGATTTGGATCGTATCCGGAAATATTGCCAATATTAACGACATTCGATCGATCAAGTCGCTCAAAGCCATGATTTTTGTAAGCGGCGAAAAGATCAGTTAACGTGGTAGGAAGTACAAATTCGCCTTCTAATGTATGGATATATATTGTATTGTGATAGTTGGAAAAATACAATATTTCCTCAACCCCAATTAGACGGGCTGACCCATTTTTGTCAAGAACACGCATTCCTCTCCCCATCCTTATCTTTTCCGCAACTTGCTCCTACACTACTTCAACAACTCTTTTGGGACTTCTGGGCTGTGCAGGATCGGTTTCAAAATAGCTACGAATAAAACTGCACAAGTGCCTAGAACAGAAGAAAAGTATTTAGCAATGGTTTTGGACATGTCGGCTCCCTCCTTTCCAATAATATAAGGTAAAGGACTGTGCTGCCAAAACGAGTCCTATTACAGGATAAGCCAGAAAAAAATTTAAAATCACAACCAGTACCGAAAGCATTTTTAATAAAGGGAACCATTTTGGCGGAATCCTTGTATTATGATCTGGCCGGGGTGCCAATAGAACCATCGAAATAAGAGAAATAATATTTAATATCATGACACTTGAACTTGTAATAAGGATTGCAGCATGAGGAATCACCGTACATAAGACAATGGTTGCGATATTACATGCCCAGGCTGATTTCAAATGAAATCCACCAGATAGCATGCGTATTGTTACGAAAGTGAGGAAAGCAATAGCTGTGTCTAAAAATTGACCAGTAAACAGTCCGATAAGGAGAGCAGCTAGCAAGCTAAACAAGGTATTAAAGATGATACCCAAAGCATACTGCATGACTGCTACGGATTGTGTTTCTTCTGGATTAGCATTCTTAATAGCGCAGGCTACTTTATAAGCTAAAATGTTCATATTCCCCCCTGTCTTTCTTATAAGAAATAGTAAGAAAACCAAGGAGAATCACAATACTAACGATGGGGATAAGAAAATATATTTGAGAAAGATTACCATTAAAATAAAGGATTGAAATGGTTACTCCAATTGTAATTGATGGGATAGTCAACGCCATCAGTATTTTATCTTGTCTTTTAATAACAATTTTCCCAGCAGGTTTATCTGGAACAAAATCAAAACCTTTACGCTTAACAAAGATAATTCTCCCTATTGAATAGGCAGTACTCGCAGATAGTATTTGCAAAACCATTATGCTGTAGCTAAAAGTAAAGGGTTGCTGATAATGAAAAAGATTAAATAGATCCATCAGAAAAAAAAGAGCACTTTGAATTAAAAAATAAATCTGGTAAACCATCCCTACTAAAATTATTGAATAAAAAATATGTATCCTGAACAAAAGCCAAATAAAAAGAAACATCAGTATAATTTGTATAACGAGATCCAGCTGAAGCAGATGGTATTCATTACGCAGAACAAACGAAATAAAACCCATAATTACGCTTGCAAAAACAATTTCTTTCACGAAGATATCGATTTTAAAAACCTTAAATACTAGATAGAACATTGCACTCGTCTCAAGAATGGAAAAGAGGAAAAACAGCACAAAGTCAATCAATTTAATACACTCCCGCTGTTCCAAATATCTACAGCTAATCTAGATTTTATTATACATAATCCCACAATTTTCTACAAGTTATTTCATAATAATACATAAAAAAGCTATTGTTTTAATTGTTATCTACATCTTCTTCATATCGATAACAGCACCTCATAGATAATAGGTTTATTTTAGATAAATTTTATTAAGCCAACAACTTCATATTATATTAAAATAATATAAAAAATATCAGCATTCGCATTGTTCTTCCTTTATAATTTGTCGATTAATCATGTCTCTTGTCTTATCGAAGAATCCGGTATGACAGTTGCTCCACGTTTCCACATTATCTTCTAATCACTGACATTAAAGGCTATTTTCATGATTTTTCTCTTTCGATCTCCGGTATAAATAATCGCACCTTCACGGATCCCCATATTAGGTCCGCCATGATTCTTCATAAAATAAAAAGTTTAAATCGTATAAAAATAGATGAATTTAATACAATGATAGCAATTAATCATCTTTTATTTTATGCAAAATTATATGGTATTTCCAAAGACGGAAACGCTGGGGATTTAGGGGTGTTGTTAGGGATAAATAGATAAAGATGGATAGATAGATAAAACGTCGAGAAGATTGAAGTAAAAGGATTAGGAGAAGATAGTGACTGATAGGCGTTAAGGCCGTATATGAATAGGAGGAGAATGAAGAAGAAAGCTCCCAGTGAGGGGGGTGTAGTTGGAATGTAGTTCGGGTGAGATGTAGTTGAGATGTAGTTGAGATGTAGTTGGGTTGGGATGTAGCGGATCGCAGCAGGATCATGCATTAATTGCAGTGAGGGAGTAAATGGAGGAGAAGAAGCGATCAGTGAAATCGCACGAAGTCGAAATTGGGGTAGTGGCGGGTGAGCAGACGAGGCAGGAGCATGGTTTAAATGCAGTAAAAGAGGGAGAAGCAGCAGAAAGAGACGTAGAAGCTGCTTGAAAATGAGGTCAAGGACGCATCACGCGATAATCCCGCCATTCGTCTGGCAGAAGCTGCTGATATTGGGGTTGAAGATAGCGATCGTCCGCCAGAACAAGCAGCCCGGTATCATTCTCTGACCGAATAAGTCTGCCCCCAGCTTGCAGCACTTTGTTCATGCCTGGGTAGACGTAGGCATAATCATATCCGTTTTTCCCTGCCTGATTGAAGTAGTCCTTGATTCGGTTCCGCTCCGGTCCAATCTGAGGGAGGCCAACCCCTACGACAATGACACCCGTCAGTCGGTCACCAACCAGATCGATGCCTTCCGAGAAAATTCCGCCCATAACCGCAAATCCAACCAGTGTCCCCTCGCGATCCGCATGGAAAGCGGACAAGTAATTTTCCCGCTCCAATTCACTCATCTCACCAGTTTGAACAAGTGTCTCCACTCCGTAATCTGGCAGCAGCGCCAACCAAGCTTCATACACGTCATTCATGTAGGCATAGGAAGGGAGGAACACCAGGTAATTGCCTGGGCGGTTGATGGCCAGCTCTTGAATCATCTGGGCAAGGGGATGGATCGATTGCGCACGGTCATGATAACGCGTAGAAAGAGGGACAATCCGCACCTCCAGTTGTTCCCTCAAAAAGGGGGAGGGGATGCTCACAGAATAGTCGGCCTCACTTGCACCGAGCATGTCCATGTAGTAAGAGAGCGGAGACAACGTTGCGGAAAAATATATGCTGGAGCGATAGCCTTTGCTGGCCTGTCGCAGCAGATGTGCAGGATGCAGGCAGTACAGTTCCACATGCATCTCATTTTTTCCACGGGAAATACAAGTGATATAACTTTCGTCAAAGAGCTTGCCGATGCGAACGAAATCTTGCGAACGGAAATACAGCTCAAGCAGCGCAGGGTTCGGTTGGGATCGGGTCGCCAGCAATGCCTGCTCGGCTTGCGTTACAAATGCCTCGACGAGGACCAGCAGTTCGGAAGGTGCCTCCTTCGTTGTCCTGTAATCCCCTCCCTCCTCTTTACGCGCAGCAATAAAATAAGCGTTCACCGCCTTCGCTGCTTGGGAGAGCGCAGGATTATGCTGTTTGGCTTCACGCTGCATAGCCAAATAATCGGATTTTTCAATGGCAGCCGAATACATTGCACGCGCCCGGTCAACCAGGTTATGGGACTCGTCGACAAGCAGGGCCGTCCGTTTCTTCTTCTCCCCAGGCAGCCGCTTCAGAGCAACGCGAGGGTCGAAAATATAGTTGTAATCGCAAATGACAACATCCGCCGCGTAAGCGACATCAAGCGAAAATTCAAAGGGGCAGACCTTATGCTTGCGCGCATAAGTCTCCAGGGTCTCTCTGCGAATTAACGTTTCATTCGTCAGCAGGTCCAACACAGCGCCATTAATCCGATCATAATAACCGTCAGCGAACGCGCAAGCTTCCTTCGTGCACTGGATCTCCTCCTGAAAGCAGACCTTTTCTTTGGCGGTAATCGTAACCACATGCATATGCAGCCCTTGTCTGCACAGCAGTGCAAAGGCTTCTTCAGCGGCCGTCCTGGTTATCGTCTTCGCCGTCAAATAGAATAATCCGCTTAACAACTCATTGCCCATCGCTTTGACAGCAGGGAATATCGTCGAAATCGTCTTGCCGATCCCTGTCGGCGCTTTAGCGAACAGACTGCTCCCCTGCTCAATTGTTTTGTATACCGCAGCGGCCAGCTTCCGCTGCCCCTCGCGATAAGCGGGAAAAGGAAAGCGCAGCTCGCCTATGCTATTCATGCGGGCGGTGTCATGTCGATGACGCAAAGCTAAATACGGAGCATAGCGCTCCACCAGTTGCCGAACAGATTGTTCAAGCTCGTCAATGGTCTTCTGGCGCGTGAACCTTCGCGCTTCGCCGCTGACCGTACTAAGATAAGTCAACTGCACCGTCATTTCGGCAGCTCCATGCTCCAACCCATACATATACGCATAACATTCGGCCTGCGCCCAATGAACAGGATAGGCATCCTGGGGGATCGCCCAGATATCGCCGGCGGTTGATTTAATCTCATCGATCGTGATGCTGCCCTCTTCGATCAAAATGCCGTCACAGCGCCCTTCGATCGTCAGCAGCATGCCGCCGCACGGAATTTCCATGGACAAATAGACCTCGCTCTGCCCCTGGTCGCCGTATTGCTGTTGAATTTGTTGATGCGCCCTTGTACCCTCCGCCATACTGCTTGCCGTGCGAAATCGCGTATCAATATCCCCGCTGCGCAGTGCATACTCAACAAGCGTTCTTACGGCGATTCTGTAGATTGCTTCCACCCGTTCACCCCACGATCCCATTTCCTGTGATCCTATTTCCTGCCATCCTCATTTCTGCAGCCGAAGCACTCTGGAAGCTTTCATTATACCAAACACACGTTCTGTTGTAAAATAAGTTGTAAAAACAATCTTTCTTATGAGCCGATATAGCGATCGTAAAGAACTCTCGCTCTTGTCGTATCTTCTGTCCCCTGTACCAAAGCCCGTCCATCGGGAAAGAGCACCAGCCGTTCTCCCTCAGGAAGTTGAACCCGCAACAGATAGGGATTCGAGCTGACCGTCCCCACCGCAGCAAGCCTGCCCGCCCACAACGTAAGGTCAAAAGGCAGCTTGCCAACAATTTGCACCGTTTCCCGACCGCACATTGTGGTAGCAGCGTCAGCATCAACATCCAGTGCAGGGTATTGCTGCTTGCCGCATGTTGGACAGGCTGCGCTTGGTTCAGGCAGCTTCATATCATGCATCTGATTGTTCCAAATATCGATTGACAGCATCGTGTTCCGTCTGGCTGAGCTCGCGCCAACCAAATATTTCAACGCTTCTGTCGCCTGCAGTGAAGCGACCATATCGACAACAGGCGAAATAACGCCTACCGTATCGCATGTCTGTCCGCCAGCGCCATCGGCCGAACCGAGCAGGCAGCGGAAGCAGCATGTTTCCCCAGGCACGAAAATTGCCGACATCCCGTTTGAACTGACCGCCCCGCCATAGACAAAGGGAATGCCCCGCTTGAAGCATATATCATTAAGCAACAGCCTCGTTTGAAAATTGTCCGTACCATCCAGTACGATGTCCATGCCATCAGTAAGCGACTCGACATTAAGCGGCGTCACATCCGCTACCTCCGTCTCCAGCCGAACCTGAGAATTTATCTTTTCCAGCTTGCGCCGGGCAGCAATAACTTTGGGGTACGCTTGGCGGACATCTTCTTCATCATACAGCATCTGCCGCTGTAAATTGCTCTGCTCAACGTAATCGCGGTCAACGATGCGCAGCATACCGACACCAGACCTCACCAGATGGCTTGACAGCACCGTGCCGAGCGCCCCCATGCCGACCAGCAGCACTTTGGCGGCCGCAAGCTTGTGCTGGCCCTGAACCCCAATCGGTGGAAAAAGCATCTGCCGGGAGTACCTTTCCAAATCTTGTTCAGACACTTCATATTCCCCCGCTCTAATTCTTAATTTTTTGAACTCTTTATTCGGGACAAACAGCTGAAAATCCTGCTTTTTTCCCATTTGATGCGAAAGGGCTAATTTTTCGCCACGCAACTTTTTCCTTATTTTGTCGTCATACATGGTTATCCTTCGCCCCATAAGGATGGCCTTGCCTAGCTCTATTCGTTTTTACCATCATGAAAAGGAGAATGCAAACGATGAAATCTATCAATCATTTGACAGTTACACTTGGTCTGAGCTGCGCGCTGCTCGCGGCTCCACTTGCCAGTCCTCTTGCAGCATACGCCACCTCCGCGGGCGCGATCAGCCATGAGATTGTGTTGAAACGTCTGGAGGCAGCGATGACACTTAACGGACAGCCGGTTCCAGCCGCTCAGCCGCTTACCATCAAAAACGGGGTGAGCTATGCGCCGCTCAGCACATTGGCGAACTTGTACGGATTCCAAGTTTCCTACAATTCTGCCACCAAAGAGGCCGTCATCCGCAGCAGTGATGAGCTGATAATTCGCGCGCAAGCTGGCACCAATGAAATAAACGTGAACGACACGGCGGTACTTGCAGCTGGCGACTTGTTCACTCAACAAGGCAGCATGATGATTCCGCTTCGAACTTGGGCAAGTGTCACTGGCAGCGCACTCAAAGTATCCGACAGTGAAATTGCACTGAGCTGGAAAGCGGCTGCCGAAGCAAAGCCTGAAGAACCGTCTGAATCGCAAATTGCCCCGACAGCCAATTTTACAACCGATAAGTCACTATACCGCATAGGCGAGCCCGTCCTCTATACGAACCTCAGCAGCAGCAACAGTGACGACAACGTCGCCAGCACCGTGTGGTCAGGCAATGAACTGGGTTTCTTCGAAGCCGGCGAGCATACAATCACCCTTACAGTCACGAACAGCAACGGCTTGAGCGACACCATCAGCAAAACCATTCAAGTGAGCAGCGAGCAAATGTATTCGCAAAGCAATTTCCAGAAGCTGTTCATGCCTGTCGGCGACAAAATTAATGTCGATGCAGCTTTTGCATTCGAACATGCCAGCCTCCCGTATCGGGTCGAGACCGAAGCGATGACGTTCGTGCGCAGCAACAGCCCGGAACATCTTTACGGCGAGGAAGGCATACTGTATCAGGACAACTTGTCCGGCAAGTTCCGGATTAATATTCATAACCAAAACCGCTCGAGCCAAGATCTGGGTGTATACCTGCTTGCTACGAATAACGGACAGCACGATGCTTCCATCGACGTCAATGCGCTCGGTGTAGGCGGACCCACCAAATATGTCTCAACAAGCGGCAAGCTGGCTGTATCCCGATTTCTCACGTCCAAGGAAAACAATAGCAAGGTGGCAACCGTTAACGTGCCGGCTGGGGAAAGTGTGATTGTGCTGCCGGAGATGAACAAGATGAACCTTAAAGCCGGGCTTACCATGACCACCTATGCGGAATTGACAGCCAGTGAGCAACTGCAGTTTTCCGTCGTTACGCTGAACCCCGATTCCAATCCGATATCTGCGCTCCCTGAGCTGCGCATCCTGGACCGGGACGGCAAGCACGTCAGAGGCACCTTCGCAGAAGGAAACCGCAAACTCGTTTTTGACGAGACGCTTGGCTATGCACCACAGCGCGTTGTAATTGGCGACAGAACGACCGATCCTTTTGTGGAAGGCGCCGACAACACATCGGGGGCACCCGAAACCAATATTGGCAACACTGGCGTACTCTATCGCATGCACGTCAAAGTAGCCCCCCATACGTTAATTTCCCTGAACGCGCGCGGCGGACACTATGCCGGGGCCTTCGTAGTCAACGGCAAAACCGTCAACACAACCGACAACAGTATTCTGATCAATCAAGGAGAATCCGCTGTTCTGCACCGTACCGGCGCGACAGAAGAAACCGTTGAGATCACCTTCGTTCCAGCATCCGGCAGCAACTTGCCGATTTATATGCTGTTTTCGCCGCTTCCGAAAACGTTGGATTAAAAAATTGGCATGAAGTGCCAAAACTTAAGGAAATGTTAAGGGTTCTTGCCTGAAATGGTTAAGGAATTTTCTTTATACTGAAACACGACTTGACAATGTGCGATTTATTTTGCCATTCTTAAGCTATCACTTCCTCAGAAAGGATAGATTAATTAATGGATACTGCTGGCGTAAGCGTGCAGAAGAAAGAGAAAATCCCGGAACTTCAGATCGTGCGGGCCATGGCGATTATTGGCGTGCTGTCTGTGCACTCCACTTCTTACGCAACGGTGAACATGACGGATTCATCTTATTATTTCATCTACAATTTTTTTAATATTTTCATGAAGTTTGGTACGCCGACCTTTATCTTTCTAAGCAGCTTTGTCCTATTCTACAATTACTACTCACGACCTTTGGATGCTAAATTATTCGGCAACTTTTACAAGAAACGACTGCTGTATATTCTTATTCCTTATCTTTTGTTTTCCGTGTTTTATTTCGCGCTGATGCACTATATCTATTACCCTACACGTTCGCTTAGCGACACAATCGACAGCTTTATCGATAAGGTATCGACAGGAAAAGCTTACACGCATCTGTACTTCGTCTATATTAGCATACAGTTCTATATCTTGTTTCCACTGGTCTTGCTGCTGTTCAAGCGCTGGAAAACGCTATCTAAGTGGGCAATCCCCATCGGTCTTGCGCTCCAATGGGGCTTTGTCCTGGTGAACAAGTATTATCTGGAAACTCCGGTAGCCAACAAAGGCAGCTGGTCCTTGTCTTACATGGCCTACTTCATGCTCGGCGCCTTCATGGGAATTTATTATCCCAAGCTGAAAAGCTGGATTATCATTAACCGTGATCAGGTCAACTTCCCCCGGATTTCGGCCTGGGTCACACTCTGGATTGTCTGGCTGGTTGCCGGGCTTGCCCATGTGTATGTATTTTACTTGCTGCGTCTTTACAAAATCAGTTACAATACGACGCTGTATGAAGCATTGTGGAATATTCATACATACGCTTGTGCGCTTGCCCTGCTCCAACTTGCCAATGTCATTTATCGCAAAGCGCCGGGGGGGATCACCAAGCTGCTCGAACGGCTTGGCGCGCTGTCATTCGGCATCTACCTGATTCACCCGTTCTTCCTGTTTTTCTATCGCGAGTTTCCGCCGCAGACGGGAAATTCCATGCTTGTTCATCTCTGGTACGCAGGAGGTTTTGTCACCGCGCTTGTCTGCTCCTGGATTGTCGTATCATTAACAATGCGTTTCGTCCCATTCTCTTGGGTCATCTTCGGCAATACGCCAAGCGGCAAACGCAAAACGTAAGCTATGCATCATTGCAGGGCCATATTATTTATCAACCCATCCTCGCGCGGCTGTACAAGCCGCGCGAGATGTATGATTGGACCGTAAAGGAGCGTTTGTTATGGGCAAGGAAACAATTCTGCTCGTTGATGACGAGAAAGAAATTATTAAACTAATGGAAATTTATTTCAAAAATGAAGGATTTCCGCTGCTCAAGGCATCGAATGGCCTGGAGGCGCTGGCGCTGCTCCAGCAAAATGAGGTTGATCTCATCATCCTCGATGTTATGATGCCGCATATGGATGGTCTTGAGGCCTGCATGAAAATTCGCGAGACCAACAACATCCCCATCATCATGCTGTCGGCCAAAAGCCAGGATATTGATAAAATCTCCGGTCTCAGTATTGGCGCCGATGATTATGTAACCAAACCATTCAATCCGCTTGTCCTGATGGCGCGTGTCAAATCCCATCTTCGCCGCTTCAAGCAGTTCAATACCGGGCCAAAATCAAGCGAGAATGAGATTGTCATCGACGATTTGGTTATTAACATCGCTACCCATACCGTCACTGTCGATCAGCAGGAAATCAAGTTGACTCCGCGTGAGTTTGCGATATTAAAACTGCTTGCCGTCAATCGCGGCATTGTGCTTAGCATGGAAAAGATTTATCAGGAAGTTTGGAATGAACCCTTCATGGAATCGAAAAATACCGTCATGGTACATATCCGAAAAATTCGCGAGAAAATTGAGCGGGACCGCGAGACAACGCAGTTCATTAAGACGGTCTGGGGTATCGGCTATAAAATAGAATCTTCATTGACCGAAAGGTGAGATCCATGTGGAATAAATTGTTTCATACCGTACGTTGGAAGTTTCTTTATGCCGTGCTGGGCAGCCTCGCTATTACTGCCGCCCTGCTCTTCCTCGGCTTCGTCGTAAGCTCGTTTGTCATTACGTATCCGCCCTACAATATTCCCATCCGCTTTATCGTCAATAAGATTGGCTCCGCACCGTTTATGGTTATTGTGGGATGCCCTTCCTTCCTCATCTTCTTCTACTGGCTCAGCAATCCGGTCATTCGCCAGCTTACCTCCATCAACGACAACCTGCAGAACATTGCAAGCGGCCGTTTCACAGAAGAGACTGCTCTTGCAGCATCGAATGATGAACTCGGACAAATCGCAGCTACCATAAACCGCATGTCCCAAGAGCTAAGCAGCTCACTGGATGATATTACTCATGGCTTGCAGGAAATTACCAGAGGCAACTTTGATCACGAAATTCCCGTTCATTCGACCAGCCAACTCAGCCTTACCGCTTCAAGCATCAATGAGATGAGCAAGCAGCTGCATCAATCGATTCTAGAGGAACGCACCGCCGAGAAGACCAAAAATGATTTGATTACCGGGGTCTCTCACGACCTGCGCACACCGCTTACCTCGATTCTCGGGTTTCTGGAAGTCATTGAGAACGATCGTTATCAGGACGAAGTAGAACTGCGCTACTATGTCAATATCGCCTATGAAAAATCGCTCAGTCTCAAAAAGTTGATTGATGAGCTATTCGAATATACACGCGTCAACAATGGTCTTCCTTTGGAGCTGGAGGAGCTTGACGTAAGCGGGTTTATTCATCAGATTGCCGAGGAGTTCGTCCCCTCTTTTGAAAATGCAGGGTTAACTTATCGCATTCAGGCCCCCGCAGCGCCCATGAAAATTATTGCAGACGGCAACCGGCTTGTACGCGCCTATGAAAACCTGATTTCCAACGCGATTCGCTACGGACAGCAGGGCAAATATGTTGATTTCATCATCGAACAAGTTAATGGTCTGGCAGTCATCAATATTACCAACTATGGCGAACCGATTCCCGCCAAAGATCTGCCCTTTATCTTCGATCGATTCTATCGCGGCGATTATTCCCGCTCCAGCGGCGGGACAGGACTCGGACTGGCTATTGCAAAGAGCATCGTGGAAGTGCAGGGTGGTCAAATTACCGCATCGAGCAGCCGTGAGAAAACAACGTTCGCAACCTCTTTCAAATTGCTGCACCAGGATAATTAAGGATACCTTAAGTGCGTGTTAAGCATTGAAGAACAAAGCTATTAATAACTCTCTTCTATACTTTCATTTATTGAAATGCAGAGGAGATAATAGCCGATGAATACTAAGAACCGTATCCTTTCGCTCCTGTCGTTATGCCTTATCTTGGCCATGCTGACGACAGGCTGCGGAAGAACCGCCCCTGACCATGTAAGCTTCATTATTAACGGCACCAAACTTGAAACCCCTCCCCAAACTTCGCTGACCAATAATACGTTGATGGTGCCCGCCTCCTTTATCAAGGAAACCTTCGGCATTGAGATTGAACAGGAGCAAGAAGAACAACCAGCCGCTGCCGAGCTCGCTCTTGCTGTAGACATGCCTGTATATTACAGTGACCAGGTTGCCGTACTGATGTATCATCATCTGTCTACAACGGAGGACAAACAGGATGTCTTGCGGGCTGATCGGTTTGAAGAACATATGGAACAGCTGAAAGTCCACGGGTTCCATGTCATCAGCATGGATGAATACGCCGCTTTCATGCTGGAGGGAGGCAGCATTCCGAACAATGCGGTACTGCTTACGTTTGATGACGGGTACGAAAGCTTCTACTCCCTTGCCGCTCCGGTGCTGCAAGCGTATGGCTATGCCGCATCCAACTTCATTATCGTCTCGTCGATCGACAACCCGGATCACGGCACGCCCAAGATGACATGGGACCAAATGAGAGAGCTGCAGCTGGCAGGAATGAGCTTTTACAGTCACACGCTGAACGCTCATCGATATGGCGAGATTGATGCGGAGGGAACAATGAAGCCCATGTTAACCCGCCATCTGTACTTGGAGAATCACAACCGCGTAGAAACTGATGAGGAATACATCGCCCGCATTACGCAGGATTTGAAGGAAGCAGAGGAACGGCTGTCCGCGGAATTCGGCAATACGCGCAGCGCGGTAGCTTTTCCTTACGGTGCGTTCAATGATGCGGTTATGGAGGTGCTCGCCTCCCTGGATATCCGGCTGTCATTCACGGTCAAGGAAGGACTGAACACCAGGCAGGATCGCAAAGCTTACCGGATGAATGCAGGCCATGCCAGCATTACTGCGGATATGCTGATCAATAAGCTGATGACCATTCAAACCGGAGAAGATTTGAACAGCGGCGGCGAGCCAGATGTTAAAACATACGATGGCATCCCGATTGAAATTATTGTTGCAGGTCAGGGAATTGCGCTGAGCGGCATAAAGCCGCACGGCGACAACACCGAGTTGATGGTGCCGCTGCGCGACTTCTGCCGCCTTTATGACATCAAATTGAGCTGGGACAACCGCAACAAGACGGTTACCTTGAACTATGATCAGAACGAATTGTCCGCAACGGCTGCTATCCACCTTGTGCGACTGAGCCCAGATGAACTAAGCCCGACAGGTTCGGCCTCACGCAAGTGAGCCAACGAATCCGGATCAAGGTTCATATAGATTAGCCAGCATGATACCCAAGCTCGCTTCGTATATGGCATCAAATTGCGAGATTGGAAGCGGGTTAACTCCGCTGCCGAGCTCGACAGTGAAACCCGGTCGGCGCCAATCCTGGATAAACCAGTCCTTATATCCCGCATAGCTATCCACTGTTTCAATCGGCTCATAACCGCTGGCGTTGGCGAATGCCTCTGCCAGCGCTTCCGCTTCGGGAGGCTGAAGCTCCAGAAAACCCCAGTAGATAACTTCGCCCTGCGTATGATATGCGATGACCCGACTAAAATCACTTGCTCTGGTCAACTCCGCCATCGCTTGCGATTCCGGTTCAGAGAGCGGTGCAGGTCCCGGATAATCACGCGGAGCAGGCTGCTGCTCCCGACGCTCCGCCTCGATTTCCCAATGTGCCGGGAACTGGTCATTCAAATCAACACCGCGAATATTTGCCTTCCACCCCTGAAAGTCCTCGCTGCCGCCATTAATGGCCAGCACTTCACTGCGATACGGCTCCTGGTCAGGCAGCCCATGGACAACAAGATCGGCCCCATCCGGGTTGACCATTGGAACAATAGACAGCATCGTCTCAACGTAATAAGGAGCCATTTCCAAACCGCGTATCGGCTCGCCATTGGTCAATGCCAGTGCATACTCGTTCACAAACCGAATAATTATCGGCGTCGTTATCCATTCCTGTGCATGGAATGTCCCGTTAACATGGAGCCGCTTGTCCCCGCTGCCGATGCGGATTTCAGGAATCGGCTTGCCCATGACAGACTCCCCGATATCATTGCGACGAATAAAGGGGTACAAGCTTGTCAGCCGGTTCAAATCCTCAATAACTTCGGCGTAGCCGTATGGACGTGGACTTTGCACAACGAGCTCCGTCACACGCTCCGGTATACGAATCACTTGGCCGATGCTCAGCGACGAAGGCTGTAAACCGGGATTGACCGCATAGATCGTGGAAGCCGGGATTCCCCGCCCTGCGGCAATTTGCCATATCGTATCCCCAGCAGCAATAACGTAAGAAGAAGTACGATATCCAGGGATATCAATCGTTTGACCAACCTCCAGATTTTGTGCCTGCAGCAGTGGATTGGAATCGGCAATGAGCACGATCGGAACCTGGAATAAGCGACTGTATCCCCATAACGTGTCCCCAGAGCGCACAGTTACTTTCAATTGCAGCCCCTCCCCAATGTGTTATTACAACAACATATGGGCTAGTGCGGAAAAGTGTGCGTTATTGCCAGTCCTCTTTATCACCACACCTTTATCAAATGCGCCTTTCAATATGCCTTTACCCATGCACCCTTTACGAACCGGCTTGTCTTATCGGATACGCTGCAGCGAGCGTTGAAATGACGGCTACCTTCTTACCGAGCCATGAGGATCGATGACATACTTGCGGGACGCCCCTTTATCGAACAGCGCGTAGCCCTCCGGCGCCTGATCCAGCGAAATAAGCGTTGCATTTACCGCTTTGGCAATCTGCGCTCGGCCGCTTAATATAGCGGTCATCAGCTCCCGATTGTATTGCATCACCGGAGTCTGCCCTGTCACGAAGGTATGAGATTTCGCCCAGCCCAACCCAAAGCGGATTTTAAGCGTACCGATTTTGGCATCTGCATCAACGGCGCCCGGATCGCCGGTTACGTAGAGACCCGGAATGCCAAGCCGTCCGCCAGCCCGCGTAACCTCCATAATGGAGTTCAGCACCGTTGCAGGAGCCTCCCCATGGGAATGCCCATGCCCATGGGCTTCGAACCCGACACAGTCAACAGCGCAATCCACTTCGGGAACGCCCAGAATTTGCTCAATTTGCTCGCCTAAATCGGGATGTTCACGCAAATTCACCGTTTCGCAGCCGAAGCTGCGGGCCTGCATCAACCGCTCGGCATTCAGATCGCCAACAATGACAACCGCTGCGCCTAGCAGCTGCGCCGAATGCGCTGCCGCCAATCCTACGGGACCGGCGCCCGCTACGTAAACCGTTGATCCCGGACGCACGCCCGCACTAACCGCACCATGGTAACCTGTAGGGAAAATATCCGACAGCATGGTCAAATCCAAAATTTTCTCCATCGCCCTGTCCTTGTCCGGGAACTTGAGCAGTTGAAAGTCAGCGTAAGGCACCATCACGTATTCCGACTGTCCGCCTACCCACCCTCCCATATCGACGTATCCATATGCAGAGCCAGGTCGATCCGGATTGACATTCTCACATACATTTGTATTGCGCTCCTTGCAGTTGCGGCACCTCCCGCAGGCGATATTAAACGGCACAGAGACAAGATCGCCTTTCTTGATAAACTCCACATCACGCCCCGCTTCAATGACTTCCCCCGTTATTTCATGCCCCAGCACCAAACCGCTTGGGGCAGTCGTTCTTCCTCGTACCATATGCTGATCACTGCCGCAAATATTTGTTGTAATCACTTTGAGAATAACGCCGTGTTCACATTTACGCCCCACGTTTAACGGATTGACGCCAGGTCCGTCCCTAAGTATCAACTCGGGATAGGAGATGTCGCGAACTTCAACCTCTCCGGGTGATACATACACCACTGCACGATTTCCTGCCATGCTTCAATCGCTCCTTTGTTTGTTATTCATTGGATTAGGTAAGCGTTTACAATTATTGTGAGCATGTGGATCAATCAGCCTGTTGAGACACTCTTGCCAGACAGATCAATCTGCCCACTTCATAGTAACATGAGCGCTGCTTGTGTTCAATGGCGCCTGCGCGATTGCCTAAGTCTCTTCGACTTCCCGGTGCGTGGTTTGTACTGCAAAAAAAACATACTGTGATTAATCTAACATTTACCCACAGTGGATATAGGCATATAATTAAAATATTATAATGAAAGGGGGTTTGATTGTGCCTAGGAAGGTAAACAAGCAGGAGCAGTATCCCTTCCCGATTGAACTGAATGTCACTCGTGTTGCTACCCGAGAGGGGACTGGACTCGTAATTAATCGCCAAGGCGAATGGATTACGGTATTTCTGCCTGACCGCAATAAAATTGTGGAAACAAGTCTGTTTCTGGTAGAAAAAATTACCTAAAACAGACTTCTCACCTTCATCCTCGTTTAGTTTTGGAGTGCACGCAAGCCGCTTCCCTTGCACGGGCGGCGGCTTGGCCGGTGCATACACCGCGTATTTTCATTTCCCCTGTCAGCTTTTCCAATCCCCTCATGTTATAATAGGTGAAAAAAGGATTGGAGAAAGAACACTCATGACATTTAATTTCGATCAGCATATTAACAGATTGGGTACAAACTCCTACAAGTGGGATCAGTCGCAGAAACTGTTTGGCGACTCGGATATTTTGCCGCTATGGGTAGCCGATATGGATTTCGAAAGCCCGCCTGCCGTACAGGAATCACTGCGCAAGCGTACCGAGCAAGGCATCTACGGGTACACGATCAAGACTGATGACTATATCGACGCCATTCGGAGCTGGTTCAAACGCCGTCATAATTGGGAAATCGAGTCAAAATGGATTTCCGACTCTCCTGGAATTGTTACCTCACTGAGTCTGGCGGTGGAGCTCTTCAGCAAACCGGGTGATGCGGTTATTTTGCAATCGCCGGTTTATTATCCGTTTTATGATGTCATTCGCATGAATGGACGAGAAGTAGCCGCCAATCCGCTGCTGCTGAACAACGGCCGTTATGAGATGGACTTCGAACAGCTGGAGCAGTTAATGAAAGATGGTGCGCGGCTTCTGTTATTCTGCAGCCCTCACAATCCTGGCGGACGTGTCTGGGAGCGCGAAGAGCTGGAGCAGCTCTCTGCCCTATGCGTTAAATATGATGTGATCGTCGTCTCTGATGAAATCCATTGTGATCTTGTACTCGCGGACAAACGCCACATTCCGCTGGCATCGATCTCAGCCGAAATAGCGGATCGCACGCTCACATGCCTGGCGCCGACCAAAACCTTCAATATTCCCGGTCTGCAATCATCGGTCATTGTTACACCCAACGCCAAGTTAAAACAGACCATTGACTATCGCATTAAAACGCTAAGCCTGCATATGACGCATTTCTTCACCCCCGAAGCAGTAGCTGCGGCCTATAATGAAGGCGACGCATGGCTGGACGAGCTGCTCGTCTATCTGCGCGGAAATGCCGATTACGCTGTTGATTTCCTAAGTCGTGAGCTGCCGGAGATCACCACGATGCGACCGGAAGCAACCTACTTGCTGTGGCTTGACTGCCGCGGGCTTGGGTTGTCCATAAGCGAGCTGAAGAAACTGATGTTTGAACAAGCAAAGGTCGCTTTCAGCGAAGGCTCCGTATTCGGCGTGGAAGGTGAAGGCCACCTCCGCATTAATCTGGCTTGCCCGCGCTCATTGCTTCAAGAAGCACTGGAGCGGTTCGTCGCTGCAGCACGCGCACGTTGAATAACCGTTTCAATTCGAAACAGAAGGGTAATTAGTAGCTGAAGCACAAGTCTGAAAGGAGAGATTACCATGGAAGCACTCTATACGGCTCATGTCACTTCATTCGGCGGGAGATCCGGTTTTGTACGCTCCGATGACGGCACTCTCAACCTCTCGCTCGGCACGCCCGGGGAGCAGGAAGACAACGGAAGCGAGGAAGCTACTAATCCCGAACAATTATTCGCAGCAGCGTATTCTGCCTGCTTTCACGGTGCGCTTAAGAGTGTTGCCGAGAGCAAACAAGTGGATGCTGCCGACTCCAAAGTTACTGCGAATGTAACGCTGCACAAGGAGAACAAGGATTACCAACTGTCGGTTAAAATGAAGGTTGAGATCCCCGGATTGGACAATTCGGAAACGATCAAACTTGCTGAAGCCGCACATAAGCTATGCCCTTACTCCAAGGCGGTTAAAGGCAATATAGAAGTGGAGCTCGCAGCAGGCTGACAGCGCCTGATAGCGCGCCATATATGTATACATCAGAAAACCTCCCAGGCGGCCGCGCAAGCCGCAAGGGAGGTTTTTTTCATTTTAATGGGCCATTATTATCGCTCGAAGTGTTGCCATTGGATGCAACTAAAGACATCCAATATTCTAATCGCCCCCTCCGTAGAAGTACCGCAGGCGCAGGGGATGAATTGTTGTATTTTAGAGTCAATTTCATAATTCAAACCATTTAACCTCATACCTACCCAATTATAAAGCTCATTTTTTTAAAAAAATT
>REGQ01000055.1 GCA_004134985.1 Paenibacillaceae bacterium | reverse complement strand
AAAGCCGTATGAGGGAAAACCTCACGTACGGTTTGATGAGGAGAGGCTGAAATAATATTTCAGCCTTTCACTCTAGGTCCTCATTTATTGTAGTGAAAATAATTACTTTTTCATCCTTGATTGGATATTATTTATAACCATGTTGATCCAGCTGAACACAGTGCTTCCACGCGAATTGTAACTTATGATCTCATTTCAGGGAGCAGAACGCTCTTCAGCATATCTGCTGCTGAACTTTTTTGAATTGTTTTGATATCTTGAAGAGGAGGGAGACCAAAAAGACGTCGGTATTCGCGGTTAAACTGAGACGGGCTGTAAGAAATAGCAAAGGCAAATCGATCATAAGCTATGCAGATTTTGCGATGGCATTGATTGATGAGGTTGAACATCCTCACCATCGCAACATGATGTTTACGGTTGGAGGCGTTTAACAGCAGTTCTATGTTCAGCCTAAGTTCTGCGTTGATGATCGCCCCCATATTCGTCCAGCGATCCGGGGAAAGCTCCAGGATGCGGCTTAGGAGCACGCCGACCATGGCCAGCGCCTGGAGAATACCGCGGCGTACGCCGGCGTGCCCTTTCATGATCGTCTCGACGGTAAGCCGTTTCTCGTATTGTCCTGGCGTTTCGCCCGCTTCGCGCTCCAGGTCATAGTCGGAATGCGAGCGGAGATACAGCTTTTTCAAAACGCGCAACAGCTTGTTGTCCATGGATAGCTCCTTTCAACCGACGCGGGATGCAACCGTCCTTCTGATAAAGGTGAGCGAAAATTAATCATTCACGTAGCGTTCCATTGTAAACTTGAAGCGGTCACCACGAACAATCCCGTATGAGTACTCGATCGGCTGCTCCTCACTATTGTAAGTGAGCGACTTCAGCGAGAATGCCGGTGATCCTGCAGGAACCTCCAGCAAATAGCTAATAGATTCCTCAATCAGAATCGGTTCGATCGCTTCTACAGAGCGATAAATCTTTACGTCATACTTGGATTTCAGAAGATCAAACAGCGAGCCAGAACAATCCTCATTAACAAGACCAGGCGCAACCCGCCAAGGCAAGTATGAAGTGACATACTGCAGTGGCTCATCTTCCGCGTACCTCAGTCGAATCAGTTTGATGACCGGATCCTTTTCCTCAATATGGAGCGTTTCAGCCAAAGTGTTGTCTGCCGGTATAACAATGAGCTCCAGCACTTTAGAATGAGCACTCAACCCCAAATCCTTCATCTGCTCCACAAACGTCCTAATGTTCCGGGTAATTGGTTCTCTAATCTTCGGTTTGGAAACGAATGTTCCTTTTCCCTGTACTCTTTGAATATATCCTTCGATCTCAAGCTGCTGCAGTGCCTGTCTGATTGTGGTGCGAGAAACCTCATACTCCTGACACAGCTCAGATTCCGTCGGCAGCTTATCCCCTAAGGTGTAAACTCCTGATTTAATCAGAGCGAGCAGGTTCTCTTTCACCCTAAAATATAAGGCCGCTCCTTGTTTTTCTTCCATCATTACACGCTTCCTCCAATTATAAATCCAAGTCCCTTAAAATATGTTATAACAAATTTCTAAGAAGTATGGCTAGCTAGCTCTATTTTAATACTTATCAAGCATGAAATACAATAAAAATTATGAAAGCAAGGAATTGATTTGTTCAAGAATTAGGCCAACTTAGCTCATCATACTAGAAGAATACTCATGATGATACAGAAAATCATGTTGACAACAATTTGTCATGATAATATATTATGAATGTAGTGACAACTACAGAAAATATTATTTTTAATTATATTCATCACTACAAATACTAGTGAGAATTTGCTGGAATCCAATAGAGTAGGGAGAGGGACAAGAATGGGCGTGCGAGGAATCGGGATAAGTCTCAACGCAGACATGGTGAACGGTGACTTGGAGTCTCTGGAGAAACACTTGGGATACATAGCTGATTCAGGATGTCAATATGCGGAGTTGATTATGCACGGACTGGATGTCGTAATTGGGGGAAGCTTACATCCCAGACGTTTGGAGCTGGTTCGTAAAGTACTAAGTAAATTTAAACTCGGTTACACCCTGCATCTGCCGTATGAGTTGAACTTGATGTCGCTCGAGAAGGGAGAGGACTACTACCGGTGTTTCGAAGTCGGGATTGAGCTGGCTTCTGCCATTGACTGCGATACGATGGTGTACCACAGTTCATTTGCTGTGCTCGATGACCCCAATCTTGAGCAGTACTTTGCAAAGTATGGAAAAATGTATCGAGAGGAGCTATTCTCCATATTGCTGGAGGAGGATGCGAATCAGTTGCGCGAGCTTGGCAGTTTGGCCGGGAAGGCCGGTGTTCAAATTGGAGTCGAGAACAACATTTGGTATGACATCAAGAAAGAGCATACCTATGGAATTCGTCCTCAGGATGTGGTAGCGCACATACAGCGAGTTGGCTTGAACAATGTAGGGTTGACTTTGGATGTAGGGCACTGCTACTTGACCTCTATCGCGTACGGTTATGATTTCAAAGAGGCGATCACTGCTGCGCTACCTTACGTCAAGCACCTTCATGTACACGATAATTTCGGCAAGCTGAAGGATGCCAAGAGCTATATGAGCAATTTGCCTTACGGATACGGTGACCTGCATCTTCCTGTAGGCTGGGGCTTGATACCGTACAATGAAGTATTTGCGTGGCTGAAGAGCTATGAGGGTATCGTAAATATGGAAATTGAATTCCGACTGTATCCTCATTTTAAAGAATGTGTAGAGGATATGAACATACTTTTATCACGATAACCGGGACAAGGCCGAGATGTGCTCATGATAGAGTGCGAGAGGTTTTGTGGGGTGTGAGTTTATAAGGTTCAAGAGGAGAAGTGGCAATGGCTAAATATGATGTGCTTGTTTGTGGTCCGATCTTTACGGATATGATCTTCACAGCTATTCCGCGAATGCCGACACTGGGTGAGGAGGTATTCAGTCAAGGCTTTGATTGCACATGTGGAGGTAGCACCTATATTACGTCGGTCGCTATGGCGAGAATGGGGATGGAAATAGGCGTTTTGGCTCCGCTGGGGGAAGATTTCCTGAGCAGCTTTGTAAAGGAGCAACTGCATAACGAAGGATTATCGACTGAACATGTATACAACATGGGGAGGTCCTTCCGTCAAGTTACGGCGGCAATCAATTGTGCGGGAGACCGGGCATTCGTTACCTATCAGGACTCGCTGGCGCATGATGGGTATATTGCTTATTTAATGGAAGCGCTTGATAGGCTGGAAACGAAAATGCTGGTCATTAACGCCAGGCGCGAGTTTGAAAGCGTCATTCGAAAAGCGCGCAGCAAAGGGATGTGCATCGTGCTAGATGTCGGCTGGGATGACGAGTGGATATATAGCACAGAGTTGAAGGAACTGCTTCGGCTGGGCGATTGGTTCACCCCGAATCTTGCTGAAGCCCTTGCGATCTCAGGTAAAGATCGTCCAGAGGAGGCTCTCCAGATGCTATGCGAACTTATCCATACGCCTATCGTTAAGCTCGGACAGGATGGCGCGATGTTCAGAGCTGAGGATGGAATTCAATATGTGCCTGGCACCCCAGTGAAGGATCCTGTTGATACGACAGGGGCAGGCGATAACTTCTTGGGGGGACTCCTTACAGGAATTTTAAAAGGATGGGAGATGACCGATGCCGTCAGGCTCGGCAACTATTGTGGCGCCCGTTCGGTGCAAGGGATTGGCGGCAATGCGGCTTCACCTACATGGGAGCAGGTAAGCTCTGAATTTAAATAAACTTTTTCGTATTCGAGGAGGAATAACGGCATGAAACTGGCTATTTTGGGTGGCGCGGGGATGAGAACGGCACTTCTTGTGAACGGATTAATTCGACATTCTGAAGAGCTTCAATTTGATGAGGTAGCTTTGTTTGACAATGATGAACAACGCTTGGCTATTATGGGCAGCCTGTCCAAATATATTGCGGAAACCAGGGGGGCCGGTTTCAAGGTTACGTTTACTACGGATCTTCGCGAGGCGGTCAAAGGGGCTGATTTTATTTTTTCGGCTGTTCGCGTAGGTCAGGAAGAAAGCCGGGTGAACGATGAGCGCGTAGCCTTAAAGTACGGCGTATTGGGGCAGGAAACGACAGGACCGGGCGGCTTCGCTATGGCGCTGCGTACGATTCCGGTGATGATTGAATACACGCGTATCATTAATGAAGTTGCTCCCAACGCATGGCTGCTCAATTTCAGTAACCCGTCCGGTTTGCTCGCCCAGGCGATGAATACGTACGGGCACTGCAAGGTAATCGGTATTTGCGATGCTCATGCAGGGATGAAGAATGCTCTTAGTCGGTTTTTGAATGTACACTTCTCCCGACTGCAGGTTGATTACTACGGCTTGAATCATTTGGGCTGGGTGCCTCGGGTATACCTGGATGGCGTAGACCAGATGCCGTTATTGCTGGATCGCTTCGAGGAGCTGGCTCAGGCTGCTCATGTCTTCAGCTTCTTTGAGCCGGAATTGATCCGTAACATCGGGATGCTGCCTAACGAGTACTTATATTATTTCTATTATCATGATCAATCAGTACGTCATATATTGCAGGCGAAGGAAACCCGCGGTGAACAGATCGTACAGCTAAACCGTCCGCTGCTGGAACGGATTGCCCCACTTGTCCGGGAAGGCAAGCTTGCGGAGGCATGGAAGGATTACAACGACACGTTGGATAAGCGTTCCAGCACTTATATGTCGAAGGAAACGTCAGGACAGCTGCATAATATTCATGATCAAGAAGCTCCAGCGCATAACCAATTTGAGGAAGAAGGTTATGAAGGGCTGGCCATCAATGTGATCAAAGGCATTCATCTGAACAAGCAGCAGGTTCTGACGCTGAATGTGCCGAACAAGGGAACCATTAAGGGGTTGAAGCACGATGATGTGGTCGAGGTGCCTTGTCTCGTTAATCAGAACGGACCGCTCCCGCTAACGGTGGGGGAAATTTCTGACCTTGCGATGTCTCTCATTCAGCCGATAAAAACCTATGAGCGTCTCACGGTCGAAGCAGCGGTGAAGGGGGACTACCAAGCTGCACTGAATGCACTGACGGTGCATCCGATGGTACCGTCCTTCACAGTTGCCAAATCGATTTTGGACGAATACCTGCAGGTGCATAAAGCCTATCTTCCACAATTTAATTAAACCTTGCAGGAATACACACAGTCAGGCCATGACATTGACCAATTATCGTTTGACTGTGTGCCGTTTTTGCAGTATAAATGGATTGAATAACCCAATCCATTTAAATTACTGAAGAGTTTCCGCTATGAGTTCCTTATTATCTCGTTGTTACATACCGAATTTATCGATGAGCCAACGAGCTTGAAAAGAATTTATATGGAAGCCTTAATTAGCATGCTTGACGATGGAGAAGAATAGCGGTTGTGGTAGCTATAAGGTACGGGGGAAACAGAGAGGGCAATGCAATGAAGAAGGTTATTATTATTGGAGCAGGAATACTAGGCGCCTCCACTGCCTATCAATTAGCGAGGATGGGAGCCGAGGTTATCCTGATTGACCGCGATGAGCCGGGGCAGGCGACGGCTGCCGCTGCCGGCATTATTTGCCCATGGCTGTCGCAACGGCGCAATCAGGCCTGGTACCGGTTAGCAAAGGCCGGCGCAAAGTATTATCCGGAGCTGATCGAATCCTTGCAGCTGGATGGGGAAGCTGACACCGGATATGCACAGGTCGGTGGGCTAAGCCTGCATCATGATGAGGACAAGCTGGGCCAGATGGAAGCGCGGGCAACAAAGCGCAGAGAAGACGCGCCAGAGATCGGGGAGATCGCGGTACTGGATAGCGATGCCGCAAGAGGACAGTTTCCTCCGCTTGCTGAAGGATATGGCGCTGTTCGGGTCGGCGGGGCCGCCCGGGTTGACGGCCAGGCACTGCGAGATGCACTTATTCGGGCCGCCGTCCGGCATGGGGCAATCCGCATTCATGGCGATGCCAAGCTGATGCATCATGCCAATCGCGTAACGGGAGCAACTGTTGGCACCAACAGTTATGAAGGCGATGTAACGGTGGTGTGCGCAGGAGCTTGGGCGAGACCGCTGCTGTCGCCTTTGGGCATTCAATTTAACGTTAGCTACCAAAAAGCACAAATCCTCCACCTGCGTCTTGAGGTCGAAGAAGATACCGGCAACTGGCCCGTCATTATTCCGCCTACCGATCAATATTTGCTGTCCTTTGAGCAAGGAAGGATAGTAATCGGCGCGACCCATGAGAACGATGTGGCAGGCTACGATACGAGCATTACTGCAGGCGGGATGCAGGAGGTGCTGAATAAGGGGCTGGCGATTGCTCCCGGCTTGCATAACAGCACCTTCATCGAGGCACGCTCCGGCTTTCGCCCGTTTACCCCTGGCTTTCTGCCGGTGATCGGCGCCCTGCCTGGTTGGGACGGTCTTCTGGCCGCGAATGGACTTGGGGCGTCCGGCTTGACGGTAGGCCCTTACGTTGGCATGCAGTTGGCCAAGCTGGCATTGGGGAGCGAACTGGATATCGACCTTGGCGACTATGATATTAACACAGTGCTTGGCTAAGAGACGATGGAAGTTGATAAAGCAGTGAGAAGAGCATGACAAAGACATATGCGGACGGGCTGGGCACTTTGGGAGCATTCCTAAAGTGCTCTTCATTGTTTATATCCATTGAACGGGTAACCCCGCCAAGTACGCCAGCAACAACGAGCGTCCAGGGAGGCATCTTCCACAATGGGGGAAGAATCTAAAACACACAAAAAAGGTTGGGCCAGAATGTTCATCTGCCCAACCTTTTCCACTATGAAAATAAAAAATGCCCAAAAATGATTGACATAATTGGAGATATTCATTAAAATTATTAAACCGAATAATAATCTATATTATAACATAAAAGAAATAAAAAGTCAAGAAGGGATTCTGACTTTTGTTGTTCTTCTGTGATAATGTCATCCCATAACTGTTCTGAGATAATGTCACTATGGGACAGGAGACAATTACATT
>REGQ01000063.1 GCA_004134985.1 Paenibacillaceae bacterium | reverse complement strand
GGGCTCCCCCCCACCATTCTCTGCTCCTTCATTCAGCGAAGACCACGGTGAAATCCTGCGAATGAGTGAGCATTCGTGAGAAAACTCCTTAAATACGAGGGACGCTTGCCACAGCGCTTAAATGGCCTCAAATGCCCCTTTTGCAACTCTAACGCTTACCACAGCGCTTATTCCCCTCTTGGATGGCTAAAATCGTGCGATTTTCTATAAATAAGGTGTCTCAGTTTCCTTACAATAATTATGGGGCTGAATTTCCCTAAATAGCGTTGCTCATCAGCGTTAGAATTTCAAACGTGCGGTTGCAGGTTGATCCCACCTTGCTTTGGTCGCAGCTAGTGCCAACCACTGATTTTTCTACGGAGCCATTTTTATCTCTATGTTTTTTGTGTTAGCTTTCATGCAACGCTATTGCCAGAGGTTCCGCTACTGCCTCGCAAACTGGAATAATAAGACTCATTCCAGCATTAGCGGAGCATGTGTCCGTGGACCTCTCTAAAACTATGGTGAAGGAAACTTATTTCATGTATTTGAATGTTCGGCGCAGTCATGATGGCCCAACCGTTATGAATATGACTTGCTGGGGAATCGGCCAACTGGAGCCCACAGAAGATTGGAAGGAACCGGGAAACAGGAACCGACACCAAAGCCGATAAGGTCTTGGTACGATTGAACCGTAAATTTTTCGCAGAGTTGAGGCCTGTGAATGAGGAGCTACGCTGTGAGAAGAGGAGGTGTTCGATGAAGACTTTTATAAGAATCTTCGGGGACAGCGTGCAAGAAGCCACCGCATCAAATAAAAAAAGCGCAGCTGCAGAAGAAAATCTCTGCAGCTGCTTTCTTGTTCGTCCCGAATTTATATTGTAGTGAGATGTCTCCAAAACCATTGTTTTGGTAAATCACTAGATGTATCATAGAACCAAGAAAATCCAATACTCACTGAAGGATTTGATCCACCGCTAAAATCTAAAGTTCCATTAAGAGCACCAAATCTATGGAAGTATTTAGCTGCCAATGATGAGGAATCATATGTTCCTGAATCATCATGCGGCCTCACAACTTGCGCATGTGCCCATCCAGCATGTTTGTTTGTTTCGCAATATTTACCGTCTATAGCAGTAAAGTTATGCATAATGTCAACGGCCCAGCCAACTCCAGCACCTGGAGTATATTTATCATTACCAGTATAAGAGAAATTTCTTGAGCAGCTTTGACCATTACTATTGACACCAGTCGGATTGTATCCCCAGGCAGCAGAATTATTAACTAAATCATAATCATCAGTCCATGATATGCCAATTTTATCAGTTAAGTTAAAATGGGTTCTCTGATTTATTTTCCAGTTATATGAAATATAAAATCTTTTTGTTCCACCTACAAGAGCTGGATATTCACTAATCCCAACAGAATGTGTAAAGTTATCCAATGCCATTGGTATTATCTCTTGTAATTGTTGACTAGTTTCACTATCTATAGTCTCTGTAATAGTCTCTGTTTTAGTATCAACAGAAACAAATGTAGCCTTTAAGTCAAATCACACTTGCTTTTGTTCAGGGGAAAGAATATTAATATACTCTTGAGGGTAATCATTGTCTAATAAGTACGAATCAATGTCTAGAGTCGATGATGTAGAAGACACAGATGAAGCCGAAACTACAGGAATTGATAACATGAGGAGCATAAGTAGAGCTAAACAAGATTGCAAAGATTTTTTTGCGAATTTTCTATACATAATTTATCATCTCCTAATCCTTGGAATAATATGATAATATAAAACATTCAATAGATTATAAAGGAGTGATTTTGAAATGTTTGTATTTAGTTACATATCCCTATATTTAATGCCAATAATTGGATTTTTGTTTATGTATAATTTACTAGCTAGTCACAAAAAGAAGACTATTACCTCTATTTACTTCGCTATCATTCTATGGACTTTTAGTGTTCTCTTGTTTTTTGGAACTTCTGGTATTCAGTAAAATCACTTTGAAAAAAGCCATGCAAATACAACATGAAGGAATCAAGCAGTTGCTACGTGAGCAGTTGGAGATCCGAAGGTAGATCCTCCAAACCGGGAAGGCCGGCTAATTTCAGCCGCCGCGGAGCAGCTAATTAAAAAAAATGGGTATTCGGATTTTATAGTGGAAAAGGGCTTATAGCTCGCCCTTCTCCAATTTCTCAATTAAGGTGGAAATATCAACGCCAAGGAGTTCGCCACGCTCACGAACAACGCCAACGGGGAACATTTTCTCGAACATCGGGTAGTTGTAGTCTCGAAGCTCGTAATCGTCAACACGTTTTTGATACTTGGGCTTACGTTCCTTTGCAAGACCTTCTGTAAAGAGCATTTTGGCTCTAAGGGCTTCAAAGGAGTATCCTCTACCCAAACGGTTCATTACACGTATCAGACTGTTCAGAGACTCCGTATAGGCGTTTGTAATGCGATGGTCGAAGTAGGCGAATATCTCTTGTTCCCAGTTCGCCATAGCCTTTGTAAGAGGCTCGAAAGCAGATTGCAGTTCCTTGGGTATCTTGGCTTTCCAATCGTGATATTTGAGATATGCCATTTGTTTGCTATCGGTATCCCAAATATCAAAATAGGATTCCTTTAAGTCATACGCAATACCAAGAGAGAGGTGATTCTTTGTCCACAGATCAAGCGTGACCTTTTCCATCTCTGTAAGCTCTTTATGGCGTTTAAGGAGTATAAAGCGGTCATGCATAAGTCCACGTCTTTGCTTCGCTGTTAAGCCTTCTCTAAGCTGTTTACGGATGGTTTCTAACGCCTGATTAGCCATACGGACAACGTGAAACTTATCGACGATGATAGTAGCCTTGGGCAGTACAGCCCTCACAGCGTCCCTATAAGGCTGCCACATATCTATAGTGACATATTGTATTCGTCCTTTGTTCGGAAGGCGTGAGAGGTAGCCTACAACCGTTTCTTTATTGCGATTAGGCAGAACATCTAACAAGGTGCGTTCCTCGATGTTGGTCAAGACACACCGAGGTTTGATGATGTGTATTTCGTCAATACCGAGCCAATTAGGAGTTTCAAACCGTAATGTCTCTTCCAGGCGGTTAATGTAATCACGAAAGATGTTGCGTATCGTCTTTTCGTTAAGCCCAACATCCTCTGATATGCTGACAAACGTTCGTTTAAGGCTTTGCTTCTCAATGTACGCCAATAACAGTTTAGTACAGTTTCTCTTTTCGTCTATCGTGTGGTCTAATCGTTCCCAGAAGGTTTGATTACAGTCTCTACACCGATACCTCTGACGCTTTACGAGAAGCCCTACACGCTTTCCGTGGATAGGCAAGTCCATACTTAACTGCTCACGGTTGTCGTGCTTGTAGAGGTTCGCTACACAGCCACAATGAGGACAGGCAAGAGGTGGAGAGTTTGTCTCCACCCGTATCTGGAAGTCGTGTTCATTTTCAGCGACTTGAACGACATTGAATTTTGGGAGGTTTAATATGTCCATCATATATCGCCGACCTCTTCAAAAAATTCTTTTAGTGCTTGGTCGTTATCTATTTTGATTTTTGGTTGACTATCTTGATTGATTATGCAATCAATACGGTTTTGCTCGGACCTGTGGTCTTGTGCATAAATATGTGACGGTTTAATATTCATCTTGTCATACTCGATACAATACTCATGCCCTCGGTACTCGTATCTACAAATCGCAAGTTTTTTGAATCGACTATTAACGTAAGTTGTACCGACTAGATTTGCCTTCATTTGTTTTTCCCTCCTTACGGACGGTTTTCATCTTCATATTGTTCGATGATTTCAAGTTTCTGTTCAACATCAAGACCATCAAATTCTTCTCGAAACATACGGTAATCATTTTCCAAACATTGATTGAATCTTTCCGTGTTGATTCCGTTCATGAGTACTGTTCCTTTCATATCCGTCAACCTCAAAATCCGATTTTGTTTACATTTACATCATACCATCGGTTAAGGATGTTGCCAACCATATAATCCGATTTTATATTAAAACTACATTGAGGACTTTTCCACCAAACTTTCCGAAGAGCCAAAAAAATAATAGCGGGGGAGCGCTCGATCAAGCCGTTTGTAATCGGGCGCTGCCGTCTCAGCTAATCTTTTTCCATCTTACACTAGCTCCCATCTAACTGCTGATGGGGGTTATTTGACGCTTACGAAGGAACGGTGTGTTCACAAAAAAACTGCCCAACAGGTTCAGAATGAACGGTGGGCAGTTTTTTGTATTATCTTCTAATCGGAAAACCTACCTTGGTTCAGGACGAAGCGCCTTCGTGCTGACAACAACCATGATGATCGCCAAGGCGAGAAAATACAAAGGCATCGTAAGCAAGGAATCATTATGAAAATAACTCATGCCGCTCGTAATCAGGCTGACAACAAGGTAATAACCGAGACCAAAGATGGCGCCTGCTGTTCCAAGTACATCGCGATAGTTGACCAGTGCCAAACTTAGACAGTTTGGAATAGCCATGCCAATCCCAAGCAGTATAATAAAGATACAAGCGACCATAAGAACCAAGAAACTAACGGAAGGGCTGATTCCGTAAAGCGCGAGGCCCGTAAGACAGGCGGCTCCCACCGTTGTAATGATCGTGCCGATAACGATGATTTGTTCTGCCGGGTAGGTTGGCAGCATTTTTTTGGACAGCATCGCCCCGATGATCGAGGCCAGTGCTACAAAAATACCAAAAAAACCAAACCAGCCCGGCTGCATGCCGAAAAACGAAATAAATATAAACGGTGCTTCCGCATAGTAACTAAATAATATGCCATTCGTTGCGCCGATGACAAAGCTAAACGCCCATACTCTTCTGTCAGCCATCAGACGTTTCGTGACAGTCAGTGTATTAATGTTGGAGGCTGGCTTCACTCTCGTCTCAGGCAATGCTGCCTGCGTGTACATGAAAATACCAACGCTCATCACAACAAGCGTGAGGAAAACAGCTCTGAACCCAAGCGATTGATCAACCCATCCGCCAATGAGCGGCCCGATGGCCGGCGTGAACGCCAGCGCGGCAGAAATTTGAGCAAAGACGGCATGACGCTTTGCGCCATCGATGCTTTCGCGCAGGATGGTTTGGGTCACTACTGAACCGGTACTGGCGCCAAAAGCTTGAATGAATCGGCTCACCAGCAACCACTCCACGGATTGGGACAGGTAGCATCCGAGACTGCCCAGTCCATAAACGATGATGCCCCATAGCATTGCCGGACGCCGTCCGATTGCATCAGAGAGTCTGCCCCAGCAAAAAACGCCAAAGGCGAAGCCTAGAAAATAAATACTTAGTGTCAGTTGGATCATGTTGCTGCTTGCGTGCAAGTGATGAGCTATATCTGGTAAAGATGGTGTGTAAATCGTTTCGCTAATCTGTGGGAAACCCACGAGAATAATTAACAGCAGCAATGATGGTGTTGAGATTTTTCTTTGCACAGCTATTCCCCCTTATCATTCAAAAATCTCAGTTAGCTGGCAAAGAAATTACGGGATAGGGGGCTTGCACTTAATTAATCTGGCAAATGAGAGCATGAATTTTCTCCTTGTAAATAGGTTATAAGGGGGTTTGAATATCGAATATTATAGCAAGATTTCGAACAACTGGCTAATTTGCTATAATAGTCTTTAGAAGCTTGCAGTGTTAACACAATTGGCTTGAAATTTGGAAGGGGTTATTAGGATGGAATCGGTCGTATCGATAAAATGGTTACTGGCAAGATTGTATGAATCGGATGCGGTCATTGTCGATTGTCGCTTTGTGCTGGGGCAGCCTGATGCTGGGCGGGAAGCCTATGAACAATCTCATATTCCGGGTGCGATCTATCTGGATCTGGAACGGGATTTGTCTGGTGAACTGGACGAACATGGCGGGAGACATCCGCTGCCAGACCCGGCGACATTAGCAAGACGGTTTGCACAAGCAGGCATAAGCAATGAAACCCGTGTCATTGCTTATGATAGCCAGGGCGGGGCAATGGCTTCACGGCTTTGGTGGCTGCTTCGTTATTTGGGACATGAGCAGGTGACGGTATTGAATGGCGGTTTTGACGCATGGCGGGAAGCGGGTTTTCCAGTCAATGCGGACCAGCACGTCATTATCCCGGCCTCTTTCTATGCGGAGGTTCAGCATGGGATGCTCGCGGAAGTGTACGATGTGCAGGATAAACTGGGCGCGTCTGGCGTTGTGATGATCGATTCCCGTGAGCCTGCGCGCTACCGCGGAGAAGTGGAGCCGCTGGATAAGGCGGCTGGTCATATTCCAGGAGCGATCAATCGTTTCTGGAAGGATAGCATTGATGAGCAAGGTCAGTTCAAGAGCGCGGAGGCGCAGAAGGAACGATTTGCAGATCTGGACAATGCAGAGGAGATTATCGTGTACTGCGGCTCTGGCGTTACCGCCTGTCCGAACGTGCTGGCACTGCAGCAGGCAGGCTTCACCAATGTGAAGCTGTATGCGGGGAGCTGGAGCGATTGGATTAGCTATGAGGAGAATCCGATTGCGGTAGGGGAAGAGTAAGGATTGAGAGGCCGCGTCAGACGCGGGTTTGGGGGCTGTGACAGGTTTGGAGCAAGAGACCTGTTGCAGCTCTCTTTGGGCTGTTCAACAGCTTGCAAACAAGAACTCGACGAAAGCAGTTGCAAGCGGCCCGGAGCCAGCCGCATTCGTTCAATCGGGACATGCGGTCTGTGCGCGAGTTGCACTTGCAGGTCATCGTTGTCCATCGGGGGTGACCAATTTGCTGAACAAATAAATAGTATTCCATTTTAATTTGCTATAGTATATTTTTTAATTGGGGAGGGAGAAGAATGAATAAAAATAGCGTGATAGTTGTTTGTCTCATCCTTTCGCTTGCAATAAATGCATTTTTGCTGAAAATGTATTTTGAAGGTAAACATAACCAGATTACGCTTGAAAAAGGAATTATTATGAATGAATTTATTGAAAGAGAAAAGGAATTAAGAAATTTCAGAGCATTCGTCGGTGAATTGGCAGCCAAAGATGATGAACACATCCTTATTAGTGAAGAACAATCTAATCTTCATTGGTTATTGGCATTCCGTGTACAATCGGTAATTATGAAAGTTACATATGGGATACAAGCAGACTATGAACATTATGATGATTATTTAGGATTCATTCAAGAGTTTGATAAAGAGTACATGGCAATTGGGAATCACTTTAAATCCAAGTTGCCGTTAATGACGAAGGAACAATTAGCAGCTTTTGCTTCTCGATTAGATGAAACTTATGATTTGTTGATGAATAAAGCGTTACGAGATTGGAGAATTAGTAGAACGGATAAAAAGGTAGATGTTCGATTCGAACCACACAAAGACATACTTAATCAGGTGATACACGAGCTAACGTCGATTCGTGAAGAACTCGAAGCGCTTGAGTAATTTTTGAGGTGTTTTGGTACGATAGCCAAGTGCATTCCCTTGACGATAATCCCCCAGCTCTTCTAACGGCAGGATAATACAGCGCTTAAGTGGAATATATTGGTGATAACTTTTAGCATGGGAGGAAGCAATATACATGTTGGAATCAATAAAAGAAGATTATATAGTATCAAATAAAAAAAGTTGGGATGATGCAGCTCCGCGTTTTTTTGGAAGAAGTGCGCTTCCTACATACGGTCCATTTCTACCCACAGAAAACGAACTTAACCTGTTTGGTAATCTGTCAGGTAAGAAGGTTTTGGAAATTGGTTGTGGCAGTGGGCACTCTCTAAAATATATGGCCTCGCAGGGAGCCTCAGAGCTTTGGGGAATCGATTTATCCGATACTCAAATCGAGACCGCCCGGACGCTGCTTTCAGACAACGATACAAAAGTAAATCTTTTTCAAGGAGCGATGGAAAAGAACCCCGGCATACCAATTGCGTATTTTGACATCGTTTATTCGATCTATGCCATTGGTTGGACGGTTGATTTGGGGAGGACGCTCCAGAATCTGTATAGCTATTTGAAACCTGGCGGGAAGTTTATCTTCAGCTGGGAGCATCCGCTTCATAGTCGAATTAGCCAGAATAGGGAGCAAATCGTAATTAATAAGTCTTACCATGATGAAGGTCTTCAGCAGTGTGAACCGTGGGATAGTCCGGCTATAATGAATCAACTGAAAATCAGCACGTATATTAACGAGCTAATTCAAACGGGCTTTCAAATTGAGAAGGTAGTTGAAGATGTTGTTATTCAAGAGGAAATTAAATCGGGAGATCCTGCTGTGTGGTACACACATAAAAAGGCATCACTAATTCCTCCTGCATTTATTATAAAATGCACAAAAAAATAAGTTCGTCGTTTAGATGAGGGGGCAGGCGGAGAATGATGAATTTTACAAAGCTTACAGCATATTTGGATACTTTTTATAACGAAAAAAACATCCCTGGTTTAGGCGTTGCCATGTATCACAAACACCAACCTGTTTACGAGCATTATACTGGTTTTTCAGATGTAGAGAATCAGGTTTCATTTAACAGGGATAGCATTTTTAGATTGTATTCTGCGACAAAGGTTGTGACATGTACTGCGTTACTGCAGCTACTGGAGCAAGGAAAGGTTAAGCTCACTGATCCTTTGTACGAATACATCCCTGAGTTTAAGCACATGTTTGTTCGTCATTCACTGCCAGATGGAACAACAGAGCTGCTTCCTGCTCAACATCCGATTACGATTGAGCATTTGTTTACGATGACCGCTGGCATCGAAACGATTAATACGGAGGCCGTTCATAGAGCTGTTGCCGACAGCAATGGTGAAGGCCAGACGCTTGCCGTCATCAAGGCGGTCGCGCAGGAGCCGCTTGCCTTTGAGCCTGGATCGCATTTCAAATACACGGTATGTCATGATGTGCTTGCAGCATTGCTTGAGGCAATAACGGGTCAGACCTTCGGACAATATTTGCAAGCCAACATTTTTGATCCGCTAGGCATGAAGGATACCTCGTTTCAGCTAAAGGATGAGCGCCGGTTCTGTAAGCTGTACAACAGCTTTAATGGGCAGACACATCGAGCAGAAAGCATAGGTGAAAGCTTCATGCTTCAACCAGGCAGGGCATATGAAAGCGGCGGCGGGGGATTATTTTCAACTGTGGCAGACTATATTATATTTGCAGAGGCATTGTGCAATTATGGACTGGCGCCAAATGGCGAGCGGATTCTTAGACCAGATACAGTGAATGTGATGCGCAGCAAGCGCTTGTCTCCTATTGCTCAGCAGGATTTTGAGCGATTTGGCGGGGCAAGCAAGTTTGGTTATAGCTACGGCTTAGGGGTAAGAACTTTGGTGAATGGCGAGGATAACAATTCGCTTAGCCAGCATGGCGAATTTGGCTGGGATGGCGCTAGAGGGTGCTACGTTGTCATTGACCCTGAATCCGAAGTGACCTTGTTTTATGCGCAACAGGAAAATGGTTCCCCATGGTATCGCTGGCACGGTACGGTACGCAACTACGCCTATGCGAGTATTTGGGATGCTTGATATTGTACCACTAACAAAACCACTCCCTTGCCGAAGGAGTGGTTTTGTTAGTGGTGGTGCGTTTTTGGATTTAAAGGTACATGCTGTGAGCATCCATAATTCAAGAGGCGCCGGATTTCCTATAACACCATGTTCACGCAAGAATAATTGATGGATAGTATGGAAGAACACTAGAAATCAAATGAAAGCAAAAGGGCTTAAAGCGGAAATTAGAGGTTGAGGAATTCGGGCGGGTGGGGGGATCTTGCTCTAACGCTTACCAGAGCGCTTATATGGCTTCAAATGACCCTTTTGGAATTCTAAACATTCCTGTAGACGCTAAGAAATGGCGTTGGACAAAAAAAGGAACGCCTCGTATGATGGAGG
>REGQ01000054.1 GCA_004134985.1 Paenibacillaceae bacterium | reverse complement strand
GAACTTAGGGAGGTACTCCTTTTTTTTGTGCTCAAAAACCCAGTCATAGCAAGGGATTTTATTTATGAAATCGACTCATTAATACAACATTTTTGACGCGATAGCAAAAATCAGGCGAAATTGTAGAGATTCTCAGGGAGAGTTGGCTAAGGGCGGATATACGTTGGAGCATGTCGTTTCTACTGACGTAGCAGAGCCAAGTAAGTTTGTAAACAACAGACGAGCTGACGCTAACTTTATGCAAACGCAAGCTTACCTGGGAGATTTCATTGAAGGGACAAAGATCAAGAATCTGGAAAGAGCGTTCTATGTCGGCTTCATGCCAGTAGGGCTGTATTCCAATATGTACAAAACCATTGAAGAGATTTCAGATGGCGCATCCTGTGTTCACATTTCTCTATTAAAGATGAATATGATAACTTATCGATAGTAATATTGGCTCAAAACCAAAATCAGTCCTTGGAGGCTGCGAGAAAGGCAGCGAAGGGTTGCAGGGATGTTGGAAAAACGAAGTGGTCGCTTTTTAAGCCGGATATCAACCTTTTAAAAATTAGCATAAGAAATCCGGCTTTGAATGGCGATTGGAAACACCCTGCGAACCCGCAGTTGTACATCCGAGTCTCGTCAAGCACATGATTCCCTCTATGGTACGATTCATCCGTTTTCGCTAGAGATGCCGAAAGAATAACTGTCTGCGCAAACTGGATGAATCGAACGCCTGACTGTTATTTACTACAGCACAAAACACATTCATATTGCTGATATGTTATTGGAACGGCAAGTCCTTGACACAGCGAAAGCCCATGTTGCCGGCAGCACTATCCGGCGTATTGGCGCTTCGGGCTGCCACCCTGTAGCGATTGCAGTAGGATTCATGGCATAGATAGGAGCCCCCGCGCATGGACCTGTTTTGTCCCTGATCCGGTCCGGTCGGATTGACCCGCGAGGCGCTATCGTTATTCAGATGGTAGGTAGGGCTGAACCAGTCTGCACAAAATTCCCACACATTCCCGACCATATTATATAATCCATATCCATTCGGCTCGTAGGCATCCACCGGCGCGGTGCCAATATAGCCATCCTCCGTTGTGTTGACATGGGGGAAGGCGCCTTGCCACACATTGCAATGATGCTTTCCTTCTTGCTCCAGCTCATCGCCCCAAGGAAAACGCTTCTGTACAAGCCCGCCTCTGGCGGCAAACTCCCACTCGGCTTCGGTAGGCAGCCGTTTGCTCGCCCACTCACAGTAAGCCAAGGCATCATTATAGCTGACTTGTATGACAGGATGGTTCATGCGATCGTCAATGTGGGAATCGGGACCTTCGGGTTGCCTCCAGTTTGCGCCTTCCACCACCCACCACCAAGGAGCACGGTGTACTCGTTGTGTCACGGCAATGGCGGTCTCAGCAGAAACCAGCAGATGAAACACATAGGACCAGCCGAATTTTTCGGATTCCGTGATATATCCGGTTGCCGCTACGAAACGGGCGAATTCGTCATTGGTAACTGCGTAGCGATCAATATAATACGGAGATAATGTGATTTCCCGAACCGGCCCCTCGCCATCGCTTGCAAACCCCTCACGATCCTCCGTCCCCATTAAGAACGTTCCACCTTGCAGCAACACCATATTTACATCGGCTTTGACTTGTCTGACCGGGGCTTTGAAGCCTTCGCCAACCTGCTGTTCCTTCTGAAGCAGTGGCGGTTCAGCGGCATGGTGCCTTCTGACCGCACAACAGGGTCTAGGATCTTGATTGTAAAATGAATTCATAGAAGTGCACCTCTCTGGTCTGGGAAGTTTAAAGGGTTACGCCATAATGTACATTAGACTCTAGTCTTTCCATTACTCCTTTTCTGGCGGCGGCGGTACTCGAGAGGCGACATCTGCTCGCTCTGCTGAAACGCGCGCGAGAAATGATGCTGATCCTCGAAACCGATCTGTGCCGCGATTTCCTTGATCGGGTCAGTGGTTAAGGTTAGCAAGTCTTTGGCGCGCTGCAAGCGTACTTGTCTGACGTAGCGCATTGGTGAGAGCCCCAGGGCCGCCTGAAACAAAGTGCGAAGCTGTTCCTTGCTAAGGGAAACTCTCCCTGCCAGTTCCTCGAGAGACGGCGGATTACTCAGACGCTCCTCAACATATTGGCAAATTTCAAACACGCGGGTGTCATAAGCGACAGGGTGATCAGGCAGCGAAGGCCGCAGCGCCCGAAATAGTTCAAGCATCCAGTTCATGCTGCCAGATCGGAGCAGCAAATGGAGCATAGTCTGGTCCGTATCCAACATTAAAGCCGGATAATCACGTTCCGGCTCCAGTTCATGCGTCTTCAAGTCGCCTGGTTCGAACATATCCAGAAACGCTTCATAATGCTCGGTCAACTGCCGCCATAAGGTGACGAGATGGTCAAATTGCTCCTTGCCGGTTGACAAGGCAACAAACGGAAATTGATAGAGACGGATAAAATCAAACATGCCAACTTTTGCTTCACAGGCAAAGGAGAGGTAATGAAAACCTTGGCTTTCGCTTAGTGATTTCCAAGTCAGCAGCGTTTGTGGGGAAATGCAGACGATATCGCCGGCACGCACGGTATAGTTATTGCGGTTTAATTCAATGTAAGCCGTGCCATCAAGAACCAACCAGATAGCCGTATAGGGAAAAAGGAAGCTGCCTTGGTTGATTTCATGACGAAAGGATAACTGTCCGGCCTGTAGTCGCCATTCCTTCAGCCATCTTACATTAATATTGAGATGATCCAGCGAGCTTTGATTGCTGAATTCCATCAGTCGGTTCATCTCGCTTCCCACCTACCTGTCTGCTCATTGTTAATCTGCATTTTTGATACCTAATTCGATGTGTATGATAAATACGTCTAACGCTCCAAGTGCTATAATAATAAACATTAATTCAATTAAAAACAAGTAATCTAATGGGAATACTTTAACTGGATTTATGTCAAATGATGACACAGACAGTTCGTCTATCCCAAAAGGTACAGGAGGAGATTTTCATGAAAAAAAGTTTGACGTTTGGAATGCTGCTATTGTTTATTCTGGTGATGGTCGGCTGCGGACAAGGGGCAGCGAAAACGGATGACCATTCGACAACGCCGACAGCGGGCACGACCGGTAAGGCGTCACAGGCTGAACGTCCTGCTGGAGAGGAGACGGTGAAGGAGGTTACATTAAAACTGTGGTACCCGGGAACGGAAGAAAATACAATTCAGGCGATTAATGATATTGTGGCGGGCTTTGAGAGTGAGAATCCGCATATCAAGGTAGAGCTGACGACGATTCCGTGGGCGGAATATTTTCAGAAAGTAACAGTGGCTTATTCGGGAGGCCTGCAGCCAGACGTTCACGGCCTTGGCTTCGGTCAGTTGATCTCGACGGTCAATCAGGACAAATACTTGGATTTGCAGCCTTTTATTGCGCGTGATGGATGGGAGGGGAGCGCTGACTTCTTCCCCGATATTCTGAAAACAGGGCAATGGAAGGGGGGCCAATACGGTCTTCTGATGCCGGAAATCCGGCCGCTTGCCTGGCGCAAGGACTTTTTTGAAGAAGCGGGCTTAGATCCAGAGACGCCGCCTGCGACGGTAGAGGAACTGTTTGCTTTTGCGGAAAAGCTGAAGGTGGAGGAATCCGGGCAAACGGTGCGCGCGGGTATTGACATTCAGACCAGCAACGGGGAGCAGAGCTTCTTGTCACTGTTGTTGCTGTATGGCGAGGATATTTATGATGATGAAGGAAACCCGAACTTCGATTCCGATACATCCATCAAGCTGCTTGAGCAACTGGTAGAGCTGTACAATAATGGCGTTATACTGCCGGCTCATCAGCAGGAAATTGGCGGAACACCGTTTGTGAAGAGCCAGGCTGCGCTTGCTCTGACATCGACTGCAAATGCAGCCTTGCTGGGCAATGCGGTAGGCGTGGATCAACTTGGCTGGTCCCTTCCGCCTGCCGGACCTTCCGGAGCCAAGACCGCGCTTGTTCTGGGCACTTTCCTGACTGCGGCTAAAGATACGAAACATCCAGAAGAAGCGTGGGCTTTAATCCGATACTGGTTCCAACGAGAAAATATACTGGCATTCACATCCAAAACGGGCTTTATTCCGCCGTTGCAGTCGGTCAAGGATGACTTCATCAAGCTGCGCCCAGAAAATGCCGTATCCTTCGATTCGCTCAATAGCGCGCAGGGCTATCGCGCATCAGAAATGTGGGCCATCAATGTTAAATATCTCAGGCTGGCACTTGAGGAGGCCTATAACGGCATCAAACCGGCTGCCGATGCGCTGAAGGACAGTGCAAAGCTGGCCAGGGAGGAAATTTCGAACCTGAGATAGGCCGCTGCTTCCGAAGTAAGTTTTGCTTCACAAAACTTAAGCGTATGCTTCCGAAGTAAGTTTTGCTTCACAAAACTTAAGCTTATGCTTTCGAAGTAAGTTTTGCTTCACAAAACTAAGCTTATGCTTTCGAAGTAAGTTTTGCTTCACAAAACTTTAAGGAGAAATAAAAAATGAACCGAGGCTGGAACCGGGTAGTACCCTATTTGCTGGTGCTTCCTAATGTGCTGATTTTTGCCGTGTTTGTCCTGTTTCCTGTACTGTGGATAATTTATTTGAGTTTTACCGACTATACGATGCTGAAGCCGCCCGCGTGGACCGGAAGCAAAAATTACTCGCGGCTACTGCATGATTCGATCTTCCACAAGGCAGTGCTTAATACAGTGTGGTACTGGCTCTGCACGGTTGTACCAAGCATGCTGATCGGTCTGGTATTGGCTGCGCTGCTGACCATGCAGCTTAGGCTGGTGGCCGTCTTTCGGGCCATGATCTACCTGCCGGGCGTTCTGTCCTCAGTAGCTGTTGCGATGACCTGGCTGTGGCTGCTTGACGCGCAGCAAGGTCCGGTTAATCGTGTACTGGCCGTACTCGGCTTTGCAGGTAAAAACTGGCTGCGCGATCCGAACACCTCGCTGCCATCGATTATTGTAATCGGCATCTGGACCGGCCTGGGGTTCGCGATGATTGTGCTGTTGGCGGGCATACAGGGCATTTCGGAAAGTCTTTATGAGGCGGCAGCGCTGGATGGCGCTACAGGTTTGCAAAAGTTTCGATTCATCACAGTGCCGCTGCTCAAACCGATGCTGCTGTTCCTCTTTATTACTGCAACAATCCGTTCCTTCCAGGTATTTGATCTGGTGTACATTTTAACTGGAGGAGGCCCGGCCAATTCGAGTACAACGATCGTCACCCAGATTGTCGGAGCGAGCTTTCAGGAATATCGGATGGGCTACGCCTCTTCGATGGCTGTCTTTTTGCTCGGTATTACTATGACGATTACATTGCTGCAATATTGGCTCGGCAGCCGCAATCAAGCAACAGAGTAGGTGGATAGAGATGAAGCATACAAACACAGAACGGTGGCTCGCTTATTTGTTTCTGGGGCTGACCGCAGCGGTGACGATCATCCCGTTTTTGACCATATTGTTTACCTCCCTGAAGGGCGACAATGAGTTTGCACTGGGCTCTGTCAGTCTGTTCCCCTCATCCTGGCACCCGGAAAACTTTATGCGGGCGCTGCAGATGGCGGACTGGGGCCTGTTTTTCAAAAACTCGATTATTATTACGGCAGCTGCGCTTGTCGGCAGTCTGATTATTAATACGCTGGCAGGCTATACCTTTGCAAGAATCCGCTTTGCGGGAGGCACATTTCTATTTCTGCTGCTGCTGATCGGATTGATGGTACCTGCGCAGGTGACGATCATACCGCAGTTTCTTATTATGAAGTCCATTCCTCTCTTTGGCGGGAACGACTGGCTGGGTCAGGGCGGCAATGGCTGGCTCGACAGCTACTATGCGTTAATTGTGCCGGAGTTGGCGGGAGCCTTTGGGGTATTTATGGCCAGACAGTTCTATAGCCAGTTTCCGAGGGCGCTGGACGATGCGGCTTACATCGATGGAGCAAGCTATTTGCGCTTGTTTTTCTCCGTCTACTTGCCGCTCAGCGGTCCGCTGCTGGCAACGCTTGGCATTTTCAAGTTTGTCGCGGTCTGGAATGATTTTTTTCACCCGCTGATTTACACCAACTCTCCGTCGATGCGGACAATTCAGCTTGGGCTGCAAGTTTTTCGTGGAGAATTTTCAGTGCATTATAACTTGTTGATGGCGGCCTCCTTGTTGGTTTCGATCCCGATAGTGATCATGTTCTTTTTGTTTCAAAAGCAATTTATTCGCAGTGTCGTTTCTAACAGCGTGAAAGGATGATAAATACATGAAGGCGATTATGGTGATGTTCGATACACTTAACCGTCATATGCTGGCGCCCTATGGTGGCCCCTCATGGGTTCATACCCCTCAATTCAGCCGTCTGGCGCAGCGAACGGCGAAGTTTGACAATAGCTACATTGGCAGTATGCCGTGTATGCCGGCGCGCAGAGAGTTGCACACGGGCAGATATAACTTTTTACATCGAAGCTGGGGACCGTTAGAACCTTTTGACGATTCGGCAATCGAGAAGCTTGGGGCGGCAGGTGTCTACACCCACCTTGTCACAGATCATCAACATTATTGGGAGGATGGGGGAGGAACTTATCACCCGAGATACCGGAGTTTTGAATTGATTCGCGGCCAGGAGGGCGATCCATGGAAGGGAGAGGTGTCCGTGGATGGGGAGGTCCGCATCCCTGCACATTTACAGCAATATGGCTACAATTTGGGCAGGCAGGATTATATCAACCGCCAATATATTCAGGAGGAAGAACAGTTCCCACAGGCGCTGACGTTTGCCAGAGGACTTGAATTTATTCAGCATAATGCTGAGCAGGACAACTGGTTTTTGCAGTTGGAAACCTTTGATCCGCATGAGCCCTTCTTTAGTCCGTCAGCCTATAAAGATTTGTATCCTCATGTCTATAACGGGGATCTGCTGGATTGGCCTACATACGGCCCGGTAACGGAAAGCAGTGAAGATGTTGCCCACATGCGATATGAGTATGCGGCGTTGTTAAGCATGTGTGACAATTATTTGGGCAAGGTGCTGGATGTTATGGACGAACTCGATCTTTGGCAGGATACGATGCTGATCGTCAATACAGATCACGGTTTCTTGTTGGGAGAGCACGAGCAGTGGGCCAAATGTGTGCAGCCGTTCTATAATGAAGTTGCGCATACACCGCTTTTCATTTGGGATCCACGGAGCGGGGTGCAGGGGGAGTCTCGAAGCAGTCTTGTGCAGACGATCGACTTGCCAGCGACGCTGCTTGATTTCTTTGGTGTGGAACTGCCACCGGATATGCAGGGGAAGCCGCTGACGAAGGTAATATCCGAGGATCGCGCGGTGCGCGAGGCAGCGTTATTCGGTCTGCACGGCGGACATGTCAATGTGACCGATGGACGGTATGTTTACATGCGCGCTGCCGCTGCGCCGGATAATGGGCCGCTGTATAATTATACGCTGATGCCGACGCATATGCGCAGTCGGTTTCACCCTGACGAGCTGACAGATATTCGTTTGGCTGAGCCCTTTTCGTTCACTAAAGATGTCAAGGTGCTGCAAATTCCTGCGCGCAGCTATGGTCATTTGTATGCATATGGCACACTGTTGTTTGATTTGGAGCAGGACCCCGAACAGCGCAGCCCCATTGAGGACCCGATTATTGAGGAAAGAATGCTTACGCTTCTGAAGCGGCTGATGAAGGAAAACGATGCGCCGCCAGAGCAATTTGTCAGGCTTGGACTTGCATAATTGCATAAGAACAGGCATAAGGGATTGTCCCAGGGATGCCGAACGTAGCGGTTTCCTCCTCCTTGGGGGGGAGCGGACGATGTTATTCTGATATAGGAAATCGTCGATATAAGTTGAACAAATGACTTTAGAGCAGGGCGCCGTGTGAAAGGTTCCTCCGATTGCTGGGGATTTTCCTCTCGTTAAAGTAAAGCACTGATGTTAAGGTTGAGCCAATAAAAAATACAAAACCGGCTGTTCCGAATATTTAACGTGGTACAGTCGGTTTCGTAGTTAAACGTGTGTCTGGTTCTTGTCAGATGCCGATTAATAAAGCTTGGCTAATGCCTCTGCGGAAAGAGGGATAACTTCTTCACCCCGGCCGGTACGAATTTTCTCTGTCCATTCCGGATCGGCCAGCATAGCGCGTCCTACAGCCACAAGATCGAATTCCTTGTTATCCAGTTTTTCAATCACAGCCTCGATCTTGGAGTCCTCTGTCTGCTGCCCATTCACGTCTATGTTAAGCCCGACGGAGCCAACCGTAATTACCGGTTTGCCGCTCAATTTTTTCACCCAACCGGCAAAGTTTAAAGGTGAGCCCTCAAATTCCGGTTCCCAAAAATGGCGTGTCGAGCAGTCGAAAATATCTACACCGGCCTTGACAAGCGGTGTCAAAAATTGCTCCAGCTGCTCAGGTGTCTTGGCAAGCTTGGCCGTATACGCATCTATTTTGAATTGTGAAATGCGCAGCAAAATCGGAAAGTCTGGTCCGACCGCCTTGCGGACAGCCTCAATGACTTCAACTGCAAACTGTGTACGGCTTGCTATATCGCCGCCATAACGGTCCGTCCGTTTGTTGGTAACCTCCCAGAAAAACTGGTCAATCAGATAGCCATGCGCGCCGTGCAGCTCTACCCCGTCGAAGCCAATTCGCTTCGCATCTGCTGCTGCCTCGGCATATGCCTGTACAATTGCTGAATCTCCGCTCCTGTCAGAGCTTCACTTGTTGTGGCTCCATTTACATCCAGTCCGGAGGGACCTACAGATGGCGCTTCCGGATTAGGTATAGGATCTTCCTTCTTTCTGTTTGTCCCTACATGCCAAAGTTGGGGAATAATCTTTCCATCTGCTTCGTGAACCTCCTTCACAACCTGAGCCCACCCGTGCAAGGCAGCCTCGCCATGAAAGTTCGGAATATTCACGTGATTGGATGCAGCTGGATGATTAATTGTCGTCCCCTCTGTAATGATCAAGCCCGCACTGTTGGCGGCACGGCGACGATAATACGCTGCCACGTCAGCTCCAGGCACTCCGCCAGGTGAAAAGAATCTCGTCATCGGTGGCATTACAATTCGATTTTTCACACTGATTTTCTCACTTGTGAATGGCTCAAACAGGGAATGAACGGCTTTAACCATAGAATGGGTAGTCATTAGAATTCCTCCTGAGATTGTAGTGTAATATTTTAATATATCGTGTTCAAAACTGCCCTGGAACTTCTGGGCACGCGAGCCCTCAGGCCCTTTTGCCTTGTGTATATTTGTCGGAGAGCACTTCCACTGACATTGAACTCCATGTAAGAATGCACATTTCATACTTGGACTAGATAAGTTGAACGAAAGAAGTGTCATAGGGGATAAAATGTTGTATTTTGTACAACATTTCCAGCCTAAGGAGACGATTTTCGTGAAATTGTTGTAAAAAATACAACAATTTTTAATATAATTTACTTTTTAAGCTAGAATGTTGTAGTTTCTACAACAATTTTGCTTTTGTCGCGATCATTCTTTTGATTGTACAACTTAGATAGAATATCATCCGAATCCCTGGGTAGCGCAAGTGAAACCGAAACCGGCGCATTATAGCCAGCATCCGGTACGCATACAACGTTTCATCGCGCTAATCACCACCGTACCCGTCACTGCGCTGGATTGCGAGGGATATTATCGAATTGCTTGCTTCTCGCCATTAAGACGGACCGAGATTCCGACCCAAGTTGAGTTCAAAGTCGCTGGGACGACCAAGTCCACGCGCAAAGAGATCTGGCAGTTTGGCCAGCGTAGATGGGGAGGATGCTCTAGCTACGAATACTTTAGAGGATGCCAGCAGATCAGACAGTTGCGGCAATCCGGTATTATTCACCAGCGCCTTCGCCTCAGTCAGCGCCTCCTTGTCAAAAGAAGCAATCCGGAGAGCCAAATTGCGGACGAAGCCGTCCAGCTCCGCGTCAGGGAGCGCGCGGTTAATCCAGCCGTAACGCTCAGCTGTCTCGGCATCGAAATCGTCGCTGCCCAAAATGATTTCAAGAGCACGGCTTCGACCTACCAGCAACGGCAACCGTTCGTTACCCCCACCACCAGGGATAACGCCGGCAGCCACTTCAGGTTGGCCTAACACAGCTTTCTCCAGGCTTGCGAATCGCATATCGCAACTGAGCACGAACTCGCTGCCAACCCCACGGGCCCGACCACGGATGAGCGCGATGCTGGCAGCCGGCAACTTCTCTAGACGCGTCGTGAAATCGATCAATGCAGGCACAACGCTGTAACCCGGGTGTCTGGGTCTCTCTGCAGCTCGTGACATGTCGTAATGGGCCATAAAATAGTCCGGATCAGCGCTGTCGAAGACCACGACTTTAAGCTCGGGGTCAGACTCCATTTGATCCATTAGCAGCAGCAGTTCATATACAGTATCAGGGTCGAACAAATTCATCGGTGGGTTGTTAAACGTAACGTGCCAGTACCCCTTCGCCGGGTGAACTACTGAAAATTGTTGTAAATCGCTCATATTCAAAACTCCTTTATTTTTATTTAATTTAGAACAATCATTCCCATAAGCTCAAAAAAAAGAAAGGGTGATGTGTCATTGGTGATATTGTACCGTTCATTCTCAAAAGGGTCAATCCCCTCTTTTAATAATTTGCAGAAATATCATTTTTCAATAAGAGACATTGTCCTACGTGTTGTCCTACGTGTTGTCCTACGTGTTGTCCTACGTGTTGTCCTACGAGTTCGTATCGAGGCGGGAGCTGAATTCGCACGGAATCATATTTTTGTGTCAATCGTCTGTGAAAATGTCACCTTAACTATGCTATGAAAATGTCACTTGTTGAAATGGAGGCCGCCCTTA
>REGQ01000053.1 GCA_004134985.1 Paenibacillaceae bacterium | reverse complement strand
AGCCTCTTTTATTTGTAAAATTATCCTTCCCTCTCTTTTCCTATTCTTCCATGTTAGTTTCTTTGCAAGATTTGTGCGATTCTATATGAAAAATCATATAGAATGGATCAATCTGCGATGATTTCAACAATTCTGTATGAAAAATCATACAGAATGAATCAATCTGCGATGATTTCAACAATTCTATATGAAAAATCATACAGGATGGATCAATCTGCGATGATTTCAACAATTCTGTATGAAAAATAATACGAAGCTCGCTCAGGATGAAGACAATAAAGCGATCTCCCCTTTGCAAAAAAAGGGCTCACTCTGGACGCGTGCTGATCAATGAAATGAGGTATGTGCACGCTGTTCTTTTAATTAAGGCTCAAACGCAGCGAAGACCTTACGATCGTTTTTTAATCTTTCGTTCAACTTATATTATTAAGAGGGTTCTACCGAATAATCAGCACTTGTCTGATGCGCAAAAGGTAGCGTAGGGTTGCAGGGATGCGAAAAAACGAAGTGGTCGCTTTTTAAAGCCGGATTTCAACCTTTCGAAAATTGGGATAAGAAATCCGGCTTTGAATGGCGATTGGAGCACGCTGCAAACCCGTAGCGGTACACCTGAGTTTTGCCAGCACTGATTTTGGTTTCGAACCCGTAGCATCACATCTGAGTCTCGCCAGCACTGATTTTGGTTTCGAACCCGTAGCCTCACACCTGAGTCCCGTCAGCACTGATTGGTTTCGAACCCATAGCATCACACCTGAGTTTCGCGATCACTGATTTTGGGATTTCGATCCATAGTTATGTTTATCTCAGATTTTGCCGGGCTTCCGAAGTTATGGTAGTGGAATCCTATCGTTTGGTTTGGTACACTTAAACAAATGACAGTTAAGTGAGGAATGGGATAAGTAGATGACAACAATAACAACGAACAAGCCGGCGCGCGAACCGGACAAGCAAGATCACTCCGCGGCAGCGCGGGTGCGCCGTGAAGATATTGAATTGCTGGCGCCAGCCGGGGACTGGGATTGCATGCGTGCGGCGGTAGCCAATGGCGCGGATGCAATATTTTTTGGGGTGGAAAAATTCAATGCACGCGCTCGGGCCAACAATTTTCGAATGGATGAGCTGCCCGAAATAATGGGCTTTCTCCATAGCTACGGTGTAAAGGGATTTCTGACGTTCAACATTCTCGTTTTCGAAAATGAGCTTGAAGATGCCAGGCAGCTTATTGATGCATGCATTGACGCTGGTGTCGATGCCGTTATCGTTCAGGATTTGGGCTTGGTGAAAATGATTCGCGAGCTGTCTCCGGATTTCCCGATTCACGGCTCAACTCAAATGACGATCACTTCACCGGAAGCGGTAGAGTTTACAAAGCCTTTTGATATTGAACGGGTTGTACTTGGACGTGAAAATAATTTGAAGCAAATCCGCACAATCGGGGAACAGGCCAAGCTGCCGATGGAAGTGTTTGTACATGGCGCGCTCTGTGTCTCCTACTCCGGGCAATGTCTGACCTCTGAGATGTGGGGCGGACGCTCGGCCAATCGCGGCGAGTGCGCGCAGGCATGCCGACTTCCTTATGATCTGATGGTAGACGGGGAGAAGAAGCCGATGGGCGATGTGACCTATCTGCTGTCTCCTAAAGATTTGGCCGCAATCGAACTGGTGCCTGAACTGATTGAAGCGGGTGTCGTTTCCTTTAAAATTGAAGGCAGACTGAAAACGCCTGAATATGTAGCCAATGTGGTGAGCAAATACCGCAAGGCGATCGATGATTATTTTGCGGGCGATCTGTCAGGCCCGACAAAGGAAGAGTTGCGCGAGCTGCAGCAGAGCTTTTCACGCGGTTTTACACATGGCTTTCTGAGCGGCACCAACAATAAACAGCTCGTTGAAGGAACTTTTCCGAAAAGCAGAGGCGTCTATCTTGGAAAGGTCGAGCGGGTGCTTCGCGACGCTGTCGTCTGTAGGCTCGATGCCCCGCTGAAGCGCGGAGACGGCATCGTATTCGATGCAGGCGATCCAACGAAAAAAGAAGAGGGCGGACGCGTCTACGATATTCGCCGTCAAGGTGTGAAAATCGAGGGTGAGGTTCAGGAAGGGGCGGTCATTGAGATCGTACCCGGACGTAATGATGTCGATTTGAAACGGGTACGTCCCGGCGATCGAATTTGGAAGACTAGCGACCCGGCGCTGGACAAGCGGCTGCGGATGACCTTTGAGACGGACAAGCCTTATCGCGTATTTCCGCTGCATGTGAAGGTGACAGGCGCAGCAGGGCAGCCGCTGCGGACATGGTGGACCGACGTTCAGAAAGGAACGACTGTGGAGGTCAGTTCGGAGCTGGATCTGGAACCGGCGCAAAAACGGCCGATGGACGAACCGTTTCTACAAGAACAGTTCGGCCGGCTTGGCGGAACGCTCTACCAATTGGAACAGATTGATGTCGCGCTAAACGGCGATTTGATCGTCCCGATGCGAGAGTTGAACCGGCTGCGCCGCGAAGCGGTAGAGAAGCTGGCCGGGGAGCGCCCAAAACCGCCGGTCTACATTAAGCGCAACATTGAGGTGTACGGGGATGCTGTGCTTGACAAGAACTCTGACCATCCCGCCAAACCCGCCGGCAGCTTACAAGAAGCGCAGCTTACGGCGCTGTGCCGCAATTTGGAGCAGGTGGAGGCTGTCTGTCAGACCGATGTGCAGCTCATCTATGCCGACTTTGAATTTATTAAGCAGTTCCCGGCAGCGGTCGAAGCTGCTCGTCGGGCAAACAAACGAATTGCGCTCGTGACGCCCCGCATTCATATGCCAGGGGAGAACGGCTACCATAACAATATCCTGAGACTGCTGCCCGATGCAGTGCTTGTACGGAATACAGGTGCATTATACGCCTATTTGCGCGCACAAGCCCAGTATATCGAGCGTACTGGCAGCGCGGCAGGGTTCCCGGAACTGATCGGAGACTTTTCCCTGAATGTGGCGAACCATAAGGCAGCGGCGCTGTTCCTTGATGCCGGCTGCAAGCAGATTACGCCTTCGTATGATTTGAATATTCAACAAATGATGGATCTGCTGCAACATAGCGATACGTCACGCATTGAGGTCGTGCTGCACCAGCACCTTCCGATGTTCCACACTGAGCATTGTGTATACTGTACGTTTTTGAGTGAGGGCACCGATTATACCAATTGCGGCCGTCCGTGTGAGGAGAAGCGGGTTTCATTGCAGGATCGAATCGGCATGTCTCACCCTGTGCGTGTTGATGAAGGCTGCCGCAATACGGTATACAATGCAATCGAACAATCCGGAGCAGAATATTTAACCCAATTCGTGGAACTGGGCGTTTCCTCTTTCCGCATTGAGTTCCTTGAGGAATCATCGGAGAAAGTGCTCGAGGTCATCGAATTGTATTCCGCGGCGCTCGTTGGCAGGATTAGCGGAAGCCAGGTATGGCGGAAACTGAAAGCAACGAATCAGTTGGGGGTTACACGAGGACAGCTGGTGAAATAAGATTATGCCTAAGGTCTGACAGAAAGCTATTCCTGCAGCGAATGTGTTTCTACATCGCTGGTTGGAAGCTTCTGTCGGGCTTTTTTTTGGTTTCAATAACAGAATACAGCTGGAAATCGGGAATCTCTCGGATATTTCTCGAAATAATTAGATATTTAGACTCATTATAAAGGGAATTAGTCCCGGGTATAGAATAGTACTAAAATACTATTAGATCCTATAAGCGTGGTGAGACTACTCAGATGAACACAAACTATGATGAATCCCATGAAATGAGACACTGGAAAACCTTTGTTGTGCAATTGGAGCAGCAGATGATGGATGGAAATCTTCCTGATGTGAGTCTGCATGAGATTATTCCCGATGCGGTGAAACTCTCTTCGCCATTGCTGCTGCAAGCTGAATGTTTTGCCCGCATAACCAAAGGGAACTATCAGAAAGCGCAGGATTTGCTGGCGCTGTCTGTGAAGGCGTATGCAATGCAGGGAAATGCGCATGAAATGCGAACTGCGATTGCGATGATGGCCTTGCTGTACATTCGGATGGGTGAGGTCCATGAATCTGCGCTGCTGATTGATTTTCTCCAGCAGGAAGAGCGGCGGTCGCCAGATACTTGCAGCGGATTTGTGCTGTGGGCGATTGCACGGCGTCCAAATACGGAAGCTAATGAAATTCAATATGCGAGTGCGTTGGAAAATGATCATTATTATTTAAAAGCGGCTGAAAAATTCAGCAAAGAAGCAACGCCGATCTGGTTCGTCAATTTAATGATGGATCGCTGGATTTATGACAGTCACTCGATTAAGGGGGGGAATTGGGATTATTGGGTGCTGCGGCTGCGGCAGTTGTCAGCTATGTATCCGGTTTGCAAACAAGCTTACGATGTAATTGCCAATTTGCGTTTCGATCAATCGGAGCAGATGCATTTGCCTTACCGGTACCGCTTTATAGCAAGAGAGCTGCTTCATCCCGGAAGCGGGCTTCCTTCTCCTGAGCTTGCATATGATTTGGAAGTACAGCTGTTCGGGGTGCGTGCCGAAATAAATTTGGCGCTGCATGATAAAGGAGAGGAAGCGCGGGTTCAGCTGTTGCGAAAGGCGGAATTGCTCTGTTATGCAATCGGATCCCCGGCTTCCTGGAGATGGCTCGCATCGCTGCGACAAGTCGTGGGGTTGGGGGCGACAGGTGAAACAGGTGAAACAGTCAGGGAAACGAAGCAGTCCGCAACAATGCTGAATGAGTGGAAACCGATCATTTATCAGGGCCTTCCTGAGGCTCACTCTACCCCTAAAGCGGATAAGCCCAACATAAAACTGATGGATCGCATTCGCTTTATAGTAGGCAGGCAGGAGCGGGATGCGAAGTGGAAGCGGCGCAAATCCAAAGAGCTATTCGTCTATTTATTAATGCAGGAAGGTTTTCGAGCCAGTCGTCAGACATTGACCGCCGAGGTGTTCGGCGAAGGGGAGGAAGCGAAGCTTACCAATCAATTGTACGTAGCGATGCACGAGCTTCGTCAGACACTCCGTGAAAATGGGCTTGATAACGTATTGTATGCCCGCGGCGGCATCGTTGGCCTTGAGGAACAACGGATCGGTTCGGTCGATTTAAATGAATATCTTGCTTTTGGCGATACAGGGGATAGCTTATGGACGGATGAGGAGTTGCAAGCCACCTCTTATTACCGGAAGGCGGCGGGAATTTACGGTGTGGTCGGCGCTGAGTTTAAAGAAGCAACGTGGCTGAAAAAAGTCAGGTCAGAGCTGCTCGAGCGCCAGACACGGATGCTGAAACGGCTTGCGTATCACTGTTTGGCAGCAGGAGATGCGGAGGAAGCTGAGCAATGGTTAAAAGAATGGATTGCTATAAGTCCTGCTCAGGAGGAAGCTTACCAGGATCTGTTAAGGCTGCTTAAATCGAGCGGGCGTATATCGGATGCAGTCGATTGGTACCGCCGATTGGAGAAGGTTTGTGCTGCTGAACAAAACCGCAAGCCGCTTGATGAGACACGGATGTTAATTCAGGAGTAGTTGCCAAGGGCAACTCAAAGGAGGGGAACAATTGAACCCATTGTTTACAATCCGGTCACGTTTATTCAATCAAGGCATGATTCTGGATCTGCAGGGAGAGCTGACTTCGTCAGCGGAAAATATCATTGCAAAAAAATGGCGCTGGGATTTGAAGCCTGCTCGGGGCAGGCGTTATATTATTTTAAACTTTCAGGATATTCAATATATTGACAGCGCCGGCCTGACGTTGCTGCTCCGGATGGCGAGTGAGGCAAAGAATGCAGGCAGCCATTTGTTTGTATTTGGAATATGTGCCAAGCAGAGACTGCTGTTCCGTCTTGTTGGGCTTACCGGGCTGGTCATGATCTATCCGAGCGAAAAAATTGTGCTGCAGCGAATTGGCATGCTGGAAGTGAATTGAAACTGTAGTGAACGGAACAGCATCAAGCGATTAAAGGCTTCCCGTCTTTCCAGGCGGGGAGTTTTTGCTATTTATGCAAACTCACAGCCGCGGCAATCCCCTTCAAATTGACAGGGGTCTGCTGCTGTCTTAGACTGAGAATGAATGAGGTTTACGAATAAAATAAGGCCGGATGCTGGAGGAGATTATGGAAGAAGTACAGTATAGACAGTGGCGTCACGTGTTCAAGCTGGACCCGGATCGGGAAATTGATGATCAAACGCTTGATGCGGTATGCATGTCAGGCACAGACGCGATCATCGTTGGCGGATCGAGCGGCGTTACTTTTGACAATACAGTAGATTTAATGGCCAGAATCCGGCGCTATGAAGTGCCATGTGCTTTGGAGACGACGTCAATTGAAGCGGCTGTGCCGGGATTTGACCTGTACTTTATCCCTATGGTGCTGAACAGCGGGAGCAAGGAATGGCTGATTGATCGTCAAGTTGAAGCGGTGCAGGCTTTTGGTTCTTTTATCCCGTGGCAGGACACCTGTGCGGAAGGATATATTATTCTCAATCCGGCATCTACGGCAGCACGGGTGACAGATGCAAAGCCGCTTACAGACGAGGAGACGCTTGCATATGTGCGAGTTGCGGACAGGCTGATGCGCATGCCGATTGTATATTTGGAATACAGCGGACAGTATGGGGATATGACGCTTGTGCGGAGGGCGGCGGAAATGATGGCGAATGGAAGACTTTTCTATGGCGGCGGCATCGATTCCGCAGCGAAGGCGACCGAGGCGGCAGAAGCTGCACATACTGTTGTGGTAGGGAACTGTATTTACTCTAATCTTGCAGCTGCGGTGGCCACGGTTCAAGCGGTAAAGCAAACGTCAGCGCCAAGCTGAATTGGAGAAACCATCCAGTCTATCAATTGCGTATTTGAATTGACACCGGGCGGCTGGTTGACTAGACTTAAGAGAGGCGAACAAATGCGAACAAAGGAGTAAAATATGTTCAATTCAATCGATATGGACCAGGCGGTCAGCAAGCTGAATGATCGGCAGCAGGAAGCGGTGCGGGCAACGGAGGGGCCGCTGCTTATTATGGCTGGCGCGGGTAGCGGCAAGACGCGTGTGCTTACGCACCGGATTGCCTATTTGATCGACAAGCGAAGAGTAGCCCCCTGGAGCATTCTGGCCATTACGTTTACCAATAAAGCATCTCGCGAGATGCAGGAGCGGGTATCATCGCTGGTTGGTCCGGGCGGGACGGATATTTGGGTTTCAACCTTTCACTCCATGTGCGTGCGTATTTTGCGCAAAGACATCAATCGAATTGGTTTTTCCTCGAACTTCTCCATTCTGGACTCGACCGACCAGCTTTCGGTTATCCGCAATTGCATGAAGGAACTCAATGTGGATGTGAAGAAGTATGAGCCGAAGGGTGTGCAGGCTGTTATTAGCAGCGCCAAGAACGAATTGACCAGCCCGGAGCGCTATGAGCAAAAAATCGGTGACTACTATCAACAAATCGTGGCAAACATTTATCATGCCTACCAGAAAAAGCTGAAGAGCAATAATTCACTTGATTTTGATGATCTTATAATGAAGACGATTCAATTGTTCAAGGAAATGCCAGAGGTGCTGGATTTCTACCAGAACAAATTCAGATATATTCATGTGGATGAATATCAGGATACGAACAGGGCTCAATATATGCTGTGCCGTATGCTTGCCGACAAGCATCACAATCTATGTGTTGTAGGCGACAGCGACCAATCGATTTACCGTTGGCGCGGTGCGGATATTGCCAATATTCTTAATTTTGAAGCGGATTATCCTGAAGCCAAAACAATCTTGCTGGAGCAGAACTACCGTTCCACTTCGACGATTTTGGATGCAGCGAATGCGGTCATCAAGTTGAACACCGGACGCAAGGACAAAAAGCTGTGGACCGACCGCGGCGCTGGCCAGCCGATTATGGTGCATCAGGCGGACTCAGAGCATGAGGAAGGCTATTACGTGACTTCCGAAATTCGCAGAAACCGCAAATCCGGCAGCAAATACGCCGACCATGCGATTTTGTACAGGACGAATGCTCAATCCCGGGTGATCGAGGAAATTCTGATCAAGTCGGATATCCCTTACCAAATCGTCGGAGGCATCAAGTTCTACGACCGTAAAGAGATTAAAGATCTGCTCGGTTATTTGAGGTTAATTTCCAATCCGGACGACGATATTAGTTTTATACGGATCATCAATGTGCCGAAGCGGGGAATCGGAGACACGACCGTTGCCAAAATAGCGGCTGAGGCAGCGCGCCAGGGCATATCGATGTTTGCCGCGCTGAACAATCTCGATGGTATGGACATCAGCAGCCGGACCAAAGCCGCTTTGCTGGAATTCCGGGAAATGCTTCATACTCTGACAGCGATGATCGATTACGCTTCTGTAACGGAATTGACTGAACAGATGCTGGCGTCTTCCCAGTACAGGTTGGAGCTTGAACGGGAAAACACGCTTGAATCGAAATCGCGGGTCGAAAACATTGACGAGTTTCTGTCCGTCACGATGGAGTTTGAGCAACGAAATGATGACAAATCGCTTGTCGGGTTTCTGACCGATCTGGCGTTGATTGCGGATATCGACTCGATGGACAAGTCTGACGATCCTGAAGTGGAAGCCGGCGATGCGGTCGTGCTGATGACGATGCACAGCGCCAAGGGTCTGGAGTTTCCTGCCGTCTTCATTATTGGCATGGAGGAGGGGATCTTTCCCCACAGCCGCGCTCTTGTCGATAATGAGGAGCTTGAAGAGGAGCGCCGCCTCGCCTATGTTGGCATCACGCGGGCCGAGCGACAGCTTTACATGACGTGCGCGCGGATGCGCACGCTGTTCGGGCGGACAAGCGCGAACGCACCGTCGCGCTTCCTGGAGGAAGTGCCGCCGTCCCTGAAGGCGGCGGCATCCCCGGGCGGCACCATCGGCGGCTTCGGCGCCGCCCGCCGCAGTCAAGCTGCGGAACCCGCTACAGGCTTCGGGTTCCGGGGCAGCAGTTCCGGGCGCGGCCCTGCAGGCGCGCCAGGTGCGGGCAGCCGCCCGGGCTATGCCGGGGCGGCTGGATCGTCCGCCGCGGGCGTCGGGCGCCGTGACAGCGCTGTGCGTGTCACGAGCGGGCTGGACGCCGCGCGGGCGGCAGGCAGCGGCGCCGCTGCGGCAGCTGGCGGCGACAAGAATTTTGCGGCGGGCGACAAGGTCGCGCACGCGAAGTGGGGCACCGGCACGATTGTGGCGGTGAAAGGCACTGGCAACGACATGGAATTGCAGATAGCCTTTCCGTCCCCTGTTGGGGTCAAGCGTTTGCTTGCAGGCTTTGCGCCATTAGATAAAGTTTAACAGCCGAATTGGCTATAATTGATATTAATGAGAGGAAGATACCCTTCATGGAGCAGCAGTTGCTTGCGCGAATGGAACAACTGGCAGCTGAGATTAATCGCCACAACTACCATTACTATACGATGGACAAGCCGCAGATCAGCGACAAGGAGTATGATGTTTTATACGATGAGCTGGTGGCGCTTGAGCAGGAGAGCGGGGTCACTCTCCCGCATTCTCCTACGTTGCGCGTTGGCGCTGAAATTCTCAAAGGTTTTGAGCCCTATCGGCACCGTTCCCGTTTGTGGAGCTTGGACAAGGCGCAGAATGGCGAGGCGCTGATCGCCTGGAGCCAGCGTGTTCACAAAATTATTGCCGACTACAATGCGAAAAACCCGGATGAGACGCCGCTTCCGGCACCGGTTTTTGCTGTTGAGCTGAAGTTCGATGGATTGACGCTCAATCTCACTTACGAAAACGGGCAGTTGGTGCAGGCAGCTACACGCGGCAATGGTGAAATTGGGGAGGGAATTCTGGCCAATGTCAAAACGATTCGCTCCGTGCCGCTGACCATTCCGTTTCATGAAGGGATTATTGAAGTGCAGGGCGAGGGAATGATGCACCTCTCTGTACTGCAGGCGTATAACGAAACCGCGGCCGAGCCGCTTAAAAATGCGCGCAATGCCGCGGCAGGAGCGCTGCGCAACCTGAATCCGAAAACGACAGCCGAAAGAAAGCTCAGCGCTTTTTTCTATAATATCGGTTACGCCGAAGGCATCTCGTTTACGAACCATCAGGAGATGGTGCAGTTTTTGCGGGACAATGAATTTAAAGTCAATCCGTACATTGCCTACTTCACAACAGTGGAGGCTGTGCAGGAGGAACTGGATCGAATCGTTGGCATGCGGAGCGGGCTCGATTATTTAATTGATGGAGCCGTTGTAAAGTTGGCGGATATGCGCACGCGTCAGGTGCTTGGCTATACCGACAAATTTCCTCGTTGGGCGATTGCGTATAAGTTTGAGGCGGAGGAAACGACAACGACGCTTGACGCTGTTAATTGGGAAGTCGGACGCACAGGAAAGATAACCCCTGTCGCGCGTGTCGCAGCTGTTGAACTGGCAGGCGTCACAGTGCAAAACTGCACTTTGAACAACATTGGCGACATTGAGCGGAAAAACCTCAAGCATGCGCTCGGTACCCGCGTACTTATTCGCAGGTCCAATGATGTCATTCCTGAAATACTAGGGAAGGCGGATGATGAGGAAGGCGCCGAAATTGTATTTCCAGATGTATGCCCTGCGTGCGGTACGGCGCTTGAACAGCGGGGGGCCCACTTGTTCTGCAACAACAAGCTGGGATGCCGCCCACAGACGATTGCGCGCATTGCGCATTTTGCCTCGCGTGATGCCATGGATATTGAAACGTTCAGCGTCATGACGGCCGAGCAGTTATATGAAGAATGTGAAGTGCGCGATCCGGCGGACCTCTATGATCTCGCCTATGACAACTTGATTCAATTGAACCGGTTTGGGGAGCGCAAAGCGACCAAACTGATCGAGGCATTCGAGAAATCCAAAGATCGCGATTTGGCAGCTTTTCTGTTCGCCTTGGGCATTCCCAATACAGGAAAGGCTACCACGCGCATGCTGGCGGAGCACTATCGCAACCTCGATGATATAATGGGGGCGGAGCCGGAGGAACTTGTCGGGCTGCAGGATGTCGGGGCAATCGTTGCTGATAGCATCGCTGCTTTCTTCCGCGATCCAGTGATATCTGTTAGTATTCGACGCATGCGATCGGCTGGGGTGAAAGCGGAAGCCCAGCAGCGGACCGAAGCGGCGGTAAGGCAGGACAGCATTTTCAGCGGCAAGACGGTGGTGTTGACCGGCACGCTTTCTGTAATGACACGCGACGAAGCGGCCAAAAAGCTGGAGGCGCTGGGTGCGAAGATATCAGGCAGTGTTTCGAAAAAAACTGACTTTGTTATTGCCGGAGAAAAAGCGGGCAGCAAGTTAACCAAAGCGCGGGAACTGGGCGTGACAGTAATCGAAGATGAGAACGAACTGCTCGAACTACTTAAATAGCAGAGCGACACAAATGACTAATGAAGCGGACACACATGAATTGTGTGTCCGCCTTCTTATATATAAAAGAAGTAGAAAACGAAAACGGATTGAAACAGCAATTGTATTGCTAAGTTACATGCGACAGTGAAAGGTGCTTAAGCGAAGTCTTTTTGCGTATTAAAAAAATATTAGAAAAGGTATTGCGTTCTTATTTTCGATATGGTATATTATTTCTTGTCGCTTTTGAACAACGACAAAACAGAAAAAAGCAACTTGAAAAGAAGTTGAAAAAAACTGTTGACAGCGGGTTCGAAAGATGGTAAAGTAAATAACTGTCACCACGAAGTTTGACGAACGGTGACAACAAAGTTCCTTGAAAACTGAACAAATGGATCGCGTCGATCCAACAAAGATATACAGCAATAAACGTAATGAGCACAAGCTCATTCCTGAAATTCGTTGTTGTGGGGAGTCCTTGGACAAGCTGCAATGACAAAC
>REGQ01000052.1 GCA_004134985.1 Paenibacillaceae bacterium | reverse complement strand
TTCAGGCCTTTCGAACCGTCTTCGAGAACTACCGCTTCCTCCTGTAAATTTCTTGAAGCGTTGTGTAGCAAGCATAGTTGCCACAGCGCTTAAAGGGCCTCAAATGACCCATTTTCAAATCTAACGCTTCCCCCAGCGCTTATTCCCCCCTTAGACGGCTAAAATCGTGCGATTTTCTCGAAATAACGTGGCTCAGTTTCGTTACAATTATGATGGGGCTGAATTTCCCTAAATAGCGCCGCTCATCAGCGTTATCCGGCGGGACCGTAGTTGCAGCGTGTTATGTGGCCTGGAACAAATAGGTGACGATTTTTTTGGCGCCGATCTCAAACTTCATCCCCTCATCGTAGGCCAGTGCTTCCCCGCTCGGCTCCTCAAGCAGATTTACCGGCACGATGGCGGTCGCTTGCCAGCCAGACAATCGAACGTCCGCTTCTACCGCATGCTCTTCTACATTGTAGAGGCGCACTGCCGGACCGCTCCCGTCCTCCGCCCACTTGACCGCGGAAAGGAGCACGTCGCCCGTAAGCTCCAGCAGCTTGCCTGCCCGCGTCAGCGCCGGCTTGCGTTCCACAGCTTTTGCTCGAAGCTCTTTCGACCGGTCGCGAGCAAAGATTGCCACTTGGCTTGCAGTTCCCGCTCGCCCAAATCCGCCGCCAAACGGGAAGCAGCTAGCAGCGCAGCCAGCCACAAGCTGGAAATATACGACGGGGTCCCTCTGAAATGCCATGCGTCATACGTATTGCTCCCCGTCTCCGTATCCGGCAAGCCGTCTCCGTCGCGGTCCAATTGTTCAATGCTGTCCATCGCCTTGATGATGGAGGGCCATAGCTTCTTCACATAGCCAGTATCCCCGGTCCACAGGTAATCCCGGCACACCAGCAGGACGTATTGGGGATTCATGTCCACGCGGTCAAACCCGTCATCCACGGAACAGAAGTCCGGCGTGAAGAAGTGATGGACGCGCCCATCCTCCCGTTGAAACCGCGCTCCGAGCTCCATCTGTCCCAACTGCAGGTCTGGGAACAACGCCAAAAGATTAAACGAGCCCTGATACGTAATATCCATCGTATGGAACCCGCAACTGCCGTATCCTTCCCAGATGGCAAAATCGCCGGACTTCGACCACCATGAGCATTTGGTTATTGTGTTTAATTGATTGAACCAATGATGCACGAAGGAGGCCGGTGCGTCCGATTGGGCCAACGTATGCGCAAACCCTCTAACCTTGCTCAAGATTGCGTCCGCATTCGCATTCATGTAATCATTGACGTCTTGCGCATCTTCAAACCAATTCGCATACTGATGCCCGACAAACCGACCTTGATCGCTATAATGGTTCGGAAAGTGCCAGGAGACGATAAAGCGAATGTCCCTTTTCTCCCCTGGTTTTAGCGTAAGGTTGGAGCAAAGCGCGGCATCTCCCCACGCTTCATGCCCTTCATCATCCAACTCGATCGTGCGCATTTGCTTCTGGATAAGGCGGATGAATTTCAGCTTGCCCTCCCGATTGGCGAGTAACGCCGGATCAATCTCCTGAATGCGCTGATACGGGGGTTTGGAGCTGGCAATATCTAAAATCTGCGCCAGCACTTCCAGTATCTGCGTATCGCTCAACTGCTCCAGCTCATCATCGGCCAGACGAACGATTGCTTCCGGATACGTCTCACTCCCTAGGTTCGGCAGCTTGCCTGTCTCCCGGAAATCAAACAGATAAGATTGCTCCGTAATGCCAAACTCGCCGCCTAACACAGAATTGGCAAAGGACCTGGCAAAGTCACCCTGAATGTAGCTGTTCTCCCCGCCGCTAACGGAGAAGCTGATGCTTCCGTTCTGCTGATGTGCATCAGTCGAATTGCTGCTCATCGTGATGGCGATATGGTCATCGCCGCGGTGCAGCCGATTGCGTAGCTCCCGGTTCGCTAACCCCCGATTGACCGAGTTCTTCAGTTTGCCTAGCAACGACACCGTGTATTGAATTTCTTTGACCTCTTTGTGCCAGGAATACATTACGGAGCGAAACTCCCCGGCGTCCATATCATGCGACAGCTTGCGGACCTTCGGAAGATCTGTGCCTTGCTTGGTCCGAATGTAGAAGGGCAGCACATGTGTCTCGTAATCGTACAAATTATCCAGCTTGTGCTTCTTCGCCTCCCGGGATGCCCACTGGCCTAGATTGAAAATATGCCAATTTTGCAGTACCCCGTTCTGATTGATCTCGACCGTTCCTGTACCGATGCCACCAAGCGCCATTCCGTTGCGCTGCATCTTCTGATTAATAATTGTTTGCATAATCGCTAATCCCTCCTGTTGACCAAATTATAACCCTGGATCAACAGGAAGGATTAGGCCTAAAGGTTGCGGAAACATGGAGAAATGTTGGGTTTAATATGAGACCATCCCAAAATCCCTCCATTGAATGTTGTCTCGCCCCCTCCAAGTATTCATTCGATGGCCAACATTCACATATTGACTCTCATACAGACATGAGATATATTTATTTCGTAACTTATTAAATTAATTAAAATAACTAATAAAAAAATAATGACGAGCATTATGATGACATCACTACTGAAGAGTAGGATACAAGGGGAGCAGAACGATGAGTGAAGAAAAACGTATTTTTGAAGGTATTTTATTTAGCCCGTCCAATCCAAAACTTCGGGCCATTAAATTGCAAGCCCATAATTTGAGCAGTTTGTATAGTCGTACCCTCGAAAATGAAACCGATACAAGAGAATGGATTCTAAACCAGATTCTTGGCAGTAAAGGTGAACATTGTTTTATTCAAGGGCCAGTTTTTTTTCATTATGGTACCCACACCGAAATAGGCGATCACTTTTTTGCAAACTATAATTTTACTGTTCAAGACGATGCAAAAGTAATAATCGGCAATCATGTCAGCTTCGGGCCTAACGTCACGATTGTTACACCCGTCCATCCACTCATTGCATCAGAACGCAGACAGATGCTGGATCAACATGGAAATCCGCAATCGCTTTGTTATGCCAAGCCGGTCACGATTGGTAATGATGTATGGCTTTCAACCAATGTGACCGTCTGTGGCGGCGTAACCATTGGTGATCGCAGCGTCATCGGGGCAGGCAGCGTTGTGATGCACGATATCCCGCCCGATTCGTTCGCCGCAGGTGTACCCTGTAAAGTCATCCGTAAAATAACCGAACTGGACAGCATGATCTACAAACCGGATATTTTAGCGGATTGCCAAATTATGAAAGACGGGCACTTTGAATAAAAAACAGCTGGCTCAAACGAAAGGCTTTAGCTGACTTAGAACAACAGGCCATTGCGGCCTATCAGGTCTTCGCGGCAAATATCCGCAGGACTACAAAATAATTAAACACAACGGAGAATGGACATGATTTTTCTTATCTTAATTTATCTGGCCTTTATCAGCCTTGGATTGCCCGACTCCCTGCTTGGTTCCTCCTGGCCCATCATGAATACGGATTTGGGTGTCCCCATCGGAAACGCGGGAATTGCATCCATTATTATTTCCTTAGGCACCATCATTTCCAGCTTGCTCTCATACAAGTTGATTCGAGTCATTGGCACTGGCAAGGTAACGATTATCAGTGTCGCTATGACTGCCGCTGCACTACTTGGTTTTTCGATTTCGCCTTCCTTCATTTGGTTATTGGCTTGTGCGATTCCGCTTGGCCTTGGGGGCGGAGCCGTTGATGCCGGGCTGAATAGGTTTGTGGTCGAGCATTATGAAGCCAAGCATATGAACTGGCTACACGGTTTTTGGGGTGTTGGAGCCATGCTGGGTCCCATTTTGATGTCTACGCTCGTATTGTGGGGAAATACATGGAGAAGCGGTTATTTTACCATATCGATGGTACAGTTTTCATTGGTTATCTTACTGCTGTTTTCACTTCCAATATGGAGGAAATTTGAAGGTCCTTCAATGAAGCCGACTGAAGAGGATCAGCCATCCAAAGATAAGCCAGGACTGCTCGCTTCGCTGAAAACAAAAGGTGCTATCTTTGGGATGTTTTCGTTCTTCCTGGTTTCTTCAGCGGAAGCTTCCATGATGTTATGGGGATCAAGTTATTTGGTGAAAAACGAAAGCATTTCGCCCGAAAGTGCTGCCGGTTGGGTATCCTTATTTTTCTTGGGAATCACGGCCGGACGGATGTTAAGCGGCTTTATCTCCATTAAGTTGAGCAATGAGGCGCTGATTCGTCTTGGAACCATTCTTATGATTTTCGGATTTCTTATCATGCTGTTGCCGCTTCCGACGATTTTCACACTAATCTCATTCATTATTGTTGGAACAGGGCTTGCGCCAATCTATCCATCCATGCTGCATCAAACGCCCATTTATTTTGGGCAGCATAATGCACAGGCGGCTATGGGCATGCAAATGGCATTCGCCTATACCGGTACTACGCTGGTTGCGCCATTGCTTGGACAACTTTTTGCGCACGTCTCCTTCTCCTTAATGCCTTATGCGCTTCTCACTTGCGGCATCGGATTGCTGATTTGTAGAGAAATGCTAACGCGAGCGTATAAAAAGAAAGCTGGCGTTCACAAAAGCGCTTCTCTGGAGAGCTAAGTGTTTGAAGTAATGTTCCTCGTATCGGGAGCGAAGAACACATTTAATGTAGAAAGGCGGAAGAATGATGCGAATTGAACATGTCGCAATCTGGACCAGGGACCTTGAAAAGATGAAATCGTTCTATTACGAAAGTGTTGTGCTTGATCCAGAAATGAATCGGATAGAAATCACGATTTAAAAATACAAACCGAAAGAGGGAATGAAAGATGCAAAAGATGAATATTGGCCTTCAATTGTATACGCTTCGCGAAGAGATGGCGACCGATTTCAAAGGAATGCTGAAGAAAGTGGCCGAGCTGGGTTATGAAGGGGTTGAATTTGCAGGATATGGCGGTCTTCCTGCCGATGAACTAAAGGCGCTATTGGATGAACTCGGCTTGAAAGGATTTAGCAGCCATCTTTCACTACACGCGCTTCGTGCTGATCTGCAAAAAGAGATTAATTACTTGAAAGCCATCGGCGCTCAATACATGGTCTGTCCTTATCTTTTCCCTGAAGATCGACCGAAAAATGCAGATGAATGGCGTACCTTATATGCGGAGCTTGAACAAATCGGGAAGGAAGTTCAAAAACAAGGACTCATTTTTGGTTATCACAACCATGATTTTGAGTTTGAAGGCGTAGTAGGCGATAACAATCCATTTGACGCCATGTTTGCAGAGACAACGCCGCATGCTGTTCAGATGGAGATGGATGTATGCTGGGTACAATTTGCAGGCAAAGATCCTCTTCAGTACATCGGCAAATATGCGGGTCGTCTCCCCCTGCTCCATCTAAAAGATTATAGCTTAGACGATCAAGAACAGATGGTGACATTAGAGCTGGGCGAGGGCGTAGTGGATCTGCCAGCCGTAATCAAAGCAGCCGAGCAAGCCGGAGTCGAGTGGCTAATTGTGGAGCAGGATTTTTGTCAGAGCCCGCCGCTGCAAAGCATTGAAAAAAGCTATGCATGGATAAAAAGAAACTATCTTGCGTGAATGAGACTGTTTCCTGGCGTTTGCATAGATGATAATACGGTTATTGGGGCAGGCAGCATAGTTACGCAGAATATCCCTTTCAATGTAGTCGCTGTAGGCGATCCATATAGAGTGCTCAGGAAAATACTTGAAAGACAACGACTCTCGTCGTTGTCTTTTTTAGATTAGATGGAAAAACACTACACAGCAAAGACGTTTCCGCGCAGACCAGACTGATATGCTGCAATCGCTTGTGCAATCAAACCAAGAAGGATATCGGTATCTAAATCACTTTCATAATTAACAACAGGGAATATTTTCTTCAACCCTTCTGAAGGTATTGCTTGCTCAATCGCTTCTTTTAAAGCTTCGGAAAAAAAATCACCGTAAAGAACAACATATTCGGGATTGATTGTCCCACAAAAAATACTGATTAATTTAGAAATAGCAGCTCCTAGCTCATTGGGATCATCATAGTTAATCGTTATCCAGTCAACACCGATCGGGAGCAGATTGACTTCACCAGCATAACCAGCGACTCCTTTATGAATGTTGCCATCAATCACCACGCCTGCACCTGGACCAAACGTACGAGGGAAATAAATGCCGACAATCGAGGATACTTTTTCTGTATGTTGGCTAAAACCAAAAGCTGCTGCATTGACATCATTCTCAACAATGACTGGCAACCCATACTTTTTCTGAAAATATTCTGTAAAAGAAGTCCCCTTTAATGTTGCAAAGTCATTTTCCAAAATAACACCATGACGCTCCACACCCGGCAGGGAAACAGCAACAAGACTTATAGTCGAATAGTTGCGCAGTGCCTCATTGATCATCTGGTCAAAGCTAGAAAGTTGAATGGTATCAAACGACACCTCTGCGTCCCATACGCGTTCCCCGTAAAGATTCCCGATACAAGCACTGATAATATTCTTCCCCTTGCGTACCCGCGCCGATAACCCAAGCACATGTGCAAATTCTGCATTAAAGCTATAGGCTTGAGACGGCCTTCCTCCGGTTGCAGAATACATTTTGCCGAGTGTGACTTCTCCGCTTTCTACAAATCCATTCAGTATGTTTCCAACGGTAACAAAGCTTAATCCTGTCGTTTGAGCCAATTGTTTAATCGTGGAGGTTTTGTATGAACAAAGGCTCCAAAGAACTGTTTGTGAATTGCTCTCTTTCATATCCAGCATATTTATTCCCATAAAAACCCCCGGCCTAATAACTCCGATTTTTATTTGGAAGCCAAGTGAAGTCATATTTCACCCGCGACATTTATTAAATGGTTATTAAATTGAATTTATTAAATATGAGTTAACTATACCCCTGTCTGCAGAAGGAGTCAATGTCCAATGTATTAACCCTTTGTTCGAAGATTTCATCTGTTAATTGCTATGAATGGGGTTTTAAATCCAAATCAAAAAAGCTCATTAGATAGGATATCTAATGAAGCATTCTTGTTTAATATGATACCGGCGAGAGGACTCGAACCTCTTTGTATTGATTACGTTCAAGAGGCTTGTGTCGCATACAATCTTGCATAAATGCCGCCGCTACGCAGCAGTTCCTCATGCGTACCCATCTCGGCAATCTCTGTGCCCTCCAGCACGACGATCTGGTCGGCATGACGGATCGTCGATAGCCGATGGGCAATCACCAGTGTTGTGCGATCCTTGGATATTTCGTCCAGCGCCTGCTGGATCTCTTGCTCGGTCTTGGTATCAAGCGCCGATGTCGCTTCATCCAGAATGAGGATCGGTGCATTGCGCAGAATCGCCCGTGCTATCGAAAGCCGCTGTTTCTGCCCTCCGGACAGACGCACACCGCGTTCACCAATCACTGTATCGTAGCCTTGCTCCATCTGTGCTATAAAATCATGCGCTTTAGCCGCTTTCGCTGCGGCAATCACATCTTTCTCGGTCGCGTCCGCCCATCCATAAGCGATATTGTCATACACTGAGCCATCAAACAGGAAGGTATCCTGCAGCACCATCGAGATATTGTCACGCAGGCTGGAGAGCGTCACATCACGAATATCGATGCCATCCACTCGAATCGAACCGGCCTGCGGGTCGTAGAATCGGTTAACGAGACTGGCCAATGTCGTCTTTCCTACGCCGGTTGTACCTACAAGCGCCACCGTATTTCCGGGATCAATGGTCAGGTTCAGCCTTTCTAATACAGGCGCACCATCTTGATAAACGAATGTGACATCTTGAAAGGAGATCTGTCCTTGTACACGCGGCAAACGGACTGCGTTTCGCTTCTCCTGGATGTCTTCCTCTTCTTCCAATACATCATATACCCGTTTAAGGCCAGCGGAGGCTCGCCCGGCCATTTCCACCAAGCCGGAAAAAGATTTTACCGGTTGATAAAACATACCCAGGTAGGCGATGAATCCGATGATATCTGCAATGCTTACCTCGCCTGTTGCCATCAATCTGCCGCCCAGTATCACGACAAACACGGTACCCAACGCGGTCACAAATGCCAACAACGGCACAGAGGTTTCATAGAACAGACTGGCGCGCAAATACGTCTTCGTATGTTTCATAGCCAGACGAGAAACGTTGCCCCGCTCCTCCTCCTGCCGATTGAAAATTTGGATTTCCTTCATGCCCGACAAGTTTTCCTGCACCTTGCCAGCGATTTCTCCCCGCGCCTTGGAATTCTCTCCCCACAGCGGCGACAAGCGCTTGCTTTGCCATACCGTGATCGCAAGCAGCAACGGAATCGTGATCAAACTGATCAGTGCCAGCTTCACATTGATCGTCAAGAGCAGGATGCCTACTCCGATAAAGGTCAGTCCGTTGATGATAAAGTCAGGAATGGCATGAGCAATGAAAATTTCCGCTTCCATCGCATCATTCACAACGCGCCCGGTCAAATCCCCCGTCCTGCTTCGATGGAAATATCGCAAGCTCATCTGCTGGTATTTGCTATACAATCTTGTTCTTAAATCCGCGACATAATGAAGTGCCGCATAATGGTTCATATAGCCTGCCAGTGATGTTCCGATGGCTTGCAGACAGGTGGCTCCAAGTAGCAACAAACCAATCGTCAGCGCTTCTGCGGCAAACTGGCTGCTGCCTTCGGTCGCCAATTGTGTCAACGAGCGGAGCGCCCAGGGCAAATAAAACCCGGCAATCGTGGCCATCACAACACCGGCAAATCCAATGCCTAACTGCAACCAGTATTTCCGTGCGCCCAGCAGGACACGCCATGCGGTTTTCATGTGGCAATCGCCTCCTTCTGTTCCTTAGCTTTTAGGAAGCCTTGATCCACTCCTTGTTCTCTACGATTATCACGCAACAGCTCGTACGTCACATACACCGGTCGCCCTGTTCGTGGTTCCAGCATAATCTCGGCATCAATGGCAAACACCTCACGCAGCGTCCGTACCGTCATTACACGCTCTGGCGAGCCATGCTCCACCACCTGGCCCTCGCGAATCGCCACCATATAGTCGGAGAAGCGCGCTGCCAGATTCAGGTCATGCAGCACCATCACAATCGTCACCTGCTGACTGCGATTCAGTTCATAGAGCAGCTCCAGTACTTCAAGCTGATGCGCCAGGTCCAGATAGGTGGTGGGTTCATCCAGCAGGATCAGATCGGTCTGCTGGGCGAGCGCCATCGCAATCCATACGCGCTGACGCTGACCGCCAGAGAGCGTATCGACCTCACGATGCTCAAACGCTGTAAGCTGTGTAACCGATAGGGCCCAGGCGACTACTTGCTTATCCTCTTTGGAGAGCTTGCCGAAGCCCCGTTGATGAGGAAAACGCCCATAGGCGACTAATTGACCGACCGTCAAACCGCTCGGTGCGGTCGGCGTCTGCGGCAGAATCGCCATCTGCTTGGCCACTTCCTTGGTGGACAGCGTGCGGATATCGGCACCATTCAGATAAACCGTGCCATGCTTCGTCTTGAGCAGCCGACCGATTGCCTTTAGTACGGTTGATTTGCCGCATCCATTGGGACCAATAATCGAGGTAATCTGTCCACGTGGAATCTGCAAATCCAGTTCTTTTACGATAAGCGTGTCATTATAGGCAATATCGATTTGTTGCGCTGTAATACTTTCCATGACGTCCTCCTAATTGGCCTTCGCTAGTAAATAAAGAAAGTAAGGAACACTGATGACCGTAATGACGATTCCCGTCGGCACATCTCCCCCCAGGCTAACCGTGCGCGTAATCGTGTCAGCCAGCACCACGACTAATCCCCCGGTCAGGCTGGCAGCCGGTACGAGCAATTTGTGATCGGGCCCGACCAGTTTTCTTGCCATATGCGGAGCGATCAAGCCAACGAAGAAGAAGCTTCCGCCAACGGCCACACTGCCAGAGGATAAAGCAACAGCAGCGATCGACAACCCCAAAAACTGCCGCTTCACGGAAAGACCCAGCCCTTCTGCCGTATGATTGCCCAGATGGATGGTATTCAGCATGCGAGCCTTGTAGAAAATAAGCCCGAGTAAAATCAACACCCATGGTGCCAGTACAGAAATATAGCGCCAATCAGCGCCCCACAAGCTCCCCGCCAGCCAGTGCAGCATAAAGTTCATCTGCGAATCATCCAGCTTGAGTGTCAGGAAGGTGGTCAGCGCCCCATACCCGCTTCCGAGTGCGACCCCGGTTAAGATCAAACCGATTGGCGAGATGTCTCGCCCACGGCGATACGATAATAAGAAGATCAATCCCGCCGCCAATAGTCCGCCAACAAAGGCCAGCAGTGGCAGGGCAATAAAGGAACTCTTTCCTGTCGATGCGATGAATACGACGAAGAACAGGACAAACAAACCCGATCCTGAACTAATCCCCAGTGTCCCCGGACTAGCCATGTCATTGCGCAGCAAACTCTGCATCACGACCCCAGCCGCTCCCATTCCCAGACCTACCAAGATCGACAGTACGATTCGTGGCATTCGAAAATCGAACACGATCAGATTTTGCTTGTCGGTACCGTTTCCCATGAGAACGTTCAGCACTTCTAGCGGTGAAAGATTCATCTTGCCAGAATTCATGCTAATGACAGCAAACATAAGGATGAGCACCATAAGCACTACATTGACGATGATGCCCCGTTGCACCGTATAACGCTGCTTGATCATTCAAATCCCCTCCTTTGTCTGCGAGCCAGGAAGAGAAAGTAAGGCACACCAATGATAGAAAATATAATGCCAATCGGTGTTTCGAACGGCTTATTGATCAAGCGGCCAGCCAGATCGGCCGATACGGTCAGCAACGCACCATATAGCGCAGCCGCCGGAATAATGTACCGATAGTCGACACCGACCATGTATCGCACAATATGCGGGGTAATCAGACCAACAAAACCGATCGGGCCAACCACGACAACAGCCAATCCAGTCAGCACGAGCACGATAATCGTCGATAAACCCTTGACCAGTCCGCTGCGAATACCGAGTCCGCTTGCCACATCATCCCCCAAACTGAGCAGTGTAACGGAAGGAGATAGCGCGAGCGCCAGCAGTACACCACCAACAAATAGCGGTAAGATAATCAGCAATTCCTCCCACTTGGCCCCCGCTGTACTGCCTGCCGTCCAGAATGCCAATGCTCGCCCCAGGTTGTAATTGATCGCCAAATACTGACTGAGTGCGCCAAACAGCATGGAGATGGACAGTCCTGCCAGTACCAGCCGCTGAGGCGTCATCCCGCGCTTTCCCAGTGACGCGATGAAGTAAGTGATTCCGGTCGCAAGCGCTGCTCCCAGACAAGCAAACAGCATCATCTGCCCATACGAATAACCCGGCAGAAAGGCCAGGCAAAGCGCAATCGCGAATGCTGCCCCGGAGCTGATCCCCATCAGCCCGGAGTCGGCCAGCGGATTGCGCGTCGTCCCCTGCATGATCGCACCACAAACCGCAAGGCTGCACCCGACGATCAGATCGGCTACGGTACGCGGAAGACGTAGGGTTTGAATAATTTGATGTTCAGTGAGCGTTGGATCAAATCGGAAAATAGCCTCCCATGCAGTCGCTAACCTCATGTCGGCGGCGCCGAAGCTAATCGACGCCGCCGACATGAGAACCGTTAATCCAAGCCCTACCACCATGTACATGGTGAAGTTCACCGCCCCACGGCGTTTTTGTTCAGGCTTGTTTTTCATCGTATTATCCTTCCCTCACCTATTGACAGCCTAGTTTGAACCAAGGCTCATAAAACGTTAAACAGATCAGGATCAATCCCCTTATTTAGCTAATGCCAGCAATTGATTGACAATATGATCAATCAATGCACTGGAAGTCATTATATCCGTGGACCAAGATAGCGATGTACCCACCTTTACGATCCGATTATGTTGCACAACAGGTAGCGATTTCCAAACCGCATTATCAGCAGGAACTTCCGTATCTCCTAAGGAGATCACATAATCCCCCACGTAAGCGGGCAAGACCTCCATAGAGATATCTCCCCAATATTTATCTGCGTCAATAATATCCGTTTGAACTTTTGACGGTGCCTGCATTTGAAGTTCATTATAAACAAGCTCGCCAACCGCATGCTTGGCTCCAGCGATGTAGTTACTTTTATCACTGAATTCTCCCATAGTAATCGTCACGTCTGAAAGGCCTGCATTCTGAAAAGCTAGCTTCGCTTCTTCGATTTTTTCGGCATAAGCATTTAAAACAGTCTTAATCTCTTCCGGCTTATTCAAAACATCGCCAATAAAATGGATCCGCTCTTCTGTAGTCATATCACCATAAGGGACATAAATTGTCGGGGCAATTTTGGATAAATCTTCATAATGCTCTTCGCCCCATGCTAAAATGATCAGATCAGGTTCAAGAGTCATGATATCTTCCGGCTCCATTTTTACCCTAATGGAGTCTGTAATCTGGTTAGCAAAAACAGTCTCTGTCCCGCTTCTTTCCGCTCTCGCCACACCTAGAGGAGTTACACCTAAGGCAACCACATCACCAACCAAATAATCGACTACAACACGCTGAGGGTTGTTAGGCACCTCAACATCACCCTTTACTGTGGATATCGTTCTGGTCTGCGAGACTTCTTCTGAAGCTTTCGTCTCCGATACTTCCGGTTGTGTCGTCTGTTGTGTCTGCGCTGGCACTGGATTCACCGTTCCCCCGTTATTCGCTGGCGCCCCCGACGTACATGCTGACAACAACAGCATCATGCTCATCGCCGCCGCCAAGATCATTTCTTTACTTCTTACTTGTCCAAACATGGTTGATTCCCCATCTCTATAAGACTTGACTAGACCCGCTAGTTCCCTCTCATTGTAAAGAAAATGAGAATCATTATCAATACCATTAACCTGCATGGATAGTGCGTTTATTTTCCGATAATCACTTGGCGTCATCTTGTAATACTTCTTAAACATCCGAAACAGGTTTTTCTCATCTGCAAAACCAGACCCTGTTGCGATCTCTTTAATGGTTGCTTCGGTATGCTTCAAATCATGACAGGCAGCTTCAATCCTTCTCTGAATGAGGTACTCCTGTAAACTCATCCCTTCCTTCTTTTTGAACAGCCGCGTCAATTGCCCACCACTGATCCCAAACATATCGGCAATTTCTTGAAACATAATCGGCTTCCTGTAATGTTTATCGAGATATATCTTGGCAGAACAGGCTGGATCTGGCTGAAGATACCGAACCTCACCAGCCTCAAAATCTCTGTACACCCCATGAATCAATTGATATAGAAAACTTTTGGCCTGTAGTTGATCCATCGCCTTGCCGCGATTCCAGCCATTCATCATCTGTTGAAACCAATCGAGTAGCAAGATGGGATTACTTGGCGTATAACCAAACTGTTGAACAAATGGATTCGCTTGCTCCAGTAATTGCTGCAGGTACTTCTTGAAAAAAAGAGGTAATTCTGCTTTATAAAACACCATAAAGGTCCTCACACTTTCCCCTTTAGGCGAAATACTAAGCAGGCTCCCCTTCCCGCCGTGAACTAAACCGAAGCGATCCATTCCAAATGTGGTATCATTCAGTTGAATTTGAGCTTCTCCTCCACATGCATAGATAAACATGCTACTAGGCATTTTATACTGCTCCAACGGGTATTGGGACGCTACATTCTGAAAGCGTACATCTATTAATGTAATGATCGAACGTGTCCAAATGCGGGCCATCTTATCGATCATCTCCGGTGTAAATATCTGGCTTGCTTCTGCTTCTTCTTGCATCAATCCGCGCTCCCTCATCTCACTTATCCCCAACTTATATACCACCCATACGTTGATTTTGATTATCAATATCATAGTTCATAAGGTAAGTATATCATCATTAAGTGACATTGGGGAGCAGGCAACGGACGTTATGCTTTTCATCATCTTTTTAGCATTTTGCTTATTTGTCGGCATTAGCGGCGGCTGCAAACAGCCTTCTCCCTTTGTTCTCCCTTTGTTAAGGTGCGTTCTGTTTCGTGGAAATTCGTGAGGATCTTGCGCTAACGCTTGCCACAGCGCTTAAATGGCCTCAAATGACCCTTTTGTAATTCTAACGCTTGTCACGGTGCTTATTCCCCCCATGGACGGTTAAAATCGTGCGATTTTCGATAAATAAGGTGGCTCAGTTTCCTTACAATATTTATGGGACTGAATTTCCCTAAATAGCGCCGCTCATCAGCGTTAGAATGCCACACGAGCGGTTAGAATGCCAAGCGCGTGCGCTGATGTCCGCGAATAGCACTTCAATAGCACTTCACTCTACCTCGACTCTCACTTAGATTACAGATCCAAGCTTTTCAGCACAGGCTTTGAATGAAGTCTTAAAATAAAAAAAGGTCCATCAGATGAATTATCTGATGAACCATTAACTTTAATATGATACCGGCGAGAGGACTCGAACCTCCACGGTTTCCCACTCGATTTTGAGTCGAGCGCGTCTGCCATTCCGCCACGCCGGCATATTAGTAAAACACTTTCTCGAGTAATGCTCCAATCCGATTGCCACAGTAAAGTTTAAATGGCGCGCCCTAAGAGATTCGAACTCCTGGCCTTTTGATTCGTAGTCAAACGCTCTATCCAGCTGAGCTAAGGGCGCAATCTTTAAAGTTTTGTGGAGGCGCCACCCAGACTCGAACTGGGGGTAAAGCTTTTGCAGAGCTCTGCCTTACCACTTGGCTATGGCGCCAGGAAAAAATTGGAGCGGAAGACGGGAATCGAACCCGCGACCCTCGCCTTGGCAAGGCGATGCTCTACCGCTGAGCCACTTCCGCATAAATGGCTGGGAGTCTAGGATTCGAACCTAGGAGTGACGGAGTCAAAGTCCGTTGCCTTACCGCTTGGCTAACCCCC
>REGQ01000051.1 GCA_004134985.1 Paenibacillaceae bacterium | reverse complement strand
GCTTACTTGAAGCTTTATTTTGGTATGGGTTCTACACGTTGGCGTCAAACACGCGCACGAGTCGATTTTGATTTAAGCTGCCTTGCCTACAACCTGAGCAAGCTGACGCTTGACCGACTCAACAAGGAATTGGAATCGAGCAAAAAGAAGAAACTCGCCTAATTTTTTTAAAAAAATGAGCTTTATAATTGGGTAGGTATGAGGTTAAATGGTTTGAATTATGAAATTGACTCTAAACTACATGATTTCACCTAAAAAAGTCGTTTTTCTTAATAATTGTTGTAAGATTTACAACAATTTCATGAGAATCGTCTTATACGGCTGGAAAAGTTGTAGAAAATACAACAATTCGATCCCCTACGCTTCTTCGGCTTTGAATGGCGATTGGAAGCAACCTGCAAACCCGGAGCAACCTGACGGCTTTTACTCATAGTTTGGCTTTCATACCTGGCCTATGACTCATTTCGCAACTTATCAGGACGTCTTGACAAGTTGGAAGCGCGGATGCTTAAATGGATATACCAGGGAATTTAGTTGCAGAATGAAAGTGGCATTTACGCTTGGGGGAGATTATAACAGCTTTACCGTCCAGCTCCAATACCAAAGGCAACAGGAGGTCGTTATTATGACAGCCACAGCTGTGCATATTCACACTGTGACAGGGATGCTTCCGCCAGACAAAATTTCGCATTGCCAATGTCACGAGCATTTGTTTCTGGCTCAAGCAAAACCAGCGCAAATCAGTCCTGTCTTGTGTATCGATGACTTTGGAAAAACCGTACAGGAAATTGAGCGCTACAAGCTGGCAGGGGGAAGCGCGCTTGTCGATGCGCAGCCGCTTGGCTGCGGTCGAATGGCGGATGCGCTGGTTGATGCTTCTTTGCAAACGGGACTGCCGATCATCGCTTCCACCGGTTTTCACAAACTGAATTTTTATTGGGATAACCACTGGATTCATCAGTATGATGAACAGCGGCTAACGGATATTTTTGTGGGCGAGCTGACCGAAGGAATGTACATTAATGTCGACGACAGTGAGCCACGGGAGCAAGTTGCAGCCAAGGCGGGCATAATTAAAACCGCTGTCGGACCGTCAGGAATGGTCGGTTCGTACGTCAAATGCTTTGCGGCCGCGGCAGAAGCAGCCATACGTACTGGCGCGCCTCTGCAGTGCCATATGGAGCCGAATGTAGACCCGCTGGAGATTATTCGTTTTTTTGTAGAGCGGGGAGTTGCGCCTTCATCATTGTATATGTGTCATTTGGACCGGACGCATTATGATCTGGCACTGCATGAGCAAGTGGCGCACACCGGGGTGTATTTGGAGTACGACACCATCGGCAGGTTTAAGTATCATAGCGACGACAGCGAAGCTGCACTGATTAAACATATGATAGGCAAAGGCTATGTCCGGCAGCTGCTATTGAGCCTTGATACGACAAGACAGCGGCTGCACAGCTATGGCGGCGAAATCGGGCTGGATTACTTGCTGGCGACGTTCCTCCCCAAGCTGGCTGCCGAAGGGGTGTCCGGGGATGATATTCGCCAGATGACGGTATGGAATCCCCGTAAAGCGCTGGCGTATTAATAACTGGAGCAACAAACTGCCGAGGCTGCCCTCCTCGGCTATTTGCATTGAAAAAAGACGGAGAATTTCATCAAAAAGGATGAAATGATCACGCAGATCAAGTAATATAAACAGTATAATTTGAAAGCGCTTACTATAATTTGAATATTTAAGGGGGCAATGTAATGAAACCATCAACCAGATGTGAGGCGATTCCGAAAGAAAAAGTGAAGTTTGCCAAGAAATATCCGATTCTTGTAATGGATACAGTTGGTGTGACAATGCCTTATCAAAAGCTGCATTGGCATGATGTACTGGAAATTAACCTGATTAAATCCGGCTGCGGCTATTATATCATCAATGGGCAAAGGTTTGATTTTCAGGAAGGTGATATATTGCTGATCAACTCCAATGATTTGCACTGTGCCTATGAAACGAAGGATTTGGTAATGACGGTGATCACGTTTGATGCCAACTGGATTATTAGCAGTTTAAGGCTTGATCCTGATATTTTGAGTCCATTCCGCGAGATGGGGCGGTATTATACGAATTTGCTGGACCGCAGCAATCCTGCGATTGCGAAACTAAAGGGGCTGCTGCTGGAATTGCAGAGCGAACATAATAATGAACAGTGTTCCTATTGCACTGCGGTGTATTCCTTGCTGATGCTCTTTCTGGCGAATATTAATCGTGAATTTCGTCTGGAAAGCCTGGAGAAGAAGGAAAATGCGATCAACGAGCATCAATTGGAAAAAATGCGCTTTGTTATTCGGAAGATGGAAAGCGACTATGCATATCCCTGGCTGCTGGAGGAGCTTGCAGCGTTGGTCTACCTCAGCCCTTCCCGATTCAGCGACATCTTTAAACGGGCTGTAGGCGTTCCGCCGCTTCTCTATCTTATTCAAATCCGGTTGGAGAACGCACTTCAAATGCTGGAATGCAGCGATAAGAAAATAACCGATATCGCACTCGAGTGCGGTTTCCGAACAGTGACCAATTTTAACAGGTTATTCAAAAAGCATATCGGCGTCACGCCCAAAACTTCACGTCTGCAGCAGGGCTACAAACAGTAAAATAGTGCTGATTTCTAAGGGTATAAGTAGAGAAAAGTGCGGTTGCGAAACGTTACAATATACAAAACGAGTTATTTGAATGTATAAGCCATGCATAAACCGCGCTCAAGGCAAGCCAAAGCTGTTGTACGAGATGAGAAGGGGGTAAGGCGATGCCTCAAATCAGAATTGGAGCTTCTACTGATGATAATGCTAGAAAGCGAGGATTGGTAGAAAGGTTCAATATGGGGGTAATCCGGTTTTTTAAGCAATGGGACATCCAACTCATGGCGATCCCGGCGCTGTTGTTTATTTTTGTATTCAGCTACATTCCCATGTATGGTGTGCTTATGGCTTTTCAGGATTATAGTTTGTTCAAAGGTTTCATGAATAGTCCTTGGGTCGGTCTCAAACACTTCGATATGTTTTTTAATTCGCCCGAGTTTTGGACGGTCATGCGAAACACAATCGTGATCAGCGTATTGAAGTTAGCGATCGGATTTCCGGCTCCCATTATTTTGGCATTAATGTTAAACGAGGTATCGGTCCGGTTTTTCAAACGGGTGGTGCAGACCATCAGCTACTTGCCGCATTTTCTGTCCTGGGTCATTGTATCCGGTTTTGTCATTTCGATGTTGTCGACGGATAACGGCAGTATAAATATTTTGCTTGAGAAGCTGGGGTTAATTGATGAGCCGATTAACTTCATGTCGGAGCCAGGCTACTTCTGGAGCATTCTCGTTGCTACAAATGTCTGGAAGGAAATCGGGTTTTCATCGATCGTCTATCTGGCGGCAATTGCCGGAATCAACCCTCATCTGTATGAGGCGGCAAGCATGGACGGGGCCAGTCGGGTTCGGCAAATTTTCTCCATTACGGTTCCTTCTATTATGCCGGTAGTCATTATCTTCTTCATCCTGGCGATCGGCAATTTTCTGAATGCGGGCTTTGAGGACATTCTCCTGTTGGCCGTCAATCCTGTTCTGCGAGATGTAAGCGATGTCATCGATACTTATGTCTACCGCATCGGTATACAAAATTCGCGCTACTCCTATGCAACCGCAGCCGGTTTGTTCAAAGCTGTCATCAGTGTTTCCTTACTAGCCGGAGCGAACTATTTAGCGCGCAGATCGGGACATAGTTTATGGTAATGGGGAGGAGTGAGGGCTGCGATGAGATTGTCACAGGGGGATAAAATATTTTTTGGCGTTAACTATGCGCTATTGGCTTTGCTGGGATTCGTTGCTTTTTACCCGTTCTGGAATGCGGCAGTAATCTCGTTCAACTCCGGAAGCGATACGATGCTGGGCGGCATTACGTTCTGGCCTCGTGAGTTCTCTCTGCAGAACTATGAGGTTGTATTTAAGGACAAGAGACTGATTGACGGGTTTATTATCTCTGTGCTCAGGACAATTGCAGGTACCGCCACATCAATTTTGGCGACAGCGATATTTGCCTACAGCATGTCAAAGCGGCAGTTGATGGGTCGCAACTTCTATATGGTCGTAGCGATCATAACGATGTACTTCAGCGGTGGACTTATTCCGACCTATCTGTTGATTCGTGAACTGAATTTGATGAATACATTTTGGGTCATGATTATACCCGGTATCATCAGCGTTTGGAATATGATTATCTTCCGTACTTTTTTTAAAGGGATTCCGGAAGGACTGGAGGAGTCCGCGCAGATCGACGGCTCATCCAACTGGGGGATACTTTTCAGAATTGTATTGCCTTTGTCGGGACCGGTTATCGCGACACTGTCTTTGTTCACAGCTGTTTATCACTGGAATGACTGGTTTGCGCCAAGCATCTACATTTCCAATATTAATCTGCTGCCGATTCAGACGAAGCTGCAGCAAATATTGAACTCCAATATTATGCTGGAGCAGATGCAGAATCTGGACTCTGGCGCGCAGGGACATCTGAGCAAGATGAGGTCCGTTACGACGAAGTCGCTGTCGATGGCGACGATGATGATTGCGACGCTTCCGATTCTTTGTGTGTATCCGTTCGTTCAGAAGTATTTTGTTAAAGGTGTGCTGATTGGATCATTGAAGGAATAACCGGGGTTCAAGGCAATTGCTGCTTAACCATAGATAAACTAGGGAGGGAACAAGGCAATGAAAAAATCGACGTTTCTCTCAACATGTGCAGTCTTACTGGCAATAATGATGTTATTGGGGGCTTGTTCAGGATCAACTGGCGAGTCGGGAGGCAAGACAGAAGAACCGGTGGAGTCTCCGGGAAAAGAGACAACTGAAGAGACATCGCCAGAGAAAGAGGGCGACGGAAGCTACAAACTTGGCAAAGAAGCGCTGGAATTTACATTGTACGGCAATTATGACTGGTATACCATGCCGGAGTGGGGCGGCGATATTGCTACCCAGTGGATTAAAGATGAGAAGAAAGTCAATGTTGTCCCTGTAAGCTCAGGAGGCAATGCCAAGAACAAAATGGCAACAATGATCGTTTCCGGCGAACTGCCTGATGTGATCTGGATGGAACGTGGTGCTGATATGGAGAAGCTTCGTGCGGAAGGAATGCTGGTTCCATTCGATGATTACCTCGAAAAGTACCCGAATTTGAAGAAATGGGCTGGCAATGACACGATTGACATGCTGCGCTCGCCAGACGGCAAGCTGTATCAATTTCCGAACTGGTATACGACCCAGCCGAACGGTAATGCCGGGTATGTCGTGAACAAGAAGATTTATGAGGATTTGGGATCACCAAGTTTGGAAACGGTAGATGATCTGTATAACTACCTGAAGATGGTTAAGGAAAAATATCCGGATGTTACGCCGTTGGAAGTAGGACAGAAAGCTTCGGGAATCGATGTGATGGTATCGGCCTTTGCGGAAGACCGTCCTTTCATGTTCAACACGGCGCTGGCGGTTCCGAGCGGCGATAAGTTTGTATCGCTGTTCACCGATCCTGTCTATCGCGAACTGATCCAATTCGCTGGCAAGCTGAATCGTGAGAAGTTGATTTCACAAGATACATTTACCCAGAAGATTGAGCAGGTGGAGCAAAAAGTAGTGTCAGGCAAGGTTGCTGTTTTTGTCGCATCCAGCCCGACTGAACTCGGTTCCAAGGGCAACAACCATTTAAGAGCGCAAGATCCGGATGCAGGCTATATTATGATATGGCCGGTGCATAAGGAGGGGCTTGACAGGAACAAGATTTTCCCTGGCGACTACAAGCAGCTTGGCTGGAATGTGAGCGTGATTACCAAATCCGCCAAAGATCCTGAGGCGATCTTCGAGTTTCTGGATTGGCTGACCGGTCCGGAAGGGCAGCGGCTTACAATGTGGGGCCCTGAAGGATTGTATTGGGATGGAACAGATGGCGATGTACCGCGGTTCACTGAGAAGTTCATCGAAGACATTACAGGTCGCGACGAATTGATGGGTTCATTGGTCAACTTCCAGTGGGCCGGAAATACCGTGTATGTGGATAATTCGAAAACAGCGTTTGAATCCTCGCTTCCAATCGAAAAACAAAATTGGGAGACACGGTGGCAGTCCGAGATTACTTGGAAGACGCAATTCAATGCGACGGAATTTGTCAATCTCGATCCGTCCGGGGAAAGCGATGAGGGCATTATTTCACAACGGGTGTTAGAAATTTATGAGCAGGCAAGAGCACAGGCGATTCTTAACACCTCCTCTGACGAAGAAGTCAATGCGATTTTGGATAAGGCAGAGAGTGATGCGCAGAAAGCCGGCTATGATAAGCTCTTGAAATACAAAACAGATAGATGGCAGGAAAATGTTCAGAAGCTGGGCAAGTAACAAGAGCTGAAATTGGCTGGGAGCCGGTGTTCGTCCTGCATGATCCTTACACTCTTTCAGAGCCGTAAGGATCAGGGCGATGCCGGCTTCAATAGTCTAGCAGACATAGGAGTGGATCATACTTGAATTATTATTTGGGCGTAGATGGCGGAGGCAGCAAGACATTGGCGGTTGTATCCGACGAAGCAGGCAACATTCTGGGACGTGGAATTAGCGGATGCGGCAACCACCAAATCAATCAGGATTTGGCCGACTTCAGCATACGTAAGGCGGTGGGGGATGCGCTGCAAGCGGCGAATCTTTCACGGGATGATATCCGGTTTGCCGTTTTCGGACTGGCGGGTGCGGACAGAGAGGCAGATTTTCGTATTTTAAGACCGATGATCGCAGCGATGGATTTCACAAACTGGGATATCGTCTGTGATACGGTGATCGGTATGCGTGCAGGAACGAGGCAGCCTGACGGAGTCGTAATCATCTGCGGAAGCGGAACGAACTGCTTTGGCATTAATGCTCGCGGACAATCGATGCAGTGTGGAGGGTTCGGCTATTTGTTCGGTGATTTTGGCGGAGGCGGCGACTTGTCCCAGGAAGTTTTCCGGACAGTCATCAGAGCATGGGAAGGGCGGGAAGAACCGACTTTGTTAACCGAGCTGACACTTCGGGAACTTGGATATCAGACCGTCGAAGATATGTTTAATCATTGTCTTGACGAGGGGCGCAGGGTGCCGATTTCCTTGGCCAAATCATTGTTTGTGGCAGCAGATCAAGCAGACCGTTGTGCACTGGAAATATTGCAGCATCAGGGTACCGAGCTGGGCAAGTCAGCAAGCGCTGTAATCAGAAAGCTGGGAATGGAACAGACCAATTTCGATCTGGTCATGGTTGGCAGCATCTTGACACGCGGGCAGAATGAATACCTGCTGCCCTACATTGAATATCAGGTGAAGCAAGCTGCTCCGGGCTGTACAATGCGTGTATTGGACATGGAGCCGGTAGCTGGCGCAATTTTGCTCGCGATGGAGCATAACGGGATAATGGTTGAAGCATTCGTATATGAAAAGTTACATCATTACTTATCGATTCAGAGGAGTGCTGTTCAATGGGAAGTGGACTGAAGATTGCTGTCGTCGGCGGAGGCTCCTCCTACACGCCTGAGTTAGTTGAGGGGCTCATTAACAATTATGAATCGTTTCCTGTAACAGACATTGTGCTTGTAGATATTCCGGCGGGCAAGCACAAGCTCGAAATCGTTGGCGGATTGGCCCAGCGTATGGTGGAGCGAAGTGGTTTGCCCATCAACGTTTTATTAACCCTCAATCGAAGAGAAGCACTGGACGGCGCGGACTTCGTACTTACACAGATGCGGGTGGGATTGCTGGAAGCCAGAGGATGGGATGAGTCGATTCCTTTGAAATACGGGATGCTGGGACAAGAAACAACAGGAGCCGGAGGAATGATGAAGGCGCTGCGCACGATCCCCGTATTGCTCGGCATTTGCAAGGATATGGAGCAGTTGTGTCCGAACGCCTGGCTGCTTAACTTCACGAACCCGGCGGGGATGGTTACAGAAGCTATATTGAAACATACCCAGGTGAAGTCAATCGGTTTGTGCAATTCACCAATCGCAGCGTATAAGTGGCTTTCTTCATTATATAATGTTCCCATTGAGCAAATTGCCTGTGAGTTTGTAGGTCTTAATCACTTGCATTGGATCAGCCGTATTCATATCAATGGACAGTCGAAGCTGCAGGAATTGCTGGATGCGAACGGCAGCTACTCAGCCTCTAACGTCCCCCAGCTAGGATGGAACGATCCGTTGATTCGAGGGCTTGGCGCAATACCGTCTTATTATTTGAAATACTTTTATTTGCATCGTGAGATGCTCGAGGAGCAGCAAATTGCCGCAACGAAGGGCGAACTGCGCGCAGATACGGTAAAGCGTCTGGAGGAAGAGCTGTTCGAGATTTACAAACAGCCGGAACTGGCTGAAAAGCCGAAGCAGTTGGAGCACCGGGGAGGCGCATATTATTCAGAAGCTGCTGTAAATTTGATGAATGCGATCTACAATGACAGCAGAGCAGTTCAGACATTGAATGTTCGAAATGACGGTATATTGGATTTTCTGCCCGACGAAGCTTGTATTGAAGTGAACTGCGTGGTTACCAAAGAACGGGTGGTGCCTCAGCCGATTAAGAGAGTTCCACCAGGAGTAAAGGGACTTATTCAGGCGGTCAAAACTTATGAGAGTCTTGCGATTAAGGCTGCTGTCACGGGGAGTAAGGAGATGGCGCTGCTGGCGCTATCCAGCCATCCGCTGATCGATTCGGCCAATGCAGCAGAGGCGATGCTCAATGAAATGCTTGAGAGAAATCGGGAGTACTTGCCATTATTTGAATGGGAAGAAAGTTAACGATCAACAATTGCTCCCTTAATTGATCCTGTCGCTTATTAACTGTTGGTTGCCACAATGGGTAATTGTGGCATATCATTAGAATGGTAGTGCAACGAAAATTACGGTAGTTTTCTCAACATACAAGGGAGGGACACAATGCTTCATTATCGAGAGGAAGGCGCTGCGAACAAGGAAACCATCTTATTTCTGCATGGAGGTGGGTTAAGCGGAAGCATGTGGACGGAGGTTGCCGACAGAATGAGTGACTATCATTGCCTCATTCCCGACCTGCCAGAACATGGCCGCAGCAGTCAGCCCCAGCTCACAATGGACCATTGCGTCGCGGAACTGGAGTTGCTATTGCAGGGGCGGGAGCGTGTACATCTGGTCGGCCTGTCTCTTGGCGGCGCAGTTGCGCTCCGGCTAATGCAGAAGCAGCCAGCGAATATCAAGTCTGCGCTGATCAGCGGAACGGCGGCAGGCATAAGCAAGCTGCTGGCTGCGGTATTGAATGCAGCGACCGTGCCGATGTACGGACTGCTGTCTGCCGAGCGGCTGGCGAACATGACAATGAAGAGTTTTCGCATCCCGGAGCGTTACCGTGCCGAGGTGCTTGCAGATTCACGATGCATGAACGTTGGCGTCGTCAAGCGGATGAACAACATGCTGACGGAAATTAAGCTTCCTGCAGTGAATGACAAGCCGCTGCTTGTCTTGACTGGCGCTCATGAAACCGGGCCAGCCAAGCGGGCTGCGCGGACAATTGTGGACAAGGTGCCCCGCAGCAAAGGGGCGATTGTGCCAGAGTCCGGTCATGTATGGAGTTATGAAAATCCTGAATTGTTCGCTGATGTCATCCGACAGTGGATCGACGGCAGCCGCATTCATCCCCATCTTTTACCGTTTACTTCGCCTTGAACTCGTTGCACACGACATACTGGTCTAATAACAACAGGGGAAACACAGAGCGATGGGTGCAACATGAGATAGCTGCTCCTCGCCCGGTGCGAATGAGATGATGAAACGAACCAAGCGTACGAAACGAACAAGCAGAACGAAACAAATGCGATTTAAGAACTGGCTGCTTCTACTGATCGGGTTGATTGCAGGTATCTTCTATCTGTTGGAAGAGGAGCCATTCACGCCTTCCTTCGTTGGAGAAGCCGATTATACGATTTACTTCCCGGTCGACCGCTACCCTGAGACAGCTCAGCATATCCGCGACGCGGTTGCCAAAGGGCTGTCTGATATATGCACCATTGACAGGGAAGGCGCGGACAAGCAACGCAGTGCGTCGCTGCAAGGCATTCCGACCCGCAAAGGCTATGACCGCGACGAGTGGCCCATGGCGATGTGTGAGGAAGGCGGGGCAGGAGCGGATATTGCATACATAAGTCCGTCGGACAATCGTGGAGCGGGGTCCTGGGTAGGCAATCAGCTTCAAGAGTACCCCAATGGCACAAGAGTTCGAATTGTTGTCAATTAATTAAAAAACAGCGCCCTCGTGTCCACTATTGGACAGGGGCGCTGTTTTTGTTCAAGCCGTTCCCGGCCGGTACTCAGTCATACGTAACGAACGCTCCACTGGACAACGCTCCCCGTCCTGGGACGGCTGAGTCCGTTGCACCGGTGTTAGTTCAGGAGATTATCTTTTTTTGCTTTTTTTGGAACGGCGGTTTCTAACGGAACTACACATTACATCTTTCGTTTTACAAGTGTAGATGTGATGCGGAACCGGCACACAATGATGTTGGTTAATATACTCAATTGTGTGAACAATTGGTTGTACCTGCTGGTGATAGACATTGTTGACGACATATTGCGGAGGATCAAAAATTGCATCGGCCGGAGGGCAGAGAGAATCTGCACCTGCTCCTACACCTGCATTCATGCCTGCATGTTGATGACCATGTGGATATGTTCCCATAAGATCAAGCTCCTCTCCAAGTAATTAGCAAATGCCATAAGCAAATGCCTTACGCTTGTAGCATATGCTCATGGTGTCTTGCCTGCTTGGATATTTACCCTATATTTCTCCGCAAAAGACCGCGAAACGTTCTGCTTCTTGTCCCACGAGTGTCCGCATGAGACACTTGAAGCGCACCTGAAGCGCCTGAAACGCTGCATGCATAGGAGCCTTGGTCTTCGTTTACTCACAACACCAATACCAACTGCTTATGCTTGATCTGATCGCATTCTTGCTTTTACAGAACGCGCATATTCGGAAGGGCTTAAATCGGTCGCCTGCTTGAACGCTCTGGAAAAGGAGTGAATGCTGCCGAAGCCAAGCCGCTGTGCGATGGCGGTAAAATTTTCTGTCTCTTCGCGAATCAGTCGCTTGGCGGTTTCCACCTTAAGACGATTGAAATATTTTTTGATCGTTGTTCCTGTCGATTTGCGGAACATTTCTTTGAGCTGTGTCTTGCCGATATAGAATGTCTGACTGATTTCCTCCAGTCCGACAGTTGTATCGGTATGTTCCTCCATATATTGAATGATCTGCCTGGTAAGCAAGTCATGCTGCATTTCTTTGGATGGTGTAGACAAAGCGCTTGTCCGGGGGTGGGAATGTCGATCCGATTTGCGAATCATGCGGATGAGCAACGTTTCAAGATAGCAGCGAATTAATTGCTCAGCTCCGCTAATGACATCAGTGCGGCGAACCAGCGGGTGTGCAAACGGAAATTCAAAGGCATTTTCGCCTTCCTTAATAAGAAGCGCCAACAAATTTCGGTCCTCATCATCCAATTGCATTACCTGATCGTGGAAAAACGCCATCGCTGGAGAAGCGCAATCAAAGGTTAGCACGATGACATTCAATGCCCGGCCTTGTGTGGCGTGAAAACTATGGAATTCATTTGGCTTGTGGAAAATCATCATCCCTTGTTTAAGCAGATGGAAGGCATCATCTGTTTCAACCCGAATTTCGCCGCTGTCGACGTAAAGAATCTCCCAAAAGTTATGCTTCTCTCCTAGGAACACATAGTTTTTGCCATGCTCAAAATAATACATCGTAATGATCGTCTGGACAGAAATAAGATCCTGAAGATACGTTCGATCCATTGCATCCAACTTGTTGTCATGTGGTTGCTGCTGATGGTTATCTCTGGTCATAGGTTTCCAGCCGTCCTTTCTAAGCAGGCGTGTCTTTTCAAAAATGATAAAAAAAACGGCCTATTCGTTAAAGCTTCCCCTCCGGGCCTTGATTAAAATATAGGGAGAATCATTTACCCAATTTATAGTACAGGAACGGTGAATAAATATGAAATTAGGCATTATCGGGTTTGGAAACCGCATTCAAACGGTAGTCAGAGAAATCATGCAATATGAGCCTGCATGCCGCATTCAGGCCATTACAGATGTTCGGAATGAAGAAATACGCAATGAAATGGCCGAGATGGAACAAAGCGATATTCATTATTATGAATCCCCTGATCAAATGCTCGAAAAGGAGAAGCTTGATGGTGTGCTGATCGGAACGCGATGCTCGCTCCATACGCAAATGGCGCTAAAAGTATTTGGTACAGGCTTGCCGCTCTATTTGGAAAAGCCGGTGGCGACGACGATGGAAGATCTGCTTCTGCTTAAACAAGGTTATGAAGAAACGCAACCAAACGTTGTTGTGTCTTTCCCGCTGAGAGCCACCTCGCCTGTGCTGCTGATTAAGGAAATTATAGCGTCCGGCAAAATTGGGACAGTCGAGCATGTGCAGGCCGTAAATAATGTGTCTTATGGCAGCGTTTACTATCAAAGCTGGTATCGTGATGAAGCGGAAACGGGAGGTCTGTTTCTGCAAAAAGCAACTCATGATTTCGATTATATCAATGCTGTGCTCGGATTGAAACCGGTCAGTGTGTGCGCGATGACGTCCAAGCAAATTTTTAAAGGAGATAAGCCGGCTGCCCTGGAATGCAAGGACTGTGAGGAGCAGCGCACTTGTCCGCAAAGCACGGTGACAGGATTCGGGAAAGGAACGAATTGGAAGTATTGCTGCTTCGCTGAAGATACGGGCAATGAGGATTCAGGCAGCGCTCTGATTCAGTATGAATCCGGCATGCATGTATCCTATTCGCAAAATTTCTTTGCGAGAAGAGGGGCGGAGGCACGAGGCGCACGGTTTCTGGGATATAAAGGAACGGTGGAATTCGACTTTTACACTGGCATCGTGAAAGTATTCATGCATCATACACCAAGTGTTGAGACTTATGAGTTGAAGTCCGAAGGGGGCCATTATGGCGGAGATACTGCGCTGGCAGGCAGCTTTGTGGAGTTGATGCGCGGGGGCAGTGAGCGCAGCATTGCACCGCTGGAGGACGGATTGCTTAGTGCATTGATGTGCCTGAAAGCCCGCGAGTCAGCAGTGACGCATACGTTCCAGCCGATTTCATGGTAAGACGCCGTCCTTCCTTGCTTCAGTAATTGCAGTTGCAAGCCGTAAAGCATGTTGCACAGTTGTGTGAGCATGATATAATAAATGGCACGAACTTTACGGAGAGGGAGCTGGAAATCAGCGTGAAAGTTAAATACGGGCAGGAGCCGATTTCATCATGAATGTCGTTGCAACCGTCCCGCTGCTGACGTTTCTGTCTCCACCGCTGCCTTATTTTATCGAAGCTGACCACAAGACATACGGGCCGGGCGATGTTCACCCTGGCCGCATTAATATGGGGAAATTCGATTTATTATTTGTACGCGAGGGACGACTAACGATTACGGAAGGCGATACAACCTGGGTTGTTCAGGCTGGCGAGACTTTAATTTTAAGACCGGACCGTCGCCATTATGCAAGTGAAGGATGCACAGAGCAGACGAAATTCGATTGGCTGCATTTCCAGACGATTGGAGAATGGGAAGAAAGCGGGAGCAGCGCAGCTCGCAACTTGCGAGGGGATCATTATATTTATGCTATTCAGCTGCCCAAGTCGATGAAGTTGTCCAACCCTGCTGAAGTCGCGGACTTGTTCGACGTTATTTATGCCGCGGCGGGCAGCTCGACACAAACAGCCTTTTGGAAACGACAGCAGTCGTTTTTACAGCTGCTCGAAATGATGAATGAAGAGTGGCGCGCCGCGAATGCGCCAACTGCATTGGCAGTTGCGGAGCGGGCTGCCGCCTATCTGAAGACTAATTATCGGGAACAGGTGTCCAACAAGTCACTGGGAGATGAACTGCGACTGCATCCCAATTACATTTCCCGTTGTATGATAGAGGTATACGATGCTACACCACAGCAATATTTAATGCTGTATCGGATGGATCAGGCCAAGCTGCTGCTGATCAAAACCGACTGGTCGGTAGCGCGTATTGCCTTGGAGACCGGATTTCGCCAAACACCGCACTTTTCCCGGACATTCTCGGAACACGCAGGTTTGTCGCCGTTGCAGTACCGCAAGCAATACACTGTCGATCCACTATAATCGGCCAGGCGAACGAGAGACGTTGCCATAACGGCAATAGCAGAATGACCTGACAATCTAGCATTGTCGGTTTTTTTGCATTCCTTATTTTATCCCGTTCAGGATAGCGGTCGGCTGACATAAATACGACGTTAAATGAAACGCAGGAAAACAAATAAACGAGTACGCAGATGGCGCTTGAATGCCGCATGGCGTACTCGGTTTTTTTTGGATAGGGTACTAAAAGGATGCTTGTATTCGGTTGGTTGTCATCGCTACTCCGTCACGACAGAACTTTCTCCGCTTTTGACCAATGTAAAAAAGCGATTGATCGCATCGTAGGCTGCGCCGCGCACTGCAGACTGCTCGCCAAGTTCCGCGAACAGGATTTGCATATCCCGCCGGTGGAACGGCAATGTACGCTGCTCCACTGTATTTCGCAAAGACGCTTCAATCCAGGGGCGGGCCATCGTTATCCGGTTGCCGATGATGACGACATCGGGATTGAAGCTGTTAATAATGTTGGCGATCCCGATTCCCAAATATTCTCCGATGCTGGCAAACAACCCAATGGCCTCATCGCTGCCGCCTGCCGCCGCCTGGACAAGCGACTGCAGATCATGAATGCCAAGCCGTGCCGCGCCTTCCAGCAAGGCATGCTCAGATGCGTACAATTCCCAGCATCCGCGGTTGCCGCAGCTGCACAGTTTGCCTGCAAAGTCGATCGACAGATGGCCAAGCTCTCCGGAGAAGCCGGAAGTCCCCTTGTAAAGCGATTTGTTCAAAATGATGCCTGTCCCGATCCCGATGCCTACGCTGACATAGATTTGATTGGCAATCCCTTGGCCTGCGCCGTAGCGCTGCTCGCCTTGGGCACCGGCATTGGCCTCATTGTCGATGACGACCGGCAGGCCGAATCGGTTGGCAAGCTGGTCTTGAAGGGGCAGGTTGTCCCATTTCAAATTCGGCGCGAACAGCACCGTGCCGCTGTCGTCGACAATACCGGGCACGCCGAGGCCAATGCCCACGATCCCGTAGGGACTTGATGGGGCGCAGGCAATGAGCTCGGCAATCAACTGCTCCAGCACAGGCAGCACTTCTTCTGCGCGCACGGTAGTTAATGATGTTAAACGTTCTTCTATAATGCTGCCTTCCAGATCCGTTAACACGCCGCGGATATAGTTGACGCCGAGGTCGATGCCGACGGCGTGGCCGGCTTCACGGTTGAACAACAGCATAACCGGCTTGCGTCCGCCGCTCGATTTGCCCATTCCGCTCTCTACAATCAGATAGCTGTCGATCAAATCTTGAACGAGACTGGACACGGTAGCTTTGTTCAGTCCGGTTCGTTCGGAAATATCGGCACGAGACAACGGGGCATGCTTCAGCACGCACTCCAGCACAATCGCCGTATTTATTTTTTTAATCAGCATGGTGTCGCCGGTTGTTTTGGCCGTGACGATCTGTTTCTTCATTGCTGAGCCTCCGTTCACATGATTAATATAATTTTACCACAAAACTTAGTTTGTTTAATAGACAAACTAAGTTAAAAGGTGTTAGAATGACGTAACAGCGTTTTCAGCTTTGTATATTGGCTTAATAAAACAGCTTTGCACACCGGCTTTGTACACCGGATGTTGCACCACTTTTAGGAGGGAATCGACAATGGCTTATTTTGCAAATGTAAACAAAATTAATTTTGAAGGCAAAGGTTCCGACAACCCGTTCGCATTCAAGCGTTATAATCCTGAGGAAGTTGTGCTTGGCAAGACGATGGAGGAGCATCTTCGCTTCGCAGTTGCTTATTGGCATACTTTCACTGGCGCTGGCGCCGATCCATTCGGTGCAGGCACCGCAGTTCGTGCTTGGGACAGCCTTGATCCGCTGGATAAAGCAAAAGCGCGCGTCGAAGCAAATTTCGAGTTTTTGGATAAACTCGGTGTTCCTTATTATTGTTTCCATGATCGCGACATTGCTCCTGAGGGCGACACATTGCAAGAAACTAACAAAAATCTTGATGTCATCGTAGATTTGCTTCAGCAAAATATGAAGACAAGCGGCAAAAAGCTGCTGTGGAATACGGCGAACATGTTCACCAACCCGCGCTTCGTGCACGGCGCCGGAACATCCAGCAATGCGGATGCTTATGCGTATGCTGCGGCTCAAGTGAAAAAAGGACTGGAAGTCGGTAAAGAGCTTGGCGCAGAAAACTATGTGTTCTGGGGCGGCCGCGAAGGTTACGAAACATTGCTCAACACAGATATGGCGCTTGAATTGGATAACCTTGCCCGTCTGTACAATATGGCGCTCGATTATGCGCGCGAAATCGGATTTGACGCACAATTCCTGATTGAGCCGAAACCAAAAGAGCCTTCCAAACATCAATACGATTTTGATGCAGCTACGACGATCGCATTCCTGCAAAAATATGGTCTGGAAAAACAATTTAAATTGAACCTGGAAGCAAACCACGCAACTTTGGCCGGACATACGTTTGAGCATGAGCTGCGCGTAGCTTCCATTAACAATATGCTCGGCTCGCTGGATGCGAACCAAGGCGACTTGCTGCTTGGCTGGGATACCGACGAATTCCCGACTGACCTGTATGGCACGACACTGACCATGTACGAAGTGCTTCGCGCAGGCGGCATCGGCCGTGGCGGAATTAACTTTGACGCCAAAGTTCGCCGTGGATCATTTGATATTGACGATCTGTTCCTGGCGCATATTGCCGGTATCGACAGCTTCGCTTGGGGATTGAAAGCGGCAGCCAAAATTATCGAAAGCAAATTCTTTGACAACATCATTGACCAGCGTTACCGCACGTTCTCCGAAGGCATCGGCGCTGATATCGTTGCCGGCAAAGCAACGTTGAAATCATTGGAGCAGTACGCGCTTCAGAACAATCCGATCAAAAACGAGTCAGGACGTCAGGAACGCATTAAACTGATGTTGAATGAAGTTATTTTCAGCGTGTAGCTGCCAAGCATCATCATAATGAATGATAGCGTGAACAAAGATGATGTGGTGCAAATAAAGCCTGCCAACAGGCGAACTAGGATCGGGAGGTAGCGGGAACGATGAGTTATGTGATCGGGATTGACCTGGGGACAAGCGCGGTCAAGGCGCTGCTGGTGGACAAACAGGGACAGGTTGCAGCCGAGGCTTCGCACGCTTACGAGTTGTACCACGAGCATACCGGCTGGAGCGAACAACGTCCCGAGGATTGGGTAGAAGGCACGGTTGCTGCAATTCGCGAGCTTGTTTCCTTAGTTGAAGGAGCAGGGGAGCAGGTTGAGGGCATCAGCTTCTCTGGACAGATGCATGGGTTGGTGCTGCTCGATCAAGCGAATCAGCCGCTGCGCAATGCGATTTTGTGGAATGATACGCGGACAACCGGGCAGTGCCGTGAGATTGAGCGGGTGCTGGGTCCACAGTTGAATGCCATTGCCCGCAACCCGGCGCTGGAAGGTTTTACACTTCCGAAAATACTATGGGTACGGCAAAATGAACCGGAACTGTTCGCCCAGGCAGCGCTGTTCCTGCTTCCAAAAGATTATGTCCGGTACCGGCTGACAGGCAAGCTTCATATGGATTATTCTGACGCTGCCGGCACGCTGCTGCTTGATGTGGCGAGCAAAGCGTGGAGCCCGGAAATTCTGGCGGGGTTTGACCTGCCTGCTACGATCTGCCCACCGCTTGTGGAATCGCATGCGACAGTCGGAACTTTGCTTCCTGACATAGCGGAGCAGAGCGGTCTGAACGCTTCGGTCAAGGTCATAGCAGGGGGAGCGGATAATGCGTGCGGCGCAATTGGCGCAGGCATTCTTAGCGAAGGCTTGACCTTGTGCAGCATCGGCACATCGGGTGTCATTTTATCCTATGAAAATAATAAAGAGCGCGACTTCGACGGGAAAGTGCATTTTTTCAACCATGGCAAGCAGGACTCTTATTATGCGATGGGCGTGACGCTCGCCGCGGGATATTCTCTGAGCTGGTTTAAAAATACGTTTGCCGCCGGAGAGTCCTACGATCAGCTGCTGGACGGCGTCGATACGGTGAAACCGGGGTCAGAGGGGCTGCTGTTCACCCCTTATCTGGTAGGCGAGCGCACACCGCATGCGGATGCGAATATCCGCGGCAGCTTTATCGGAATTGACGGTTCGCAGCGGCGTATTCATTTTGCCCGTGCTGTAATGGAGGGCATTACGTTTTCGCTTAATGAGTCGGTCGTCATGTTCCGTGAAGCTGGAAAAACTGTAGATACGATCATTTCTATTGGCGGGGGCGCGCAAAATCCGGTTTGGCTGCAAATGCAGGCGGATATTTTCGATGCGACGGTCGTCGCTTTGCAAAATGAGCAAGGCCCCGGTCTCGGAGCAGCGATGCTTGCTGCCTATGGCAGCGGCTGGTTCGCGAGCCTTGAGGAATGCGCCGCGGCGTTCGTGCAGCAAGGGCAGCGTTACACGCCCAATGCCGAAGCGGTTCAGGCCTATGCCGGGCTGTTCAAGATCTATCAGCAAATCTACGCGCAAACGCGCGGTTTGAATGAGGCGTTGGTTCCTTACCGGAACTGATGTTTTAAGCAATAGCGAGTAAACAACGAGATTGACAGAGATGCAAATTGACAGTCAAGAGCCGCCGCGAGGCGGCTTTTTGTGTTTATGAAGAAATATTAACAGCATTCCGAATCATTTCGCACAGTTTCGTCGACACCGCTATCACCGCAAAAAAAATCAAACGCGCACATCCTGCCGAATGTTAAGCTGTTTTCAGGAAGGAGGGGACATGTTGCTGTATACCGAGCACTCTGCCGTCATGGCCAACTCGCTGGACTATATTGAGAAACACTTGAAGGTAGAGTTGACCCTTGAAGCGATTTCCGCTCACGCCTCATTTTCGATGTATCATTACCACCGTTTGTTTCACAGTTATGTGGGATCTGCGCTGGCGGAATATATTCGTAAACGAAGGTTGACCAACGCGGCATCTGAGCTGATTACAACTGACCGCCGAATACTTGAGATTGCGCTGGACTATCGTTTCGATTCACAGGAATCTTTTACACGCGCCTTCAAAAAGATGTTCTATATGACGCCGGGCCGATACCGGAGCTTTACCAGAGACTTGATTATGAACCAGGAGAGGGATGAGGAGATGGATAGGATAAACAGGGAGCCGCATGGCTGGGTGCTGTCAGGGAGTCATCCAGCCAGCTATGAAATTGGAGTCGACCGCACGACCGTGCATCATGGAAGGGCAGCAGGCTATATCGGCTCATGCAGCGTTGAAGCGATTGGATTCGCCACAATGATGCAGATGTTCAAGGCCGAACAATACCGTGGACAGCGCCTGCAATTGTCGGGGTTTATTAAAACCGAAAGGGTGGAGGATTGGTGCGGATTATGGATGCGTGTAGATGGAAAGGATGGGGAGGCGCTCCAGTTCGACAATATGAGCAACCGCCCGATCAGAGGAACAGCGGATTGGAATCAATATAAAGTTGTGCTGGATGTGCCCCGCGACAGCGAGGGAATTGCCTTTGGCATATTGCTGAGCGGCCGCGGGCGCGCCTGGCTGGACAGTCTTCGCTTTGACGCCGTTAATGAGCAGGTGCCAAGCACCAATATGGAAATGCCGACGAGCCTCCCTGAAGGTCCGGTCAACTTGACTTTTGAGGAGCAGTCAGATGAATTTCCGGTAGCGTAAATGCATACCAAATTGAAACGAAAAGATCCATTTGAACGTAATCCATTATAATAGCTATAAATGAGCAAAACCGGATACATAAAATGGTAGCCCCCCTTAGGCCAGTTTGAACCGCTCACAAACAGCGTG
>REGQ01000050.1 GCA_004134985.1 Paenibacillaceae bacterium | reverse complement strand
AGCCTCTTTTATTTGTAAAATTATCCTTCCCTCTCTTTTCCTATTCTTCCATGTTAGTTTCTTTGCAAGATTTGTGATAGAATTGGTCATTTTTCACGTATTTCAACAATTAAACACGAAAATTCATATAGAATTGGTCATTTGTCGATAGTTTTTACTATTATGTACGAAAAATCATATAGATCAACGAGTAGATCAACAAACATACCGTGGGATCAGGCGAAAAGGATAGACTTTTCGTTGTGACCTAACACAGATCAAGTATCCTATAGGCGTTGAAGGCATAGGAGCCTGGGAATTCTTTCAAAGGGGGCCTTGCCATTGACTTCTGAGTACGATTTCATCCACTAGAGTTGCTCCACCGCCGATCCCAGCATATAAAACACGCCGCTCCCCCAATCCCCCAAAGGTTTAAGTGAGGTAGCCTCATTTCTATAGCCTATATTGCATCCTTCCAACTGGAACTCTTTATGATGCCCAACCAAGGCGATCTGAAAAACCAGTGTACGCTTGCAAACAGATTCATGACCGTGATACATAGCAACTCCTACACGCAAGCAAGCTTACCGCTAGTCTTCAATAGTGTGAAAAACAGAGAAGCGATCCAGGGACTCGCTCCTGCATCGCTTCACTTATTTGCGGTTTACTTATTTGCGGTTCTCTTGTTCTCTTGTTCTCTTGTTCTCTTGTTTGCTGTTCCCTTATTCGCTGTTCTCTTGTTCGCTCTTCACTTATTTGCTGTTCTCTTGTTCACTGTTCTCTTGTTGGCTGTTCACTTATTCGCTGTTCTCTTGTTCGCTCTTCACTTATTTGCTGTTCTCTTGTTCGTTGTTCACTTAGTGCTGTTCTCTTGTTCGCTCTTCCCTTATTTGCTGTTCTCTTGTTCGCTATTCGCTTATTTGCTATTCGCCGCGTTTCGACGGGGCGTAAGCGAGCACTTCGATTTCGATCAAATACGGCCCCAAGCCGCTGAATACAGTAATACGCGCCGGATAAGGGGCTTGGATCATCTGCTCGTACACGGCGTTGTAGTCATCCTGATCCTCCGGTCGGCTTAAATGCGTCGTTGCTTTGACGATGTGGTCCAAGGTCAGGCCTGCCTCTTGTAAAATGACCTCGATGTTCCGAATGCATTGCGCCGTTTGCTCCCTGATGGCTCCGACAGGCTCCAGTGTGGTTGGCTCAACCCCCACCTGCCCGGCTACGTACACGAAGTCGCCCGCCCGGACGGCATGAGAAAATGGCAGTGGAAATTTCGGTGCCCTGTCCGAATGAATGATAGTCGTCATGCCTCAATTCCTCCGTTGCTCTAGTGTATCGACGGCTGCAGCCGGTGCCAGTCCGTCGCTTGTTGATAGGTGTGTCCAATGGCCAACAGCGTCTCTTCCCCCATCAGCGGGCCGGCCAGTTGCATGCCGATCGGCAAATTCAATGACGGCTCGATCCCGATCGGCACCGTCATAGCCGGCAGCCCCGTATTCGTGAACGGACCGTTGAACATGGCGCTGCCTGTTTTGTATCCGGGGAGCGCCAGTGTCGGTGTTGCTGGTGTCAGGAGCACGTCCACCTCTTCGAATAACCGCATCATTTCGTTACGAAAAACGGTCCGGACGCGCTGTGCCTGCAAATAATCCACTGCACTCAACTCAAAGCCCAGTTCAAGCTGCTCCCTCATCGCCGGACCATAATAATCGGCTCGCGTCTTATACAGCTCCATATGGCTTGCCGCCCCTTCCGCGCGCATCGTCATCCGATGCGCGGCAACAGCTTCCTTCATGCATGCTGGCAGCTTCACAACCTTAAAGCGAAAGCCGAGCGAAGCAAGCGTCTCGACCGCCTGATCGACCGCCTTGCTGATGGCGGGGTCTTCCGCCTGGAAGAAGCCGCCTGGCTCCGGCAAGCCGATCACCATCCCCTTCACATCCCGGTTCAGTGCGTGAACAAAAGACGGTGCGGCTCCCGGCAATGTCGAGGAATCGCGATCATCTGATCCGACCAGTGCTTCGAGTACAAGAGCTGTATCTTCCACTGTTCTCGTGAACGCCCCGATGTGGTCAAGACTCCAGCTTGCCGTGAATACACCATATCTGCTGATCCGGCCGAAGGTAGGCTTCATGCAGGTCAATCCGTTATAAGCGGCTGGCCTGAGCAAGGAGCCGAAGGTTTGGGTGCCGAGTGTAAAAGCGGCCATGCCGGCCGAGACTGCCGCTGCCGAACCCGAGCTGGAGCCGCCCGGCGTATGAGCTACATTCCACGGGTTTCGCGTTGGCGGCTCCCCGCCCTGGTAGGCATATTCCGTCGTCGTCGTCTTGCCCAGCAGAATTGCTCCTGCCCCCTGCAGGCTGTCGATGACCGCCGCATTCTCCTCCGGCACATAACCGCCGTTGACCTGCGAGCCGCCTGACGTACGCAGATTAGCGGTACAGATGATATCTTTGGCCCCATAAGGAATGCCATGAAGCGGCCCTTTGGAGCACCCAGCCATTAACTGCTGCTCCGCTTCTCTCGCACACTTTCTCGCTTCTTCCTCATGCAACGTTACCCAAGCTTTTACGCGGCCTTCCAGTGCGCTTATCCGGGAAATATAAGCATCCGTCAGCTCGACAGGGGACATCGCTTTGCTGCGGATAAGAGAAGAAGCCTCAGCTATCGACAGTTCTTGGATAGGAACGGTAACCATTGCTGCACCTCCCCTCTGTAAGCGGCATTGGGAGCAATATGGTCCGGGATGAGATATGCGCGCAGCAGCTCCAGCTCTCCATAAAAACTTGCCTTTTCCTCACTCGTCACGCATCCGTCCTTGTATCTGCTTCTCTCAAGCGCCAGAAAAGCGTCATATTCCATCTCTTGCTGCGTCCGCATGGCACTCAAGCTCCTTTCTGGTAGGTTAAGGCATGAAGCTTGGATCAACCATGTCTTCATACGCGACATCTTCTTTCAAATTCCCGATAAACTTCTGCATGTCGATCGCCGTCTGGAATGCCGATTTCGTCAAATGTCCATCCTCCGGATACACCTTGCTGTCAATCATCCGCTGCACTGCACTTTCCACTACCGTGCCATCCAAATTCGGGAATTCCTTCTTCGCAATCTCCTTCGTTCCTTGCGGGTCCTCATGAATGTAATCTAAAGCCTGTTCCAGCGCCTTCACCATCCGCCGGACCAACTCCGGGTTTTGCTCGATAACTTTCGAGGATGTATTCAGCGTCGCAAATGCAAAATCCGGATAATCTTTCGTGAAGTCATAGACGATCTCAAGCCCTTGTTCAAGACCTTGATCCAGCTGCGGCTCGTAGACGACCGCGATGTCGGCTTTTCCTGCCAGCAAGGTGCCTAGCTCAGAGCCATTTTGAACCTCGGTAATCGTCACGTCTTTGGCCAGATCGATGCCGTTATCGGCAAACAGCTTCCGCAGCAGGCTGTTCGAGCTCGTCGGCGCAATGCCTGTTACGATTGTTTTGCCAATGAAGTCTGCTGGCGCACTAATTGCCGAGCCTTCTTTGGCAACCGCCCACACCGGCGCACTGCCGGATAAAATGCTGATGGATTTGGCATCGCCGCCTTTCGCCTTGGCAAAGGAAACATGCTCAGGACCATGGAACGAGAAGGCTGATTCGCCGGACAGCACGGAGGCCAATGCCGCCGGGCCGCTTCCTGCTGCGGTGATCGAAGATATCTCGATATTATTTTCTTCCAGAAAGCCCTTTTCCTTCGCCACATAGAGCGGCAAGTACAATAAGTTGTGATAGACCTCCGCTACCATAATGACGTCCTTCTGCACGGCCGGGGCCGTTTCAGTCGTCGTCCCGGCGTTGCCGCCGGTTGCGCCGCCACTACCTGTATTTCCTCCACAAGCAGCAAGCAGCATAGCGCTTAATACAATCAGACCGATTAGTTTCATTGCTGTCGTTTTCATAGGCTGTCGTCTCCTTTATGATCCTGCTCTCGCAAGCCGTTAGACGGATGCGGATTTGTGCGCTTGCTTGTTATCATTCCATGGCAGCAGCCGTCCCTCGATGAAGCTTACACAGGCGTACAATAATGCCGCTACAAGCATGAGTGTGAATACCCCGACCCATACGGCCGGCAGATTAAACAAATTCCCTTCCACAAAAATCATATGGCCAAGCCCCTTATCCGAGGAGATGAATTCTCCGCCGACAACCGATACGAGCGCAAGTCCGATATTGATACGGAAAGCGGAAATAATCCATGGCAGCGAGGCGGGCACGATAATCTTACTGAAAATTTGCAGTTTGCTGGCCCCAAATGATTTCATCAGATTGACCTGCGAGGCATCGATTTGATGGGTCGCCTGATAAGCCGAGAGCAGGGCGACGATCAAGGTCGCTACCGAAGCAAGCACAATTTTGGAAAAGATGCCGGATCCGAACCAAATGATGATCATCGGCGCAAGCGCGATTTTCGGGACGCCGTTCAAAGCAACGACAAACGGGTCGATGATGCGTGACACTGTTTTCGAAAACCATAGCAGCAGCCCAAGCAGCGAGCCGATCGCGCTTCCTACGGCAAAGCCGATGACGGTCGCCTTGACGGTAGCATAGGCATCGGTGAGCAACTGACCGGATTGCAGCATCGCTCCCGCCATATCGATGATCGCGCTTGGCGAGCCGAGCAGGAACGGGTTGACAAGCTCCAGCATGACAATGATTTCCCACAGAGCCATGATTCCCCCCACAATCGCCAGACGCCACAGCATTGTGAAAATCCATTGCTTCAGCGCCGCGGCCTGCTGCGGTTTCAGCTTGCCCCGCTTCTTGGCGACAGCACCGACGCTATTGAGCTTCATTTCCCCAGTTGTGTTGGACATCAGCTTGACCTCCCCATTTGAATGTCCAGTTCCGACCAAATGTCTTCGAAATATTGTTTGAACCGTTCATCACTGCGAGCCTTCATCGCCGATCCGCGCTGGGCGGCAAGCCCGACCTCATAGGTTTTCTTCACATGGGTAGGACGCTTGCTCATGACGAATATCCGGTCAGAAACGGAAATGGCTTCTTCGATGTCATGGGTAATCAGGACGCCTGTCTTGCCTTCATCTTTGAGAATTGACAATATTTCATCCTCCAGCACCAGCCTCGTCTGGTAGTCAAGCGCGGAGAACGGCTCATCCAGCAGGATAATGTCCGGCTGTGTAACCAGCGTCCTGATGAGCGCTACCCGCTGTCGCATGCCGCCGGACAAGGTCGAGGGATAAGCCTTGGCGAAGGAATCCAGGCTGTACCGTTCCAGGTACGTCATTGCCAGCTCCTGACGCTCCTTTTTGCCCAGCCCTTTCACCTCAAGTCCAATCGTCACGTTGTCAAGCACCGTTCTCCAGGGCAGCAATAAATCTCGCTGCATCATATAACCGACATGGCCGGTAGACTTCCCGATTTCATCGCCGCCCACGAGAACCTTGCCTGTCGTCGGCTCCAGCAGTCCGGCTATAATATTGAATATCGTGCTTTTGCCACAGCCGCTTGGTCCAACGATGCTGACAAATTCCTGTTTGCGTATATCCATCGTAATCCCGTTCAAAACCTGAATTGCATCGCCTTCCGCGTTTATAAACGATTTTGTTACGTTGTCGACGACGATGGCCGATTGATCATGTATGCGATTCACGATATTAACGTCATATAAACTAACATTATTTTCTCGTTTCAACGTATTCGAACCGTTCATATCTCTCAACTCCTTCCTGATGTAGAGAATCTCTCTTTATTATGTTATATAACATGACATAATTTATATTCTTATCTTAACTATTCTTCGTCTTCTTGTCATTAGTCAAATCGTACAGAAACAAAATATGAATTTAGTCATTGAGACTAAAGTTTTCATTCTTAAGCAAAGATTCGATAGCAAAAGCGATTTGAAAGCCAAATCCGACCTGCGGGTCCTTCAGCTTGCACCCCATCAGCTTCTCGCATTTTTCAAGCCTGTAGATGACCGTATTGCGATGCACGAACAGCGCTTTGGACGTATCGATAATGTTGCAGTGATGCTCATAGTAAGCCTTCAATGTACGAAACAGCTCCCGCTGCTCATTTTCACTTCGTGCAAGCAGCCCCTTAAATGCCTCTTGATAAAAGATTTCCAATTCTCCGTGAGGCACCATGCTGAGCAGCCGCCCAAAATCCATCGTTCGGTAAAATTGCACAAAACGCTGGCGATTCGTTTGCTGCCCGATGTGAATCGCTTTGAGCGCCTCCTTATAAGACGAGCGCAGATCAAGCGCATTCGTAAACAACTTGCCGATGCCGAAGGAGACGCTGACCTGCTCGGATCGATACATCCTTTCAGTTGCCGATTCAAGCTGTCTTCTAAACATCGCCTCATCCCACCCCAGCGGATCGTGAAAAACAAGAATCCCGAACAAATCGTTTTTAGAAAACATGACGAACGGAACGTCCAGCATGGCGAACTCCTGCTTGATGATCTCGTAATGTCTATCCCTCTCCGCACTCAATATTTCCTCCGACAGCCGTTCGCTTTGAAGATCGGCATGCTCCAGCTTTTCATCCTCTTTCGCCACAATTAGAAACGACGTCCCGTTCGCTTTCAGGCCGTATTTGGCTCCCCGATGCAATACCTCTTGTTCAGTTCGAACAAAGCCTTCAATGACATCGGAGAAAAAATCATTTTTGTAGCGGCGGGAACGTTCTTTCACAGCATGCTTCTTGGTCATCTCCAGTCCGATGACATGAGCGGCCTGCTCAAACGCCAGCAAGGCGGTGCCTGACAATACATGAAGGTTGTAGAAGGAAAGCAAGTAGCCTTCATGCCGGTAAGTATGAATCGGGAACAGCTCGACGTGCCGAAATTCCGGTGGTGCGATATGCGGAAAGCAGAGGGAAAGAGGAGCTTGGGGCGGTATTTCTCCGGCGAGCGACGCTGCGGCAAGCACAGGCAATCGGCGCAACTCCGGGCGGCTGAACTGGGAAGACTGCGCCAGCGGCTGCAGCTTGACATTCAGCAGCAATACAGGGGTCGACAACATGGACGAAAGCGTATCGACAATGCGGGCAAGGCCGTCACCCTTCATGATCATATCTGCGAACTGCTTATGAATGGTCAAGGCATAGTGCAGCTCATCGTTTTTATTGTCAAGGATCATGCCAATCGACTGTTGAAAAATCTCTCCCAGCGTAGCATCGATCATCGACAGCTCAAGTATTGGAAAATGAAGGCGATCCGCCTCGTCCAGCACTTCCTGCGGAATGCTCAAGGAAAAGCGCTGCGTCTTGATCGCCAGTCCAGCACAGCCTTTGCCATGCATGCTTTGGACGAAATCAACAAGCGCCTCCGGACGGTCTTTCAACAAATAACCGTTCGTCAGCAGCAGATCCCCTTGCTTGAGGAAGGTGACGATATCCGGCGCATCCATTATATTGACGGAAAGTACATCACGTGTGGTCAATCCCTCTAGACCCGCTATGACTTGTGCCTTTGACAACACGGACATCTCCAATAGGTTTCCTAACAACATATTTACCAACACCTCTCTCATTATGTTATATAAACTAACAATAATTTTGAGCGATGTAAAGTAAAAATTAGCTGAATGCGCTTATTCGGCTGCATATACCAAGCAGTTAAACTTCATGCTTTACATGTGATTTGGCCGTTCCTATTTATTCTGCGTGTGAATTCTCGTTTTCGGGAGGAGAAAATATACGCGATTACGAGCGCTCTATTACGAACGCTCTAATAGAAGGGTACAAAGAGGAACATAATCTCCCCGCCGCGGTTTTGGAGCCACTGCCGCTTTTTATGAAGCTCAAGGAATTGTTTGAGTGCATCATCAATTTCCCACAAATAGACAACTGTATAGTATAATAGTCTTAGGATTATTTAACTATTTCTATCAACTTATGAGAGGAACATTTTCGATGAAATTCCACACCACAAAAAGAATCTCCCTCCTGCTTATTGTGGGCCTGTTGTGCACTCTCTTGCCAGCCGGCTTGCATGCAGCACCCGCCAATGCCGACAAATTCTACGCGGACAAGCTTAATCAGCTTGGCTTGTTTGCCGGAACGGGCAGCGGCTATGAGTTGGAGCTCACCCCCACCCGACTCGAGGGACTTGCCATCCTTATTCGCCTGTTAGGAAAAGAGAAGGAAGCACAACAATTAAGCAGCAACCAAGTTCCGTTCAAGGATGTGCCCAAATGGGGAGCAGGCTATGTCAATTATGCCTACGAGCATCAAATTTCCCAAGGCATTGACAAACAGCGCTTCGGTGCAGCGGATGCTATGAGCGCAACGCAGTATATGACGCTCGTCCTGCGGGCGCTTGGCTATCAGGATAGCAAGGGCGACTTCACGTACCAAGAAGCGCTTGATAAAGCCGCAGCGATCGGTTTGATCGATGACTCATTGCGGAAATTGCTGCACAAAAAAACGTTCCTGCGCGGCCATGCAGTTCAGATTTCTTACCAGGCGCTGGAACAGCCATTGAATAACGAAACGTCCACACTAGCCCAAAAGCTGATTAAAGACGGAGCGATTACAGAAGCCGCCGCCAAAAGCGCGGGACTATTCGCCGATGCCAACGCAAGCGCAGGCGCGGGTTCGAAAGCCGCTAACGACAAAACCGTAGCTACTTTTGCCGATCCAGGGCTGGAACAGCTCATTCGCGGCGAACTCAAAAAGCCGACAGGGGATATTTACCGTTCCGAGCTGGCAGCGATTAAGATGCTGCGAGGCAGTTGGCCGCATACGCGAATTCGCTCGCTAAAAGGCATTGAGCAACTTCCGAATTTGACCAGTCTGGAACTGCAGGACAATCTCATTCAAGATCTTCAGCCTTTGACTGCGCTGAAAGAGTTGAAGGTGCTCGGTTTAACAAGAAACCGGATCGAGGACATCGCTCCGCTGAAGAGCTTGACCAAGTTGGAGCAGCTTGGCATATCCGATAATTTCATCCAAAATATCGATGATCTCGCCAAACTTTCTGAGCTGACAACACTTATCGCAAGCAGCAACGCGATTACAAGTATTGCGAATCTGAAATCGTTGAGCAAACTGGACTACCTTAACATCAAAGATAATGCGGTTTCCGATATTCAGGTGCTGAAACAGATGCCGCAGCTTAAAAACCTGAATCTGGACGGCAACCCGATCGTCGACATGTCTCCAATGAAGGGCAGGACCAACGAGGGCAAGGACTCCAGTGCGATCATTGAGCAGGTTGGACGGAAAGCACAGGAAATTATTAAGCAGACCATCCGTCCTGGAATGACGGATCTTCAGAAGGAAGAAGCCATTCATGATTTTTTGATCGATCATATGCAGTATGATTATCAGGAATTCAGCTTCGGGACGCCTACCGTATCCCGGCCTTATGATGTTTACGGCGCCTTGATTGAACAATATGCGGTATGCGACGGCTATGCGCATGCACTGCAAATGCTCGGCAGGCTTGCCGGTCTGGAAATCTTCTATATCGACGGCCACGCCAGTCAGCCGCACGCCTGGAACATCATTAAGATTGACGGCAACTTCTATCATGTCGATGCCACATGGAATGATAACGACCAACTGTGGCGGGATGGAGGACCATCAAGCGCAGAAGCGCATCGAATTTACAATCTGATGAAACGTGCCCACTTCAATAGTACCCATTCCGATCGGGCATTGAGGATCAGTTGGGATTTTGAGCGCTTTCCCGTAGGCAAGCTCGCTGTCCCACAACCCGGTGACAAGCAAGTTAAAGTGTCGATCAACGCGGAAATTCCCACGAACAAGGATCTTATAGGCTGGGTGAAGCTGATGCTCGAATATGAGGTAGACGGCGTCCCGACTACGCGTTCCGCCAGAGAGCCCTTCTCTTTCCGCTATGGGCAGGAGACGGCCGAGGTGACGCTGAATATTCCGGCTGATATTCCACTCTCAAGCGGCAGCGTCGACTATTGGCTGAGCTACGAGCTGTATGAGAACGACTACACATTCAGGGTATCTGAGTCAACATTTCTCCATCAGGATATCGGGCTGACCTATAGTCCGCAGAAGAATGGCAAACTGCAGCCGGATTCGCAGCTGTATATTACACTGCTGAAGGTTGGCAGCAAAGGAATGACCTTCAACCAAGCCGCGGCGCAGGGCAAACAAGACAAATATACGCTCAGCAGCGCCATGTTCGGCTATACGGAGACGTCCATAGAGAACTCATTCCCGCCAACCAATCGCTATACCGCAGTGAATAAGGAGGCCGTAACGCTGCCCCCTTACAGTGCCATTTATATATCGGAGCTGGCGATTGGAACGGAATTTGAGCCTACTTCGTGGAAATACCTGTTCGGAGAGCATCTCCTTGCGGCCAATCATTCCGCTCAAGCACGGGTATTCAAGCCCGGGGAGCTGACATATACACTGCTTCCGACCAATGAAAAATTAAAGCGGATGGCAAACGTTCATTTTAGACTCAGTGTTTTCGACGGCGACTTCGACGATCAAGACTACCAGACGGCAGCCAGCACGAACAAAATTTTGTTCCAGGGTGAGTGGGTTCCGGCTCAGGAATAGAAGCAAAATATTGGCATAGCATGGCTCGCGTTCTGACGGTGGAGCTGCGCTGATGCCAGTCCACGCAAGTAGAATTCTCGCTTACAATAAAACGGAGCAGGCACTGGGCCTGCTCCGTTTTATCGTTTCCTTATATCTTGCCTGAATCATCATGGTGCGCCATGACATCAATTACTTCACCAGACGGAAGCTCTTGGCCGCTGCTGCATCACGGCTGTTCGGCCCCACGAACACATGGAACTCGCCTGCATCGCTGGCAAAAGTCAGGTCAGCATGGTAATAACGAAGCTGCTCCTCGCTCAGCGTGAAATCAATCGCAGCCGTCTCGCCCGGCTCCAGGCTGATCTTACGATACGCCTTCAGTTCCTTGAGCGGACGGACGACCTCGCCGGCTATATCGCGAACGTACAGCTGCACCACTTCTTCGCCGGCCAGCTTCCCTGTGTTGGTGACTTTAACGGAAACAGTCAGCGGCTCCTCCGTGTAGATCGTATCTGAGCTCAAGCGCAACTCGCTGTATGCGAAGGTTGTGTAGCTCAGCCCATAGCCGAACGGCAGCAACGGTTCATTCGGAATGTCCAAATACTTGGAAACATAACGTTGGTCCGCATTGTCAGTCGTAAGCGGTCGGCCAGTATTGTAATGATTATAATAGACTGGGACTTGTCCAACCGCATGCGGGAACGACATCGTCAACTTGCCGGATGGGTTAATGTCCCCGAACAGCAAATCGGCAATGGCATTGCCGCCTTCGGTGCCGGGATACCATGCTTCGAGCAATGCGTCGGCTTCATTGAGCACACCGTGCAGATCAAGCGGCCGGCCGTTGAACAGCACGACAGCAATCGGTTTGCCCAGCTGCTTCAGCTCCCTGAGCAGATCAAGCTGCGCCTGCGGCAGACGGATGTCTGCACGGCTGCCTGCTTCGCCGCTCATCTCGGAAGACTCGCCGAGCGCCAGCACGATAACGTCCGCATCCTTGGCAGCGCGCACCGCTTCCGCTGTCTGCTCCGGCGAACCCGCCGCGATGCCGCAGCCCTCAGCGACAACAAGCGATACGCCTGCCTTCTCCAGCAATCCGTCATAAAGTTGAACCGCTTCCTCCTGTTTGCCCCAAATCGACCACGGGCCTAGAATATCCCCGCTTTGGGCAAACGGTCCGATCAGCGCCAGCTTCTGCTCTCTGCTCAGCGGCAGCACCCCTTCGTTCTTCAGCAGCACGCAGGACTTGGCTGCGATTTCTCGAGCTGCAAGCCGGTGCTCCCCGCACAAAATCACTTCACGCTCCCGCTGCTCGTCCGCGCCGCGGTAAGGATTTTCGAATAATCCCAGCTTCTCCTTCAATTTCAGAACACGCATGACAGATTCGTCAATAAGCGCTTCATTGACCTGACCGGATGCAACAAGCGCCTTCAGGTGATTAGGGTAGCAGGACGTCATCATCTCCATATCGACGCCGGCTTCAATTGCTTTCTGCGCGGCTTCAGCGCCATCCGCCGCCACACCGTGAGCAATCATCTCCTCCACAGCTCCCCAGTCCGAAATCAGGATGCCTTCGAAGCCCCATTCCTTGCGAAGCAGTTCGCGCATAAGCCAGCGGTTCCCGGTAGCCGGAATGCCGTCCACAGTGTTGAAGGCCGTCATTACCAGTTCACAGCCTTCATCAAGCGCTGCCTTGTATGCTGGCAAATACGATTCACGCAATTGCCGCTCCGACATGTTGACCGTATTGTAGTCGCGTCCACCTTCAGCCGCGCCATAAGCGGCAAAGTGCTTCACGCAAGCCGCCACCCGGTCGGTATCTGCTGCCAGATCATCCCCCTGGAAGCCGCGCACGAATGCCCGGGCGAATTCACTGTTAAGGAAAGGATCTTCCCCGGTCGATTCCATGACCCTGCCCCAGCGCGGATCGCGAACCAGGTCCACCATCGGCGCAAAGGTGACATGCAGTCCCGTTACGGCCGATTCTTTCGCCGCAATCGCAGCACTCCGCTCCGCTAGCTCCATATCCCATGAGCAGCCGAGTGCCAGCGTTACCGGGAAAATCGTGCGATAGCCATGAATAATATCTGCCATCAGGAGCAGCGGAATGCCAAGCCTGTTATTTTTCAAGTATTGTTCCTGCAGTGCAATGACATCCTTCGCACCGACTGCACTAAGCACCGATCCAACATTGCGGACAACGCCATCGGTTATGCCAAGGGATGCCATCGGTCCCGTGAGATTGGCCTCATTTTCGGTCAAAAAGTTAGGTGTCAACTGCACCAGCTGTGCGATTTTTTCATCGAGCGTCATTTGCTCAAGCAACGCGGATAATGATTGTTTGGTCACAAAATCCCTCCATCTCTTATTAAGTTAATTATACTAGAACCAGGGAACGACAAACAGCAGGTGAGTTGCCAAAAACTTCATCGATATTGTTCTGTTCAGCTGTCGGCGCGCTATGTCTCTGAGAGCAGACAGACGAGCACGGGGAAAAATGCAAATAAAGCCGCAAGGGCAATGAGCCGGCTCATCACCGTATACGGCTTAAAGGATGCTTCGATTAGATTAGATTAGATTAGAAACCCAGGCAAGCCTCGTATCTGCGGTTTCAGTCCTTGAATGAAAGCCCCTGCTCTTCCAAAGCAGCTCTAAGCTTCGGCAGCGAGGCCGGTCCCATGCCATGGAACTGCAAAATTTCTTTTTCACGGTAGGCGGAGAGCTGCTCCAGAGAAGTTATTCCATTGTGCTCCAATGCTCGTCTTGCCGGCCCCGACAGACTCGAAAGAAAGCCGGTATCCGGTTTGCGTTCTTGCTCGCATACCGGACAGGTAGGACAATCGCTGCTTTTGTAGTATTGGTGTCCCTGACTGCACGTTCTGAGTGTCTGATGAGAGTTAGCCATGCTTGCGAACCCCTTTCTTGGAAAATTGATTTATAAATTAACAGTCAAGATGTTGGCAGAACGCTCCGGGACTTGGCTTGGTGTCTTGCTGCTTTGACTATCTCAGGCTTTGCATGCCACCATAGTTGGACCTGACAGCAACCGCTCACCAGTGTACTTTCTTTCCGTCCGCATCCTTCTTTATATAGTAAATATCAAAGAGACGGCCTTCATCATCGATCATTCTGAATTCCATCTTGTCCACCGTCACGATCACCTGAATAAAATGCGGTACGGCCACGGACTGCGCGGTATGCCACTCCCGTTTGGGAAGCAGCCAATCCTCCATCGCTCCCGCCCCTCCGGCGACAATGTATACGATGCCCTTGTCATAATCGACCTGCCCGCCATGAAGCGGTTGGCTTCGCTCGTATACAATAGTATGCGAATTAATGACGACATCGACACCGTACGCTTCAAATACAGGACATAACACGCGCAGATCTTCTACCTGATAGCCTCCTGAAACATAAGGAGGGTAGTGGAAGAACACGACCTTCCATTTGGCCGAGGTGGACTGCAAATCATGAAGCAAGAAATTATACTGCGCATCGCCGGGCCCAATCGATCCATTGCTATGGGGGTAGTGGGCTGAATCGATCCAGGCTGTACTATCCAGACAGGTGAAATGTACATCACCGTAATCAAACGAATAATAATTTTTGGGAGGAGCGAAGGCAAAAAGATCGTAATACCATGAACCATTATCTTCATGATTGCCAAGACAGCTATAAGACGGCGTTACGTTTAAAAAGTCTTTGCCAGGCGTAAAAAAATACTTGTCCCAGTCATCATAATTCCGTCCATCATCGACGATATCCCCGATAAACAATGCCAGGTCGGGCCGATAGCGCTGCATCTGGGAAAAGATCCGTTTGTTTAGTTCACCGCCTGACGGATCGAATGCGCTATAGCCCCCCGTCTCGCTGGTCACGGTGAAGGAAAACGACGCCCCGCTTCGTACCGCGGTCTTGAAGGGATAAGCCGTTGAAGTGACGCTTCCCTGTTCATTTTCTGAATGGATTTTATAAAAATACGTTGTTGCCGGCTCTAGACCTGTTACTGTAACTTGATGAATTACGACAGGCTCGTTGTTATAAAAGGTGGAGATGATGTGCTCAGGCGGCTTGTAATTGCCATGATAGCCGCTATGGATTCGCTCAGCCAGCAGAACTTCTGCGCGAGAGGAAGCCGGCTCCGAAGTTTCCCACATGATCGTCATCGTATTCTCGGTTGGCCACTGCAAATAAGGACCCTTGATTATACTCAGCATCTTATAGCACCCCGTTCAGATTATTCCAATCTATGGCATGCCTACTTCTTCTACAAGAAAAGCCCTTTAAAACCGCAGACACACAGCCCACTAGAACAGCTCGCAGCCAAAGCAGCGGGAAGGGGTGCCATCCATCCAGATCAATAGAACAGATAGCGTCTTGGAAAACCTCTGCCTGCGATCTGTCATGATGCTCGTTTCGCACCGCGCGCAGCTCCCAGCGCGCGGTGCTTCGCTGCATGACGGAGGTCGGTCGAACCACGTAACAAACGCTTCTTCCACATGCAAGCAGGACCGGCCTTGTTAAGGCCGGTCCTGCTTGCATTAATGAATGGTATAATTATACTGGCGCTGCTTTGCTGCCCTTCAGCTTGTCTGGCGGGAGCAGAAAACCGATTAGTCCAAGCAGCGGCATAAAGGAGCACGCGATGATCACCGTCGTCACGCTCGTCAGGTCAATGACAATGCCCAGCACCATGGAGCCGAGCGCTCCCATGCCGAAAGCCAGACCAGTAATCAAGCCCGATACCATGCCGACCTTGCCCGGCACCATCTCCTGTACGTAGACAACCGTCACAGAGAAGCTGCTGTGGTTAATAAGACCAAGCAGGAACAGCAGCGGATAAGCTGCGATCAGGCCGGAGAACGGCAAGGCAATCGCGAACGGCACGGCCCCCAGCAAGGAGAGCAGAATAACATTTCTTCTGCCGTATTTGTCGGAGAGCGGCCCCCCGAAGAAGGTCCCGATAATGCCGGCTGCCATGTACGTAAAGATGTACATCTGCGCATTGGGGATCGACAGTCCGTACTTCTCCATTAAGAAGAAGACGAAGTAAGTGCCGATGCTTGCACTGAACCAGGAACGGGCAAATACCAATATGATGACATAGAGAATCGATTTTCTGACGGCTTTGTCCTGGCTTGCATCCCCCTGCTTCTTGATTTTCTTCGGTGCAGGCGGAGGCATCAATCTCAGTTGGCTGCTGTACCAGCGTGCGACAACCATCTGAATCATGAAGCCAGCCGCCGCCAGCAAGGTGAACCAATACGCCCCTTTCTGTCCAAAAGGATAGAAAATGTACGCGGTCATAATCGGTGCCAGCGCACTGCCCATATTGCCGCCTACCTGGAAGATGGACTGGGCAAGGCCCCGTCTTGGACCGGCGGCCATATAAGCAATTCTTGCCCCTTCAGGGTGGAACATCGCTGATGCCACGCCGACGAGCAGCACGGCGGCCAGCACAGCCCAATAGGCCGGTGCCAATCCAAGGCCGAACATGCCCAGCATCGCCATCAGCATTCCTGCAGGCAGGATGAATGGCGTCGGTCTGGCATCGGCAATGGCGCCGACGAAGGGCTGAATGACAGATGATGAGAAATATAGGACAAACGTGATAAAGCCAAGCTGTGTAAACGATAAAGTCAGCGCCTCTTGCAGTACTGGATATGAAGCGGTAATGACAGCCTGCAAGGAATCGTTAAGCAGATGGGCTGCGCTGACGAGGCCCAGAATCGGATAAATTGTCTTTGCCTGTTGTTTAGTAGCCTCTAGTGTTGACAACGGTTCACCCTACCTGACTTTAGCAGCCCATAAGCCAGCCTGCTTGATCAGTTGACGGAATGGCTGCACCGCGAAACAGGACAACTGGTGGCCATTCATTAAGTAGACAACTCTTCCCAATCCATGTTCATGCGCCCAGGCTGCAGGCCACAGCTGACCGTCATGCTCGTACTCGGCAAGAATCGTCGTCTCGAAGTGCGGCAGCATATCGAAGCGATACGGCTCATCATCTATCGCATAGGGCTCGATGCCTTGCATAATCGGGTGATCCGGCTGCGTGCTTCTCACAGGCAGCGTGGTGAATTCCGGGTGACCGGTAAACTTGGCGCCGATCATCGCCATCAGCTCCTTGTTCCTTTGCAGGGAGATGCCGTTGTGAATGACAAGCAAGCCCCCGCCGCCCGCCACATATTCCAGCAATGCCGCGACACGCTCCTGAGACAGCGGCTCTTGCGAGAACTCCGTATAGGATATGAACAGCTCGTAGCCGCTTAGCGTCTCCTTATTGAGGACGCTGTAATCTCCTGTACTCGTTACCTCCGCAACCTCCTCCAGACTCGTCTCGATCTCGCGGTCTACCTTCTCGAACGGATGATACTTAACCTCCGTATAATTGCCTAGCGCCAATGCTTTAAATTTCGACATCTCTATTCCCTCCACTGGATTCTAGTTTGGTTTAAGTCGTCTCTATTTTACCAGGGCCACACAGTTCCATCCATATCCAGGAAAATCGGATGTTCGCCTGCGTACTGTTCCCGCTGGCCGATCAAGCCGATAATTTTCGCTGCCGATTCGTCCGGATGGGTGGGCGCGTTCTCGTTCAATTCCCCGCTCATATACGATTGCAGCCAGCCCGGATAAAATACCATCACTTGACCGCCCAGCTTCCTTAAGTGCTCATGAACGATGGCAGATTGCATGTTAAGCGCGGATTTGGACATACAATAGCCGTATCCGGCAATCCGGTGATTGCGGGCCACACTTCCCGCTTCCGATGAAATATTGACAACAAGTTTATCTTCACTTTGCAGCAGCAGACCCATGACACTGTTCGTTACCCGAAGCGCCCCAAGCGTATTGACGTTAAAGATCGACTGCATCAGCTCGAAATCAAGGTCAACCAGAAAAGTAGAATGATCCCCATGGCCGCCAATGCCGGCATTGTTAATAATGATGTCCAGATGCTGCGTCTTGGAGGCAATGAGACGCGCAGCACGCTTCACGCTGGCATCATCTCCGATATCCATCGGCACAATCTCCAGTGTATCCGGGTATTGCTGCTTCAGCTCGCTCAGGAAATGCCAATCCTCGATAAATTGGCCTGCGAACACTTTATACTGCTTTTCAAGCAGCAGCTTTGTGAACGAAAACCCTAATCCTCTGTCTGCACCGGTTACAAGTACTTTTTTTGTCACGGCTGTTTTCCGCCTCTCCCACTCATTTTTTTTATTCCTTCACAGACCCTAATGTAATTCCGGAAACAAAATATTTCTGAAGAAATGGATAGACAATCAATACCGGGATCATTGTGACAACAATTTTGGCTGCATTAAAGGTCTTCTCCGAAAGCTTCATAATCTCCTCTAAACTTTCAGAAGTCATGTCCGACAAGGCCGGCAATACGACTAATGACCGAATGTACGTTTGCAGCGGTTGACCCGATGGTGAATTAATGAGAATCATGCCGTCGAAGAACGCATTCCAATGATTCACAATACTGAAGAGCGTCACCGTAGCAATCGCTGCCATGGACATCGGAATATAAACTCTCCACATCGTCGTGAAGGCGCCCGCCCCGTCAATTTTGGCCGCTTCACCAACTTCCTTCGGTATCGCGCGAAAGAAGTTCATCAGCAGTACGACATTAAACACAGGCACTGCTCCCGGCAGCACCAAAGCCCAAATGCTGTCCATAATTCCCGTCATTTTCACGGTCATATACCATGGAATGAGTCCGCCGTTAAACATCATCGTAAAAATAAAGATCCACATCAGCTTGTTGCGGGCAGGAAACTCCGAAGTCTCCTTCGACAACGGGTAGGCTGCCAGCACCGTCATAATGAAGTTGATGGCGCCTCCCAATAATACGCGTTGAATCGAAACGCCAAAGGCTTGGAAAAACCGCTCATCCTTCAAGATGTACTCATAGGGCGTTAAGGTAAAGTCGACCGGTATAAACGTCACATAGCCGGCAGACACAGCGGAATTATCGCTTAGCGACAGCGCTACCATATGCCATATTGGAGCCAGACAAGCGAGTGTAATCAAAATCAATACAGTGAGCAGCAGCACATAGCCTACTTTCTCACCAAGCGTTTGTTGCTTGCTAAACATAGCCGCTCCCCCTCATCAAAAGATCCGATAATTTGCCCATTTGTCCGCAAGCTTCCAAGAAAGCACGACCAGGATAAAGCCGACAACCGACTTCAAGGTGCCTACGGCAGTAGCCAAACCATATTGATGCTGGGTAAGACCAATTCTGTACACATACGTGTCAATAATGTCACCCGATGCATAAACCGATGGGTTGTAGAGATTGAAAATTTGTTCAAAGCCCGCATTCATAATTTTACCAACACCGAGGCAAGCGAGCAGTACAATCGTCGGGGCAATTCCCGGCAACGTTATATATCTGAGCTGCTGCATTTTGGACGCCCCATCAATTTTGGCTGCTTCGTACAGGCTGGGATTGATCGCTGTCAAAGCTGCCAGGAAGATGACCGCGTTGAACCCGAATTCCTTCCATACATCACTGCCGATGATGACGACAGGGAACCACGTATTGCTGCCCAGGAAGAAGATCGGCTTGAAGCCGAACGCGGAAACAATGCTGTTGATGATGCCATCGGTCGATAGCAGATTGGTGAGCACGCCTGCTAGAATAACCCATGACATAAAGTGCGGCAAATACACAATCGTCTGAATCCAGCGCTTCAATGTAACCTGGATAACCTCATTGAGCATGAGGGCAAAGATTAGCGGTACGATCAAATTCAGCACAATTTTGGAAATGGCAATAAATATCGTATTGTAAAAGATTTGTGAGCTTTCCTTCAATTGAAACATATAGCTAAAGTTATCCCATCCAATAAATGCAGAGCCAAACATGCCCTTGCCAGGCACAAAATCCTGAAACGCGATGATGAGGCCGAACAAAGGAAATACTTCATAAATCAGCACCAGCAATATCGGAGGCGCGAGCATTAAATAATAGCTCCATACATGACGTGTTGATCTCATATCGCCGCTCCAATCCCCTTGTTAATGATTATTGCTTGATTGCATCATTGACCTCTTTCGCTATTTCATCTCCGCCTTGCTTCTTCCAATCCTCCACGAATTGATCAAAGGCATCGATTGGCTTGCTGCCCATAATGATTTGGATAAACGTTTCGTCTTCCAGCTTCTTCAGGTTGACCCATTTCCGGTTCATCGTCGGTGTTTTGCCATAGAATGCCCCTGTTACTTTAACGACATTGTCCTGAATCATCTCTCTGGTGGTCGCAACCGACATCATGCTCGCCCAGGCAATCGGGTCTTTCTTCGGATTTTCGTTGTTGTATACGATACGGTCATACTGCAGCTTCTCATGCGTCAGCAGCGTCTCGTATTCTCTCGTCCCGGCCAGCACTTCATCGACTTTGGCAACTGCGATTTCCTTCTCATCGAACGGTGCCATCATATGGCCAAATGGCAGATTAACCCGGTTGTATCTCACGTTTTGATCCAGATAGAACTCCACTCCGCGCGTCTGGTCAATAATGTACTCATGGTTCAGGATGCGAATAATCGCCTCTGGATTTTCCATTTTTTTGCTGACGGCCAAATATCTTGATGTTGGCGACATCGTATGCGTCTTGAATTTGCCGTCTTTATCGAGCGGTACCGCAACAGTCACCCATTCCGCCTTCGGATCGAGCTTCAAGTTGTCAATAAGCATCCATGATGGCATCCAGAACGGTCCGAAGAACATGCCGACGCGTCCGGCAATGACCTTCTCTCGGCCGCTTGATCCTGTCTCCGCTACGAACTCCTTGTGAATGGTGCCGTCGGCATACATGTCGCGCAGCTTGGCAAGCGCCGTTTTGGTCTCCGGCTGGATCGAACCATACTCTACGACACCTTCGTCATTTTTCACCCACAGCTCCGGGTAAGCATCGTAGTAACTGAAGATCGTATCAAAGCCGAAGATGCTGTTGCCCACATTGACGATATCCTGCTGGCCGATCAGACCGATCGTCTGATTATTGCTGCCGCCAAGATTGTTGGCGATGAACGCCTTGGCCGCGTTCTCGATATCTTCCATTGTCTTTGGAATCGGCAGGCCTACCGCATCGAGCCAGTCCTTGCGAATGAACAGCGAGTTCATCGCATCCGCACCCGGTGAAGAGTTGGGAATCGCCATCAGCTTGCCGTCGAAAGTTGCCGAGGCCAGGCTAAGCTCCTTCGTGGACTCGAATACTTCACGAAGTTCCGGCGATACGTTCGACTCGTATACTTCCGTAAGATCGGCAATGAGGTCGGCATCAACCAGCAGCTTCAACTGCGCCTCATCAACGATCATCATATCCGGTACCGCTCCGCTGACGATGACCAAATCCATCTTTTGCTTATAGGGATCGCCATCCGCAGTTTGCCACGCATAATCAAACTTCACGTTCAGCTCTTTTTCAATGAAACGGACGAATTCATTATTTTCCTGGGAGTCGCCAGGCGGCAGATCAATATCAACTGACATTCCTTTCCCCATACTGATCGTTACCGTCTCGTCAAAACGGCCAAACGGGTCCTGCACGGCTGCTGCAGGCTTCTCGGCGTTCTCCTTGGCCGGCTCCTTTCCGCTTCCGCCGCTTGAACATGCCGCCAGTGTCGTGCAGAGCACAACCAATAGCAGCGCTTTCATTCTCTTCCCTATCATCATGACGTGATCCCCCTTTTAAAGTTGTGTGATTCCCTTGCTCCTGTTAAGTATAGCCCCTCTTCAGCAAAACCCGGCTTAGATTCCTGCCGGGAAAGTGTGTTGTTTTTGTAACCGCATACAGGATGGGGAAGACAAAATTCATAGTTCCAGCAACATTTTTCAACCGTTGTTTGTTCCCTGATTACGAAAATCAGAGGGGAGCATGCCCACTTCCAACATAAACAGCCGGCTAAAATATTTCTCATCCTTAAATCCCGTCTGCTGGGCAATCGCATAAATAGGCCGATTCGTTGCAAGCAGCAATTGCTTCGCTCGTGTCACACGCAAATCTTTCACATACTTATGAAAGCTGGTGCCTACGATGTCTTTAAAGCATTGGCTGAAGTAGCCTCGGCTCATATTAGCGACCTTCGCAATCATTTCTTGGGTAAAAGCCATCTCTTCCTGCTCTTGCATGTAAGCTATCGTCCTTTTGATCGCCTGAACGATGTCATCGGGATACCTGCCTTGAGTAACCTTGTCAAGCTCTTTCACCGGTTTCGTCAGCTGTGAGGCTGACAACCGCGCATGATAACGGGCTGCAATCTGACTGAGCACATCCTCCATCAGATCGTTCTCCAGCTGCGTTTTCAAGATATAATCAATAGCTCCCAAACGCAGCGCTTCCTGCACATATTCAAACTCCGGATGGCAGGTAAGAATAACAAACTGCATATTCGGATACTTCTCCTTGACTGCGTGGATAAGCTGGATGCCATCCATTTCCGGCATCGTCAAATCCGTAAACAGCAGATCGATTGGCTGCTCGGCCATCGCCTCCAGCGCCCGCAGCCCGTTCGATGCCTCTGCCACCACCTTGATCGAAAACTTCTCCCACGGCATAATCGTAATGATTCCTTTACGAACCAGCTTTTCATCATCCACAACACAGGCTCTAATCATAGCTTCCCCTCACCTTTCATCGGCAATATAACTTGAATCGACGTTCCTTTTCCCTTTTGGCTGGTAATTACAAGCTCGCCCTCCGGGCCGTAATGAACTTTAACCGTCTTGTAAACATAATTAAGCCCTATTCCAAGGCCTGACCGGTTGATACTGCCTGTTAGCAGCTGATCAATTTTCTTCTGGTCAATCCCAGCGCCATTGTCGCGGACGAGAATATTCAGCTTGCTTTGATCCGTTCGTTCAATGATAACCTCAATCGTCCCGCCCACATCGCCAAGTCCGTGATAGAGTGAATTTTCCACCAGAGGCTGCAGCAGAAACCGCGGAACGGGCGTCTCCATCACTTCCTCCTCAATATGCAGCTGAATATCGTATTGGTAATCGTACCGCACCTGCTGAAGGGTAATGTAGTCCTTCAACGCCTCCATTTCCTGACGCAGGGTAACCATAATGCCGTCCTTGCCCAGGTTGTAGCTCAGTACCTTCGTAAAGCTCGCGATAAAATGATCAATCTCCGTCTGTCCTTTCATTCTCGCCAGCCATTGTACTGTATTCAACGTATTGTATAGAAAATGAGGGTTGATCTGGGCCATCAGCTTGGCGACCTCCGTCTCCCTTTTCATCTTCTCTTCGATCTCAAGCTGTTCGATAAGTTCCTGGATTTTGACACTCATATTATTGAATTGATCAATGATGTAGTCAAATTCCAGCAACCCATGGCGCTGTAGTCTTGGATTGAAATTGTTGACCGATACGAGGCTGATCCCATTCTTAATATTGAGCAGCGGACGATATACATAATTGCGGATCGTAATTGCGAGAATGATGCTGACGGTAATTGAAAGAATAATAACCAGCAGAAAGGACCAGATCCATTTCACAAACTCTTTGCTGTAATCGTCACGATCCACGAAGACAACCAAGCGCAGATCCTTTTGATCGGCATCCTCAAAGGCAATATATTGGCTTAGCTCCTCACTCGGGTACACACTGCCTGCAGGCAGCAGATCAGAATTTTGAGAGTAGGCGATCTTGCCCTGCTTGTCAATAAGAACATGGAACGCCTCCATCCCGTATTGCGCGGAATTGAGGATTCTTTCAAACAGCTTGAAGTTGGTCTCCACATAAATATCGATATTCGATGTTTCGTGCGAGCTTGATCCGATATCAAACCGGCGAATGATCGAGAAGACCATATTCGTATCGCTATATTTGTAGTTGGAGTAATGAGGACCGTAATAATTAGCACCGTCAATACTCGTCAACAGCGACAGTTCTTCGGGATTAAACGGCTTGACAAGCTGATTGGACATCAATGCCTCACTTTTGCCCCGGTCGTAATACATAGTAAGTCCAACCGTTGGATTGGTAAAATTAAGCAAATTGATATTTTTTTGAATTTCGCTGCTCAGCGTCAAGGAATCATGCAGATCCTCAATTTCCAGCCAATTGGCCAGATCGCTGCCGATCAAGCCGTTAATCGTAAATTGCTGGGACGAATAATCCAGATTGTTCAGCATCGTCACCAGACTGCTTCTAACCTGCTCCAGATGATTCAACAGTCCTCTATCAATCTTGTTATCCAGAATCGAAGATATGGAGTACATGGACAGACTGCCGATTAATATAATCGGGATCGTGGAACTAATTAACATCAACACATACAAGCGTGACTTTAAAGACGAGGGGAAGGACAGAAACCTGGACAACCGCAGCTTTCTGAGGAGGGGGGATAAAATTTTCATAGCGCTCTCCTTTCTGGTTGTAGACGCGTAAACGAGCGCTGTCCCTTTGGACGGGAAGCGGTCATTACGCATCGATTATTAGCCAGTCATCATTATACACTATTCGTCACCGGCTGTTGGTTCGCATTTTTATAAAAAAAAGAGTACCCGCTTGGGCAATGTCATTAAGTTAAGGCACAGGGCCAAAAATCAAGAAAAAGAGCGGTTATCGAAAAGATACCCGCTCTTTTTTT
>REGQ01000049.1 GCA_004134985.1 Paenibacillaceae bacterium | reverse complement strand
CCTAGCTACGAAGGTGGCTTGGTCCCTCCCTCGGTTGAACTTTCATCAACTAGATGATGCGTGCCTCTGGGCACGCGAATACACAAAAAAGCCAGCACGGATAAGCATCCGCCGCTGGCTCTCATCAACTATTTGGTGGCGGCCCCGAGATGAATCGAACATCCGACACCACGTTTAGGAAACGTGTGCTCTATCCGCTGAGCTACGGGGCCACAGCAAACAATATTATAGCACAATTGCGTGAGAAAACCCAAGTAATTATTGATAAAAATCTAAAAATTAGCGTTGAAAAGCAATTGTGAAATTCGCTCCCAAGTTTCCGCTATTTTTTCTGTTTTATATAATTGATTAATCCGAAAATGTTTAATAGAATTAAGTCAATTGTCACCTGCTATCATTGCTTTTAACAGCCGTCCTTCGTTTTCAGAAGAATTTTCTGCACAATTAAATTATAATATATATAATTTGTATTGTTTGTGTATATTTAATCTTGAGAGAAGGTAAGCAATTGAAAAAATCCGTATCGACAGAACATCTTTTCATGAAAATCCGCAATTATGTGGAACAACTGATCAACAGCCGCGAGTTTCCGCCAGATGCCCGGCTGCCTACAGAGGAACAATTGGCCGGACTATTCGGAGTTAGTCGGCTAACGGTGAAGCGCGCCTTGTCCGAACTAGTGGACCGCGGATTAATTTATCGAATCAAGGGCAAAGGCACATTTGTCTCCAGCACCGCTGACTCGGAGCGCTCAGACGGCTTATCTCCCCAGCCTGCCGCCAGGATGGCAACCGAGACAAGCGCTGTCATGCCAACCGAGCCGGTACACTCCTCAGGAAAATCCCACCCCATTGCACCCACTGTCTCCGTTATTCTTCCGGACCTTCACTCTCGGTTCGGAGCAGCAATTGTCGGCGGCGTTCACGACCGGCTTGCAGAACATGGCTTGCGCGTTGATCTGCGGCTCACCCATATCGATCTGGAGCGGGAGCGGCAAGCGATTGTTGATGCGGTGCGCTGGGGTTCCAAAGGCATTATCCTCTTCCCTCGTTCCGGTGAAATTTACAATGAAGAAATCCTAAGACTCAAAATCGACCGTTTCCCGCATGTGCTCATCGACCGTTATTTGCGGGGAATCGATAACCATTCGGTCTGCTCAGACAACTATGAAGGCGCCTTTCAGGCTGTCCGCCGACTAACGGATTCCGGCCACCGGCATATCGGCATCATGTCGCACGACATCCGGACAGTGGAAACGGTTGAAGATCGTCTGCACGGAGCAATCGCAGCCATCAACCAGGCGGGCGGAACCGTATATACACTGTGCAATGTTACGGGCGACTGGGCCTCGTTAAGGGAAGCGCAGCCTGATGAAGCGTTAATTCAACAATTACGGCAATTTTTCCGACAAAACAAGAAAATAACCGCCGTCATTACCCTTCATCTCACCATGGCATACGCCGTCGTCTACACGATGAAGCAGCTTGGCCGCTCCATCCCGAACGAACTGTCACTCATTACGTTCGATCACCCCGAGACACCTATTTTGCAAAATCCCGTACTATCATGTGTCACTCAAAATGCCCAGCAGTTGGGAGCGACAGCGGCGGACGCGCTGGTAGCGCTGTTGGAGGGCAAGCAAGTCGAAAAACGGATGATCGTGCCGGTATCCATCATTGAAGGAGAATCGATCGCTCCAGTGAAAAGCACATCATAATCGCTGACAAGGAACTGCAACCGATCTACGGGCTGCAGTTTTTTTTATTTGCTTAATTGACAAACCGCCTCCCAGCATTTAATATACATACATAATATACTTATTATACAACATATTGAACATATTTAAGGGGTTGCCGTATACAGGTGAAGCAAGCGCGCCTCTCCACACTGAATGACAGCAACGGTACATCATCCAAATTAATGTCGAGACTACATTTTTTATCTTTTGTGAAAACGCTTTATTTAGAAGTTTAAGGAGGAATTTATATGGATAGACAGGCTGCAAGCAACCCGCAAGCCCCACCGCAGTTACCAACTGATCTGAGCCCGAAACGATCGCGGATGCATGAAATGATGAAGCGGCTGAAGAAAAGCTGGATGCTATATGTTATCATTTTCCCGCCTGTCGTCTATTTTCTGATCTGGCATTACTGGCCGTTGTATGGGGTCCAGATTGCCTTCAAGGATTTCTTGCCGTCTAAAGGCATTACAGGAAGTCCATGGATAGGGTTTGATCACTTTCAACGTTATTTCAACTCTTTTTACTTTTGGCGATTGATCAAAAACACGGTTGGCATCAGTTTATACGGATTGCTGGTCGGCATTCCGCTGCCGATCATCCTCGCCCTGATGTTCCATGAACTGCGGTTTAAGCGGCTTCGCGGTCTTGCCCAAACGATATCGTATGCGCCTAACTTTATATCGGTTGTCGTTGCAGGCGGCATTATTCTCTTTTTTATCCGGCCAGAGACCGGCGTGCTGAATGCTATTATCCAAGCTTTTGGCGGCAATTCGATCAATTTCCTTGCTGAACCCAAATACTTCTGGCATATTATCGTCTGGTCTGATGTATGGCAGGGCATTGGGTGGGGGTCACTCATCTATTATGCTGCCATGTCCGGCATCTCGCCCGATCAGTACGAAGCGGCCTATCTTGACGGAGCCAACAAGCTGCAGCGTATATGGTATGTGACACTTCCTAATATTTTGCCGACGATTGTCATTATTACCATTCTGAGCATGGGCAATATTCTCAATGTCGGTTTCGAAAAGATATTGCTGCTTCAGAACGACACCAATGCTTCAGCCTCTGAAGTCATTTCCACCTATGTGTATAAAAGCGGTATACAAGGGGCGCAATACAGCTTCTCCGCCGCCATCGGGCTGTTCAACAATATCGTCACGTTCATTTTGCTTATTATCGTTAATGCTTTTGCCCGCCGGGTCGGCAACACGAGCCTGTGGTAACCTACCCATCCCTTTGGAGGTGATCAATCATGTTGGAAAATGTGAAACGAACGCGTACCGACAAGCTGCTTGATGCCGTTAACGCGCTGTTTTTGAGCATCATTATTCTGCTTATTCTCTACCCGCTCCTGTTCGTCATTGTCGCATCGCTTAGCGATCCCATGTCTATCTACAATAACCCGCTCCGGTTGTGGCCAGCCAAGCTTAATCTGGAAAGCTACAAGGCCGTATTTCAAAATAAGGACATCTGGAACGGATTCACCAATTCTATTCTGTATACCGCAGTCGGCACGTTTATCAATATCATTATGACGACGCTGGCCGCTTATCCATTGTCCAGACGGGATTTCTATGGCAAATCTGTGTTCACCTTTCTATTCGTATTCACGATGTTTTTCTCAGGCGGACTGATTCCCGTCTATCTAATTAATAAACAACTTCATCTGCTCGATACTTTCTGGGTAATGGTGCTGCCGATGGCGGTCAGCGTGTTCAATATTGTCATCATGCGCACCTACTTTCAGACGAACATACCGCGAGAGCTGGAAGAGAGCGCTAACGTGGATGGCTGCAACGACTTTCAGATTTTATATAAAATCGTCCTCCCGCTCTCCGTTCCGATCATCGCGGTGCTGGTACTGTTCTATGGCGTGGGGCATTGGAACTCCTACTTCCATGGACTCATCTATCTGCAATCCCGGGACCAGTTCTCCTTGCAGCTTATCCTGCGGGAAATTCTCGTTCAAAACCAATTCAAGGACATGGTGGGCGCAACGATGGTCGATGAGAGATTTTCAGAGCGTATGGCGGTCATGGAGGGCATTAAATATGCAGTCGTCATTGTGTCCAGCTTGCCCCTGCTTGTGATTTACCCTATGATGTCGAAGTTTTTCAATAAAGGGATTTTGATCGGCTCCTTAAAAGGCTGATCTTGAACTACTTAAGAGGAGGAATGAAAGTTATGAAAAAGAAAACGTGGAAGTCGCTCATTCTCACACTCGCAGTGGCGCTATTGGCAACCGGCTGCAGCTCCGGGGGGACAGATGGTTCCGGCAAAAAAGAGGAACAGCAGGATTCCAACGAGACAAATAGCCAAATAACGATCCAGATGGCCAAGCGAACGTTCCCTGACATTGCACCAGATCCTAAAGATCTGTGGATGTGGCAGGAATACGAGAAAATGACCGATGTGAAAGTGGACTGGATGGCGATTCCGGACTCCACATTAGCGGAGAAGAAAAATCTGATGATGTCATCAGGAGATTACCCGGAGGCGTTCTTTGGTTCGATGGGCTTCTCGATCGACGAAGTTGTTAAGTACGGCTCCCAAGGCATCTTCCAGCCACTCGAAGAACTCATTGAGCAGCATGCCCCGAATTTAACAGCGCTGTTCGCTCAATATCCGGAAGTTAAAAAGGCAATTACGGCACCAGACGGACATATCTATTCCCTGCCCTATGTTGATTCATCGATTATGGATGCATCGCTGCGCTACTATATCAACAACAACTGGTTGACCAACCTTGGCATTGCGCCTCCGCAAACGCTTGATGAATTTACGGCCATGCTGAAAGAATTCCGTGACAAGGATGCCAATGGCAACGGCGACCCCAATGACGAATATCCACTTGCCTACCCGGGCAATATCACGATGTTTGAGCAACAATTATTTGGCAGCTTTGGCATGGGCAATGGCGGCTTGCAAGGGGCGGGGCAATGGATCTATAAAGATACGGACAATGAGGTCAAGCTGATATTTACCGATGAGAAATACCGTGAGGTATGGAAATACATGGCGATGCTATGGTCGGAAAAACTGATGCATCCCGAGACATTTACCAAGCTTGAGTATGGCAACTGGGTTGCCGCTGGCGCGAAGGATCAGGTCGGTGTCTTCTCCTGGGTAGCTCCCGGATATATCGGTGACAAAATGGTCGAGAGTTATGTGGGTGTTCATGCACTGCAAGGGCCAGGAGGACAGATGCTGAACTGGCTTGACAATCCGGCCCGCGGACTAGCATCATTTATCATTACTGATAAAAATAAAAACCCGGAACAGACGATAAAATGGGTCGATTACTGGTACGGGGAGGAAGGCTCCATTTTCGGATTTTTCGGCAAGGAAGGCGTAACCTACAACATTGTGGATGGCAAGCCCAAGTATATAGATGAAATCGCCAATTATGAAGGCGGACAACAGCTTGGCGCATTCCAATATGTCGATAACGTCTATGGTGGCTACTATCCTTATCTTGAGCCGAATGCCGATATGCGCCGTGAGGTCAAAGGGGTAACGATCCTCGATGAATTGCGCCAGACGCCGGAGGATGCCGAGAAATATGCGACCGGCGAGAGATGGCCGCAATTCATGCCGACAGCCAATGAAAGCTCGGAAACCATTCCGATTCTTACCGATATCAACCAATACATTTCAGAATCCCGTGTTAAATTTATTACAGGCGATTGGGATATCAATGGCGCGCAGTGGGATGACTACATCAAGACGCTGGAGAGAATGGGTGCATCACGGTATCTTGAGATCAAAAAGACGCAGTATGAGCGTTACTCCAGCTCATAGCGACGGAGAGCAGATCATGTCCTCCAGCCTTTACAGTTAACGAATGAAGGGGCACATCCACGTCTTCCACGATGGGGATGTGCCCCTTCCTGTAGAAGCTGTTTCCGTTTTATCTTTGATGGTTAATAGTCTATTGGAGATAATATATGGTGACAGGAGAGGGTCGAATGAATAACAAAAAGTGGTTAATTGTTTCAGCCGTCATCGGCATGGCTGTTAGCGGCACTACCAACGTGTATGCAGGCAGGCAAATGAAGCAAATTAAAGCATATTTAAATCATGACATTGAAATTGTCGTGAATGGCTCAGTTTATACATTGAAAAATGAGAGCGGCGCCACTTTAGTACCTATTACATATGAGAATACAACCTATCTCCCTACCCGGGCCATTGCGGATGCGCTCGGTGTGCCGATTGTCTATGATGCCAAAAGCAACAAGGTGTTCATAGGAAGCAGAGATATATCCGATACAAAGGCACCGTCTGAACATTTCTATGCGGGCAACCTTCCGGCCTCCAGCAGCTTGCGTCCCCAATATTTGCCGTCTGACTTTCCGATTCCACAAGATGCCAAAGTTACGGATGCAATTGCGAGCACGGTGCACGGCACCAAGTCTGTAACGCTCATTTTTCTAACTAAGGAAAGCGTTTCCGCTATGGGAGAAGTATACAGAGACTATACCCGCGCCAATGACCTGCAGGATGCTGTGGAGCTAATAGACAGCAATTCACTCGTCATAGCAGGCAAACTTATCGGCAAAAGTCCGCTTTCCATTACAGGCGGACCTTCTGCTGAACAATTCGGCTATACGGACATAACGATCGTATGGTCAGAGCAATAGATGCAATGAAGCAGCAACCATGAATCCGCAGCTCGGCTGTAATCAGCTCAAAAGCCCCATATAAATTAGCTCCGAAGGGTTAACAGGATGATGAGCAAGACCAATTCTATCGCCAGGGCGCGGTATCTGCAGCTTGGAGACAAGCGTTTCCATCGTCGTCTGGTAGCTGCTTCCGCTCGTTTCGGTCACATCAAGCACCAACACGACCATCGGATCAAAATTAACCAGTTTTCCTGTATCAGCGATTGAAACGACTACTGCGGTGGCGACCAGTGGAGCAGCGCCGGTGGCTGCAAGCTGCGCGTTTTTTGCCGCCGAGAGGCTATGGTTGATCTGGTCGCGATGTTCCTTTGGCACTAACCCTTTCATAAACATGCCTGACAGACCTTTGTTCATCATATTGTCAGCATACTCCAGAGCCTCCTCTGGAGTTTTCTTTTTTCTGAACCAATTAAACATATGCATGCACCTCGCTAATTTGGATTTGATGGCTTACCCAAAGTATATGGAGAATCGGCTGCCTGCACAATACGATTTGCCGTATACAAATAAACGGCATTATCGATGGACTTAACGAAGCGTGAACACTGTTTTTTATGGAAAACAGACCATTTCAGCAATAGAATATAACGAAATTTAAACGGAAAGGGCGCTGAGCGTTATTTATTTTTTAATAAGTAGACCAATTTACGATAATAAACGGCCGATTCCTTATAGCGGCGGCCATCTTCCGACGCAACAGCCAGCGCTTCATAAAGCTGTTCCAGACGATTCGTTTGCCTGATCGATTCAAAATAAGGCAGGCAAGCTAGCGCCAGGTCCATAAAGCCGCTCTGATCGCCCCTGGATAAGGCGAGCTGGCTTTCATAGAACACGAGCGCCATCTGCTGATCGGTTGTCAGCGGCAAAGCTTTCAAATGTTCGATGCCATGGGCGAGCAGTCCCCAATTTTTCTGTGACAATGCAACCTCGCAGCGATATACAAGGGTGACTGGCGCAAAGTTCTGCCGAACTTCCTCCGGCTCCCGCTCAACCAACGCTTCAAAACGGTCGATCTCCGCGGCGGCCTTTGCCAGTTCCCCCACCATCGTCAACATCACAATCCGATTGTTCATGATGGTAGTAATGACGTCACCCTGGTTATCTGCGTAGACCATATTAGCTTCAGCCATCGATAATGCGAGCAATGCCTCATGATGGAGTCCCATGGCGAAGGAGTAGCCGCTTTGGGCAATATATAGTGTCGACAAGCGATGGAACAATCGCCCCTCATACACGTGTCGCATCGTGTCATCGAAGATTTTTTTCGCATCGTCGAAGTGTTTCACGGCAATGCTGGCCTCGATGTTCACGTTTTGGGCGGTCAGCCAGATTTCTGTCCCTGCTTCAGTCAGTCTGATCAAGCGAGATACTTGGTTCAACACTTCATAGTATTGGCTTTGCGACCGGTAATATTGGATTTTGTAATAGAGCAATGCTTTTTTAAGCGGATGCGGCAGATCGACTTCATCAGGACGTCCATATTTCTCCAGATAGAAATTCAAATACGATTGATGTACATATTCATAGGCAGCTGCATCATTCAGCTGCTGATAATACACCGCCTTCATTAAAGCGGTGGTCAGTTCAACCGTCAGCGCATCATCCCGATCATTCAGCTCATTGACCATATCCTCCGTCAGCGTCGAGGCCGATTTAGATAGCAAGTCAAAGATCTGTTCTGCGCGTGCCAGAACAAGCTCGTCGGCTGCCGCAACATCCAGCAGATAAGCCGCAGATACGCCAAGCCGCTGGCCAATCTGCACCGCCAAATCTTCCGCGAGGGGGTAACGTTCTGCCAGAATATTCGCAAAGTGGGCTTGAGTAACCAGTCCCTCAACCAGATCTTTGCGCGCAATATTCTTTTTCTTGCATAAAAATTCGATTCGTTCCTTCAACATACCGCCGCTCGCTCCCTTCTTCCAGTCAGGCCATGCTGCAGATTAGCAAGCCCTCTATAAATTGAGGCCATTATAACATTCACTGTCCGTCCTGGCTTGGAACAAAAGGACTAATTAATCAGGCTTAAAGAGCTTGCAATAAAAACATCGATTTTTCCCTATAATGATAACAGGGTACTTAATATGGTTCGGAGAGGAGCTTGTAATGATTTATGACTGCGCGATAATTGGAGGGGGCTTTGCCGGACTGCAGGCCGCCATTCAGCTCGGGAGATACCGCCACCGTATACTGGTGCTTGATGCAGGAGAAGGACGTTCCAGTCTCTGCCGATGCTATCACAATCTATTGGGCTGGCCCGAAGGTGTCAGCGGCGAACAATTGCGCCGCATCGGCAGACAGCAGGCTGAGCAGCTTGGCGTAGCGTTCGCCGATGCTTATGTGACGGGATGCGCGGCAGTGAACAGCGAGTTGTTTGAACTGACAACCGCTTCCGGGCAAAATGTACGCTACCATAGTAAAAGGCTGCTGCTTTCTACCGGGGTTCAGGACCGGATTGCGCTGCCCCAGCAGGACAAACTGCGCCCTTGCTTCGGAATCAGCCTGTTCGTGTGCCCGGATTGTGACGGGTACGAAGTGTATAACAAACCCGTGCTTGTGCTCGGCTCAGGGGATGCAGGCGCTGCTATGGCACTGGCACTCCATTACTGGACGCCCCATGTGGAATACATTAATCATGAGCGCGCCCCCATCCAGGCCGATTATGTGCAGCAGCTCGCTGACAAAGCAATTGTATGCCTAGAGCGCGAAATTGTTGATGTCGCGGTGAGCGGCAGCCGCCTGCAGGGTGTCATGCTTGACGATGGGCAATTTAAACAAGCTGATCAGGCATTTATTGCTTTTGGCGGCAATCAGGTTCGTTCTGAGCTGGCTGCCCAATTGGGCATCGAACTGCTGGACAATGCCCATATTGAGGTGGCCGCGCGTACGAAATTGACCTCCCGCAAGCATGTATGGGCAGCAGGAGATGTGACGGCCCATTCCGAGCAGGCGATTATCGCCATGGGGGATGGGGCGCAGGCTGCCATCTGGATTCATAAGAGCCTGATCACTTAACATTTTTTCATCTGACCACTTTACTTTTAAATTCATTCATGATAATATCTATATTGCTGATTCAATTTTATGAATAGCATCAACGGGACGTAGCTCAGCTTGGTAGAGCACCTGGTTTGGGACCAGGGGGTCGCATGTTCAAATCGTGTCGTCCCGACCATATTTTGCGGGTGTAGTTCAATGGTAGAACTTTAGCCTTCCAAGCTAATAGCGTGGGTTCGATTCCCATCACCCGCTCCAGTCACAGCACCACAGACCCTTGAAGAAGGGTTTTTTATTTGCCCAAAAATCAATATTCGCATGGCAAACACCCGCTGTCCAGCAGAGCAAGCTCTTGCTGGGTAGCGGGTGTTTTTTGCTATTTCACTTTTGTAGGGATGCTATTATTTGTAATCCAAAGTAACATCATTGTGTGCTGGTGACGAAGTCAAATTATTCAACGTAGCATCATGTCCATTCCCAAGTGTCAAGACATAGGCCCTATAAGTTGTGCCAACAGAAAGAGCATTTCCGTTCACATCGAATTCTAATACGGTGCTCGTATTCACTTCCTTACCCTGTTTGGTTACTGTTTTCCCATTGGATGTAGGAACTCTATTAGCTGCTGTCAAATCAAAGTTTGAAATGTTGTATTGACCATTATTCGGACTAACGTTTGGCACCAACATGACGAGATAATTCCCAACGTTTGCTTCATTGCTTGCCGTTTTAAATGAGACCGTCAAGCTTAATGCATCTGCTGTGCTTGAGTTACTAAGATTTACATTCGATGCAGGCGTTACACTTGGTTCCTGCAAACGCACATCGTTCGATGGAGCAGACAAAGCATTGTTGTTGGAACCTTTACTTACGGCCAGTACATATACTTTGTAAGTCTTGTCTCTGGAAATCGCAATACCTTGTGCATCCAGAGCCTTTTCGGATAACCGCACCGGAAGAGTTGTATTCGGCGAAATTTCAGTATAACTATTTCGTTGTACGTTATTCGCTATCCCCAACGTAAATCCGTTAACCTTGTTAGCCTGATCAGCGTCTACAACCATAATGCGATAGCTGCTGATCTGATTGTCACTGACCGTTTTGTTAAAAGTAACCGACAGGTCACTGCCATTGCCCTTATAATCAACGATATCTGCCCTCACATTGACCGGAGCCGATGCTGAGTTGTTGATCAGCGTAATATTTGCCGATGCCTGTGACAAAGCATTGCCGGTAAGGTTGTTGGCTGTCGTTACGGACATGACAAACACTTGATAGTTTACACCGCTGCGAATCACTGCGCCGTCAACATCAGTTGCCCCAGAGGCAAGTGTTGTCGAAATATTGTTGCCGGTTTTGCCGACATAGGTATAGTTATTGTAAGATACCGCATTGGCAGTATTCAGGTTGAAACGGGAAGCATTGCCCGATTTGACGACAAAAATCCGATAATGGCTAATTTTAGACTCATCAGCAACTTTGTTGAACGTGACTTGCAAGTCACGGCCATCGTCATTGTCACCTACATCGCTTACGCGCACATTAGTTACTGCAGGCACTGTGAAGTTATTGTTCAGTGTAATTGCCGAAGAAGCGGATGACAATGCGTTCACATAGTTTGACTTGTCATTGCCCACAGCCATGAGAAACACACGATAAGACTGGTTGTTCACAATCGCTGCACCTTGCACATCCTTCATGTTGGAAGGCAGCGTCAGGCTCAGTGTATTTGCGCCTGTTTTGGAGACTGTGTGATAGTTGTTGGAATTCACGCTATTCGCCGAATTCAGGTTAAAGCTACTGGCGTTGTTGTTCTTGACAACGAAAATCCGGTAGGACGCTACTTTGGATTCGTCAGCTGATTTATTAAAGTTTACAAGCAGATCACGACCATCGCCAAAGTCGCTCACATCTTCAACCTTGGTAATAACAGGCGCCGTAATTGGCGAGTTGTCCGTCAGCGTAATCGATGAAGAAGCTGACGAAAGTCTGTTCACTTTCGAGTTCGTGTTATTGCTTACCGACATAACGAACACATTGTACGATACACCTTTGCGGATCAACTCACCTGAAGTATCACGGGCGGATGAGTTCAACGAAGTGGTAATACCATAGCCTGAGTTTGTTTTGTTAACTGTTGTGTAGTTCGAACTGGATACCGCGTTGGCGGACTGTACATTAAATGATGATGAACTTGCAGATTTCACAACAAAAATCCGATAGTTGGAAATTTCATGTTCGTTCTGCGCTTTATTAAATGTTACCGACAAGTCACGGCCGTCGCCGAAGTCGCTGACATCTCTTACGGACAGGCCGTTCACAACGGAAACCGCTGGTACGCCAGTAACCGTAACGGTGCTGCTCGCTCTAGAAAGCGCCGAGTTATAATTGCCATCCTGGTTGCCGACACTCAGCACGAATACAGCATAGCTTGATCCGCTTTGCAGCAGCGCGCCATCTACATCACGTGTTTGCGAATCTAGTTTAAACGATTTGTCTCTGCCATCCTTGTTGATGACAGTGAAGTTTCCTGAACGTACATTATCTGCATTAGCTGCTGTGAAGTACGGAGCATTGCCCGCTTTAACTACCAGCACACGATAATGATCGATGGTGGATTCATCCTGCGCTCTGTTGAAGCTCACTTGCAGGTCGCTGCCGTCTCCCTGCTGGGATACCGTACGTGCATTCACGTTGGATACAGGCGCCACTTCTGTCGTCAATGTAACGGTTACCGTCTGGGCTGCCGAGTTCCACTGTACATCCTGTCCAAGCGCTTCACTTACAAAACGCACGGGTACAACTGTAAATCCGCCATTAATGACTTTGGCTGGAACATCTAATGCCACATTTTGGCCATTGATCACTGCAACCGATGAGCCGATTGTCAGGCTGATTGTTGTGCTGCCTTTTGTTGCGGTTACTCTTTGTTGTCCCTGATTCCAGACAACCTTGGCATTCAAAGCCTCGAACATTGCACGCATCGGTACCAGAACCCGATTTCCGATCATAACTGGGCTTTGCTGTGCATTCAACTCCACGCCATTAATGTAAATCTTGATGGGCGGAGCCGCCTGTGCCTGACTTTGAAATAATGAAGTGCACAGGAATACACTTAGAATTAATGCTAATCCGAATCTTTTCACTTTGACTTCCTCCCAATCTGCTGTGGTCATTTGCTTCAAAAGCTGTTTCTTGTTCAGATATAATGACGCTGCAAGTCAGAAGAAAGTTTCTGCTTTTTGAGGTGATTTCAAAAATATTTTATTACCGTGAATTATGAAACCGTTATCCCTGTCAGTGCGCCTTCAGCGTACGCTTAAACAAACGTGCATTGTGTTTAATTCCGACAATATTGATACACATTTGTAATCGAATTGAAACCTTTGTTTCATCATTCTTTAATGAACAATGCCTATAATAATAAGCAACCCCCCTTTTTGATATAGCAATACTTTTAAGACCCACCGGCCCGTTGCCTGTGGGTCTCTTTGTATCTATTATCAGTGCTGAGGCGTCACAGCCTCCTGAAGCAAACGCTCCAGTTCCTGCACATATTGCGCAGTCTGCTCGGCTGTGTGATGGAGAAGCCGAGCCATCGCCTGGATAACGGGCACCTTCCAACGCTGTACCCAATCGATATCGAAGAACAACGCGCCTGTCCGGCGAACGAAGAAGTCCGCGGGGGTAACCGTCATCTCGCCTTCTATTGCGTACAGAAGCGCCGCGCTCACATCAATCGGCAGCTTCCACTGCGAGGAAATCTCCTGGGCCCGCGGCAACAGTGCATGCACTTGCCGAGCGTTCGAACCATATCGCCGCGCCAACTGCTCGGCAGCGGCGGCGGATAAGCCCAACCGCTCTCCTGCAGTGCTGCAGCGGCGGACGAACTGTTCAAACCCGGCCGAACCACCGACATCGCCGCCCGATAGCGGCATTTGCTTTGTTTGGCAATCCAGAAACGGACTGCGCCCCTGCACAGCAAGCTCCCGCTGCACCAGGTCGGTTACATGCTGAGCCATCTTGCGGTAACCTGTCAGCTTGCCCCCCGCAATGGTTTTCAAGCCCGATGGTGAGGTGAATATTTCATCTTTGCGCGAAACTTCCGAAGGCGATTTTCCCTCCTCATAGATCAGCGGGCGAAGACCCGCCCAACTCGATTCAACATCCCTGTCCCCAAGCTCCAGATCGGGAAACATCGCATTTGCCGCGGCAAGCACATAGCTGCGATCTTCCTCTGTCATCGTTGGGTTCGCTGTATCGCCCATATAATCGGTATCGGTCGTGCCGACATAGGTTTTTCCGTCCCGAGGGATCGCAAACAACATTCTTCCATCCGGGGTATCGAAGTAGACAGCCTGCCTAAGCGGGAACTTGCTCGCATCGAACACCAGGTGAATGCCTTTGGTCAGACGCAGTGTCTTCCCTGTTCGCGATTGGTCCAGCTCCCGAATGGTATCCACCCAGGGACCTGCCGCGTTGACAACTTGCCTGGCCTTAATCGTGTACCTCTTCCCATTAATCTGATCTTCGACCGCCGCGCCGACCACTTTACCCTCCTGGTCATACTGCATTTCCATTACCTTCATATAATTGACAGCTGCCGCCCCATGTTCCGCCGCCTTCTTCAGTACTTCGATCGTTAAGCGCGCGTCATCGGTCCGGTATTCCACGTAATAGCCGCCGCCCTTCAATCCCTCTTTCTTCAGCAGCGGTTCTTTATCCAGCGTCTCCTGTCTGCCCAACATGTGACGCCTTTCCCCTCGCTTGACACCAGCCAGGTAGTCGTACAACCGCAACCCAAAAGATGTTGAAATTTTTCCGAATGTGCCACCTTGATACAGCGGGAGCAACATCCATTCCGGGGTTGTAATATGCGGCCCATTTTCATAAACCACCGCCCGTTCCTTCCCTACTTCGGCAACCATTTTGATTTCAAATTGCTTCAAATACCGTAATCCGCCATGCACCAGCTTCGTCGAGCGGCTTGACGTTCCCGCAGCGAAGTCCTGCATCTCCACTAGTACCGTCCGCATGCCCCGCGACTGCGCATCAAGCGCGATGCCCGCTCCCGTAATCCCCCCGCCGATGACAAGCAAGTCGTAGGTCTCGCTCTCCAGCGCCTGCAAGGCGTCCTTCCGATTTCGACTGGAAAAAGCTGTTGTCCCCATCCTTTTCTACCCCTCTCGCTGCTCACAACATCTGCATTTAAATTGAAAAAAAAACCACGAACTCGCCCTGCCGCAAATGAATGCAAACAAGGAAGCTGTGGTTTCTCCGATTCTCCAACCGATACGTATTAACTTATGCACAGTATAGCATCTTTTCCGTTTATTTAAAAGCCATTGCGGCACGGACCGCCTTTTTCCAGCCCTGGTACAGCTTCTCCCGCTGCCCTACATCCATGGATGGGGTAAAGAGCTGATCAATTTGCCGATTACCGTCAATTTCATCGCGGTTTTGCCAGTATCCAACGGCTAGCCCAGCCAAATAAGCAGCTCCTAGCGCAGTCGTTTCATTATTCACCGGCCGCTCAACCGGTACGCCAAGCAGATCGCTCTGGAATTGCATGAGCAGATTATTGCGGACAGCGCCGCCATCAACGCGAAGCGACTGCAGGCGCAAGCCCGCATCCTCTTCCATAGCCTCCAGCACATCCCGGCTTTGGTAAGCAAGCGCCTCCAATGCCGCTCGAATGAAATGCTCCTTGGTGGTGCCGCGGGTCAGACCGAACACCGCTCCCCTTACATCGCTATCCCAATAAGGCGTACCCAGCCCGACAAAAGCGGGGACTACGTATACGCCTTCCGTCGTCTCCACTCGGCCCGCATACATCTCGCTGTCTGCTGCAGCTTTGATCATCCGCAGCCCGTCACGCAACCACTGCAGCGCCGAGCCGGCTACGAATACGCTGCCTTCCAATGCATACTCGATTTTGCCGCCGATTCCCCAGGCAATTGTCGTAAGCAGGCCATGCTTGGAGGAAATTGCTTTCTCGCCCGTGTTCATCAGCATAAAGCAGCCGGTGCCATACGTGTTTTTAACCGAACCCTTCTCAAAACAAGCCTGGCCAAATAACGCGGCATGCTGATCACCCGCGACTCCCGCAATAGGCACTTGCTTCCCGAAAAAATGATGTTCTACCGTATGTCCATATACTTCAGAGGAAGAGCGAACCTCAGGGAGCATTTTCTTCGGTACGTCAAGAATAGCAAGCAGTTCCTGATCCCAGCACAGTTCGTGAATATTATAGAGCAATGTTCTAGAAGCATTTGAATAGTCCGTAATATGGGTCTGTCCGCCCGTTAATTTCCAGATCAGCCAGGAATCAACCGTCCCGAATAGCAGGTCCCCCTGCTGTGCCTGCTCCCGGGCTCCGTCGACATGATCCAGTATCCATTTAATTTTTGTCCCGGCAAAATAAGGGTCGATCAGCAGCCCAGTCTTGCTGCGGAATAGATCCGCATGACCTTGACGATTCAACTGTTCACATATTTCCGCCGATTGACGAGATTGCCATACAATTGCATTATAGATGGGTTGTCCTGTATGACGATTCCAAATGACCGTTGTCTCCCGCTGGTTAGTAAGACCGATCGCCTCCACCTGTTCTGGTCTGATCTCCAGTTTAGTGAGAGCAGCAGCCATTACGCCAAGCGCAGACAGCCATATATCATTGGCATCATGCTCGACCCAGCCCGGCTGCGGATAATGCTGCTTGATCTCCAATTGAGCAGAGGAAACAATGGCGCCAGCCTTATTGATTAAAACCGCTCTAGAACTGGTCGTCCCTTGATCTAGAGCCATAATGTATGTGCTCATTCCTCTCCGCTCCTTTTTCCTTCAAAATGTCTCCACAGTTCCGCTCTTGAGGTGGTGACAGCCGTTGCACCGGCCCGGACTGCCTCCTCTACATCCTGAACTGTGCGGATTAATCCGCCTGCAAAGATAGGAATGCCTGTACGTTCATGCACTTCTGCAATGATATGGGGCATCACACCTGGAAGCACCTCAATATAATCCGGTTTCGTTCGCTCCAGCAGCTTGTAGCTCTTCTCCAAAGCGATCGTATCCAGCAAGAACAGACGCTGAATGGCCAACAGTCCATTTTGCTTTGTTTTGGCTATTACACCAGCTCGCGTGCTGATCAATCCGGCAGGCTGGATGTTCTGACACAAGTACTCTGCTGCATATTCATCATTTTTAAGGCCATCGATCAAGTCTGCGTGAAGCAGCACTTTCTTGCCATATGAGCCGATCATATCAACAATAGGCTTTACTTGGCTAATATGACAGTCCAGCATAACGACATAATCATAGGATAAGCGCATCAGCTTCTCCAGATCCTTCATTTTGCGAACAGCGGGAAGCACTGTCTGATTATAAAATGACATAACCGCATTCTCCTCCAACGATAGGCTGCATATGGGCATACTCAGCTGCCATGTAGACGTATCCCTAAATTCCATGCGGGAAGGTTTGACCGTCTTTGGCCGTGTATGCGATGTTTCGCAAAATTTTCTTCCATTTAAAAAAATTCACACCAAACGCAGCCTGCCGGCCATCATCTGGTGTGAATCTCCAATTCTCCTCACAGCTTATGAACTTATGGTTTAATTGTACCGACTGTACGCAGTACCGTCAACCATCGTTTTCATTACATGCCCTGCATATTACCGAATAGTTCTTCGAGTGAAACGGCATCCGTAGGGATTTCATGCTTAAAGTTGACTTTGTCGTTGATGTTGTCGTATTGTCCCCAAATTGTAAAGCCAATCTTAACGGTTTCGCCGTCACTTTTCACATCTGCATTAACTTTGATCTGTTGGTGCGCAAGGTAGCCGTCCTTAATCGCTCCAATCAACGAAATATCGTTAATTGTCAGCTCTTCTTTCATTTGATCCAATCCGGACTGCAGCTCAGCACGATCAAAGGCAGCCAATTCGGTTTTCGCTTCTTCAAGATCTTGAACTGTTAATTGCAGTGTATTGCGGTATTCCTCATTTTGCAGCATCAGTTCAATAACTTCTGGCGCAATATTCTCAATTACCGTTTTAACGGTATCTTCAAGGTTGTCGTTTGTAATGCTGAATTTAACAACTTTCTCTGGGTTCAGATCTGCAGGCAAACTAGTCTCACTTGCGCTAATTTCTTTAAAGTTATCTTTGTCATTGAAGTGCTTGATAACAATAGCCATCATATCTTGGCCCAACTTGCGCTGCAAGTCAATGTCCAATTCAGGCATTTGCGCCCCTTGGGTCTCAGCAAGTTCTTTCATGTTGATTTCAACAAACTTGTCTGCGTAAGGACCAACCGGGAAAAACGGCGTGTTAGGGATTTTAAACCACATAACATCTTCCGTCATAATAATTGGGATATTCAAGCTTAAAGACATATCCCCTTTCACTTCTACATTAACATCCATTTCCAGGCGCATTGGATCCGCTTGATAAGAACCTGTAACATTCAAAGTGGAGTTTTGGATCATGGACATGATCGCTTGCGCTTGTGCTTGCGCCGCAGGGTCACCTGATAATGAATCAGGAATATTGATTTCATCTAATGAAAGTCCTGCTGAGAAATTGTATGAAGCAATGTCCATTGTTTTCAACAGCGCTGCCTCAAGGTCGTTACCTTTTTCTTCTACTTTTGTCTCGTTAACCGCAGACTTCTCGCCATTGGCGGATGTTTCTTCCTTCTTGCCGCAAGCAGCGATTACTGCTACGAGCAGTACAGCCAATAAAACAAATAACAATTTTCTTTGTTTAGTAAACAATGATGATTCCTCCCTGTTCTCTCTATGATATAGACAATGTTTCCATTGTACTCTATATACGATATGAACGGAAGAAAATGTGCATTTTTTTAGAAATAGGTTCTAAGGCCCCTGAAATACCTTGAATTTTATAGGCATATAGTACTATAAGTAGTATATTAAACATATTATTAGCCAAAATCGTTCGTATTCAAGGCTAAAAAAATTAAAAAGCCTCGTGTTTCTCACAGGTTCGCTGAGAAAACGAGGCTTGATTTTTTTCAATCGGCTCATTCATACATCATGCATGAATTATTCATCCTAAATCATGCGCACTACCCTTCGCCGTTGTTATGTCTGGTATGGTTCGCTTGTTTGGTCTTTTTCGAGCCTGAGTTAGGCTCCTGCTGCTGCGTATTATTGCGCTGTGTTTGTTGCGATTCCTCAGCTTGCGGCACCGGCTGACTATCCGGTTTGCTCATGATAAACCCTCCCTTAAAGCAACATTATTATATGTCTTGAACAGCTCTAATGTTCATGTCTCATATCAGTCGTTTTATCATGATTCAAAGCGTCTTGATGGCGACGGTCATTTTTATCCTGCTGCAGCTGTTGCGCGTGATGCGCATTGGCTGGTTCATTTTCCAAGTCGTTTACAACGCCGCTAAGGTTTTCGTCTTCGTGCTCATTTCTTCTAGTCATAACAGTTCAACGGCTCCTTTGTGGTGTTTTTCATATTAGGCATGGGTTAAACCATGCAGCGCCTGCGCGCATTCATGAAGATGACGAACATAATCCTGCGTCAATTGCTGTATGGCCTCAGTATGCTCATCGACAGAAACCCCATCTTGTTCAACATCAGCAAGTTCAACATTAATTTCACGACGATCTACATAATGAACTTTAAAATCAAATGAATACTGTTGGCGTCCCGCTGTATCAATATGCACGCGCAATACCTTGGTATCCGCTCCGTCGATTTGAACATCGGCACGATCAGTCTGGTTCATGACTGTCGGCAGTGTGCGGCGCCATGCCTCCGCCAGCTGTTCAGCTTGAATTTGCAATTCATCTTTGCCAGCCATTGCGTCACCTCCATCCTTTTCTTTAAATTGCGGCAAAACCCCGATATTTATGCATGACCTGATAACACAGCAATGCAACCTTTGTCAGCTCCCGCCGTTCTTTATACAAAAAAAGCCCTGCATCCGAAAAATCGGATCGCAGAGCTTGTTATTTATTAAGTATGGCGGAGAGAGTGGGATTCGAACCCACGTGGGCTTGCACCCTAACGGTTTTCAAGACCGCCCCGTTATGACCGCTTCGGTATCTCTCCGTAACACAAATATTATATCACAGGCCCAAAAGAAGATGCAACCTTTTTTGGGCCTGCAATTAAAAATATTGATTGGTTTAGCAAGCCGATTCATCGTTGCAACGACTACGGCATTTGAATGACACTCACATTGCCCATATAAGGACGAATAACCTCAGGCAGTACGATGGAACCGTCCGCTTGCTGGCCATTTTCCAATATTGCGGCCACTGTCCGACCAAGCGCCAATCCTGAACCATTCAAAGTATGGACATACTCCGGCTTCCCTTTAGCCTCAGGACGGTAGCGAATTCCGGCACGACGCGCCTGGAAATCTTCAAAGTTGGAACATGAAGAGATTTCCCGGTATGTTTCGCCGCTAGGCAGCCAAACTTCCAAGTCGTATGTCTTTGCCGAAGCAAAGCCCATATCGCCTGTACACAGTGTCAGCACCCGATAGGGTAAACCAAGCAGCTGCAGCACTTTCTCAGCATCCGCAGTCAACGATTCCAACTCCGCATAAGAGTCTTCAGGCTTCACAAGCTTAACTAGTTCCACCTTGTTGAATTGATGCTGGCGGATCAAACCGCGTGTATCGCGTCCCGCTGCCCCCGCCTCTGAACGGAAACAAGCTGAGAAAGCAACAAACTTCTTCGGCAAAGACTCGGTGGCCATGATTTCATCCCGGTGCAGATTGGTTACAGGAACTTCTGCAGTTGGAATCAAATAATAGTCGGTGTTCGCCAGTTTGAATAAATCCTCTTCGAACTTTGGAAGCTGCCCTGTACCCACCAGACTGTCGCGATTGACAATATAGGGTGGAAGCACTTCCTCATAGCCATGCTTATCACTGTGGAGATCCATCATGAAGCTCATCAGTGCACGCTCAAGCCTGGCTCCTAATCCACGATAAAACACGAAGCGCGATCCTGTCACTTTAGAGGCTGCTTCAAAATCAAGAATGCCAAGATTATGCGCCAATTCCCAATGGGGCTTCGGTTCAAAATCAAATGTGCGCGGCTCGCCGATCCGGCGTACCTCGACATTGTCTTCCTCGGACTTGCCGATTGGAACACTGCTGTGCGGCACATTCGGGATGGCTAGCACAAGCTCGTTGATTTCGGTTTCAGCGGCACGAATTTGTTCATCCAGCACTTTAATCCGATCACCGACTTCACGCATTTCTACGATAAGCGCATCTGCGTTTTGTCCTGATTTCTTGAGTTTCGCCACTTCCTGTGATACAGAATTGCGGCGGCTCTTTAATTGCTCACTTTCCTGGAGCATCTCGCGCCACTTCGCATCCAGTTCTGTAAAGCCGGCTATTAAATCCAGTTGTTTGCCCCGATTGGACAAGCCGGTTTGTACGGATTCAAACTCATTTCTCAATCGCTTGATGTCTAACACAAAACACGAACCCCTCTCTTATGGAGAGCAAAATTATTTGCTATTAGCAGCCTCATTCACCATCGCCAGGAAATAGGCATGCAGACTGAAATCGTCCGTCAGCTCAGGATGGTAGGAACAGGCAAGCAGATGCCCTTGCCTGGCTGTCACGATCTCCCCGTTGTAACTGGAGAGCACATCAACGCTGGACCCAACTTCCTTGATAAGCGGCGCGCGGATAAATACGGCCCGTACTCGCTCCTCAATTCCCTTTACCTCAAGATCCGTTTCAAAACTTTCTCTCTGACGTCCAAAAGCATTGCGGGCCACCGTCATATCCATTAGCTTCAGATGCGCATCTTCCTGTCCTTCGATACGCTCAGCCAGTACGATAAGACCTGCGCAAGTGCCGAATATCGGCTTCCCTTGTGCAGAAAATTGCTGAAGCGCATCGATAAAACCATATTGACGCATCAGCTTGCCGATTGTCGTACTCTCGCCGCCAGGAATGATGATGCCCCCAAGCTCGGCGAGCTGCTCCGTTCTTTTCACCGCAACAGCTTCAGCACCTGCAAGTTCAATACTTCGAAGATGCTCCGCCACTGCGCCCTGCAGGGCGAGGACACCGATTTTCATATAGCATGCCTTCTTTCTGCTCTTACAATCCGCGATCCTGCATCCGTTCAGATGCATGCAGCTGTTTAATATCAATGCCCTTCATTGGCGTGCCCAAGTTTTTGGACACTTCTGTGATGAGCTTATAATCTGTAAAGTGTGTTGTAGCTTCAACAATCGCCCGTGCAAACTTCTCCGGATTGTCGGATTTAAAAATACCAGAACCAACGAACACGCCGTCAGCGCCAAGATGCATCATCAATGCCGCATCGGCTGGCGTTGCTACGCCGCCTGCTGCGAAATTAACTACCGGCAGCTTGCCAGTCTCATGTACATTCAACAGCAGTTCATAAGGAACGGCCAGGTTTTTGGCTTCAACATACAGCTCGTCCTTCGAAAGGTTTTGAACTTTGCGAATTTGTCCGTTAATTAGACGGAGGTGACGAACCGCTTCAACGATGTTGCCTGTTCCAGGCTCGCCTTTTGTGCGAAGCATCGATGCGCCCTCTTGAATACGGCGAAGCGCCTCGCCCAGATCCTTCGCTCCACAAACGAAAGGCACAGTGAAATCCTTCTTTTCGATGTGGAAAATCTCGTCGGCAGGTGTCAGTACTTCACTCTCATCAATATAGTCCACACCCATGGACTCCAATACTTTAGCTTCAACGAAATGGCCGATTCTTGCTTTAGCCATGACAGGGATCGATACCACTTGCATTACTTGCTCCACAATAGTCGGGTCAGCCATCCGCGCTACACCGCCAGCTGCACGAATATCCGAAGGAACGCGTTCCAGGGCCATAACAGCTGTTGCACCAGCTGCTTCAGCGATTTTTGCTTGCTCAGCGCTCATGACGTCCATGATGACGCCGCCTTTTTGCATTTCTGCCATTCCGCGTTTAACCCGCGATGTTCCAGTCTCCATTAACTTTCTGCCTCCTTAAAATTGTAGAGCTTCCGCTATATCTCTAACATATAATTTTACATGAACCTGCGCCAATCGACAAGCATTAGCAGATGATTCCCACTAGAATAAATCAACAATTCCGTTAAACAAATTAACGAAGAAGTCTTTAATTCCGCGGAACATCAAACGGAACCAGCCTGCTTTCTTAACTTCTTCCGTCGTCACAAGATTTACCTCTTTGGTAAGCTCTTTTCCAGCCTCATCCGTATATTTGAAAGTAACCGTGCCAACAACTGCCCCTGCTTCAATTGGAGCAAGCACTTCATCGGTCTCCTTCAAGCTGCTTTCCGATACCGTTACAGTTGTCGGTGCACCTTTCTTCACGAGGAAAGAAACATCGGATTGCGTAACGATCGGCACCGAAGTGTCGACACCTTTTTTTACTTTAACCGTTTCGTAGGATTCCACCGTTTCCTTAGAAGAAACAATGGTCTTCTTCTCGAAATTGTCGAAGCCGTAGTCCAACAGCTTGGCTGTTTCATAGAAACGCTTTTTGTCGGAATCAGTACCCATAACCACACTGATCAGGCGCATATCGCCTCTCTTGGCTGTGCCCGTAAAGCAATACTTCGCTTGTTTGGTATGGCCTGTTTTCATACCGTCCATACCCTCATAAGCAAAGCCCTTTAATGCTGAACTTTCTTTGTTGCCTTCCAGCATCCAGTTGATATTGGTCAATTCACCCTGATCACGCTCGCGGAATTTATACTTTGTTATACTTGAGTATTTCAGGAAGTCTTCATGTTCCTTTAAAATATAATAGGCCAGCATTGCGGAGTCCTTGGCTGACATGATCGTCTCGCCATCAATGGACGCCGGCTGATACTTTTCACCCAAATCATTGCGGCTAAGTCCTGTTGCATTAATGAAATGCGCCGTCTCCAGTCCCAAATCCTTGGCCGTCTGATTCATCCGCTTGGCGAAGGCTTCTTCCGTGCCAGAAATATGCTCTGCAAGTGCAATTGAAGCATCATTCGCTGAGCCGACAGCCATAGCAATTAAAAGTTCTTCAACGGTATGTTTGTCGTTAAGCGCTAAGAAGACATGCGAGCCTTGTCTCGTTGTAGTCGCCGCATTTTCTCTTACCGTAATGATATCATCCAGTTTCAATTTGCCGCTTTTAATTTCTTCCATTACAATGAATTCTGTCATCATCTTGGACATGCTTGCCGGTGGGAGCGCTACTTCCGCATTCGCCTCGAATAAAATCTGGCCGGTGTCCGCATCCATCAAAATCGCAGAGCGCAGCTCCAAACCTAATTCATTGGCAACATGCCCCTTATTATCTTCTCCCTCGGCATGCACTGCTGTTGTCAAAACCATCAATAACAACCAAAATGACATAAATCCTGCAATGACCGGCTTCCCCAGCCTGATCAGTCGCTCTCGTTTCAAACATACCTCTCCCTTCTACCGGTAATCCACCCGCTTATCCATATTGTAACACAGGCCTATACCCAAACGTTAACAGCTTATTCATGAAAACCAACTACACTTCTATTTAAAAAAGGACGGACAGAGGAGCAGTGTCACCACTTTCCCCCTGTCCGTCCTGTCCGTGTCATTGTCTCCTACGGACCTGTTAGCTCCTACAGCGAGTAATTCGGCGCTTCTTTGGTAATTTGTACGTCGTGAGGATGGCTCTCGCGCAAACCTGCACCGGTAATACGTACAAATTGTGTATCGTTCTTCAGCTGATCAATATTGTGTGTGCCACAATAACCCATTCCTGAACGCAATCCACCCATCAGTTGGTGTACCGTATCAGCCAGTGGACCTTTGTATGGAACGCGTCCCTCAATACCTTCCGGAACAAGCTTGTTCTCATTTTCCTGAAAATAACGATCCTTGCTGCCTGCCTTCATCGCGCTCAATGAACCCATGCCCCGATATACTTTGAAGCGTCTGCCTTGATAAATCTCGGATTCGCCTGGACTTTCTTCTGTCCCAGCGAACAGGCTTCCGATCATAATTGCACTTGCGCCCGCTGCAATTGCTTTGGTAATATCTCCGGAGTATTTAATACCTCCATCTGCAATAATCGGGATATTGTATTCTCTGGCGACCGATGCACAATCATAGATAGCTGTAATCTGTGGAACGCCGATTCCTGCGATAACACGGGTTGTACATATCGACCCCGGCCCAATGCCCACCTTAACGACAGACACGCCAGCTTCAATCAGATCGCGCGTAGCTTCTCCGGTTGCTACATTACCAGCAATGATAGTCAGTTCGCCATAGGTGGCACGCAGCGTCCTTACAGCCTCAATAATATTGCGCTGGTGTCCATGTGCCGTATCGACGACCAATACATCCACACCTGCTTCTACCAATGCCGCCGCACGTTCCACTGTATCTTTTGAAATTCCAATCGCAGCGCCGCACAGCAGACGTCCCTGCTGATCCTTAGCCGCGCGCGGGAATTGAATTGCCTTTTCAATATCTTTAATGGTAATAAGACCTTTAAGGGTATTATTCTCATCAATTAGCGGCAACTTTTCAATTTTATGCTTTTGAAGAAGACCTTCCGCTTCCTGCAAAGTCGTGCCCACCGGCGCTGTGACCAATTCTTCCTTGGTCATGACATCGCTGATTTTGATGGAATAATCATGAACAAAACGAAGATCCCTATTCGTCAAAATACCGACAAGTTTTCCGTCTGCATCGACAATCGGAACACCTGAAATACGATATTTACCCATCAGCTCTTCTGCATCATATACATGATGATCCGGGGTCAGCGAGAACGGATTAGTAATAACGCCACTCTCAGAACGTTTCACCCGGTCAACTTCCTGAGCCTGTTCTGCAATCGACATATTCTTGTGAATAATGCCGATTCCGCCTTCTCTGGCCATTGCAATTGCCAGAGCCGATTCCGTGACAGTATCCATGCCAGCGCTAATCAGCGGAATATTGAGCTGCACCGCTTCGCTCAACTTAATAGACAAATCCACTTCCCTGGGCAGCACGTCCGATTTTCTGGGAACTAGCAGTACATCGTCAAACGTTAACCCTTCCTTAGCGAATTTGGTTTCCCACACAAGTATGTTCCTCCTTAGTTTTGGTGAAGCAAAGCGCTCGTTTATTTCTATACTTTGCTCCATGTTTCTCTATTCACGCATGCATATTATTGCAATAGTATCAGAGGGGTATGGGACTGTCAAGAATTCTAAGCAATGCATTCCCAGCCTTTGTCAACTGCATACTGTTACTGAAATTTTCAATGGAAACAGAGGAATGATTTGGGGCAAAAACTGCTTAAAATTAGGAGAATACCCACCGACAAAAGTCCCAAATCAACGTCCTAAACCAGCATGGTTTGACATCGTTGCTAGTTGCAATCGTCGCTGGAAACTTCGGTTTATGCAGCCAAACCCTCCGCTATTCGTTCCGCTATTTACTGATCCTGCATTATTGCAGGATTTCAACCCAAATTAGCACACTTAGGCCGGAATTGCTGCAGAAACACAGGATTTTTACCCATAATGCTTCAATTGCTGGATCTATTAGGATAAATGCTGCTTTATCGCATCTTTTTTCCCGCCACGCTTCATATTTTGCATAAAATCCTGCACAATAACAGCATTTATCTAATGCCAAATAACAGCATTTATCTAATGCCAAAACACAAAGAAAAACCACCAAGGAAAAATCCTCAGTGGTTTTTGTCTGCTTGGCGACGTCCTACTCTCCCAGGACCCTGCG